>CAWIYU010000008.1:0-706055 GCA_963840395.1 Candidatus Bathyarchaeota archaeon | reverse complement strand
CAGGGACGGACTTCCCGCACCTGTGCACGCAGTGCGAGGATTACCCCTGCGTTGCCATCTGCCCTTTTAGGGCTCTGGGAGTGAACAAGAAAACCAGCGCTGTCACCATCGATTCGGCAAAGTGCACTGGCTGCGGAAAATGCATAGATGCCTGCCCCGGCAAAGTTCCGCATATCCATCCGAAGACTAAGAAGATTCTGATATGCGACCTATGCGGCGGCACCCCGCAGTGCGCCAAGGTCTGCCAAGAAGGCGGCTGGAACTGCCTGCGCGTAATTGACCGCGAGGACCACGAGTTTAAGCTTTTCGCGCGCCCGCCAGAAGAGACAGCCAAAGCCCTCGCGGTTAAGTTGTACGGCGACAAAGCGGAGGAATTCCTCTGATCCTAGGCTACAACGGAAGATTCTTGGAAGTCAACCTTACAAACTCAAGCTTCAAAGACGTCACAGTTCCTGACGAGTGGCTCAGAGACTACATAGGTGGGAGAGCACTCGCCGCAAAAATCCTCAGCGAACGGCTTATTGCCAAGTGGGAAAGCGTAGATCCGCTCGGACCCGAAAACCTCCTATTCTTCATGCCCGGTCCTTTCACGGGCTACTTCCCTGGCGGCAGAACCTGCGTCACAGGTAAGTCTCCGCAGAGCAACGGTATGGTCGGCTCTACTGTCGGCGGCGAATTCGGCGTTGAACTCCGCTGCGCAGGCTACGACGGCATCATAGTGTCGGGCAAAGCCGAGAAACCCGTTTACCTGCTCATTAAAGACTCTGACATAGACCTCAGAGACGCCGCCGGCATCTGGGGCAAAGACGCCAAACAAACCGAAGCCCTGCTGAACAAAGAATGCAGACAACTGTTAGCCGAGCGCTATCCCCGGGTAGGCGTTTGGAAACAGCCAGCCAAGCTTTACATAGGACCTGCAGGCGAACGAAAAGTCCGAACTTCAGTCGTCATCGCAAAGTGGACTCACGCAGCAGGCTACGGCGGCTACGGAGCAGTCATGGGCTCGAAAAACCTCAAAGCAGTTGCGGTCAAAGGCACGGGACCCTTGCCCGAAGTGGCGGACATGAAGAAAGTCAAACAGATGATTGAGGAGGCTTGCGAGGGCGCATACGGCAATGTGCTATGGCGGCGGTGGGGTACAGGCGGAGGCGGCTACAACTTTGGAGCGGAAACAAGTTCCGAGCCAATTCGCAACTGGCAAGAAGAATGGCACGACCAGAAAAGCTATGGTGTCGACCAGTTCGAAAGCAAAGTGTGGGTGAAGCCGGCTTGGAGCGACTTTGGCTGCCCCACGAACTGCCTGAAAATCAGCTGCATCCGCGCAGGCAAATACAAAGGCGCCATAACGGACAATCCCGACTATGAGTTGCAGGCTTTTCTTGGCCCGAATTTGGGCTTTTTCACGCCCGAAGAGAACGTTTACCTGTCCTCGCTCATCGAAGACCTAGGTCTTTGCGGCATCCAAGGCGGCAGCACACTGGGCTTCGCGGCGGAACTGTACCAACGCGGCATCCTAACCAAAGCAGACCTAAACGGCATCGAGTTAAAGTGGGGCGATGTCGAAGCCTTTGCAGCGCTTGCAGGGAAGATAGCTTCCCGAGAAGGCATAGGTGACATATTGGCGGAAGGCACATACCGCGCAGCACTTGAACTGGGAAAACTAAAAGGCAAGAACCTCCTGTCCTACACCGTGACAAGCAAAGGCATTAGCATTGGAGCCCACGGTATCCGAAGCGGTAGAGACTTCTCACGCGAAATAGGCTACGCTTGCAGCGTACAGGGCGGCGACCACACCAGCCAGACTGACCTGCCAATCGATGGCTGGGGCAGCGAAATCTGGACAATATTCAACGACTCGGCTGTCATGTGTGTCTTCACGTCGTTCAACATAAGTTCAACTTTCAGATACGATTTCTACACCGCGATAACAGGTCAACCTCTGCGGCGCAAAGGCTGGCTGAACGGGGGCGGACTGAAAACGCTACAGATACAGCGGGCTATGTTGCTCCTCGGCGGACCAGACTTAAAGTGGAACCCGTCAGTTGACGATGACAACCCAGCAAGGTTCTACGAACCGTTGCCGACGGGACCGTGCAAGGGGCAAGCTGCTGACCGTGCAAGCGTGAAGCGAAAAGTGATTCAATATTACGAGCAAGCAGGGTGGGACAAAAACGGCGTTCCCACAAGAGAGACCCTCGCAAAGCTAAAACTAAACAGTGTTTACGAGAGCTTAAGCAAACTGCGTGGCTGATTCATCCTGGGACGAAGCCGGAAGCTTGTAGGTCCACGATTGTTGGCATTTCCACTAGGTCGCCGGCGTCTGGGTCTGGGAGACCATCATCATCGTCTACGTCATCCCCGGGGTTCAGCGTGGAGAAATGTCCCTCTGACGGAAATGTTTACTTCAAGTATTCCTTCGTCGGCTTGTGTTGTTTGCGCCTTAGCGTTTCTGCCGCCATTGTAAATAGGGAATAATGCTAAGTGAAAAGCAAGATCAGACTAGCAGCTGCAAGTTTATGTAGGGTTCTCTTCATTTCGTTTTTCTCTCCTACAAAACTAATTTCGCTATTTGTTGGTAACTGATATTTAGGATTTCAAAAAAAAACATTGATGGGCTTTTCAGAACGACCTGTCTTCTTATTCTATGTTGTTGCATTACGTTTGGAAGAATTGGTCAAAAGCGTATCTTCCTGATGCAAGCGACCTATACTAACGACTTTTGGGTCTGACAGAGGTGTTGGTTGAATTTGTTTAGGGTTAAGGACATACATTTCTACTTCGAAATGGTGATTTTTTAGAGATGAACAAATTCTCCGTATTGGCTTTGCCGCTGAATTTTCATCACAAGCCAAAAAGTCAGGTTCATTGCCCCTTGAGCTCTTAGGTTCAAAATACGCAATTACATTTAATGAATTGAGTTTGGCAAAATAGTATTTCCTGAAAATCATATGCAGCTCTTCAATGCTCGGTCTATGGTCAACTAGAATTGCCCCACTAATAGTTCCGTTATCCGCAAATATGCATGGATTTTGTTGAAGAAAAGAAAGAGCTCCTTTGTTTGTGTTTACTTTTAACGCACAAAAAAACTCATTTGAACTATTCTCCACAACCATTCCCCATTCCTTCTTATAAGAGAAAACACCGTCGCTAAAGAAAGGCAGAGTGCTACCATAATCTAAGCTCTTCATACCCTTAGATTCCGCCCATTCAATAAGGAAGGATAGTGCTGCTTGAGAAGCCAAATCTGTTACAAGCCTCTCGTCTCCCTCATATACGCCAGAGTGAAGAGCGTGAATCGTTTCTCCACGTCTCTGAAAAAGTATTCCGGCGACAGGATTGTCACCCTTCTTAACGAAAATCACCCCGCCATTTTTTTCACATTGAGAGCGCGCTATTGAATAATCTGCAAGGCGAGCAGCTTTTCCGAAACGCTTCGTGGTGTAAGGTAAATACATCTTTCTATAGAAAAAATCAAAATCGGTCTCGTTTTCTTCAGAAATTGAATAGGTATATCCATAGCTCTCAATTCTTCTTATATCTCGTCTCCTTCTCTTGCTAGACCTTTTCAGTATTACAGCCATTGACGAAGTCAGATCAAGGCTAAAATTTACATAGGGCAAAGACAAGTAACCTTGTTCAAGGAAGTTTTCTAGTAGAGACGTTCTTGCATGGACGCCGATAATATCAACGTCAGGCAAACGCAAAGGGTCAACTTGACAAGATTTTGCATTTCCAAGTGGCACGATTTTTTTCAGCTCAGAATAGACTAAATGGGTCAGTTGAAAAGCCAACTCTTCGGGACCTATAAATAATGTGGTTGCCAAATCGTTGCTGTTTTTTACTGTACCTTGGAATAGGAAAAGCTCTTCGTTCTGAATTCTCCAAAAAACCCGATTTTTTATTTGTTTCGTAAGTTGGAAAGGATAGGCATTCCTTCTTAATAGTGGTTCCCCGTGTATCCACAGTTTTTGAAATATCTGAAGCATCATGACTATCTTAGATGTCAAGATGGAACGAGAAGATATTAGCGCTGTTTCGTATATCGTAATATTAAGTATCTCGGACTAATTGGCCGGAAAGAAAGAAAACAGAGCGCGCAAGAGTTAAAGGTGGCTTCAGAGCCGATAATGGAAAAAGCCACGAAGATGACTCCTGAAGATCGGGCCTTTCTTTGAAAGAAAACCTCAATTGGCACAAACAAAATGAAAGAAAGCGTTAGCTACTCGTTTCACTGGAGCTTAGGTGCTTGACACGAAAGACCAACTGCTCCGTAAGGGCCCGTAGGATAGGAGCGAAGGGCGATACTCTACGTGCTTCTAAAGATCAAGTTGACTTTTCTCCTTCCTTGGCAGCGTTAGTTCCGGCGATGTGACCGAACACAATGACTTACTGTCCTTGTTTATTTGGAAAGACTTTCCGGGCATATCCATATTCCTTCAGCGTCTGGTTGATGATCGCCATCGCCTTTTCATCGATGCCCGGCCATGAGGCGATTTCGCGCCCACTGTAACGGTTCAGCCATGCCAGCACGGTGACGTTGCGTTCTTGAAGAGCCTTCTGTGCTGCCAGTTCAAGCCTAACTGTCAATACGTCGACAGGTGTTAGAGCGCAGACTTCTTTATGCGGAAAACTCTTGTCGAACTCGGCAACCTCGGCTGCATCCACATGAAAAACAGGGTCTTCGTAAAATCGGCCAGATATACCTTCCAGGGCCCCGCGATACAGCGGCATAACCATGAGAGCATCGAAACTTCGACCATCCGGTGTTGTGATATTATAGACCTCCGAACGTTCGAATCCAAAACGCGGATAATAATCGGGATAACCGTAAAACACGATTGCACGGTGACCAAGCAATCTAGCCTTTTCTATCGTATGCCTCATCAACGCCGAACCTACGCCTTGATTCCAACATTTCGGAAGAACGCTCAACGGACCGAAGGTCAGCACCCCATGTTCCCTATCCGCGCCATCTACAATTTTCGCTTTTGAAAACATCACATTGCCGACAATTTCGCCATCTGCCTCCCCAACATAATCCAATTCCGGCACAAAAGCAGGCACCTGCCGCAGCTTATGCGCAACAAGATGCTCATCACAACTCGGTTGGTTGAATCCCCAAAAAGCTTCCCGAGTCAATTCCTCAACAACTCGATAATCGGCTGGCTGTTCAAGACGTAAACGCAAGTTCACCTGTGCACACCCTCTCTAACATATACCCCTCTTAAGCAAACATCTCAGTTATGCTTTTTGCGTCAAGAAAATTGCGTACATCTAATGCGAAGCGTGTTAACATAGTGGCGCAAAGAATGGATTCTAACCCCCACGGCAGTGGAGATGTCACCCGCATCTCCCCTTTTTTGTTTGAAAGATGCTAAAGCTTGCTGAAAACGCATGTCTAGCTATAAGTTAGAAGCAGATCTGATTAACTTCGTTTGTTCTCATTAAGTAATATCAAGTTTTCGTACGCTATACTCTAATTAGGGAAAAACATAAAGCGCCTTCCCGTGTTTTTTTGAGTGGATAGGAGTAGTCAAGCATCGTAACTGCAGCTGCAAAGTACATGTTGTTTGGAGTAATGCTTGTGCTTGGCGGTTTAGCATTAATTGCAGGCGTTACTCTGTCTCCTGGCTTCCTCTGGGGCGCGTTATACAGCGGCTTTGCTTTTTTGCTGGCACTAATCGGGCTTTTCTTCCTAGGCGGATCAATGATAATCATAGGCCTCAGCATGGCGCGCCAGAAGAAAACCAAAAGAAAACCCAGAAAGCTAGTCGCTCAACCACCTTCTCCACCTTCATAACAAAAAAATCGGTTGCGGCAATTTACAGACATCTAAACTGCAAATTCACTTCTTGCAGACACCACCATCTTGCAAGCCATGTTTACTCGAGAACGAAGATGTTTCGCTCTCGACTTACGTTTTTGAGTATTTTTGGCCACACCGTTACACTAACCTCGCCCAAATGTGCCTTCTTGAGTATTGCCATCTGAGTGCGGGATTGTCCGATGCCGCCTCCTATGCTGAGAGGAATTTCGTTTTTCATAATTGCCTGGTGGTACGGATATTTGAGAAAATCAAGCTGACCTGACATTTCCAACTGTTTCTTGAGTGCTTCAGCGTTGACTCTTACGCCCATGGAAGACAGCTCATGACGCCGCTTTGTTACTGGGTTCCAGACAAGAATGTCGCCATTGAGACCATGCATTGGTCTGCCATCCCTGGATACTGTTTCCGTGACCCAGTCATCATAATCTGCTGCCCTCATCTCATGAGGAAATCCGTCCTTGAGGGGCCAACCAATTCCATAGATAAAAACTCCTGGATACTCTTGCAGAATCTTTATCTCTCGCTGCTTTCGAGGCAGACTTGGAAACTTGTCAAGGATGTCTTCGGCGTGTAAGAACACAAGTTTGTCGGGGAGGTCTGCATACTTGTCGGTCCTCAACTGAGGGAATAGTTTCTGAACGTGCTCCTCGGCACTTTTAATAACTTTCCAGATTTTTTCCACAATCTCTGTGAGATACTTGAGACTGCGCTCTTTCTCGGTTATTGCTTTTTCCCAGTCCCACTGGTCAACGTAGGCGCTGTGATCGTGGTCGAGGAAATAATCCTTTCGCACTGCGCGCATATCAGTGCATAGTCCCTCGCCCGGCTTCATGCCAAACTCTTTAAGGGCCATTCGTTTCCATTTTGTTGCAGCTTGCACAACCTGAGCGTCAACCGGATGCTTGTCATAATCGTTTGAAATGTGGAATTGGACTGGCGTGCGAGAACCATCACGGTCCAATAGATCGTTCACTCCACTTTCGGCGTCCACGATGAGGGGAACCTGGACCATCATCAGGTTAAGCTCTTTGCACAAGTTTTCCTCAATGTAGCTTTTTACTGCAAATATCGCCTTCTGAGTATCCTTCGGATTCAGAACTAGAGTGATAGTCATTTGGCAAAATCTTCTCTAATTCCTTGTAGCTGCCAATACCTGGACCCGCTAAGTCCGCTTTTTTATCCGACATGGCAATCACGGCTCGAATTCGATACTCAATTTAGGAATATAAGTTTTCGGCTGACAATGTGACTATAGTCAAAGCGCATGCTAAGAGAAATTGTCTTGCTTTAAGACCAGA
The DNA here is from genome assembly GCA_963840395.1 of Candidatus Bathyarchaeota archaeon. Lineage (GTDB taxonomy): Archaea > Thermoproteota > Bathyarchaeia > Bathyarchaeales > Bathycorpusculaceae > JADGNF01. Next base: position 698,930 of record CAWIYU010000008.1, on the reverse strand, counting down.
TTGATTTGGTTCAAGGCAGAGTAGGAAAGAGCATATGGAAGAAAAGACTCTCGGACACCTGCGCACTGTCAATCACTAATGCACGAAACAATTCTAAATAGAGTCTTTTGTTGCTTTTCTTGCTTGAGCCCTGCATTAGCTTGCCTAAATGGTTAAGGGTGATTTGGGTTGAGTTGTGAAGTGTCTCTCTGAGTTTCTGATAGTCGATGTCAAGACTCTGGTCGGGAGGAATTCCTAGAGTTTCTATTTCGTCTTGCGGTGAGTTTCCGCCACTTTTTCTTGCATCCAAAGGTTTAGGGCCTCCTCTACAAAACCCCCAGTCCAGTGGAGATGTCATCCGCAAAACCCTCTTTTTTCTTCTCAGAGAAGATTTTCCAATTTGCCCATGAGCTCTTCAGCCCTCTTTCTGTCATAACTAAGAATTTAACGATAAAATACCCAGATAATTATTCCCCATAAAACGTGAAGAAAGTCAACAAATGTACCAACCATTAACGGTCAAAACACGGCAGCAACAAGAAATGGAAAGAGGGAAGAAACTGTTTCTACTTCTTAAACCCCACAGATGTTATTGTTCCGTCGAGTCTAAGATCGACAGTATAGTCAGCGTATTGCATTCCCGAAGCGGTTCCTTCTCCTTGTGCGCCTTCAAATCTTCCAGTCCCGTCGTCAATCGTGAAGAAACCTACTATTTCCATATCACCTGGAACCGATGTAGGAACCATGTAACCATGAAAGCTACCTTCGACTTCGTCGCCATTTGCTGCGGTCAAAACATACTCTCCGTCATAAAATTCACCTGTTGCCAAGTTGACAAACATGTGCTCCCAGACGATTGCATTACCCATATGGCTTGTTTGTCCACTCCCTGAAACGAATATTTCCAATATCGAACCCACTGGAGGTCCTGCGGGAGTTGCTGTTGCTGCAAGGTTTGCTTTGAATGGCACGCTATGTTTTTCCCTGGTGACCTGCGCGTTGGCGACAGAGAAGGTTGCTGAGACCACTAGAATCGCAACCATAAAGACCAAAACCATTCTTCTATTCATTCTATTGTCACCTCCTCTTCTCTCCCTTCGAAAGAGGATCTAATTGTCTGTTCTGATGCTATTTGCTTATACGGTCTGCGTAGAAAATAGTTATAGAAAAGAAGAGCGAAGCTCCACTTGGGCAAGAAGGTGCTGTCTTCCTCTTAATATATTGCTTATTTTTGGCGACGACTCTTAGATTCGTCTAGCCTCTTGAAGTTGTTTCAGAAAATTCATTATTGAAGTGAGCTCATAAGAATATGAGAATAGAGCGACGCTTTCTGCTTCATTTATTTAATCATCCCTTCCTTATCTGGGTAATTTGGGCAGGTCTATGATGAATCAAATAAAGGCTAAACCTAAAACTCCTAAAAAGGAAAAAATTATGGGAAGACAGCGAATTCGCTCCAGTGCTGAACCAAATACGCCAAAGCCCAAAAAATCAAAGCAATGTAGACTACCCATAGCCATTTGGTAACGGGTCCTTTTGAGTCGCGTATTTCACCAGCGAATTCTTCAGAGTTTTTCTCTGTTTCTTCAACAGAGTATTCATCAGAACTTCTAACAATCAACACGATTACAATTATTACCGCTGCAATAAGAAACAAGGCTAAGTATACGTCAAAGGGAGCTGACTCGACGATTTTTGCTGTTGAAAAATAGCTCATTGCTGGTTTTCATCCTCCTCAAGAGGGTAGTATCGGAGAAAATCGTTTGATTCGAACTGTTTAGTTTCAAAAGCCCAAACAACGAAACCTGCTGTGATCAACGTAATCATTAACGCGCCAATCGTGTAGATTAGCATGTCAAAATTCAAAGATTAAACCTCCTCCGACCGAAATAGACTGCTAATTTTGTCAGATAGCGTTTTTGTAAACTGGTTTTTTCCTGGCTAAATCTTTTCTCCCATAACACGACAGCAGCCAATATAATTAAAGCCGCGACGGGATTGGCACCTATGCTGCTTTGGCTGATTTTTAGGTTCCGTGCATACGGATCACTATATTGTGGTCCCCATTTGGCGTTGTAGTCTTGTGGGGTGGAGAAGCTTTGGATGTAGAATACTACCTGGTAGATCTCACTGTCAGTTAGGGCATTTTTCCAAGGGGGCATATTTGTTGTTTCTACGCCTTCTTTGACTTTCCAGACGTATCTGCCATACATTTCGAAGTCGCTTCCTGACTCGGTAAAGTTCGCTGGAACTGGAACAATATACCCGCCAGAGACCTTGCCTGATGCAGTTCCATCGCCCTGTCCACCTACACCGTGGCACTGAGCGCAATAAAGATTAAAGATGTCTTTACCTGTCTGGAACTCCTGCTGTGAGCCTGCAATCGGAGGCGAATTCAGGGTTGATTGCGCAAAAGCATCTCCTTCTGCGTCCGAGATTGCGCCGTCGATGGTTCTTGCGGAACCAAAAACAAAGCTCATCTCGTAAATGGCAATCATCTGAATTTGCGTGTCATTAAGAGTTAGACCCCATGCGGGCATCGCTGTACCAGGTACACCTTCAGTCACGCGCCAGATATGGTAATTGTCACCAGGGAAGGTAGCTATTCGTTCGTGAAGGTTTGCTGGTTGAGTGACGACGTGACGAGCATAGGGACCTTGTGCATTTCCCGAACAACCATGGCAAGGGAGGCAACGCGCAGTATAATCTGCTTTAGCAGTGTTGTAGATTGCTGCCCATTCGTCTGCGAGGGAAGCGGTGCCATTAAAAACGTCGTTTTCAACGTCATACTGTGCCAAAACATCAAAGTAAATGGATCCGAATTGATTTGTGGCGTTAAGATAATTTTCGGGAACCACAGGATGGTATGCTGAACCGTTGGTGATTGAGGGACCAACTTGGAGGTTTTCTTGACCCAAATTCTGGATGTAAGCGGTTAACGAGTCGATTTCTTGATCGGTTAAAAACCCAAAGTTGGGCATGATTGAGCCGGGACTTACACTTCGGGGGTCGCGGTCGTGAAGATGATGCCAAACTGTGGGTCTCATACCACCTATCTGAGCTAAATCTGGACCCGTACGCTCGGTGCCTAACGCGTGTGGGCTATCGTACACGTAGTCGCCTTCTTGGGAAACGTTACCTAAACCCCAGTCGGCGACTCGGACCTGTTGCGAGTGGCAGTAGAAGCAACCTAAACTCATGAAGAGTGTTCGACCTTGTTGTTCTTGTGGAGTGTAGGTGTGAGCTGTGTCAGATGGGGGAACGTCGAGAAGGAACATGTAGGGAGCAACCACAACCATGCTGACCATTAACAGAAAGACAGCTAAACCACCGGCTGCGACTGGAAAAAGATTCCTCAGAGTGATTTTCTTACGCACATTCTTAATTTGATGCTTGGCTGAGTCCTCTATTTTTTCCAGTTCCTCTTCAAGCTTCTTTTCTACGTTGGTCATGATTGCTGCACCTCTATTTTGTTCTCAACCATTGATGAATCGTGTTGTTTGGCGATTATGGTCATTATGATGTTTATAGCGAACAGAAAGGCAGAAACAACCACTATGCCTCCACCGATTGCACGAACCATAAAGTAGGGTTCCAGCGTTGGCAGCGTTTGGGCAATTGTTTGGTGAGTGAACCAGTTGGCGTTTGCGACTAATCCTGCCAGCATCATTCCCAACATGAAAATTACAAACCCGAGTAATGTAACCCACCAAGTTACATCCATGAGTTTTTTGCTGTAAAGCCTTTTTTGGGTTACTCTTGGGATGGCCCAAAACATTATACCCATAATTGTTATGCCAAAAGAGGCATAGAGTGCCAAGTGAGAGTGCATTACGGTCCATTGTGAATAGTGCAGGTAGATGTTCATGTCTCTTAACGCTTGGAAGGTTCCTTGTATCGAGACGAATATGTAGCAGATGAAGCCAAAAACAATGAATCTGAGTGGCACGTTGCTCATAATTTCTTTCCATGAACCCCGGAGAGTCATACCGATGTTCGTGGCGAAGGTTAAAACTGAAAGCATCATCAACCCGCTGGTGGCGACTGCAATTGTTTTTAGCCATTCAGGGATTGAGGATTGGAGAAGGTGGTGGCCGCCGACGCCTGTATAGAAGAAGGCTAAAGCGAAGAAGCTGATTAATGAGAGGGTCACACTGTAGAGTGCGCGTTTTGATAGTTTCGGAATAAAATAGTACCACAGGGCTAAGCCAAATGGTGTGAACCAGAGACCTAAAACGTTGTGCCCATAAAACCAGTTAACTATCGCGTCAGTTAATCCGAAAAGTGCGCCTGATGGTGGATTCCACATTACGTTTCCGATGAAGTAAACGATGGGGAACCAGAGGAAAATACCTGCGAAGAACCAAAGGCTTACATAGAGTCTACGTTCTTTGCGTTTAATGATTGTGCCCAGAACTGTAACTCCTATCAATATGAGGGTCGCCACGACTAAAACGTCGATTGCCCAAGGCATCTCAGCATATTCTCTTGCTTGCGTTGCGCCGCTTAAAATTAGGAGAACGCCTGCCAAAACTGCAACGTTCCACAAAACCGCCGACACCTTGCCAATCAGGGGTTTAAACAGAGTCCTATGGCTAAGCCTAGGCGTTACATAATACATTGCACCAATTAAACCTGAAGATAAGAACCCGAAGAGCAAACCGTTGACATGGGCTGGTCGTATTCTGCCGAAAGTGTCCCAGGCTGAGTCAATCATAAAAGTGGGGTAGAAAAATTTTATAGCCATAATCATGCCGAAGATAGTGAAAATTGGGAACCACAAAATAGCTGAGTACCACCAGTACTTTGCCACTGAATCGCCGGGTTTTAAATCAAAAGAATTATCGCCCTTAGCATCCGCTTTTCTGTTTTCCTGCTGTGATGCCATAAACAACCCTTAACCGCTATTTTATAGTCAGAAGTTAGGTGTTAATTAATTTTTTTGAATTGAATCGAGTTTGAAGGGATATTGTGAAAATTTTTAAGTCAACGGGTACAGATTAAACAATTGAATAGTGAATGGTTACCTTTGACGTAGTTCATGAGTGGATGGCACAAGCCAACTTGGTCGTATTATTTGTTGCGCTAGGCTTAATCGGATTAAGCCTGTACCTGGAGAAGAAGCGCAAATGGGTTTGGCATGGAAACTCTATGATGGTGGTCATGTTAATCACTGTGTTGCTGGTAATTGCGCATATGGGGCCATCATTTGTTTCCGCAGTTTCAGAAACTATAGCGACGTTTAATTTTGTAGCATTGTCGGGCGTTATACATGGATTAATCGGTGCAGTTGCCATTGTGTTAGGTGCATGGTTTGTTTGGGTTTGGGCAATAAACGAGTCAAGCAGCACAGACGTTCTGCGCTCCCAGAAAGAAGCTTATGTGGAAAATTCTGGCACTTTGGCTGCTCTCTCTGAGCCTTAGGCGGCTTATATTATATTTTGCACATCAGCTTTGGCTAATGACCTTTGTTGACGCATTGTTTTGCGCAAGTCAACAGCGCATTCTAAGATCATTGACAAAACCATCAGTGTTACGCCTACCCAGACGAGGTAAACCATGGGGATACGTTGGACAGTTAATGTTACGGTTGCTGGGGTGGTGCTGTTTCCAGTAAGTTGAGCTGATAAGATGTTGTAGAGTTCTTCGTTTATTTCCATGTGTACGTAGATGTCTCCTGACGGAGTGTTGACTATTAGAGGGGTCAGGGCTAAGCCGTAGTTTGGGTAGAAACTGGCGGATACTTCGCCGTTGTATGTTGCGTCTAGATTGGCGGATTGTTACGTCTGCGGTCACTGCGGAGTATTGGGGGATAACGTTTTGGGCTTGGGTGTTATAAACTTCGGAGGTTGCGTTGATGATTTTGAGGTTAGTTACCTCCATTGTTGCGTCTATAGCTATCTGTGGGGACGTTGGATTTTACGTCGGTTATAGTCGTTGAGGTTTTTGCGCCCGCACTGACAAACACACCCAGTAACATCACCACCACAGCTAAACCGAACAGACGCTGCCAAAGCAACGTTTTCCTTCTTGCTGACTTAACAAGGCGGTAAAGCATTAAAGCAAACACTACCACGAACAAGGGCGCAGTCAGGGTGAGCAGAATATTTACCGAGAACAACCCCGCCGCCGAAAGAACGCCACCTGCGACTAAAGAAATAACAACAATCAAGAATTGGCGGGCGTAGTGGGTTTTGTCATCTAAACTGAATCCTACAAGCGAAATTATAAACAGCAACACGAAGGGGTAGGTGAAGTAACTGTAGGGGAAATCCTTGAAAGCCAACCCAGCAAGGCAAACTATAGAGATGATGATTAACGCCCAAAAGCTCACATAAGATGACCGGGAAATCAGCGAGGAGCGTTCAACTTCAAGTTTTAAGAAAGGCTTCTTTTTGCCTCGTGCAAAGAAGAAAAACAAACCCATCATGGCTACAGCGAAGGAGAGCATAATTGGACCGATGGCAGAGGTGGCGTACGAGTGGACGGATTGCGTTAAGCCACCACGAGTTAAGGCGCTGAGAAAAACGAGGCTGGCGAAAGTCAACATAATCATTGACTCTCGTGTTAGACTGGTTTTGTGCTTTGATAGGGTTCGGGTTAAGAAGTAAGCTGTGAGTATCAACCAGGGAAGAAGTGACGCGGTTTCCACTGGATCCCATGCCCAGTATCCTCCCCAGCCTAAAACAGCATACGCCCAGACGCCTCCTAACGCTATTCCGATGGTTAGAAGAATCCATGATGCATAGGTGGAGATCTTGAAAAGAATGTTCTTTTCTAATTCTTGGTTAGTGCGTAAGCTGGCAAGTGTTAAGGCAAACGCTAAGACAACAAATGCGTAAGCTGAAAAGACTATTGGAGGGTGGATTGCCATCCAGAAGCTTTGAAGTTGGGGATTGAGCCCTAATCCTTCAACCATAGCGGTAGGTAAACGTTCAAATGGGTTTCTTAGCAGTGTAACGGTTAGGAATATCAGAACAACAAAGCCTAATATCTGGCTGGAAACGATTTGGAACCTTTCAGGCTTTTTGTAGGTTGCTAATTTTGAACCAAAGTACAGAAGGCTTAGGATGATGGATAGTAAAAGCATTGAGCCTCCTGCCCCGGCCCAGCTGGCATAAACCTTCGATAGTAACGGTAGGCTTGAGGAACTAAAAGAGTAGACGCTCGAGAAAGAAAAATCGTTGCTGACGAAGGCGAAGAGTAGTTGAATGTAAGACCAAAGTATAAGGACAAATGCAAGTGAACCTAGAGCAACTGTGTATTTGCTCAGCCGCTTGAAAAGCGACTTGGATATTAATGGCAAGGTTATGTCTAAGAAGATTAATGCTGAAGCCAATGTCACCAGAATTAATTCAAAGTCCATAGTTAGCGCCAGTTATCATAAATTGCCTGTTAAAATCTATTTAAGTATTATTTGAACTTGCATGTTGCGTTTGTTCAAGCGCGCGCTTATTCCCATTTGCCGTTTGTTTGTTTAAACTGCGCGCAGCTCTACAACCAAGAAACGACTCAACCAGCTTTTGAATTCCTCAAAACTAAACCTCCCATCAGTCTGCGAAATATTTTGGAAAGTTTAAAGTATGTCGATCTTCATTCATTTTTTGAAGACAGTTGTCAATGAACAAATCGACAATTGCGATTTTACTTCTTATTTCCCTGCTCGGAGTTACCTTTTGGCAAGGGGCAAACCTATATTTCACGAGCGCCGCTTCCGAATACACTTTTGTTGACCTGCAACTGCTGTCGTCACACGCTGACAGTTATTTGGGACAGCAGGTAGCCACCATTGGAATAGCGAAATATAACCCGAGTTCGTCGCAGTTTGAGGATTTCTGGCTCCAAGGAAAAGACCAAAGCGCAATCCGCATAGTCACAAGAAACGTCGGCCTACCCCTACCGACAAGCGGAGCCCTCATTCAAATTTCAGGCACAATCGTATACAGCACACTCGAAGGCGGCTTCTACTACATCAACGCCCAACAAGAAAAAACCGAGAAAAACGTCATCGTAATCGGCTGGGACGCAGCACTAAGAGAAGACCTCTTCTGGCTTCTAAATCGAGGACAACTTCCCAACCTATCAGCACTAAGCGCAACCGGAACCATAGTAAACGTAACCATCTCAGATCACCACACCGACACAAAAGCCGGATGGACACAAATCCTAACAGGATACCGCTGGTGGAAAACCGGAATCTTCAGCAACACCTACTGGTTCAACCAAATTCCAAGAAACTACACCATCCTCGAGAGACTCGAAAACTACTACGGATCAGACCGCATCTCCACAGGATTCATCGTCGGCAAACTAAACCACATAGAACTCATAAACAACACCGGATCATGCCAAAAAGGTGACTTCACACACGCAGCTCCCTACGCAAACCTACCCGGGCAACTCGATTACGTCAGCAACGGAGAAAGAAACGCAAGCGTCGTCGGGTCCCTAGACCTACAATTCATAGAAAACAACACATACAACCACTTCTTCGGCTTCTTCCAATTCGCAGACCCAGACAACGCGGGTCACAACCCCGCCGGCGGCGAGAACTCAACACTCTACCTAAACGCCATAGTCGAATGCGACTACTGGCTAGGCCAAATAATGCAAAAACTAAACGCACTCAACATGACCCAAAACACACTCATATATGTCACAGCAGACCACGGAGTTGACGTACCCAGAGGGCTATCACACAACTTTGCACCTAACGTTTTTCTCTCAACTAACGACAAACGAGTCATTCGAAACGGCGATCAAATAGATGTCGTCCCAACCGTATACTATGGACTTGGATTGTGGGGTCAAACCTTTGATCCTCCGTTGGATGGGTACCCCTTGCAAGAAAACCTTCCGCCGGGAATGGCAGCGCACCGCCAAACGGTATACGATGATTACGTCAAAATGCCACCTCCCAACATGACTCTAACACGAGACCAACTAATCACAACCAACTACGTCTTCTCGTTCAACGCCTCCGACAACAATCTCATCCAAGCATATCTGCTCGTTGACAACCAGATAAAATCTGTAGGACCATGGACATGGACAGGCAACAACACCGGCAAAGTGAATTGCGAAGGCACCTACACAATCGACACATCAAACATGATATTAGGTTCAACACACAACGTAACAATCTTCCTGTTCGATGAGCATGGAGCCGCCGAAAGCCCCATAGCGGGAGTAATCAATTTCACAATTACTGCGCTGCCGACTCCAACACCCACACCATCACCAACAGCCCCACCCACAACCTCGCCTACACTGCCACCCACGCAATCGCCCTCAGCAACAACCACGCCAACAGCACCAACCCCAACACCAACGCAATCGCCATCACCCACGCAATCTCCTGCAACACCAGAACCCACAGTACCAGAAATCCAACTCACAAACCAAGAAGTCATAATTCTCGCCACAATAATGGCATGCTCAATAGCAGCCGCCATAGCTGCAAAAACGAAAAAAAGAAACAAACAAACAAGAAACCAAATCATCAGAAAAGAACCTCCCCGTCTTAAGTTCATTTAAAAAAAAGGCCTGAAAAAAATGGAAAGAAAAATTCTCACAACACTCATAATAGCAATTGTAGCAGGAATACTCGTAATAACATTTTTGTTTTCAGGCAACTCCCCCTTCCAACTTCCAATCAACACACCAAACTTCGTCTTACCAGCTCAAATTAACACTTACGGAGTCCCATGGGAGGGGGAACTTGCATTCGGGCTCTTTCAAACCAACACAACAGTCGCCCCCACACAAACCTACCTGGTCGTAATGACCACAAATGGAACAATAGAGTACCTTCGCCAAAGCAGCGACCCCCCAACATACGAACTCGTTAAGAACATCGCGCCCAACATTCTCATGTTTCAAGGCGAACCATTCCTTGGTGGGGCGCCAGGCGCTCCGATTTTGCCAACGCACTTTTGGAACATAGTTGACAACACAACTGTAGACTTTCCCAACGTGGTAGGCCACCACGACATTGAGTATGATCCTTACAACAATACTTTCCTTACTCTACAAAACTATCTCCGAGTGGTAAACAACACCACAATACTCTACGACAAAATTGTCCAACTAAGTCCAAATGGCACAATACTATGGAGTTGGGACACATACGAATACGTGCCAATAAGCACTGGAGACCCCTTCAACATCACGACAACAATTAACGGAACCGCAGCAGTCGACTTGACACACGCAAACGCCCTTGACTGGGATTATAACAACAGCATAATTTACTTGAACTTGAGACACACCAACACATTCTACAAAATAAACCAAACCGACGGAAGCCTAATCTGGGCATGCGGAGAACACGGAAACTTCACCCTACTGGGATCAAACGGCACAGCAGTCAAAAGCCTCTGGTACCACAGCCACAACACAAAACAGGTCGCGCCAAACACTTTCATCATGTTCGACAACGACTATAACAACGAAACCAACGTCAACGACGGCACAAGCCGGATAACAGAAATCACCATAAACGAACAAAACATGACAGCTTGGATAAGCTGGACATGGGCAGCGCCCAGACAATACTTTACCCCGTTCTGGGGAAGCGCAGACAGACTACCAAACGGAGACCGCATAGCAGCCTTCGGAAGCCCCTCACACCACTACCCAAATAACCAGCCATGGACCACCAACGACACCGGGGCAATCGTGGTCGAAGTAGACCCAAACGGAAACGTTGTTCGAACCTACACATTCCCAAACGGCTGGGGAATATACCGAATGCAAACAATATTCTACACAACACCAGCATCCAGCCCAAGCCCATCTCCATCTCCGACCCCAGCACCGACACAAACTCCAACACCAACTTCAACTCCAACTCCCACACCAACACCAAGCCCAACATTAGTTCCAACCGAATCCTCAATACCGACACCAAGTCTCAGCCCTTCACCGACGACAACCCCGACCGCAAACCCAACCCCAACATCAAGTCCTTCACCTTCTCCAAGCGCCACTCCGACCTCAACCGAACCAGCTCGCAACGATTACACATTTGTGGTGGTCGCAGTCGTAGTCTTCGCGGCATTGGCAATTGCGGTAGTAGCCTTCGTCTTGTACAAACGAAAAATCAAATAAAGCAAGCAGCCAGCATCCGTCATTCAGCAAGTTTGATAGCAACTGCGGGATTTGGATGAAAAATCTATAAAGTCACCTAAAGATATACCCGTATTTGACTTGGTCATCTGGGTCTGGGAGGCGTCTGTTGGCTGGCAGTTGGTATTATGACGGATAAGAGAGCCATAGAACAATACAGATGGTTGGACGCCGCAAAATTTGCCGAGAAGACGCTCCCATCCTCAGACGACAGGCGTTCAGTTGCTGCTCATTGGGAAAAAATTGGACTATACTATGCACTCGCCGCCAGGCAGGCTGAGGCTTTAGTTCAATTTCAGAAACTCAGCCAGAAGACCGTGGAAGCTTATGAAACTGCAGCAGAATTGTACAGGAAAGAAGACACGAAATGCAGCCCCAGAAAAACCAACTTCTGTTTAGCTGCAGCACAATATGTAAAGACCTGGAACGAACCCAACGTAACTCGCAGGCGAGAAATGCTCGAAAAGTGCGTTAGCCTGCTTAAGGAGTCAAAAGAAGCATACCAAAGAAAAAAGGACCAAGCAGATTATGGTAAAGCATGTAACCTATCATCACTCATACTTTTTGATCTCGATCGCATTTCGCCGACCGTAGACGATAGAAGTAAGGTCCTCCGGGAAGGAATCGACAATGCTACGGAAGCAATTTCGATTTTTTCAGGCAACAAACAGAAAGATTGCTTGATTTTCGCTCTTTCGTATGCCATCTTATTAACTGCCAACTTTCAAGACGCTGTTGCTCAATACACAGAGAGAGACGAGCTATCCAGACAAGTCTTAAACTACTCAAAGAAAGCTCAACACCTTTCCAAACAAATTAGCAATCCCTACTCCAAAGCGATAGCACACCACGCAATGGCTACAGCTTCCGACTTCTTGGTAGAAAGAGCTGGAGAAATTATCGCTGAAGAACACTCGAGGCGAATGTTGGAACAAGCGTTAATCGTTCGTGACAAAGTCCTCACTGGCATGGCATACAATTCCCTGGCAAACTTCTGCTACAAGGGGGTTCAGGAAGAAGCAGACCTTAACAAAAGGAAAGAAAGACTTCAAAGAGCAATCGATTTCTCGCAAAAAGCGATAAGACCACTCAAAATAGCGAGTCAATATTTCGATATCTCAGTAGCATATTACTTCTCAGCAGAAAGTTATTCTTCAATTGCGAGAGACTTCCCAATAAACGGCCAGGATAAGCTTATCATTCTTAAGAACTCAATTAAGAACTGCGAAAAAAGTCAAGAATACGCCCTTTTATCAGGGTCCCCAGAGATGGCTTATGTTACAAGTCACGCTTTGAGCAAGGCTCTATATCAGAGTTCAACCCTCGAGATAACAAAAGAAACTAAAGTGAGACTTCTGCAGAGAGCGTTATCTTCTAGGAAGATGTCAAACGCTATCATTGAAAAGGCCTTCGCAAACAACGTATGGATAGTGGGCATGGGTCTTATTTATCAAGCACAGATCGAAGCAGGGTTGGCCGGTTTTGAATTGGATAAGGATGCGAAACTGGTGCTTCTCAGAGCTGCAATTGCGCACTTCGAAACCGGAATTGCGCTCTGCAAACGATGGTGCGAGGTTCGAGGCGAATCATTCTTTATGGCCTGGACGGCAGTCTACGAACAGTGGCTTGTTAATTCGCTGGAAGAACAATACTCGCTAACTGAAGACAAAGATATCCTGCTTAAGGTTGATGAAATATACAAAGACATGGTACAAAACTTCACAAAAGCAGAACTGCCAAGTCGCCTTGCTGAGACTAACTGGAAAATTGCCTCAAACCTTGACATCTTGGGCGAGTACTGGAAATCATCTGAAAGCTTCAAAGAGGCTAAGAAGCAATTTGAAACAGCAGCAAAGTCAATTCCCGAATTCCGAGGTTTCTACCTCAACATTGCGACTCGCATGAATGCCTGGGAAGAAACAGAGACAGCGAAGCAGGCACATGAAAACGGTAACTACATGGAGTCAGCGGAACACTACCATAAAGCGTCCGATCTGTTGAAGAACATACGAAGCGGTAAGTATCTGTCACTAAACTCTTGTGCATGGGCGAACCTTGAGCTGGCTGAACACCAAAGTGCAAAAGAGCAAAACGAAAGGGCAATCAAGACTCTCAGAGAAACGATCAAGCTCTTTGAAGAAACAGAAAGAATAGCCGAAATTGAAAGCGAAAAGGCGGAAAAAATAGAAGAAAAACAAATGGCAACCAAAATCATGAAAGCGTCTGATCTCAGAAAACAATTCTGCAAGGGACGAATCCTGATCGAAGAAGCAAAACTCCTTGACAGGAAGGGCGACCATCTTTCAAGCTCAGAAAAATATGGCGCCGCTGCTGAAATCTTTAACACAATATTGAAAGAGCAGCAATCCAGCCAAGCAAAAACGGAAATAAACTTCATAATTGTTCTTGCCAGAGCTTCGCAAAAAATGACCCAAGCAGAGCACGAAACTAAACCAGCATTTTTCAGAGAAGCATCACAACTTTTTGAGCAGGCTAAAGCGTTGACCCCGAGTGAACGAACAAAAATGCTAATTCTTGGGCACAGTCACCTCTGCAAAGCACTTGAGGCAAGTTGCCAGTTTTTCGATACACTGGAGAACCCACCATACGAAACTGCCCAGAAGGAACTTCTAACCGCCAGCAACTACTACGCCAAAGCCGGCTCCGAAATATCAGCGCAGTATGCCAAAGCCACAGAACTATTCCTGAATGCATTTCTAAAAGAAAACGAAGCAAAAAAGGAAACTGACCTAAACAACAAAGAAAAACATTACATAGTGGCTGAAAAACTTCTGCAAACCGCAGCCGACTTTTTCTCCAAAGCGGGGTACCCCGAAAAGAGAACACAGGTCCAAAGAATCCTCAAAGAAGCAACCGAAGAAAAGAAACTGTGCATTTCCCTCAGCGAGGCATTAAACTCCTCCCAGATCGCAGCCAGAACAAGCCCTTTCAACATCCAAAACACAGGATACGAAAAGGCCTTAGGCCTCGCCGATTTTGAAGATGCCTATATTCAATCGCGACTAATTGGCCCTAGAGAGGTTGAACTAGGCGAAGAGTTTGAGATTCGAATGGATTTTATAAATGTAGCAAAGAACTCGGCCATGATGGTTAGAATCGACAAGCTGTTGTCTCCTAAAATTAAGTTGATCGTAGCGCCTCCCCAATTCTCGTGGACCAACGATTCACTCGATATGAAAGGAATGCACCTTGAGCCTCTTAAAGTGGAATCAATAAAACTGAAACTGGAGGCAACCGATGTTGGCGACTTCTGCTTCCAGCCGCAGATTGTTTATGTTGACGAGAAAGGAAAGTTCAAGACGACTCTACCAGAAATGGTACCGCTGTTTGTAACTCACAGGCTGAAATTCGAATTCAAAAACCAGAATGCTCAGAAAATATTTGACTTTCTAATTGGTGCCTTCGCAGAAGACTACATGAGAAAAAGACTTCCACTCGAGTGGTCGGGCTGGAGAAGCCTTATGGAAATCGTCAAGAGCGCGAAGATATCAAAACGCAGCGTTTATGGTGACGGGAACTACCGTGGGCTTGCAATATCTGAGTTGGAACGTCGAGGTCTTGTAGAAGCTCGGGTTTTTCCAAAGGAAAGGGGGCGAGGAGGAGACATCCGAAAAGTCAGGGTTTTCCACCAAAGAGAAATTGTTAAGCAATTGATTGATAGAAGAATTACTGAAACCGGGAAAAATAAAAACTTTGTCTCGAAGCCTTAAATAGCTATTAAGACAGTTTTTATTGATATTATGGCATTTTAACATCTAAATGATGGTGTTTTTACATAAGAGCGAGTTTTTAATATTTTTATTTATTTTAGAGCGGTTTTTGGGGCTAATTCTGACGCGAAAAATAACTAACTAATTTTCCCGATAATCAGTTAGTCAGAGAAAAACGGGATGATAGAAATGAAGAAAATAGCCGAAACACACACTCGAACAAGCGTCTTGTTCGGCATAGTCCGAAATTTTATGCTTGACAAGGAAAAAACGAAGTTCAACCCCAAGAATCCTCTCCTACAAACCCAAAATTGGGATTCTTTTGAGTCTTCGAAAGCCGGTCGCACTTTCTATGCTGAAACTGAGATAAAACGATCGCAGGCAATCATCGAGCTAAATCGTCATAATCTTCGGTAGGCTAAAACGGGGAGAGCGCGATAGCATGGCGAGAATAGAAAAGTCAATCGAAATCCATGCATCAGCAGAAAAAATTTGGCCCATAGCATGCTTGGACAGAGTGCCAGAATGGATAGGCCTTATCAAAAAAGTAGAGTGTACTTCCAGGAAAAGGGACTCTGTTGGCTCGACTGCACATTGGATTGGAAAAGCATGCGGGGTCAAATCTGAGTGGGATACAGAAACCACCGAGTGTGAGCTAAATGAACGAAGAGCCTGGCGTAGTACTGCGGGTAACTTCACTGGGGTTGGCTCCGTAACCTTCAACTCAACAAAAGCCGGGACGAAAGCAACATTCATGATGGACTACGACTTGCCTTGCTCAGTTGTCGGCAAACCAGCAGACAAACTGCGCATCTACAAAGCGGTGGAAAAAGGAACTGAGCGAGGCTTGAAAAAGCTGAAAGAAATTGCTGAATCAATTGGATCTGACATTCCTCCAAAATTGGGTGAGGCAACAAACAGAATCGAGAGTTCTAAAGGAGGTGAAAAAACATGAGCAAAACATCAAATTATAAAGTATTCATTTCAGCAATGATAATCGGTCTTTTGCTTGGTCTTCCCTTGGTCTGCTCTGCTGTAAGCGCCAAGCCAGTGACCACTGTTAAAGTTAACGGTGCCAGACTGCTAGGTCCGGAATATTTCCCTGATATCTTAATGCTTGAAGCAAAGGCAAAGATGGATGGAGATACGTTTGTCTCTGGATCCGGATCAGTACACGGGATCCTCTGCGGCGCAACATACTTCTTCGAGCTGACTGAAGTCGCAATTGGCGAAGATTCTGTTACGATGCAAGGAACAATAGTTGCAACGAACATGGCAACACATGAAGGAACGCACAACTATTACGGCTGGATACTTGACTTACCTACTGTCGAGATAACAGCGACCTTGGACGGCAGCAGTATGCACTTCAGGATGGTTGATCTTGGCTTGGACTTCGCAGGCTCAGGGCAGGTAGTCATTTAGCTACACTCCCAAATTTCCCCTTTTTGTTGAAAAATTCGGTTGAACAAATAGAATAATCAAGGAGTGCGTGAGTTGATTCAAGAAACCAAAGAAAACTAAATATCACTCGAATTGGTTTCGAGTCATGTTCGCTATTAATACCTTCTTGACTGACGCAGTAGCTCTGCTCTATTGCCGCCCAAGCACATCTGCGACCTTTTTCTCTGCCGCCGCACTAACGCACGCATGTGGTGGCAGGCGGGGAGGGATTCGCACCCCTCCGCAAGTGGAAATGTCACCGCAACAGCCCTTTTTTCTCTTAGCAAAGCGTTATCCGATTGCTTCGATAGCTGGATGGGCAATCGCGAGAAACGGAAGATTCTCCTGAGAAACGAAAAAGAAAAAAGGGTACCAAGAACGCATCGTAGATTAGGAAAAGGGACACTATTTGACGTTGAGCTTCCATTGAGTAGGTAACGAAATTTCTTAACTGAAACACTCCTAAAACTCAAACTCTGCTATTGGGTTCATTATATATTTAAACGCAAGTTGTCTCTTTTTGTAGTCACAATGGTTCTTATTCTTATTTTGAAAAGGGACATAAGCAAAGGTCTTGTGATGGCTAAATGCCCCAACTGCGCCAAGGAAGTATTGAAGCCTGACAAGTTATTGAAAAATAGTTTTTTTCACCTTGAAGCCTATTCCTGCAGTGAATGTGGCACCCATTTCATAGTGCAAAAATAGAAAAACTTGATTTACCTCATTCGCATCAGAGACAAATGCGCCTTGTTCTCTACTCTGAATATCGTGCTTCTGAAAGCCAGTCGCAAAATCGTGTTTGTGGGGATTAAAACTAATCCAACCAACCAAATTGGGAAGCGCCAGCTAATAAAAAACTAAACTTCCCAGTTAACATAATTTTACTCATAAAAAATACGAGTTCATAATTTTAGTTTAAACATTAAGCGCGCTTGCTTGCTAAAGTTTTGGCTGAAAAAAGGCTTGTCTAATAGTGTTGTGCAGGAACTTAATTAGACTTAAATAAAAGTATCCCAGAACAAGTATATTTAATTCATCCATGTCGTTTCACTGTAAATTTTGTAAGTATGTCACCGTTATAAAGTTTTAATTTTGAGCAACTGGATGATTGGAGTTTGTGTAAACCGTAACAATTACCCTAAAGAGGACGCGAGCGAGTTCGATCTAACTAAAGATAATTTACCCATTCCCCCGAGCAAGAGTTTGGTGGAAATATATTTCTCCATAGAGAGGGGTTTTGATTGTTTCATTTAGTTCACCGAAAGAAAGGTCAGTTCATCCGACATATGTGACCTTCGGAGAATTCTTGGAACTTGTATTTCAAACAATTGAGCTACAGCTGAGGCTTATGTTTGTTGCAGTGCCATGTAATCACAAATGTTTATGAAAAGTCTTGAGAGAAAATAGATGGATGCTTTGTTTATGAGTGAGCCTGAAAAACAAGTTGAAAGGAAACCGGAAGATATGGAGCCTATGGACGCCGAAAAGGTGCCTACGCCAACTGATGGCTCACCTACTTTTGAACCAGAAATACTCATTGGGCGGGAAAAAACTCGACCTGGCGGCGGAGATGGCAGATTTGTTTGCCAAATATGCAAAAAAAGCTTCAACAGCAAAGTTATGTTAGAAATGCATGTTGAATCGCTTCATGAAGCTTCAATGCTTAAAACCGAAAAGAAACCAACAATTCCGTAGCTTAAAGGAATCTTGGGTTGACTCAGTTAAATTTTCTTTTTGCTTGGAGTGGTTCGGAAGGGTTTCTTGCATTTGGTGCAGTCGAAGATTCCTATTTCTATCTGGGTTTTTTTTCCCGCTTTGTCTGCTTTTCCTGCCATACCCTTCTTTCATGGTGATTTAACAGCACATAGGTATAAATAATGAAATCTGAATTTAGGTGTCAATGTCAGTCCCCTTGTTTTCTGTTGGAGATATTTCGTTTGTTTTCCAAGTTGTGATTCTTTTCCTTCTCATTTTTAGTCTTCTTTTTATTAAGGGGAATGGTGTTAAGAAAAATCTTAAGCTGCATGGCTACTTGACTGTTTTAGCTCTGGTGTTGCATACAATTCTAATCGTTATTGTTATGATTCCTGAGTTTACCAGTGAGTTTGGAGAATTAGTTGAGCTTTCTTTTCTTAATGCTTTGACAGTTTGGTCTCATGTGATCTTGGGAACTTTAGCGGAAATCTTGGGCTTCATAGTTGTTGGGTTCTGGGTATCTAAGCCATTGTCAAAAATGGCTTGTGAAAGAGTGAAGAAGGTGATGTTGCCTTTGTTTGTTGTATGGGCAATATCACTGATTACTGGTGCTCTTATGCACATTTTAGACGTGTTATAGAACAAAATTTCAGCACCTATAGTATTTCCACATAATTCTTCTTTCCTTCACAAGCATTCCAAGAGGCGTTAGTAATCTCTGTCTTTTTACAGACGTTGAAGGTGCATTGACCCCAACAGTAACTACCCTTTAGTTTTGGTGCTTCTTAAGATGATGGCATCACTGCGTAGCCCGAAAAAAAAAGATTAGGACTTCATTTGGTTGTAGTTAAGGTGTAGTCACATACGCTTAAAGATAGTCTGCTCCTAGAGTAAATTGTACCGTGTTTTTGGGAGGTGTGAATGTTATGGCGGTTGTAAAAATTATCGAGCTAATAGGAAGCTCACCGAAAAACTGGGAAGAGGCTGTTAAGAATGCGTTGGCAGAAGCGGCATTGACAATCAAGAACATTAAATCTATCTACGTGAAAAGCTGCAAAGCACGAATAGAAAACAACAAGATCGTTGAATACAGGGCGTTAGTCAAAATCGCTTTCGTTTTGCAAAAAGAAAAGTAAGCTGTCATATCCAGCCCTTCTCACCTTCCACCTTTTTGATTCCAAATTGTTTATTTCTGTAGAGTTCTTCAAGTTTCCATTTACTATTGGTTCGCTTAAGTTGCTTATGTCATCAAATGTGGCCTACAACGTTTTTGAAACCAACTATCAGTGTGGAATCAAGTGTTTTCGCTGTTGCAACGGCGAAGGCGTCTGCAAGTGATAATGAATGTTCACTTTTGGTTTTGGCAGCTTCACGCCATAAGCCATCATCTTCAATTGGAACCACCTTTAAGCCGTAGAGGCGCAAGTTTGCCTGTTTTTCTTCGGCAATTGCGGGGTTCAATCTATGTAAGATGTAGTAGATTTCAGTTAAGTTAAGCACGTTGATGAAGCCTTAAGCCTCGCGATTTTGAATTTTCATCAGGCAGTCTCTGACAATTTCTCCGCCTTTATTGCCCAAGTAGAAGGCTAGGATTGCTTCAGAATCAAAGGTTAGACATTCCGACATGTTTATTCAGCTCTCTGTCTTTTTTGAATTCTTCTTTTCTTGCGTCTTTGAGCAGTTCTTTGGAGGTTTTTTCTTTGAAAAAAGATTTTAATCGTCTAAGAATCTTTTGGTCTAAATTTAAGACTTTGCATAATTGTTTGCTCATGGAAGTCCCAAAACGAAAAGCAGCATCGCGGGTCTAAGCTCAGAAACACACGAAGGGAATAATTAGTGAGCATTTACGAACTGTCAAGGTATGAGAATATACAAAGGCTCAGGAGTAATTGTCAAAGACAAAACTCCATTGACACTATCAGCAGAGCTTCTAATAATGTCGGAGAATGTTTTCATTCTTTCAATCGTCACTTTGGAAGCTCCCACTTCAATCTCAACATTCTTGCTCGGAAGCTCGTTTTCTGGCAAATATAACTTCTGATAGCCATACCAGACAATAAAGAATTCCTTTCCTTGTTTTGTGACTCTATAAAGCCTGATGTCTTCGTCAGTTTTGACTCTGAC
Source organism: Candidatus Bathyarchaeota archaeon (assembly GCA_963840395.1). Lineage (GTDB taxonomy): Archaea > Thermoproteota > Bathyarchaeia > Bathyarchaeales > Bathycorpusculaceae > JADGNF01. Next base: position 678,828 of record CAWIYU010000008.1, on the reverse strand, counting down.
TATTGATTCGTAACCTCGAATGTTCTCTTGTAATTGTTGCAGCGAATAGTAGGCTGGCCTTTTTCCTGTAACCTGGACGCCTTGGTAGTCTACCATGCCGCCCCATCCAGAATTTCCGGCGCCAGCTTGAAATATTGCTGATGTTGCTCCAGGAAGATCTCCGGTGAATGCAGTATCTACTAACCCAATTCTTTGCTCCGCTGCAATCACAACTCTTTGGACAACATCACTAGCCAGAAAATTTCTGAGCCAATTGATGTATCCTGTATCGTTGCTGATTAGTTTCTTGAAGTACTCTGCTAACCTGCTTCTGTCTGCCTCTGTGGCAGGAGGAAGCATCACAGCCAAGTTTTTGCCTTCGGTTACTGTCGCAGCTCCAAGCCCGGCGAAGGATGTTGGGGCTGTGTCACTGATTATGATAGGCTTTGAATACCCTCTCTGGGCAGTTTCGTAATCCAGCCAACTTACTATTTGCTCAATTTCATAAGGCCAGCCCAAGTTGTGTACGTTGAGCACATCAAACAAGTCCGGTCTGTCCAAAATCATTCGAATGTCCTTCAGCCCTTTACCGCCTGTGCCCACCAAGTTTTCCGCGAATGCTTCTTCATATTCATTCGGGTTTGGATTGTCCCTAAACACCGGGGTCACTATAAAAGCAGAATGACCCACAATAACTTCATCAGAAGCTTCGTGTGCTGCTTTGTATCCCAATTCCAATGTTTTAAGGTAGACTTCTGTAGGCTCTGGTTGATAAGTTGAAAACTCGACGCCAATCTCGTAGTGTCTTACAGGATATTTTAACCCGGTCATATCATCTACGCCATCTTTATCGTATCTTTCAACCAACGATCTAACCCAGTTGGTGAAATTCGAGTAATATCTTGGGTCTACTGCTTGAGTTTTAGGATATTCTTTGTCTATCATCCATGGATCTATGAGGAGGTTGCTTGAGGTTCTCAAGCCAAAAACGATTTGTGTAAATCCGTTATCTTGAAATTCCTTCACATATTTGTCAGTGAAGGAAAAATCTATTGACGCATTAGGGTTCTTCTGCATTTTGTCCCATGAGAAGCTGCCAGGGAGCGGCTTCACCGCGGGAATACGAAGATCACTGAATGCATCACCTATTCCCGGTACCACATATTCTACTCCAATAATGATTTCCCCTTCACCTTCTGGAAATACTGTGGGGATAGGAGTTGGTGTTGAGGCAGCACTTGGCGAAAGGGCAGGGCTTGGAGTTGGACGAGACGTTGGAGACTTGGCAAAGAAAGCTATTAAGCCCCCGACCAATATCAAAACGGCAAGAAGTATAACAACAATTGTTTGGATTTTTGTTACGGCTGATTTAGACGAGAGATCTTTCATTTGTCTCTTGTCGTCTACTCTCGTAAAGGACATTTGTTAGAAACGCCTGATAGAATGTCGTGGTTGTGTTTGGTATTTAAGAGTTAGCGTTCTATCACGCACTCCTAAGCACTCTGCTATATTGCTGAACTCATCATTTTGCGTGTGCTGTAAATACAGGTTAGAGTATTTGTTTCAACATTTTAATTGCTTTTAGGTACTAATCTGCATAGGCATCTATTCTGAGTATAATTAACAAAAAGACTTACCGCCCAATAACATGATTAATGTCCCAGTTAGCTTGGATTAAGAAAGCGAGCGCGCGCAGATCAAAGTCACTGACGGAATTAATACTGCAATGCAAGTTCAACAATTCAGCATCGTCAAAGAATCTCAGAGACAAGACGTTGGCATTTCTGGAGTTTTGGCAGTCTCCATGGTAGTCGTTGTTTGTATATTCCTCGTATTGATAGTTGCGCTTCTTAGACTTCGTAGCAGGAAGTTCACGGCGTAGCCTGCAGGCTAGATCGTCCGCTTAATGTGCACTGTTCGTGCAAAAGGAGCATACAAAAAAATGCGTTCCGAGTCAACATAATTTTAATCCAACCAACCCAACAAAAACGAATAAATCCTAACGAATGAGTAGTTTGTGTATCGATTGTGTATCAAGGTGTGTTGTTTTGGCTAAGGTGCAATCTGGTAAAGAAAGCGTGAAAGGGAATGTAGAATTTGCTATTAACCGTCTTTTGAACGGACAAATGGTTTTGGGTTGGCTAGTTGAAAAAATAAGAACAAGCGGGATAAGCAAAGAAGACCTCCGAGACGTACTTGACAAGTTTCGCCAAAACTATGCTGACAACATAATATTCATAGACGTTGAGAAGGCGTGCAAGCAAAATGGTTTAATCTAAAATGGGAATGAAGTTTGGGTTTTGGACTAAATCTTAATCTTCTATCTCTCAAACGACGACTGGAATCAGGAGCAGCAAAATCAGGGTTCAAAAGGAGAATTCAAAGAGCCAAACTGAGGAAAACGAACTTTCGTTTTGCTAACTCAAGACGACGTTGACAGAATTCTAAGAAAGATAAAAGCGGAAAACCTAATATGAAGTTGCGACAATTCTTTGGTCGAGAAACATGTCTGGTTTATTCGGGACTAGAGCTGTTTTACAAACAGACGTTAACTTGGTGCTTCAAATAGTTGCTATCGTAATTTTGCTGGTTAGTTATTCTTTATCGAAAGCAAGCCAAGAAGCATGCAATCATGATGGGTATAGCAACAAGCATAAAAATTGGCACAGTCGCAGCATTTATGGGTCCAACATTTATAAACAATTTTGTTTTCTTCTTCACTGAGTTGACGCCATTAGTTGGTTCCTTTCTGGTTAACATTTTCGTAGGAACAGCTACCTTAGTATTAGCAGTGGGCTTGCTAATCGCTTGGGCAATTCACTTCTCTAACGTTGGACCTTGCTACACCAGAACACGAAAGAGAATAATGGATTTGACAATAATCCTGTGGATTGTTTCGTTTGTTTTTGGATTCGCAGGATACGTGCTAGCTTATGTCTAGCGCGTTTGGGTTTGGACTAAAAGTTAATCCAACCAACGACGACGACCACGACTACGACCACGACGACCACGGGAAAGGTTATCAAAAGCAACAAATGTCGTGGTTAGTAAAGGAAGATCATTTATGGAACGAGAAGTAAAAAAGATAACAGAACTTACCCCTCGCTAAAGAGCTAACTACCAAAGCAAATTTCGATAAGCCCTTGTGTTTGGAAACAGTTTTAAGGTTTGACACAAAAAATACTGTTTGGTGGAATTAGTGCCGAAGTACGGGAAACTCGTCTGGCAACATGTTTTTGAAGCCGCCAAAAGTCTGAAGACTAAGACGTTTTCACCTATGGACATAATTAGAAAGGTTCACGAAACCAATCCTGAGATACCGTCTGTTACAATACGTTCCTACGTTATTGCTATGGCACCCAATCATCCTTTTAGTACACATTGGCCGTCAACTCGCAAACTCCACGGCTTCTTTGAATACTTAGGAGAAGGGCGATTCCGACTTAAGGAAAAAGATGAGGCGAATAGCGAAGACAGTTCATAGGAAACTGCCGTTGAAGAAGATTTGAAGAAACCGCCATAAGTCTGGAGAGAGATGCGGACCCCACAAAATCTTGGCGCGCTAATGAACAAAAGAAAAGGAAGTGCGTCGTCAAAAAACCGAAACACACAAGCTGGGCAAAGTATGCCTAATCTTTAATCATTTGGAAGGTAGGCTTTCGGCGCTTCAGCAACACAGCGGCGACGATGACAACGATGGCGATAACAATGACAATTATGCTTAATGTAGCTATAGCTGAGAGGGCCCAACCTTGTTCCTCAGAGACGGGTTTGCCGCCAATAGCAAACAAGGGATCCGTAGTGCTCGAAACGGTGACGGTTGCGGTTTTTGCTTGAGCGTCAAAAACAGCGTTCAACTTAACGAAGCTGTTGCTTTCAAGAATATACTTGTACACCGCAAAAGGCGCAGACATCCCCGCGACATCGGCGTCACTGTACCTTATGGTTATGCTTGCACCTGAAAAGTCACTAGCAGCAAAGTTGAAGGTAACCCATACGAAATGGGTCAGTTTCGTATCGGCAGGGATGGTAGCGGTAGGGTAATTACCACCATTATCTGTGCCAGTAGTCACGGATCCGACGGCGCCAGGCTTTCCAGCAATGTCAATGGAAACGCCGCCCAAAGTCAAAGACTGATCCACATGGCTCACACCATTGGCCGGAATAGTCACATCATTAGTCAACCCAGTCACGTAACCATTGGTGGGAGCAACGGATAATGAAACGGAAAAAAGAACTACTGTCAAAACAGTTACTAAGAAAACTAAACCAAATTTCTTATTCATAACAACTTAATCCCCAGTCGATCCCTGTATGTATGTCACCTAAATATTCAGACTCAGTATAAAAATTTTGCTAACCACGACTAGCTATAAACAAGTTCAAAAATAGACCTGTTACTAAAAATACCCTCATTTTCTGCATTTTTAGACCAATATTCAAAGTGCCCCCAAAGAAACCCGAAAATTCCAGCAATCCTTGACTTTTTGAAAAGACAAATACGCGGTGCCCATTTTTTGGGACGCTGAGATACACTCATGCCTAGGTGAGGGCTCGGGTTAAGTGGACTAGGGGAATTTGAACCCCAGCGCAAGTGGAGATGTCACCCGCATTTCCCGATTTTTCTTTTTAATTCACAGCGTGACATAGGAATTGAGATTTTCGGCAAGACCTAAAGTTGCCGTTCCGCTAGAAGAACAAAGTGTTCTGCAGGAAGAGCTAAGGGTGAATCATTTCAAATAAGATTTGAGGGACTGCAGGAAGAAACAGGTTTTCCTGATTACCCGGAACCTCGGGCAACCGATGCCCAAAAAATTCGGCAACAATGGGTCTAGGAGGAATCTGAACGAAATCGTCCAAAAGCAAAATAACTGCGACTCTACTCGCAGGCCTTTTCATAGTGACTCTAGTAAGTGTGGCATTTGCGGATTCTGCATCTGCTTCAACGACCATCGGCAACCCAACCCTCGTAGGCTTGTGGCATCTCGACAAGATTGAAGCGTCAGGCGACAACGTTGTCACCCCAGACTCGGCTAGCTACAACAACGGAATTTTGGGCGGTGACCCCCACCCCGCACTCGTCGATGGGGAATTCGACAAAGCCCTCAGCTTTGACGGCGTCGGTTTCGTCTACGTGCCCATCGATTTCCTCGTGGGCTTTCCGCCAGCGCCCACACCAATTCACATACCCATATCAACGAGCCTAAACATCCAAACTCAAATCAAGATCGACGCCTGGATAAACGTGCAGGCTTTCACGAACGCTACATACAACACCATCGTAGTCAAATGCACCCGCACCGACCCCACGTGGTACAGCAGCAGTCGAGTCGTCGGGTTAGCAATAAGAGGCTTTGGCAGCGAGGATGGCGTGTCGATTCCAGCAGGAAGCTTAAGCGGGTTCGTACGAACCGAATCGGGAACCTTCAATGAAATAGTAACGACGGGACCCGTGATTTCGCTAAACCATTGGACACACGTTACCTTTACTCGCACGCCTACGGGCATGCACATCTACGTTGAAGGCCAAGAGCAAACTGTCAAAGCCATTCATGGAGTGCAGAACCCCAGCAGGCAAAATCATGAATGGAACCGAGATTTACTTTGGGCATGACGCAAAACTGACTATGGATGAGGTGAGCATGACTGATCTTGCTCCGGAGGTGGAAAACCAAATGTTAGCTTCAATCGATATTGGACCAAACCTGATGATTGTTGTCGTCGCCGTGGCTCTGATTTTCGCGGTGGCATGGCTTCTGCGAAGAGCCATCCAGATGCGGGTAATTCACTCCCGCTCCAGCTAAGTCCCCAAAACGAGGGCAACCAGAAAAGGACAAGGCATGGAGGTGGTGACGTGGGAATTGGGCTTCAACTCCTCGAATTGGCGCTCCGCCAGAAACTCGGCTCAGGCATAACAGGAGACACCAACTCGCCCCTAGTTGTGTCGTACACTATCACGAAAGCATGCAATCTTCAATGTTCCCACTGTCACGTCTCAGCCCGCGAAGCAATGCCAAACGAACTCAACCTGCAAGAGGCGATGCAAGCCATCGACGAGATGGCAGACCTGGGGACACGAGCTTTAATTTTCAGCGGCGGCGAACCCCTCCTCCGGAAAGACTTTGTTCTATCGCTAGCTGAGTATTGCCAAGACGCCGGCATAATACCCGCCATTCTCACCAACGGCGTACTGCTCAACTCCAAAGTGGCATGGGAACTCAAAGACGCAGGCATCTTGGCAGTGGGCTTACCCATCGACTCCATCGACCCCGCAACCCACGACAAGTTGCGAAATGTCCCGGGCAGCTTCGCCAGCGCCGTCAAGGCAATCAGCGTTTGCCTCGACATTGACCTAGAAGTTGTGGTCACCACCATGGCGCTAAGAAGCACCATTGAGGAGATTCCAAAGCGAATAGATTTCATCGCTGACCTGGGCGTGGACGAAGTCGCCGTGTACGACTTAATTCCAGTAGGACGCGGAAAAGACATGATGGAAGAAGCCATGACGCAAGAGCAACGAGCAAAACTGGTCCGCTACCTACAACATCAGCAAGAGGACACCGAAATGGTGTTCACGATGTCAGGAGGGCAACCGCTCTACCCAGAAATCGCCGTGGAAATGCATAAACGTCACGGCACAAACGCCAAAGACCTCCTTCTCAAGCAGTTCTGGATCCAAGAACCCGTCGGATGCCACGCCGGCAGAGCATATTTCAGTCTGCGCCCAGACGGAGACATTTACCCCTGCACTTTCCTCCCGGTAACCGTAGGCAACATCAGAAAGCAAAGCCTCCACGACATCTGGTACAACTCCAAAATCCTCAACGACCTCCGAAACCGACGCCTCCTGAAAGGGGAATGCGGACAATGCGAGTACCGCGAGTCATGTGGCGGTTGCAGGGGCAGAGCCTACACCTGCACGGGAGACTATTTTGAGAGTGACCCATCTTGCCTGAGGGATATGATGGTTGCCGAGGGCGTCAACCCCTACTCGGTTAAACGGTTCGGCTGGTGCGTCGGCTAAAGACACCGGGTTTTGTCCAACTCCCGGTCCAAAATAGTCCCGGTCTGGATTTGAACACCCGACACAATGGGGATGTCACCCGAAGTCGGACAGCACATGACCGCATTCTTCAACAGATTTATTTTATCAGTTGCTTAAAAAGACCGACAGAAGATACTTCTATTGATGAATAATGACTGAGTCGCAACCAGTCAGATGCCAGAAATGCAAGAAACCTATAGGCTACATTACCGTGCTGGCAAAAGGTCTAATGGGGTTACAACAGCCAATTCACAACATCAAAATAGTTGCCATTTGCTTGGAATGTTCTCAAAAGGAGAAGTAGCCAAGAGGGCAGACTCGCCAAAAAGCGTTAATAGTCAAAACCCAAGAAATAGGGAACGATATGTTGCGGAAAAAGCACGGTATAGGTATTTTGGCAGTCATCAGTACGACGATTGTTTGGTATTTTGCTACCACTGATTTTGCCACACACTCAGATGTTTTCTGGTATGGTGTAATAGCGGGTTTTCTTGCGTTTCTACTGTTACTATGTTTGGGTCTAATTGGAATCCTTGCATACCGATTGATTAAGAAATAGAGATGTTTATGAAGAAGTTGCTTAAAATGGCAGGTAAAATTGTTCTATCTTGATTTTCTCCAAGTTAGAAACAATCTGAAAAAGTATACGATTATTGCTCCAAAGAAACACCATATGCAGAAGATGTATGCGTCTAATCCAGCGAGAATTCCCGTTGTCAGTAGGGGATTAAAGGTTGATGGGTAGAACGGCTGGATGTCCGTATAAATTCGTGAATCAAGCAGTATATGTATGTATATTCCTGCGAGTGCCGCCACTAATATTTTCATAAACGATGTTTTTTGTTCAAGTTTAAAAAAAGACAACAAGGGAGACAACTTGTCTCTAATCTTGTGCATCATCAGAGCAAGGAGCACAGCTACTAATGTTCCACCTAAGAAAGAATGAAAGAATCCGTGAAGTGGATAATTCAGGTTTAATGTTAGAGCCAGAAATGGTTCTATATCAACAATGACGTTAGCAACAAGAAATGTTGGAAAATCGATGAAACTAAGAAACAGTAAACCAAACAATAATGCTGGACCAAGATGGTAAGGGGTAAATGGCATATTACACAAGTACAGGGTATGGAGACTTAGCCTTTTTGTCTCGTCAAAGATTTTTTATTTTTAGCACAACTCGAAATTCTACTTCTCCTTCTACCATTAGGTTCGGTATTGAAAGTGTTGTAAGAAATAGCGGAGTCAGGACCCATGAATATTCCAAAAGGAAACAACCAGGTTAAAATTAGGGTCATGCTCAAAACCTTTCTTGCCTAACTTACTTGTTTTATTCTTTTTTTAATACTCTCTGCCTAATAGAACAAACATAAGAAACGCAAACAAATAATAGCTGAATCTGCGGGATGTTTGGTAGAAAGTATAGCGAAATTTAATGAGCATTTTGCGGAAAGAGGGCAAAGAAAAGCTCAATTTCAGAATTATGAACAGCAGAGTAACCAATCAAGATTTATCTGGAATAGAAACTTGTTTTTCTGGTCAAGTGATGGAATGTATTGGGATTTCTCCCAACCAATTTTGCATTCTTATATCATTTGCCATTTGGGTTTTCCTGAAAAATAGGCATTATGAAGCCCAAATCCAGAGAAGAAATCAGTCATTACACGACTGACTTCACCCGCAAATCCCTTTTTTTGACTAAAATTCACCAGGGCATTCGTTAACTTTCGTTTAGTCTTCTGAAACTCAATTGAAGCTAACTTCGCTTTTCGCCAACTTAAAAAAAAGAAAAAGGAACTATGATTTTTCTTTATCCAGATATCCATTTACCCATTCCCAGGCGACTGGGTTGTCTACTCGGCAGTAGTATCCTACGCCTGCGCAGTTAGAATTCGGACCGAAAGAAGTAACCGCCAAGATAGTGTTTGTGCTCCCTAGAAGTACTGGGCCGCCTGAGTCGCCAAATGCCGTGCCTCCTTTGCCTTGAGCTGCATTAGCGCTGCATTTCATGAACGTGCTGCTTATGGCATACTTGTTGGAGAGAAGATTTGCCGTCGCATAGAAGCGCTCTCGTAGACCCGTCCAAGCATAATATGGTCCTCCAATTTTCGGCGTCACCTGGTATTGAACTCCGTAGCCAACGAAGGTCACGTCAGTGCCAACTTTCAAATTGTCAACTGTGCCAACGCTTGCGAGCTCACCGTATTCACCTAGTGTAACTGGTTCACTAAGTACCACTACTCCAACATCGTTTGTTATGAAACCGACAAGCCCATTTTTGTCAATGTAGTAGCCAAAACCTGGATGTGTTAAGGGAACCCCACTAGCTGTACCTTTATCGTAAATTGGATATCCATCCGGGGGGTCGTAGTCGATTTTTTCGTTAAGCCAGATAGTTGCGTATGCAGCTCCCTCTGTTACATGCCCTGCCGTCAACACAACTGTTGGGGAAATAAGCGTTCCAGAACCGCGCCATAGCCACTCGTGATTCTCATCATACACGCCTACCAAGCAAACGTAGGGGTGGCTGCCTCCATCTTCTTTGTAGTTTCCTGTAATAGCGTATGCTGAGCCGCTGAGCAGCGAAAGAAGAACTGTAACCGTCAAAATAGTCGCGATGCATGTTGCGAGTTTTTGGTTAATTTTCAAATAATCACCAATTTTCCTTTGAACACACTAACCTATTAAGACTTTTGTAGAAAAGTTCCCTGCAAATTCTTTGAGACTTCCCAATGGTGGTATAATTGGAGACCCAGTTAGCTGGAGATGTCACCCGCAAAACTTCTTCTTTTTCTAACTAAGCAATAGCGTGGGTCCTCGGAGTGCGTTAATCTTGTTGGAATATCAGTTTTTTGTTTCTCAATGCCTGTTCCACAACTTTTTCAATACGTTTCTTTCTTGTTTCAACACTTTTTGCGCTGTTAACCCACCCAACGTACATGTTCTGGTAAGTGTTAGCGAAACCTTGAAAATTATCTATAGCTTCTTTATGCTTTTGGAGTGCTTCCTGCAAATCAGAGGGTATTTCATCCTTGATTTTGTTAGTGTAAGCCTTATCCCAATGGCCTGATTCTTTAGCTTGTTCTATTTTAACGAGACCTGCACTTGTCATTTTGCCCTCAGCAATTAATTTCTCAGCTCTCAACCTGTTTATCTGAGACCACACACTGCCATCTTTCCGAGCTGAAAAACGCAGCATAAACCGTTCCTCATCGACTCTCCTAAGTTTGCCATCTATCCAACCAAAACATATTGCTTCCTCAACTGCTTCCTCAGGCGTCATTCCCTTCTTCGTCACAGATTTTTTATAAAAGAAAAGCCAAATGCTAGTTGTCATGGCATGGTTTTTGCTTAACCAGTCTCTCCAATCCGCTTTTGTTTGGAAATATAACGCTTCATCCATATGATTAGACAAGAGCGCACCGTACTTATTTGGTTCACCGTGATTTTAGAAGCACCCGCTCAAATCTCTTTCAGATCCCGCTTAAGGTTCTGAACAAACTCTTCAGCATGTTCAAGGTCCTCAGCGTTAGGACGGCCCTTATTCATTCCACCAAAGTACTTGAGAAAACCATTAGTGTTAAAACCTAAGCATTGGAATTCACCAACTATCTTGTACCCTTTAGATTGGAGTTTTTCTCTGAGTTCCGAGTGGTCTTCGACAAGTTTATCTTCTCCAGTTATCGCGCTAGTTGAGAAAATGAATGCGCTCTTGTTTGTGAGTTGTGGCAGTTTGTCGGCAAAGTCAAGAAGAACCCGATAATGTCTACCACTATCTATTCCTGACCCAAATCCTATCAAACCGCATTCCCAAAGCACTTCTGGAGTTACCTGCTGAGGCGTTCTTATTTGCGCATCAAGAACTCTAGCAAAGACGTTGGCGATTTTCTCAGTGTTATTATGATGGTATGAATACACAACAAGGAGAGACTTCACAGGAGACACCGCATCAGGTTTCTTCCGTTCTCTACACTATTCTAGCTTGTAATAAAGCTAATTAGTATTCCATAACCATTAGATTACCATGGCTAAAGCGCTTACTCCTGACTTAATCGCGCCGTGCGGCATGAACTGTGGAATCTGCAAAGCCTATCTTGCCTATTCGCGGGGAGTGCCCTACAAGAAAGGCGAAGTATCACATTGCAATGGCTGCTTGGTGCGCAATAAGAACTGTGCGTTCATCAGAAGGGATTGTGAAAAAATAAGAAAAAAGCAAATCCGCTTCTGCTATGAATGCGCAGACATGCCCTGCAAAGAACTAGCCAAATTAGACGAACTTTACAGTACACGTTACGGTATGAGTATGGTTGAAAACCAAAAAATGATTCAAGAAAAAGGCATGGACGTGTTCCTTGAAAGTCAAGCTAAAAAGTATCGATGTCCAAATTGTGGTGATGTCGTTTCAGTGCATGACGGAAAATGCTATGCATGCGGCTATCAAGAAGACAAACCCAAAGGTTACAGTCCCAAGCTGCGGTGGGTACCAAACCGGAAATAGAAAGTAACTGTTTCAGGGCTGCTTCAGTTTTGTTTCAGAAAACCTTTCTGGAAGACTGGGTTTTGTTTAACCCCCAGTCCCAATTAGATCACTCGAAGATTTGAACTCCTGCCTGAGTGATGTCACCCAAAAATCCCCTCTTTTCTTTGCCCCGACGCGTTCATCTATTTAGAAATTGATTATTCTTCTACTCTTTTTCTATTTTGGATTTACAAGTTTCTTGCCCAAATCATAGGCTTTTTCTAATAGTTTTTCGTTGGTTTGAACATCTCCTGCCCTATCTGCGATACCATATACCGTTCCCACTAGATTTGCTTTGACAAAAGCACATATGTCCTGGAAAGAACGTAACGCATTGATCCCACCTGAGGTGAAAACGTCCTCGTCCCCGTAAGTTAGGATCACTCCGACGTCCTTCCCCGTAAATGCCCAGCAACCTTTGCTTTGTATCGCATATGCTCGATCGATGAGTAGTTTCATCTGCGCGGATATGTTGAACCAATAGACTGGGGTGGCGAATATGATTCCCTGTGCTTCTTTGATTTTTTGATATAATGGCTGCATATCGTCCTTGATGACACATCCAGCCTCTGGCTTAGTTATGCATGATTCACACGCGTTGCAGGGGGCGATCTTTAGATGGCCTATCGGTACTACATCCGCTTCGCCGCCTCCGGCTTTGACCCCCTCTGCGGCTCTTAATGCCAGAATAGTGCTATTGCCATTTTTGCGCGGGCTTGCTGCCAAAATCAAAACTCTTTTTGCAGGTTTCATGTTGAGACCTTGTTTTTTGGAATATTTCAATTTTGTGCTAAAACGTGCCCTTTCTTTTTTTAGCTACCGACTGACTCGAAACGCGATAAATAGCGAAGAATCGTTGATGATACAGTTTGAATCGGGCAAGTGGATATGTCACCCGCATTCCCGTTTTTTCATTTAAAAGAAACCCTGCCAAGAGGGTTCGGGAAAAAGTTGATTAGCTACGGCAATTTTACGGTTGCGGTTTCCACTACTTTTGCCTAAATCGAAGAAGACCAACAAGCAGAAGCACCAAACCAACCGCAAGGAGAGCTACTCCCAAAAAGAGCCAAGAAGCAAAAGGCGTATTGGTTTCTTGGGTCGGCTCAGAGACGTTGTTTTTCTCAAAAAACTCGGCATACTCCGTAGAGTCGTCTGTCCATACGAAGTTAGTGGTAGTGCGGAAAACGAACTCGCAGTTGCGTCCAGTTGGGACTGACCCGAAATCAAATTGCGGAGAACCGCCGCTGGTTGCTGTTTCATTATAGATCAAGTTCCCTTCGGGGTCGATAATTTCCAGGCTGATGGTTGGGTTGCCCGTTGTGGTGATGTGTGGCATGACGCGGTACATACCATTTTCCTCCTGAAAAGTCTGCCAGCACCTGGCGTTATCCGCTGTTTCTGCGCCCTGACTGATTAGTGGGGGAGTTGCGAACGACTCGTAGGGCTCTACGGTTTCAGTAAATCTCCACTGCGAAGCGGCGATGACTACGATTCCGAGTATCAACACTAAAAGGCCGCTAACAATTAGAACAGTTTTACTCGACCGCACAAACAAGGTCTCAGTTCTCCCAATTTCCCTTTCAGCTGTTTTCAGATATAAGACTTTTTCAAAAGGCACGAGATCAAAGCTGAATTCCCATGCTCTGTGGTTTTGGTTTGACTCCGGGTGTAAAATGGATACAGGCTTGATTTGAACCCTGGGCACAGTGGAGCTGTAACCCGCAAAAACCCTTTCTTAGCGCACGCTTGAAATGAACATTGTAGAAAACAACTAAGAACACAGCATTTCTTGTCATTTTAGTTTAATTTCGATGTTTGCTACAGCATCTAGATTTAGGCAGTTCCTAAAACATTCAAAAGACTGTATTCCGAGGTTTTCCTGATCTCAGCAGCATCTGCAAAGCCAAACCTATTTCTGCAAACGTTGCAACAGCTAAAGTCAATAGAGCTAGATTCTGATCATTTAACCAGAGAAATAAGATTCCGTATAGGACTTGTGGAACTGCTACTGTAACGATGCCCACTACCAGTTTTTCTATGTCGTTGACTAATGCAGCTATTTTGCCATTGGCCGCTGCTCCCAAGAAGATGTTAACTTCAAAAATGCTTGCCGAAGCCACCGCCAACACTTCGAAAAAGGGTATGAAAATGGCAGAAGAAACAGTCAAGGGTTTAGCCAGCGAAAGGATAACCAAGGCAACGGGCACTGGAACATAGGTTAAGGTGGACACAAGAGCTTTGGATACAATTATTCTACGCGAAGTAATAGGCAAAGTCTTGGTATACTCAAAGCCTCTTCCTTCTGAACTTAACAACGCGAGCGGCACAAACAACGAAAAGACCGCGCCCATAACCGTGGCATCAATCACCATAGACGTCCGAAGCACACCGACGTTTGAAATCAACAACGTTACTATCACCGTTTCGAGGACAGGCAAAGCAAAGAAGAAGGCAGTGGCAGGATTCTTAGAGGCCACTTTCAGATCTTTCAAAACATAGCCCATCAATGGAGTGCGAATTCTAAATGAAAAATCAACTGCTTTTATGCGGTTGACCGTTGTTCCTGCTCCCCTCGACATATTCCTCACGATGTCTAGGCTCCATTTGCCAACTAAGAACGAAAGCAACCCATATCCCACTAACGCAGCACAAGCCAGCAATGTAGTTATCATTGCCGTGTTAGCATAGGTAAGGTTTGCAATGACGATTCCCCCCGAAAAGGGATACACAAGACTCAACAAAATTGAAACTGGGTTTGCAGCAAACAGAGCTTTCTCCAAATTTGGCACAACATACCAAGGAACGCTAAACAGAAAACCAACACCAACAAGAAGCAAACTCCACATCAAAATGAAGACCACCCGCAACGCCGCGCTAGCCTTCGATCTCCCTCCACGAAACAAGTTTCTCTGGAAGATTCTTGAAAACCACAGAGCAATACTAACAGCAAACAAAGCGTTCATCGTAGAAACCAACAACATTACGAGGGCTGCTAAAAAAGACCCAGTCAAGTAACCTACCGCTATGACTTGGCTTAAGACGGAACCGATTACCATGTAATCTATCGACCGGATAAACGAAAACAGATTGACCAACGAAAAACCCCTTTGACCTATCGGCAGAGTCAAGAGCAATGCTGAAGACTCCGCGCTAACGAACGCAGGCAAGGTTTGAATAGCATACAACGCCGTAAGCCCGAAAGTAACAGCCAAACTTAGCGAAACTGAACTAGCCAACCCAAAAACCACTCCGAAAAGAGAAGCAAACGGAACCAAAGCAACTACAACGTTGACGATGGCTACTAGAATTTTGTCGAACCTAGCGATTCTCAACGCCCTTTTAGTTAGTTCCAAATCATCCTGGCTATCTTTGCCCTGTTGGCTCTTTCCAAAAGCACCCCACCACATGCGCCCCTTTTCTTCGGCAAGGGAACGATATACCATTTCACGGTAGGCTACGCGACTCAGGCGCCAAGCATCAGCTAATTTCATGCTTGAAAAATGCCTCACGCAACGTCTTTGTAGTCTGGGCTATTTCAGATTCCTCATTGGTTAGTTTCAAAAAGACCTCTTCTAACGTACCTGTTTGATCCTGAGTTTTTCCCCTAAGCTCGTCCAAAGTACCTTCAGCTATGACCGTACCCTTGTCTATAATGCCAATTCTTGTACAGACCTGCTCGGCGACCTCCATAATATGAGTCGAAAACAGAACTGCACCCCCCTTCTCCGCATGAAATGAAACCAAATCCTTAACTATGCGACTACTCTTCGCGTCCAAACCATTCAGCGGCTCATCCAACAACAGCACAGGCGGCTGATGAACAAACGACGCGATTATAGCTACCTTCTGCTTCATGCCCAACGACAAAGTAGCAATAGGCGAATCAAAATACTCTGCCATGCCAAACGCGTTCGCCAGACCCGAAACCAACTCATTAGCCTTTGTCTGATCAATCTTCCTAATTGAAGCAACAAACTCCAAAAAATCCCTAGGCGAAAGAGAGTCATAGACTATGGGGTTCTCAGCTACATAGCCAATTCTTGACTTAACTTCAACCGGGCTATTAGCAGGATTAAAACCTGCAACCTTTATCCACCCAGCAGTTGGCTCCAGCAAACCCAACACGGTTTTAATAGTTGTAGACTTGCCCGCCCCGTTTGGACCCAGCAACCCATAAATTTCTCCCGGCATAACACGCAAATTCAAATTCGTTAAAGCCTGAACAGAGCCAAACTTCTTCGCAAGCCCCCGAGTTTCAATCAAAGGTTCAGAAGCAAGATCGAACTTCTCCATATCCATTCGCCCAGCCAGAATTAAGTGTTTGACTTCACAGGCTAATTATGTTTTATTGATTCATAATCCAGATCAGAACAGCCATTGAAAAAAAGTGTTTACTAAACTATTGTATGATTTCTTGAATTGGAACTTAGATTTATGAAATTCTTCAAGTTTTTGCCTAATCTTGCGGCAATCTATTTGTTTGGATTATTCGTTCTGCAAAGCATATAGACATACTCTACGATAGGAAAAAAGACACTTGAGATAAAGCTTCTAATGCTTCATGACGCTAGAAATCACAAATCTGACAGAATCAGCAAGCCCTCTGTCTCCCCGTTTGGCTTGATAATGGCTTGCCTTTTATCTATCGGCTGGTCTGTTTTGATTTTTGTTGCCATTAAAGCAGGAATTGAGAATTCACGTGACACAATCGCCAGATGAGAACACACTCCACCATTTGTACATACAACACCTGCAAGTTTTGGAAGAATCGGCCCCAGAGTGGTTGTTCCCGCATCTTCAACAACAGCAATTTTGCCAGCAGCCCCCTCCTTCCAAAGATTAATAACATCTTGGATTGAATTTAATATTCTAAGTTCACCTTGCGCTGATTTGTTCAGAGTTATCTTTCCGCTGCCTATGACCTTAACGACTGGCGCCTCCTTCCATAAGTGACATTCTCTTATCAGTTTGAGGACAATATTAGATTTTCTAGATTGCCGCAAACCCCAAATTATATCTATTTCCAGCGAACAATAGCTTTTTTTGGGGAGCTGGAAAAACGCAGATTAAAGAAATTAATGAGCTTATATCTCATTTATCGGGTGTTTTTGCTGATATTGTTCTTGAACGGAGTCTGCTTGAGTCAAAAATATTTCCTGTTAATGCGTACATAAGCCTTGGTTTCTATCAGACCTATAGCGAGCTTTATAATGTGATGAATCAGGTGTGGAGAAAGATTTCTCCTGAAGAGTTGGCTGAAAAAAGCAGAGGCTTACTATCACCGATACAGGCGCTCTCAATTTCTTATCTTTGGCTTTATTATTCGCTTGCGAGAATGGGAACTATCTACAACAAATGCGATGGCACCCCGGCCAAAGAATCCCTTGAAAAGAGGGAGCAATGGAAATGGATGCTTGAAATGTGGTACAGGTTGGCCACTAAATATTTCTCTTCCGGCAAGCCAACGGTTGCTGCTTCTAACTGGGAAAACGTTGGTTTGAATGAGGAATCGATTGGTTGGGTCAGGAATCATCTGCAGCCAGTTGCTCCTGAACAAACAACACGGGTCAGGCGAACCATAGGTTCAGTTGACCTCTATTCGTTTATAGATGAATGCGAGGCACGGGCTAAGATTGTCAATCATGGGCCTTATTCTATTGGCAATGGCGAGGTTCTGGTGCTTATTGAGTATACGAATCTTTATGATGGCCACGGTCGACTGTGGCTTCCTTGGTCAGCAACCGAGGCTACGCTTCCTTCATCCACTTTGGGCATTGCGATGGTGCTTAAGGATGCGAAGACGAAGTTCAATGACATAGGGACCATGACGGTGAATCCCGGCGACTACTCAAAGCTGGTGAAGAGTATAACGGCGTACAAAATGGGCAGCAATGGAGTAGTCTCCGTGGGATTAGATGAATTGCCATCATATGCGGAAGCCGCAGATAATGCCCAGGCTGAGCTATACATGAAATTTACTCAGATGGATAGAAAAGAGCTTCTTATTTCAGGTGCCACTGCCTATTGGCGGTGCTTTGCTAGATACACTGATGTTGTGGGAATAACAGATAGCATTTCTTGGAATTTATCAAAGGCTGTTCTGGATGAGTACCTGCCGATCTTTATGAAGGCTAAAGAGGATCCCGCTTTTTCGCGAATTAAGAAGAAGATCATAAAGATGAAAGCTCTTCCGTTTCTAAAAGAAAAAGATCCGATAATGTACTTAATGCCAACTTAGAATATGCTAAAGTGAACTGACTTATGTCTCAATCGATTACCGAAAAAGATGATTACCCTCATATACCTGACAACCAAGCGGAATGGCGAGAAAGTTACTATTTTAACTTTGTAAGTAGCGATCATAAAAGTTCTGGGTTCTCCACAATAGGCATTTTACCTAACCAACTGAAGCAGGAATTCATTTTGGCTTTTTTCCATGGTGACAAACAGATAGTATATTTTAGAGAAGAAAAAATGCCTGCTTATGATCCATCCAAGATTGTTCTCTCTGATAATGTTCTTAGCTACACTCTGATTGAATCTATGAAAAAATGGGCTATAGATTTTAGGAGGGATGATTTGGAGTTGCAAATTGAATGGGGCGCACGCTTCGCTCCACTTAATTTTGGCAAGGGCAGCGAAACCTCTTGGAGCGGTCACTTTGAGCAGTCAGGCATTATTAATGGTGAAGCAAAACTGCCTGGAGACAAAATAATCCCTATTTTTGGTTATGGACAGCGTGACAAAAGCTGGGGGCTTCGTAATTGGCATATTGAAAAATGGTTTGCACTTCATGCCCAATTTGAAACAGACTCGATAGGTTTACGAAGAGATATAGTAAATGGTGTTTCTTATGTCTCTGGTGGATTTACCTCAGCTAAAGAGCAAGTTGCAGTTTCACATATGGATGTAACGTATGATACGAATGAGGTAAATAACCCTGTTAATGTTGTAACAAACATAAAATATGTAGATGGAAGAGCAATGTCGCTAAAGTCAAGGTTAATTTCGCCCACAAGCTTTGTTAAGTTTTCTAGAAAATTTGGAAGTGGATCAACTGATTTATTTGAAGGAATGGCGATTCATGATTGCACTCCAATTGGAGAGATAGGAACAGGGCTTATTGAATTTCTATTCACTCACCTAAAATCTTAGTTAAGTCCTGAGTTATTTGGAAGTTGATTGGAGTGTATTCACGATACGGTTATTGCTTTTTGCGGGCATGCTATGACGCATTTTCCGCAGTGAGTGCAAAGGTCTATCCAGACGGCGGTTATTTGCCAAAATTTAGGGTCGTTGGGGTTTGGTTCTTTAGCTTTTAGGTATTGGTGGCGTAGAAAAATCGCTGGGTCACAGGTTCTTAGGCATATTCCGCAGTCTCGGGGGTCGACGCCGCCGGTTGCGTTTCCACATTTTGAATAGTCGATTTTGATGCTTGTTTTCTTCATTCGTGTTCGCCTGTGCTGCTAATACATATTGGCGATTCCAGGGACTTCTTCTCTTGGAATTAACCTAATTGCGCCAAATTCGCAATGGTCTCTGCACAATCCGCAGCCGAAGCATTTGTTTTGATCAATAATGCTTCTTTTTAACGTAGGTGAATATCTGATAGCTCCGAATTGGCAATCAGAAACACATTTTTTGCATCCCTGGCATAAGTCGGCCTTGACGTCAGCGACGTATTCGGCTTTGTAGACTGCGCCTAATCCAAAGTCGGTTCGAAGTCTAAGGCCCCCGCATTGAGGTACTTCGCAGGAGCATATTGCGTTTACGTAGGGAACGGGTTGGAACCATACTGTTGCGACTCTTCCTTTTTTGTTCTGCTCATCTAGAGCTTTAACGGCTTCTTCTCTGCCTAGCCTTACTTTTGTTTTTTCTGGGATGAATCGGGGGAGTTTTTCGATTACGCCCGAGAGGCAGCCGAAGTTGATGCAGCATACATCTTTTACTCCTCTTTGCATCATTCGGCACATGCAATAATTCTGGATGATTGGTTCAGCAGCTAGGTTCATCATGATTAGTTTTGCTTCTTCGATTGGAATAACCTGTCCGAAATGACCATCAGCTCGGATTGGGTTGCGGTTTTTGCTCTCCGAATGGATCATGCTCTCTGCTTTCCAGCGTACTACACGTCCGATTATTGGCATTTTGAGTTTGTAGCCCATTCCGATGGTGGATAGACCCATTATCTTGCGGATATAAACTGTTTCGAAATTTCTCCATTGTTCTTCAAGATAAGCTTGAAGATTTTCCCGCTCTGCAAGCTCGTTGGAGTAGTTTTTGGCGTTTAGGTACCATTTTCCGCCTGCTCCGTGTTTCATACACCATTGACACATATGAAAATCACTCGTACAGGTAAGGATAATAAAGAATGAGTTTTAGCGGTCACAGTATATAAGAATTGGGTAGTTTCAACAGGACCCCTTAGTTTGTTTTGAGATTAGCAAAAGCATTTATTTTATTTTTCTCAGGGTTTCGTAACTTCCGTAACCACCTGAGTGATCATCGAAAACGAAATCGCCAAAAGCCTGCGTTAGAATTGAAAATCTGCCCTGATTATCCATAAAGGGCATTGGTACTAGCGGTCTGGTTTTTCCCTCTAAAATATGGCTTCGGTTTAACGCGTCGATAATCTCTATTTTAGAGCTTATTGGGTAACTGTTGCTGCTGAATTCTTGGTTTATTACTTTTATTGTTTTTATTGGGATGTTTTTTCCATTTTCGAAAATAAATCCGCCTGATGAGATTCTTCCATCTTCAGCTATTATGGCCGCAGGGTTTAGACAGAGATCTTCGGAGAACCAAACCACAAAGTAGAACCAGTTGCCGATTCCTGTCCAATCGCGCACTCCAAATGTATGATCTCTCTGCCCGATTATATCCTGAATTTGGAATTTTGCGTCGCCTATTTCTATTTGACCTTCTACTTTTCCTATTTGTTCCCAATGTTTGTCTCCGGATCTTTTACCCAGTTCACGGGATTCAGGCGTCATGTTTTCGCTGTACTCGTAAACATCGTTAATTGGAGTTAAAATAAGATTTATGGTAACGTTCTCGATTCTGTCGATTAGTTCAGGGTGCTGTCTTGCTTGAGGTAGGGCATTTGGGTTTTTAGAAAAAATCATATTCTCCTTAAATTTATAGTTCCATTTTCCGCTGGGGAATCGTTCATGGGTCATCGCGCCGACTTTTATTCGTGTTTTTCCTAGTTCATCTGAAATTTTTTCGGCAGAAGCATATAGGGCTGCTGAGCCGTCAGGGAGAAATAGAATTAAGAAGACGGTGCCTTCCTGCTTGTTGGGTTTGAAGCCTAATCTAGACATGCCTCCTAGACGGAGTTTTTTGTCATAAAACACGAAATAGTATGATTCATTCCAATCTTTCTCGGCGTTAGCCTGATGAGATAGAGGGTCCATTCTTCTCTTGTCATCCTTCATTTAATGGTCACTGTGCCTTTGGAGCCATCTATAGTTACTGTTTGTCCAGTTTTGAATATGTGGCAAGCATTAGGTATATTGGTAACTGCTGGAATTCCGTATTCTCTTGAAACCACAGCTCCATGAGAGAGAATTCCTCCTGTCTCAGTTATCAAACCTCCGATTTTGCGAAATACCGGTGTCCACCCTGGGTCTGTGCGGGGAACAACCAGTATCTCGCCAGTACGCACCCTCCAGATATTGTCTATATTGTCTATGACTCTGACCTGTCCTGATAGAATGCCTCGGCTTGCTGGGATTCCCTGAAACTCTGTTTTGTCGATCCAAGTGGGATCGTTGGATTCTTGGTTTCCTCGTAAGAATTTGGGTGGTGCAAAGGTTTCATTTTCTAAAAATTCATTTTTCCGTTCGTTAACGCCTTGTTTAATTAGTATCAATTCGAGGGTATCATATTTGTTTGTAGAAATTCTTTGAATCTCTTTTCTATGCATAAAAAAAATGTCTATGGGTTCGCTTAGAATTGCCAAGGTGCGAAAGGTTTTTCCGATTTCTAGGTATATTTTGCGGTTCATTGTTATCCAGTGATCAAGATTGAATCTTTGGTTTTCTCGGAAAATTATGTATTTTCTTGCGAAACCAAGGACTGTGGAGAACAATTTCCACTTTGCCCAGCCTAAAGGTTGAGATTTGACACGGGATGCAATTTCTTGCTTTAAAATATTGTGGCTGTTTCTGTTGGTTTCGGTTTCTTTTACAGGGGAGCTTTCATCTTGAACCATTGATTTTAGTATGTTAAAGACGTGTTCAGGGGCCTCCTGCCAGCGAGGATAATATGGCTCTCTGGTAAATCCTCTAGCTCCATATTCTCTAAAGAATTTGTCTAATTCAGAAACAAGTCTGCTGGCCACTGGATCTGTCTCAGCTCTAAGTTCGGTTAGGACTGTGTTTGATGGTGTTTGGAGGATTTTTATTCTTAGTGATGGAGAAGATTGTATGGTGGAAGCTAACTGAAATAGTGCTTCATTGGTTTGGCTTGTTTTATGTTTCAATCCTGAAAGTAAGGTTAGATAGCTCTCGGTTGCTTCTTCTTTGCCAATGAAAAGGCTTAGAAGATATTGGGCAATCAAATTCATGCCTATGTTGTGAACGGGAATGCCGTAACGAACCAAGCGGAAGTGACCAATCATTAGCCTATCCAACTCTGCTGCAAGATCAAGGAGTCCAGGTAGGTCTCGGTTTTCGGCCAGAATTTGGTATCTTTGGTCGAATTGTTTCATGAAGGGTTCAAAATGCTTTTTGGTCCATGCTTCATACGCCGAGGCTGTTTTTGTTATTGACCCGTTTTTGTCATAGAGCATAACCCGAATTTCGGCTAAGACTCGCTTTGTCAACCGAAACGGTTGTTTTTTCATTGTTTCTTTGCCATATTGGCCGTTGCCTTCTTCAAAGTAATTCAGTATATCGTTATTGCGGAGCATTGGTGGAATTTCATATTCTACTTTTCTTTTTAGCACCTCAAGATTGAAGTAGGCGTGGCTGCGGTATAGGAGGAGTAATTTGTCTACTTTATCGCCTGGTTTCGAATAACCCATTATGCCATTAAGCTCAATGTTAACTATCTGAGTGAGTTGATCCCCTAGCAACTCAAAAAATAAAGGGGAAACTGGGTCGTTCCAGTAGTCATCAGAGTAGCCTCTTGTCCAAACAGTCTCTTCAACTGAGGGGTTGGAATCCGTGATTATACCTCTGTGTCAAAATGCTTACTAAGCCTTCAGAGCGTTTAATATTTAAGTTTAAGGCTATTTTGGGATTTACAATAATTTCGAGCGCCTTGTCGTGACATGTACCTAGTTGATTAAACTCTGTTAACTGTAGAATTACTGGTTTGGTTCAAAAGCCCATACTATTTATCTTAAAGAGCTGGGATGGGAATTCAACCCAATCAATTGGAGAAATCTCCCGCACAACCCTTTTTTCCTAAAACCTTTGCTTTGAATCAGACTACATAAAACTTATTGGGACTTAAACCTAAAATGCAGTGGACCGGGGGATTTGAACCCCCTCGGAAGTTGAGAGTTCATCCGCACAGTCCCTTTCTTCTGCAAAGTAGAAGTAGGCGAGAATTGCTCCAAATAGGAAAACCGTAAGCTCTTTATTTTCAATTCGCAGTCTTTTTTCTTAGAGTGCCAACATGCCTCGGTAGCCTAGCCCGGTGGGGCGTTACCTTGGTAAGGTAATGGTCGCAGGTCCAAATCCTGCCCGAGGCTCCATTTCTTGAAATAGAACTAGAACTAGCGAGTTTTAGGTCAGCATATTTCGCATATGCATACTGCATATTGGCTATAGTAGCAGAAGATGAAGCCACACTCTAGTGGAATTTGAACCAGGAACAAATGGAGAGGTCTCTCGCACAATCCCTTTCTTCTTTATTTTCCAAGAAAAGAGCATATAGTCTTTGAATGCGCATAAAGCTGCAAGAACATTGCTCAACAAGAATCATGGCTAAGAGGAGTTGCTTCTCTTTTGTTCTCCTCTTCTTAATACACTGAAAAGGGCGTTCCCACAGCTTGTGCAAAAATTAGCGTCTGCGACTATTTTCGCCCCGCATGCTCTACAGACGGGAACACTATGTTGGCCGTGCGCCTTCAATAGAGCGAATGCAACTTCTTTTTCCTTTTCTCTTCTCAGGTTCTCCTTTATTCTCAGCTTGGGTTCGTTTTCTTTTTCTTTTTTCGTTGCCTCAATTTCTTTTCTTCTTATCTCCATGTGAACCTTGAGTTCGCTGGCTAGACATTGTTTCCAATGTGTGTTTTGAAGTTCATTTGAATCGATGTCTTCTCTTGTGATGCGACTCTCGGTCTGCCAGAACCACCGAGGATCGTAAAATAGCTGGCATTCTCCACACGTCGAGCAAATCCTATGTTCAGAATCTAAATACTCCCAGCGATGAAAAAGATGCAAATGGTCTCACTCGCCGTCTCTTTTGCCTGTGTCTAGAAAAAAACTCTTCTAGCTTAAGTTACTTATGGAGAAATCTTCTATGTCGCCTGGGCGGAGTAGTAGTCGTGGTTACTCTAACTGTGGTGCAAACAAACCTTAGTAGCAGAGCGCACGCACCACGAAATTAGGGCTAAATAAATCAGTTAGTGCAAAATGGCGAAACTATCAGGGTAGTACATAATTTTCGAAAAAGGGTATGCGCTCGAATCGGAAGCTGAAGTCGTCTCATCCGTAACCATCTTGGAGTGTCAACTTCATTTAGAAGTGTTTCATGATAAAGTCCCTGACGGTTTTATGACTTGCCAAGAGTTCGACAGTCTTTTTTGTAACTTGGGTCAATTGCGCATCAAACAGTCGTGTTATAGCCAAAGAAAGCGCAAACACAACTATGCCAAAGAGGTAATTCGTAATGGCGTTTATTGAGCCAAGCGCCCATATGAAAATGAATATAACGACCGAGCCAATCAGTCCCATGATGTAGGATCTTATGATGAAATAGATTCTCTGCAACCACGTAGAAAACAATAGAACTTTAACCAAGGCTCTTTTCTCTATTTCACTTTCAGTTCCGCTGCTGGGTTTTGTACCACTTCGAATCTGTTGTAGTACTCTTTTAGCGTAATCAACGTCTGATAAATGCAATATCTTTTTTGCATAACGAACATCTGATAAATCCGTGGAACTTGCGCCCTCAAGCACTAACAAAATCCTTTGCGCAATTTCATCTATTTCGACATCTACTCGGTCTACTTTAGCATCTTTAGACACCATTATCCCACCCGAATACTCTAAGTATTTCGATTATCGAGTGGTCTAATATGATTTTGCCTGAACTCTCTCTCAACAAAAACAAATAAGAAGACACACAAGTAGGCGTCTACTTAAGTGAGTAATGTTCTATTTTACAGCGTGTTCCAAAGCCCATTCAGCCACCGCATTGATTTAGCCAAGATTATTGGGAAACAAGAAAAGAAAAACTGGATTCCAAGAACAGGAATTACTTGGGCGGGCACAAAAGATAATCTAAACGCTCCCCCCAATAAAGACTCTGGAATAAACAAAGTCCGTTTTTTTGTGCTCACGCCTCAGAGAAACCAAATATTGAAAGTTTCTATCTATAATAGTGGCAAGCCACACTTGGTTATAGGATAGAAAAGATAGTAGCAAGGAGGAAAAGACAATAAAAGTTGGGATCCTAACAGGCGGGGGAGACGCACCTGGAATCAACGCCGTAATCAGAGCTATAGTCAGAAAGGCAATTCAAGACTACGCATATGAAACAGTGGGCATAAAAGACGGCTGGCTAGGATTGGCCCAAGGAGAATTCGTCCCCCTAGACCTAAAGACCCTCGTAGGCATGCTCCCCAAGGGAGGATCAATACTAGGCACGTCGAGGACAAATCCTTTCAAGAACGAAGACGGCGCAAAGTGCATTCTGAAAAACGTTTCCAAACACGACATTGACGCAGTCATAGCAATAGGCGGAGAAGACACGCTTGGCGTAGCCTACAAACTATACGAAATGGGACTCCCCGTAGTCGGAGTCCCCAAAACGATCGACAACGACCTAGTTGGCACAGACTACACCTTTGGTTATCAAACGGCAGTTGCAATTGCTTGCGAAGCACTTGACCGACTTCATACAACGGCAGAATCACATCACAGAGTGATAATCCTTGAAGTCATGGGCAGATACACCGGTTGGATCGCCTTGGAGGCAGGGATTGCCGGAGGGGCAGACGCAATCCTGATTCCTGAGAAGCCATTTGACATTGAAGAAGTCTGCGAATGCATCAGAAAGAGGCAAAAACGAGGTCGAAACTTCAGCATAATCGTCGCTGCCGAAGGCGCCAAACCAAAAGGGTGCGAAGAGATCGTTTACAGTAGCGGGGTAGACGAGTTCGGCCATGCCAGGCTTGGCGGCGTAGGCTACTACATAGGAAAAGAAATAGAGAAGAGATTCGAAAACATCGATACTAGGGCAGTGGTTCTTGGTCATCTTCAACGCGGTGGTTCTCCGAACGCATTTGACAGAGTTCTGGCTACCCGATTTGGAATCGCAGCGATTGACCTGGTTCACGAAGGCAAATTCGGCCAGATGGTTGGCATCCAAGGAAACGCGATGGTTTCCGTGCCTTTGAAGGATGTTATCGGCAAGCGAAAAACGGTTGATTTGAAGCTCTACGAGATAGCAGCCACATTCTTCGGCTAGAAAAGACCCACGCTTGATTGTGTGCTAAGGATTTTTGCTTATCTCTTTTCTCTGTTTGGGGAATTTTGATGATTGTGATTCTTCAATGGTGGGACTGAGGACAAAAGCGGAGCGAGCTGGCAGATATAGGCTAAGCATATTTTGACTTCTTGTTTCAGTATTTTCCACAATGGTGAAGTGGTTCTGCTGGGGCAAGAGCCGGCCATATCCCCCGTACTTTGGTGCATCACAGTCTAGAATCATCCGGTATTTTCCAGGGGGAGCTTCAAATCGATAATCAGTAAAGGATTGATATGGATTAAAATTGAAGGCAAAAATCAGAGCAGCCCTTTTGAAGATGACTACTTTTCTCGTGGAATCTTCATGCAGCAGTTGCGGGACGGATGCTTCAAGAAGATGGTGTGTCTTGGCCAGTGCAATCATGTCCCGATCGAACCGGGCTAGCAAATGATACTTTAGGTGAACGTCGTCTGCGAGATGCCATTGTCGACGAGCATGCTTGAATGACCAGTTGTTTCCCTCGCGGGGAAAATCTATCCAGTCTGGATGGCCAAATTCATTGCCCATAAAGTTCAGATAACCGTGGCTGGCCGTGCCAAGGGTTATCAAACGGATCATCTTGTGCAACGCCATTCCCCGAGCGACCTTTGAGTTGTCATCATTGATCCACATGTGATTGTACATGTCTTCACCGATCAGTCGGAAAATAAGTGTCTGGTCTCCCACTAGCGCCTGGTCGTGAGATTCGGCGTAACTGATGGTTTTCTCATCTTTCCTGCGGTTGGTTAGTTCAAACCAAAGATGACCTGTGGGCCAGTTCTCATCTTTGAAATCTTTTATTAGACGGATCCAGTAATCAGGCACCCCCATTGCAAAGCGATAGTCAAAACCGAACCCGCCCTCTGACTGGGAAACAGCCAAACCTGGCATCCCGCTGACATCTTCAGCTATGGTGACGGCGTCGGGCCGAATATCATGAATCACTCGGTTGGCCAGAGCCAAATAGGTCAAGGCATCTTCATCCACGTCGAAATCGAAGTAATCGTTGTATGAAGTGAACACTCTTTTAAGACCATGTTCGAGGTAAAGCATGCTGGTAACACCGTCGAACCGAAAGCCGTCAAAACGAAATTCGTCTAGCCAATATCGGCAATTGGAAAGTAAAAAATGCAGAACCTGAGGTTTGTCGTAATCGAAACAGCGTGAATCCCATGCGTTGTGTATTCCGCGTGGGCCGCGATGAAAATACTGAAATAGTGTGCCGTCGAAGCGACTCAATCCCTCCACCTCGTTGGACACGGAGTGGGAATGAACCAGATCCATGAAAACCGTGAGTCCCTGGGCGTGAGCCGTGTCAATCAGGAGTTTCAAATCCTCGGGCGTTCCATAGCGCGATGAAGGGGCGAAAAAGTTTGATACCTGGTATCCAAATGATCCGTAATAGGGATGTTCTTGGATAGCCATCAACTGCAACGTGTTGTAACCGGCCTTGACGATTCGCGGAAGCACCCCGACAGTAAATTCGTGAAAAGACCCGATTTTTTCTTCTTCTTGTGCCATACCGATATGCGCTTCATAAATTAATGGGGCTTCTTTAGGTCGTTTGAAATCGGGTTTCTTCCAACGGTATGGCTGCGGTGGTAACCATACTTGGGCGTTGAAAATCAGAGTTTTTGGATCTTGCACAACCCGTCGAGCATAGGCGGGAATGCGATCGCCTTCGCCCCCCGACCAGTATGTACGGAGTCGATACAAGTCACCGTGCTCCAGTTTATCGGCAGCTAGGCGAATTTCCCAGACACCATTCTCGTTGATCTTTTCCAGCTCAAATTCACTGCGCACTTGCCACTTACTCATATCTCCTATCAGGTAAATCGCAGTTGCGTTTGGCGCCCATTCACGAAAAATCCATTCTCCTCGTTGGAAATGAAGACCAAAGTATTCGTGACCCGAAGCAAACTCTGCAAGAGTCATTTTGCCCTGCGTGAGCCGATGCTCTGTTTCTTCGATGTGTTCTAATCGGTGTCGAATCTGATCCGAAAAAGGTTTGAGGTACGAGTCGCTTTCCAGCAGGCGGTTCAATCGGCTTTCAAGACCACTCATATAGATACCTTGTTCTGCCTTAGTATAAAAGTAAATTTAACCTTTTTTTCAAACGCCAGGAACAAATCGAAATATCTTGCTATCTCACATTTCAATCTAAAAAATTCCTATTTCGGTAACCTGCAAAAGTACATATGAGTCCAACAAACGATCCAGAAAAACTTGGCGCGCGGCAAGTCGGTAGTTATGTGAATTTTGGTTCATTTAAGTACTTGTGGAACGTATAAATATAGTTCGTAACTAGTTTGGAGCTAGGACTTGGGTGAACATTGAGGATCGGCTTTTTTGTTTACGAGTATCCGCCGGCGATTGTTGGTGGTTTGGGTACTTATGCTGAAAATGTAACGCAGGAATATATTGACATGGGACATGATGTTTCAGTTTTCACGCTAAATGGGGGCAATTTGAAAACTAGAGAAATTCTAAGAGGGGTGGAGGTTCATCGGCCCTTAATTGCCGATGCAAGCAACGTTTTTCCTTTTTTCGTGGTTGACGATTTAAAGAAATGGGGCACCAACATAAAATTCTTCAACGACATTTTCATTTACAACATTCTCAGCGCCACAAAATTCATCAACGGCCTGATAAAAAAAGAGAAGTACCATTTTGACGTTGTATGCGTGCACGATTGGCTAAGCAGTATTTCCGGTCTTGTGATAAAGAATGAAACAAATATCCCAGTGGTCTTTCATACACATAGTACTGAATGGGGAAGAAGCCAGGGCAAAGGATCAGAAGTAGTATCACACTTGGAAGACGCTATGGCTCAAAACTCAGATAGGGTAATAACTGTCAGTTACGCCATGCAACAAGATCTAATAAGGCACGGTTGGTCGCCAAAAAAAGTCAGCGTGGTTTGGAACGGCGTAAACCCCGAACGTTATGACATGGCAAAATGCAAACCGGAGGAAATAGTCGCGATTCGCGAAAAATATGGCGTCCCCAAGGACTGGAACATGCTTCTCTTCGTGGGCAGGCTATCTTGGGTCAAAGGCGTCAGGAACCTTTTGTTGGCGATGCCCTCGGTCCTGAAGGAATATCCTAACACCATGCTCGTAATTCTGGGCAAAGGGGAAGAACAACGGGACATAGTTGAAACAGCGGATCGGTTAAACATTAAGAGCAATATTGTGTATCGCTTTGATTTTGTCACTGAAACGGAGAGAATTTTGCATTATGCTGCGTCGGACGTTTGCATATTCCCTTCAACCTACGAACCCTTCGGAATAGTTTCCCTCGAAGCCATGGCAATGGAAAAGCCAGTCGTCGTGGGAGCCCGTGGCGTAGTAGGTTTCAGAGAACAAGTACTAAACTCAGGCCCAGAGCAGAACGGGGTGCATGTTAACAGCGAAGATCCCGCCGATATAGCTTGGGGAATAAAAGAGAACCTGCGAAACCCTGAAAAAGCCAGAAATTGGGGTGAGAACGGACGCAAAAGAGTACTAGACTACTTCACATGGCGCAAAGCTGCTGAAGAAACACTAAAAATCTACGAATCACTAATCTAAAAAGAACAGGCCAACTAATTATTGTTCCTTTCAATTGACTGCCCAAAATTTAGGGCTGCGTCGCAAACTCAAACAACCCTCACTTCGGCATTTCTCCAAAGTTGCTTTTGGTACCTGCCATTCTGGAGAACCGAGCAGCGAAAGATTTTTCTTCTTGTTAAACCCAGTAAGTTAGCAGAACGTAACATCTGGTCGCGTTTACGCCCTTTTCTCCAACGGTGACACATTTTTGATTACAAAAGAAAGTTTCCTCCTTGAACTCTACAGAAAAGCCCTGAGTCTTAGCGATAGCGACCTGTACGAATACTTCTTGGATCATGCTGTCAACGTCACCAAAAGCACCATCGGCTTTTTCCATTTTGTAAGTGAAGACCAAAAATCCATCAAACTAACCGAATGGAACAAAGAAGCACTCAAAAACTGCAAAGCCGTCTATCCCAAGCATTACCCAATAGAAAACGCCGGAAATTGGGCCGACAGCATACGGCAGAAACGGCCAATAATATTTAATGATTTTGCCAAAAGCCCCAATCAGAAAGGCCTCCCAAAAGGGCATACCCCCGTGAAACGAATGCTAAGTGTCCCAATACTGGAAGAAGACAAGGTCCGGGCAGTCTTTGGCGTGGGAAATAAAACTCGCCCATACAACAAAGAAGATGTCATACATCTAGAATTGGTCGCTTATGAACTAACCAAAATCATGAAACAGCGACAGGTTGAGCGAGCACTGCGCGAGTCAAAAGGAAAATACCGCTCTTTGTTTGCAAACATGATGGATGGCTTTGCATACTGCAAGGTGATTTTCGACAAGAGCCACAAACCTATGGATTTTATCTACCTTGAAATTAACGAAGCATTTGAAAGAATAACAGGATTAAGGAAAGAAGCGGTAATCGGAAAAAGAGTCACAAAAGCAATTCCGAGCATTAAAGAAGCAAACCCCGAACTATTTGATATTTATGGAAAAGTTGCTGCTGGTGGAAAGCCTGAGAAATTTGAATTATTCTTCAAACCCCTAAACATGTGGCTAGCCGTTTCTGTTTACAGCCCCAAAAAAGGCTACTTCGCCGCAATATTTGAAGACATCACGCAACGCAAGAACGCAGAAGCCACACTTCGCGAACAAGGCGTTGTCATAAGTTCAGCTTCAGACGCAATTTTCTCCACAGACCAAGCCTTCGCAATCAAGACTTGGAACAAAGCAGCAGAAAACATATTCGGCTGGAAACGAGAAGAAGTGACCGGAAAAACCACCACGACAATATTCAACCCAGTCTACCCAACATTGAGCGGAACAACAAGGGAAAAAGCGTTAGAGCAGCTTCTGAACAACGGGGTCTGGAAAGGAGAGATAATTCACCACAAGAAAGATGGTTCTCAAATCCCCGTTTTAGTATCCGTCAGTCTAGTGAAAGACCCTAACGGCAAAGTCGCTGGAACAGTTGCAGTTGCTCATGATATTACTGCAAGAAAAAAGAGAGAAGAAGAACTAAGAGAAAGCCAAAGAGACCTTAGTCATGCCCAAGCCGTTGCCAAAGCCGGAAGTTGGCGACTGGATACAGCTAAAAACATCTTGCTATGGTCTGATGAGACGCGTCGAATATTCGGAGTCCAAAAAGGAACAATTCTGAACTATGAGACTTTTCTAAGCTTTGTTCATCCCGACGACCGTACTTACGTGGATCGGGAGTGGCAAGCAGCTCTCCGCGGCGATTCATACGACATCGAGCACAGAATTGTGGTTGAAGGAAAAGTTAAGTGGGTGCATGAGATTGCCGAAATCGAGTTTAACGAAAATGGCTCACTAAAAGGCGGTTTTGGGACTGTTCAGGATATCACTGAAGCAATGGAATTGCGGCTCAAACTCGAGGAACTAAACAGAGATTTGGAGGGCAATGTTGAGGAGCGAACTAAGGCACTTGAGCGCAAATCTTTGTACGCTCGAAGTTTGCTTGAGGCAAGTCTTGACCCACTAGTAACAATTAGTGCGGAAGGAAAAATTACCGACGTCAACAACGCAACAGAACTGGCCACAGGCTGCCCAAGAGAACAAATGATTGGACAAGACTTTTCTGATTATTTCACAGAACCAGAAAAAGCTGAGCGAGGCTATCAAGAAGTTTTCTCCAAAGGCTATGTCAAGGACTTCCCATTAGCGATTCGGAACAAATCTGGAAAAACAACTGACGTTTTGTACAATGCTGCTGTTTACAGAAACGAAGCAGGAGAAATACAAGGCGTGTTTGCTGCGGCAAGAGACATTACACAGCGAAAAAAATTGGAAAAACAAGTGAAGGACTCTGAGCGTCTAGCAACGATAGGCGCAACTGCAGGAATGGTTGGACATGACATTCGCAATCCATTACAGGCAATTACGAGCGATGTTTACCTGCTCAGATCTGAATTATCCAGTATGCCTGAGGGCGACGCAAAGAGCAACGTGAAAGAAAGCCTCGAAGGCATCGACGAGAACATTAGATACGTTAACAAGATTGTCCAAGACCTCCAAGACTACGCCAGACCAATTAACCCCTCCGCAAAAGAGACTAACCTCCAAGCCCTCTGCGAAGACATGTTATTCAAAAACGGAGTCCCCGAAAACATCGAAGCATCTTGCAAAGTGGAAAACAAAGTCAAAAAAATAACAACAGACCCCGAATTGCTGAGAAGAATCTTAAACAATCTCGTAAACAACGCGCTACAAGCTATGCCTGAAGGCGGAAAACTTGAAACCCTAGCATATCGAGACTCAAATTGCGTAGTTATATCGGTGAAGGACACTGGCAGGGGCATTCCCGAATCGGTAAAAGAAAAATTGTTCACGCCATTGTTCACAACGAAATCTAAAGGCCAAGGTTTCGGCTTAGCCGTCGTGAAACGTATGACAGAATCGATGGGTGGAACGGTAACCTTTGAAAGCCAAGAAGGCAAAGGAACCACCTTCATTGTGCGTTTTCCCCTTTCTAACACATAAACAATATTGAATATTCAACCGCGAGCTTGTCGCCAAACTTATTTGCTAACTGAGAGTCTTTCCAAGAAAACTGTTTCTAATATTTTTTCGTAATCATCGAATTTCGGTTTCTTCTTGTCTGGAAGCCCACGGGCAAACCAACTATATTTCTTTTCGTTTGTTATAATGTTAATTATGGCTCCCCGACCGAACTTTTTCAATTCAACTTTTGTGATTTCAGAAAAAGGTACAACGTAATCGTCCTCGTTCAGTTTAGGAAGTTCAGCAGGCAAAAGTTTAGCTAGATGCTTATCTTGGTCGTTTGCCTTGTACCACGCCAACATTGCATTTCCTGTTCCCCACCCCAAGAATCCGCCCTTGCCCATTCTCAACACGACTACTTTGTCTTTTGTGAGGTACAAAGACTCGAAGATATTGGTGACCACGGTTCTTCTCATCACGCTGATGAAGCCAAGAGCCTCGCTCATAACCAACACGCCCATAACGTATGCGTCTTCCAAAGCTGTAATATGTATTTAAGTTTTGAAATCTTTAACCGAGTGCCCCCTTGAATAGATGTAGCATACTAGTGCGCTAAGAGACTACTGCTGGCAACAACTATTACAGCTTAGTCGTTTCTTTGGGAGCTAGCGCGCCTTCTTTTTTTGGGGGGCAACAATCATTTGAAGCAGAGTGTGGGCTGAGTGGATTTCTGCGCACTCTCATTTAGGTTCGAACTGGAGTCCTTTCCGTTCTTTCACCATCTGCAGGAACTCCAGCAAACCCAAAAGAGCACATAACGCTTATGCAACAACTACGCCGGAAGCGCTCGAGCAGTCCCGAGCTGATAGGCTCAATAATTCGACTTCTAAGATTACAGGAGTTGTACGGCTTCTTGCCTGGGGATGGCTACAAGGGTCTCTGTGGCTACAAACTCCGCCACGCCTAAGGAGAACTTTAGCGCTTCTTTTTCATTTGCCGCTTCAAATACAACGACGGTGTCATATCGCCCCAGGGTCCAATACCAGTTTAGAACGTTTATTCCCTTCTGCTTGAACTCCGCCACCTTTTCGGTTGCGTCTCCAGCCATTGCCTTATCAGGTTTCCTCCTCATTTTGCCCAAACTTACAAAAATCATTGATTCTCACCTCCATCTAATCAAGATAAGCCAATTAGATTCTACTTTGGGAGCAGTGCTGATTTAAGTTGTTGTGGTTGCCTCATCGCAGTCACATAAAAATCGTTATCAGCACCGTATTTTGAAGGGTTTAAATTTTTTTATCTAAAAGATTAACGATGACTGACCATTAGGGGTTGACCAGTTTATTCTTTTGCAGCTAAGCGCAATGTAGAGTTTATATTTGCATTTGTTTTAATTCATAGGGAGAGTTGTTAATGATGGTTTTATTGAAGAGAATCGATTTTTGGTTATTCTTGCTCGTTGCTGTGGTGACTGCTGTTTTGGCGGTTGGAAGAGTTCTGGGCTGGTACAGTTTAGGTTTCTTTGTCGGTCCTTTTAGGGCAAGTCACTGGCTTGTCATTTTAGGCTCAGCCTATCTCGCGATCGCTACACCTGCATTTTCAATCTTGAAAAGACGCCTTCAAGCAAGATATGATGCACTTGTAAAATTCCACGCCATCGGCAACTTGTCTGCTGTTCTTTTGGTGACGCTTCATTTTACAAGTCAGGTGACGAGGTCTACTGCTAATTATCCCCAGTTGGGTACTGGATTGACATTATACATTGTTATGCTGTTTCTGGTTGTTTCGGGGTTTTTGTATAGGTTTCGAGTTATCCCCCGCCTCAACATTGGCACTATTAGATTTTTGCATGTGGGTGTAGCGCTGTCTTTCTACATACTAATAGGAATGCACGTCTTGCACGGCATTGGCATCCTCTAAACAAAACTCTGCTTGCGTGGCTGACACACTTGTAGACTGATTGGGACAGACATTATTCGCCCCCTTTCAAGTTTTGTCTCAGCCTCTGACAGAAAATAAGAGAGAGTGAGAGAAGAATGGAAATAGTCAGAGAGGATAAAGATTAAATTTTAATCCCCTCTCTCTGCTTTTTCAGGGGGCACAAGACTGAGGATAATCAGGGGTCAGAAGAGTCTGTCACTGTCACTCTGTCATTCACAGACGCACCGTTGTTTTGCAAACAATACAGCGCACAACGAACCACACGCAACAACACGCAAAAAAAGAAACTATCCTAACTGAGGAGCAAGAAGGAAGAGCTAAGAACAAAAGTATGCTCTTCTCAGCGGGCTAGCTAAAGAGAAGTTAGATATGTAGTATAATAACAGATCAGTCAGTTGAGTAAAATATCTGGTTTCTTTCTATTCTATATTTTTCATACATCAAGGTATTACCTAATTAATATTGACAACATCCATATGCTTAAGTACCCAATATGAAGAATAATATCCTATGGCTTTAGAATGTCAAAAATAAACAAGAAAAAAGAAACAAAGCTAGAATCTAAACCTGTCGATAATACCACAGACAACACTACAAATAACAATACAGATAAAGACCTAAATAAACTTAAGGAAGAGCTATTCGCTGATATTGTATCAGTGGAATCCATAAAGAATCACAGGAAAGGGAGAGAACCTAAGTACTCAAATCTAGCTGCAGCTATAAAGGTAGTAGCTAAGATGTCTAGAAATGCTTATAAACTTAACTTAGAAAAAGTGTTCCAATTAGACAACTATAGTAATCTAGACCTGAAAGAAAAGAAAGCACTAGTAAGAAAGGTCTATCCTATACTTGATCGATATCTAAAGGAATTTGCACGCACACATGGCTATGATCTATCTAAGAAAGAAGTTAAAAAGAACATGGAAGGAAAGGAGATAATTATTAAGGGAGTTAAAATGGCTACGCTTCCAGAGTACACTAAATTTAAGAAAGAAACTATCAGTATGAGACTAGTTGGATCTGATATCTACCTAATCAAGCAGAGTGATATACCAATTGAATAAACATATTAGATAGCTTTAGTCATATACTGCATGACTAGAGAATGTCTAACGACGAAAGCACTGACTTGCTACTAGGTTTGGGCTTGAGTCTTAATCAGGCAAGAGTATACTTAGCAATACTTAAACTGGAAAAGACAACAGCCGGGCAGGTAGCGAAGTTTTCAAAAGTACGCAGAGAAGACGTCTACAGAGTTCTACCGACACTTGAAAAAATGGGTCTGATAGAAAGATTGATGGGCAAACCAACTCGGATCCGAGCTACCCCTATCTCGGATTCCTTGAGCTTACTAGTGGCTGAAGAAAAAAACAAAGCTGATGATCGTTTAACGGGGATGCGAAGTAGGGTCCAAAAGTTGTCTCTTAAGGATTGGAAGCAGCCACCTCCCGGAGACGAAAGCATCTACATACTCATAGCGGAAAAGAAGGCGATTTTAGCAAAAACTTCTGAACTAATTAGAAATTCAAGAAAAGAAGTGGCGTTGATTGCGGACAAGGCAAGAATCATACCAACTTTGTCACAGTTTTCAGAAGAATGCAGGCAGGCAATAAAGAAAGGATCTCAGATTCGGCTGATTTTTGAAGGAGACAGCCCGGACGGTTCGCTAAAAGAAAAAGTGAAAAAACTCATCGATGGCGGATCCGTTCACATCAAGTTTCATCGTGAACCTTTGAATCACTTCATAATGTCCGACGACAAAGAAGCATTAATCACCACCTCTAAAGAAAGCGGATTAGGCGAAAGCCCTTCACTTTGGACAAACAACAGCAACCTCATAGGCGTATTAAGAACAGGATTTGAATCCGACTGGAAAAAAGCTGAGAGCTAGCCTAAGAATCTCATTGAATCTATTTCAAGTTCAGGGTCTTCTCCGCTGTTGAAACGATTAGCCCAGACTGTATGTGTGGACTCACAGTCACGCACGTTTAACTCTGCCAATTACCCTTATTGGATTAGCTTAAATCATGAGCGTAGAAAGGAGGTTAAATAATTATGAGTGACGAAGAACTAAAGGGTAAAATTGAGAAAACAAAAGGCAAGATTCGTGAAGAAGTGGGCAAAATGACAGGAAACAAAAGCGAGCAGATTAAGGGTAAGGCTGAAAAGGTGAAAGGCAAACTTCAGGAAGAAGCTGGAAAAGCTAAAAGAAAATCCTAAGAGTAAGAGTACTGAGCAAGCGCACAAAGGGGATAGGTATAGTCGAAAACGAGTATACGCATCTGAACTGAAAAATTGGTTGGTTGGATACAATTTTAATCCTAAACCAACCTTGCCTGTGTTCTATTTCTCTTGCAGCACCCGGAGTTTAGCCTTGTATTCTTCTTCGGATAGTTCCCCTTTAACAAACCTCATTTTCAGCTGAACCAACGGGTCTTCAACAGGTGAAGATTGTAATGAAGGGTTCTGCCTAAAAACAACCTCAGCAGGTTTGTTAAACTCCCAATCCGCCATGCCCAGCAACTCTCCTTTATGCTTAATCGACACCGGTTCAACCGCGATGCTGTTATATGCGATTTCAAGTGCATCTATGAAGCATACCAAGTCGTTTCGGCTAACTCTCTCTACAGTGTATGCGGCACCATCCTCCATTTTAACGGAGACTTCTCCCCACACAATTGCGCCTCTATGTGCACTTACTTTAAGCAACTTCTGAAGGGGTAAGGATTTGAAGTCATAGCGACCCAAGAATTTTTGGTCGAAGTAGATAAGGCGAATGTTAGTAAGTATTATGAAATTTGATCGTTCAGCTATCACAAAACTTTTGAGGTAACTGACAACTTCTTCACCAGGGGAAAGATTCTTTTTCAATGTGTCTGGAAGTTGATCAACTAAACTCTTAGCAGGAGATTTCTCGTTCACGTTTCTTCACCATCTTAAACGGATATTGTTTTTGTCACTTGATTCCCATTTGGCGGTTTCATTGGGGGCGATCGGAAATTCGCGCTTTCAATTCGTCATACTTCTTTCTTACTTGACTCCGGGCAGCCGCAATCTGTTCATTAAGCCTATTCTTAGACTCAGAAGACAAATCGCTTTCCTTTTGCCATGTCTCGTTCAAGTTTCTCCAAATCGCCTGCAGCAGCCGTCATCATTTCCTCAGTTTTCTTCAAAGATTCAGCCCTATATTTCTGCGCCTTGCCAAAAACATCTAGAACTTCAGAGACTTTCTTGCTTGAATTTAATTTGGTCTTAGATATTTTTTCGGAAAACTTCTCTTCAGAATCACCCATTCAGTAAACCTCAATAACCGTTATTAGAAAAAGAAGTATATTTAATTTGGTGCAATTGGCGCGTGCGCTTTGCATATATTTCTAAGACAATTAGAAAAGAAACTGCACGCCCCAGTTAACATAATTTTAAACCCAAACGCAAACTACTTCAATATTCAAAATTTTCCTAACTAACTTAAAACTCCTACATCAAAGATTCAATAATTACTAAGCAGATTCAGATTCTTACTTTGCGTAGCGCGCGTAAATCATTATACTCGTCGACACTGGATCCTGTGCATAAAAGCCCGGACCAATGTCAATAAAACGGCTTGTTTGCCCATTAACCGTTAGAAAAGCGTAATACGGAATAAGATTTATTTTCCATACTTCTAAATTCAGCTCAGTTACGACCGGCAACTGTATCGTCCCAGAGACATATGTCACCTTGTGTCCTCAAAAATATGTCCGCCAAAGTGGTAAAGCCCATAAAAAATGGGAAAAATGAGAGTTTACAAGCCGAGTCCGACGCCAGCAAGTATCAACGCAATTCCAGCACAGAACAAACCTACGATATACTTTCTTTGAAAAACATTCAACAAAAGGGAATCTAGGTAGATATTTGCATTCTTCAAATTAGTTACCGAAACCTGAGCCCCCGTCTCCAACGTCGAAAACAACATCTTCAGGTTGTCTGTCACTTGCCTAAAGTCATTCATAGTCGAGTTGATGCCGCTTGTGAAGGTCATATCCACGTAGTCTCTAACCTGCAGTATTTCGCCACCCAGCGACTTCACCTTTAGAGACATGTCTTCGAGCGCGTTTTCAGCCAAAATTATCTTTTGATCTGCCGTCTCAAGCTTCGCTTTTGCGTCAAAACACAGGTCGCCAACGTCATCCATGGTTTTGCCCACATCTTTGAATGGTTTAGCTATAGGCTTCAAAGGATGCTCACCCAATATGTCTATGTCAATCTTGATCCCAATATCAGTAAACCACGCTCCCGCATCAACTAGAGGATCCCCCGCGTCCTGCAGTATCGTTTCAATATCGCCAGTTGTATTCCTAATATCATTTTTCAAGATCTCTTTGCCATTGTGTATGTCGTCGCCTACATCGGTGCATATAGTGTCAGCGTAGTTCATGATGCTACGGCTCTTGCTGAGCAAACCAGTTGGACCCAATACATTGGTGTCGATTCCATTTTTCACAGTCAAGTAGCCCTGATCTACGGCACTCGTGGCTTTGGTGAGTGCACCGTTTGGGCCCATCAAGTTCTGTATAACAGCATCCTCAATTGTTTTAAAGCCAGAGTCGATGGCGCTTGTTACTTCTTTCATTTTGCCCTGGATTTTAAGCAATGCATATGCAACCGCAAAGAGCACAACTCCTAGTAAAACTAATGGAAATCCGTTCATGAAAAACATTCGAAGTCCCACTAATTTAAAAGGTTTGGATGAATAGCCAACAACTAGATACTGTTCAACAAAACATCTTTAGAATTCACACACGCGCTCTGAAGTAAAAAAACCGAAATTTACATCCACTCAAAAAGCCATATCCCATATTAGAAATGGTGTCATATGACAACAAAAAAGAAGTGGATTGCGTAAGTGACACCTCCACTCTGTGAAGGACTTTAAATCTCACCCCAGCTTTTTGTTCATTGGCTTCCCAAAAATTTAAACTCAAAGTCAAACGAAAACCTTGATAAGGGAAGATTTTTCAAGTTTATCGTCTAGCTCTTATTTTGAATTTATTAAAAATTTGGTTTTTCTATGCGTGCCTTTTCGTCGATCATAAGGATTACAGGGGGAACTTGGAGCGCACAAGTTTAGACTGGCTCTTTGTTCAGTCCGCTGTCTTAATCGGTCATTCCGTAGCCTAAAAATTGTTGGAACCTACGACAAACACTAACATTACATTTCCATAAAGAAAGCGTGTGAGAAAACTTGTGGTTGAAGTCCGAGCAACTGGGAGTTATTCTTTGTTTGTTTTCTCTGGGAGCTTTGGCAGACTATTCAACCAGTCGCCTAATGCTTTGAACAGCTCCGAAAACTTTGCGTCTTCACTCAACAATAACTTCGTATATTGAGCCAGCGATGCATCATCGATTTCCTCCGTTAGTTTAGGAAGACTGAAGTCATATTCGTCGACTTTTTTGG
Organism: Candidatus Bathyarchaeota archaeon; assembly: GCA_963840395.1. Lineage (GTDB taxonomy): Archaea > Thermoproteota > Bathyarchaeia > Bathyarchaeales > Bathycorpusculaceae > JADGNF01. Next base: position 638,712 of record CAWIYU010000008.1, on the reverse strand, counting down.
GTCCAACATCGAAAACAGGGTCTGAAAGAAAAGGCTCAATCTCTTCTTGTTTTTGTCCCATCTGAATGTAAATGTCTTTTCGTACATCAGAAATCATTTTTGTCATTTTCTCGTTAATTTCGGGTCGTTTTTGTTCAAATTCCTGGTTGACTTTTTCGCCCGCCTCCTCGCCGCCCATGGCCCCTGCCATGCCTGAGGCTGCAGTTCCCATCGCGTTCACCATTAGCTCTGAGAAGCCGCCCATTAACGTGCTCATTAGAATTATGCTTGTATTCGCGATGAGGTTCATGACTTTTCTCCCTCGGCTTGTTTCGCTCTGAATTACTTGGCTTCTGCTCTGTTGCTTTCTTATTTTAGAAGCTTTCTTTTTATCCACAAGACCACGCCCAATGCGTGGAATATCCGTGCGGTTAACTAATAACATTTGCCGACAAATGTCTACGCGGCGGAATTTGGACCCAAAATCTCAACTGTTTGCATGCAAAGTGCACAGTTCAAAGCGGATATGTTGGCATGTAGTCTGGGGCATCTGTGCCTTGAGTCTCTGTTTGTGAGGCTGCTTCATCAGGTGTCTCCTTATCAAAGGCTTTTCTTAGCAGCACCGGCGCCAAAACGGTTGTTAACATAATCATACCTAAAATCGCGGCGTAAGTGCTTTGAGTGATGGCGCCAGCTGAAATAGCCACTCCAGCCACAATGAGACCCACCTCACCACGGGAAATCATACCCAAACCCACTCTGACGCCCTTAGAACGATCCTTTAGGAATAAGGCAGCCGGCAAACCACATCCCAACATTTTACTTATTATCGCCACCGCAACTAGTACAATAAAGAAAACATAGAAGAAACCATCAGTAGTAAAGAAGTTTCGAATATCAAAAGCCGCGCCCGCCAACGCGAAGAACACGGGCGAGAATATGACGCTTATTTTCTTGGTGTAAACGCGTATCTTTTCAATCGTTTTGGAACTGGCTATGCCCATTCCCGCTGCAAAAGCACCCACAATAGGTGACAACCCAAGGTAAGCTGCTAATGCGGAAGCGCCAAAACATGAGGCTGTAGCCGCGGCCTCTACTGTTTCTTCTGAGTCTCCTCTTGAAGTCAAATTAATAATTTTAGGCAAGACAAACGCTGCGAAAACTGATGCCAAGCCACAGTGCAAGAGAGGTTGTAATCACAACAAGCACGTTTAGCGGGCTTATCGTGGAAGTGGAAATGAAGGAGACAATGACACCCAAAATTGCTAGCCCCAACACATCGTCAACTACAGCGGCGCTAACCATCAGTCTTGATTCCACCTTTCGGGTCTGTCTAAGCTCTCTGAGCACCAGCGAAGTAATGGAGATGCTTGTAGCCGTTAGAGCGGCACCAATTACAAGACTCGCCACAATGTCAAACCCAAGAGCAAGCGAAACACCATACCCCAACACCAAGGGAACAATAACGCCCACTGTTCCAACGGCGAAACTGGCAGTGCCAACTTTTCGAAAATCCTTAAAAGTCATCTCCAAACCAGCAGTGAAGAGGATAAGTATACCGCCGATCTCCCCGAATGCCTTGACAATTTCGTTCAATTCAATTAACGGAATCCCGTTTACCGCTATGAGAGCGCCGAAAGCGTAAGGTCCAAGCAGAATTCCCGCAGTTAACTCACCCAATACCGAGGGGATTTTGTGCCACGAAAAAAATTCACCAAGCAACTTAGCGGAGAAAACCAAAATGCAAATTGTCACTATAGCCATCAACACTGGGTCCAAAGCCATGGAACTGTCCCTCTTTATTGGAGAAACTTCGCTTTAGCTATTTAAATTCGCACACACAACTGGCTCCTTTGCTAGATGTTTTTACTCGCAAGTCTGTTTCCAAGGGTTTCTGCCCAAGCGCGAATTTTTGCTGGATCTATATTGTCAAAGACGGTTTTGCCCAAGATTTTCATGCGACCACCAAAAGCTTCTGTGGACACAGGCGTAAAACTGGGATAATCTGCTAGTACATTGGTGACGTATTTTGTGCACGATTCTTCATAGCTTTTTGGATCGCCTGCACCGCCGCAACAAACAAAAAACGCCACTTTTCTGTTGCCAAAATCTTGTTTAAGAAACTTTAGAGCTTCATCGTAGACCTTTCCCCCTCTAACACCCGAACCCACAACAGCATTCGCATACTTTGTAATGTCTGGAGAAGTTTTTCTCAAGTTGACTAGATCAACTTCGGCTCCAAACTCTTCCTTCAAAACCTCGGAAACTATCTTACCTGCTTCTTCTGTCGCGCCACTTTTACTAGCGTAAGCTACAAGAGTCTTTCTTCCCTGATCCATATTTTTCTCCTCGTTGGTTCTTTTCAGCAATGTCCCATATAAACTTGGTTTTGGCCTTTTGCACGAGTTAGGACCGCGCGTTGACGCTTCCATAAACCATAAAACCAGAGCAACATAATATGAAATCTGAGAAAGGAGATTACGAAATGAGGACAAAGTTGATAGCGACAATAATTATAACGCTTTTTCTGGCAACCGCCCTAAGCATAGTATCAAATGTTTCACTAGCCAACGCAGCTATTTCAGGAGGGAAGTTCGGCAACGCTTTGGAATTTGACGGCGTAGATGATTACGTAATGGTTTCTGACTCGTCATCACTTAGGATGCCGTCAACTGCATTAACCGTTGAAGCATGGATTTACTTCCCAGCAAGCTCCCCCGGACCTATTCAGCTAATGATTAGAAAGTGGATAGATGCCGACGGGGGCTGGCCTTCCTACGTTTTGGCTACAACTGCAGATAACAAAATCTACGGAGCTGTGACAAACAAAGAGTTACAGCAGGAACCAACTTGGACTACTACGCAAACGATTAACGACATGGGCATCGAAGACAAATGGGCTTCTGTTGCTTTCACCTGGAAGAAAGAGAACATAACAGGTACGGATGGGCGCATACTCGTGAATGGCATTAACGAGGCAACAACTTTTGATGCTAGAGGCTATTCGGAAGCTTTCACTATAGGTTATGGTGACTATCCATTATATTTCGCAAGAGAAGCTGATTCGTCGGCGTTTTCAAGCAACTACTTCAAGGGCGCGTTGGACGAGATACGCATCAGCAACATCGCACGATCAAGTTTTCAGTTTGTAGCACCACCATCTGCAGATACCAATACTGTTGGTCTCTGGCATTTCGATGAAGGCACCAACCTCATAGCACAAGATGCTTCTACTAATGTGAACCATGGAACAATTTCAGGAGCAACTTGGACAGGGACTCCAATATCACCATCGCCTTCAATCCCAGAGTTTCCGTCCTTCACAGCAATTCCTCTCTTAATGGCAACAATATTGTCTGGAACAATTGCTCTACTTAGAAGGAAAAAACGGAATCCGCAAACAGCGCACGCCTCATAATTAAGAAAACCTCGTCTCAGCAAATTGGAATCTATGCCACTTTGGAACGTGTAGAAGATATGATGGGGTTTATTTGAATTTTCTCTGCGCCTTATAACATAATGTTAAATTGCTGCAGAATTGATTCAGCCGCCTTCTCTTGACCTTCAGGAACCGGAACGCGAACGGTATATGTTTGTGGAGGATAAGTGAATGCCGAGTACTGAAAAACTAACAGGTCTATCCCTCTAATTCTCCGAAGAGCTACACTTGTTAAACTGGATCCGAAGGGTCTCCAAGTATAAAGCTTCTGATTCAAGTAAACTCCATCTTTGCTTATGTAAACTTCTCCAACGAATCTCATGTTTTGCCGGTGATAATACCAAGCTGAAAATTGCCACGCAAATGCAACAATCGCAATTAAGCCAAGCATTATTAGAAACACGTAGAAGCCGCTCTCGGGGTCTATTGCCCAAAACAGAAATCCGAAGAACAGAGCAAAACCAGAAACGACGAAGAACAGCCCCTTTTTCTCTGCTTTTTCTTCGGCGTATTCCTTTCCTGCATATTCAAGCCATTTTTCATGTGTATACGTCCAATGAACCAGTAGTCCATCTCCTCGAAGAATCCGGTCTAGAATGCCCGCTAACATTACATAATAAACTGCCACTACAAATCCTATGATGGCAATAAAGAGACAGACAAAGGATATAGCAAATCCGCCGCTCATGCCTTCGATTCCAGCTCCTCCAGGAACAAATATGAAAACTAACCCTACTATGCTGACAGCCAACCAGATGAAGGCGGTTTGTCTAAGCGGGTTTTTCATTACTATTTGCTTTCCTCCAAAACCCACACCTGGGAACACCGAGGTTACACGTATTTTTGTTCTTTGTAGCAGTACCATCTTTGATACTGGGCGACGTAGGTCAAAGGACCTCCACAGGTTGGGCAAATTGGAGTTTGAGGGTTCTGGGGAGGCGGTGGAGGAGGAGCCGCGGGAGAAGCTTTTCTATGTCGAATCACAAAGACTGTTCCAAGAACGAGAATTACGGCCACGACTGCTATGATTATTACTGGCAAATAGTCAAAGCTGTCCGGCGGGTTTTCCCCCGCAGAGGCTTCTAACGTGATGGCTACGAGCGATTCGGTTCCAGTTGTTTCTATGACAAACTCGAAAACACCGTCATAGGGAACCTGCCAATAGTGTGTCGAGTCTGAGCTGATGCCAGTTTGGCTATAGACTTGCGAACCGACGTTGTTATTTACACGGAGATTGGCTGGGTCTCCTGAAGAGCCTACATCAATCGATATCGTGTCTCCGCCATTCAGGCTGTAGAAGTAGCTTCGTGAAGGAGTATAACTGTCCAGTGTCACCTCAGTGCTTAATAGTACCCCTTGGCTAGTCGAAGCTGTTGACGTTGGAAGCGTCGAGGCTGTTGACGTTGGAAGCGGCGTTACGCTACTAACGGGCGTAGGAGAGGGAGAAGCTGAAGAAGACACAACTTTAACTTCATCCACCAAGACAAGCCTGTCTTCAGGCACATTTTTTGCCCAAATATAATTTCCGCCAGCCTGAGTATGCAAAAATATTCCTGGTAAAATCTCATCGTTTCTGTCGGGAACTTCTTCTTGGATGCCCCACTCCATGTTTCCGTTCCTATCAGTTTTTACAACGTACGAATCCATCTCTCTATTTCCATTGCTGTTTACCCTGTACGTGTAACCACCTATCAGATAGCCTCCATCGCCGTAACTTCGCGTCACCACGGAAGCTCCATCATCGTCCACACCTCCGTAAGTCCAACTCCACACCTCATTTCCACTCGAGTCGGTTTTTATGAAATAAACATCTGATTTCCCAGCGCCAAACGAATTTGTGTGGCCTGCAAGCACATATTCTTCATCACTAGTTTGCACGACAGACAGAGCGGCTTCAGGGTCTCCCCCTGACATTTGCTTTGTTCCTCCGAAAGTCTTAGTCCACTGCAAATCTCCGTTTGCATTAATCTTCAACAGGAAGGCCCGACTTTCCCAAGGAACACCATAATCTTGAGACACATATTTTGCCCCAACTACTGCATATCCAAAGTCGTTTGTTTGAATTATTGAATATCCGAAATCATTGTATTGAGGATCCCCGAAAACTCTGCTCCATTGCACATCACCGTTCATGTTAGTTTTTACAACGTAAAGGTCAGTTTGTCCTTGATTCGGTGGCAGGTGCTGCATGCTATCGGTATCGCCAATAAACACAAACCCGCCGTCTTGAGCTAATAGAAGCGCCCTTGGCTCTTCAGAGTTGTTCTTTCCAGTATCATATGTTTTGCTCCACAGCTCGTTCCCCACTGAATCGATTTTGTAGAGCGAAATATCATAGGGCTGGATGGGTGTTGTTGTGTAAGCAGGGTCAAAGCTTGTTCCTGCCACCGCATATCCGTCGCTTGTCTCCACCACATAAAAAGCTTCTTCCGCATCTCCCCTTCCCAGGTGAGTGCTAGCCCATTCTCTCTTGCCATCCGAGTCGTACTTCACAACCAACCCGGCTTCGTAGTCATACCCTTGAACCGTAACGTCAACTGCTTCTGCAGTCACAAAACCTTTGTCGCTGGATCTTATGATGGAGTGAAAATCATATCCACTGTAAGGAATAAGTATACTGTTAATCAAAATCCGCGACACGTTTTTCAAGTCGCCTCCGTTTTGAGGGACTCCAGTGGTCACCTCGGCGTTTACTTGAACGGTAACGAGGCTAACGGCAAGAACTAGTTCAAACAGTAAGATGCCTATTAACTCAAGACTTCGTCCGCGCATCCAATCCCAGCCAACGTTGTTTTCTCTGCACGTATTATTTAAAAGTTCGAGCGCGGGCTACACGTATTTTCTTTCTTTTTCGCAGTACCATCTCTGGTATTGTTGGATGTAGGTTAGTGGACCGCCGCATGTTGGACAAACCGGAGTTGCCCCTTGGTTCACGTTGACTACTGAAGCTGATGGCGCTGGGGGTTGTCCGCCTTTGAGGGTTTTGTTGATTTCGACAAGTTCGGTAAAGATTCTGAATTGCACTACCATGTATTCGCATAGAATACGCCAGAATAGGTTTCCCGCTATGAGCAACAAGAGTCCAATTACAAAGGTGACAGTCGATGAGCCCAGCACGTTAAGCTCTGGACCCCCGATCATGAGCAGGATGGAGACGATCGTTACTGCAATTGCACCCAGGATGTAGATTACCATTATGAATCCGGTTGTGATGAATTTTTTAAAACTAAAGTATGCACTCATTTTTTCTCCTCTTCTCCTTGGAGAGAGGATTTTATGCTTTCCAAATATAAGCTTTGTCAATGTATTTTGGCTCAAACAAAAATAGAAAAGAAAGTTTGAGGTTTACCTGTTCAACTTTCAGGTTTTGCCGCTAAAGTCCCAAGGAAAGAACCTTCGATATTGGGCTTCCATCTGTATAGGAGCAGCGGATTCCATACTTTTGTGCACATTGCAGGCAAAGCGCGGGGTCACAAAGCGTGGTGGAAAGGTATTTTTCTCCGCCGTCAGGAGCAATCGCAACCATCACGCCTTTGTCAATTTCAGTTGCCTTATTCAGTGCAACGTGAACTATCGCACCTGAACTAGGTCCCACAAAGATTCCCTCTTGAAGGGCGAGAAGTCGGGCTGCATCTTCAGCTTCTTTGGGATCCACTTTGTGGATTTCATCTACGAGCTCGCTTTGCCAGATAGCTGGAACGTGCTGGGTTTCCAGGTTTTTTAAGCCCTGAATAGATGTGCCGTTTTTGGGCTCCACCCCGATTATTCGAATGTTTGGGTTGTACTCCTTCAGTCGCTTCGAAACACCCATAAGTGTTCCGGTGGTTCCTATTCCGCCAACAAAATGCGTTACTCTCCCGTTCGTGTCTCTCCACACCTCCTCACCAGTCGTTTCATAGTGCGCCAGCACATTAGCTTGATTGGAAAATTGGAACGGCATAAAATACTTGTCAGGGTTCTGGCTAACCATCCTTCGAGCTAAGTCTTCGGCCCCGTCCATGCCTTTGTCTGCTTCGCTCAGAATGATTTTTGCGCCCATAGCGTTGAGGATTTGTCTGCGTTCGACAGTCATATTTTCCGGAATAACGAGCAAAAGGTCGTAGCCCTTCACGCGGCACACTAACGCTAAGCCGATGCCAGTGTTACCGCTTGTGGGTTCTATCACTACTTTGTCTTTGTTAAGTTGCCCAGTCTTCTCGGCTTGTTCAATCATGTACTTGGCGATACGGTCTTTGACTGAGCCTCCAGCGTTGAACTTTTCAAGCTTCACGTAGATTTCAACGTTGGGGTTTGAGTTCAGATGGTTTATCTGGACCATTGGAGTGTTGCCGATAAGGTCTAAGATGCTTCGAGCAATCATGTGTCATCATTGAAGCATTATGGCGGGTTAATCTTTAATCGTTTCTCTTTCCTCTTTACCCTGGACGGGTTGAAAAAGACTAGTCTCTAACTCACCCAAGATAGACAACAACTGCAAACTTAATAAGAAAAGACGGATAAACACGAAATACTGAGTTGCCAAAAATGCCTAATGGCGAGAACCGAGAAGATTATTCAGATTATATCAAAGCAATGGGGTTAAAACTGAGAGACGGCGAGTTTGTAGTCAAAGCCTTGGATGCCGAGGAAGGGTATCACGTAGTCTTGCACGGAGAGAAAATTCAATGGTTCAAAACTGCTTACCAATCCAAGTATTTCAGGACCCCTCTTCTAACCAATTACAGACTCCTTTTTTTGAAAGGAAACGAAGTAGATCATGAAATGGCACTTGAGAAAATTGAAGAAGCTGTTTACAAAAGCACGTTGGGGACCAATCCCAGAATCAGGCTGAATTTGAAAGATGGCAGTGTTTTGCACGTCGTCTTTGAATCCATATCTAGCCGAGTGTTTCTTGGAAGCGCAATGGAAGACGCTGGAGCTCAGAGGCTTTCTAAAGAGTGGATAGAGGCTATAGACCTTCAGAGCAGAAAAGCTAAATCAGGAAGTGAAATGTATTTGCCTCCACCTCCGCCTGGACACATTCAAAAATGCTCTCTGTGCGGTCAACCGTTAACATTTATCAATCAATATTCAAGATGGTACTGCTACAACTGCCAGAAATACTTGTAAAAAAGCGAAACGCGCAGGAGAAACTTGTTACGAGGAAGGAGTTTTTCGTGACGACGTTCAAACATCTTCTTTATCGTTTGCAGGTTGGTTGCTTTCAAATTTGACCTTTGGGGACAGAGACGCTCGCAATACGACCGCGAGGCCCTTTTCTGGAGCTGATTGAGCTCTATGTTTCACGTTTTAAACTCGCATATTGCTCGTTTTCCCTTTGCCTGAAAACCCCTTCGGAGATCAGTGGCTGAGCGACTACATCAAGCAAATAGTTGGGAATAGTTCCTACTTTAGCGAGCTGAAAACCTGCTTCCCTTGCCCCCGTCAAGATTTCTTTCGTCTTCCCCTCGTTTTTATCCAAGAGATTTACGTGAGGACGAAGCAAAGCGCCTGCGAAATTGACGTTTCCATCTCTGGCAAGCTCCTTCACAACACGAAGAACAGTTGAGAAATTCCCTTTTTCCCACCAACCACATGTGGAAACTAACGCGATCTTCTTGATCTTGACATCCCCGTGGAATCGGGCTCGTGTACGACCATTTCGCTTGCTGAGGATGGGCTCCATTAGCGGGCAGAGCCTGTTGATGAAATTCTGCATCTCTCCCGGCAAGGGAATGTAAACGGGGGTCGCCAGCACAAGTGTATCGGCTTCGCGCAGCTTAGGGTAAACCAGTTGCATGCTGTCACGATTGTAGCATTCGCCTGGCTTCTCGTACCAACAGTGAAATTCGCCTGTGCAAGGGCTAACGTTTAGTTCCTTGGCGTAGAGCAGTTCGACTTGCGCCCCAGCTTCCTTCATGCCCTCCAGAAAAGGTGCTAAAATCATTGCAGTGTACCCGTTCTGCATTCTGGCGCTTCCGTTAATCGCCAACACGTTCACTGGGTCTTCCCTCAAAAACAATTGCACCTAATTCGTATTTAACATTTGACAAATCTTTCTTAAGAAGAATCAAAAACCCATACCTAATGCAGGCCGCTTTGACTTAAAAAATTGGAGAGGGAATTCTAGCTCCAATTTACCAGTAAAGAACGTAGCGCGTGGTAATGTGATTCTGATATGTGCGCGTGTTTGCTCTTCGTCTTAAGAATAGGAATAACACCGCGACGGACACGGCAATTGTGACTGCCAACATTGGAAGGCTGTAGTAAGAAGCAGAATCTGGCGTGGAGAAGGGCTCTTGATGGTTTTGCTGGGTGGTAATTTGAGATGTGACTGGTTCAGGAGATATTGATGAAATCGGAGTAGGAGTGGGCGTTGTTGCGGGCTGTTCTGTAGGTTCAGGTGTAGGCGACGGCCGTTGAGTGGGAGTTGGCGTTGGAGGTTTGGTGGGTGGAAGCGGCATTGTAGGTTTCGGGGTGGGAGTTGGAGTTGGGTGCGCTGGTCCAATGTCGTAGTTGGTTAACGTGGTTACTTTTATTTCCGTAATTTGGCTTATCCAGTAGTTTCCAGGGTAGCCAGGTGGCACCAAACGTAGAGACTCTTTGAGAGGTTGTCCATCAAGTTCGTAGGCAACCGCTATGTTCTTTTGGAGGGCAACGGCGACTTTGATTATGTAACCATCATATGCGTGAAATTCCAGGGTTGAAGCGCCTTTAAGTAAACCTGTTTGGTTGAGGAGGTCGCTGACCAGCACTCCTCCCCAAGTTCCCTCGGTGACTAGTTCGCGGTCGCAGTAAATTGATCCCCAGACTTCGGTTTTTGGCATTGCAGCAAGGTCAGTAAGGGAAAGGGAAATGGGATGGGTCACAGCGCCATCAATAGCGAGTCTCCATCCATTATCGCTGATTGCTGGGGGAGTGCTTGCATCTTGACCAAATGCCCCGAGTGAACCTGATAGAAGCAAGCCAAACGCAAAGGCGAGCAAGGAGACTTTAAGAAAAAAGTTTTTCGTGTATTTTCCTCCCGATTTAGCTGTCAACCCAACAATACAAAATATTACTTACGTCATACCCTTAAGTCTTTAGCCTAATTAGTTCTAAAAGCGAATATCAAGGATTAGTTGGGTTTTTACATTTTCTTTTTCCACTTATGCCCTGTTGTACCGCATCAATTCCCCAACATTTAATCTGTTGCGAGGCAGAACAACCGATACATCTTTTGACAGCTATTTTATCCATTTGTCATTTCTCCATATTTTCTAGCACAGCTTCGATGTATTTTTGCAGGTTGCGGACACATTATCAACAAGAACAAGAGTGCGTCTCATCGTCGTTGCTATCACACGTTATATCATATTTTGCTTTAACTTCATCAAAAGACATACGTGCAATCTCAGATAATTCCATAGAATTAAACTCGCAATCAGAACTGATAGAATAGCACTTCCCTTCATGCTCAAAAGTTAGCCAATCAGGCGCAAACTTGACAATCTGAACCACAGACACCCCCAGAAAATTTAACTGATAAACTTACTAATTAAATTTCCACTAAAATGCGCTTATGTTGAACGGTTGGCAAATTGGTGAGCACTAAATTATTCACAGCTCAAACAAAGAAGACACGGAGCGGTTGTGGTTGTAATTATGCAGCCACAGAGTCTTAAAGGCACGTTAATTCAGAATAATAGCGGTGTCAAAATTGGAAAAAAGCATGCAGAAATACCTCGTTTTGGTAAAAATCAGTTCAGGAAAGGGCGGCGAGTTCTGGAGCGGGTTCTCGAAGATGCCTGACGAACCGATGAAAGGCGTAACCATCGAATCTTCGTGGAGTCTCTTCGGATACTGGGATTACGCCATATTCTTCAAAGCAGACAGCAACGACAACGCCCTACACTTCGTCGGTGAAACCTTGCGAGCCATAGGAGGCGTCGGCGAAACGAGCACGTCACCGATGACCGTTCTCAAAGAGCACAAGAAACATTAGACAACTGTCTTCGCCACTGTTTTTTCCCTTTTTCTTCGTCAAAAACCACCCAAGTGGAGAGATTACATGCAACTCTCCCCTTTTCTATTCTTTGTTCTACTCACAAAAAGTGCATCTTAGGAACCTTCTTATCATGTGAAGCGGATACCATAACGAAAATGAGCCTGACCTCAACTTTGATGAATAACGCATTCAGTTCAGGAAGGGAAAGCTCACTTCATTCTGCGATAAAGAACTGGTACTTTCTTGAGGGAGACAAACTAGAACACAGAGTAGACGATTTTGTAGTTGACATAGTGCGAGGAGACCTGCTGATTGAAATACAGACAGCCAACTTTTCAGCGATAAAACCGAAGCTCTTGCGTTTGCTCAATGACCACAAGGTTCGCCTAGTCTACCCTATACCTAAAGAAAAATGGATAGTTCACAAGTCTCCGGGCACTGGAGATACTTATGGAAGAAGAAGGTCCCCGAAGAAGGGTCGCCTGTCTGACCTTTTCAGCGAATTAATCAGAATACCGAACCTCTTCTCAAATGGCAATTTCAGCATCGAGGTTTTGATGATTGAAATGGAAGAAATATGGTATAACGACGGAAGAGGAAGCTGGAGAAGGGGAGGAGCAAGCATAGAAGACAGAAAGCTTATTCGCGTTTTCGAAAGAATAATTTTTGAACACAAAACAGATTTCCTCAAAGTCCTGCCTGAAGATCTGCCCGATCCTTTTTCGAACAGAAATCTGGCCGAAAGCCTCGGAATACCAGTTAGTCAATAACGAAAAATGACTTACGTTCTCAGAAAAATCGGAACAATAACATATGTCGGCAAAGATAGATATCAAATGCTTTACGCGATCTCACCCGACTCCTGATGTTTTCTTTTATTGCCTTTTCTCATACAAGCCCACATGGACTTGAACCTCACGGGCGAATAGGTACTTATTGACTATTTTTGCAGGTAGAAATCATTTAATAGCCAGCAAACGCAAATGAATGATTAGAGGAGATCTTTTTGTCAAGACCTATCGACATAGTTCGTTGTTTTCATAATGCATTTCGTCGGGACATGGCCCAAATCGATACTTCAGTACTTAACATAGCACGTGAGGGTGGAGACATGGCTCCCTATTTTGACCGACTCCAAATCATAGGCGAAATCTTGGACTATCATGCCAGAGGTGAGGAGGCAGCGGTTTTTCCAGCTGTCGACAACATCGCACCTTTTGTAGCCAAAGCCTACATCATGGATCACCGTGAACTTGACAACATGGTTCAGCGGGTTAGAAGCAATCCGCAAAACACCTGACCCTTTAACAACAGCTAGAGCAACAGCAGTCCTGAACTCACATCTGCGAATTCATTTAGACAAGGAAGACGCGCATCTCTATCCAATTCTCAGAGAACGAACAACAGATGACGAGCAAGCCTCAATCGGTAAGATCATGGCGAGCAAAACGCCTCCAGAACGGTTCGCCTAGTCATGTTCAGTGGCTATTCCCTTTACTTGACCTTGAAGACCAAGTGACAGTTACAAGAGTCTGGATGTCGTTGATGCCTCCACCAGTTTTCACCATGCTCAAGCCGCTCATAAAAAAGAGCGTGTCCGCAAACTGGGCCAAGTTGACTCAGCAGATCCCTGAACTATCCGACAAGTAAGCCAGTCAAGCGTAGACTATATGCCCTCCTACCCATGCCTGTGCTATAACCTGATTCGGCTATAACTTTTCCGCTTGCCTTCTACAAGGATTTAGACCTAAGAAAAATGGAGACACCACATAATTCCCCTTTTCGATTTCCTAGCGCAATTCTCAACGTTCTCCGTGACAGAATGGTTAAAAAAAAGTAGCGAAAATTATTCATCTTCGAAGATGAATAAATCATCGATGGTGGTCTGCAAGGTCTTTGCAATGTCGTGTGCCAGCTTTAGAGAAGGATTGTAGTTCCCTTTTTCTATGAAAAGTATAGTTTCTCTTCGCACACCGACCTTTCTTGCCAAATCGTCTTGCGTGAGATCGTATCTTGCCCTTAATTCTTTTATTCTCGTTCGCATCGCGTTTAAGGTTCTCCTTTTCTGCCAAAATGCCATCGCAGCATAAGAAACGAAACGCTGGATGCCAGAAGCGCGGCAATCATGGGGTAGCCCGCTTCTATTTCTGGCACGCCAAAGAACTCTCTTCCAACGATGTTAACCAGCAGGTACGCGACGATGAAGTATTGTCCCATGAACATGGCATAATATGCCGCTTTCCAGTTTAGCTTCTGAGTTCTCTCATCAGCCAACGGGAATCCAGACTTCAGATCCCTGAGTCTTTTCCAAAGAGCTAAAGCACCTATCAGAACAATTAGCGCTAGTATTCCTATGCTTGCGATTGGCCAAGCAAAATCAGTCATCTCATTGCTCCTCCGGCTTGGTGACTTGTAACCTTCAGCTTCCTTCTTGATTGAATAGCGTTAAAAATTGACAGCAACGTGCCCGCAACGATAGATGAGTAGCCAATCAACCGATCGCTGCTAAAAATTAATGCAAGGACTACAAATGTGGTTCCGAGAGTTATGAATTCTTTGCTTCTCATTTTTCAACCCCTCTTTTATTAGTTTAAACACACTTTATGTTAGATATATATAACATTAGAAGATTTAAACGTTTTGCTGCTTTCAACCAAACGACCATATATAGATCCAAAGAATGTGACAGCAAGCCACCATAACAATATTAAGTCCAAGGGCATTTTTGGAAAATGATAGCCATGCACCAACCTGTCCATTACCAATTTACCCAACGTTTCAACCAGCCAGCCCGCAAAGCCTACGAATGGTGTACAAACTTCACACCTGAAGACCAGATCCTCATGCTGGAAAAAAACGCTACACGGGAAGTGCAACAACTCACAGAAAACACGTATATTCTAACTGACAAGTTCCACGACAAAATCGAAACCACGGTAAAAAAGAAACTCGTCTGCCTCTACCCAGACAGACCAATGTGGATAAGCACACACCTAACAGGACCAAATAAACACTCACAATTCATTTACGAAATCAAATCGGAAACCGAGACCACGAGTAGCCTCAGATTCACCGCTCTGCATATTGCTCACAACTTCAATGGCGCTGACAAAACTGAGACCAAGACCCTCGCTGACGAATTGAGGGAGGAAGACTCTAACACCTGGAGTATCTTGGCAAAAGAAATGGAGAAAGACCTTAGCAGAAGTCGACTTTAGAGGTTGCTTAAAGCAAAAAGGAATCACAATTCAGGGGTAAGCTGTCAACCCTAAACCGCATTTCATTAGGGCGTAGAATAAACTTGCAAACGGCCAATGAAATTACATTTTAGTTCCGCATTCACCGCAAAGGTTTGTATCTGGAAGAATTCTGTGTCAAGTCAGAGGGAATGCTGTCTAGACTCCAGACTCCAGAATAGACTAAAAGCATTACACCATAATGCCTGAGAGAATTGCGGTTGGTAAAAAGAAGAGGCGGGGATGTGGCCGCTTTTTACATGTTAGCTGCTACTGTTGTAAGATCTGCTAGGTCGATTTTGGAGTCTTGGTTGTAGTCTAGTTCAGGTAAGTAGTTGCCAAATCCAGGCATCGCTCTGTAGCACTTGACTAATTGAACTAAATCACCAACTACTGGTTTGGGAGCCCCGGTGAAACTGAATGGATTAATCATGTTTATTGCAGTATTCATTAGGAAACCCTTGCCATTGACTACATCGATACCTTCGATTGCGACGTCAAACTTTTTCCAGTCCTCAGTGATATGCAGTTGACCCTTTGCCTTATTCAATATCGGTGTAAATTCCCGAGTTGACTTGAGTAGAACCCCGTTTTCGTCGAATTCAGAGGTAATCTTCACTTTAGTAACGTTCCAAAGACCCGTAACATTTAGGTTATAATTGGGGTCTGCTTGTTTTCCTCGAACCGCCAATAGCTGTACAAGCCTTGCAGCGTAGTGAGTGTAGGTAACTTGGCCTACGGGTTTCGTTTCTGAAGAGAACGGCAGCTTCTCGTTGGACCAGACTACGTCCACAGTCGCCCATGGCCTAAATTGGGCAAGAGTGACATTTCCGATTCTTGAAGTCAAAGTTATGGTTCCGTGATACGATTGACTTCCCCACTCTGTAACTGCACCTCGAAAGCGCATCCACCGCATCCAAGGTGGTGGCGGAGTTGCTGTTGTGTTGGTTGGTGGAGGCATTACTTGAGCAAACGTTGGAATAACCAAAGTGCTAAGACAGGCGACTGCTAAGACTGCGACCAATACTGCGATCAATTGTTTGCGCATCTTTATTCCTCTGCAACAAGCATGATCAGTTTACGGATAAAAGCGTATCCACCCATTGTTCCACAATTAGACCCACACTATTGTTTATTTAGTCAAAATATTGTTTAGAATTGTTTATTAGTTGATTTAGAGCTCAATAAATGGCTTAAAATTGACCAAAAGACAGTTAAAATTTGGATTGCTCTGTTTAATAAACTCTTAAATATTAACAGGAGACAACAATTTGAGCAATATGAAGCGATTGTTCATCTTCCTTGCTCTCATAGCAACACTAGTTCTACCAACAACAGCTATCGCCCTCACAGAACACATCGAATATAACCTTAACGTCAATAGCGATGGTTCAGCTTCATGGCGAATAATCCACGTAACAGATATTAATTCACCGTTTATTAGCTGGGAAGAATTCGAACAAAGACTATATTCTGCTCTCAACACTGCAAGAGACGCCACAACAAGAGACATGACACTCGACTCAGATTCACTAGAGCTAAAAACGGAAATACACTGGGAGACATCCTCAAGAACAAACGAATTCACCTTCCTCTGGCGAAACTTCAGCATAGTAAAAGAAAACCAAATCGTCTTCGGCGACGTGTTTGTCAACAACTTCTTTGAAAACCTCTACGGAGATGGCGAGCTATACATCACCTACCCAGCAGAATACACATTAACCTTAGCATCTCCAACCCCAAACGAACAAAACAACGAAACAAGAACATTACACTGGTATAGAACACAAGACGTCACAACAAACCAAAACATCAAGTTTACCCTTCAGAATTTAACCTCAAATCAAGGGAACACTCCGGGAACAACAATTGCCATAATAGGTTCCGCGGGCGTAGGCGCAACCGCAATCGGTTTCCTGATTCTTAACCAAAGACGAAAACGAAAACAAACCTCAACCCCGATATCCCAACCTAAAGAATGGCAAAAAATCACAGACAGCAAAGAAGAAATTCTCCGACTTCTCAAAGCCTCCGGTGGGAGCATAAAACAATCGGACATCTGCACCACATTGAAATATTCGAGAGCTAAAACAAGCATACTCTTGGCTGAAATGGAGAAAAACAACCAGGTAAGAAGAGATAAGAGAGGAAAAAACAAGACAGTTTACATGATAAAATAGGAAGAGCTGATACTGATGGAAAAAACCCGATTATTCACCTTCATAATTATCCTGACACTCATGCACGCTATGGCAACTTCTTGCTTTGTCCAATCAGCTTCAGCTCAATCCTCAACCATAATTAAAGCAGAAACACCAAGCACCACGGCCAGCGTAGGAAAAGCCTTCATAGTAACCATAACCCTAACCAACGTACAAAACCTGTACGGAGTAGAAGTGACTCTAAAATGGAACCCAACCATTCTGCAAGCTACAAATATCGACGTTCAACTAGGCGTAGAATCACACGCAAACGGCGTTCTACATGACTCCTCAAACTCTCCACCTATATTCATAGCTGAAAACAACTTTACCCAAAACGGAGACGAATACATACTAACAGCCACGTCGATGGCTCCAGCATTGCCATTCAGCGGCAGCGGAAACATAGTAAAAATAACCTTCAACCCCATCAGCATAGGTAATTCAGCACTAGATTTGGAAAGCCAACTCTATGACTACCCACCAACGGATAGAGATCCAAGAGTATCCTTACCCATTCAACACACCACCCAAGACTCATTTGTCATTGTAACCCAAGCAAGCAATACGCAATCGCCAACTACAACTCCAGCTAACCCCACTCCTACTTCGACTCCTTTGCCAACAACTACTGCAGTCTTAACTCCAACACTTGAGCAAACGGCAACTCCAACCCCAACTGCGTCGCCATATTCTTCTCCACTCTTAACTGAAACGACCAAACAGCACGAATCAAACCCCAACATCACAACCATCCTGTTCTTGGCTGCCCTGGCAATTGCAGTTTTGGCTATAGCGATTGGTTTTTTTATTAGACGACAAAAAAGGCCAATTACGCCAGCGTAAATGTTAGCGAGCTAAATGTCGGGACCCGACAAAACTTGGGCGGTGAGCTACTTTTTCTTGCTGATCTTTTTGCCTGTAATATCAAACTCTGGTTTGCCTTCTTTTCGATTATACAACTTTGTTCCTTTTTTGATTGCGTACCAGCGACCTTTGTAGATGCGGTTTGGGTTACCGTAAATCATTACTCCGGTCATTACGTTTCCGACCTTATTCCCTGAATAAGTTGCAGGGCAATATCCTTTCAGACCGGAAGAGAGCCCAAACTGCCACATTGTCATGCCGTCAACTTGCGCCCATTTGCCCCACGGTTTTGACGCTGTACCAGCTGTATGAGAGAAAGTGCCGTCGCCATTGAAACATATGGATACGGGATAATAGGTTCCAGCGCAGTCCCAATCAAAGTGAAGTGTCCATTCACCTGCAATTGTCACCTTTTCACCTCCCTTTTTCCCTAACTCTCGAAGAGAAACGAAAATTATGTTTCTTTCTGCCAGCTTAAATCATTTGTGAAAGAATGCGACCGTCTGCATAAACACAGCTCCAATCAATGCAAAAAAATAATTAGGTACTTACACGCTATTGTTATGCGTGGAGGAAATAAGAAATGGCAGTTGTAAAAATTATTGAGCTGATAGGTAGCTCACCAAAGAACTGGGAAGAAGCTACTAAGAACGCCCTCGCCGAGGCAGCAAAAACGATAAAGAACATCAGATCTGTCTACGTTAAACGCTGCAATGCAGTAGTGGAGAAGAATAAGATAGTTGAATACAGGGCAAACGTCAAAATCGCCTTTGTCGTGGAAAGAGAGAAATAAAAAGCCGTTGGAAGCAATTCCAACAGCACCCCATTTTCTGTAAAATCCAGTTGAGGTGATTCCCTGTGGAAAGAAAATTAAAAAAGATTTTAGAACCCCAAATCACCTTTGAAGGCGCAGGAGTTAAACTCAAACGAGTTTTAGGCAACGACCAAAGCTCTACGCTCGATCCTTTCTTGCTTCTAGACCATTTTGGATCAGACAACCCCAAAGACTACATCAAAGGCTTTCCTTGGCATCCACATAGAGGAATGGAAACAGTCACCTACATGTGGACAGGCGAGGTTGAACATGGTGATAGCATGGGCAACAAGGGTACAATCAAATCTGGAGACCTACAATGGATGACCGCTGGCTCAGGTATCATTCACCAGGAAATGCCCCAAAAATATGATGGCTTAATGCAGGGCTTTCAGCTGTGGGTTAACTTACCTGCAAAGAAAAAGATGATTGACCCTAAATACAGAGGAATAGAAAAACAACAAATTCCCATAATCAACAAAAATGGATTAAAAATCAAAGTTATATCGGGCAAAGCAAATGGAACAGAAGGACCAGTTCGAGATCTGGCAATTAGCATAGAATATTTTGATGTTGAGCTTTCCGGAGGAAAAACATTCGAGCACTCTGTACCCAAAAACCACACGATTTTTGCCTATGTGGTTGAAGGATCAATAGGGGTGCAAGACAAAACCATAGGTCAGGGGCAATGCGCAATATTTGGCGAAGGGGACTCCGTAAAGATTGCCTCAAAAAACGGCAGCCATTTTCTATTCGTCTCAGGTCAACCACTGAAAGAGCCTGTGGCTTGGAGAGGACCCATCGTTATGAACACCCAGGGAGAACTTGACAAGGCCTTCGAAGAACTCGACTCGGGCACTTTCATCAAAACCAAAAAACAAATCTCCCCGTAAACTGTTATGGCGATGTCATGGCAAAACCACAAGGCACCATGCCCGCCCTATTCATCGGACACGGCTCACCAATGAACATAATCCTCAACAACGACTACACCAACAGCCTAGTCAAACTAGCCAAAGAACTCCCCAAGCCCCGCGCGATACTGGTAATTTCCGCTCACTGGCTTACAGACGGCACCGAAGTAACATGTACCAGCAATCCTAGGACCATCTACGATTTCTACGGGTTCCCAGACGAACTATACCGCTTAAGCTACCCAAGCCCAGGAGCACCCAAAGACGCCGATTTAACAATTAAAACAGTCAAATCAACAAAAATAGGATGCGGCAACTGGGGACTAGACCACGCCGCCTGGGCGGTCCTAAAGCACATGTACCCAAGCGCCGACATCCCAGTTTTCGAGATGAGCCTGGATTACTCGCCCTACAACAACTGGAACTCAAAACCCATAGAACATCATTACCGGCTAGCTTCGGAGCTTGCGCCACTCAGAGAAAAAGGGATACTCATAATTGGCAGCGGCAACATCGTCCACAACCTAGGACTAATCGACTATGACATCGACGCAAAACCCTTGGAGTGGGCAGTAAAAATCGACGAAAGAATCAAACAGCTACTATCCTCAGGCAATCATGAAGGCCTCATCAACTATCTCGAAATGGGAAAAGAAGCAGTCTATGCGGTGCCAACACTGGATCATTACCTGCCCATGATTTACATAATAGGGCTCCAAAGAAAAGAGGAAACGCTAAAGTTCATCCATGAAGGTTTTCAGCATGGCTCAGTCTCAATGAGAGCCTTCCGGATAGGGTAACCGATACGTCGACTCCTCAATCGAATCTGTAGAACAATGTGTTACCAGATTGCGATTTTTCGGTTTTGGAAACGCCCAAACTAAAGTGGGCGCTTCCGTCTAAAAAAGGGGATTTGACTATTTTCTTGCGGGCTTTTTGTATTTCTCGTAGGCTTCGGCAGCTTTGGCGTCAAGCGGCGTGAGTTCAGTTATGACCCATCGTCTTATCAGTATGGTTGTCGTTCCTGACTTAACTTTTCCTGCGATTTTATCGGCGACCTTTGCTGCATGTTCATCTTTTGCCCCTGCCTTCTTTACAGAAGCCTTCAACTTCTCCTTGTCGAAATCTTCGGAACGTTTCCTCACTTTAACCAAGAAAACCACCAATGATACATGATATTGCTTCAAATTTAAGATTTTCTACACATGCCGGTAGGAAATAGAGCAATCGCTTGGTTTCATATATCATATCTGGCATAATACTGATCGTTGCAGGCGGAGTCACAATAGGATTTGCGGCTTCTTCAATCTACGGCACTAACTATTTTGCGGGCGTGGCTGCAGGTGGCACCATTTGGATATTAATTGGCGTGTTTATTTGGTTGTCGGAAACAGCATCCACCTTTTTTAAAAGTGAATTCAGAAATTGTCTCGAAAGAAGCAACCGTTTTGCTCCTCAACCCGCAGCTGCACAAGTAACTACCTCAGTCCGTCCAAATTATGGCGGTCCGATAAGATATGCTCAAAGATTTCAGAAGTGGTATTGCGATCGAGAGGGTAAGTACATTGATACCCAACTCTCTTCTTTATGTGTTGCTACAAACGAAAAGAAAGTTCGCGCGTCCTTAACTTAATGTCGCTGCAATGGTTATCTAGTGTGTACGAATTTGTCCTTTTCAACAGTAATCTTGTATATTATTCGCTCATCCATGGAGGGCCGTTCGGGAGTCGTCTGAGCAGTAATTTCTATGTACCTACCAGCGACGCCAGCGGCTAGTTTCTTATACAATATCTCTTGTACCTGATAGACTCCTGCGGAATTGGTCATGCCAATCTTTATGCTTATAGGCTTTTCCAGACCCTTTTCTATCTTCACTTCATCTATCGACATGGCGGAGACGCAGTTGATATTAACATTTCCCATGTCAAATGGCATCCGTCCCCTTCCTTTAGTCATATCGGTACCGTCAGCCACTTTTATCAAGCTAGCTTCTAACGTATAGCTCGTTATTTGCTCCATATGTGTATAGATGCAGTGCAGCATGAAGCCACGAACTATTCCTCGCTTCCTTTCGTCAGGGTATATCTGAGATAGAACCCTGTCTAGAATAGGAATTGCCAATATTTCGCTGTGCAAGTTATGGTCCGTCCTGTTCACCTGATTACCTATGTCGTGCAGTAATCCAGATAGGAGGATTACCAAGTGGGCGTCATCCAGATCACCACTCTCAACGAGGTCTCCTGACTCGGTTTCCTCTGCTGTTCTTACGATGTCTGGTTGAACCCCTGCATCTATCAATAGATCAAGCATCTTCAAAGCATTAGCTGCTACGATCTTCGCGTGAATTTTTCCATGAGCATTATATTGCATCTTAGTAACTGCTATGTAATCAGCCATATCCCACTGAGACAAAAGAAAAGAATCATTACGAAGCTGATTCCAAACCTTCAGCGTAAGAGGATATTTGGATACGATATTATCAATAGTTTCCTCAGATCGTTTAAGTAATAATGCATCCACGTCTTGACGCAATGCATGTAAATCTTTGGATAGCGAAATCGTGGTCACCCTAATATTTTAGACACGAAAGGAGAATATATGATTAATCTCTCCTCATGAAAGAAAGCCGGCGTAGGTTTACATCGAAAAATAGTGTCTTTTTCACGTAATTGTTTCTCAGATAAATTTAAAACAGTAGCTTTGATATTGAGATTGGGAGAAATCAATTGATGTCGGATATAGAAACAATTCTCAAGAATGAATCGGGTGTTAAAGCTTATGAAGGGGAGCATCCACCGACCGTCGGACTAAAGGCTGGAGCATTCGCAGACGTCGGCACAATCATACTCACTAATCGAAGGTTTGTTTACATTAACAAAGGGGGAGCAGCTAGATCAGCAGCGTATGTTTTGGGTGGCGCCCTTGTAGGTTTGGCAACTGAGAAAAGCGTTTCAAAAGCTGAGTTAGATGACGCTGCAAAATATCCTGGAAGTTACTCTATTCCGCTTCAAGACGTCACCAGAGTTGAGACCGCACGGCATTTCGGCTCATCCTATCTTAGAGTTGACAACAAGAGTCCATATCTGAAACCAGCGTACTCTTTCATACTCGGAAGCGGACTATCCAAGAATGAAGACTGGGTTGCCGCAATAAACTCGGCAATCATGAACACGCGTTCACCGCCGCCTAATACAAATTCAATCCCATTGTACAATCCCGCGCCAGTAAATAATCCTCCACCCCCACCGGTGTATCCAGCAAACGTCCCAACGACGCAGCAGCCAGTGCAATCAACAAGCTCACCTTCGTTAGCTTGCTCATCATGCGGCACCCACTCAAATCCATCGGCGAAATTCTGCGGTGCCTGCGGCGCCTCCCTTGAGCCTCCAAAACCAATTGAAGCTCCAAAGCGCAAACCGAAATTCTGCGGCAACTGTGGGTCACCGGTGAGTAACGCTGCCCACTTCTGTGAGTCATGCGGATCAAAAATAGCCGATTAGAATCCCTAAGATTTTTTCCTTTTCCTCACCGGTTAGAAATTTTCATTCCAAACAACGTCTGTCTCCTAATTATTCCGGTATATGTGGAAAAGGCAAGAATCGCAGCTAACAGCAGAAACTTGTAAACTGATATCTCCTGAAAAAATGATAAAATGATAAGGGTTGCCGGCAAAGCACTTAGCAACAAATAGACAATTGGAAACAGCTTCAGAGCCCTTCGGTTAACGTTTGCAGTACCTGTTCGTCTGAAGAAAAGCTCAGGCAACTTTCCCATGCCAATAGTGCAAGTTTTGCAATAGTAACAGGATATACAACCATGCTTGCCCAACTCATAGAAAATCAAGAATGCAGTTAACCCAAAGAACAAGACAGCAGTTAAAGGGATGAAAAGGGCGCAAGAAATGGCGCCTAAACCAATCCAAAGAACAATAGCCAAGTTACCAAAAATAAGCTCACTCTTTGAATAATCCTTTTTATTCCGATCAGTAGTTTCCATCATCATGTCTTCATCCGCTTGCCTTTCTTATCAGCGATTTTCCTTGCAACCCGCAAAGCTAACGCGGCAGTAGTTAACATTGTCGGCAAACCTTGAGAACGTGGCATGAGTGAAAGATCAGCGACCCACAAATCATCTGGGAGCCAAGATGGATGCATAGACGAAACGTCTTCTTTTGTGAGGGGTGCAGTTCCCCCGAGATGCCCTCCATGGAGCATTCCGTCTACGAAAGGCCCGTTTATGTTGGAGGCTTCCATGATTTGTATCACTTTTTCTTTTGCCTTTTCTAGTCGCTGTCGATCAATGTCGGTTATGGATTTGGTGATTGTTCCATCCGCGCTAATTGATCCTTGTTCGGTATCCGCTAGTTTTATCATTACGCCAACTCTGTCTTCCTTTGGAACGTCGTGCCATGGCTTGTGGAACCAGTAGGAAAGCAGGTCGAAGTAAGGAGAAATTATGTCGTGCTCTTGCTTTATGAACCAGACCATTGGTGGCTCATTGAGCATATTTGCCTCTTTCGATTTCCCACCCACGGTCAGAACGAGGTCAACCCAAAGGTTATCTCTTGCGGGCAGTTCTGACGCTTTCAGGATCTGAGCGGTTCCAACACCGCCAGCACTGAGGACGACTACGTCAGCATCGATCCTTTCAAGTGATGAGCCATGAGATACCAGAACTCCCTTTGCGCGTCCATTCTCCAATATGATTCTTTTCACTGATGAACTTGTCTGCATTGATCCTCCCTTTTCGAGGACTTCTTTGAATAGATCTCTGGCGTCCCATTTGGCTCCAGTGACGCACCCCAATTCGCAGAAGCCGCATGCAGCACATTTTTTTATGTCAA
The DNA here is from genome assembly GCA_963840395.1 of Candidatus Bathyarchaeota archaeon. Classification (GTDB taxonomy): domain Archaea; phylum Thermoproteota; class Bathyarchaeia; order Bathyarchaeales; family Bathycorpusculaceae; genus JADGNF01. The sequence goes on along the minus strand of CAWIYU010000008.1, from coordinate 614,453 downwards.
CAACTTTTGGGGTTGGTTTTGGATTAAGCCCCATTTTCTCAGCTTCTTCAAACATTCGGCTAGACAAGGGGCGCCACTTTTCTCGCGGAAAAGGAGAAATTTCGAGTGAATGTTCTATTTCTTCAAATTCTGGAGTTAGGTCCAGTCCGATTTCGCTCAAGCCGCGCTCGGCTCTGACCATGTTGCCGCAGGATATTGTGGTGGAACCGCCTTCAGTCATTCCTCTAAATATTACTAGGTCTTGGCTTGAGCGGGTTGTTTCAAGGTGTGGGAATATTCTCTCGACTGAGTTTTCATTTTTTAGGAGTAAAGTACCCCTGAATGGGCTAAGCCAGGAAATCCTATGGGTGAGCGGGTTGAATGGGTGTCCAGCTTCGAGAACCAGCACTTCAAAGCCTTTTCGCGCCAATTCTCGAGCAGCTGTTGCTCCGCCGGCACCTGATCCAACAACTATTGCTCTAATTTTTTGTTCCTCCGTTCAATTTGAGTGTTATTCTTGCCTTGCACGTTGGCTGGCCTCCCGTTATTCTTTCAGTGAAGGTCATACTCATATTTTCGTCAAGTCCTCTAATTGTGCCTTCATCGGTTGCACTCAAAACTTGGCACGTCAGTTCGGAGTAGTTGGCCGCAAGAGCACATCGGTTTACGATCAAAATGGCCCCGTTGGGGTATTGCTCAACTTCGAATTCAATTCCTAGAACCCGGTAGAGTATTTTGGCTGCCCTTATTAGGTTTTGAAGACTCTTGCCAACGCTCAGCCGATGGCTGGTTTCGCTACCCAGTTCTTCGCCGACTTTGAACATTGCGTCGCGTCCAAGTCTGATTGCTTCTTCTCTCCCCAAGGCTTCCACGAGTGAGTCGACCAATTTGGTGTGTCTTAATGCCATCAAATCTCTTTTTTGCTCTACGCTTCCTTCAGAAGATGCTTGTTTTCTTGATTCTCCTTTTTTGTTGTAATCTGTAGAGTATTTGCCAAGCAATTCTTGCAAAGCATTAGTTGTCAACGCGTCAATGCGGTCGAGTTCTCTGGAGATAATGTACTTTGGTGTCCACCAAGAAAGAAGGAGAAGTCTTAGTCCCAATTTCGTCTTCAGTCCTCTTTTTCGGCGCTGCCGTATATGGTTTCGTCCTTGGGGCGTTCGCCTCCGTATAGGGCGTCTACTGTCTTCGCGAGGCGTTGGGCTATAGCGTTGCGTTTGAGCTTGAGGTTAGGTGTTAAATCCCCTTTCTCTATTGACAGATTATCCCTGAGCATGGCCCATTTTTTCACTTTTTCTGGATTTGAGAGGTTGTGATTCATTTCTTGGAAAGCAGCGTCAATGGCTCTTACTGTTTTGTCGTCAAACTGGTTTTTGTTTACCCATAACAGCGCTGAACAGTATGGTTTTGATTCGCCTACCAGCATGGCTTCGTTAACACCCGGTAACTCTCGAAGCATTCCTTCTATTTTTCCAGAGTAAATGCACTTCCCATAGGAGGTTTTAATGAGTTCCTTTTTCCTTCCGAAAATGACGAGGCTGCCTTCTTCGGTAACTTTTCCTATGTCGCCTGTCATCAGCCATCCATCTTTGAACGGCGGTTCCAGGTCTTTATCGAAATAGCCTACGGTCACTTGGGGTCCTTTCACCATTATTTCGCCGTCTTCAGCGGTCTTCACCTGTGTCATGGGCATAGGTTCGCCTACAGTGCCCAACCTATTGCGACCCATGCGGTTTAGGGTGACCAAAGGTGCCTCAGTCATTCCGTATGCATTATGGATTTCCACGCCTAGCTCTCGGAAGTTATGCAGAAGCTCTTCGTCAAAACTTGCTGAGCCGGAGATTAGTTGCTCACAATTGTTCAGGCCTGCGCGTTTGAGTGTCATGTTTCTCACAATTGGTTTCATTGCACGTTTTAGCAAGCCTTTCTTTCTTGTTGCATAAAAGTGTCCAAGTCGGTTTGCTTCCAACGCTTCCCAGATTTTCTCGTAGATTCGAGGGACTGCGAAGAACAAAACGGGTTTTACTTGCGGTAGCGCTTTTTGGAGTTTCCTGAAGTCTTCGAGGAAATAGATGTCTACGGGAGCAGGAACGTAGTATGGCGAATACGTGGCTAAGATGCCTTCAACGACGTGCCCCATTGGGAGGAATGAGAGGTAAGAGCCCATTCGGTTTCGGGCTCGCCAATTGGTTATCGACACTGTAGATTCGGCCATATATCTGAGGTTGCAGTTGTTAAAAATGGCGCCTTTCGGTTTGCCCGTTGTGCCTGATGAGTACCGCAGGGTAGCTGTATCACCGAAACCCACGGGTGCCTTGATATTGGAATCACTTCTTGCGCCTTTGGAGAGAAATTCTTCCCAGGAATCCACTTTCCTAGGTAGATTTTGCGGCAGTGTTCCTCGACAAATGGAGATAACGGGCATGTCTGGTCCAAGTTCTCCAACCCGCGCTAAGAGGCTGGGCATTCCAACGAAGACCACCTTGGATCCGCTTGAGAGCAGTATCTGATTAATGTCTGCTGGAGGCGCAGTGTAGTACAGCGGAACACTGACGGCGCCCACGAGGCCAATCGCCATTTCCACGGCGACATATCGTGTGCTGTTCAAGCCTATTATAGCCACACGATCTCCCGCCTTGATGCCAAAACTTCGCAAGGCGCTGACTGCAGCCAAAATGTCATTACGCATTTCGGCGGCCGTCTTCTTGACTATCTGACCTTCGATAATATCGTAGTAGGTAACAGGGTAGCTTTTACTTTCAAGCCTGAAGAGCGCTTGCTCGTGAACCGTTCGGGCGGACCGATGGAGGAAACTGTTGTAAACAGCGTAATCCAAGAGATGAGGCAAAATCTCATTCCATTGCGGGTGGTAAGCACCAAGGAGTTTTTCCGTGTTGGTCCGCTGAAATTGACGGTTTTCACTGAAATAGGGTGCCAGAGCGCTGAGCGCATCAGCTATTCGGCGGTTGCTTCTTTGGAAAACTCGTTGAAGCTTTAGCACTGCTTTCATTGAGGATGCTGACATTGGGATGCAGATGGGCCTTGGAAGTTTGAAGCCTAGTTCTGTTCTTGCCCATTTCTGAACTAAATCCAAAAGCTCTCCTACTGTGAGCAACGTCTCGTGGGGTGCGATCAAATGAAAGGTCAGTCCAACCGCGTCGGGGTCGAAGGTTAGCTTAGCTACAGCGTCTGCAACATAATCAACTGGGATGGCGTTGATTTTGAGCGAGCGGCTTATCGGCATGAATCGCCTTTTGCCCGTCAAATAGAGTTTTAGCGGATAATAAAAGGTGTTGAATGTTTTGACTGCCCCTGTTTGAGAATCGCCAACGATCATGGACGGACGAAAAACAGATATGGATAAGTCGTTTTTGGCAGCTTGAACGAGCAATTCGCCTTCGTACTTGCTTTGTTCGTAGTTGGTGTAAAACCCATATTCATCTGTCAGCTCGATTTCGGAGACTGTTCCAGTTCTTCCCCCTGCTACGTACGCAGTTGAGATATGAGAGAACCGTTCAATATGATGATGCTTGTTTGCTTCTTTAGCGACCTCTATAACGTTCGCGGTTCCTTGAACGTTGGTTTTCCTTATCTCGTCGAGCGAAACAAGGCGCCAGTCAGCCGCTGTATGAATGATGTGAGTCACACTTTCAACAACGGTAGCATAATCTGCTTCTTTCAACCCTAAACGGGGGGAACAAACGTCGCCGCAGACCACTAGGGCTCTATCTCCGATTGCTTCGACCAGTTCCGGCCAGTCCCACCAATCTCTCGCGAGCCTTCGTGACCCTTCTTCAGCACCTGCTGCCCTAATTAAGGCCAAAAGAGTCACTTCCTTATTTTGGAGAAGACGACGTGCAATTTGCGTACCGACGAATCCATTAGCGCCAGTGAGAAGAACGACTTGTTTCAATTTAGCCACTCCGGATAGTTCCTTTCAAGAAAGGCCTTAAGCAGTTGTGGGTTGCGTTTTTCGCGTTCTCGGTACTGCTCATAGCCTTTCTTCAGTTTGTCCTTAATTGAATCGTAGTGGTCGAAAACATCGCCGACGTCGTTACTAAGTTCCCAGAATCTAAGTGGGTCTTCGTGGTCGGTGAACAGCTCAGTCATATCCAGGTCAGCGTAGAGATCTCTGATTCTGAGGTCATGCCCTATCGCTGTTTGAGGAACTTGGTTCGCGAGGGAAAGCACCCCTGCATGGTACCTCGATGTGATGAGCAGATCCAAACTTCTGAGAATAATAGTCATTTGTGAAGCATTGTACTCCGAGGAAGTGAATACTTTTGTTCGGTCAGGGTGTTTCATCAACCCCTGAATTTTGTTGGCGAACCCTGCGTCAAGACCCTCCATGCTCAGAAGGGCAACATCCTTGTCATACTCAATTATGATATCGTCAGCCTGCACGGCCAACACTTTGGCGAGAAGGTCGCTTTTTTCACGACTTGACTTGGAGTGTGTGTAGTAGTATGGCCATCTGTAGCAATACCTTTTTCGATCCCAAAGTCTGATGTGGACAGGCCATACGTAAATATCCTCGGCTGCGACTCCCACTACGTGAGATGCTTCTGGCCAGACCCTTTTGAGGAGATCGTGGTCTTGAGGGTTTGGCTGAAATGCGAAGGCGTTGTCGGCTGTGACTTCAATCGGGGCCTTTACACCCCACTTCTTGAGTCGTTCAGCAGCCTTCTGAGTCCTCGCCAATATGAGGTCAGTCTTGCTGGCTTCTCGCCGAATAAGCCAACGGTTAAAACGCCCAGCGGAACCCGCGTCCACCGAGTAGGCTACACAAGGCTTCTTCATAGAATGCGCATATCTAGTCGCAAGCAAATAGCACCAGAGTAAAGGTGAACCCCAAGTGTCCATGTAGCAGCTGCCCTCAACAAGAAGGATCAAATCGCTCTGTTTCACGAATTTTCTAACGTCCAGAAAGAGCAAAGAAGGTCTGACGCGTTCAATCTTGAGAGTTGGGCTTTCGGTTAGGTATCTGCGGAGGTTTGCTTCGTTCAGGGAGGGCACCGTTATGCAGGCGTCTTGACCGAGAATTGAACGTATCTCATCGATGGCGACGAGGAGTTTCGCTTCTGCTCCTGTGTTGTTTGCCCCATTGTAGCCGACGAGCAAAATTCTTGGCTTCATATTTACCCACTATGCAAATAGATTTTTGAACCTTCCTGGTGGATATTATAGGTTCAACTGAACAAATAATATTTTTCTTTTCGTCCTTTCTTGCTTTCAATTTGTTTTTCATGCAGGTTTCTTGAAGGCTCTTAGTGTTAATTTGTCAAGTGTGGTGGCGTGCGACCTCTTTTCTTGCTTAGGGCGATTTTTCTTTTCTTAAACTCTTTAACAAGAAACTCCCAATACTCAAACGTCCATTGAGTACCAGAATCCTTGCGCATGCCACTAATTACTTCTTCATTATCGTCCCAAACAGATTCCGCAACGTCACCCCAGAAATTAAAAACTATGTCCATTTCCACCAGTTTCATGTTAACAAGCAAACCAACACCTTCAAAATAATTACCCAAAAGTTTTAGCGATTTTTGTTCGGGTTTTCCAGCGTATTTTGTAAGATAATCGTCATAATCGATGTATTCTGTGGAGCACACATTACTTATTGCTTCTTGAATTTTTTCCGCGTCCATGTTAAACCATGGAGAAAGTCTGATAATGCTTTCGGTTTGCCTTATTCTACGTTGGTGCCTAGTTTCTATCAAGTAATAAACCACGCTGCCTATTACACTGGCTGAAGCAATCACAACAGATACAGTTTGAATATCGAGGTTGAATGACATATTTTCACGATTGTGATATTGATTGATTTTAGATTAGAGTTTTGCGATTGGTGCGTGGGAATGTTGCGAACCTTAGTCAGGCTGAGTCTTTGGGACATTGAACGTCAAATTAACAAAGACAGTATAAGCTAGAAATTGCTGCTGTAAAATTGGCGAGTTAGTTGAATCTCGCAAAGACTAGCTGGAAAAAGATTCTAATCAAAGCTTCAATCGCTTCGATCAGTCTGGTTTCAGCTAACCTGCTCATAGTTTATTTTTGGGGTTCCGCAATTTGGTTTTACGCTGGGTACCTTTTTGAAAATAATTTCAAAACTACACTCAGCATATTGTTATTTGTTGAAGGTGCCGCAATTTTGGCTCTTGGCGCTGTTTGGGCTTCAGGAGCAATGGAATCCAGGTTTGATGGTTCTAACATTACAACAAATCCTTACCGCCCGAAAGAACAATGGAAACAAAGGTCGGACGAGTTGGAGCAAGAAAATAAAGCAGGCAAGGTCATGATTCTCCTGGGTATCCAGATTTTGATTTTATCCATTATTCTCATTTTTGCTTAGGCGTGCTCTCTTCTGTCTTTTTGAAAATGATTAGAATTCTGGCTGTATGCAAGAAGGCTTAAATCAGTTTGGGAAAAAAGGCATCCGGTTCAAAACCTTGTGCCCAATCTCAAATGGGATAAGAAGCCATTAAAACCAAAGCTGTTACAGAACGGTTGGCTTAGTTATTTGCCATCCACTAGATGCGCTGTTCCGTCGAGGCAGTAAACTTTCTCGCCGACAGTTACAGAAACATAGCGACGGACGCATGCCTGATGCTGGCTGCAACCGTCACAGTTTCGACTTAACACTTTTTTTGGTCACCTTCTTAATTGAATATTGAATAGCAATACAAAATATGGTATTTTAAGTTACCCCTTCCATGAGCACTTTTAGATCGTAGCTCTCATCTAGGAGTTTGTAACAAAAAGAGATCGGATTTGAAAATATTGATGGGCTGGCAGTTGTGACAAATTCATTTTCCCCAGATGTTTCTACTAACTTCGCTTCTTGCAGCTCCAAGAGATAATCGACCACCATCTTGTAACTCAAACTTAGACGAGACATAATGTTGGTCTTCTTTTGTGGCTTTATGCACTCGTCTAGAATTTCCGAAACAACCTGTATGTGTCCTCGCTTTTTCCTTCGCGTCACTTCTTCTTTCCAACCATGCCAATTCTAAGAATCTTCATTGACTGCATAGAAGCAAAGAAAGAAAAGTATTGAACGAATATTCTCAAAACCGAAATATCTTGTATATATGCCAATAGCCCTTTCAGAAGTGAACCCGCAAAGAAAGAAAACAGCGAAAGAAAAACGCAAAGAATCTCTCCAACTCTTAGCAATCAACGCCGGTAGCTGTATGCTGACTACCACAGAGACTTAATAAAAAGAATGAACTCAATGGATTTGAAGAAGTATGGAAATGAAAAACGAGGAGACCAAAACAACTTCTAAGGATAACGAGCTGTTGCTGTTGCAGCAAGGCTACTCGCAAAAGATAGCAAAAGAAATACTGAAATGGTATGATCCAAAATGAAGACAAGCCAGATGCATCCCAGGTACATTTCAGACGACGTTGTCTCACGGGTTATTAAGGAAGTATTAGCAAATGACCAGAGAGGGACAAAGCAATTTCTCAATCTTGTTGAATCTGTAAGCCGAGTTGAATAAGCATGAAACTCTACTATTGCGATTCCTGCAAGGAACATACACTCGAAAAACGAATAGCCGTTCGGCATAAACTATCTCACTTAACCCATAAAATCCGACAGATAGAATACAACGGAACGTAGTGCATTAAGAAAAGATCGCAAACCTTATGAAACTTGCTTCTATGTTCCACAGCCACTCGCGCGTCTAGTAAAGTATTTTTGGCCCAACAAAATGTTACGAAACTCGAAGGCTCATGGTTTTCTGGGTTTGCTGGGATTCCTGCAATGGTGAGAAAATCGGAAACCCCTTGTCAAACCTTGATGGAGAGTGTGTAGGAATCCTTTCAGCTCCAATTTACTTCAATTGAATTTTTTATGATTACTGAATTTCCGAACATTAAAGCTGACGAGGATAATAGCAGAACGGCCAAGATAGCAATTACACTTTTAGATAATATGTGTCCAAGTTGCATAATATTTCTCTAGCCCCGTCATCTCTGGGCGATCAAAATTTAAACACTTAGTGGTAAACAGCGCACTAAAAAATAAATCTTGCACAATCAAGATGCAGAATAGTGATCTCAAGTGAAGTGCATAGTTCCAGATTATGGAGAAATTTCAGGAAGAATCATCAGAAGTGCACTTGAGGAAGAATGTTACTAAAAAAAAGAAAAGAAAAAGAGAAGACTTGTAATGGTCTTCACTGTGCTTACTTCTTTTTGCCTTTAACGAAGACGTATGCGGCGATTGCAGCTATGACTATTACGATGACGGCAACGATGGCGTAGACGTATTCTATTGGAAAGCCTGCGCTCTGTGTTGGAGTAGCGGTTGCTTCGGGAGAGGCAGTCTGAGTCGGGGTCGGAGTAGCGGTAGGTGCAACAGTAACAATTGGTGTTGGAGTCGGAGTGGCTACAGGTTGAGAGCTTGGAGCAGCAACTACGTTGATTGTGTTGAATTGGTTGTACACTGGGTTGTAGGTTAAGCCGACTGTGCGTTTGCCCTCATAGAAGGCGACCCATCCCCAATTTCCAACTTCTTTCGGACTGTAGGAAACCACGAAGTCACCATTCTTGTCAGTAGTTGCTGTCACGTTAAGGCCTGTTCCGTCTGGCTTCGAGAATGACACTACAATAGTAGCGTTTGATAGCCCTGGATGATATTCGCTGGCTTCTGGTAAGAAGGTGTGGGTGTCATAGTTCCATACGCTCATCATGGGGTTTGCTGTCAGTCGTCCGCCAATGCTGATTGTTTCATTGTTCCACATTGATTCGCCTTTGTTGGCTGCCGCATGCATGCTGAAATCGACCATTGGGGAATCGTCAAAGCAATAGAGTATGCCTTCGGTTGTGCCAATGTACATTTTGCCTTCCCAAATAGATGGTGAGCAAGGTACGTTTCCGCCAGCTGTGAACACCGACCATGTGCTTGCTGTTGCGTTGGGCAAGCCTGTGCCATTTGAAAAGGTTGGGCCAGTGGCGTTGAAGCAATAGATGCTGCCGATGTCTGAGCCAACATAGATCTTCGACCCAGTTAAGTCGTCTGCATAAGTCACTGAACCCTGAATTTGGTAGCCTACCCACGACGCCCATATAGCACTTCCGGTTCTTCTTTGTGTGTAGACGAAGTCAGGCACTGGATAAACTGTTCCTGTAGAGTTTGGTCTTAGAGCATTCCTGGCGGTAACCGCGAAGAATTCGGGGGCGTAGATTACTCCGTTGAAGTAGCACGGAACAAATGATGGCTGAGTGTTGCCAGCGCGAGACTGGTTCCAGACGGTTGCACCTGTTGCGGCGTTGAAGGCGAACATTCTAATTCCTCCTCCGTTAGCGCCTGATGGGGTACTTTGACCCTGAGAGGCATAGTAAGTGTTGCCCGCGGTGCCAGAAAATTTGGCGTTGCCGTACTGTATACCGCCTCCTACGAAGACCGTTCCATTAGCAACGGTTGGTGTGCCAATGTTCCAGAACTCGCAGTAGTCAGGTGGTAATATGTCCCCGGACAAATCGAAAGCGCTCTTCCATGCCAAGGCACCGCTATTTGCGTTGACAGCGTATAGGTATCCGTCAGTTGATGTTATGTAGATTATACCAGCAGAGTAAGCTCCAGTGCCCAAAATTGCTTTGCCTGTCGCATATGTCCATTGTACAGCTCCTGTTCCGATGTTTAGGCAGTATAGTCTGCCGTCCAAAGCGCCTGCGTACATCTTGTCGCCTACAATGATAGGTTCGGAGCGAGCGTCAGCTTCGTTTGTGTCAAGTACGTTGGGGAAGAATCCTCCAGCAGGAGTTTTCCATATTTGCGTGCCAGTGTTTGCGTTTAAAGCGTAGAAGTAGCCGTCATCTGCGCCAATGTAGACTGATCCGCCCACAACTGTAGGTGAACTTCGCAGATAGTGACCAATAGTGAAGTTCCAGATTTTTTGACCAGTGTACGCATTCAGACAGTACAAGTTCTTGTCTCCTGAGCCAACGTATACTCTGCCGTCAACGACTGCTGGTGAACTGTATATGTCGCCGCCTGCTTGGAATGCCCATTTAGGAGTGGATATGTCTGTGGGTCCTTGTTGACCTACAGCCACTCTGGGCTGCTCAAGGTTACCAAGAAAGCCATAGTTCCAGTCTGCCGGTGCACCGCCAATGCAGTACAAGGTGTTACCAGAAACTCCATAGAGGTTTCCGTAGGCGATTGAAGGCGATGAAAAGCTTATGCCGGGTAGATTCCATAGTTCTGTTCCGGTGTACGCGTCCCAACAAGATGTCGAAGGTCCAGGCATCACTAGTCCAGCAGTTGCTCCTGCTCGGTCACATTTGAGTCCATAAACTTTGCCATCCGCATACGCCATAGTAGCATAGTGAATGTTATAGTAACCTGGCTGCTTCCATAGCCGTTGTCCTGTTTCAAGGTCCCACGCTCCGACAGTGCCATAAGGATCAATGTCATCGGTGGCTTTCAAAAATCATTCCTGCTCCTATTGCGCCGTGGTAAGCTGAAAAGGCTCGAATACCTTTCTCTGCTTGCCAGACCATTTCGCCTGTTGCTCCGTCAAAGCAAGTTATTTGCCAGCTTACGGCTGAGGTGTAAAGTCTGTGGTTGTAGAACATGGCTGCCTGCTGTGCAATCCCGCCCAAGGTTGCAGATTGCCATACCACTTTTCCTTGTGCGTTTAAGGCAATCACATCTCCTTCGGTTGTTCCCAAGAAAACCATGCCATCGCCTGCACAAAGAAGTTCAGCGGCTTGGTCAGAAACATATATCCATTTTGGTTGAGTTTGGGGAATGGCTGGGTTTGAAAGGTCAACCGCGATGATCTGCGCTTGGTGCAAATCTATATCATAAGCGGTGTTGAAGAACATCTTCATGCTCGTGGAATAGCGACCTCCGAAGTATCCTCCGCTACCAGGCTGGCGGTTGGCTCCGTGCGGATTACTCATGTTCCATGACAAATGTTCCGTCCGAAGTTCTGCGAACTGTTATGCCACCTGTGCCTTGCGTGAGAAAATAGGTGTTGTCAAGTTTGAATATTGCGTTGTTACCTTGAGGCGATGGTGTTCCAGCTGGAGCTGCAGAATTCCAGATTATCGCGCCAGTGAAAGGATCAAGTGCCCTTACTGTAGTGTGTGAAGCGATGAAGATTTTTCCGTCGAATGCGCTTACGATACTGGACCCTGCCCCGTTAACTTTCCAGAGAATGTTAGCTTTTTCTGGGCCTGGTCCTGGATTCCCGCTTGAAAATCCTTCGTCATATCCGGCTTGAGGCCAGTCGTATTGTAATAGGTCTCCATAGTTTGTTGTGGCAGAAAGCGGTGTCGCATAAGTAGAAGGCTTAACCACCGCAGAACTGCCAAGCATAAAAGTCGAACTTAATAGCATTATCACCAAAACAGTGGTGGTAATAGCTATAGTCATTATTTTTTTATTTTTTATTTTTATTCCTCCTTTTCTTGTACCTTCCCCATATTTTACTGGTTATTAGAATATAAACAACAAGTGATGTAAAGCACACTAAAAGTCAGTGCGTTATTAAAACAAGAACATATTTCCAAGAAGATTATGCAGTTAGAGAATTGACGGAATTCAGTTCAGTTGACAGAGATCAACTCAGGGGTTGCTGGGATTCCCGCAGTGGTGAAAGAATGGAAAGGTATCAGGTATACCTAAATTTGAGGAGTGTCTGCAGGAACCCTTTCAGCCCCACTTTACTTCAAAAAAATTTACCCCAAAAAAAGAGGGGGAAGATATGTTTCGGTTCTTTACTGTGTTGTCTTCTTTTTGCCTTTTGAGTAGACGTATAGCGCCGACTGCAACTATGGCTATGACGATAACGGCAATGATTGCGTAGGCGTACTCCATTGGAAAGCCCGCGTTCTGAACTGGAGTGGCAGTAGCTTCAGGCGATGCAGTTGGAGCCGGGGTCGCGGTGGCGACGGGTGTCGGAGTTGGAGTTGCTACTGGCGTTGGAGTTGGAGTAGGCGCTACTGTTGCGGAGTTCACGGTTATTGGCGTCCATGAGGTGTAGGATTGGTCGTAGATGAGTCGGGTCTGCACGTTGCCTTCATAGAGTGCTACCCAGCCCCAGTTGCCGACTTCTGCGGGGTTGTATGAGACGGTGAACTTGCCTCTGTTGTCGGTGGTTGTGGTTACGTTGACGGAGTCCATGTTTGGCTTCGTGAGCGATACGGTTATCTTAGCGTTGGGGATTCCTGGATGCATTTCGCTTGGGATGTTCACGTACACTTGTCCGGCGTAATCCCATGTGGTTTCGTCGGGGTTGCCTGTCAACATTCCACTTATGGTGATGGTTTCGTTGTTCCACATTTGTCCACCTTTGCTAGCCTCAGCAAACAAGTTTGTTGTCTCCGTTGGAGAGTCATCGAAGCAGTAGACGTTTCTGTCGCATCCGCCGATGTAGAGTTTGCCTTCCCAGATTACCGGTGTTCCTTCGACGTTTGCACCTGTCTGGTATGCAGAGAATGCAGCACCGCTTGTTGCGTTGAGGCAGGTAACGCTGCCAACGTCGCTACCAACGTAGACTTTAGGACCTCGTATGTCGTCTGCGTAGGTTACGCAAGTCAGAATTTGGTAGCCAATCCACTGTGTCCATGTGCGGTTTCCTGCTCGTTGTCCTGAAAATCCAATTGGCGTTGCAGTACCTGAGTTGGGGTTCCACGCGTTTGTCATCGATACGCGCATGTTTTCCACGAAGTAGAGGTTGCCGTTGAAGTATAATGGTTGCCAGACACCGCCTGAGTTGCCTGCGAGGGTTTGGTTCCATATGCTTGCTCCCGTTGTTGCGTTGAATGCTGCAAGTCTCAGGGTTCCTCCGAATGCGCCACCAGAAATGCCACTGCCGCCGCCAGGTCCAGTGCTGCTTGTTCGGACACCATAGGTGCATCCGCCAGGGACGAAGACGGTGCCGTTAGCTACAACTGGGGTGCCAGTGCAGAAGTACGAGTATACCGCACTGACGTTAACGTCCAGGTTCAACGGTATGCTCTTCCACTTGAGGCCTCCGGATGTGTCTAGCGCATATAGGTATGTGTCTGTCGATGTGAAGTAGATCCAGCCGTTTGAGTAAACGGGTGATCCGCCTATCGGGCCTCCTGTGTTGTAAGTCCATTGTACAGCTCCGGTTCCCGTGTTAAGACAATAGAATTTGCCGTCTAAAGCGCCCACATAAAGCCTATCGCCAATGACTATTGGGGAAGAACGTGACTGAAGTTCCTGTGGCATCTGTATGTATTTGAAGAGACCGCCAGCGGGGGTTTGCCATATTTTTGCGCCAGTGTTTGCATCCAGACAGTAGATGTTTCCATCGTCTGCACCTGTGTACACTCTGCCACCAACGACTGCTGGTCCAGAGCCAACATCGTATCCGGTTGTGAAGCTCCAGATTTTAGCGCCGGTGTAAGCATCCAGACAGTACAAGTTGTGGTCGTCGGAGCCAATATACACTTTGCCAGCCACTACAGCTGGTGTGCTGGCGACTTTTGCGCCTGTTGCAAAGACCCACCTTGGCGTTGAGAGGTCTGATGGACCTGTTTGTCCAATTGCAACTCGTGGTTGGTCAAGATTTCCGATGTATCCGAATGCCCATGGTTTGGTTGGTGTTGAATCGCCGATGCAATAGATCCATCCGCCGGCTGTGCCGTATAGGTTTCCGTAGGCAACTGAGGGTGTGGTAAATTGTAAACCGCGTATTTTCCACAACACTTGGCCAGTGTATGCATCCATGCATGAAAACTCGTAGCCAGGCATAGATAGACCTGCAGTCACGGCACCAGGTGCCTGATCGCATGTAACTCCGTAGACTTTTCCTCCGGCTAACACGCCCGTATCGTAGTGGATGTTATAATATGCGGGTTGCTTCCATAGCAATTCTCCAGTTTTTGCGTCCCAGCACAACGTCCAGCCATTTGGATCGACTGAATCACAGAAAGTCGTAGACTCGCCCGTAGCCTGCGCACCTCTGTAAGCGAAGTAGGCTCTGGTTCCCAATTGGCTAGCGTCATATTCCCACGCTACTTTGCCTGTGGTTACGTTAAAAGCGGTCATGACCTGGGTTGAAGCAGCTTGATAGAACATGCCGTCCATGTACATGCCATGCTGTTGTACGACCCCGAGCTTGGGCGTTTCCCACAAGAATTCTCCTGTTGTGCCGTTTAAGGCAAACAATGTGTTTGCTGTAGTCCCAACGTAAACCATTCCTCCGCCGCTTCCCTGAATTTCAGAGACATATGGACAAGGATAGGACCAAACTACTTTCGGATTCACCGGATCTGCTAAGCTTATGCCGTTGCAGAAGCCCATTTTCTGCACAGTATCCCATGACAAGATGAAATCCATTTTCATAGAAGGCGACCAACTTCCTGGGAAGTATTGGGCGCTTCCGGGGTGACCCGTGAGATATGGCACTGTGAGGTTAGAGACCCATGACCCGTCACTAATCCTGCGAACTTCAACACCCCTGCTATTGGTCAACATCAAGTAATTATTGTCAATCTTGTTTATTCCACCGTTGCCGTTTGCGCTAACTACCAAGGTCGCATTATAGATTGAATCGCCTGTGAAAGGGTCCAACGCGCGCAGCGTAGTTCCTGAAACAGCAAATACTTTTCCGCTGAAACCGCTTATGAAGCCTGAAGCAGACAATTGTTTCTTCCACAGAACGTCAGCTCGGTCCGGTCCTGGCCCTGCGCTGAATCCTACTTGCCCTTCGATGCCTCCAGAGCAATTCCATTCGTATTGCATTATATCGCCATAGTTGATGCCAGGCGAAAGTGGTTTGCCTTCAATAGAGTTTGGTATGACTGCTGAATGTCCAAGCATTAAAGCAGACGAGGACACTAACAGTACAATCAAGATAGCAATTATACTCTTTGAAAATTTATGTTCAATTTTCATAGTATTCCTCTACCTGCCATTTCGATTGGATTCAAATTTAAATAATGAGTGATGTGATGTGCACTAAAAACGGAAACAATTTATTCAGCTTTTGAGGATATGACAAGATATGGGGCAAACGAATGGCGCCCGATCAAGAAGCAAAATATATTCAAAACCTTCAATTTCTGGGATTGACCCTGAACCAAGCCAGAGTATACGCAGCCTTGGCAAAATTCGAAAATGCGACAGCGAAAACCCTTTCCAATGTATCAGGATTGGCTGCATGTGATATCTACCGAGTGATTCCTGAATTGCAGGAACTCGGTTTAATAGAGGTGCTGGTGGCTACGCCAAAAATGTTCAGATCTACGCCACCCGAAGATGCAATGAAAATTTTGCTGAAACAAAAAGAAGAAGAAATCGGGAAAATGCAAGTAAAAGCAAAAGAATTCCTTGCGGAAATAAATATTCAGAAGAGTCCAGAACATTCAGACTTGACACAAATTGCACTAATCCCCTGTGGAGAACGAGCAGCCCAATTTGGAATGCCCAAACTATCGAATACCAAAGAACAGCTAGACGCAATACAAACAAACGAATTATTCCACCGATTTATCCAAAATACCTCCAAAGAAATAGTGAAACTGTTGAAAAGAAATGTCAAACTGCGATTCTTGTTAGAAAACACAATGACAATCGAGAGACCAGACAAAGACCTAGCCAAAATGTTGAAGAATCCCAACTTCAAAGTCAGATTTGCCAAAACCAAAATCAACGCTTGCATCCTATTGCACGACAATGCCGAAGCCTTCATAAGCACCTCATTGGACGCCGTACACACACCCTCCTATTGGACATCCAATCCATGCATGGTTTCAGTTGCTAGAGGCTATTTCGAACTGGAATGGCGTGAAGCTTTAGAAAAACAAACATATTAATCTTGAAACCCCACAAATCCAAAAATCAATTCAAAAGAAAGGAGAAAAAACTCCTCGGCTGTCAAAGCCACGGTAGAATTTAGTTAAGAAAAAAGGCATTACTCCTCCCCAGCAAGAACTAAAGAGAGATAGCCCATGAACTTCGCCCCAAAAAGAATTGCACTGACTTAAATCTCAGCCGCGCTCATAGTAATCTTTAACACTCTGCCTTTTGGTTTGCCACCTTCTCTCAATCCCCTGCCCCTACGAGTTCCCAGCACCATCGTTACTCTAATCGTCTCAATAATAGACCCTTGGGCTGGAGCCCTAGGGTCACTAATTGGGCATTTCAGCTATGACTACATGTATGTTGGCATAGGAGCGAGACCCGCCTTGTTTGGACCCTGGTGCTACGTCGCCTATGGATACCTTATGAGACGGAAAGGTGGTGCTACCCTGCGAAGAGTGATACTGGGGAGTCTTATGTGTATAGCGTGGATAACGTTCACGTTGACTATGGGATTTTGGCTCCTTGGAGTAATGCCAATCAACGTAGCATTCTTCCTTATTCTGTCTTCAATTACACTTACTTTCGTAATTTCAGACTTAATCCTTATCCCAATTCTGCCACGACTGCGCCATTTTCTGGGAAACAACTCTCAGACACCTCAATTAAATGAAGAAAGGAAGAACTCGTAAATCCTACCCAAGCCCTCACTCACCAAGCGCCTTCAGTTCCGCGTATCTCAAAATGTTCCACTGTAGCGGTATGGTAGAACGTCATCTGCACCGAGTTGTGAGTGCCATTGTTAGACAAAGTGTAACGATCAGTACTCTGCTCGTAATACTTCCAGACAACTGAGATATTTCCCCAGATCAAATCAGTTGGAACTGTTACGTTAAAGAAAACATTTTCTCTGTCCGGTCCAATGAAATCAACGGAAACATATTTCGAACTGAATTCAGGTAAGGAAACCTTTGGCTCAGAGGTCCAATTGGTTCCAACGGTTACAGAATAGGTTTTATCTCCAACTGAAACAGGATAGGTGTAAAACTTGTTTGCCGCTTCTTCGTTACCCGATAGATCAACCCACAGGATACCAGTGACTGTAGCTGTGATTAGGACTACCACTACGACCGTTAATGCTAACAATCTTCTCTTCATAGGCATCAACTAATGCTATGTTACTTCGTCTAAAAGGGGTTTTTGTCAAGATTTCTTGACCTGACCTTAGTCAAGATTTCTTGACTAAACAAATCACTAAGAACAAAAAACATGGAAGTTAAATTGGAGTTCCTGATCTTTTGCGTACAACGAAGACAACTACTAAGATGGCTATTACGATGACTACAGCAACTGCAATTAGTAAAAGCGTTCTCGGTTGATTGAGTGACAGCGGGTTATCTGATGCAGATGGCGCTTCATTTGAGGCTATGTAGGCTGTGAAGACAGGGTCATGTTCAATTCTGTATCCTCCGTAGGTCGGGTATGAGGTTGTGTAAAAGTAGTTTGCTTTAGACATGTCAGATATTGTTTCAGTAGCTTTTTGGAAGAGTTCCGGGTACATGTGAACGACGACGAGTGGTAGGAATTTCATGAGGTTCTTTTGTATTTGGAATAATCCGCCGTTGCCCGCAAACCCTGAGATATCAACTGTTCGGGTTACTGCATTGTAGTTTTGTGCAGTTGATTCTGATTGGTCTTTTGTGTAGTTGTACAGGTTGTAAGTTGGTTTTGCAGAAAAGTCTAGAGTGCCAATCTTATTTCCCTCGTCTGTGTAGGTATTGATGGCAGAATCGCTCAATACTTCATCTTGATTCAACGCTTGCCCGTTTGCCGCTGCGCTGTAGGTAGTGTGATTGGCCAGTATAGTTGTTTGGTAATCTACTATGCTCATCTTGATTTGTTTCTCTTCCAAGAAACCATAGATTGTTTGGTCACCAAGTCTTCTGCCGAGCAATCCGAACGTTCCAGTACTGTTTAAGTGAACCCACACTAGCCCGGCGCCAATTAGCATGTCTCGCATTCTGCCTATTTCATGGTTTTCAGTCAACGTCGCTTTGTTGTTTGCCGGATCAATAGTAAGAGTATACTTGAAGGTTAACTCATCATACGCTGTAACGGCGAAAGGCAAGCTATTATCGAAGTGAGCGTTACCAGGGTCAATCCATGTCTTCCACCACAAGGCCGTTAAGTTGGTGTACTTCATACCCCAACTCCACTGAAAACCATCGCTTGTACTCATCAGGGGAATCATTTGTGTTTGACTACTAAGAGATGGCAGCGAAGCGCCTATAGAGGAGTAATCAAAGCCTAAGCTATATGATGCATACAGATTATCGCCAACATCTGGGGAGCCTGGGTAACGTGAGTTGGAGCTTTCGTCGAAGGCCATGAGCATCAGGAAAGTTGAAGCCGTTATCACATCTTGGTTTGTCCCATTTGCCTTGTAATGCATGAGTATGGATTGTGCAGGTATACGCAAAAATGTGGAGCCGTCGGTTGTGATGTTTTCCAGTCCCGAATATAGGAGTTGGACTCCGCTTGTATTAATGTAGGTCACGTACATGTTTGCGTGCCATTGGTTAAAATTGTCTGGGATAGACAAACCATTTGTCGTGGCATACGCCCTAACGTAATCGAAGTAATCAACTGTTTTCTGGAAGCTTTCTTGCTGGAAATCGGATTTCAAAAGCGTGTTTGTATCAGCATAAGCGAATGAGGAAAAAAGGGTCATTGAAGCGAAAAGGAGAATGCAGATTCCGCAAGTCAATTTTCTGCTCATATTATGCAAACTTCCTTGTTAGTAATGTGAAGTTGAGGCTAAATTAAAGCGATGTGCACCTTAGATGTACATCTAAAGTAAGGATTCAAGCTCACTAGCAAACGCCAGTTCTCTAAATAGCTTTCTGGGTTTGGTGGGATTCCTGCAGAACATTAGAAAACCGAAAGCCAAAGCGCAAAAAGCCAAGAACACAAAGTAACCCGTAAAAAAAGCCGAAGCCAAAAAGGCATAGCTTCTCTCTCTTTCTTCTTTGGTGAAAAAAGTAAGTTGTTGGTTTTCAATCTATCCGGACGTTTCCCGCCACTGTTGTTGCCACAGTTTGGGAAGAAATTTGGGAGAAAACAGGAACACATTTCGGTATACCCCTTAATACGACTTAACCTCTGATTTTTTCAATTCTACCACAAGGAAAGGAGTAATGCATGAACATAGGAAAAATGAAGATACTCAATCTGGTTAAAAAGGTACGCAACACTCACCGTGCCAGGAATTTCTTCAATGTCTCTTCGATCACTAAAACGAATTTTGGGAGGTGCAACAATTGGAAAATACCCCAAAACGCAAGCTAAGCTTTTTGGCAGCTATTGCGATCGTGATAATTGTGAGTCTAGTTGCTGGAAGCTTACTGAGCTACGCGGCAAACACATCAACCTATTCGACGACCATAGGCAATCTAAACGCAAAAGTTACTTCTCTTCAAACGCAGCTCGCTAACCTACAAAATACGCTAGGCACAACAACCCAATCCTCAGACAATGGAGCTCAAACTACCCAGGTAAGCAACTACAGCGCCGAAGGAAACATGTCACTTTCAGAATTGTACACTGAAGTCCAAAACTCGGTCGTAATGATTGAAGGCTTAACGCAATACACTACAATGTTTGGCAGATACGTGTATTCCACCGTGCAAGGCTCCGGCTTTGTCTACGATTATGCCGGCCAAATGGTAATTATCACAAACAACCATGTCGTCGCAGACGCCATCAACATCACCGTTACCTTCATAAACGGAAACACTTACTCCGCCAAAGTCCTTGGATCAGACGGCTACGCAGACCTGGCGGTGCTCTCCACAGAAGCCCCCGACAACGAATACTACCCACTCGAAATCGTCAGCTCATCAACACTCAGCGTAGGCGACCCACTAGTCGCAGTCGGCGGACCCTATGGACTAGCAGGAACAATGACCACCGGAATAGTAAGCGCACTAAATCGAACAATAACCGAAGACATGTCAGGCAACTACCCAATATCTGCCGTGATACAAACCAGCACCCCCATAAACTCAGGCAACTCCGGAGGTCCCTTGATGACATATGAAGGCAAAGTCGTCGGCATAACCACCGCAATCGTAAGCAACTCAGACGGACTAGGCTTCGCAATACCCTCAGACACCATACTCAGAGAAATAGGGGCGTTAGTAGCAGATGGCTCATACAATAATCATCCAATCTTAGGCGCATCAGGAACAGACATGACCTATAGAATAGCCCAAGCAATGAACACCGACGTGACCTATGGCTGGCTAATCACCCAAGTTGCCAGCGGCGGACCAGCAGACCAAGCAACACTCAAAGCAGGAACAAAGCAGGCTACAATTGACGGGTCAACCACCATTATCGGAGGCGACGTAATAATCGCAATCAACGGCTACAGAATCCGAAACATAGACGACCTATCAACATACCTAGAGGAAAACTCTTTGCCAGGGCAAACCATCACCGTAACCATAGTCAGGGAATCGAAAGTCATGGATCTCTCCTTAACCCTTGGAACAAGACCCACACAAAACTAACCATTGATAAGCAGAAAGCCCCCCCCGATGCTCCTATTTTTTGTTCCACGCGGTTTTCATAAATCAGGGTTCATTTTTTATACCAGAGTTTTTTTTGGACATATGCTCTATGCTTGGGAGGATTCCTCTTAGACTTCTAATTGTTTTCAATGCCAAAAAACCACCTAACAAGACTCCTGAAAGGAAAGATAACAAATACGTGGCTGCATACACGGCGAGAGGGAGACTTGGGAACAGAAATAACTGCAGCAAAACTAAGTTGCTAGCAGCAGAAAACCCACCTGCCACACAAAGCGAAACCAAACCCCTCCCCCTAAAGAAAAAGAGGACAAGGTCAACGACAAAGCCCTCAACAAAGGATATCAATAATACTAGGATGCCAAGGTGGCTAAACAAAATCATCTCAATTAAGCCTTTTAGCGCACCTGTGGCAGTTGCAGATCCAGTTCTTTTCAAAATCAATGCTGACAGAATGAGCCAATAAACGTGTAACCCAGACACAAGTTGCCCAGAAACAGGGGCTCCCAGAGGAATTATAGATAGGAAACTTCCGACATATCCCACTAACACGCTGGAAACGCCCCCGAGGGCGCTTAGGAGAATAAAGATAGCCAACTTAACGGACCGGGGATGCCCCTTCAACCCTTCGGGCTTACTCTGTTCAATATGTTTCAAATCATTCTTCCCTATAGCCGAATGCCGTGAATCTTCAACTTTAAACACACCAATCAACTAACCATAAACTCCCCAAATAAAACGTTACGCACTTGGGTTAGTCGCTAATATTATTCTTGCTTAAGCCTGAACTAGAAAAAGGAAAAAATGCCCCTGCAACCGTTACTGAACCATAGGCAAATGCTCGCTGAGTTTACAAGGCATATCTGCTTTATCGAGTATCTCCAGACTCTGAACCGCATCCCCTAATTCTGTTTTAGAATCCCGTTTCAATCTGGCTCCAATTTGGTAAAGATTTGAGTTGAAATCGGAAAAATCGATTAATATACTCATCATTTAGAAGAACTTGAAAATGTTAGAGCCGCAGAGGAGGCAAAAAAATGAAGCAAATATGCGCCTACAAAATAGATTTGACCAAAATAGATGGAATCGGAGACTTCTCATGTCCGCAATGCGGAACCGGCATATCACCTGACGATGATACCGACAAGGCATACTCCATTCTTGGAACAGAAGTTAACACTCATGGCTTGAAAGAACTGATACTTCGCTGCAACAAATGTGAAAGCCACCTTCACATTACTGGGTTTTCACTACTGCAAAAACTTGAGAAGCCGGCAATTACAAAGAAAGAAAGTTAAGAAGACTTATACCTCACTTTTTCAGTAAGTTAATCCAAGCATCAAAATGAGGTTTTGGTATGAGTGAAGAATCCCCGAAGAAACTAACAACAGTTGTCGGTGCACCTGTACCTGACAATCAAAATGCTATGACCGCTGGCCCAAGAGGACCAATGCTTTTGCAGGATATATGGTTCCTCGAAAAACTAGCTCATTTTGACAGAGAAGTCATTCCTGAAAGACGTATGCACGCTAAAGGATCCGGTGCCTATGGCACCTTCACGGTAACCCATGACATTACAAAATACACCAAAGCCAAGATCTTCTCAGAAATCGGCAAAAAAACAGAAATGTTCGCCCGTTTTTCAACAGTTGCCGGAGAACGTGGCGCAGCCGACGCCGAGCGAGATATTCGAGGCTTTGCCATGAAGTTCTACACAGAAGAAGGCAACTGGGACTTAGTCGGAAACAATACACCCGTGTTTTTCATGCGTGACCCTCTTAAATTCCCAGACCTAAACCATGCAGTAAAAAGAGACCCCCGTACAAACATGAGAAGTGCAAAAAACAATTGGGACTTCTGGACGTCGCTTCCTGAAGCATTGCACCAGGTTACTATCACCATGAGTGACAGAGGTATCCCATTTTCATACAGGCATATGCATGGTTTTGGCAGCCACGCCTTTAGCATGATCAATGCCAAAGGTGAGCGCGTATGGGTTAAATTCCATTTTGTCACGCAACAGGGTGTCAAGAATCTAACCGACGCTGAAGCCGAAGCCATAGTTGCAAAAGACAGGGAAAGCCATCAACGTGATCTGTACGAAAGTATCCAACGCGGTGACTTCCCACGCTGGAAGCTATTCATCCAAGTCATGACGGAGTCACAAGCAAAGAAAATGCCGTATAACCCCTTCGATTTGACCAAGGTGTGGTCTCACAAAGACTTCCCGCTCATCGAGGTCGGTTATTTTGAATTAAACCGCAATCCTGAAAACTATTTTGCAGAGGTAGAACAATCCGCTTTCAATCCTGCCAATGTGGTTCCAGGCATAGGCTTTTCTCCAGATAAGATGTTGCAGGGCAGACTTTTCTCCTATGGCGATGCTCAACGCTACAGACTTGGAGTAAACCACCATCAGATACCAGTGAACGCACCTCGCTGCCCAGTTAACAGTTATCACCGAGATGGCCAGATGAGAGTTAACAATAACGCAGGTAGCAAGATCGGATACGAACCCAACAGCTATGGTCAATGGCAAGAACAACCAGAGTTCAAAGAGCCACCGCTTGAGTTAAATGGCGCCGCAAACCACTGGAACTTCAGAGAAGACGACAATGACTACTACACTCAGCCAGGGAACTTGTTCAGATTGATGAGCCCTGAACAGCAACAAGTCCTGTTTGAAAACACAGCACGTTCAATGGGAAATATCCCAGAAGAAATCAAAAGAAGACACATAGCAAACTGCCTAAAGGCCGATCCCGATTACGGCAAAGGAGTAGCAGCTGCACTAGGAATATCCTTGGAAAAACCCAACCCAATCCATTAATTTCCCATACGCATCCAAAGGTGACAAACAAAGCCAAATCGACCTTCGAGAGCGCGCCACCTTGGAATTCAAGGAATTGGGAAAAGTGAAAATGAAATGGGTAAACAGGAAAGTTACAAACAAGTTTTGGCTTGCCTGCTGGACGAGTTTCTAAAAACAGGCAATGACGAAAATATCAGAGAGTATCTTGCTGCAAACAGCAATCTTCCCGGACCCCGGGGAAATCTGGAATTAGCCTTCGCATTTGCTGACGCGGCTGAAGACACCTCGACACAAAATGTAACAAAAATATGGAAGCTTGCCTCAGACTTAATTCGCTTATCCGCAAACGAAGCTCCAGTGAACGACCCGAAAGAATTCCTTCCATTTTGCGGAGCAGTCACGATAGGTGCCATAGCCTCAACCCACAAGGAACTCGTCACACAAGCATATTCGCTATTGAAGCAACTTGCGAACGACTCGCGTTGGAGAACACGCGAAGGTGTTGCCGTTGGTCTTCAGAAACTGATCGCAAAACAAGGTCAAGATGTTCTGGCAGAGCTAGACACTTGGATTACAAGAAATGAATGGTTCGCCATGAGAGCCGTGGCGGCTGGAGTTGCTGAACCAACTCTGTTGAAAGATGAGCGGAACGCCCAAGTAGCTCTTGAGTTACACGAAAAAATATTCAACCAAATTTTGGCTACCGGAGAACGGAAGACCAATGAATTTAGAACATTAAGGCAAGCCTTGGGGTATTCTCTGAGTGTGGTGGTTCATGCTATTCCGAAAGAGGGATTTGAGTATATGCATCGAATCGCAGGTTTGCACGACGCGGATATTCTATGGGTGATAAGGGAGAATTTGAAGAAGAACAGGTTGACAAAGAATTTTCCTGACGAAGTCGCAGAAGTAAAGAAGTTGTTACCATGAAAATCTGCTACTACAATCAACCCCACACGTTATAGTCCAGGCAAAGTCTTCCGCGACATCAGATTAATATCCCAGAGAGATAGCCCAGTCACGGCATCAATTTTCCGAACAAGTTCTGCCCCCGTCAGCTCGGTTAGATAAACTTCAGCGGCGAAAACTTTTCCCTCAAGCAAGTGTCCACCTCGAGTGTTACCATTATGGTCGCTGAGAACCACGTGCGCGTGAGTGAATGGTTTGCCGCCCTTGAGGGAAACGTTCCCAATGCAACAGGCAATTTCTAAAGGAACTGAAAGCGACATCTCCGAATACTCATGCTTTTCTTGGTCGTAGAATCCGAGCTTCGCCGACTTTAGTGCACCAATAGCAGTAAAACTCGCAGCCATTACTTCATTCTCCTTGGCGAAACCGGTCACGAAATCGATCATTTCTGAGTCGTGTTTGGCACGAAGAAGAAAACTTCTTCCAACGTTAACTTTGAAACTCATGCTTAGGTCACCTTCATTCAATTCCGTTACCAACGCACTTTCTGAAAAGTCTAGTCTCCCCCGAGTTAATGAATGCACCCACAACCACATCAATGGCTATGGATTTCCATGTCTTCACTGTGCAAAGACGTAGCTTGTTTCGTTGATAACTTCATCTTGCCACGTGCCTTTCCAAATAACTCTGTAAGGAATACTCACTCCAGGGGCTGAATAATCCGCCACAACATTGTAAATTGCGTTAGGCACAACGGGATAGGTAATTGTGACGTTCCAGCCTTTGCTGTAGTACATGTATGTCTGTGCTCCCACAGCATTTTGTGGCGTAACTCTTCCACCAGTCCAAACTAAATCCTTCATGAACTGTGCAGACTCAGGATGGTTAACCTTCAGATAGTTCATTACTGAATCGCGTACTCTTTCCTGCGTCGCCAAATCGATTGGACTTGGTGTGGGTGTTTGTGTTGGGCTAATTGAACTTGTGGGAGTCGGTGTTGCAACGGGAGTCTGCGTCGGGGTTGCAGCAGGATTAGGGCTGGGCTCTAGTGAGGGCGTCACAAATGTGGATGTTGGCGCAGGGGTAGCTGTTTGCACTGGCGAAGATGTGGGTGCGGGCGAAACGTTTGGCGATGACAGTTTGCTAGCTGCATAATATGTTATTCCCGCGGCTGCTAAAGCAGCAAAAACTATCAGGATGGCAACACCTATTGTGGTTATTCCAGATCGAAATTTTAAGAAGCGCAATTGTGATCTCTTTTGTTTTTTCTTAATGACGATTTTCCTTCTCCACCTTTGCATATAAAAGATTTATTGAACATTGGCTGCAGGAGACTTCATGCAGGAATCTCAGACGCCTGGATATTAACCTGTCCCCTCGAAATGTTTTACAGCAATTCTTTTATGCAAAAATTGACATCATAAGGACTTATGCCATCGGTTAAAGACATTATGGCTAGAGAAGTTATCACCATCACAGAAGACAAAACCATTTTTGAGGCAGCCGAACTTATGAACTCAAAAGAAATCGGATGCCTAATCATCGTCCAAGGCGAATCACCAATCGGAATAGTCACCGAACGAGATTTCGTCCGAAGAATCGCCGCCAAAAAACTTCCCTACGACGCCAAAGTATCGGATGTAATGACCAAGAACCTTGTTACAGTCGACCCAGATGTGTCGCTGAAGGATGCTGCGCGGCTAATGTCCTGCAACAGAATCAGACGACTGCCCGTTGTCAAGAATAACAAGCTGGTAGGCATTGTTGTTGCTTCGGATTTCATTCGGAACCTTGGCAAGAAGTCTGTCACTGAAGAAATCTGTGACGCAATGGGACGCTACCCCCCAGGCACAATGCACTTCGGACTCAAATAGAACCTATGGAAGACTAACGCGTTAGCCACAGACCAGCTTTCAGGCAAACCTCTAGTCATATTAATTAAGCGCTTCGGCGAATTTGTCCAGCTGTTGCTCCCAGCCAAGCCTCGACAATTCAGACATCTCTTCCTTCGAGCCTGCACAACACAACAAAATACATTGATTACCGTTCAAAAATTCAACATACTATTCTAAGAGACTAAGCTTTTTGAACAAACACAAAGGATACACTGCAAACATACCGAGAAGAAAAGATGCGCCGTGGGCAAGGGTATTTACTCCGCTTCCTAAGTTAAGAAAGAGTTGCGGGTCTAAGACTACTTGAGCTAGGAGTAAGACAGAAATGACAATATCAATTAACACAATGAATACCACTAGCTGACGTTGAGATTGCAGTTTCTGGAAGTGGAAAACCTGCAACCCATTAAAAAGAGAGAAACCTAAAACATTCCCAACAACAGCATATACTAACCCTGAAGCACCAAATGATATACTGTCTCTTGAAGCAATCCACAAAATATTAGAGATTATGGCACAAGCAAGAGTGGAAAAAACAAAAAAGCCTTCGATCTTGTTTCGGCTAACAGATAAAGCAGAATTACAGAAAGTGAAAAGAATGGTAAAGAACGACAAGGCACTCATGTTGTATATAAGGTGTGAAAAGCTGGAATGAGCAAATATGGAAGTCACGATGCCCCAAGGCGTTTTGGAAGAAACAGAAAGAAAATCAATGATACCTGGATGCGCCAGTGAAAGAGTATAGACTGCCGCATTGGTCATGATAACAGTGAATAGGAAGAAATAGACCCATCTGAAACCCAGCATGCCCTGGGTAATACCAGAAAACGCAGCTTTCAGGTTGGCCAATAGCACTGATGAGGGGCTTGGATGCTGAGTCATAAGGAGGTTAAGAATCGTTTATCACTTAAAAGTCTTAGGAAAAAAACCTGAACCTATGAAGAAGACTTTCACGAGCAGCCCTCTGGCTCCCCCTAATTAGTCACCAAGAGAAGAAGTACAAGCGTCGGGTCTTTCTCATAAGTGATAATTCATCTTCTGTTCAAAAATAGTAAACGAACTATACCCACCAGGTAGCTCTTGAAATAACATCAAAAAACTGAGGGGTAAAAGAAAATCGAGATTGGGTAGATGTTGGTCTAGCCTAACAGTATTTGACGCATGAAGGTTCCGCACCACGTGTAATCCATGACTTGCCCCGTGAATCCGTTGACTCCCAAAACACCAACTATGTTGCCGTTGCTGCCGATGACTTGCATCGTATAGTATCCATAGTAGGTTGTTGCTGCGCCGACTGTGGTTTCTGGGGAGTATGTGTTGAGGTACTGTTGTGCGTTGGTTTGGGCTTGGCTTAAAGTTATGGGCATTGCCGCGGTGGGTGTTCCTCTAAGCCAGTTCATCATGCCGCCGCCCATCATCCCGCCATAATCTCCGTAGCCAGTTGCGAGATACCCCATCATTCCGTTGGTTCCGATGACGCCGTATTTGGTGTCCCATGTCAACGTTGGCCCCTGCATCGGAACGACAGCTCCGGTGTACTTGTTGACTGCCAGTTCGAATGCGCCTAAGCCTGTGTCTTTTTCAATGATCGGCACGTAATAGACGTTGGTGTATTCTTGTATTGTTTTTACTTCGAGGTTTGGGTTGCCAATTTGGGTGAGGTAGTTTTGTGCTATGGTTGCTGCGTCATTTGGGGTTAGTATAGTTGCTGTCGTTTTAGGTGTTTGTGGGTTAGTTGTTATTGTTGATGGGTATGTTCCATGCCCGTTCATCATGCCGTTTGGGTAGTTCCCGTATGTTCCCGTCGCTGCGGGCGTTACCCCTTTTCCAATAAAAGCCAGGGCTGATGCGCCTAAAAGTGAGGCGCCTAATGCCGCAATTATTATGATTGTTGCTATTTTTGATGATTTCATATTTGTTTTGCTCCTTTTTGTTACCACAAAGGGCTTGGAAGGATTTGTTAGTTGGCTGAAACGGCGTTGAAACGGTCAGTGAAACAGTGTTAGAAGTGGTTTGGTTGGGTGCCCTTTGTGGCGACTCACCTTCTGTATATTACATATGTAATATAACACCCTCATAGGGTTATTCCTGGAACAAACCCAAATCAACATCAAACAACCTCCAAACTCACTTACCCCTTCAAGAAAACAGCGATAAAGAATAGAAAAGGGCTCTTCTTTGAAATCCAACCAGGTTCGACCACAATAAATTCTGTACAAATTAGGGGTAGATTTTGGTGATTTTTGGGTTCAATTTCGGAAAATCATCTAATAAGCGTTTGAGCAACGATGTTTCAGTTAAAAAGGAGGTGAAACAGAACGGAAAGAAAAACTAAGGCACTAACTCTGCTCCTAATAACGATCTCCGCCGTCGTACTTGCAAGCTTAGCTGCAACCGCTTTCGCCACAGAAACAAACCCAACGACCACAAACGCAACTTCGACAACCACAAACGTGTTTGACATCAACGCAACCGATCTCCCCTTCGGGGGTATGGGCATGATGATGGGCGACCAAGGATTCGGAGGAGGACCAGGAGGTCATCGAGGAAAATTCGGCGGATTCACGGAAAACATGCGGATAAGCTCGGAATACAATCAGACCGTGACAAATATACTTGGCAACGACGCCGATGTACAGAACCTAATCTCTGAGGGCTACACAGTGATGTCAATCAGACCAAAAATCGAGAGCGTTATAGGTGCTGATGGGACAATCACGACAAAAGCAACTACAGCAATTGTAACGCTGCAGAATGGCACAACAGGGTATGCAACAGTTGGCTTAGACATCACGAATGCAAAAGTAACTCAAATAGTCATTCTCACCAGAACCGTAATCGACAAGACCACAGGCTGAGCACATAATGAAGATGCAAGTAGAAAAACACAATGATGCAAAGCCGCATCGACTTTCCCAAACACCCCTTTCTTGGGGTTCTAGAACAAAAGGGGAACGGATTGAATAGATACATTGGCCGCATAGCACGCGTTGGATTTTACTTCTTCAGTTCCACGACCAGAAGATCCAGGTCAGAGGATCCGATATTTGTTGCTTCGTGATCCTGTTCTTTAAGGAAAATTGCCTCCCCAGTCTTTAGGTCAAGAGTGTCACTTTTGCCTCCAGACGTGATTTTTGCTCTTCCACCTTTCAAGACGTAGATAACATGGTCAGGATGATGATGCATCTTTGCTGTATCGTTTGGTTTAAAATACACTTTCAGAACACGCACACGGTCATTTTCCATGACGAACTTGTAAACGTTGCTTGCAGCCTTCATGGCATCCATCGCTGTTTTCGTCAAATCTTTCCACCTCCCATATCTTTAGTTGCTGAATGAACATTTCTTTGGGCGAACTTAAGATTGTGTGTATATCACAATGTGACTACAAGCCAAAATCATCAACTAAATCCACGGAATCAAATTGCGATTCAGCATTCGGGCGACCTGGCTTTAGTCTGTTCTTCGAGCTTCAATATTCTTGTACCGGCTTGCTGCCATGGCAAAATCCAGCCTCTGCAAGAGAGAAGTCAGCCGAAATCTGCCATCTAAACGATATTTATGTTAGAAACGTATCGCAAGCCAAAGTTCAGAAGTACCAAAACGACGAAACCAACAATCAACAGTTCAAACGCCAGCTTCTTAGTATGCGACCCCTTAGTGCTGTTAATGCCACACCGAACCAGAAAACAAAGCCCCAAACCAGAAAACACAACCGAGGGTAAAAGAAACAGGAAACGATTAAACACAAACTCTCCCGAAGCAAAAAGTACTGGCACACACGCTACAAAGACCCAAGAAACGAGAAGACGAGACATCTCCGACTTGAAACTTAGCAAAAACAGGAAACCCACAACACAAAGAACAATAAACATACCGTTTGCAAAAACCCCGCCCAAATAGAAATTAGTAGTCAACCTCAACTCTCCAAGAACATATGCCATATCGGGAAAACCTAAGCTAGACTTAGCGGTCTCAAACGCAGCCACCGAAATAGAACTTGACGTCAACAGTTTACGTGCTACATCACAAACCAGACCCGCGACAACAATTGCGGCACCAACATTTAGTTTCCACTTGAAACTCTTCCACAAACCACGGTCGCGAACAGCCAAACGCCACTCCCAAAAAAGAAACGCAACCAATGAAAACGCAAAGACATACCAGGTCCATGAGTGCGCGAACAATGCAATCAAAGAGGTTCCCAGCAAGCCGCAAACCGCCAGCGTGGAACCTGAGCGGAAAACCACCAGCAACAAAACAAAACTGAAGTAAACAAAAACGACGGCTAGCATATTAGCAAAGTAACCCGAATAAATTAGCCCCAAAGCCGGAACAGAAAGAGGAGCAAGAAACAAGGAGTAGACCCATGAGTCACGCAATCTGCAAACACGACGAATCACAGACAAAGACGCAATACACAAGAGAGGAACCAACAAGATTGGAATCAGCTGCAAAATATTCACAGAACCTGCAACAAAAGATAATGCATAGTCCAAAACCAAGAAAGCCGCCCGATCATTGGCAAGAGCAAAAGACAAAGCCGAACCCGCATCAAGACCCCGCATGCGAACAAGCCACTCATAATAACTTGGAGCATCAACGCTCACCAGACGATAAGTTGGGTTAATCCATGGCAAAACAGTCACAACCACCAACACAACGGAAACAGCAACCGAAATCAAGACAGCCAAAACAACAGGAAAACGGCAACCAAAAGGCTCACGCTCCACAGCTTTGCTGGATTCAGCAACACCACGCAAACGATCCAAAAACCCGCCTCGCCTATCCTTCCACCGACCAGCAAAAGTCACAGACAAAACCTTCCACAAAAAGGCCGCCACACCCAGAACCACCAAAAACAGGTAAGCGAATGGCAGAAATGGATACGTCAGGTTGGACAAACTCAATTCAACCAGCCACCAGTGCATCGACACAGCAGAAGCCTCAACTGGAACATTGAGAACGAAGGGAACATTGAACAAAACCAAAGCAGCAGCCTCAACAAAAACCCCGACAAAGACCGCCCCTTCAACCAAACGTTTCAAAACAGAAAACCATGAGACACCAAAGCAGCTTCCGGAAAAAACCAAACAAAAACCAGCCAACACAAAGGCAGCAAAAACCAAAGGCCAAAGCCCAAACCACCCAAAAAAAGCTAAACCCGCAAGAGCAAGAGGAACAAAAACCCACAAGACCTTACCCCTGTCCGAATATAACCTTGAAACAAACCACGCCGAAAACAAAACCACCGCACCGCCCCAAACCAAACCGTCCAAATCTGCCGATAACAAATCGCTACTCACAGTATAGTGGTCCATGCTTCGGTTATCGAGAACAAAAAAAGAAACGCCTAACTGAGCCGCAACGTACAGCAAAGAGTAGACAAGGCTGAGGGCGAGGAGAACAATTGTAACCCAACTCAAAAATTCTTGTGCGTTGAAACTGCGCTTCTCCGAGTCGTCGTTGAAGTTTTCCAAGCCCCTAAGCCGTTCCTTATCTGTAGCGCGGCGACTTAAAGATAACGCAAATCAATTTCAGCTCAGACCCAGCAAAATTCCTAGATGTTACGCGCGGGATGTGACTTTGCCGCTCTTAACAAAGCTATGGCTGCCGCATGAACTCCACAAACTCCTCAACGCTCCTTGGCTGCAACACATAGTTCGTCCGCCTCTCCTCGCCAATCGTCGAACTCCGCTTCGTCCCGTAATCATGCCCAGGATACACTTCAACCACATCACTCAAAGCCAACAACTTTCCAAAAAGGCTCCGATACAAACTCCTGCTGTTCCCGCCAGGTAAATCTGTTCTGCCGCACTCTCCCACAAACAACGTGTCCCCCGTTAATAGCTTCATATCGTCCACGAGCAAGCAGATACCATCGGTTGTATGCCCAGGAGTGTAAAGAACTTTTATCTCAACCCGTCCAACCTTCAAGATATCCCCGTCATCAACCAAAACGTCTGCTTCCAACTCCGAGAGGCGGTAAGCCACAATTTGTCCACCCATCGTATAGAGCAACTCGGAGGTGCCCGCCGTGTGGTCCGAGTGTCCATGCGTGTTAATAATGTATTTCAACTTGAGATTTTGGGTTTTGAGGACACGCATAATTTCGCCGGCGTTGAAGCTCGAATCCACAACTGCGGCCACACCTGCGATTTCGTCGGCGATGACATAAGAGAAGTTGTCGCTGTGCAACTGAATCTGCCTAAAGAACATAATATTCTCCAAAACAAATTCCAAAACCACATTAAATAGCCTTGTGTTACCCCAAATGAATGCTCAAGAAGACAAGCAACCTTTATGATGCCATACATATCACAATACCTACAGAGGGCTGAAACAGAGAATTTGACCCAAACTGACGAGTTCGCCATTGAAACAGTTAATCTAACCAAGACTTACACCTCAAAAATCAGGAAACCAGCCAACGGATTTTCGATTTTGAGCCGAAGTGAAAATAGAACTGTACGCGCAATTGACCAACTGAACCTAAAAATCAAAAAGGGAGAACTCTTCGGCTTGCTCGGACCCAACGGTGCAGGAAAAACCACATTAGTGAAAATCCTATGCACTCTCCTTCCCCCTGACGAAGGAACCGCAATAGTGAATGGGTACGACGTCAACAAAAAGCAAATGAAGGTTAAGCAATCGATTGGCACCTTATTTAGCGTGGGCGAACGCGGCTTCTTCTGGCGCCTCACGGGCTACAGCAACCTCGAATTCTTCGCCGCTATCAACAACGTCCCCAGACATGGAAGACAACAAAGAATCATGGAAGTCTTAGAGCTCGTTGGCATGAAGGACAAGGCCTTCGAAGTATTCCAGAAGTACTCGGGCGGAATGAAAAGAAAACTCGCCTTAGCCAGAGCCCTACTGCCGGACCCCCCTATCCTGCTTCTTGACGAACCCACCACAGGCTTAGATGTGACCTCATCCAGAAACATCAGGGACTTCATAAGAAATGATCTCAGCAAAAAGCACGGCAAGACAGTCCTTTACACCACACATTACATAGAAGAAGCGGCCCAGATGTGCGACCGAGTCGGCATAATGAACAAAGGAAAAATCGTAGCCCTAGATACCCCCGACGCCCTAAAAAGCATTGCCAAAAAAGGCGAAATCGCAGACATAATTGTGAAGAACATGTCCGACGCACAGCTAAACCAACTAAGGGGTTTAGCTGGCGTTGATGGATTAAGCGGGGAAATCCAAGATCCAGTTCTCGGACAAATGCGACTGCGCATTCGTCTCCGAAACGTGGAAGCTTTGCCCGCAGTTCTAAACTTCTTCTTCAAAGAACAAATCAAACTGATCAACTTCAAACAGGAAGAACCCACCCTCGAAGACGCATTCATCGAGCTGACCGGAGCAGGTGTAGAAAAATGATACTGCTGCAGGAACTAGACAAAATCTATTACTTCATGAAACGCGACATCATCTCTTTCTCCACTTACAAAACCAACATCCTGCTCAGCGTTGTCAGCGCACTCTTTGGAGCTTTATCATATGCGTTCTGGGGAGCTAACGCTACCATGCCCAGTGTCCAAGAACTATATGGCATGCCAGTCGTAACCTATCTCTTAATCGGACTCGCCTTCAACACATACCTATCACAAAGCCTTACCCTTGTCCAAAAAACAATAAACCCATGGAGCCTAGAAGAGGTTCTGGTTTCACCTACCGGACTAGGTACATTCATTGTTGGCAGCTCATTGTGGGGTTTTATCTGGAGCACCTTAGTCATCGTCATCTACCTAGCCGTGGGAGTCCTCGCATTCGGCGTCATACTTAGCATTAACATAATCGGAACCATCCTTGTCGTCGCGCTAGGCATCGGAACCTTCATCGGATTCAGCATGATAGGTGCAGGAACCCTCATCCTAACCAAACAAGGCGACCCCGTCACAACCGTCATCACCATAGCTACTAACCTCTTCGGCAACGTCCTCTTCCCCATACAAGTCATGCCCGTAGAGTTACGAGCAATCTCGATCTTTGTTCCCCAATACTACTTCTTCACATGCATCAGACCCATGCTCACCGGGCAAGGATTGCAGTCGATCTTACCCGACCTATCAATCCTAATTGTTATGTGTGCGGTTATTCTGCCGTTGGGCTACGCAATCTACGCGTGGTGCCTGAAAACAGCGAGGAAAAATGGCACCCTATCATGGTTCTGACTGCCATCCTCATCTCAAAGGAACGTTTTAAAAGTTAGGTCGTTGACGCAATTGTGGCACTGAACAAAAATGAGGGAAGATATGAATTCCCGACTGGTTGCAGTTGTGCTGTAATTCGAATACCTAAAATTGTCGTATGCATTTGAGTGACGACATGTCGTCATTCCTTACGCCGTAGTTATCCGTTTTTTCGTACACGCCTGGACCATATTCCCCGTCGTATGCATTGTTGAAGTTGGTGTCTCTGTAAAGTTTCCATACTCCCTTCAAAATGACAAAAGAGGAGACTGCATCATTAAAAGTGGGATCTTCCGGATGCCTCAAATCTGGTTCCTCAGTGAAAACGTGTCTATGTGCACCCCGCATGTTTACGTTTTGATAAAGCACAATTTCCCCCATAACTGGTCTTCCATTTACCATACCTTTACACCTCCTTTTGGATTTACAAGATGTTTTACCAATATTTTTGTATATAACTTTTGGGTAGGCTTTTCTCTCCGCGCTATTGCAGAATCAGTGCCTTCTGAAAACCAACATCTCTGATTGCTTTCTAAGGTGCGAATTGCATGCTTAGGTGATCTAACCAAAAATAGAAAAAGGGGAGAAAGGCTATCTGATGCCTCTCTTACATCTTTTCTTTTACTTTTTTAACAGCCTTTTTTGCTTCTTCAGCGCCTTTGGCGCCAGCTTTCTTTGCTTCTTCAGCGCCTTTGGCGCCAGCTTTCTTTGCTTCTTCAGCGCCTTTAGCGCCAGCCTTCTTCGCGGCGTCACCAGCCTTTTTTGCTTCTTCCTCGGCCTTCTTCTTGGCTTTGTCTAAAAATCCCATTTTGCTCACGAGTTCCACATATTTATTATTTGTACTAATAAGACTTTGCAAAACAATAATTATCCAAGGATAAGTGGCTGAAGAAAACGAGAAATTTCTTGGCTCTATAAATCGATGTTACTTTTTTGCTTAAGAAAAAGACAGTTATTGGCATGAGTTTGCGGGATCTTTGAGGAGATGCTATCCTATTAGACAATTGTGTAATTAGCGTGGTGCCCATGCCAGAGAAACTATCTGAATATTAATATTGGTCTTTGAAGGAGAAACCGAAACGTTTTCTAAGGCTTCGGTGAGGGGATTTGTTTTTGCTTCCAATACAGCAGTGTCTTTTTGGAATTGCGTTTCCAGATTTGATCGTTCCCGCTGCAGGGCTTCTAAATTTGTTTCTGCGTTTTTTTTGTCTCTTGACTCTTTCATGCTGCGAGCAATTTCTCTTGTAGCCCTTGTTGCTCGAGTGCTTGATTTTCTTCCTAAGAATGAACTTAGAATTGTCTCTCCTATCGAAACTGCAGCTTGGTATTTCTGTCCCTTAGCCTGGGATTTTTGTTCTTCTAGAACCATTTGCAGCCGCCTTATTCGTTCATCCAACTTGACGAGTTTGGGGGAGTATTTTTCCCTGAGCTTTGCCACTTGTTGATCACGTTTTTCTCTAGCTGCCTGCTGAAGTCTAATTCTAAAATCGCGTTCCACCTCGCCAGGTCTTGACAACTCGTAGGTGCAAGGACTTCTAAACAATTGAAGCTTCTGAGTTCTAAAAAGCCAATCCGAAAAGTCCTTCTCCCAAGATGCATAGTTTTTCTTTGTTAGACCAGCCGAAGGCAAATTGGCATATGGCAGCT
Organism: Candidatus Bathyarchaeota archaeon; assembly: GCA_963840395.1. Classification (GTDB taxonomy): domain Archaea; phylum Thermoproteota; class Bathyarchaeia; order Bathyarchaeales; family Bathycorpusculaceae; genus JADGNF01. The sequence continues at coordinate 578,626 of CAWIYU010000008.1, read as the reverse complement.
CTTCCGCGGGTGATCTTCTAAGATCTGAAACTTTCATATCCACTCTTTCAGAATCGTCCCAATTTACCGGTAAGGGATTGTCGCTGATTGGAGTAAGAAATGCAAGATCCGTGGTAGTGTCTATTCTTGCTTTCGGTTCATAGAATCGTACTTGCGCGAATCCAGCAACCATAGGGGTATACTTAGGATTGTTGGCCTGGCTATTTCCTTGTGATGGCACAAAATATTCCGAGATGTCTGGAGGCACCACTGGTTTTTGAGAAGCACTTTTGAGACTGTATGTAGCTCCTGGCGAGGCAGAGGACGCCAAACTTGAGTTTAGGGTCGGGGCTATTGTTGCTTGTTGTCTTTTTGCCGGTTCAACTAACAATTTGATTTGTTCTCTTGTTAGGGGACCCCGAAGATAGGACATTGCCCACCTAGTTTCGAAAACAACTGGAACATCCTCGTGAACGTTATTCATTAGGAAAATGCGGTTACCCAAACTTGAAAGGGTCTGAGCCAGAGTTTGACGGTTGAATTGTTTTTGTCCAGCAATCGCTGCACCTTCAAGTCCGTCCAGCACCCGTTCTTTGTCACGTTCTGTTTGCAATCGTCCGAGAAACCAGGTGCCCGCGTTTGAAAGTGCTTTGTAATCCAGATCTACCGGATTCTGTGTGGCAAGCACAATGCCTAGCCCGAAAGCTCGTGCTTGTTTCAGGAGAGTTAAAAGCGGCAATTTTGAAGGAGGATTACTCACAGGAGGAAGGTATCCGAAAACCTCGTCGATGTAGAGTATTGAGCGCAGGCTGGTTGTTCCAGATTGAGATCGGACCCAACCGACTATTTGGTTTAGAAGCAAAGACACAAAAAACATGCGTTGAGCGTCATTTAGGTGTGCCAAGTAAATTATTGACACCTTTGGCTTTCCGTTCGGGGAGTGTAGAAGGCCATTTATGTCTAAAGAATCCCCTTGCAGCCAAAGGTTGAAACCTGGTGCGGCAAGGAGATTGTTGAGCTGCATTGCCAATCCAAAACGTTCCTTTGATGGATAAAACGATTCGATGTCCAGAACTCCGATTTGCTTTAAGGGAGGAGTCTGAATGAGCTGGATTAGACGACCAATATCCAAGTCTTCTTCGCGTCGCCAGCTTTCTGCCATGATATTGGATAACAAAATGTGCTCTCTTGACTTAATTGGATCAGCATTTATTCCTAGAAGTGTTAACAGGCTGGTAACGGTGGTGTTTATTCTCTCTTGGAGGAGCTCGTCATCGGACCGAATTATTGGTGGAGGTGCTTCGAAAGATTTTAAGATGGATATCGGCAAACCTGCGCTGCTCCCTGGAGTGTAGATTTGAAAGTCTGCAGATTCGCGGAGACGTCTGATACGTTCTCCATCTTGTCCCCACTTCATGAGCCCGTCTTTCCAAAAAGCTGCCTGTTGGGCCGCGAAATCTTGAGTTGAGAGACCTTTTTTGGTTGCGTCTTCCTCGTTTATCCAGGGCAAGAAATCTTGTCCCTTCAGATCAGGGAAGGTTAGGAGCAGGTTTGTTATGTCTCCTTTAGGGTCGATTACGATTGCTGGGACTTTGTCAATTGCTGCCTCTTCTATGATGGAAATGCACAAACCGGTTTTTCCGCTACCGGTCATTCCGATACATACTGCATGTGTAACTAGATCTTTTGAGTCGTACAAAAGAAGGTCTTCTAGTGGGGCCCTTTTCGCTGCATCGTAGAGACGACCTAGATAGAAAACGCCGAGTTTGTCGAAATCTTGCATGATGTTAGTCTCTCGAAGGCGTTTATTAAATTTAGTGTTCTACCTATGTGTGCATATTGGCTTACCAAAGAATCTCATTCAGTTTTGTTTGTTCAGAAATCTTGGCTACATTGAAACCAATGTAGTTGGCGCCAGTGTGCGTGCATCGTGCTACCTGCCCTTACCTTAGTTCCGAACGCGTATTCAATAGTCTCTTTGGAGTTCGTTGCTGAACCTGAATAACTCGTCATTTTCAATCGATCTATGGACTCTGGCAACGATGCAACCATAGTCTTGTCGATATTGAGGCTTTGACAAAGTTGAAGCCCTGAAAAGAAGGTCAATCTGTTTTTCTTTTTGCTTCTTCTAACTTTTTGGCTATTTCGTAGTCCAAAAGAAGGGGAGCATTGCCTTTAGCTGGTCTATCTCCGCTGGCAACGTAAACAGTGCTCGAGTCAAAAACAGCAGAGTTTCCAGAGACTACCGCAACTGTTCCAGCCATAAAATCCCTAGCTTTTTCATTGGGCACCAAATTGAGCAATGCAGCTGAGTCATAGAATATTTTCCATTCCAAGACTTTCTGTGTCATGGGTTTTGCTGCAATTTCATCAGCATTTTCTTTAATTAAAGGGGTTTTTGCTTGTTGTTGCGATAAACCAATGGCGATGAGAACAATCTTATTATTGGAGGTAGCTTCGACAACCTTAATATCCGGGATGTCTATTACGAGCGATCCTTCAAGAGTGCTTTTTCCTTTTCCCCAACTACTTAACCACTTAGGACGCTGCATGCACACTCGCCACCAAAATAACCTAATCCTCTTTTGCTATAAAACACCTTTCCATAACTTCAGAGCTTTGCTTCCATTGTACGAGCCACTGGTTTTCCTTTATTACGTTGCAGTATCATAATAATATCTCCTTGGTTTTTATTTAGAGCCCTGAGCTTATCATCCAAGAGTTGCGGAAATGCGTTTATGGCTGATTCAATTCTATTCATCTTAGCGTTTAGTTCCTGAAGCTGCAGAAGGATCTCTTTCTCACTCATTTCTTCACCTCTCTGTTTTCTCTAGTGTCGACTAACATAGGATAAATTTATTCTCGAAACGCAAGCACGTTTTTATTAAAGTACCCATTGAGAAGAGACAAGGTAATGACCAGATTTTATTTCAGGAAGAGTATGAGGGAACAGAATTAGAGGGGAAGTGTTGCATAAGGGCGAGCAAACACTTTTCTGCTCCCACATACCCTTGAGACCAGCTAAGCGTCTTTCTGTTAATAACTTTTGTCTAAAAACACGTCGCATACCAAATATTATGAGTAACTATTTGTGTAAATTTCCTTAAAAACTCAGAATACCTGAGAAGCTAAAACGAAAAAAGATCGACGCTTGGAGGAAACCAAAAAAAAGTAGAAGAAAAAAATTGGCGAGAAAGACATGATGCAAAAGCGCAATGTCTGAGACCACCATCGCTTGCCTAGCATACCAGTGGGTCCGTAATGAGGTCTTGGGGGAATTGCAAGTCTTGCCAGGCAGCTTCTCCAGAGTCGCGACGAGCTTTTTTAGGCGGCCCATTGCCGCGGAATAACGACCAACAAAAATTTTGAAGGCGGAAAAAGCTTTTGTACAACTAGAATCCAATAAGAGAATGTGGTTTGATGTCAAAATTTCAAATGTATAAGGATGCTGCCGGAAAGTATCGATTCCGACTTAGAGCCGCAAACGGCAAAATCGTAGCTGTTGGAGAAGCCTACGAGCAGCGAGCAAGCTGCGTTAACGGCATACGAAGCGTACAGAAAAATCGCAAAGCACCAATCGAAGACCTAACCATAAACGACCGCAAAGTGCTTAATCCAAAATATCAACTGTACCAGGATGCAGCGGGAGAATTTAGATTCCGCCTCAAAGCCCCTAACGGCGAAATAATCGCCGAGGGAGAAGGATACGAAACAAAAGAAAGCTGCCTCCACGGCATCGAAATAGTCAGAGGCAGCGGCGACGCAGAAATCGAAGATTCCACAATCACCAAAGAGGCAATAAACGAAAAAACTGCCGAAACAACTGAAGAAAGGGCAAGCATCAAAAAAGCAAAAATGGAAGAAATCAACACCCCAAAAATAGAAACTCAAATGCCACCAGCAGATTTGGAAGCTAAAACCACAACTTCAGTGCCAAAAGCAGAACTAGAGAGCTTGGCAGGAATCGAAAAATCAAAACGGGTAGAGATTACTATCCCCAAAATCGAACCCGCAGTTCCACCCTTGAACCTGGAAACCAAAACTGAACCTGCATCTGTCATGCCTGAAGTAAAACCAGAAATACCCAGATACAAACCAGTCTTGTCTAAAGAAATGGAAATCCCGCAAGAAACTTTCCCAATAGAGACTAAACTAGATTTGTATGCTCTTCCAAAAAACATTAACAAAGGAAATATCACGAGCCTGAAAGGCAAACTATATTCACGCAAAACTGCGAGAGGCATATCCGGAGCTAAAATCAAAATCTACGAACGCGACGCATCTATCCTAGGCGATGATTACCTGGCTTTCGGAAAAACAAACGAAGACGGATTCTTCGACATTAACTGGAAAGCTAGACCCTTATCCTGGCGCAAAACCACAGGAAACATCTACGCCAAATTCGACGGAAACGAAAAAGCCAAACCCGCCAGAAGCGATACGCAGACTATCAGCATCGCATAAACTATCTTCCTTTCTAATTCTGCAATAGAAAAAGGAATAGGAAAGTTTTCTTTCCTTTGCACAGTTCAGATTATGCTTCTTTAGCTTCGACCACTTTGGCCAAAGGCGCGTTCTTCTTAACGGATTCTATGCCGTTGGAGCAACCGTCTTTTGACGCATATGCCTCGCTAACAGCAATGATTTCTCCGTTGGCCGCTTTCAGTCGAAACCTAAACTTTCCTTTCTTATCGGTATACCATTCAAATACTGGTTCTGGCATCAAATTCCTCGACTCCATTATGTTCGTTCAGTGGTTATAAGGTTTTTTCATTTTTCGACTCCTCCTTGACTCGACTTAAACCGTTTTTGCCAAGGTTGAGGGCATTTTCCGTCGCAAAAGTCAGTCGAAAGCCTAAATCGGACGATAGAACTTTGTGTGCAATATTCTATTTTATCTGATTTAATCTTCTATTGGCCTATTTTAGAAAAGATTTTGCTTCGGTCGGGATTTGTTCAATTTATCCTTCTCAAACGCTATTTTTTAGAAAATATTAAATGTAACTTCCGTCGAGAATATTCTTTCGTGATCTTATGTCTTCAGATCAGAAAATGCTAGAGAAACTCGAACAAATACGCCAACTACTAGAACCAAAACCAGCCGCACCAACGCCGCCTCCACCAAAAGGACTCTGGAACGAATTCAAGGACTTTCTTGGCAAATACAAAGTACTCGGACTCGCCATAGCCTTCATCATGGGCGTCTACCTAGGAGGACTAGTACAATCACTAGTCAAAGACCTACTACTACCCGCTATCGGACTAGCAATACCAGGACTAGGAAACCTAGCAACATGGAAAATCCCCGTCCCAGAAACAACCCTCGACGCAACCGGAAACCCACCAATAGGCTACACAGGACAACTATTCGGAGCCGGACCATTCCTCGTAGCACTAATAACCTTCATAATCGTAGCCCTAGTAATATTCCTCATCGTAAAAATCACCAAAAAATGGGGCATGGAATAAAACCAACCAAAACCCCAACCCCCCATCCTTTTTCCATCCAAACCAGTAAGAGAAAGGATTTTGAAGTTTCTAAATCTTCAAATCTTAATGCTCCGCACCACAAGAAATCTTGGTTGTCCCAACGGACGGATTCCGCAAGTCTCTAAGACTTATTCACAGTTCATGAAGGCTATAAAATGCTATCACTCATTCACTAGAGTAGATGGAGAAAGCTTTACTCAACGGGAAAAATTATGGATGCATTTTGGATTATTATTGTCACTCTATTCTTCACTTTTGGCGTTCCCATAGCCTTTGTTATCATCTATTTTGAGAGGATATACAAACCCCTTGAAAGAGCTAAAATCGAAACTCCGCGAGAAATAATTGTTAAAGAAATAGTAATGATACCCTGCATCTATTGTCAATCCTTAAATCCGAACACAGCTGCGTTCTGTCCGAATTGCGGAGCTCCAAAAAAGGTCTAGCAACACAACTCATTTTTGACAAAAAGAAAAAGAAAGATGTTAGAGTTTTTGTCCGCAGTTACCGCAGAATTTAGTTCCCGGTGAGTTCTTGGTTCCGCAATTGGAGCAAGTTATTTCAGTTGGAGCAACAAGTGGCTTTCCGCAGTTTCCACAGAATTTCATTGTTGAAGGGTTCTCTGTCTTGCAATTTTGGCAGACTATTTTAGCTACTGGAGCAAGACTTGCGCCGCAGTTTCCACAGAATTTGGTTGTTGTCGGATTCTTGGCTCCGCAGGTCTGACACAAGATTACTTGCTGTGGTTGCTGTTGCCCTTGTTGCAACTGCTGAGCCATCATATAAGGCATTGTCAAACCGATTCCTGCGCCTAAGCCTGCCGCCGCTGCACCGCCACCCTGCGAATCTTTCAGTTCTGTCGCTGTCTCTTTCATGTACTGCATCGTCATCGCTTGGGAACCCATTCCAGAAGCAAACCTTCGCGCTTCCTCAGGAATCTTGACTCCTTCGAAAACGGCATCTATAATTTTCAGTCCGATTCGGGCGGCCTCGTCGCTGATCTTTAAAGACACTATATCGGTTGTTTCGTCGACATTTTTCACTATGTTAAAGATGTCTTGATCTCCAAACTCGTCTATCACGCGCTCATTAATGAAGCCCCTTACATAATTCGCGATCTCGGCTGAATTGCTAACATCACGGTTCCCGAAGAACTCATTGACGAAAAGTTTTGGTTCCTCCACTTTGTACAGGGTGTATCCGAAGAATCCAATTTCAGCTTGATATTTTATGTCGCCGCTCGGAGCAGAGTAAGCGCTTCCTCCAAAGTTGGCTCTGAACTGGCTATTGCTAACGAAAATCACTTCGCAATCAAAAATATCTCCCATTACGCCAAGCTTTTGAAGCGCATCTGTCAGCAATGGAACATTGTTGCTAGTGATTGTATGTCTTCCTGGACCAAAAACGTCATAGGCTTTTCCGTCCCTGAAGAACACTCCCCACTGATTTTCTTTAACGATTACTTGGCTTCCGTACTTCAGACTCGTCTTTGGGAATCGGTACGCAATATCTTCTGTTCCGGCTGTATCCCACGAAACTTTTTCTATCAACGGCATGCTTATGAAACCTCCAAGGGTCTAAATTCTTTTTCTCGTCCATCCCATTTCTCTTCAGTATCCAATAGCATTAGCTTCACTGTGCGGACTTTAGGCTGAGCCTCTTTCCAGTTTTCAGCTTCCGCCAAACCGTATACTTCATCAACAGACCTCTGCAAATCTGTAACCTGTTCCCCCAAGTTCTTGTCATAGTTGAAGATTTTTGAGAGCTCATCTTCTCTTATGTGTCCTTTGCGGTCCATCAACCCTGCATAGCCATAGTCTGCCCTGTTAATCTTCTCTGCAAGTCTATCCATTACTTGAATGACCTTCTTGTAGTCATCTCTTCCGCCAGCTTTCGCTTTTAGGGCTCCAAGGGAAATCTCTTCCCACCTATGACGCATAGCCTTGAAGTCAGCATAGTAGTTGTCTCTAAGCTTCTTGTCGAGTTCCCTCAAATCTTCTTTGGTGCCGTAACCCAATGTAAGGAAATTCTGGATTTTCGAGAGTATTCCCTGTTTGTCCTTCACTTGGTCAATAGTGCTCTTCGTTGTTGCATCGACCGCTTTTTCTCCTGCTCCGGTCTTGTCGTCAGCCCCTGAGACGGCGTCTTTTGCAGAATCGGCAAACTCCCCAAGTTTTTTCTTTGCTTTTTCTATGAATGACATTTTAGTCACTGGCAGTAATTCAGCTATCTTGCCTAAAAAACATGTCGTACACAGCAATAACTGGAATACGCTTCTATGGTTCTGTCCAACCCTTCAAAAGCGGTTTAAGCGGATTCAAGGTATTAAAAAGTACGTGCCGGCGCCTTATTTCTGAATTGAAATTAAAGCGCCACAGTACTTGCAGTTGATAGAAGTCTGCCCTCGATAGATTTTCTCAGTGTATGGAGCACCGCAAACCTGGCAGGTGACCAGTTTCACTTTCTCTTTTTCTTCTTTTTCCTCGGCTTTCGGGGTTGAGGCCGCCAGTTCCTGGTCTACTTGTCCCGAAATAATTTGGTTATAACTCTTAGTCACCCACTCCGCGTCCTCATTGGTCGTGTCGAATTTCATCTCAGGAATTCCGCTCTCCGAAGCAAATTTAACGAACAATCCTGCTCCCTTGAAGAAACTGACTTTTCCCCGAATTAAGTTGGTGACCATTCCTATTGGTTTTTGGACTTTCACTTCTCGCACGATCTTCTTTTCAGTGACCACAAACAACGTTTTCTTCAGCACAACTTCTTTCTCATGTTCGAAAACGAATTTTAGATTAGTCAGAGTCATTATGCCTTCGAAATCACTATTCATGTCTTTAGCTCTGACAGCAAGTACCGGGGTTTCTCCTTCTTCCCAAGAAAATGATGCCCCATCCAGGAGAGATATAGTGCCTTCCACCCGTGCAAGGTCTTGGTTCATGCTCTCAAACTTTTTCTCAAAAGGGGACAAGGCGGTAGTTATGGAACTCTCCATATTTGAGAGTGTTGAGCGTATTTCCGGAATTCCAGATTCAATTTCTTGTAGGTTATTGATGTTGTAGTCGCCGCTTCCTACTTTGTATGAGAGAGCATTTTGAAGGGTCTGGATTTGGGAGCGCGCGGTTTCGCTTCTAAGGTTAGCTGTCGCTCGCAGTTCGGGGCTAATTACATTCCAATCTTGGGAAAGGGCTGCTTGGTCTGTCTCCAAGTTAGGAAGCAAACGATAGTTGCCTTGTCGAATTCGGGCAATACGTGCTGGCAAACTCTGGATTTGACCGTTGAGGCTATCAACTCTGGTGGTTGCACCGTTGACCTGCTGACTGATAATAGAAATGGTAGCGGATAAGCGGTTCACTCGTTCGTTATAAGCATATCTTTGGTCACGAATGTCTGTATAATTTCGGGATGCGGTTGGATTCACATGTGAAAGAGACCGCGCAACCATAGTGGAAACTTCCGTTGACGGAATAGTTGCTCGGGGCGCCATACGAAATGAGACACGATCGGTAACAAGATTCGCCTCTCCCGGATTTGCCCCGGCGTTCCTCATGCTTTCAATCATCTTGGCACGGTCGAATGGCTCGATATGTCCGTCTCGCTTCACGATCGATACTGGACCGCGACCCATCGGTCCACTTTGAGGAGGCCAACGCCTAGCAGGCTCACTCATATATCATCAGCGATTAACCCTTTGACCTTTCATGAATAATAACGTTTTTGCAATACGAAACAAATCGCACAACATTACGTATGATGTTTATGCAAGAGTTAATGCTAGCGAAATCTCGAGCATAACAGGAACCAGCGCAGGTTAATATTGGCCAGGACAAATTTGTTTTAAAATAGCCAAAAATGGAGGCGGAAACCTTTCAGCATAAACCAATACAATCGGGCTAATGCGTCCATAAAAACATAAGCTCGCGTTAAGCAGACGAACCTAAAGATTTAGACAGAAAGTCTACTAAACAAAAGCAAGAAATTTAGGAAGAAACATGGAAGCATTTCCTTGGCATCGAGGTTGCGAATTGAGATTCAATCCAGCCAACCGCTGCTTAGAAAAGTGGAGAAACTATGGTTGTTGTTCTTCAACGAATTTTGCTATCTTCAACTTGATTTCGTTTTCCCAAGGTTTTGCTCTCATAATGAAGTATTCTCCGCCTTTTAGCCCGAATAATTCTCTTATTTCTTTGGGAATGACAACGTAGTAGGATGTTTTATCGGGACGCATGTATCCTTTGACAATTACTCTCGGGGGGTGCTCTCTCTTGCCTTCGTGATGATACCCCATTCTCTCGCAATGTTCTCTCATTTTTTCATGGTGCTTTTCCTCTGTGTGTTTCTCATTATTCTCTACCATTCAAATCACCTCTCAACATGTTTGGCATACTCAGTATGTTAAACACATTTAAAGTTATTGTGGTGTCCCAGCTTGCATCCTGCTGAGATTTTCATAGATGTAGCAATTGCGAAAAGTTCCTCTTCCCAAAGACTTCTCCTTAAGTCTTTTGCGGGCAAAATACTGTGTTACTTTCACAGCATACACGAAAACAAAAAACAGCTGTATGCGACCTAGCATTACCGGATGTCCCTGAGAAACAGTTCGTGAAAGAACAGTAAAAAAGCGCGATTCCAGACCATGTTCATGAAGCGGGCGAGTGCGGTGGCTGTTCAGCCTCTGGATGAGACTCGGGAGAAGTCTTAGTTGGGTTTATCCTCACCTTTTTGAAGAGGACATAAACAGCAAACACCAAGCCCACCGCCAAGAATATTCCTTGGGCAGTTAACCCAACCGTTCTCGTTGTAGCTACCCCCAGAAAACCAATGGCATCGTTTAACCCATGCACAACCGCAAGCGCTACAATGTTTCCCCCTGACCAATAATATGCTACACACATGGCAATGCCAAACATCGTCAGCTGAATGAAGAAAACAGGACTAGCAACGCCATAGGTGACTGCATAGTAACCGTGTGCAAACGCAAACACCAGACTGGAAACAAAGGCTATCGGGAACCAGTGTCTCCCTTTAGATATGCTCAACAAGCCACCAAACAAGAAACCCCGAAAAAGGTACTCTTCAGCGGGACCCACCACGAGCACCGCGACGGCCATCATTATCCACGCGACAGTGGGTGACACATCAAGAGCAGGGTTTGGCTGCTCCAGAAGCTGCTGCGCAGACGGGTTAAACTGCAATATGACGGCGAAAACGACTGTTGCAAGGAAAATGCCTACAACATAAAGAGAACTGAACAAGCCCAACGTCAGCTTGAAAGCTTCTTTGTTATTTTTCGCTGCTCTATTCATTATTTGGCTACCGAAAAAGAGACTCACTACCGCGATCGGGACGCCGTAAACAACAAGGTATCCTCCCACGGGCCCAAGGCTAACAAAGTAGGGCAAGTAGACTGCTAGAAGTATGACTGCTAAGCCGAGGAGGTACAAGCTTTTGGATAACGTCTTACCTGAGAACATTCAAGTGTCGCGCTCAAAATAGTCTATGATTCGTGCCTAAAAGCCTTAAAGGCAAAACGGGTCCCAAACAGGCTGCGCTAGTTTTTTAAGCAAACATTCAGATAGATGTTGAATGAACCATTTTGAACCAGAGTTTCCGGAGGAACAAGTAATCATACTTTCTACATATATCAGGGGAGACTCTGCTCCATGAAACGCAAAACCTTGATCATTGTCTCAGTTGCCCTCATCGCCGCCTTGTTGGTAACGCTTGTCGGCATCGACGCCCTCACAAAGGCACCACAATTAACGGAACCAAAAATCTTGGTCGGCGTAGACGTAGGGTTCGGGGATGAAAACGACGTTTACAAAGTAGCCGATGCCATACAGGGATACGCCAATCTCATGATCATAGGCTCGTTAGCAGTAACAGGCGATACTGTTAAACTGACTAGAGTCTGCGACTACCTTTACCAAAAAGGATTCAGTTTCATCATCTATATAGGGTTCGGACCAGCGATGCCAAATGGTCCCAGCATGCAATTCTTCAGGACAACCGCTGAAAAATGGGGCGAAAAGTTTCTAGGAGCCTACATTTTCGACGAACCCGGGGGAAAACAGCTTGACTACGCTCCTGGCACGGCCCACTACAGTGACAAGCCAGTTAAGCAAGCAGACAACTACAGCGACGCGGCGAAACAGTATGTCGATATCCTCTTCCAATATGCCGTACACTACGCTGGACCGACATACTATGATGTACCCAACTTGAAGGTCTTCACCTCAGACTATGCACTCTACTGGTTTGACTATCTATCCGGCTACAATGTAGTCCTCGGAGAATTCGTAGGAAACGAAAGTAGACAACTTACAATTGCCCGCTGTAGAGGAGCAGCCAACGTACACCTCATGAACTGGGGAACGATGATCACCTGGAAATACGACCAAGCACCTTTCCTGGAAGACGCAGAACAACTCTACACCGACATGATCCTCGCATACGAAAACGGAGCCAAATACGTTGTTGTTTTCAACTCACCCGCAAACCAAACAGCAACAACAGACCTGGGCATTCTTACTTCGCAGCATCTTAATACGATGAAACGATTCTGGACCTACGTCACAACCCATCCATACCCAGACGGGTATCAAGCGGAGATTGCCTACGTGTTACCACGAGACTACGGCTTTGGTTTTCGCGGACCAGAGGACAACATCTGGGGCATATGGCCTGCAGACGGATTAGCACCTAAAATCTGGAGCGACACAAACACTCTGATAGCACAGCACGGCAAGAAAATAGACGTTGTCTACGAAACACTAATTGATAATTTGCCCACGAGACTAATGTATAAACAATTGATATACTGGAATGGCACCATAAATGGGCGCCTAGACAACTAACACCCAATTTTGCCCCGAACAGTCTCAGCGAAGAGCCGCATACTCCCCAAGTCCGGGAGATCCGCAAAAAACAACATGAAATGTGTCACGCCCAAATCCAAAAAAGGGCGTAGTTTCGTTTCGAATTCATCAGGTGTTCCCAAAAAATGTGATTTCTCAAAATCCTCGACGGAAACGTCTTTGGGTTTAATCTGACGCACTTTTTCCGCCAGAACCGCCCTGTCTTCTCCCAGAATAATTTGTCCTTCAGGCCAACAGGATTTTTCTATTTCCTTGAAATTGCGTCCAATCGACTCGCAGTGCTTCTTCAAAACTTCAAGCTTGTGCCTGTACATTTCTATTGTGGGCAAATAGCTGAAGTCGAATCGGTCGGCATGCTTTGCAGTGACTTTGAGCAGGCGGTTTTCCCCGGTGCCACCTATAGTTATGGGCGGATGAGGTTTCTGGAGTGGCTTAGGCTCGCAAACAGCTTTAACAAGCTGGTAGTGTTTGCCTAGGTAGGTCACTTCTTCTTGTGTCCAGAGCATCTTCATAACTTCTACTGCTTCCTTCAAACGCTCTACACGCGTGGCTGGTCTTGGAAACGAAAAACCGTAGGCGATATGCTCATCAGCTTGGACTCCCGCTCCTAACCCGAACTCCAACCGCCCGCCTGAAATAATGTCAACTGTAGCAGCCATTTTCGCCGTCAATGTGGGATTTCTAAAAGCATTGGAGGTCACCATTGTGCCCAGCCTTATCCGACGAGTATCCGCGGATAACGCCGAAAGCGTCGTCCAGCTCTCCAGAATCGGCTTTCGCCCAAACATGAGGTGGTCGTCAAGCCATACAGTATCGTAACCTAGCTGCTCACATTCCAAAACAACGTCCCTAAGTCGACCAAACATCAAAGAAGCTTCTATTTGGTTTCTGAAAGCATAGAAGGGCAAAAACACGTCGAAACTGACTTTTCCCAATCCATTCCCTGCATCAAGTTCTTTGAAAACCTATGTACAGCATCAAGATAAAACCTTCCGCTAACGTCTCCTTTAGAAATTCTCAACATTCTGGACAGAAAAAAACTCAATCTTATGTGGCTTTACTGTTGAGAAAGTCTTCTTCTTGTCTTTGTCAGAGTGGAGCCTATGGGATTGGTTTTGCCCAAATAAAAAATTAGCTGCAGATTAAAGCACCAAATGTGAATCCAGAAACCGACTGAAAACGCTAGCAAACTTCTTGCTTACCTAGATTTGCGTGCATCACACTGCAGGACTTTGGGGCAAACAAGACATTCGTCTGGTATGGCGCCTCCTGGCATGCCCATCAGACCAGAAAACCGCGCACACTTAGCTGGAGAATCAAAAACTGTAGCGGGATACTCTACAGACTTTACGTCCACCACTTTAAAATTGTCCGTAACGATGTCGATCTTGCTCATACAAAATGGACAAGCATAGTACGACTCGCGCGGAATCTTTGTCTGATCCGTGAGCAAAGTAGGCTTGTCAAATGTCTTCTCGCACCCCTTGTAAGGACAATGCATGTGTCCACCTCCCATATCACTTGAGTTTGAGCGCCCACGAAACAGCTGCAATCGGATAGCCTCCTAATAATGTCTGAAGTATCAGCAAACACGATAGCTAATAAACTTATCCGCCTGCACGAACAACACAAATACAGAGCCAAAAGGAGCCTCGAGCGGGCTTTGCTCCCGCGGCCTGCTGCTTACGAGGCAGCCGCTCTGCTGGGCTGAGCTATCGAGGCATGCTCGGCTGCTATTTGAGATGGAAAGCTGGTTTTTAAACGTTGACCGCAACTAACGGGATGAATCGACTTAAATTCGCAAACAGCTTAGTTAAGCTGTTGTTCAACAGATCACTTCTGGAGAACTACACTTGAAAATAGGAAAAGAACAGAAAGAGGATTCGGTGAAAACCTTAGGTGAACACGCCATCATCGAACTTATGCGCAGTCACTTTGAACCAATGCCCAACATCGCTGTGCCCTTCGGGGATGACGTGACAGCAATCCCCGTTTCTGTCGGAAAAGGTGAAGTGGCAGTTCTAAAAACAGACATGCTAGTCGCAGCAACAGATGTCCCATTGGGAATGGGCATGTGGGAAGCGGCTCGCAAAGCAGTCGTAATGAACATTAGCGACCTGGCAGCAAAGGGTGCCCAGCCAAAAGCAATCCTGGCTTCACTCGGCTTGCCAGGAAATCTAAAACGCACAGACCTGGTTGAGCTCGCTGAAGGCCTAAACGCAGGTGCACGAGAGTATGGGGCATACATTGTAGGAGGGGACACGGGAGAAGCCTGCGACTTAGTAATAGCTGTTTCCGTCTTCGGAGTCGCAACCAAAGATTCATTAATGCTGCGTACTGGAGCAAAACCAGGAGACATATTAGCAGTTACCGGTCCGTTCGGACGATCCGCCGCAGGACTGCGTCTTCTGCTCAACCCTAAATGTAAGGCAACTAAAACAATGCGCGAAGCCTTGGTGGATGCTGTTTACATGCCTAAAGCACGACTCCAGGAAGGATTGTGGCTGCAAGGTTCAGGAGCAGTCTCAGCGGCAATCGATTCTAGTGACGGCCTAGCCTGGTGCCTGTACGAGTTGGCTGCTCATAGCGGCATTGGCTTTAAGGTCTCTGAAGTGCCTGTGGCAGAGGATGTTAAGGAATTTGCAGCTCTGAACGGTTTGGATCCGGTGGAACTGGCGTTGCATGGCGGGGAAGAATACGAATTGGTGTTAACGATTAAACCCAAGAAATGGCTGGTGGCAAAAACGGCGGTTACTGCAGTAGGCGGAAGATTATTTCGCATCGGGGAAGTCACATCAGATAGGCGGATAATTTTAGACGTTAACGGTGTAAGTCGTGAAATTGAAGCTAGGGGCTATGAGCACTTCAAAAAATAGGTTGCTGCGCTTGTTTGTCTTGCGGTTTCTGACGTTGGTCTAGTATATAGTTAATTACCGTTACGCAAGACGCTGCAAGGTACGGCCGCTTTCCGAGACTGAGCTTTTCTCCGTAACGCAGAACAAAAGTTTCCACCTTCTTGGGTAAGCCAACGTGGTCTCCAAGCACGAAAAGAGGGTTTTCGCAAATTTCAGTTTCCCCGATGTCTTTTCCACCTTCCTCCAGCACGTAGATGCTGTCAGTTTCCGCCTTTTGCCTTAGTAGAGCTTCAAAACTGGTCTTTGCCATCGTCACCCCCGGATGCGATTTGCCGCCAACGGCTTTTCTGATTATAGTGTTCCAAGTGTCAATATCTGTGCGCACGTCATAGAGCTCTGCGCCGTTAATTTGAAGGTGTAGGGGCGGGTTTGGCGGGCCGTTGAGGACCGCGTTAAAGTTGACGTCTCTACGCAATCCATGCGACAGGAAAAGACTCGCGACGATGCATTCGTAAACTATGTCTAATCTTCCTGCATCATGCAGATTTGTCCAATGCAAATCTGTTTTGCCTATGCGTGAGTAAAGAAGGAATTCTCTCATACTTATGTCACGGTCAAATCGATATTTCCTAGCACAGGTTAATATGGTTTGGGAGTTCTCAAACACGACGCGGTGTAGCAGCAGCGGAACCATTCTCAAATGCATGGCTAAGGTTTTTATGGTTCATGCCAAATTATTGTTCTCTGGTTCCAAACACCACGGGGCTGTCGGCTAGTTTGGTCCAGGCTTGTAGACTTGGGCTCTATAGACCCCGGTTCAAATCCGGGCAGCCCCACCATTGACCTATTTTTATCAGCTGAATTGATGTTACTTATTGGACTGGTCCTTTGATAATTGCATCGTCAATTGTTCTGAGTGATTTTGGCACGTTTAGCGCGCTAAGATCGAGAAACATTGCAGATCCGTCTGGCTCACTTTGCGACGGCGAAGAGAGACAAAATTCTTATCCCATATTTATCAAAATTGTGATTGAGCCCAGAAATAAACAATCGGGTTTAACAAATCTTTTCATTCAAGTCTAACGTCTTAATATGCTATGTCAAACAAGCCCTTTAGCATAGGTGCTAAGACAATGTGTAAATGGCTTGAGAATAAGCAAATTTTGAGTTACGATCATAATTTGAGATTCATAAGTGCTTTTAGGCAGTCTTTGGCATAGCCAGTGTTACCCCACCAAGATCGTCAAAATGAAGGGAATAAAACGTTTGAAACTCACGAGAAATAGACGAGCTGCCAGCGCCGTAATATCTAACATGATTCTTATCGCTGCAGTATTGGTTATAGGATTAGTAGCCTTGGTGTGGACACAAAGCCAATCTGTAGACTATCAAAGAGCTCAAACTGCTGCGATGGACAAAAATATAAACCAACTTAAGGAAAGAATTTCCCTTGAAATTGCAAACTACAAACCAAATGTGGCAAATCCGGTAACACCCAACAACACTTTGACGCTATACCTTTTGAATTCAGGCTTAGTAAATGTTACAATTCAATATGTGTATCTGGACAATTGGATAAATCCACTTCCATTCTCTGTCCATCAATAAAATGGCGCACCCGACTCTAACACAATAGGCATTGCGCCTACGGGTCGTGAAGGCGCTGTCGAAGTGCAAATTCAACCCAATCTTACAACCGGAACACACTATGTCTCGATAAAAACAACTGGAGGATCGACGTTTGGTTACTCATTTGTTGCTTAATAACAATCGAAAACGATTTTCTTCTAACAAGAAAGCATTTTCATCAATAATCGGTGCAATACTCGCAGCAATAATTATTATTTCCCTGTTTTCAGCGCTTTTCATGTGGAGCTTTAATCAAAACTCTAGGTACAACAATGCGGTAACCTTGAAGAATCAGCTAGTATCCGACCAACAAAGCGAGAAGTTGTTAGTATTATTTCCCCCCAAGTATGACAATGTTACCATATCAGCTACTAATGGAATGATACGTTTTTCTAATGTGACTGTGGAAAACAGAGGAACAATTGATCTGCAGATTATTCGTATTATGGTCAAGAACTTGTTTGTTCCAACAAATATCGGATCAAAGAACATATCCCTCACCCTAAAGTCGGGACAGATAATGTTGATCGATCCGACCGAAATTCCAATAAACTACACTGCTGGAGACACCTTTGCCTCGTGGCTTGTCACTGCCAGAGGGAACATCGTATCAACAATCCCGATATCTATTGGACAAGAAGGACCAACGGGACCTAAAGGACCCCAAGGACCCCCAGCATTAAACGCAATGACGGCCCAAGGAATAGGATCCGTCGCAATGGATTTCAATTCGTTCAAGTACTATAGAGTAAATTCCAGCGCGTGGCCTAGTAAATTGTTGTCGTACCCGGCTGGACAAATGGGCTACGCCTCTCCATGTGGCAACAATATTTATGGTGCTTTCGCGGTAAACATCACGAATTACGACATGTACCAGAGAAATCTTACCTTCACAAATATGACCATGATGTGGGTGCTTTTCCCTGTTTTGGGAACTCAGCCGCGTTCTTCATGGTGGTATGTGGTAAACATTGATGCCTCTGGAAATATATTAAGAAATTTCACTCCAATACCACTCGCTTTCAATCAGACAAAAACCGTTGTGTTTGCTTCAGTAAACCCAATGGTTAATACGTGGTCTTTTGCTGGGGTCGAGGTTCCCGCCGGTTTTGCTGGTCCTGCTGTGGCTAACTTGATGATCGTTGGAACAGCCGGCACAGATCCTCTAGGAAATAACATACCTTTCGTTTCAATAATATTTTCCTAGAAAGAAAAAGGAGCCTCACTGAAACGATTTAACACTTCGAATGGCTCTCACCGTCAGGGTGAAGATATTGGCCACGAAAATGATTTGGGGCTAGATTTTTCGACTTTCTAAGCTCTCGGTCCGGACGCGCACAACACTTCCTTTGTTCCAATCACATTTGCGCCCAAACAAGGAATAGCGCATTATTTTGTCATTTTTGGTCAGCGGAATTTTTTGGTAATATTCCCAGTTCGAAACATGATTTATATCGCGATTTTAAGCTGCAATTATTTGGAATAGACCAGTGGAAAGGAGAAGAGCTTCTAACCCTTTGAGAATGAAGGCAGATCACAGGCAATCCTAGCTTGGGTTTTTGCATTTGCCTAAGCTAGGTTTGTCTCTTGGTTTATTTCATAGAAGAAATTCTCGAATTTCTGCCCGGTTTAATTATTGAAGCCGAACTACCTTGCTTGAACCAGTCTTGTATCGGCAGGTTACGCATACTTCTTGCAGGAAATGACCAAACTTCCTAGGCTCAAAGGTACAACCGCATATGGCACATTTAGCGGTGGGTTTAGGTTGGAGAGCTTTCAAGCGTTTCCCAATCTCATCTCTTACTTTGGCGTCAGCTTCACCTCTGAGAGCTTTAGTCAGAAGATCAATGGCTGTTCGATAGCTTTCTTTTCCATAGATTTCAAAAAACTTGTTAGCGGGCTTGCTTCCTCTTTCAAGGTTTTTTGGCAAGAGACAGACGTAATTTAGCGGATAAGTTTTTGCCTTGTCCAAATCCACGACAGCAAAGACAGGTTCTTCTGAAGGTCCTGAAATTCTGCTAACGTACTTCTTAGAGATGAGAAGCTCCAATTTCATGATAATCACACAGAATAGACGCAACCAAGCCGTCCACCCAGCTAAATAACTAATTACTTACATGCAGTGTAGCTTAATACAGTTAACTCAAGCGGGCGAGCAATTTTCCCGGGTTAGTGTGATCTTGAATTGTTTTTGAAATGAATCCGATAGATATCTGTTTTTCCAAGGTGTATCTTTTTTTTGCTATATCGATTTCTGTAATATTTCATTCTTGAAATTAATATTATATATTGAATCGTAAGTTAGAATACTAGAGGATGTAATGTGAAGAATACCTCAAATAAAGCCTTGTTGTCAGAGTATGACAAAATTTGGCAGAAAGGTCCAGAAGTGAAGCACAAGTTTACAAAGTTCCATTGGGACAACGATGCCTGAAAAGAGAATTGGCTTCGTAAACCCACTCCAACAAAAAAAGTAACGATTCCCTCAAGTCAAATCAAGAGCTCAGCTCGTGTTTAAGGCAGTTACAAAAAACGGCGAGAAATAGCACGAGTTAATGCCAAACATTTATGTTCAAAGAAACTGCATTTTTTGACAAGCGAAAGTGAGTTTGTTGTCCGACCAAGAAAATGAAAAGCAGGAATCTGGCCAGCGCAGAATTGAGTTTAAATTTCCGTTGCTGACCGTGCGAACAAAAGTATTTGCCAAAGTTTTTGACAGGCTAGGTTCGTTTCGGGCAGCAAGATACCTTTCGTGGGTAGCGCTTATTCTTGTGCCCGCAGTGGCCGCGGTTGGACTGTACCTTATTATAAATAGCCTGTTTAGCCTGCTGACTAATCCGGCGGTTGGAGGTGTGATTCGGGAACTGGGTCCAGGAACAATACTATTGCTGCCCGGAATCAACCCTCTACTTCCAATAGCTTACGGGTGGCTGGCGATTGTGTTAGCAATAGTCATTCATGAGGGAGCCCACGGAGTAGTGGCAAGGAATGCCGGATTTAGGGTAAAGTCCAGTGGCTTGTTGTTCTTCTTGTTCATTCCCATTGGAGCGTTTGTGGATGTTGATGAAGATCAAATTAAGAAAGGAAAACCCAGACCGACTTTAAGAGTAATGGCTGCTGGAGTAGGAGGCAACATTGCTGTTGCAGCAGTATGCCTCATCGGTGTCCTGGTAATTGTTGGGGGTTTAGCCCCGGCTATTGACGGAGTGTATTTTAGTGATATTATTCCAGAGACGCCGGCTCAAGCCGCAGGACTGCTTCCCAGAGACGTGCTCGTATCGATTGACAGCATCAAAATCAACAGCACCAGAGACATGAGCAATATTTTAGGCAACAAAACAGCAGGAGACATCGTATCAGTGACCGTCGCCAGGGGCGAAAAGTGGCAAGACCAGTACACAACATCTGTGAATTTGACTGTTATAGAAAACCACACGGCAATGGGAGTATATGTTGGGGATTTGATGACCGAGGCCAGATTGAAGAATTATCAAACGTTTAACCCTGAAAGACTGTCAATGTACATGGTACCCCCTACATTAGCCTCAGGTCTCGTGCCCTTCTCAGACTTCTTAGCACCTTTCTACACTCATTGGTTGGGTACGCAATGGCAGATATACGCAAACATTCTATTCTGGATGTGGTTTGTCAATTTCAACGTAGCACTATTCAATGCTCTGCCAATATACCCACTCGATGGTGGAAGAATGTTCAATATAGCCTTGACGGGGCTTGCTGGTAGGAAAATGAGCGAAAAAACAATTTCACAATTAACCTCTGCAGTAACAGCCGCTTGTGTAATAATTGTCGTGATAGTTACCGTTCTGCCCTTTGTTCTATAGCCAGCAACTCTTTGCGCACGTAAAAGAGGGCTGCGCCGCCAAACTCAGGAGCGCCTTCACAAGTATCATAACTTGACTTTTCTGATAATAATTATGCTTCACCCCTTGCGATTAGAAGTGTTGTCCCAAATGATCCGAATCTCACATAAGATTAAATAGTTAGTAAATCTAATCATTAGAATGTGCAATTAACATGACCATCACACCAGAACAATTAGCCCGCGAATTGATTGAAGTGGTCCCAATCGTCATGAAAGAAATGCGATCTCAAATGCGCAGCAGAAGAACGCCCGATTTGACCATCCCACAGTTCCGCACTCTAGCCTTTATTGACCGCAACAAAGGTGCTTCACTATCGGCGGCAGCAAACCACTTAGGGCTGACTCCACCCTCAACATCAAGACTTGTGGATTGCCTCATCGCCCGCGGTTTAGTAATACGAGAAGACCACCCAGACGACAGGCGTCGCATAAGATTAAACGTGACACACCTGGGGTCAAAAATTTTGGAAACGTCACGTCGAGGTACCCTGGATTATCTAGCTGAAAAATTGAGCCGCACCAATGTTGACGACAGGAAAAATATCCTCAAAGCTATGGAAGCCATGCGCTCCGTTTTCATTATTGACACAGAAACAAAAGCAGGCTTGAAATAAGAATGCAAATTCTAGCAACAGAACACCTCACCCGTCGTTTCGGAGATCTGAAGGCAGTTGACGATCTAACTATAACTGTGAACGAAGGAGAAATATTCGGACTCCTGGGACCAAATGGTGCAGGAAAATCAACGGTTATCAAAATGATTACCACACTCTTACCACCTTCATCTGGACATGCGAAGGTCGGAGGTTTCGACGTTGTACACAACGCAAACAACGTTAGAAGATTAATCGGCTATGTACCCCAGATTCTCTCCGCAGACGGCACTTTAACCGGCCGCGAAAACCTCATCATCTTTTCTAAGCTTTACGACATTCCCAAAGGTGACCGCGCCAAACGAATCGACGAGTCGCTTGCATTCATGGGACTAACTGACGCATGCGAAAAACTCGTAAAAAACTACTCAGGCGGCATGATTAGACGACTTGAAATAGCTCAATCCATGCTCCACCGCCCGAAGGTTCTGTTCCTGGACGAACCCACTATCGGTTTGGATCCAGTGGGACGCAGAGCAGTCTGGGATCATATTCAAAGACTCCAAAACGACTACGGCACTACCATCTTTCTCACAACGCATTACATGGAAGAAGCAGACAAACTGTGCTCCAGAGTAGCGATTATGCACTTAGGAAAATTGGCTGTTGTTGATACACCAACCGTTTTGAAGGCTTCTCTAAAAATAGAAAGCGCTTCACTTGAAGACGTTTTCACCCATTATACTGGAGGAGCACTTGAAAAGGGAGAAGGCTACAGGGAAGCAAGGGCAACGAGGCGAACTGCAAAGAGGCTCGGCTAGGTATGAACCAAGATAAATTGAAAAGAGCGTTTACGTCTGCCAGTCGCTTCCTCAACAAAACTCTCAGCATCGGAGAAATGGAAGTTCGCAAACTCCGCCATGACCCAACCGAGCTGATTACCCGTGCTATACAACCCGCGCTCTGGTTACTGGTGTTTGGAGAAGTCTTCACACAAGTTCGAGCAATACCGACTGGTGATCTGCCTTACCGATCTTTCATGGCACCTGGAATTCTGGCACAAAGCGTGCTCTTCATAGCGATCTTCTACGGCATCTCTGTTATTTGGGAAAGAGACCTTGGCATTGTCCACAAGTTCCTGGTAAGCCCAACCCCGCGAGAAGCGCTAGTCCTCGGTAAAGCACTCTCAGCAGGAGTAAGAGCACTTTCTCAAGTTGCCATCATTTACGCGCTTGCAATGTTAATCGGTGTTGGCATTAATTGGAACCCTATAAACCTAATCCTGGTCGTAGTCGTTACAATACTAGCCTCCGCACTGTTCTCAACGTTTTCACTCATCATCGCCTCACTGGTGAAGACACGCGAACGCTTCATGGGTATAGGCCAAATACTAACAATGCCTCTATTCTTCGCTAGCAACGCCATCTATCCGCTGTCTATGATGCCAGATTGGCTACAAATAATCGCAAAGATAAATCCCCTCTCGTACGCAGTGGACGCCATGCGCGGACTCATGATTACAGGGGGATCGAGCACCTTCGGAATTGGTTTGGACCTACTTGTGCTTCTTACAGGGGTAATAGGACTGGTAATAATCGGAGCAAAGCTCTACCCAAGAGTGATCGTATAAGGCGCACGCCGACAGTTTACTGCACATGCTACAAAATGGGAAAAAAATAATAACCCCACCAACTAGGTTTTACTGATGTGTTATTCTAAAGGTGGTTAAAATATGGATACAGGAAGAGCTATCGTAATCGCGAGTTGTTGGTTTTCAATAGTCATAATTGCACAGTCTACATGATTGTATTCGCAGACAAGCTTGGAGATATCTTGTTTGGGGTTTTTCTGCCAGTAGGGCTGCTGGTTCTCGTTGGTCTCGTGGTAACATTCGTTGTTTCCTCAAATTCCGGCAAAGAATAAAACCTAAAACCTATTGCTTAACTCAGCAAAACTAAAGCAGTGATGTACTGTTAAGTTGAGCGAGTACTTTTACTTCTTCTCTTTCCGTTTTTCCTTGCATGCAGCGTCTTTGGCTTCTGCCATTACCACAACGTCTCTAACCGTAGTTGGTTTATTGGTAGCTTTTAAGACCGTTCTTTCTCTCCATCCGCATTCGAGGCATTCGTATTTGGGCGGAGAAAGGCCCATGTGAGCCATCGTATCCCCAATCATTGAACCTACCCTTCGAACCAATGGACTCTTGCATTTGGGGCAAACTTGAATATCCACATATTTCTTTTCTTTCTCCAACTCGATTAGCGCATCCATCAATTCAGGCAGAAGTTCGCTTTCAACCCTTTCCGTCTTTAAAACGGTCTGTTGCTTCTTCTTTTTCTTTTTCTTTTGCGTTTGTTCTTCTTCGCCCACTAGCACCCCAGCGATTCTTCCTTAGAAATAATGAGATCCAGAGCTATTACATTTTACTACATTCCTCCTGCTACCTTTTGCATACTTATCGTGGGCATATCAGGAGGGGCTTTGGCTTCGTTTCGGGGATCCTCAAACTGAATATTCTGAGAAGTATCAGATTTGGATATATGTCAGTTATAGAAAAAATGGATATATTAAGATACGTGATATTCCAGAATGGGAATCACAAATGAGCACAAAAAAAGTCAGTCTTCTTGAACTCTCAGAATCTGAAAAGATGAACATAACGAAGAAAGCAAAAATGAGCTTGATTCGACA
The DNA here is from genome assembly GCA_963840395.1 of Candidatus Bathyarchaeota archaeon. Classification (GTDB taxonomy): domain Archaea; phylum Thermoproteota; class Bathyarchaeia; order Bathyarchaeales; family Bathycorpusculaceae; genus JADGNF01. The sequence continues at coordinate 554,631 of CAWIYU010000008.1, read as the reverse complement.
AGTAGCAGAAGCAAGATTCTGCCGCGAATTTGCCACAGTTTATGACTGCAACTGCTGAGAATCTTCAGTTTAAGAAGCAGAACGCGATTACGAAAAGAACACCCTAGAGTCTCTTGAAAAACAAATTTGCGGTTCTACTCGTAAGATTACCGAATGATGATTTTCTAAAATATCTCACTATTAAAACGAATGAGAATAGGGCTGTTAGCCAAACCCAATTGGGTTTTCAAACTCTCTCGAAAACTGCCCATAGCTTCTTGTGCCTTGCGACATTGTTGATAATCACCATAGTGCCACAATAGTTACAAATGCAAAGGATATTACCCTGATCAGCAGCTATACACAGAATTGTGAAAAAGATTGTTTAAGAAAAGGATACTGGTCTTAGTTGCTCTTTTTGCTCTAAGTCTCTCAATGCCTTTGGCCAAGGCTTCAAATGGAGAGTTTGACAAGACTGCAGTGGTTACCTGGGTGGTTGATGGAGACACTTTTGATATCGCTTCAGGGGAAACAATTAGATTAGCAGATATTGATACTCCAGAGAGGGGTACCTTGGGCTACACTGAGGCAACACAGTTTATGATAGACTTGGTTAAAGGGAAAACGGTCTATTTGGATATTGATGACATAACTCGGACAGACTCTTCGGGCGAGAGACTTGTGTGTGTCGTCTATGTTGATTACAACGCTACACATTATGAAAATGTAAACAAGGCATTGTTAGAAGGAGACTACGCCATTGTTTGGGACCACAGCAACAACGAATTCGATCCTACAAATTGGATCTTGTATGTGCCTAAAGATACAATTCCAGAGCTTGGTTACAACACTGTACTGATTTTTCTGGCTTTAACAACCGTTGTCTGTCTATTGAGTCTAGTTTCCAGAAAATTTCGCAAGACCAAATTGATGAAAACTATGCACTAAACAAACCTAAGTAAAATACTCTGCCTATTCCTAAAGCAATCTTCAACAGAATTTAATGGCGTTATCTACGTCGGTTTCATCGAGAAGGATTTTTCCCTCCCTACTCTTTTTACTTCCTTAACCAAGTAATTTAGGTCTTGTTTTTTGGTCCTGTGGTTCACGTTGCAGGCGCGTAGCATGTACTTGCCTTTCACGGTTGTATCTGAGATCATCAAGAAAGCTTCTCGGTTGAGGTCATCTAGAAATTTCCCTATTTAGCTTCTCCAGTTCTACCTCGTTCAGGTTGCCTTGTTTGTAGCGGAAGCAAACAACGTTTGAAGCGACTGGGGCTGTGAGTTCCAGTTCCGGATTTTTCTCAATTAATTTGGCAAGGTAGTTGGTTTGGTCTAGGTTTTGTTGAATTAGGGTACAGTATTTCTTTTTCCCGAAGGCTCGTAAGAGCATGTACGCTTTGAGACTGCTAAAATTCCTTGATAGCGGAAGTGCCAGGTTGTGCGGGTTGGTGAGTTTATCTTCGGTTACGCCGAAAGCTGATTTTAGGTATTCTGCTTCATGCCCGTAGACGAACGCACTAAAGTGGGCTAAGCGATCCTTTACGATGGTGCAGCCTATCCCATAGGGCATGTTCATCCATTTGTGAAGATCCACAGCCAAAGAATCGGCGCGTTCCATGCCATTGACAAGGTGTTGGTGAGTGCGACTGATTTTTACCCATGCTCCGAACGCGCCGTCTACGTGAAACCACATACCTTCTTTATGAGCTATATCAGCTAGCGCATTTAAGTCGTCAAATGCACCTGTGTTCGTTGTTCCAGCACATCCGATAATGCAGAAAGGATGACAATCCTGCTTCCGGTCCTCAGCTATGGCTTTCTTCAGGGCTTTGAGATTTATTCTGCAATCTGAATCCGTTGGAATCCGCCTTAAAGCTTCGTTTCCTAATCCGAGCAGCTCAACGGAGCGGTCTAGACAGTGATGCGTTTCATCTCCGCAGTAAAGAGTCATTCTTTGGCTTAGGCCTTGAACACCTTTTGCTTTGACATCTGCCACGGCTTTTGCGTTTCGGGCTACTGCTAACGCCGTGAAGTTGGCTTCTGATCCCCCGCCTACGAGTACGCAACTGGCCTCTTTGGGAAATCCGAGCATCTCTTTAATCCAACTGATTACCTGTGTGTTTACTTGAGCTTCCGCGAAAGAGAATTCCTGAGCACCATTCATGCCTGCCCGCAACAACTCGGCAAGCATTCCGTATGGGGATCCTGTCCCTGCTACCAAACCCCAAAACCTTGGTGTAACAATGTTTAATGTATAAGGAAGAATGCTTCTCTGAAACACTTCGTAGATTTTCTCTTCGCCTTCTCCTTCCTCCGTAAGAGGAACACATATTTCATCAATGGCTTCCTTGGTAGGAGAACGAGTTGGTTGAGACCTAATATCTTGCAAGTAGCCAATCATGTCATCAACCATTCGGCGACTTAGCGTCCTGAATTTTCTCCAATCTTTGGGATCGAACGTTTCTTCGGTAGAGTGTCCTTCTGAATCATTTTCCAATATTATCAATGCCCCCTGAAGCTCAAAGTACACATAGTCACTTTTTATTGTTTGTGAGGAAAGAACATATTATCGAAAAAACCGCAACTCTTGGTTAATGGAGCTTAGGAAATATTGCCGTTTTTGAAACATTGCTTTTATTCTGTTGCGTGTCTATTGAGAATTGCAGAGGGAGAAAGGAGAAAGACTCCTCGCACCCAGGAACTAGAAAACTTTCTTCTAGTTCCTGGTAAACCTTCTACTGGATAAACTCAATCTTCATGAATTATTGCTAATAGAAAAGTAAAGAAAAACAGGGGTGAGGGAAAGAGTCCGCTTTGAATTTTGAGGTTTCCCGAGCGAAGTGGTTGATAGCAAAGTCATTCATTGCTATTTCTGTAATTTTGAAATCTTGTTTTCAGCTTCGTGTTCCAGTATCTTTACAGTGTTGTTGAAGCTGTGATGTTCTAGGGATAGAGTTTGACTCTTTCCCTCAAATAGTATTACGGCGCAAAATATTTAACAGTTGTGCAAATTGAGGTAGCTGAAGTTTTTGTCTTTGAAATGTTGAATTGAAAAAGGAGTAGGGGTAATGCTTGCGCCTTGGAGAAGGGAGATAAGGGGATAGCGCAAGCACTACTGTCCTTCATCCTCAAAGTGAATTGCCGCAGTCCGCACTTAACTTTTCTTGTGAAGGAGAGTTCGTCTGTTTTCCAAGAAAAATTGGAAAGGCAATACCATAAACTGGAATGTTTCTGGTTGTGAAAAATAGTGGTTGGGACATTCCCTGACTGCAATATCCCTTTTATTCTGTTCAATGCAACTTGGTAATTGAGCGAGGAGAAAAGAGATAGGCACCCGACTTTAGGGAACAACGGGGTGTGGGTGGTGGCAAATCCTGCAGCTTATGGAGACTTCAGTGCGTCGAGTACGGGGAGTGAACTCAAGCAGGATTCGCCAACCCACAAAGACAATTCAGATAAGTTGGCATTAATGCATTGTGAATTTTAAGTAAGGAGCATAAATTCTATTTCACAAATATGTAATATTCACCAAGTTGATTAAGTTCACAGATTATATGTGAAGAGGAAAAGCATCCAAGCGTTTGGCAACTCACACAGAGATTGGAAGGACAATAGCCTTTCCCGTAGTTGGTAAGTTGGAATAGGCAATAAGTTTTTCTTTACACAAGAAATCTTTACAAGAAAGAAAGTTATTGGTTATTGGTTATTGGCATATTAATTGGGGTTTAGCAGTATTTCTTAGCAGCCTGGTAGATCCCAGAAGATCAAAGTTTTCACCCAAAATCTCCTTCGCGCTCATTATGATCCAAGTATTCCGACAACTGTTTAGTTTAGTGTATCCATGTTGTACATATCTACAATGTGGATTTTAAGCTCAAAACGTTTATGTTCAATTTCTCCCTCAGAAATCATATGCAGCAAGAACAGAGCAAAAAAGCAGAATTCACTTTCAAGCACACCTTGTTCAGTGCCGGGTGTTCAGAAAAAGCTGCAAGCGAATTATGGAAATGGTACGACTATTCCGACAAGAAAGGCGTGGCAAGTTTCTAGTTTCCAGTTTTTACAAAAAGAGTTAAGAAATGAAATCAAGTAGAACATAGATTCTCTTGGTTTAGCTCGAATTAGCAACATTAGTCAAAATCGAGGCAGAAAATTGGGAACTTTATGATGTGCATTTTCTTATTTTTCGATTAGGGAACGTAGGAGTTTTCTGAACTCCTTCTTGATATGGTCTTGCTCTTTGATTTCTTCTTCAGACATAGAAAGAATACTGACGTATTCTTGAAGCTCTTGTTTCACGAAGAAATCCTCATCGCCCAAGTTGGCGATCTTTTCCTCATACTCCCTCGCACCGCAACAATCTTGCATCTTCAAATCGAGATCTGCCAGCTTGTTCACTATCACACGGTCATAGTTTATTTTGAAACCAATTTTTCTAAGAGCGGCTAGAACAGCTTCTATTGTCTCCAACAAAGCTTCTTTGCTGTGTGTGGTTTTTCCGACAGTGAAGTGGAAGACTTCTGCAGTTGCTTGGTAGTAACTTTCAATAAGGTGGTCAACTCGGACCTCGCGAGATACTTCTACCATGCCAGCCTCTACAAGTTTCTTTATGTGAAAATAGACTGTTTGAGGAGTTAAATTCAGGTCTTGCGCGATTTGGCTGACATTCATTTCTTTTGCTCGAAGCAGAAAGAGCATCTTTCGGCGGGTTGGATCTGCAGCTACTTTGAATGCTTCAGGGTCGCTTATGGTTTTTATGGCTCTCATATTCGTTTGCCAATTTATACAGGCGCATGAATGGTATAAAAGCATTTGTGTTATAATATGAGAATATTTTTAAGTAACACATGTATAACTATTAATATGACCATCTTAATGATGAAATAAACATGATGGTGGTGAAATAGACTTGAAAACATTGAGAAGAACTCAAATCTTCACACCGATAAGTAAGGCCTTAACCAGCCATTTCGGCAAAAAGAATGTCAATTCACAAGGAACCATAGACCAGCGCCCAACTATGCCGATAATCTCTTTGGCCATTTCTACCGGTCAGCATTACCCGCTGCCAGACACCAAAACCCAATTGGAAAGTGAAAGGCAACGAACCCAAGGAACCATATACGCTAACCTAACGCCCTTAAGATAAAACAGCATTCGGACACTAAAAGAATTCGAAAGAATTGCATATTATGGGGTGGCTGCGGGTCGAGTCCCCAAAGTCACGTCAACTGTGGTGGTTGAACTATTCCTGACCACAGTTACTCTAACTAAGTCATGTGGTAGAGTTTTCTCTTCCAGGTAGCTCGCCAAGTTGTCGTTATTGACGATTCTGGTTCCGTTAAAGGCTACAATCACGTCCCCTTCACTTAATTTTCCGTTCGATGGCCCGTTCGGGTCAATTATCGTCTGTCCCGGATCAGTAGGAATCCACACCCCATAGGTCACGTTCACATCCTGCTGTTTCGCCAAATCATAACTCATGTCCACAACATGTATTCCCAAGTAGGAGTGACCTGAGTAAAAGCCAGTGGCAACCAGAGAAGAAATCTCCCGAAGTATTGTATTAGACGGGACAGCGAAGCCCAAACCTTGTGAGTCGGACACAATAGAGTTGGTGATACCGACGACTTCACCCAGCGCGTTCAGCAATGGCCCGCCGGAATTTCCTGGGTTAATCGGAGTGCTTGTCTGAACAAGGTTCGCGATTGAGAAACTTGAGGAGAAATCCGCTTGTTCTGAACGCCCAAGAGCACTAACCACGCCTGTCGTAAGCGAACCGACTAAACCATATGGGTTACCTATGGCTATCACTTCGTCGCCAACTCGAAGACCGGAGGAGCTCACTATCGGCAGAGGTTTTAATTCAGCCATGGGGGCATCAACTGAAACGACAGCTAGATCTGCGTACGGATCAGTTCCCAGAATTGTTGCGGCGTAGCCGTTTCCATCCGAAAAAGTTACACTTAAGCTAGCAGTATTTTGGACAACATGATAGTTAGTAAGCACAACCATACGCCCCGAATAGTTATATACGAAGCCTGACCCCTGAATTTCGCTGCTGTTGTCCGCCAAGTTTCCGTGAATAAGCACAACCGAAGCGCTCGCATTTTCATAAATTTCCACTAACGCGTTTGAATCCTGGAAAATCGTAATTGTTTGGTTCGTGATTGTCTGATTCTGGCTACCCTGGATGGTTGCGACTTGACTCTGTAAGTCTGTGAGCTGACCTCGCAGCTTATTGATTTGCAATGTGTTAATGTAGTAAGTGCCTAAGCCTCCTACAAGTAGGCCCAGGGCGAAAAGTACGACAAAAACGCTTGCGGAAGCTCTGCGACAACTCCTGTTAAGACGAAGCATATTGTCTGACCTCTGAACTACTTTTTCTGATGCATGGCATAGATAAAAGTATTCCCACTTTCGTACAAAACCTTAGAAGGGGAGATTTTTCACTTTCTTCTATCTATGATGTCCAACGCATCTGGTCCTGTGCCGATGAGTGTTACCGGTATCCCCGTTCTTTTTTCTACTTCCTTGACAAACTGCTTTGCTTCTTTGGGCAAGTCATTAAAGCGCCGTTTTCCTTGGCATGTCGGGAATATGCAGTCAAGTTTCGTCAAGGCTGCCTGAGTTGCACCATTAATTTTCGCAGTCTTTTTGGCTAAATCGAAATCGAAGGGCGCGCTGCGTCTGTCTCGCCCCGTTCCCGCGGCAACCTCAAACCAACCGCGTTTTTGCGCGTCTTCCTTAGTTATTTCCCCCGGCAAAGGTCCTGCGCCCACTCTTGTCATGAAACTCTTGTAAACGATTAAAACATCATCCACTCTGGTGGGACCCACTCCTGCTTCTGAAGCGATCGCGGATGCGCCTGTATCTCTTCCAGTCACGTAGGGATAACCGCCCCCTAAGAAAAGCGAAAGCATGAAACCTTGGGTGCCTTCCAAAAGCACCGTCTTGCCCTGGTCTAAGCCGTCGTTAACCTCCGTTACCTCGTCAGCAAGGTAGGGTTTGAGTTCAGGAATATCCTTGGCAAGTTTGGCAGTGCGCCTCACACGCTCCTCCAAGGCTGGACCAACCCCCCAACCGGTGGTGCCAATGCCTTTATTGACGGCGCTTGCTTTGTCCTGGATGCTGTGTTTCTCTTCTATAATGGAAGCGTTTTCATCTATCCCAATACGGTTATGGACCTTAGTCAGTTCGACTTCTTCAAAGAATTTGGCGACATGAACGTTTGCTCCTGCAGCTATTAGGAGACGAGTTTTCGGGTTAATAAAAGCGGCTGGAACCATGTGCAAAGCATATTTTTTGCCTTCGCGCCACACTGTGTGCGCGGCATTTACGGAACCTGTTCGTACACAAAAATTAAGGTTATCTTTGAGGGCAAGGTAGCTGATTATCTTTCCTTTTCCTTCGTCACCCCAAAATGCGCCGACGATAACAGTGCAAGGCATATTACTTCACCTCTGTAAGGGTCAAATAACGATTATTTAAGAGTGTTGTAATGTGCTGAAATGGACGCGCAACGAAGCATGGTAAATCCAATTCTAAAACGATTGACTCAACCAGTGATTTAGAGAAAAAAGTAATTCTTCAAAGAGGACTATTGTACAGAGAACCGTAAAGAGATAATTCTGATGTTACTCTTCTTTGCTTCGTTTCTTGTCTTGGCTCATCAGTTCTGAGAGCCGATGAGTGACGTACGCTGAGAAGCTTCGGATACCTTTCTTAATTGTGTACTCCTCTTTCACTTTAAGCCACTCATTAAAGAAATAATCATAAATTTCCGTTTTGACTGTGATGCTTTTGAAGCCTTTTTTGGGCGTGTTGAATGTCCCCTTTCCAGCGTATTGTACGGAATTTTCACTATTTAAGGTTTAACTTTGAAAAGGATTCCCAGCGTCGATGTGGCAAATTGATGGTATTTGCTGCAATTCGTAGCTAAAATTCAGCTAGCACTAAAGGTATATATCAGAAAGTATGGTAAAGCACGGAAAGGCGAAAACGGAGGTGGGTTATTTGCCAAGAAAGGGTTGCCAGATAATTTGCGTTGTTGGCGGAGTTTATCAACGGATCCAGAAAGAAGACAGAGAATCCAACCGCATGATACCTGAGTACTTTGTTCAGCTGCTGGAAAAAGATGCCTCAGACAGACAAATGAGATGAATATTTAGGCGTTCCTTGGGAAGGTCAAGACCCGCGAATTGGATGCAAGAAAACAAAGAGAGAAACTTGACACCCGTAAAAGTGGAGACTTTGGTTTTGCCCACAAAAATTGCCCAATCCAAGGGAAGCGTTGCAGAGGTTCGACCGTTAGGTAACCAGTGCGGTGATCAAATCGGAACCCCAATAATGCGAACGTGACAGGCTGAGACGGAAAAAACACTACAGTAGTCTGCCAGAACTGCAAAGATAACTCAAATAGAAAAAGCCCAATTCGACCCATGCCGAAATCAACCGGTTTTACTTGGTTTTTCTCTCTTGAGCTTCCTTATCAATTGTTTCTAGAAGGTTAAGCACTCTTTTGCCCTTTCGGATCTTATCTTGTTCAGTTATGGTCTCCTGCGCATGACAAATAGAGTCCACGATTACACCGTTTTCCTCATCGTGGATCACAGGGTAAACGCGGCAGCCGGAAGGTCGAAAAGGGTAAACACTGCATCGCCTTTTCTCAGGGTTGTAGAAAACGCAGTAACCTTGACGATTCCGCAGATACGCGTAGCCTTCCTTGTCGTATCGTACAAAAATATCCCGATTGTTACCCCGCCTTTCTAGGCGCATGATATCTTCTGCAGAGAGGAGCATGTCGGTTTCTCGGCAACAGATTCCACATCGTAGGCAACGCATAAGAGAATAAGCTATTGAGCGTGTATTTCAGCTTTGTTTTAGGTATCCGACTTAGTCCGCTATATTCAAAAGGTTTATGTTAAGCAACTCGGCCCAGGCGACGTTTCTTAGCGGGATCACTGTTATTTTGCGGTTGCCGTATGGCATATACTCGATGAAGTTGCCCTTTCCAAAGTTTCCCTTTCGGATGCTGGTTAAGTGGACGTTCACGATAACTGCACCATCCTTGAGGTGTAGGTTGACATTTTTGCCTAGGAACGATTTAGCGCTGTTTAAACTGAAGCTCTCCATTTCATTCACCGCTCCATTCTATGTCAGCGATGCTGGTCCAGCATTGCTTGCAGATAGGCAATTTCTCGCCTTTGACCACTATGTACAGCTTTATGTTTTCGCTGCTACACATTTCTTTCCAGGGGTTTTGGCAGTGTTCCAAATTTGTTGCCTCCGTTCAATGTGAGATGATCAGCCAAAGTTGCTTTTAAGTGACATCCAGAAGCGACTGGCGCGCACAGTGGAGAGAGGCAGGTTAAAGTGAACCTTTTATTCTCAGACCTAGACCTTAAGTATGTGATCTTCCGTGGACTACTTCCTGTTTGTCGCAACCGTTAGCCTAATTATTCAACTTGTCATCGTTGCCCTCTTGTTGGCAGGTTACTTATTGAAGAAGAAAGGAAGATTTTTGCTTCACGGATTCATCATGCTAACTGCATTTGCCGCTCATCTCGCAGCTATCGGCGTGATAATGGTGCCGTCACTAGTAATAGGCATAGTTCCCAAAATCCTCTCAAACCCTACAGCAATAATCAGTGTCCTGAGTTCCATTCACACAGCAGCTGGCGCCACGGCGACGTTGCTGGGGATTTATGTCATAGGGGCATGGAGAATTAGGAGAGAAACACGATTTTGCGCACCCAAAGCGAAAGTTATGCGAGCAACTTTCATCATATGGCTGACGTCAGTGTCTTTGGGTGGCCTGCTCTATTTTGTCCTCAACTGGAACCTTCTCTTCCCATAAACGACCGATCAAACATGAATAATCTCAGGTATAATGCTTTCCCGGGTAATCTTGAGCAAACCTACCGTGGGTTTGCATAGAAAAGGCGGTTCAGGATTCGTGGGGCTTCCAGGATTGATATAGAGAATTTTACCCTCCCACTTTACGTGGGAGTTATGGGTATGTCCATAAACAAGGACGTTGAAAAAATTCTGCTTAACAATTTCCCGCATCTTGCCCATACCATACATCGAACCGGGGTCGTGCGTCACACCGATTTTCCAATCAAATATCTTTAATGAGTTAAGCTTTGGCAACGCACCACTAACCTGGACACCATCCATGTTACCGTGGACAGCCAAAACTGGCGCAAGCTGTTCCAACTCGTCAACGACAGCTAACTCGACCAAATCACCCGCGTGAATGATGTAGTCCACGTTTTCGAAGACCTTGAAAACAGCCTGCGGAATGGACTTTGCGCGGGATGGCACATGTGTATCGCTGATCAAGCCGATTGTTTTGAAAGGCCTCACTGTAGGTAGCTTGCGGGGAAGCTGTGTTTGTCCAATAGCCATCTGGCGGCGCCTTCGCGCATAAGTATGTTTACGAAACTGTAGGTGTTTAATGTTATAAGCATTCATGCCAAGTACACATTGGATTTAGTTGTTGTAACCTCCACGCAACAGCAATTTGTTATAAACTTTCGCCTAGGTAGTAGTATTCAGAATCCTGAAGCCATCGAACGCTTTGGCGGGTCGAACGTCGAGAAAAACGCGGAAATGCCCCAAGTCCCCTCATTCCCCAGTTACATTTTTCAAGTCCGCGTCCAATCGAATGTTTCGACCCGCCAATCCATAGTTTTGTCCCAAACATTGAGGAATTTTTCCATTGTTCAAATCTACGTACTACTTTCTTTATCTTTGAACCTATTACATAGTAAACGGGTGGAGCGAGTTAGTGTGAAGATTGTTGCGTTCAATGGGGTGCTCGAAAAGACGGAAACACCGCCATACTCTGAAACGCGTCCTCAAAGTGTTAGAAGGAGAAGGTTTAGAAACCGAGTTGGTACAGCTAGCCGAAGAAGATCCACGGATGTATCGCCTGCAGGGCGTGTTTTGAAACTGAAAATCGACGCTGCATCTTTGAAGACGATAGCGTGAATGAGTACATCCAGAAGATCATCAAAGCAGAAGGTATACTCTTGGGGTCTCCAACATATTTCGGCATGATGTCACCCGAGATGAAGTCGGTTATTGATCGAGTAGGCTTCCGTAGATAGAGCCCCGCCCGATTTGCTGAAGTACAAAGTTGGAACTGCAGTCGTCGCCGTCAGACGGGCAGAGGGTATGACAACCTTTGACGCCATAATCCACTTTTTCCTGATTAACCAGATGAGTATCCCATGGAGCTGCCACTGGAACATTGGTGCAGGCCAAAAAAATAGGCGATGTGGAGGAGGACGAGGAATGCATGAAAACGATGGATGATTTAGGCAGAAACATGGCGTGGCTCCTTAAGAAACTGGAAACCTGAAGAATTTTGCTCGTCTGCGAATCAGACATACTGAAAGCAAAACTGCTTCAAAAGCGGAGGTTTTTGCGTCGACCTCCCCAAGCGTATCGAAATACTTGTTTAAAACTTAAATACGAAAACATTCAAACAAGGTGCGGGAGAATAGAGAATTGGCAAACACAAAAATTATTGCAGTAGCAGCTATAATAATGCTAGTTGTTGGGTTCGCAATCGGGCTAATCGCCAGCCCAATTATCATGCCGCAGACGCCATCGACTCCGACTACCACAGATGCCATCTGGGATAGCATCGTCGCTTCGGGTAAGATAAGGATAGGTACCGACCCAAGTTGGCCACCATTTGAACAACTTGATGACTCAGGCAAAATTGTTGGCTTCGAAGTAGACCTTATAGACGCCATCGCAGCCAAACTAGGGTTAACCACCGAATGGCATAGCGTAGGGTTCGACACCATAATAGGTTCAGTCCAAGCTAAAACACTCGACTTAGGAGTGAGCGGATTTTCAATCACCGCAACAAGGCTCGAGCAAGTTCAGTTCACGATACCCCACACGTTTACTCGCGGACAGATAATAATGCTCCAGAGCAAAAAAGACGCCTTAGGAATAACGACTGTAACCTCGTTATCTCAACTTAAAACACTCGGACTCACCGCTGGAACGCAAACTGGAACAACCGAGCAAGATGAACTGAACACTGCAGGAGTTTCTCTTCGGCAGTTTACGGATTTTGGTCTTGCTATTCAGGACATGACAAGCACAAACCCCAGCGTTGACTGTGTTTACGCAGAGACACCGATTACTACCGCTTGGATCAACCAGTACGCATCCCAAGGCAAAACCATCGTGGTCATATACGATATACCATACTATCCATGTGCATTCTTAGCCAACAAAGATGCAGATACCTTTGTTGCCAAAATAGACGGTGCCTTGGCTGAAATGATCGCTTCAGGACAGTTCGACCAAATCAAAGCAAAGTGGAACATTTAGCAGCTCCAATGTGATTCACAGTGGAAGTTGCTCAACAACTCCTCTCTTTTCTTGGTCCAATCGGAATTACTCTGGCTATTTCCATACTCGCATTTCTATTTGGACTCGCCCTCGGGTTACCTTTAGCTTTGGCAAAGGAATACCAGAAACATGCAAGCATTTTTGTTGATGTTTACGAAAAGATTTTTCGAGGAATACCTGAACCAGTCCTAATATTGATGTTCTACCTAGGATTTAGCTTGTACCTTCCATTTCCCTTCTCGAACCCGTTCTTTACGGTCGTCTTCGCTTTAAGTCTGAGAAGCGCAGCCAACCAATCTCAAATCTTCCGAGGAGCCATCAATGGCGTTGGCAACGAGCAAATGGCCGCCGCCAAATCATTGGGATTTACGAAGATGAGCTCTATTACGCGTGTAATTGTTCCCCAGGTTTTTATCTACTCCACCCCTGGACTGGGTAATGAATACGCACTTCTCATCAAAGACTCAGCGTATGCCTTCGCCATAGGGATAATTGACGTTATGAAGAACGCGGATTTGATTAGAGCAAGAACTTATGATACCATCACGCCATATATCATCGCGGCAATTCTCTATATTTTGTTAACTTTCCCCATAGCTACGTATCTAGACACGTGGGGAAGTAGAAGAAAGAAAAAGCTGGGGCTTTAAACATGGAAACCGTAATGGAATGCAGACATCTTTGGAAAACGTATGAAAATCATCTTAACGCAGTAAAAGACGTTTCAATGTCAATCGGGAAAGGAGAAATAAAGCTGATTTTTGGACCGAGCGGGTCGGGAAAAAGTACCTTTCTTAGATGCATGGGAATGCTTACTCCTGTTGACAAAGGAGACATCTATCTAACGGGTGAGTGCTTAACTGACAAAGGCGTAAACCTAAACGCTGCAAGAGCAAGGCTTGGATTTGTTTTCCAGCAAATCTATCTCTTCAGGCACCTTACTGCACTGGCAAACGTCGAACTTGCTTTGAGGTACGTGCTCAAACTTCCAAAGGAGGCAGCGCGAGATCGGGCATTGCAGGCTCTCAGGGAAGTTAATTTGGAGGAGTGGGCACACCATTACCCCGCGCAACTTTCAGGTGGACAACAACAAAGAGTAGGCATAGCAAGGGCTTTAGCACACGACCCAAAAATCATGCTCCTTGACGAACCAACATCTGCGCTAGACCCAGAACTAACCGCCGAAGTAATAGACACACTACGTGACTTAGCGAAAGAAGGTGTAACTATGCTCGTAATTAGTCACGAAATGCCCTTTGCACAAGAAGTAGCCGACGAAATGATATTCTACGACCAAGGGTCCATCGTAGAAACGGGAATACCTGAACATTTCTTCAATAATCCAGAAAGCGAAAGAGCCAGAAAATTCATGACCAGACTTATCAAGAAAACACAACGGGAATAACATGTTTGAATTCATAGGCCAGTACCTTCCAACAATCGCGAATGGATTAGCTTTGACAGTGGAAGTCACTTTGTTCGGCGTTTTCGCTGGACTTGGCCTTGGTTCCTTGCTAGCTTTGGGCGATATCTACGGAGGAAAAATTCCCTCAGCTTTTATTCGTGTTTTTGTAGAGTTTTTTAGAGGAAGCCCACTCATTGTCCAACTCTTCATTTCACAATATGCATTGCCCGCATTACTCAACATCCAAGTGAGCCCCTACATTACAGCATTCACGGTTTTCGCCCTAAACAGCGGCGCATACCAAAAAGGCTACATTAAAGGCGCCTTAGAAACAGTCTCCAACGACCAAATGCAAGCGGGACTCTCGGTTGGCATGTCGGGCAAGCAAACGCTGTGGCATGTCATAATTCCCCAAGCATTCAGAATCGTTATTCCAGCCTGGAGCAACGAGTTTTGTTCTTTGACGAAAAGCACTTCCGCAATGGGATTCGTGGGTTTCATGGACCTGACGGGAGCAGGGCGAACAATTGCGGGTCAAGCGTACATAATAATTCCAGCATGGCTAATTATCGCCGTAATATACCTAACGTGGATTACTATATTCACTAAGGCCGCCGACATCATTTATGAACGAAAGAAAATCCCTGGATTGGAAATCTCACCAATTTAGGGGACTCGGAAGATGAAAAGAGGAGAGTAAGACCTCTCTTTTGCTCCTAACCTAGGATGGCTTTGAGGTCTTCGTCGACGGTTCTTATTGGCATTATGTTAAAGTTGTCAACGAGCACTTTCAGCACGTTTGGCGTGATATATGCTGGCAAGCTGGGTCCCAAACGTATGTTTCTGACTCCTAAGTACAGCAATGACAACAGTATAGCAACAGCTTTCTGTTCGTACCACGACAGAATCATCGACAACGGCAACTCATTTAAGCCGACACCGAATCCCTTCGCCAACGCCTGCGCGATAACTACCGCAGAGTAGGCGTCGTTGCATTGGCCGATGTCCAACAATCTTGGAATTCCACCGATGCTGCCTAAGTCTTTGTCAAAGAAGCGGAATTTCCCACACGCCAATGTGAGCACAACTGTGTCTTTGGGCGCTTTCTCGACAAATTCTGTGTAGTAGCTGCGACCAGGTTTGGCCCCGTCGCAACCTCCAACTAGGAAGAAATGCCTGATCTGCCCGTTTTTTACCGCTTCGATGACCTTGTCAGCCACATTTAGAACGGCGTTTCTCGCGAAGCCGACTGTAACGGTTTTGCCTTCCTTATCTTCGGTAAAGCCAGGCATCGTCAATGCCTTTTCTATCACTACAGCGAAGTCTTCACCGCGTATGTGTTTAACTCCCGGCCAGCCAACTGGACCTGATGTAAAGATGTTGCCAATGTACTGACTCACCGGTTTCTGGATGCAGTTGGTAGTCATAAGGATGGCTCCGGGGAACTTGGCGAACTCGGGTTGCTGGTTCTGCCACGCTGTACCATAGTGACCGTAAAACTGCGGGTATTTTTTCAGTTTAGGATAGCCATGTGCAGGTAGCATCTCACCGTGTGTGTAGACTGTGATGTCTTTACCCTGTGTTTGCTTTAAGACCGCCTCTAAGTCTTTCAGGTCGTGCCCCGAGACGAGGATAGCTTTGCCCTTCCTATGGCCGAGCGGAACTTTCGTCGGGACTGGGTGGCCGTATGTTTCGGTGTTCCCGGCATCTAAAAGCTCCATCGCACGTATGTTGATTTCGCCGCATTTCATTGCCAACTTGACGAAGTCGTTTACGCCTAGTGACTTATCTATCGTAGATACTAAACCCTGTTCGATGAATTCGAATATGCGGTCGTCTTTCTTACCTAAACGGTATGCGTGGTAAGAGTACGCTGCGACGCCTTTTATTCCGTAAGTCAGTAGCCACTGTAAACCCAGCAGATCCGCATTGACTGATGAATCAGCTTGAACGCCATGCTGCTTGCCCTGCCTAACCATGCCCTCCAAGGAATTCTCCAACGCCAAATTTGCCGCAAAAGAAAATTCTCTTTTTCCTCCTGCAGCTGTAACCTTCTTTTTGAGTGTTTCTCGGGCTTCGATGGTCCACTGAAGATAGTCTGTAATATTGTTGGGGTCGAAGTTTACGTTGGTTAGTGTGACGAAAGCGGCCTCGCTGATGAACAGGTCAATCTTCTCGTCTCTAATGCCGACCTTTCGAGCTTCCAGCGCAACTTCCGACAGACCCCTTAAGACGTAAATAAGAAGGTCTTGAAGATTTGCTGCCTCAGGAGATTTCCCGCAGACGCCAAAGGTTGTGCAACCTGTTCCTTGAGCGGTTTGTTCGCATTGCCAACAGAACATTTCTTTTTCGGTTTGAGTCATACGTTTTCACCTATACAATGGTCCTTTTTGGGGCAAATAGCATTTGTCCCTAACATATAAGGGATCACAGAAAAGGCATTCTCATGCTATATGCCAAAGAAATAGTGGAAATACGTTCAATTTATTGCTTTTGCCCTCGATCCTTCTGAACGCTGGCTATGCTTCATTCTTGAAGTAGCTCTCTAGTAGACGACGCATGCCCCTGCGAGTAATCTCCGATAGCGTAGAGGGGCTTATCTCAAGCTTTGCAGCCAACTCAACCGTGTCGATCTTGCGCGGATAATCGAAGAAGCCGCCTTTTAACGCAAGCCAAAAGATGCGTTCCTGCTTCTCAGTCAAAACACCAGGTTTTGGCTCGAATTTGCCCATCTTTAGGACTTTGACTTTTAGACAAGCAGACTCCATCGCCGAGACTATTCTTTGGAAAGCTTCAAAGCTGGGCACCATGAAACTGTACATAATCGTGTAGCCCTCAACGCTCTTTCCAGATACCAGGAAAGCGTCACAAGATAGGATAGTATTGCACACACCACAACCTTCGCTTTCCAGCCAGATGGACGACTTGCCCTCGCCTTTGCCTTGCGCGAAAATGGCTCTAAGTTCAGCTGGCGGGTTTCTAATTTGTCTAACTTCAGATGGATCCAACTCTATTAGGTGCTTGACAGAGTGTGGGCTAGAACTACGTATGTCTACAACTTTCAAATGTTTAAGCCCCAGGGGCGAAAGTCGCCTAACAATCGCACAGAGCCTATTTTCTACTTCCAAAACGACGTGATACGGCTTGCTCCATCGGTCTTTCATTCAAATCTATTAGATCATGAAGAACTGGAATGTATTTTATCGTTTTGCATGAACCAGTCAGAATACAACCCAAGAGAAACTCATTCAGAAGAAGACTTTAGGATTCCAGTAAGGGCTAAATACAACAAAGATATTCTCGGTTGATAACCACCAGAGGACGAATATATATGGAAAACTTCTACAGCCTCGTTCTCAAACTTACAGAAGCCACTCGTAACCATGAATGTTACCGCGACCAAGAATGCATTAACATGATTGCCAGTGAAGGTATCAAATCGCCCGCGGTCAAAGAAATGCAGGCGTACGCCTCAGACCTGGAAGGTAGGTACGCGGAAGGTGAAAACGATACACAAGGTCATGTCAAGAAACGCTACTACCAAGGTCAAAAGTACATGTCGCCCATCGAGGACTACACAACCGACCTCATGAAGAGCCTTTTCAAATGCAGCTGGGCAGATACACGTTTGGTCTCGGGCACACATGCCAACCTTGCAACCTTCAAGGGTCTGAGTTTAGCTTCGAAGAACCACAAGATGGTAGTCACGCCTCTGAGTTGTGGTGCTCACATCAGCCACGATTATACAGGCCTTGCAGGTGCGGTTCTAGGTATAGAAGACATTAACCACGTCTACAACATTGACGAAATGAATATCGACCCCGATAGGTCAGCCGACGTTATCCGCGCCGCGAAGCCCGGCATAGTTACCTTCGGCGGCAGCCTATTCCTGTTCCCACACCCAATAAAGGAGCTGAAAGAGGTCTGCGACGAAGTCGGTGCATTCGTGGCTTACGACGCCTCACACGTTCTTGGATTAGTAGCGGGTGGAGTTTTCCAAGATCCACTCATTGAAGGCGCAGACTTCATCACCTCATCCACCCACAAAACATTCCCTGGCCCGCAGGGCGGCGTTGTCATGGGCAACCCCAAAGACGCGCGGATGGAGAAAGCGGTTAAAAAAATCCAGTATGCCATCTTCCCGCTTAGCGCTTCCAGCACTCACTTAGGGAGACTCCCAGCTTTGGGGATAGCCGCTTTAGAGATGAAGCTTTTCGGCAACGAACTTGCCAGGCAAATCGTGAAGAACGCACAGACCGCGGGCCAGCACTTATACGAGAACGGCGTGAAAGTCCTCTGCGAACACAAAGGATTCACCCGCAGCCACCAAATAGCCGTAGACATTCGTGCTTTTGGCGGAGGCAACAAGATTGCCCAAGACCTCGAAGATGCAAACATAATACTAAACAAGAACCTGCTACCATACGATGATCAGAGCACGAAAGCTGATCCATCTGGACTCCGCGTCGGCTTCCAGGATATTACTCGCCGAGGTTTTCGAGAAGGCGACGTCAAACATCTCTGCGACCTTATGCTCGATGTAATAAAGGCAAAACGCAAACCTGCTGAAGTTCAAAAAGACGTCGTTGCACTCAGGAAAGAGTTCGGCACCGTCAAGTTTGGTTTCCAAAGCGCTGAAGACGCCTTAGCTCATATCAAGAAACTATAAACGCAAACGGTTAAACTTACAGCCTTTTACACTTTCTCCAAGTCTTGGACCAAAAGTTAATATGTTTACCGCATCTTTCTGGATTTTGACGAAAAATGGTTGACATTCTGTTGATCGCCGTGCCGGTCATCGTGGTGCTAGGCACAGTCCTTTTTATTCTGCTTCCGCGGTACGGACCGCATTACACGTCGCGGCTCACATGCCTTAGATGCAAGAAACAGTTCAATTACCACTGGATCCCCGGAGCTACCTACACTTCGTTGCGATACGGAAACAACCGCCGACTACGTTGCCCCTACTGCCAACAAGAAGCAATCTATAATATTGCAGCAACTAGGACTGCAAAAACAAAGCCCCCTCAACCTAAAAAACCATCACAAATAATAGAGAAATAGGGCACTAAATTCTAGCGGATTTACAGATTGCTTTTATAATTCGCTTCGTAATGTACTTAAATTCTAGAGGGGCAATACCACTTCGAAGGAGCCAAATGAAAGTGAAGGTATTACTCAACGACGGGTTAGAAAAAGAAGGTCTGCAGATTTTCAAGCAAGCCGGAATAGAAACTGACACCAAAAAACGTGACCAGAAGGCATTGGTCGCCGAAATCGCAGAGTTCGACGCGCTAGTCGTGCGGAGCGCCACCAAAGTGACCAGAGAAATCCTCCAAGCAGGTGCAAAGGGCAAACTCAAAACTGTGGGACGCGCAGGTGTCGGATACGACAACATAGACATTGAAGCAGCATCTGAATTTGGGATCGTGGTTAAATCGGCGCCTTCAGGCAACACTAACGCTGTGGCTGAACTCACTCTTTCCCTGATGCTTAACGTGTCAAGGCATGTTCCACAGGCTCACTTGGCCCTTAAAAACAAAGTCTGGTCTAAGGAGACACTCAAAGGCACAGAACTCGTCGGCAAGACACTTGGAATACTGGGCTGCGGCAAAATCGGTCAACGCGTAGCAGAGTTGGCCCATCATGGTTTTGACATGGACGTGATAGGCTACGACATCTGCCAATGTGCAGATTCAAAAGTCAGGTACGTGTCAAAAGAGGAAGTTCTCGCTAAAGCAGACTACATAACTATTCACACGGGCGGCAAAGCAACCATAATAGGGGAAAAGGACCTCGCTATCATGAAGCCTACCGCCTACGTCATTAACACCTCACGAGGAGCCAACGTCGACGAAAAAGCGCTCTACAAAGCCCTCAAGGAAAAGAAAATTGGTGGCGCAGCACTGGATGTTTACGTCGAGGAACCAAAAAGGGAAGGCACTGAATTTAAAAGCCCTTTTACAGAGCTAGATAACGTCGTTCTCAGCTCCCATTTGGGTGCATCAACAGAAGAGGCTCAACGTGAAACCGCGATAGAGATGGCCAAGGTAGTATCAGGCTTCCTGTTAAGCGGCGACTTCACAAACGCTTTGAACGCGGGCGAAAGCATCGAGCTGGAAGAGAAACCAGTTTACACCTTGTTCATCCACCACAAAGACGTTCCAGGAGTCTTCGCTAACATCGACAAGGTCTTGGCAGAAGCCGACATCAACATCAGAGCGAACTATTCACGTCAAATCGGAAGAACGGGCTACGCGATTTCGGTGTACGTGATTCATAAGAAGGTCCAGCCTAAAACACTAGAAATTCTAAGAAAAATCGAGAACGTCTGCGACGTCAGAACATGATATCCTAAGGTATTTGGATGCAGACAAAAGGCGGGACTAGGGGAAACAGCCCTCGCCTTAGAAATTTTTCGGTAGGAAAACTGCTTGTTTTCGATGGAAAAAAATCTTGTTTGACGAGTTAAGTTTAAACCGCTGTAAAACGCAGTTTTTGTCAGTGAAAATATGAGGAAAGTCAATGTCTTTTTGGCTCTAATGATTGTTGCGTTGGCGTCCTTAGCTGTCTTAGTAGCTGCTGGGTACTTCATCTTCACATCACCAGTCGGTTCTGCGGAAAATAACCAGTCAAACTGGATGAGCAACATGTGGGGAAGCATGATGAGCGGTTATACAGGCGTGCAAACCGTCGCATCACAGAATTCTGCGTGGCCAATTTTAGGCGTGGGTTTCATAGTGCTGATTTGTGTCGCCATTGTTGGCGTAGGAGGCTTGTCATATTTCCTTGGTTTCCCAGAAATTAAGTTTAGCACGCCTTTGTTGACGAAGATGGCAACAGTTGAAAATGCCAAATTGGCGTCCAACCAGCCAGTAAGGGGCGCTTACGATTCGGTAGCAAAGACTCTTACGGCTGACGAACGCATCGTTCTAGAAGTCTTGACCGCTCATGATGGCTGTTATCTGCAAAAATACATTCGCGCCGAAACTGGACTTAGCAGATTGCAGACCCACAGAATACTAGCAAGGCTATCTAGCCGAGGCGTCGTAACCCTTCAAAAGACCGGAAACACTAATCAGGTACTTCTTGCAGACTGGCTTCGAAAGTAGTACGCTTAGCAGCAAGCTGGAGATCCCTCCCATTTGTTTCTTCCTCGCGTTTTTGAGTAATAGCTTGAATTTGACCATATGCTGAATTCAAACTTCGCCTGCAATATCTTTAGGGCAGAAAGCAACATATTATAGCGGTCGAAAGAAAAATACAGCCAAGATTGTATATAAGCAGCTCTTCCGCATAGACAACTCATTATGAAGCTAGGGGTGCTGTTTTCAGGTGGCAAGGATTCTACGCTTGCCTTACACATGACGGCGGAGAGAGAAGAGGTAGCTTGCTTAATCACGCTGCGCTCCAAGAATCCAGAGAGCTATATGTTCCATACACCCAACATCCACTTGACGACTCTTCAAGCCCAAGCATTGAACTTACCGCTCGTTGTCAAGGTAACTGAGGGAAAAAAGGAGGAGGAACTCGCTGATCTGGAGCAGGCAATCTTCGAGGCGCGAGAACAGTTTGGCATAGAAGGTGTTGTCACAGGGGCGGTTGAATCCGTTTACCAAACAGAACGTGTCCAGCGGATATGTCAAAACCTTGACCTTTGGTGTTTCAACCCGCTTTGGAAAAAAGACCAGAAGGCTCTGCTCGAGGAGTTGATTGAAAAACGTTTCAAAGTTATTATCTCAGGCGTCTTCGCTTACCCCTTGGATGAGACATGGCTAGGAAGAGAAATAGACAGCCAAATCGTGAATAAACTCCTCACTCTACAACGGGAGTTCAGCATTAGTCCCTCCGGGGAAGGCGGAGAAATAGAAACCACCGTCCTAGATGCACCCAATTTTACACAAAGAGTCGAAATCCTCGATTACTCGTTGGAAGCACGCGGTAACTCGGGGGTTTTCAAAATTAAACAAGCAAGCTTGGTGCAGAAATGATTCTGATCGTGGACATGAATTGCAAGAAAGACTCGCTGGCGTACTTTGAGTTTATCTTACCAATTGTTTCAATCGCTCAAGAATTTGAAGATTGCAGGGTGAAGCACTATTCCGAGGTGGATCTGGCAGACATCTGCGGTTGCAGCAGAGTTATCCTTTCGGGCACCCCACTGAAGGACACTGCAACTTTGGAGCTGCCTGAGAGATTTGGCTGGTTAAAGAATGTCGACAGACCAGTTCTGGGAATTTGCGCTGGCATGCAAACCATAGGGGTGGTTTTCGGACTAGTTTTGACGCGTAGCTTAGAAATTGGGATGACCCAGATAACAACGTTGAGCGCGAATCCCCTGTTCTCTGGAAAGTTTGGTGCATATTCGCTCCATAACTACTGCGTTGAATCTTCCGACGAGTTTGAGGTGCTAGCCGAATCGGAACGTTGTTTGCAAGCGTTTAAGTACAAACAGAAAGCCATCTATGGCGTCTTGTTTCACCCTGAAGTGAGAAATGCAGAAATCCTGAAACGTTTTATCCAATTGAAATAGTGATGAGTTCGCTTTAGGCTTTGGTTGCTTGAACTTCAAGCAGCATCATCTTGATGCGGACAACGCCTGTTTCATCCAACGGATAGGCTGCTATGTACCTTTCTGCGATTTCGTTAACGAACAAATCCTCGAGGTTTGCGGGGACGCGCTCTGTAAATGGCACCCATACCGACTTGATCCAACCCACCAAGCCTTCTTTTCCCGGCAGTTTCATTTCCTTTGGAGACAAGTCGACGCGTTTTACTGTGAAACCAGCTTCTTCGAGCCAAACTTGATACTGTTCAGGTGTGTAGAACCCATATGGGAACGTAAAGTTTTTGAAGTATGGTTTGCAGTCTTCCTCGCTGATAAGTTCTTCAATGACCGATATTATGTCTTGGGCGTTGCCCTTCCCAGCCATTTGAAACAGCAGCCTGCCGCCTTTGTCAAGGCTATCATGCACACAAGCGAGAACCGTTTGATGATCTATGATCCAGTGCAACGCTCCATTCGAAAAAGCGACGTCAAATTCCTGCAGAAACGTCAGGTTCCTAGGGTCCATTTTGAGAAAAGTTAGGTTTGGGTTATGGCAATGCGGGAAGTTTTTGCGCGCCAAAGCGATCATTTCTTCTGAGCTGTCAACGCCAACTGCGCGTCCCTGCGGAAGGTAGGTAGACAAGAGGTGAGTGACTTTGCCGTCGCAGCAGCCAATATCGAGAACTGATTCTTTTCCTGTCAGCTCAAGTTTTGGAATGAGGTTTTTTGCCATTTCGAATGGGTTGGATGAATTCTGATAATATTCAGCTGTATTCCAAGAAAAGCACTTGTTGGATTCTGCCATTTGCTGTCGCCAATTTTCCAAAAAATTTTTTCCGATATAAACTTTTGTAACCACAAGTGGTTAAATGAAAGAATACTGCATGCCAATTCCGTCTTTTCAAACAAATAGGGATCCAGCGAAACGCGCCGGGAAGTATTGAAGATTCTTAAAGGAGTACCTATACATTACAGCCAACTTGAGGCTATTGAAATGAGCTATAAGAATCGCATGCACCCAAAAGTTAGCAACGCTGAGATAGAGATCTTCAAAGCGTTAAGCGCTGAGGGGTTGACATGCGGTATGGTAACTCAACAGCCTATTGTTTTGAAATCAACTATTCCAGATTTCTGCTGGCTTAGCAAACGAAAAATCGTGTATCTGGATGGTGTCCAAGTGCACGTGAAGGACAAGGCGCAGCAACGAGACGAAGAGATTGATGAACTTCTAGAAATGCAGGGTTGGGATGTTCTTCGAATTCTTTATGATCCCCCGTTGACTGAGAAAGCTTTGCAGGAAATTATGCGAACCATCAAGAAATTCCTATGCATAAACGAGGACGAATAGTCTTGTTGTAAGTGGCTTCCTCACCAACTTCTTTTAGTGGTTTAAGGGTCATCAATTGCGTGGTTTCTTGTGGATGTAGAAAGCTGTTTGTTCTTTAGGTTTTCTGTCTTGCACATTACCAATTTGTGGGTTCTGGATTTAATTAAGGA
The DNA here is from genome assembly GCA_963840395.1 of Candidatus Bathyarchaeota archaeon. Lineage (GTDB taxonomy): Archaea > Thermoproteota > Bathyarchaeia > Bathyarchaeales > Bathycorpusculaceae > JADGNF01. Next base: position 530,816 of record CAWIYU010000008.1, on the reverse strand, counting down.
GCAGATTCGTGTACGCAAACATGATGTTTATATAGGAAATATTAAATTGCATATAAGAACTCAACAAAACTGAATCAGGGGTACTAAAATGAAAGAACTCAAACCATTGGATTATCAGCTGCTTTTTGAACTCATGAAGGATTCTCATCGAAGCGATAGGCAATTGGCTAAAGCCCTAGGCATTTCTCAGCCTACAGTTACCCGAAGACGGGCAATGCTCGAGGATAGCACAATCGAAGGATACACGGTTATTCCTAAATTCGGGCAAATAGGGTTTGAAATCGCGGCTTTTACCTTCATGAGAACGAAACTCAATCACACAAAAGGTGCGGAAAAAGAAGGGACTTTCAACAAACTCAAAGAATACTACTTGAAGCAGCCAAACGTCGTTACCGTATTGTCAGGACAGGGAATGGGCTGGGACGCAATCTGCGTTTCGCTGCATGAAAACTATACTAGCTTCGCGGAGTTTCTGCGAAATCAAGAGTCAGAGCTTTCAGACATCATAGTTGAAACAGAGAGTTTCCAAGCAGACCTTAAGCCTGGAGTGCTCGTTAAACCATTCCACCTTAAGTACCTCGCAAAATCCAGCAAATAAATCTAGACTGAGAGACGATTCACCCCATCAATCCGCTATGGATTCGATGGGCGCCTCTGTTTTCTCCATTTTTCTTGAATCTTTTCTGCTGTCTTTCCATCTTCCAGAATTACTGGTCCTTGATACCCGCAATTGTGGCATTGCCAAATAGACCAAAGCTGGGGTAAGCCTTGTGCCCAGAAAACGTCGGTTGAACCGCATCGTGGGCAGAACTTAACCGCACGACTCTTGTATTTCTTCGCGATTCCTGCGCTTGTTGGCAAAATTTCCCTCAAACCTTTCTTGTCACCTTTTCCTTTTAAAGTTAATCTACTTCGGATATTGGCTACTCCGAGTGATTACACGCCTCATTTTCAGTCCCAGCATTTGCAGGGGGCTGGATGCTGCATATGTAACGTTGCTATCGGAAATCGCTGTTCAAGCACTGCTTCATGCGACTTAGACTTGGTTTTTCTAATGCAAAACAATTGATATTTCTCTTGTTGGAAATGCGTTATTTTAAATAGAGAAGTTTAGCTTGCATCTTTTGTATTGAGCTTTCTTAGGGCCTTCATACCCTCTATTAGGAAAAACGCCATAGCGATTCCAGTTATTGTTAGCCCTAACGCGAAGAAAACAAACTGTTCGTAGGTCTCGTATTGCCAATGAATGGCTAATATCGCGGCTTCAGTGGTGAACAATGCAAGAAAGAAGAAGAAATAGAACATCGTTCGTGGTAGAAAACTTTTGCCAACCCAGTGAAACCCACCCAGCCCCATCTTTCGTTGAGCGACGTATTCGCCGTGCTCGTCCTTCTTTAGGAATCCTGCGGATTCGAGTTTTTGCAGGTGCCGGTAAGCCACGCTTGGGCTGCTCAGCTGCAAACCCCGCATCACGTCTCTTGGGCCTAAGGGCCGGTCTTCCTTCACGACGTAAACGTAAACCCTAAGCGTTGTACCGTCAATTTGAGCGCTGCCGCCATTCGACACCTTCAGATTCTCCCAACGAGGATAGGAACGAAGCTTACCTGAGCCATCATGCTCAATAAACATCCCTCATGCTCTTAGCGTTCTTATGGTTTTTGGTGCCGCGGCTGATTCCAAAATAAGCTGCGCTTTGATCCCACAACTCTCGAGAGTCTTCCTGTGTCAAGCTTAAATATCGCTGGAGATTCTGTATTAAATGATTTATAAGGAGATTATAGGGATGCCCGCAGTAGAAGTCGGCAGAATATGCATGAAAACAGCCGGTCGCGAAAACGGCAAAAAATGCGTCATTGTAGACGTAATGGACAAAAGCTTCGCGCTCATAACCGGACCAAAAACAGTCACAGGCGTAAAACGCAAACGCGTCAACCTAAACCATATCATGCCACTCGAAGGCAGAATTGACCTCAAACGGGGAGCATCAGACGACGATGTCACCTCAGCCTTGACAACCGCCGGCAAACTCGAAGAAATGAAGCAGGCGTGAGCGCAGACTACACCTAAGTAAAATATACTCTTATACTTCCCCCTGCATTCTTTTTCTACGTTCAAAAGGAGAATAGTCTAGCATATGCCAAGAACCACGCCGCCATGGGAAATCAAACGCGAAATGCACGTTAAAAACGAGGACCATACAGACCCGAAGTATGGACATAAACCTCTGGAAAGACCATGGGAACAGTATATCCGTTATGGCTTAATCAACTTGGATAAACCAGCAGGTCCAACCAGTCATGAAGTCGCAGCTTGGACCAAGAGAATCCTGAAAGTGGACGTTATCGGTCACGGCGGTACCTTAGACCCAAAGGTGACGGGCGTGCTGCCGATTACTTTGGAGGATTCCACAAAAATCGTGCAAGCCCTACTATATAGCGGTAAAGAGTACATCGGCGTCATGAAGCTCCACGGAGATGCGCCCGAAAGCGCGGTCCGCAAGATTCTAAGCGAGTTCGAGGATGAAATCTATCAACGCCCTCCTCTGCGCAGCTCAGTTAAAAGGCAGATACGTACTAGACGCATTTATTACAACGAATTTATAGAGTTGAACGGTCGAAACGTGCTTTTCCGAGTAGCGTGCGAAGGAGGTACATACATCCGCAAGCTCTGCTATGACGTGGGAGAAATCTTAGGCGTTGGTGCCCACATGCAGGAACTCAGAAGAACCCGTTCAGGACCCTTCAGCGAAACCAGTGAAACATTTGTCACTCTGCACGATGTAGCGTACCAATTCGAGGAATGGCAAACAAAGAAGGATCCACAGATTCTACGACGAATCATTCAACCAATGGAAACCGCCCTGGAGTTGATTCCGAAAATAGTAGTCCGCGACTCAGCCGTCGACGCACTCTGCCATGGAGCAAACCTCACCGCCCCAGGCGTTCTTCAGGTGGAAAGTGATATAGCCAAAGGCGCCCTTGTGGCGGTTTTCACGCTGAAAGGGGAAGCGGTGGCACTTGCAAAAGCCGAGCTGGGCACATTCGAAATCGTTAATGCTAACCACGGCACGGTCGCTACGCTAGAACGCGTCCTCATGGAAAGAGGTACCTACGCGAAAACGTGGAAAACCGGCAGTGCAAAGAAACATGCCAAGTAAATCCGTAGTCCCTAAGGAACACTATTTTTCGGAAACTCCCAAAAGCCAAGCTAAATTTGGCCTAGTCCGTACGTGTCTTTGCGGACTACAATTCGAGTTTCTAACTGCATCTAGCGTCTTCAGCGTTAAACGCGTTGATTTAGGCACTCGAATACTCATCGAAAACATGGTTCTTCCCCAACACGGATGCGTACTTGATGTGGGCTGCGGATATGGGGCAGTCGGAATAGCAGCAGCTAAAATTAACCCGGAACTCCGCGTTGTACTCACCGACGTGAACAGGCGAGCTGTCCTCTTAGCAAGGCAGAACGCAGAAAAGAACCGCGCCCGCAACGTTGAAACGAGGCATGGCAGCCTCTACGACCCAGTATCAGGCTTATGCTTCGATACGGTTCTGTCGAACCCGCCTGTAAGCGCAGGTATGGAAACTGTGGAAGCACTTGTCCGAGGCGCCCCAGCCATTATGGAGGATGGTGGCAGCTTCCAGATGGTGATCCGCAGCAAAATTGGCAAGAAGACCCTTCCCCAGGTTTTCACAGATGCATTCGGCAATTGCAGCGTTCTTGCAATTGAGAGCGGCTACCGCGTGTTGAAAGCGGAAAAAAAGAAGTGAATTGTCTAGGTTCGCAGTAAGCCTTTAAGCTACTTTTTTGAAGCTCTTAAGAATGCATCAGGTCTTCGACTAATTCAGCAACGTGAGTCACGATGTATTCGTTTATGCGTTTGCCCTTTTCGGCGCTCGCCAAAGTGGGGTTGCCCATGACGCCGCTGGGGAAAAATCTTTCAGGATCCGCTACGACCTCGAACCTTGGCATCTTTGGAGAACTCTTCGTGCCCTTGCCTTTCACTAACCCGGGTTTTATCGCCATGAGTCGGCTTGTTTCGATTGCGCCTGCGTGCCCGTCGTCTTTAGGAAAGCCGAACTCCTCTTTCACTTCATATGCGAAGTCGTAGTCCGACAGTACCATAATCCTCGTTTTTCTTAGCAAAGGCTCCTGTTTTCTCTGAACGAGTTCTTGGGCTGCCAGTTTGAGCGCTGTCATATGAGAAGAGCCAGCGTGTCCCGTCAGCACAATTATTCTATGAAAACCATTACGCACCAACTCCGAAAGGACATCTCTGGCGACGGCGCGTAGAGTCTCAAACTCTAGCGAGATGGTGCCTGGGAAATTGTGTCCCGCATTGCATATTCCATGTCTAAACGGAGGAGCTACAAGGCACCCAGTTTTTTTAGCCACCTCGACCGCCACGTATTCGGATTGAATACTGTCCGTGCAGAGGGGCAGATGCCCACCATGCTCCTCAACGCTGCCAACAGGAAAAACCACGACAGTTCCCGCCTCAGCGGCTGCCTTAGCTTCAACGGTGCTCAGCTCATCTAGCCAAATCCGATTATGCTTCACAGATTTCAAGTTTTTTCCTCGGTAAGGAATTGGCTTTCCCAATTTATAAGACCCACTCAACTCTCGAACACAAGTTTTTGCTGTAAAGGTTTAAGCGTGCTGCGAAACTATAATAAAACCGCTTATGCATGAGTTACCAGAAAAAGCTTTGCCGGGGTCTCCTAGCCAGGCAGGGAGCAAGCCTGGAGATGCACCGCCTTATGCGGACACCAAGCAGCTTGTGGCCTCTCGGGGCCGCGGGGGTTCAAATCCCCCTCCCGGCGCCATTTTCCCAGTAAATCTTTTTGATGTACGCTATGGTCTGTCAACCCAAAGTTACTTGTCCACCAAGCGGCGGCAGGCGCACGTTTCTTTCTTCAGATTATCTATTCTTTTTCACTGCAAAGCTCTATACAGCGTTTTTTCGCATAGTCCCAAGCAGAGAAAAAACAAGTTTTGTCGTCAGAAATGATAAAAGGATCTTCCCCAAACCCAGTATATCCCCCATACAACTCATTGAAGCTCATTCCTTTCTTGTATCCTATTTCAAGAAATTCATCAACGATTTTCATGCAAACTGCAACAGCTTCTTCACAGGTTTCGAATGATCCAAGCCTATATCGCTCACTTTCATCCATAAAATGGAAATTGTCATCCACATAAACCTCGTACCTTTTCGATTGCATATCCTTCTTCGGGCCTTGTATTTCTTCGCCCATCGTTCGACACGCCTCAAATCCCATTCTATAGTATTTTTGTTATAATAAGTTAAGGTTGATTGGATCAAATAAAACACTTTTGCGGTCTTCAATTACTAGCGCGCCCATGAGAAAATTCAGGGCGAAAACGCTAAGTATTTTTTGATTCCATTAAAGCATTCAAGCAAGCCTTAACCGGGTCCCCTCCTCAAAATTCTGAGGAAGCATTGAAAATCTTAGTTATTCTTAAATACATAGAATGTAGTATTCGAAACGGGAGACAACGCACTGTGAATTTGCTGGTTTTCCTTGCCATCTGGGCGCTGATTTGGTACATTCCAATACCTCCAGCAAGATTTAGAGTAACCTCGAAACGTCGACTAATATCTCTTGCAATAGGGCTTGTCCTTTTTGGGTTCAATGTTCTTGCGCTGACCCCGCTTAGTTCATTTGTGTACTTTCTCATTTTCTCCAGGTTCTTTGTGGCGCTCGCTGAGTATTTTGTTTCAGAACAGAAATTCAAGTTTGGCAATCTAGATATGAATTATCGCACAGGCCAAATTCCCAAGGTCCAGTTTAACCTTAGTCGAAAACGAACCATTTTGGCAGCTGCTATGGTAGGGGTTTTTTTGATTTCGATTTTTGGGGTGGCTGTTTTTGGAGAAGTTCAACGGGTGTCGAATGCCCGCTATTTTAATGGTTTTATTCAGCAAGGTTCAGGTTTGCCGTTTAACGGCACAATCCCCGACAGCATGGTGCGACTGGTAACTCAGGAGCTTGCCTTCTCGATTGCAAGACGCCATATGTCTGAGTTTGGAAGCAACACTCAGATCTTAGACTGCCACGTTACCAAGTCTCCTGAAGGCGGCTTAGTTTGGGTTGCGACGATTGCTTCAACAAACGTCATCGCAGAAAACTACATCAAAGGTTTCGTGTTGGTGGATGCAACCGATCCCACTGCCACTCCGAAGATTCTGCACACAGAATTTAATGTTGGCGAAGGATTATGGTGGGATCGAAATATCCCCTTCCGCAACTACGTTGACGATATGACCAAGACCTACGGTGTTGCTTACCCAACTTGGGACCTAGACACTAACAATTTGGTCTATGTTATAACCCGATATAATTTGGGGTTTGATTTTGTTAGGAGATATGAAACTCCATTAGCTTATGATGCCCAAGGGGCTCTGCAGTATGAGCCAAGTAGTGCAAGCAACATTCCAAGTTGGATGACACAGGTCTACGATGAAGACTGGATGGAAAATATGATAAATGAGATGGGCGGGTTTAGGCGAGGGGCAGGATTTGATTATTTTGCAGGCGGTTTCTTGTGGATAGTTGCTCCAAGTCGGGAACGTTTTCAAATGACTGAAGACACGCGCTACGTAGTTGACCCTGAAACAAGCGATGTTGTCGCGTTGGTGTGTGTGAATCCAGTTGAGAATCAGCGGTCTCTTTCCGGGGTTTTTAAGGCAACACGTGAGGGTGTGCTCTTCTACGACTTTAAGAGTTCAAACTACATTTCCGGAATGACTGCTGAGGACTTGGTTGAAGGGAGACTGCCAAAGCCAGCTACCGGTAGCTATTACGCTATGATGCCTCTGCTTTACGGCGTTGAAACATCTCAAGGAACTTCTCGCCTTGCGTGGTATGTGCCCATTTACTGGTATGAGGACAGTGGCGAGCTCGACGAAACGGTTTATCTCGCGGGCTTCGCAATCGTCGATGCTCAAGATACAAACAAGATATCTTTAACGATAAATCAGGAAGGAATAACGAGCGAACAGCTCGTTAGGCAGACAAGAATTCAGTACATTGGATTATTTGGCGGCAACGCCACGAGCTACGTTGAAGTCAGCTCCTCAGTACTCAACCGTTTTGACTACGTACAGGATGGCTCGACACACCTGGTTCTACAGTTAAATAACGAGACCTTCCCCTGGATAGAAGCGATCCCAAGTGACCTTTCAGCTTCTCAATGGAACCAACTCATTTCAACGCAGCCAGGCCAAACAATTCTTGCACATATTGAAAAACGTCAAGATAGATGGATGATCACATATTTCAGCAACCAGAGTTCACCATAAGAAATTATGGCTTTGGAATGAAACAAATTATGAGCCAATAATGTAGATACTTGAAGCTCTCAAGCAACTTGTGGTTTGCCTCTAAAGCTTTTTAAATGACGCCAACCCACAACTAAAACAGGAAAACGTACTTTTTGGAATCTGCAATGTCTAACATTATTGACGTCAAAAATCTTGTTCTAGTTTACGCCGACGGCACCAAAGCAGTCGACAACATCACTTTCAACGTCCAAGACGGCGAATTTTTCGGGTTCCTAGGACCAAACGGCGCCGGCAAAAGCACCACCATCAAAATCCTGACTACTCTACTTCGCAAAACCAGTGGCGAAGCCATCGTCGCAGGCTACGACGTTGCCAACGACGCAGCTTCCATCCGCAAAATCATTGGTGTCCAAAGCCAAGAAACTGCAGTTGATGGCGACCTCACAGGCAGAGAAAACCTTGAACTTCAAGGTCACTTTCACCAAATGAAAAATGACGAAATTAAAAAACGTGTAGATGAACTTTTGAAACTTGTCGAGCTTGAGTCTGTGGCCAAAAAACGAGCAAAAAACTATTCAGGTGGCATGAAAAAAAGATTAGATCTTGCAACCGCCCTCATTCACAAGCCCAAATTGCTTTTTCTCGATGAACCAACAACGGGTTTGGATCCACAGTCACGTGCAACAGTTTGGACTTACCTCCAGAAAATTAACGAAGAGGAGAGAATAACCGTTTTTCTGACTACCCAATACTTGGAGGAAGCAGACAAACTCTGCAAGCGACTTTCAATAATTGACTATGGCAAAATAGTTGCCAGCGGCAGTTCTGCTGAGCTCAAGCATGAAATTGGTGCCGACTCCATTCGTGTCTCGCTTGAAAACTGCGACAAAGATCGAGCCAAAGCAAAAGAAATCATAAAGAGCATGATTGGTGTTTCTGAAATTTTAGATTCAGAGGAATGTCTCAACGTTTACGCAAAGAATGCGGGACAACTTATAGCGGATATTGTGCGGGCACTCGATAGCAGTGAAATAAGAATGGCATCCGTCACGTTTTCCTCGCCCACACTGGACGATGTTTTCATGAAACATACAGGACGAAGAATACGTGTAGAGGAACTCGTTAAGGCTCCAAGCGCCATGTTTGGTGGAAGGAGGTAAATGGAGATGACTTTGCTTTCTGACACCCGCTACATTTTCATAAGGTATATTAGAAAACTTGTTCGAACTCCGATTCTGCTTTTCTTTTCTCTATTCCAACCAATCTTGTTCCTTGCACTGTTTACGCAGTTGCTTACGAGGCTTTCCAGTTTTCCGGGAGTATTGCCACCCGGAGTAAGCTATTTAGAGTATGCGGCTGCGGGAATCCTGATGCAAAATGCCTTTGGAAGTGCATTGCAGTCCGGAAACTCGATAGTGGCGGACATTGACTCGGGATTCTTGCAGAAAATGCTTGTGACACCCGTTAGTCGTCCCGCCATCCTGCTAGGCAGACTAAGCAGTGACGCCTTCAGGGTGTTTGTCCAAACAGCTATAATTCTTGGTCTTGCGTACGCCTTGGGTGCGGCAGAAAACTCTCCCTTTAGCGTCACCACCGGAATTATTGGAATTTTGCTGATCTTTTTTACGATCGCGTTCTTTGGACTTGCATGGTCAGGAATTTCTTTGGCGTTAGGCATGAAGACGAGAAGTGCGGAGACGGTTTTCGCAATAGGAGGGGTCATTACTTTTCCGTTGCTGTTCTTGAGCTCAGCTTTGTTTCCGATAAGTTTTCTGCCACCATGGGTAGCGAACGTGTCAATGTTCAACCCTGTAAGCTACGCCGTTGACGCTTGCCGAACGCTTATGATAGACGGCTACAATTGGGGTACGATACTTCCAGCTTGGGGAGTGATTGGTCTGGTCGCAGTTATCACACTGAGCGCTACCTTGTACCAGTTCAGAAAAGTAGTAAGCTAGAATAAAAACCAAAAAACCAATTCCAACCTCAATTTTGTTTGCTTTCAGAGAGCCAATAATAGTTCGTATTCTCTCCAAACTAATCAGCAAAGGTATTTAGCATTAGCAACCGTCATTTAGTTTTCGTGTTGTTCAACAATATTTGTCGCCTTTGAACTAAGGTGAAACTGTAGCCCAAAAATTTTAGCAAAGAAAAGCCTTCTTTTCAGTATCACCAAAAAACTGCTCTCAACAATCGAATCAAAGCATGAACAAAGAAACGGAACAAACCACAAAATCTATTTAGTATCAACTGCGAATGATGCTAGCCGCAATAGATAGAATCCATGTTCTTGGAGGTAAGAAGACAAATGAAAGAGACAGAACCAGCTGATACATCTTCACAAACTCGATTTTCCGTTTCGTCACTCGTCCACAATAGTCCCTTGGAACTTCTGCAGAAACGCTGGTTTTGCATTTGCCTAGACTGTTCAGGAAAACCATTCAAACAGGAAGCCGAATCTCCAACCGCGTTTTTGGAGATAGTAAACCGATCGATGGTAGCCTGGGTAGATTACATAACCGATGATCCAATAAAAGACCTTCCGACGGTAGCAGCTCAAATGGGTTTTAGCGAACCTTTTATTTCCAATCTTTCCTCTTGTGACCAGCTAAATTATCAGGACTTCGATAACGAGATGTGGATGAGTTTTCCTTCAATTCAGATACGTGGCACCGAGGTCAAACCTTACCCTTTGCTGGTATTAATAAGAAAAAACGTGGTTTTTACCGTTCACATGAGATTGGTTGACAAGAGATTCATCCGGTTAAGAAGATACTCCGAGACTATTCTTAAAAAAATACCAATCGATAATAGACCAGAAGATAAGCTTACTATCCTTTTGTCGCGAATAGTTGATGCTAACAATGACAGCAACTTTAGACATCTGCGAGTGATAGAAGAGTTCGGAGACGAACTAAACCGGGATCTAATGGATCAGCAAACAGACAAGTCCCAGTTAGGTCCAAAAATATATGAAATGAAACACGCGCTCATCATATACATGAACGCCCTCTGGGAAAGCGTTGATGTACTTCAAGCAATCAGGTATGGCGACGCCGAATTGCTTACAGACGATCAAAAAGTGGTAAATCTATTCAGCATGATGGTGGAGCAGGTCAAGAGTCAGATTGGGCTGTCAGAGCACATGTCCGAAGTTTTAGCCTCTGGAATAGAAGCTACTCAGGCAATATACAATAACCAATTAACTACAGCAAATAATCAGTTGACCATATCAAATAATCAACTGACGGTTCTGAACAACCGATTTGCCAAGCTTGCGGCTTACCTCACAATAATAGGTACTGCTCTCTTAATACCTAATACCATCGCCACAATCTTGGGAAATTCTGTTTGGGTGTACGGGCCAGAGAGTCTCTTGTTGTATCTGATCCTGATGATTGGTGCCACTGTGATAGTAAGCATCTTTATGTGGTTCTGGATAAGCAAGAAAGGCTTGCTGCCTGAAGACAGAGACGTCAACCTTCAAACTTAGCCTTCTTTTTGTGCATCACGCTCCCCAAAATCCTAGCATTTTTAGGGAATATCACGCCTTCACTATTGGCAATGGAATTTCGCGGCTACTGATATGTTGCGCGATTGTCGCTGCTACGTCTAATGCGGGTTTGTTTGAATCCACAATAATCCATTTGTCCAAGAGAGCTAGAGAGAGCGCTTTAGCTCTAATTCTATTTAAGGCATCTTCGTCTTCGAACATTTCCGTCTCGATACGAGACTGCGAAATTCGAGATGCTGCCTCTTTCGGGCTGACATCTAGAAAAATCATAAACTCCGACTTTGGCACGACAAATGCAAAAAAATGGTAAGCGATTTTGTGAAAAGGCGAAGGCAAATAAGCAGTCCCCATCAGGTACCTCACGAAAACTACATAGTCGACCTTTCTCCACGAATAGAGCATGATTGAACGAATAACATCAAACATATAGAATAACGCAGAAGCAAAGTGCGCACTTCTTCCTCTTGAATACAGAAACTGGCGTGCTCTAATTCCGAAGACGTTGTCCTTTTCCGGATGAACGCGCAAGCAGACAGTCTTTCCTCTTTCCTTCAGGGATTGCAGAATAATCTTGGCCTGTGTGCTTTTTCCGGAACCGTCTAACCCATCAATTACGACAAAAGTCAAACTAAACCCCTCCCATTAGAAGGAGAAAAAGCAAAGCCCCAAGAAAAGGGACGGTTATATTATCTAGGCCAAGTGGAGTAAGTGCTTCAGCAATCATTGCCACTGTAGCTACAGCCAAAGCAGCCATAATTGAGCCTAAAAGCGAAAAGGAGTAAAATGCTGAGAAGAACAATAGGCTAATGGCTAAACTGGCAAAACTAAAGGCAAACATTGCAACTGAACCCTCCACGCTTTTCCTGGCAAAAATTCTGAACTGACGTCGCCCAAACTTTTCTCCAATTATCGAAGCTGCAGCGTCACCATAAGCCATTGGCAAGATCCCTGCGGCAATCACAAAAGGTTTCCCCGAAAAAAATAGAGCCAAAACAGTATAGGAAATAGCATAAAACACCAATCCCAATTGATGGCCGCCCCCAGTCACTTCAGACAACTCTGGTAATTTCCTACTCAAAGTCTTCATCGGAGAATAAGACGAAACCAGAAAAGTCACTAAAACAAATGGAGCCGCTACGAAGAAAGGAAAGTTTAGCGGAAACTCGTTGTAGGAGAAGAACGGAATAAGAAAAGGCAAATTTCCAATCATAATGTGCAGGAACTTGCGAGAAGAATTTCTGGACAACGAATGCCCGATTCTTCCGGTGACGAAAATTACTATCAAGATGTAAAAATAGCATGAGCAAAGTAGAGCCAAATTTGTCCAAGCCTCGGCATCAAGCACAAATGCTCACCTTGCTCCTTCGTTGTTCTAAAATGCGATGCGCATAGTTATAAACTCAACCGAATTCTCGCAAGCACAAGTTTTTCCAAGAGGTCGTTTGTATACAAACGTGTTGCGTTCTTGTTTATGTAAAACAATCTGAGAGGAGCTACAATATAGGACCATTTAGCTTTTAAACCCGGATTGTCTGTGCAAACTGGTGAGTGTCTGACTAATTCTTATTAACTAAGTAAGATTGAGCTATAATAATCCTTATCGAGCCCTGAATCAACAAGCATTCCCGGGTTTTCTTTGTTTCCGGAGTCCCTTCCGAATAGCCTCTAAAACAACACGTTTCAGCTGGTTCAATCCAACGTCCTTGGTCTCTAAAATTGCGAGTCCAGCATGTAGTTTTTCGATTTCCTCCTTGCATTTCGCGGTGTTCCCAAGCGTGTCCAAGAGCACGATACCTTTGATACCGCTGAACATGGTTTTCAGAACATCGTCAGTCATACCTTCCTTCTTAAGTTTCTTCTGGGCGTCGCGGAAAAAGTCAATCATGCCTGGATCAAAGAACATGAGTTCATGGTTGGGATCAGCAACCTCTATTTTCCCTTTTCCTCCCAGCAGGCAGTCTACACAGTTCAAGGCGTCAACCTTGACTAAGCCATATTCCTCGGCGAGTTGCCTCATTTCGCCGTTCGGTCCAAGGCAAAGGTCGCCGTAGACCAGAACGGGTTTCGTGGTAACTTTAGGCAAGGTTCGCTCGATGGTTTTACGAAGGTTCTTCTCCAAAAGATAGTAGTCAACGTGGAAGTATTTGGAAACGAAAACCAGGTCAGCGTCTAAGTCTCCTCGTGCAATAAGCTGCCGGATTTCCTCTTTTAGAACGCTGCAGGAAATTAGGCATGGTTTGACTCTTCCTGAGGTTTCCTCCACCCGATCAAGTCCAAGTGGGCTTAATTGTGAGATCCTGCTAATTTTCTTTTCCGAAACGATATAATCAAATGCGAAAAGAAGAGATGAATGTCGCTTTGCCCTTTATGTATTGTATTCCTTAATCGGGGTTGCTGGCATCGTAACCGTTTCGATAACGCCGTCAATGGCGCGTATTTTTTCTGCGACGAAGTGCACTGCGTCGTCGTTGTTGTTTGCTTCAAACCACACGGCGTAATCCCATTCTCCGAAGACGTTGTAGGTAGCGTTTAACCTTACACCCTCGCTCGGCCTTTCAGAAAGCTTCATTAACGAACTATAGAATACTTCTGTTCTCGCAGGGTTCAATTTCACAAGGATAAGGAATTTTTGCCGGGGTACCATCGATTTCTCCAAAATGAGCACCGCAAATTTTTAGCTGGAACGTGCGTTTAAAGTTGTGTGATTGTCAAGTAACAGCCACAAAATCCGCTAGATCCAAACAACATACTTGAACAAACGATTACGCCAGTCGATTAGAATTTCACAGTCACTGAAATGCAGTTAAACCGTCTTTTCCGGGCTGAATGAAAAGCCGTTCAAAACTCGTGAGACGAAAAGGGAATGGCGTTCCATTGAACGCCGAATTATTCTAGCTGGTAGGCTTCTTCACCATGTTCGCTAAGATCCAGCCCCGCATCCTCTGCTTGTGGGCTCACACGAAGAGGGCTAAACAAGTTAACCAACTTGAGCAGCAGGTAGGAGCCGAAGAACGCGAAAGGCACAACAACGGCAATGGCCAAGAGTTGAGAAACCAGCTGACCAGGGTTACCAAAGAACAAGCCGCTTACTCCAGCAACTCCTGCGGTTGCGCTAATGGCTCCCGAGGCAAAGAGACCTGCCGCGATAGATCCCCACAGTCCGCCGACGCCGTGACATGCAAAAACGTCTAGCGAATCGTCGACTCTAGATCTACCTGCTCGCCAGTTCGCCACGAGGTTAGAGATTACACCTGCAGCCAAGCCGATAATCATCGCTGAGCTAACGCTGACGTAGCCTGCAGCTGGAGTTATGGCAACTAACCCAACTACTGCACCAACAGCTATTCCTACCGCGGAGGGCTTGCCTTTGATTACCCAGTCTGTGAGCATCCAACTCACTGCGGCTCCGGCAGCAGCCAGGTTTGTCGTGACTAGCGCGCTGACAGCCAAGTTGTTTGCAGCCAAAGCGCTTCCCGCGTTGAAACCGAACCATCCAAACCATAGAAGGGCGGCTCCAAGAAGCACATACGGAATGTTGGTGGGTTTGAACTCTTCGGCCGCTCTTTTGTCTAAGGTTCGCATGTGTTCCCTCCAGGGTGTTGCGCATCCTTTTCTTCTGCCAACTACGAGTGCAGCAGCTAGTGCTGAGAGCCCTGCTGAAATGTGAACAACTATGCCTCCAGCGAAGTCTATGGCTCCCAAGCTGCGTAGCCAGCCGTCTGGATTCCAAACCCAATGGGCAATGGGCATGTAAATCAATGTTGACCAAAGAACAATGAAGATTAGTAGACTCCGGAACCGAATTCTTTCTGCGCAAGCACCGATGATTAACGCAGGAGTAATGGCGGCGAACTTTAGCTGGAAAGCAAAGTACAACAGTGTAGGTATGGTCGGCGCCAAGACGGGGGTTACGTGGTTTATATCGACTCCGCTAAGCGCGAGCAGGTCTGGGCTGAAGCCTATGATGCCGTGAAAACTGGTTCCGAAGACGAGGCTGTAGCCCCATAGAGCCCAGATTATGCTTATGACGGCGAATATTGCGACACATTGGACTATTGTGGAAACGAGGTTTTTCTTTCGCACTAAGCCCCCATAAAAGAAGCCCAGTGCAGGGGTCATTATCATAACTAGCGCGGTTGCAACTATTACCCATGCGATGTCTCCAGAGTTAGTTGGTATTATCTCGCTCATGTTTTCATTCACCAATTAATGTTCTTGACGGATGTTATTACTCTACTCTCTTTTCTGGTCATTTAAGCTATACACGTATATAAAAGTTACTCATTTGGATATTTTTTTTCCCAAATACTTGACAATCGTTTGCAAAATATGGAAAGCTGCCTTAATCTGCTCAAACACTTTGACTAATGGACTCAATTCAAATTCACCCGATTAGTCATTGATTACTTCACAACTTTCGCTTCCGAAGTTAATCGATATAAAAAGCGAAAATTCCAAGCCCAGCAGTTAACAATGGCAATCAGAAAGACTATTTTAGAAGGACTCAATTCAACAATTTAGTATAATTATATAAGGAAAAGGGTCGTATAACAGGTTATGTCAACCAAGTCAGCTCTTACCACGTTACAAATTATCCTAATCATTGATTTAGTTATTGTCGCATCAGCTGCGGCCGGATACTTTTACGTTTCCTCGCTCCCCGCACCTGCTCTTTCCTCTTCACAGATCCAGCTAACTGGACTGCAGGTGACTCCTCCGACAGCACAAGCGGGAGAGTCCGTAAAGGTTTCAATTAACGTAACAAACATCGGAGGAGAATTAGGCATATATGTTATCAATTTGATGCTAGATGGTACACAGAATCAAGCTCAACCCGTTACGCTTGCAGTTGGAGAAACCAAGACCGTCGAATTCACGATAAGCGGTGCAAGTGAGGGGACTCATGTTGTCGGAATAGATAATTTGCAGGGAGGCTTCATCCTTGCCAGCAAAGTAAAGTTGTCCGACCTCGCGGTTAACCGAACCGAAGCCCAAGTGGGAGAACCAATTGGCATTACTGCAAAAGTCACAAACATTGGCCAAGACACTCAAAGTTACTCCGTTTCGCTCTCCATTAACAATTTGCCAATTCAAACAAAAACTGGTCAACTCAACGCTGGAGAAAGCACCAACATTCTGTTTGAAGTGGTGGAACAAACAATCGGAACCTACACGTACAAAGTTGGCAGCTTAGAAGGAACCTTCACCGTAACCACACAGGCTGAGCCTCCAAAGCCCGCGGAATTTCAAGTTAAAGACTTGACAACAAGCCCAGGAGTCACCACCCCTGGAACCACAGTCACAATATCAGCCAAAGTCACCAACGTAGGAGAGGTCAGCGGAACCTACACGGCAGATTTCACCGTTAACGGTCAAGCTCAGGGAATCAAAACGGTCCAGCTGTCAGGAGGGGAAACTGGAACCGTCTCTTTTACTGTGGCAGAAACCACCAAGGGCACCTACAACGTTGCAATAGGTGACGCTACAGGAAGTTTCACCGTCCAAGAACCAGGTCGAATCGACCTCACAAACGTTGCCGTATCGCCCGCAGAACTGTGGGGTGGTCAAACACTAACAGTCTCAGCAAAAGCAACCAATGCAGGTTCAAGCGTTAGCAGCTTAGAAATAATACTTAAGGTGGACGGCGAAGTTGTCGGAACAAAAACCATCACATTAGCACAAGGGCACCTTCATTTCCGTGAGCTTAACAACAACGGCACCAGTTCTTCAAGCTGGAGATTCGATGAGTCACAACGTTGACCTCAACGGGATTCGCGGATCATTCGTAGTTGTAAAAGACAATTTTCACACGCTGAGCGTGGACATAGATCCTAGCGGCGACGCCGATTTCTCAGTTACTCTGCCCGGCGGCACCGTGAAACCGCACGTAACTCCTTATTCAGAGCTTCTGCCCGTTGGAACTTACACTGTGACGATGCCAGCAGCGGATCCGACTGGAAAAGCTACATTCCTTTACTGGGCGGATAGAAGCACGGCCACATCAAAAACTTTCAACTTGGGAAGCAAAGTAGAACTCGTAGCCGTATATTCTCGAGCTTCCTCGTGTCCATCCTTATACATGTGGAATGGATCAGGCCAGATTTATGTAGGAGACATATCGAACCATGGCTGGCTAGGCTATATCGACTGCATCAACGAAGACGGTTCTATTACGTATTTCAGAAATCACCCATGGGATTTCGTCCCACTAAACGGTAGCCAGTTGCAGACAACAAACGGGAATTATAACCTTACACTCGTTCAGAGGTGGAATGAAGTATTCTACGCAGATCAAGCCTACATGATGGTTGTAGATCACGCTCCAAACGTGGACGTTTACTCTACCATGGTTGAACAGTATCTTGATCCAAATTACATGGGCAAAATCTACACCGTCAGTAAAAATTCATCAATCCCAATTTCGGCCACCACCGAGAATGGCGAAAACGTCCTGTCGCAGATCTCTAAGGTAGACGGGGTCTTTACCAACGGAACAAATGGAATTCAAAGCAAACAATGGAACGACATCACATGGAATAGACTGACATTAAACCTGGGAAATTTGGACGAAGCAAAACAAATCAAACTTGTAGTGAGAGCCATAGTTGACTGGGGCTCGTCAGATGACTATACAATATGGCTGGACAAATTCTTCGCGCAACCAGTTCCAAATGGAACTCAGGTTACTCCACCTCCCTATATGGAGGTTAAGGATGCAACGGGCAACTGGATAAGAATCCCAGAAAGCAGAAGCTTCCCTCTGCCTCCGGATGGAGTGGCGCGGACGTATGTGATTGACCTTACTGGGCTATTCCCCACAAACGACTACTCGCTGAGAATAAGCAATTTCTGGAATGTAACCTTCGACTATATCGCCGTCGACATTTCCCCACAACAAAGCACCTATATTCAGAAAATTGATCCACAAGCATACCTATACCAAGCATTCACCGCAGATTCCGACGCTGCAACGGGAAACTTCACAAAATATGGAAATGTAACGCAACTATTGCTCGCAGAAGACGACATGTTCGTGATTGGCAGGCAAGGTGACGCAATCTCACTCCAATTCCCCACCGACAAACTTGCCGCTCCCGCACCAGGCATGGTGAGAAACTACTTCTTCTACGACGCTTGCTGGTTCAAAGACCCAACAGGAAACTGGGGTTTCGGCTTCGGCTTCACATCAGACCCACTACCTTTCATAGCCATGACTGGATTCCCCTACCCCACAAACGAACACTACCCGAATAATACCGAACACCAGAATTATCAACAACAGTGGAACACAAGAATAATACAACCTAACTGAGACAAAACCAAAAGCCGGGAACACCAACGGGCGTTGCCAGCCCTTCCAATCATTTTTCTTTTCAACTCATCAGTACTATTTTTTTAGGCTGAGAATGATTCCGATAGAAAAACTAAAGGACTAAATGGGATAAACTTCAGTCACTCATGATGCATTGAAAGCAGAGTTTGAGCAACACCTCTTGCTGAGTCAGGAAAACGGTTGGCGCAATCAACTGGCAAAGAATTCACACAACTAAACTAAAAAGTTGCTTTGCTGCCGCTGAACCTAACAGAAATCAAGAAAAATGGGGAAGTGACTCGAAAAAACCTCCTTCCATGATTGAATTGAGACAGGCTCCCCCGCAGGGGTTTGCTTCAACAAAATCAAACGTTCTTGGGTGGAATATTTAAAAGCAAAGGTACTCCTTTCTGGGTACAGCCCGTTGGGGTTAAATATGTCGTTGTTGCCCGAAGTAGCCAACCCTTACGTTGCTTCCTTAGTCATTGGCTTCACGAATGGGTTGTTCTTTTGCACGTCGACTTGCCTGCCCTACGTCGCAGGCTACATAGCGGGCGTAAACGCCGATTTTCGCAAAGGCGTAGGACTAACAATAGTTTTCAATTCTGGACGCATAGTAGCTTACGCTCTAATCGGGGCAACAGTCGGCTTGTTCAGACTACTCATCGATGAATCATTCCTTTCCTCTTTCCAAACATACTCCGCCTACGCTTTCGGCGCAGTAAGCGTCGCCATTGGCGCAACTCTTCTCGTAAAGAATAAACAGCCTTCGTGCAATTGTCCCGGTCAGGTAACTTCGGAAGTGAACCCAAAAAGATTCAGGAATCGATTTGACGTCAGGGCTTTCACCTTAGGTTTGTCCCGAGGATTTATTCTTTGCGTGCCTCTGTTAATGATTCTAACTTATTCGGTGACACTTGCGTCTCCAATCGACAGTTTCGTGTTGGCTGTCCTATTCGGATTAGGAACGTCGCTATCTCCGATTGTGCTCTTAGGTGGGGCAACGGGTTGGCTGCTCAACAAGGCCCCACTGTTCAGGAAATGGATTTCAATGTTAGGGGCTGCAGCGCTCATAGTTCTTGGGCTTGTAACGCTCATAAACGCAATAATTATTTAACTGTTATCCAATCATTAAGGCTGAGAAGGCAATGTTCGAAGCGTTAGCAGGAACCGTATTAGCGGCAATTGTGGCGATAGGATTAGCCCTTGCGGGCATATTGGTCATCCTTATCTGGAAAAAAGACCGAACCAGAAAACTCAGCTATCTTCGCTTCTTCATCCAGCTTGTGTCCTTAGTCGGTGTTTTCTACTCTTTCACGCTGGCTCTTTGGCTATCAGTTTTCTTTCTCGTAATTTTCGGGGTGACATTTTTCAGCGGCAGGTTCTTCTGCGGCTGGGTTTGCCCGTTCGGCTTCTACATGGACCTCATCGCACAGCTTCGCAAGAAGCTCGGAATAAGATATTGGATTCTACCCGATAGACTCAACGGAGCACTAAACAAACTCAGATACGTTATTGCCGTTGTCATACTCGCTTCCCCCCTTTTCGTAGGCGCTTTGACTATTACTCCGACGACTCAGGTGCAAGCCCTTTTCCTAAGCGGCCCTTTCAGACCAATCGGTATCATGCTCAGTCCCCTTGAACCCATAATTGTACCGTTCACAGGCGCAATTGCGAATTTAGGCTTCATCCCTTGGAGCGTAAGTTATCCTTACGCCCGGGACATAATGGTATACATCAACACTCCGCTCGTTATGGAGGCAATAATTTACGTTTTCGTCGCTTTGACATTGGCAGGCACCTTCCTGTTTAGACGCTTCTGGTGCCGATTCTGCCCTACAGGTATATCTATCGCCGCGGCTAACAGGTTCAAAGGTCTCAAGTGGATGCCTTTATTGCACATTTACAAACTGGAAGAGAAATGTACTAAATGTGGCATCTGCAAACGAGTCTGCCCCGAACAAGTCACAGAAGTCTACGAACAGAAAGGCGGCGACATCAAAACGTCAATGTGTCTGAATTGCATGCGTTGCATCGAGATGTGTCCCTATGAAGGATGCCTCAAAATGAACCTTGCAGGAAAAACCATCTTCAAATCACGTAACTGGTTAGAACCATCTAACAACGAATAGGAGAATCAAGAATAATGAAAAGCGAAGCTCCAGAAAAGAAATACATGCCTGAAATGCCAAAGAGAGAAATCGAAGAACTAAATGCTACAGTCAAATCAGCATCCACAAAAATCATGGCAGACTACATCGCACGCATGAAAAAAACTGACGCAAATCGACCTGTGGGCATGCAGTACTTCGATGATGTCTCAAACTTTTTCGGTCAACGTCAGAAAGAAATCCAAGAGGCAAAAGCGAAGGGGAAAAAAGTAATCGGGTACTTCTGTGCGTTTGCTCCTGTTGAGCTGATTTTGGCTGCCGACGCCATCCCTGTCCGTGTGAATTCAGGTTGGTACGATACATCGAAGCTGGGTGACCGCATTGTACCTGTAGAGGTTTGCCCTGTTATTCGTTCAACAATAGGTGCCAAGATGATTGGGTTGTCGCCCTATCTGGAGTTGAGCGACGCAGCTATAACAACCTTAACATGTGATGGCATGACTAAGTTGAGCGAAATCTTGAGCGATACCATGCCGATCTGGACCATGACGCCGCCTAGGGTAAAGGATAGCCCTCAGAGTCTGCAGCTCTGGAAAGAAGAAATTAAGACCATCAAAACCCAAATTGAGAAACTAACTGGTAACAAGATTACCGCTAAAAAGCTGAAAGAAGCCATCGAGACCATGCAGAAAGCGAGCAAAGCTTTCCGCAGGCTTCAAGATCTCCGAAAAGGCAACACTGTCATCATGGGCAGAGACGCAATGCTGGTTAATCAAGCAGTGATGTGGGATGACATTAAGCGATGGACAAAGAAGACCGAGGCTCTCTGCGATGAGTTGGAGATTCGGGTGCAGAAAAAAATCTGGGCTTGCCCCCCCGACACGCCAAGAGTCATAATCACAGGAACTCCGATGTTTTGGCCTGACAACTGGAAGCTACCGACGCTCATCGAAGAAGCTACGCCCCAGGGAGTACTGGTAGGAGACGAAATGTGTTCCAGCGATAGAATTCTCTATGACCCTGTAGGCATTGACGAGTGGACTATGGATGATATGATTAACGGCATAGCTGAACGGTACCTCATGGCTTCAACTTGCCCATGCTTCACGTCAAAAGACGGCAACGAAGACCGCGTTAACTGGCTCTTGACCAAAGTTAAAGAGCATAAGGCACAAGGTGTAATCTATTACGTGGTCCGCGGCTGCATCCTATACGCCATGGAGTATTCCAGAGTGAAAAAAGCGCTGGACAAACTGAACATACCCGTCTACTACCTGGACACTGAATACACCCGGGAAGACGTAGGTCAGATGAAAACGCGGGTAGAAGCATTCTTGGAAATGCTGACGGCCAGGGTAGACTTTTAGAGGCGAATTTTTTGGCAACGACAGCAGGAATAGACATGGGTATACAAACCGTCAAAGTCGTAATTCTTAAAGACGGTGTAGTTGCAGCAAGGGCTAAAGCTTCATCCGGATTTGAACCAGTCAGGGCAGCGGAACAAGCTTTTGACGAAGCATTAAAGGCTGCAAAACTGACCAAAGAAAGTGTAACCCAAGTTTTAGCTACGGGGTCCGGCATGGAGATGGCTCCTTATTCCAGAGGCAACGTGAGCATGATGGGTGCCGACGCCAAAGCAGGAGTTTACCTTTTCCCTGCAGCAAGAACAATAATTGACGTGGGGGCGGAAGAAGCTCGCGCAGTAAAATGTGATGAACGCGGAATCATGATAGATTTCGTCGTTAACGAGCGATGCGCTGCTGGAGCAGGAACTTTCATTGAAGCAATGGCTAGAGCCTTAGAAGTCAAACTGGAGGACATGGGTCCGCTCAGCCTAAAGGCAGAACGTGCCAGCCCTATCAACGCAAGCTGCGTCATATTTGGGGAGTCCGACGTGGTTTCGCTTATTCACCGTCAAGAGTCGAAACCCGAAATTGCAAGAGCGGTTTTCGACTCCATGGCTGACCGCGTTTCCTCAATGGTGCACAGGCTAGGAATAAACCCTGAAATCGTCGTGGTCGGCGGCGTCGCTAAAGATGTTGGTTTTATCGAATCCCTAAAAAGAAAGCTTGGTGTCAACATTTCGGTACCTGAATATCCCGAGTATGCGGGCGCACTGGGTGCAGCGCTTACGGCTGCAAGCAGAGCCAAAGGTGGGTAATAATGACCGAGCAACCGAAAGCCGCAATAGAATACTGGCGTTGGCAGGAGTATCACAGAGTCCGCTCTGATAGAAGCTGGAAAAACAAGGATGTAATAACGGCGGGCGTGGATGTGGGTTCAGTAGGCTCCAAAGCAGCGATCATGATTGACGGGGACATATACGCTTGGGCAGTCACACGGACTGGCTCCAACAGCCCAGATAGCGCCAAGAAAGTCTTGGGCATGGTGCTCCAGGACACTGACCTTAAGCCAAGCGACATCCAATACACTGTTGGAACTGGTTATGGCAGAGTAAACGTTCCAATGGCAAATAAAGCAATAACCGAGATTGCATGCCACGCAAAAGGCGCCAACTACATTTGGGGACCCTCAGTCAGAACAATTCTGGATGTTGGTGGGCAAGACATCAAAGCGATCCGCTGTGACGAAACGGGCCGAGTAACCTCCTTCTTGATGAACGATAAATGCGCTGCCGGCACGGGCAGGGGGATGGAAGTTTTCGCTGACCTCCTCCAAATCCCTATTGAAGACATCGGCAAAGTCAGCCTCAGCATCGACGAGGAGCCTCCGCCAGTGAGCTGCACATGCGTCGCCTTCGCTAAAACAGAAGCCATCGGACTGCTGCGAAAAGGCTGGACCAGAGAAAAAGTGTTAGCGGCTTACACACGCGCCATGGCAATCAGGATGGCTAACCTTGTAAACAGGGTTGGACTCGAAAAAGAATTCGTCATCACGGGCGGACAGAGCAAGAATATGGGCATCGTTTCAAGGATAGAAAACATTCTAGGCGTGAAGACTTTGCCTTCGCCGAACTGGCGCGAAGGCGGCTTAGATCCGATGATTGCGGGGGCAGCAGGCGCAGCCTTGCTGGGCAAAGCGCTGTACTTGAAGTCTCAGGGTAACTGAGGCATAAATGTGATTACTCATTATGGCTATATAGACGGTTCAGGCGAGTACTTCATTGTAATTGACTCGGACAAATGCAATGGCTGTAGAAAGTGCGTTGAAAAATGCCCTCAAAACGCTTTGGAAATGGTTACTGAATTCATCGATTTAGAGGACAAAACGGTAGCAGCTGTCTCGGAACTGCACCGCAAAAAAGTCCGCTACACTTGCTCGGAATGCAAACCTCAAGATAACAACACGCCCTGCACCTTAGCGTGCAAGCAGGCGGCCATTCGCTGCGTTTGGAAGCCTCTCTGAGAGGCTATTACGGTCTCTGTTGTGTGCTGTCTAGTGCCTCTGGTCTTGATTGAGCGATTTCCATCGGGCTTGATCGGTAAGTAGGAATTCTTACCAAGTGGATGGTCACTCCTACGCAAACGGCGATGAGGATTACTTGAACAACTGCTAACGAGACTACAAAAAGCGCAGACGGAATGACTGATATCCACAGCAGGGACAGTGTGAAGATCTTGGCTCTCGCTGACATGCCTTTTCCTTCTTTATAGTTTTTAATGTATGTTCCAAATACCCTGTTGTTAATCAGCCATTTGTGCATCCGTTCGGAACCCTTAAGGTAACAAGCGGCTGAAAGCAAGAGGAAAGGCGTAGTGGGTAGAATGGGTACAAATATACCGATTGCGCCTAATGCTAAAAAGATAGTCCCTAAGAGGGCGAGGGCAGCTCTTTTCAGCAGAGGTAATATAACCAAAGCTTTTTGCTTCATGTACGAAACGATGAATTTCAAAGTTCATTAATGTTCCGTTTTCGAACTTGAAAAAACTTTTTCTGGAACAAAAGCATTGAAAAAGAAAAAGTCGCTCTGCGACGCAAGTTAATTGGAGACATGCTCGCGCAAGCCTCTTTCTGCCCCTTCTTCAGTTCTGCCTCAAGTTTATGCTGCAGTTTTTTCCGGTCAATCGTCTCGTAACAATAATAATGAACTCCCTCGTGGGCTCTATTTCGTCAGACGCGACTCCACCGTTTCAGGAACTGCTCGGCTTTAGCCTTCAAGCTTGTTCTTGGGCTGTCGAGACACCGACTCGTGAAAGCAAGCACTTTTGGCTTGTCTTTTGCATCCAGCTTCGCGAAAAACTCGTTAAATGAGTCTATAGTTGTCCCAGCAAGGACTCTTTTGCATTCCTCTGTTAGATGGGGGTTAGTCGGAAGGCCTTCAATTCGAAGAAGCTTCTCAGTCACCTTGGGGATTAGGTAGGTTTTTGCCTGAGCGATTTTGCCCGCGTTGCCCACGACGTTTGCGACCGTTACGAGGTACTCATTGTCTAAGAAACTGAAGTATTTGTCGAAAGCTTCATCGAACTTCTTTTCCTTGTCCACGCAACATAGGTTGGCGATTGCTGCCAATGCGTTCCATGTTAATATTCGATGTTTGCTATCTAGAAGAAACACAAACTCATCAAAGTAGGGGTATAATCTATCTGGGTACTTGGAGGTCAGTTCCACTAATACGCTGGCGCATCCATATCTAACGGTAGCTTTGGTAGAAGTAATGCCATTGAAAACTTCTGGAAGCAAATTAAAGTTTGCTGCCACCATCTTGCTGAGAGTTGCTTTGTTTATTGTCTTGTCGGCAAGTTTCTGCAAGAGAGGGGGTTCCATAGAAAAACTCACTGCAAATGGTATTTTGAGGAAGATCGGATAAAAGGTTTAGGGTTGCTGAGGGGCTGATTCGGGTCTCAACCGCTTTTCTTATCCTATTGAGTTAGAGAAAAAACAGTGGAGACGAACCTGCTCAAATTGCCATCCGCTCAAAGTGATAGAGGTATTCCTGAGCGTAGCCTGCATATAAACCAAAATAGTTTCTTCCAAACAAGTTAAGCCTTTCATAATCACCGCTGCTAAGCGAATCGCGAACAGATAGCTTCTTCGAGAGTTCTCTTGGAAGTTTATCTGCATAATGGTTTAGGATGACCCGCTTTACCCAGATATCCACAGGGAAAGCCTCAGTTTTTTCCAAAGAGAAAAGCAGCACACAATCAGCAACCTTCGCACCTACACCGGGAAAGTCCATCAATGTTTTCTTCGCCTCTTTGTAGGGCATTTTCCTTAGATCTTCAAGGTTGAAGTTGCTTTGCAAGATTCTTCTTGAGGTTTCAAGGATGTACTTGGTTCGGTAACCGAGTCCGCAACTATACAAATCTTTTTCTGATGCGCAAGCAAGTCTCTCTCGTTCAGGAAAAGTGTAAAATTCGTAGCCGTCTAAAATCACTAGCGCACCGAATTTTTTTGCCATGTTATTGAGCATGCTCTTTATGGCGGGTATGCTCTTGTAGGTCGCGCAAATGTATGATATGAGGCATTCCCAAGGATCCTGCCTGATAAGCCTCAAACCCCAGTACTCTTTGAGCGCTTTGCCTATGTGCTGGTCCTTGTTTATCGTGTCGACGATTTCTTGCAAGTTCACGTCTAGACTGAAAAAATGCTCCACGAACTCTGCGTCAGTATTGGCGTATTCGAATTTGTTTCCGATCTGACGAACCTTTACCACATTGTCACGGACTACCCCGTACCACCATTCCCCCAGTTTGTCCCAGCGGAAAACCTGACCACAGCACAGAGTAGCGTCCAGCCAAAAAGGAACGTCACACGAACCCAGCTTAGCCTTCCTCCAAAAACCTGCTCGCCGAAGGAACTTCTAAAGCCAATCCTTTACGCTTTCGAACTTCTGATATGACTCTAGCTGCCAGTTTTTCCGGAACTAGTTCCCAACGGTCAAGTATATTTTGCCAGAAAGCTCTGCCTGAAGTTGAAGACCGCATCTGCTTGGATAACCCGATGGTTTCGGATACGGGAATGCTACCTGTAAGCACCGTTAAGAGCCCTTTCTGCTCGAAGGAAGAGATTTTGCCTCGTCTTGTCCCGATTATTCTGGAGCATTCCCCCGCCAAGTCTGTAGGAACCGTTATCACGGTTTTATAAACAGGTTCGAGGAGCGCTGGTTTTGCCGTTAGGAATGAGCCAAAAACGGCTTTGCCGATGCCGTGCATGATTTCAACAGAGCTCCGCTGCTCCACCTCTTCGCTTAACTGCATACTCGTCAAGTTCACCTTCATGTGTCGGACCGGTTCACCGCATAAGGGACCAGCCTTGCAGGCGAACTCGAACCCGGCAATGACGGATTCCAGCACCTCTTCTCCGACCTTGTCGGTTCTTCCGCTGCAATCCAAGAGTACATTTCGCTGCTCGTCTACAGAAAGAACGTTGCTGCTCTCGTCAAGGCTAAATGGGTTGGCTTGCTCTTCTTCGGGCTCTACTTGAACGGTGAACCCATTTTGCCTGTTCGGACTTAAGCCCCTGGCGGGAACACCTCTTTTTGTGACACATTCCCTATACACTACTCTGGGAGTGGAAACCCCAATGTCTAAACCGCCGCTTATGCTCTTGAGTTGACCTAAGGCAACCTCCAAGTGCAGCTCACCCATGACACTTAGAAGGTACTCTCCTGTTTCCTTGTCTACGGAGAAAGAAAGGTTTGGGTCTTCGGTTGTTAGTTTATGGATAGCCTTCAAAGACGCAAAGATGTCTCTCGGGTTTCTGGGCTCAATCGTCACGGTCATTACGGGTTCAGAAACGTAGTTTATACTCTCAAACGGTACCATCCCGTCCTTATGCTCGAAATCAACGAGGGTTTCGCCTGCAGTCAACGTCTCCCCGACCTTAAGAACCGCGATATTTCCAGCAGAAACTCGGGGCACCACCTCTTTAATGGAACCCATGTAAACGTAAACTTTTTCAACGACCGTTTCCCGCAAAGCGTTAACACAGTATAGACGATCGCCCTCTTTCACGATTCCCGAAAAGAGTCGTCCAGTAACTGTGCTGCCGCTATCTGAAGCGGGTTGAACATTTGTGACGCACATAACAGTTAGTTCTTCATCGCTGCAATCAGCGATGGCTTTGCCGACTTTCGAGTACCGAAGCCCGCTCCAGAGCCTGGCCAATCTGTATTCTTGAGCTTTCTTCGGGTTTGGCAAATTCTTAATGGCCATCTCAAACACCGCTTTGAAAACAGGAAAATCCTTCGTTAAACGGGCGAAATCCATCTTAACGTAGGCGTCGATGATGTCTGAAAACTTCACGGATTTCTTCTTCGCTCCCTCCAACGTTAAACCCCAGCCGTGTAATGCCGAACCTAACGCAACATTGCCTTTCGCAGCGTCCACTTTCCATTCGTCTTTGAATGGATCTTCCCCATAAAGCTCAATCAAGTCGTTAAAAGCGGCGATGATGCGATTGAGTCTCTTCTCGATTTGCTCAGCGTTCAACTGCAATTCGGTGATCAACCGGTCAACCTTGTTGATGAAAAGTACTGGTTGAACTCGTTGTTCAAGAGCCTGCCGCAACAGGATTTCGGTCTGGACCATAATCTCCTCAACCGCATCCACGAGAACGATTACTCCATCGGTTGCCCGCAGTGCCCTAGTTACTTTGCCCGTGAAGTCCACGTGCCCAGGCGTGTCGACCAAATTGAAAAGATATCGATCTCCATTTGATTTGTAAAGAAGGCTTATGTTGGCGGTTTTTATGGTTATTTTTCTTTTCTGTTCCTCCTCAAGGTAATCCAGTACCCTTGCTGAACCCGCCATCTGTCGCGATAGCAAGCCAGCGCCAGCGAGCAGGGAATCTGCCAATGTGGTTTTGCCGTGGTCGATATGAGCAATTATTCCAAAGTTGCGAACCTGCTCTTTGCTGCTCATGATTTCTTGAATTTCGGCGATTTGCTTGAATCTTGCCATCTTAAATGCACAAACAGAATTCCAGTAACGGTGCGCCCTATTAAATTTATGATGCCCAACTTTTGGCGAAATCTCCCACCAACCTTCCCCTTTTTTCTATTTTCAGATTAATTAAATAATTCCTTTTTGACAAGTGGCGGTCCACTGGGATTTGAACTTGGGTCAAAACTCTAAATTTCTCAGTAGTTGAGTAGGACATAGATAATTGAAACAGGCTGGAGCAAGTTATCATAGACTGCGAAATATTATCAGAGTGTTTGAAACAACAATGTACGAGAAGAAAGCGATGAAAACCATGAAGAAGCCAGCAACTACTTTCCCTGCATAGGAAAGTTTGTCGAGAAGGTAATAGTACACGACCAAGAGGGATAGCCCGCACGCAACCACCGAGAAGAATTTCAGCCAATACGCTGTGTCGAAGCCAACATAATCCATTATGTTCTGTGCTATTGGGTTTGATTCTGCTCCTATTCCTGTCGTCACACTGAAATAGGTGGTTGCTGCGTCACCGACATTTACCAACACGAAGATGCAGAAAAGATATGTCATACGGATGTCGTATTTGCAGTCTGCAAGCATTTTGTTTGAGCCCATTTTACAGAACTTCTTGTAGCGTGCGCAACCATTTGGAAGAGAATTATTGGACAGATAAAAACAAGATTTTGAAAAGGTGAATATATCGAAAATCGATAGACGCCTACGTGCGCTTGGTCTTCATCTGCGAACATTTCTAAGCTAGCGCTATTGCGGTCCGCTGGGATTTGAATCCCCAGTCAGGTGGAGATGTCACCGCAAAACCCTTCCTCTTAATCGAAGTGGATGTTAGAACAGGTTAATTTACAAAATTGAGTCTTTTCTCCTCAAGCCAGCAGAGGGTATTACATCCCTGAAAACGACATAGCTAAACTATTGACCCTTAGATTTCTATTACCAACACATTCCGGCTTTTACTGTTGCTTCCACGTCTTTTTTCCTTTGTTTTTTGTTTTTCCTTTTGTTTCGCTTTTCGGTTTGTTCTTTGTTTTGTTTTTAATTTTGATTGCCCCCTGCACTATCAAGCCTTCCCGCGCCCTTATCCATTTTGCCTCCGGCATCCTCGATTTATTCACCCCTCATATTGCTTTATTGCTAAAACCTGATTCAAAAATAAACTTATGTAATAGAACTTTCGTGAAGTTCGAAGGGTATGTCACAACAGGTCATATACCTGTTTTGTCATCTCAGAACAAATTTGGCTTATCGCCTGCTGTGAAAAGTCGTTGCCTATTGAAAGATTTTCTTGAATGTTTTGGGCGTTTATGATACTACTAAAGTTAAGTTGCCCATTAAAAAACAAGAATGCTATAGGTCTTTGATAGATTCGTTTATCTTCTTGATTTCTTCTTTCTTCTCCGCTTCCAATTCTTCCTTTCGCTTTTTATCCGCAATTTCCTTGGTCTTCTTGGCTCTAAGGGCAGCGTTGGCTTGCTCCAAGTATTTATCTGTCCACTTAATGTCATTTTCAAGGCCACCTATTGTTGACTCAAAATCAAGTGTATTATCGGACATAAATCGGGCATTTGAGGGATGTGCTTTGCTTGGTTGGTAACTGATAGGTTCTCTAAAACACTGTAACCACTCCACATTTGGAGTGGCACTTAGCCGAATACGAACCCATAAATCATCGCCATTTTTGCTTACTACCTCTGCTGGACCTACCCTTTTTATCTTTAAAGTATCGGACATTGCTTGCCCTCTTTTGAATAATAAACATTGTACACAATTAAGATTTTTGCCTGAAAAATTACGAAAAATCCGGGTGCTGTGAAGCTCGCGCTTTTCTTTTGAAGGCAAATAAATTTTATCTAACAATCCTTTTTGTCCAGTTTTGGGTTGGTTGGATTAAATTTATAATGCCTCAACCATTGTACTTAAAGCTTAAAACGGAGAAGCAATATTGAAGAGCCCAAAAATCGTAAATGTTGACCTACTGAGTCAAGAACCTTACAGTTCACTTCTCTGCTTTCCCAAGCCAAGCGAAGCCGAACTGCAAAACCGAATAGAAGAACTGCGAAGCCACGGCGTTTTCGCGTTGGAGTTTTCGGGTAAATCCAGCGTTTTCGGTGTTCCCCTCCCAGTCTTGGGGAAGGGCTTTGTCGGCATAGTTGTAATAGCCCACCTGAAGGGAACAAGAGTGGCGCTAAAAATTAGGCGAGTAGATGCTGACCGCGAAGATTTGCTGCATGAAGCAAATATGCTTTGCAAAGCGAACAGCGTAAACGTGGCTCCAAGACTGGTTTCGGCAAGCAAGAATTTCCTTTTGATGCAGCTCATTGACGGGGAACTGCTGCCTTCGTGGCTAAATTCCAACGAAGACATACTATTGGTGAAACAGGTGCTCAGTGATGTTCTTGAGAACTGCTTTCGACTCGATGAAATTGGCTTGGATCATGGAGAACTAAGCAAAGCCCCAAAACACGTCATAATTGATCATCTGGTTAGGTCTTGGCTCGTGGACTTTGAAACTGCAAGTGACAAACGAAAACCTTCGAACGTGTCGGCCATGGGTAGTTTCCTCTTCACAAACGATGGCGAAGTAGCAAGAAATGTCACTGCGGCTCTTGGAGAAAGAAACAAGGAAAAAATTGTTACGGCAATGAGGAGTTACAGAAAGGAAAGAACTCGTGAAAGCTTTGAACGGGTCTTGCAGGTCTGCCTAGGCTGATTGAGGATTTAGACTGCGATTTCGTTTAGTCTCTTCTGCTTCACGGCTTCTTTGATTTCCATCGCTATGCGTCTGCCCATGTACATGTTCTCGCCGTACCGCAAGTAAGCG
The DNA here is from genome assembly GCA_963840395.1 of Candidatus Bathyarchaeota archaeon. Lineage (GTDB taxonomy): Archaea > Thermoproteota > Bathyarchaeia > Bathyarchaeales > Bathycorpusculaceae > JADGNF01. The sequence continues at coordinate 499,893 of CAWIYU010000008.1, read as the reverse complement.
TAGGGCGAAGTGCCGATGCCCACGTTTGTTCCCGCCACGATGCGCGCTGAGATTTCGAACGTGAAGATTTTGAGGTCGTCGGTGATGACAGTTTCAAGGCAGAAGGGTCCGATGATGCCTGGCGGTGCGAGTTCACGCGCTTTTTTGTGGACGTTGTCGCCCATCCGCATTATTTCAGGCAACAAGGATTCCCGTAGAACAATGGGGAAGTTGCCCACAACCGTGTAAGTTGGGTTTACTTCTATGTCCAGCTGCTGGCTAGCAGGAATCTTGCCAATGGAATCCACAGCTGATTCATAGCGCCTATCCATCGCCAAGCAGTTCCACATCGTTTTTCATGATGCTGCTGAAGTAGCTGGGGTAAACGTTCACGCCCAACGCATACTCCTGAAGATGAACCTTGTCAATGTCTTCTTCCGTGAGCAAGCTGGCGTGCCACCATCTCTGTGAACTTCTTGTAGAAAGCCTGGGGCGAATTTGCCAAGAAGTAGCCTCTTCCGCCTTTCGCGCCGGGCAACTTGACGATGATTAAACGGTCGATTTCCTCGGGCGACTTGAACGTGGCAGGAAGTCGCAGCCCTGCCTTGCTGAGCCATTCTTCCTGTCTTTTGCGGTCCGCTTCCCAATGGAGTAATTCACGATTGCCAAACATGGGAACGCTAAGGCTGTCTCTGCAATTCTTCAGTGCTCAGGTAAGCGGTGAAAGAGCCGTGTGGAATCAAAATTACGTTTAGACTCCGCAGTTTCTCCTGCAGCTCCTCGCTTAGAAGTTCGGTGAAATCTTTGACTATGATTAGTTCATCTACGAGGGGAAATTTCTGGTACATGATGGCGTCTTTTTCTTTGCAGATGCATACCGTGCGGAAGCCTTCTTCTTTGGCGCCCTTGAAAATGTTCAGTGAACTGTGGGAACCAAGAGTGCCGATGGCAAGTTTCTTCTGGTCGTATTTCTTCAAGATTTTGGCTAGTGTCTGCGCTGGTTATCATGTTACCACTTCGGCGAGTCTACGTTTCCTTATGGCACGTTTAATCTCCATTGCGACACGTTTGCCTGGACCAACTTCGACGCCGTACTTGTACTTCATGTAAGGCGAAGTTGGCTCAACGCAGGGGCAGCCTGGAACACGTGGGCTGACGTCGAAAACGTAGAACTCCAAGTCCTTCGTCACCGCACCCTGCAACGCGAACAAGCCAATCATTCCCGGCGGGTACTCCCGTCGGCAGGTTTGCACGAAGCTTTCGGCTGCGTCGAAAATTTTTTCGATTTGGCTTTCCCGCATGGTCGCGCCCATGTGGCCAATCTCGATGTTTTGGGTCGGCAATTTTCAGTTCCAGCTGCTCGGCAGCGGGCAGGTCCAGTACGCCGTCAAGGTCGGTTTGTATTCGCCTATCAAAACCCAAAAGGTCGATTTCGTCGTTGAGTGGTGACCAGAAGAGGTTTGCGTTGAACTTGGCGCCCAAAACGTACTCCTCTATGACCGCTTGCTTGAGTGCTTCTTGGGTGATTATGCCTTGTTTTATGCGTTCTTTGGAGGTTTTTTCGTATTCTTCCGGAGATGAAGCGTAGAAAAACGCGCGTTCTATTGCGCGTTCCTTTTCTGGAACTTTTATGATTGCCAAGCGGTCAATTTCCGCGGGTGACTTGAAGGTTTTAGGGGTTTTTATTCCGGCTTTCTGGAGCAGGTAAAGCTGGTTTCGTGGCGTGTTGCGTTCTTCGGTTCTAAGCATCGCCCTGTTGCCCATGAGGGGCACGGCGAATTTCTGTTCAATGGCGTCGTAACCCGCGTACACACTAAACGAACGGTTAGGAACGAAAACGGTGTTTAGGTCGGTTGAGTTGCTTCACGTTTTCTGGGCTGGTTATGTCTGAAAATTTGTCCAAGAAGATGAATTTGTCGAATAGGTTTCTGTAGTATCGGGCGTAGGTTTTTTCTCTGCCGTTTTGGCAGACGACCACGGTTTCGAAGCCTTCCTCCTTTGCGCCTGACGCGATTTCCAGGGCGGAGTGGCTTCCCAAGACGCCTATGCGTACATTTTTGGGGTCGTATGCTATGCAGTACACCATCTATTTTGTCTTTCATCATCATTATTTCTCGCCCCTCCACTTCTTTATACTCTTTCACGATCTCTGCAAGTTTGGATGTTTCGAAGAATTTGCGTGCATGTCATTTCGTTGGCTGCTGCCATGTACATTTCGCTGATTATGGTTTTCAGTTTGGCATCAAGTTTAGGTGGCTGAGATTTGCAGAGGGATTTCCAGTCTTTGATGCCTTTGGCTTCCGCAGTTTTCTTGGCTTCTTCGATGTCTTTGTACCAGTCGGTTTTCTTGTAGAATTGTCGCGCAATTTCTTTGCTGACGTGTAGCCCGTCGAGGGTGAACCTGCACTCATCCAAAGTCCCGACGACATCCACTACCATGAGGCGTCTTTGGTTGTCGAAGGCTAACTCGATTTTTCCGTCCTCGTTTACTAAGCCTGCGCTGGCAGCGATTTCGTTTATTGTCTCGTTGACTTTTGCGAGAACCACTTTAACCGCGGCTGACTTCTATGCTTGTTAAGCCCGCGATTTTGGCAGCTTCCTCCCATGTGACGTAGCGGTCGGTTTCCTCCAGTTTGGTGCTCACGTCAAAGATCGGTTTCGCCAATCGTTCGCCTGGTTTGGGGTAATGGTCTAAGTCCAAGTTCTTGACAGGGTTACTTTTCCCTGTTCAAGACGTTTGAACACGCTGGAGCCTTCGGGTAAACCATTGCGGTAAATAATTTCTAGAGGTATTAGGCAATTCTTGAGATTCGGTGTATAGATGCTGTAATCGTAGGTGAGTTTTCCGTTTTCAACCCGAGTTTCAGGCCGGTAAACACTGACCAAGCAGACTTCCATGATGCTGCTGGGTTTCTTTATTTCATTAAACCTGACAGCTTTTCCGTTCTCATCGACCAAGCCTTTGTAGTGAGTTCGGACGCTTTTCTCTTCTAAGCGTTCAAAACAGTAGGCGCCCATAAGGCAAAGGGCTTGCGCCTTTCTTGTCGATGTGGTCGGGCATTTCGCCCCAGTCAAAAACGCTGAACCGGTCGCTGAAGTGGAATCTTCCCAGACCCATCCTGTCTTTGGTCGGTTTTTGGATTACTTCTAGATCTTTGACGCTGCCCAATATGATACCACTCCTGAACGTGTCCCATTTTAGAGAATGTACTATTTTCTTTTGCCCTATATCAGCTTATTTATTCGTACTATCCAAGGCATTTGCGCATTTTAGCTGCCTCAACCAACGATTTTCGGGCTTCGTCATCTTCGTGTTCCAAATAGCTGATTAAGAAGTTGTTCGTAAAGTTCTCGTGTTTCCGCTGCGACGACGTGCGAGGTCCCAGCTTTACATCAAGTCTCTCTTCTACGGTTTTAAGATCCGCAAGAATTCTGGTTAGAGCAAGCCGCAGGTTATCCACGTTCATGCTCGCTCTCTTTGCGGCTTTCAGATGCATGTCCATGAGCATGTTAATATTCTGCCAAGAAACGTAGCCTCCTACTGCGCCAAAGTCTTTTTTCAGGTTAACGTAATACTTTTGGGTGACTTCCCATTCTGCCTCGTTGAGGTCTTCCAGAACTTTGGCACCAATGAATTCAGGAGGTATCCCTATGCTGTACAACACTGCAGCAAATGTAATTGCCCTCGGAAGGCTAACGCCTGCAACATTTCTGCTGTAACCGAATAGGCCTATATGCAGTTTTCTGGCTCTGCGCTGGGGGACATAGGGGGAAAGGCTGTTTACGAAAGGCGCCACGACTTCGGCGACACTCTCATATTGCTTCCTGCTTTTTTGCAGGACTGCCAACAGCAACTCTTCTTCGTGAGGTTCCAAAAGCGCGGGTGCGGCGTTTGGAAGTTTTTCGTTCAGTTGCCTTACGAATACTTTGACCTGCTCAAGCGGATAATCATATCTGGCGGCAGACTGAATTGTTGCTGTTGCCAAGCCAGGATATTCCTGTAAGAAGTTCTCAAGGTTTTCGGGGGAGAGGTGACCGCGGAATGGTTTTGAGCCTACCCCGATTATCGGGTGAATCGTGATGTCCTCGTCTTTTTCTGTTTTCCTCAGTTTTGTAAGCGCGATCTTGGATAGCAGAACGGCTGATATTAATCCGTAGTTGAGAGCAGGGTCTGAACGGGCTATGAAAACGCGCAGGTATTTGGGCTTAACGGTGTGGATGTAAGGTTTTATTATGTTGTCAATACCTAGGAGGCTGTCGTAATCTTCGACAAGAGGGATAACCTTAATGGTTTTAGGTTTGAAGGTACCTATCCAATCTTTGGCTTTAGCATGGTCGTCGAGCATTATTTCCTCGTTCGCGACTATAGCTTTGCGGTAGTAATTGAAGAGCCAGATGAGCTCTTTTCCGCTTGTAGTGAAGGGCAGGATGACTTCGAAGATGGGCGCTATGTCTTTCTTGTAAACTGAGGAAGCTACATCGTAGGTTACGGGTATGTTCTGGAGAGTTTCTACAACCACCTTTTTCTCCACCGTTTCGATTGTGGGGTTTGGGATGCGGTAGGTGAGGAACAGGTCCTTGCCGATGATTTTCTGCGAAAAGAAATCCCAATGATTGCTGAGGAGTTTGCGTACGACGCGGGTGTCTACGTCTTTTCCCTCGGAATCCCACATAACCTCTTGGCAACCCAGCGTGCTGTAAGCGTAGTATGCCTCGTAAACTTCAGCGTTACCATCAATTACCTTGTCTTGACTCCACTCAGGAACGTTCGCGTTGTCTGGGTGCTGAGTGGACATGGTACGAGGAATCTTTACTTCTTCAAGTTCGGCTGTCATGGTATACTCTCCTCCAATAGCTGAAAGAATATTGATGAAACGGGCCTAATCCTATTTCATGTTTTTGATTGTTTCGTCCGCCATGGTGATTTCCTTCTTCTTCGCCGATTGATAGTCTTTCACACGTTTTTCGACTTTGCAGTCTTCGACGGCGAGAATTTTCGCTGCCGCGATGGCGGCACCTTCCGGCTCGATGGTTACGACTGAGCCGATGCCGCTAGGAACTCGCAGTGAAGAGAATATGTCTACGCCTCCGAACTTATCTGAGTAGGGCGGACACGCGATTACGGGTTTGGTTGTGTTCGCGTCTACGAATGCACTTAAAGCGTTGGACCTTCCTGCCACGGTTATATAAACTGTTTTTTGAGCCTCAAACTCCGCAAGCACTGCAAGGACTTTCTGGGGAGTCTTGTGGGCGGATGCGACTCGTAACTCGTAGGCAACTCCGAGCGCCTTGAGTGTTTTGGCAATTTCCCGGCAAAAATCTAAGTCCCGTTCGGAACCCATCAGGATGACAGCTTTTCCATTCATACTAAACACACAACAAGAGGTTACTGTCAAGTTGCTAATAAAATTTTTAAGTACTCTTAAGCGTCGCAACCGCTTTTTCAGCCCACTGCGGGTCTTTGAGAAGGGCTCGGCCTACGGCTACCATGTCGACTTCCCCTTCTCGCACCAATCTGTCCGCGTACGCAACCTCGGTTATTCCGCCTACACCAATCACAGGAACTTTAATGGCTTTCTTAATTTGGCTTGCCTGGGGGATAAAATAGCCTTTCACGTTCTTGAGCCGTCTGGGTTCGGCTCCGCACATGCCTCCAGACACGTCAATTATGTCCACCCCGGCTTGCTCCAGTTTTTCAGCAAAGATAATTGAATCGCTTATGTGTGTCCCGTTCGGAGCTAAGTCGTCAGCTCCCAATCGATAGAGGAGAAGCTTACCTTTTAGGATTTTGCGGACTTTTTTCACGACTTGGAGAGGAAAACGTATCCTGTTCTCCAAGGATCCACCAAACTCGTCATCGCGCTTGTTGAGCAAAGGCGACCAAAACTGGCAAAGCAGGTAACCGTGAGCGCCATGAATTTCAACGCCGTCAAACCCTGCCTCAACAGCACGTTTTGCAGCGCGAGCAAACTCGTCAGCTATGTTTTCCAATTCGTCATTCCGCAGCTTCCGCGCTTTTCCGCATGCAGACGGACCGGCTGGTTGAGTGTTTATGACTCTTTTGTTTGCTACACCTCCCGCGTGGGTAATCTGCAGGATTGCGGGAGCACCTACTCCGTGGATTGCTGAGGCGAGGTTCTCGAAACCTTGGATTAAGGAGTCATCGTAGATTCCTAGTTGTTTTAAGCTGAGTTTACCTGATAACGAAACATATGCGTGTTCAACAATTGGCAACCCCACGAACTCGGAACGTTTGACGTAGAAGTTTACAAGCCTGTTTGTCACGGCGCCCTCGAGAGTAGATCTGCCCGTTTGCATTGGAGGCATCACTATGCGGTTTCTAAGCGTAAAGTTTCCAACTTGTAAAGGTTCAATGAGTCTTGGCAAACCATAGCACCGATGCATCAGAGGTTGGTTTTGGCGGTATAAGAAGATAATTCACCAAAGCGATGAGAAACCTCTTCAATAGTTGGCTTCGGAGTTTCGAGTCGAGCTAAACTACGAACAACCTGCAATCATCCATTCAATCTTAAATCGTTTTAAGGCGTCTTCCGTGATTTGCTGCATCCACTTCAAATTCGAAATATCCATTAAAACGCTGACAACCCCGGAGACTTTTCCGCCCTCATCAGAGATTATTGTCTTTAACATGATTACTTCCAAGCACTCGCCATCCCGTCTCTTGACGGTCACTTCTCCGGTCCATTGTTCACTTGACCATATTCTGCTCGCAATTTCTGGGTCGGGTATGGAAAAAAACTCGCTGAAGAACTTTTGCATGTTTTTGCAGAGCATTTCGTTTCGTGACCAGCCAACCAATACTTCAGCGGCGTGGTTCCAGTAAACAATTTTCCCGTTTATATCGGTGGCAATCACTGCTTGGCCTAACACGTTTAGTGAATCAGCTTCGAAACGCAGTCTTTCGTCGCCCAATTCATTTTTAATCGTACTCTCAATGCAGAGAACCGTTGCATGTTTACCAGCCAAGTCTGTTTTCCACCGACCACTCACGTTCAAGCTTGAAAAGAAAGAAGCGCAGAAGCTAAAAATCATTGTTAACTTTGAATATGAATTCCAACGTTTCAAATTAACAACAAAAGAGGAGACAACGGCTTGAGGATGACGGAACATTTAAGTTTAATCAGTGTATTGATTGATTTCTGCCCCACAGTCATAGTACTCCAAAAGGGGTCGTCGTCTAGTTTGGACTAGGATACCTGCCTGGGGCGCAGGCGATCCTGGGTTCAAATCCCAGCGGCCCCACCACATTCCCAGCGGCCCCCATTTATATAGGGTCGTGGCGATGTTGCGCATCATTTTCGTCTCCTGAATAGCTTGACTTCGCCGAAATCACAAACGTACTCGAATCCTGCCTCAACTAGTTTCTGAGCGTCTTCAACGGTTTTTGCTGTTGCTGAGTGGAAGTCGTCATTTTTGAAGGTTATGAGTTGGGTGTAGAGTAGCGTATTTTGGATGTTTTTGTGGCCGAGAATTTTCATAACGTGTAGGATGTCTTTGGTTTTGGCGTATTCGGTTGTAGCTTTCCAGTGGCGTAGTGTGTGGAAGTGGATTTTTAGTATTCTTGGGTTTCCTAGTTTGTTGGCTATTCTTTTTCTTTGGTTACGGAATGTTCGGGAAAAGTGTACGTGGCTGCAAGCGAACGGTTCCTGCTTGTCTTTGGGTAGGCTGTTTAGCATTGCGATTAGTTGAGTTGAGGTTTTGAGTTGGCGGGGTTCGCTTCCTTTTTCTGGTGTTACGTCGACGCTTCTGTTTTCGAAGTTGAAGTCGGTCCATTTGAGCATGAAGGCTTCTCCGCATCTCATGCCTGTTTCTTTGAGTAACTGAAGGAAGGTTGCGGTTTTTCTGTTGCATCCGGCGATTAGGTTGTTTAGTTCGTCTTCGGTTGGGATGAAGGGTAGTTTATTGACGGGTTTGTATCTTGGTGGGCTCCAGGTTTGGCCTTGCATTTTTAGGAAGAGCGTGTAGGTTTCGACTGCGATTTCTTTGGTTTTTGTTTGCCAAGTCAGTTGTCTTGCAAGAGTTTCTTTGACGGATTCGGGGTCTTGTAGGTTTGCGCCTTTGTTGATCATTGTTTTTAGGAAACGAATTCTGCGGGTGATTGTGGCTTCAGCGTAGCCTTCTTTTTGCATCCAGAAGGCGTGTTTAACTATTTTGCCTTTGACGTCTGCTTGTGTTCTCCGCAGAACTTCTATGGTTTGAGGTTCTGCAGGCAAATTTTTCGTCTCTCCGACGCATATTTGCTGAGTAGTAACTAAGCCAGTTGCCATTTTTATTTCATTGCTCAATCCATTTCGGACTACTTTTTCTTTATTGCTCCAGCTTCTCTTCACGTCGTTTGGATCGGAGAATCTGTGTCCACAGTCTCGGCAAAGCCACCTTTGAATTTCATCTCCATAAACGGTGTAGCGTTTGGAGTCCCGCCATAGTTTTTTGGATCCGCAGTGGGGGCATGGGTTTAGGAGGCAGGTGCTGGCGGCTTCTTTCGGGAGCAGCTTATAGAGTCTGGAACCTGCTCTAGTATCAAGTATGCATTCGTCCGTAGAGGCAGCAAGTCCAACTTTTCTTTCCGTATCAGACGTTAATGCATACCTCCTTTTTGTTTACTCCAAGATTCCTTTCTGGTACATCGTTTCCCATGGGCTTAATCTGAACCAAAACCGCCGGTTGCCCATCAAGACGAAGACCTTCAAAGCGATAGCCCTCTTCTAGAAACATAAGAACCCAATCAAGGTCAAGCTGCTCCCCAGGAATGACAACACAATCACCCAAGCCCTCAACTGGAAAAACGGCGAACTTGCGCTTGAGGTCGTTGAGTGAAATCATCCTGGAGCAACCTTCCTATTTTTGCGGTGGCTGATATTTTTCTGATAGTCTTCTTAGGGCGTCTTTGAGTACGTCGGCTCTGCTTGAGTAGCCGTGATTGCCGACTAGTGGGTCGAGTGTTTCGGCGACTATGTTGCAGGGCAGTTTTATTGTGACGTATTCTTTCGCCATTTATTCACCTATTAATAATATGGGCATAGCGGTCGTTCATTTAAGGATTTATTACCATCTATTAGTCATCTATACCAATTGTTTTAGTATAAATCAGCAAAAATTTTTAAACAAGCACGTTACTAATGCATTACTAACGGGTCTATGAATTGCCAAGAAAAATAGAGAAAGAACCAGTAGAAGGCGACTACACCACCATAAAACTCCCAAACGACCTCGTCACATCAATGGACAAGCTAATCGGCAAATACGGATTCAAAAGCCGCGCCGAAATCGTCAAAGAAGCACTACGCGACCTTCTTAACCGATATAAAACGCCCGAAATAGAGTTGCCTCGCTTTGACCACTTCAACATGGGAGTACACGGCGTAAGAATCACCGACCGACAACTACACCGAATAGCAGACGTCCACTTCAAACCGGACGGAATATACTGCGAACTAGACGAAAGCGACAGCTGCAAACACATAGAATTCGCCCTAACCGTTCCCGAAATCAAAGAAATAATCCAAAACAAAAGAAAAGAAGGCTGGAAACTCCCAGACATCTAAGACACTAAGATAACCACTGACCAAAAATAATTTTTCGCTATTTCTGATCTGAAGTTCCTTGAGTTTTAGAGGCAGGAGGGCTTGGTGTAAAGATGATTGTTATGGTTCCGTTCTCTTCTTTGGCGGCATGAAACAAAGAGTGGATTCCGAGGTTTCGGTTTCGTAATTTCTCCGTTGTTATCTCTATCCTAAGAGTCTGTCCGAGCATGAATCTGTCGGGTTGCCCTTCTTTTCTGCACGTAAACCAGCACGCTGACAGAGACAGCTGTCGCAATTAACTGCAGAGCTGTCCAAGATGGAAACTCAGGAATCACGGGTATAGGCGTTGCTGTTGGTGTTGGCGTTAGCAAGGGAGCTGGCGAAGGCGTCCGCAAAATGATTGGGGTTGGCACAGGAGTTGGGAGGGGTTCAAATTGACCGAAATAAACATTTACTGCAGAGCTTTCAGAGGGATCTAATACCCCGTCGCCATCCCATGAAGCTTTGAAATAGTATGTTCCGTTTAATGAGAGTTCTACGTCAAATTCTGCATAACCATTCGTTGGATTAGCGACGGCTATTTTTGTCCAGTTCTTAAGATCCGTGGATTCGTAGAGCCCTACAGTGCCAGTTGACACAAGGGGATTAATGTGAACCTCCAATTTTGCGGGATTATTTGGATTTATTGATTGGAATACCGGTGAAATAATAGTTCTTGAAGCATAAAGGGGCACTGCTATTTGAGTAAGTTCAATGTTTGGATGAGCCATAATATTCTCAACGACGTAACTATAAGAGTTGTTCAACCATGAAACGTTGGCATAGAGGTTTTTGCCGTCTTTCCATCTTAAAACGCCAGCATTGATGACACCCATGTTTGAATTACCGGCTCCTTCGGCGAATCCTTCTTTGTTTAGAAAGACAACTAGTTTCTCGCCGATTGGATCATATCTTTGGCCAATATATCCTGCGCATGAAATGTTGCCGCCTTCTTCGAGATGCGCAATTAGATCGACTCGGAGAAGATTTCGCGAAGGAATTGACACGTTTGATCGGCCCATATCGAAGAAGATACTTTTGTCAGCGGAGGACGGATAATTTGTGTTCCAGTACAATGTCTCGCGGGTTTGCGCATCCCTGATTGTTATTTCGCCGTCAGTTATGTTTACCTTGGTGACTAAACCATTTTGTGGCGTAGAGAACACTGCAGCTACAAACTGAATTGTGAGGCCAAGGGTTCTGACCTCGTTCACGCCCTCCCACATCATTGCTTTAGTGCCGATTTGAAAGCCCTCAAGTGAGTTGAAGAACGAGAAGCTATCTAACCAATCATCAACTGATAAACCATCGTAAACGTGGTTTGGGTAGTTCTGAAACAGGACCGTCTTCACGGAATCTCGCAGTTTGGGTATTTCGCCATTAGCCAAGGTTTGTGTCGCAACCCAGTTGTTAAATTTTAGGTAAGCCTGATTGTCATAGAACCACAGTTCTTCCCATCCTGTGTTTAAACTGTAACCTCGACCACTGGAGGAGTAAAGATACATTCCAATGCCATACGTTTGGGGATCTATTAATTGACCCCGGTCTCGTGAACCAGTGGTTGTGTATTCAGGTGTTCCCCATCCGAGATTTTCTAAGATGAGGGCGTTTGCAAATGCTTTAGCCACGGCTTCAAGGTGTATACCAATTACTGCTAAGTAGTTTGGAATCCAGAACTGGAAAACATGGGTCCATTCGTGGAGAAGTATGCTAAGCCAGTTCACTGTATTGAAAGGTGACGACATGCGGATAGTGCCATTATAGAAAATCACCTTGCCTTGCTGATCTTTTGTGATGCTTCCCCCGCCTCCAATGGAATATGGACTTTCACCAGCAACCCATTTTATCATCTTGACGTAAGCACTCTGGTTGATACTCCAGAATTCATTGCACATCATCGGGAGATACGTCGAAAGGCAGTCATTTACAAATTGTTTTTCGGTGTCGGTCCAATTTGGATCGTAACTAATGTACACGTGTGCGTTGCTTGGGAGGATCACTTCAAAATCAGAGTTGTCATTTGCATATGCGTTATCTATTTGGCTGTACAATATTGTGGAACCGGACAAGAGCAGGGAAATCAACAGCACTGATGTGAGAAACTTCATTTTGCTTTTCTTCATATTGGAGAATCCTTGTTCCGTGAAGTTGCCCTGTAGGTTCTCTATTCATGGGAACTATAAATAACATGCGCCCTTTCTTCAAGACTTTTTATTATTCTTCTGGACTACCCTTTCCGCATTCTGCGGGGCTTATCTAATTTCCTTGACTAAATTCAGTTGCTGAGCGCGCGTTGCCAGCAGCCGTCAGGGTGCTTCTGCTCATATCCATAGACTCCTCGAATGCTTCCCGCTCAGGCTTACGCAGGGCTCTAGCGAAGCCGCTCCACCGGCTAATTTCTGATTCCAAAGCCATCCGGTACGACTCAACAGTTTTACCCAACCTGCTTGGCCTCCATGGAGTCTCGTAGGTGTGTGATGTGGGATAGGACAAGATCTTGCTCCGAAAGAGCCTTTTGCAGTAGGTCCTGGATGGCAGCTTTTAGGTTTCCGTTGAAATAGGGCTTCACGATTTTCTCCGCAAATTCAGTTAGCAGGGAAGCTGGGACCTGGTGCAGTGTTAAATCCACGGGAAAATCGCTCTCAACCGCTTGGGACAAAGTTTTCTTTCTCATAGCAACCACTCGGAATCGAGCCTATAGCTAAAACCGTTAAAAAGACCAGCCCTGAAACGACTTATCAGCGTAGTAGAGAGGGAGAGATTTAAGTGAAGCAAAAGAATTGCCAAATCCCAATTCACTTTATGGATTTTAGCGGCGTTCTTTCTTTATAGCCCTGGTAATTTTGCTTTTCCGCCCAATAGAGAGCTGTCTTGTCAACTCTATCCCGGATTATCTAATCTACTTACGTCTGAATCGCAAAAAGATGTTGTGCCTGTCTGGTGGGCTACCACAAACTTTTTAATAACTTCCCACACTTACTAGTTAACTGCGAGTAAGTCCTATCCGAGGCAATGATGCCCGCACTTGTGGGATGGGAGTATTAGGATAGGGGTCGCATCTTTTACTTTCTCCACAGATACTTGAATGCAGCCAACTTTGTCCTCGATTATTCTAATGTACTCGTCGTTGTCATGTTCATATTTTTGAAAGTATGCTCCTGCAACAGCGTCCACGGCTTGAAGGCAAGGTTCCGTCTCCGACGAGATGTGCTCCGAGGAAATGCCATCAGACGAAAAAGATGCTTTCTTCTCAGAAAACATCAGGTAACTCGCTTTATTCTCGACGTAGTCATTGAATTCTTTTATTCTCCAATTCGGGAGACTCTTGTCAAAAACCATATGCAGCTTATTTCCTGCAGCAATGTTGGGAAGCAACGATAGCATTATGTTGTGAACAACGCACCAATTGTAGAGACGCACCGGATCCTTTCGCAGGTTATGGTTCACAAACGCTTTATTCATGACAACAACGCCTAAGCTGACATCGCATTTGGCGATTTTTTCGAGAACATATTTTCGGCAATAATCGTCCATGCGTGAAAACTTTAGTTCGTTTCTGGCAAGCGAGTACCTTTTCTTTTGATGAAGCTGTTTTAAGACGCGTCCGATTTCAATGCGTATTCGTTGGGGAGAGTCGGATTCCAAGTAGGCCACGATAAAGAATTTGGTGGCTTTTTTGGTGAAGCCAAGGTCTCCTGATTCGTCAACGAACACGTGCAACTCTTGTTTTCGCCTTCTAAGATTAAGTTGCAGTCGGTTTGGAAAGAGAAATACATTTCGCAGAAAACGACCCTGCAGGGTTTCAGGCGTGTTGAACGATGGAACTTAAGGTGCGTTCGCTTCGCTAATATCGAGTTGAAATGAAAAAAGGAGAAAAAACAAGCGCTAATTGCGTAGGATGTTCTCCACGAGCTTTCTTGTCGTCAGATGGGCAATTGTCTACTCAGTTGCTGCTATGAATACGTTGAAGGTGAAGTTTGTTGGGTCCGCAGTCTGCAAGACCGTTAAAGACAGGACGATTGGAGTAATCTCGGTCGGCTGAATCTGGGTGCCCTGCTGGTCGGTTGAGAATGATATCATAGTGAAGAGGTTTGCGGGGGTTGGTGTGTTTGTTGTTGTGTTTAGGTTGATTGGGACTGTTCCGGTGTTTTTGACGTAGACCGTTCTCTGGACAGCGGATCCTGGGTTTATGGTGCCCCACTCGATTCGGGTGGCAACCTCTGTTCCGCCTGGATCCAGGTAAACAGCGAGTCCTTTTCCGGCGATTAGTCCGCTTGTTGGGAGGGTTTGTTGGGTGTTGAGGGTGCCGGCTGAGAGCAGGATTGTCCAGGCGAGGCAGAAGACGGCTGAGAGCACAAGGCCTCGGTGCTTGCTCATGGCTGGGCTCCTTTGTTTGCGAATAGGGTGGCGAAGTATTTTTTGAAGCGAGCCGGAACATCCGGCAGATCGTCAACGAATAGTCCTAAGCCCAAAGAAGGACACGACGTCGGCGTCAAGCCGCAGCGGATCCGCGATTTGGGCAGCGTAGACGATGAGCAGTAGTCCCATCCAGAAGTGATGCAGAAAGTCCAGGGCGTTTTTGATCAGGGTCTGCACGAATCTGTTTTGGCGCTTGAAGGCGTCTGTTGCCTGGACGGTTTGGTCGAGGTTCTTCGCGAACGCTCGCCCGAACATGAACCCGATTATGAGCCAGGTGACCTGAAGCAGGGTGCTTGGAACTGGAAGAGTTAAGCTCAAGTTTTGCGCGTCCACGAGCGCACTCTGCACGTTCAACGGATAACGCTTATGCAACAACTACGTCAGCGCATGCACTTACAAGTAAGAGCATTCTCAGTTTATGTGATGCTTATCAAGTATTGGATGAGAGTTGAAAGACCAACTGAAACAGCAACTACTATGACATCATCTCTTAATCTCCATGTTCGTTGCCGCCTTTCACTTTCCAACTCGCCAATTGATTTGTAATATTCTTCTATATCTTTGCTTGCCTTTTCATAGGTCCCCATACTATTTGTACAAGAAGCTAATACCGAATTCCAAATATCGAAAAACCTTGAAAGCATTATCAGATTAACTGGATGCTTAAATGAGAATACCGAATACCTTTCTTCTTCTTTTTCAAAAATTATGGTCCAAAAATAATTTAAGAATTCATCCATCGCCCACAAATCAAAACAAACTATTTCCCCTGTCTCCTGTCTCGCCTGTTCCTCAACCTCTTCAGCAAGCTCTTCATCCGTAGGATGCTCAACACTTTCGTATTCCAACTGTGCCAAATACTCATCATACTCTTGTGACCTCGAAAAGGATTTTTTAATTGGCACCAAAACCTCGCTCGCACAATTGAAGAAAGCGTCAATTTTTTTCCGAAGCCTATTAAGTTCATAATTTGATATTGGTGGCGTGAGTATCTCCGAATATTCCAAAAAATCCAGCAAATTTGTCCTTAGTCGGTTCATCTTGGCTTGAAGTGAACGGTAGGATTTGTCTCTCTGTTGTTTTTTGAGAAAGAAAATTGACCATTTGAGGTTGCTTATTGAGAAATTGACGCTTAACTCAGCCAAGATTTGGTTTGTGCTAACGTAAAAGTACTTGGCTGGAAGATAAATTATTGCTACAAAAAAACCAACAGCAATCAACTGAGAAACCCAATTGTTGGTTTGACCAATGCTTATCATGAAGAGATAGAAAGAGACGATCACCGCAACTAAGACAAAAGAAGAGAGAATTATTCTATAGACTGAATTTGACAATATATTGAGATTATTCTCTCTGTATGCTTTTGCTATCAGGTTCTGAAAAATGCCCTTACCATAGAACCAGTTTATGATAGCGTTCCGCCTGTTACTTTTCTTTGACATATATTTAGCTAAAGCTATGGATTATAGTTTTAAATTTTTGCGTCTTCAAGTTATTCTGAAATGGCTTATATTTTGACTGGTGCATAATCAGTGGCGACGGGAAGGAAATGTAATGTCAAGTATTATTTTCCCTCTTAGAACCAACATAAAGTCTTTGCAGAGATGGGGAGATAACGATATTTCTAAGAGAATCAAACAAAGTTTCATTCTTTATGATGAGATAATTCTTGAAACTGGAACGTACAACTTTCAAGGAGCAGATAATGATTTTGTGTTTGAAAATTTTGACCAATGGAGTCCGCAAAATTCCAAAGAAGGCGTTGTTGGAATATCAGAGGAAATTGAGAATAGGCAAGAAGATGCGTACATAAGAGTTTTTGATGGAAAAACTCACGTTGAGAAACTCAAGTTCAGGGTGCAAAAAAAGAATGAATTTCTTGCAGATTTTAGAACGGCGGATGTAATTTCAGAGATTGAATCAGGAAGTTATGGAAAAGAAACTGGGTTTCTAAAATATTTGGTTGTCAGTCGAAATAAGAATTACTGGGAAATAATTAAGAAAAACACGATAAAAGATTTGGCAGATAGTCCATTTGCAGAAGAAGTAAGGAAAATTCATGGTGCAATGCCCGCAGTTGTATTTTTGAATAATCTAAATGATTCCTTATCTATTTCCCACCACTTGAAAAGTCCAGTAGCTATTGACCAAACCTATGCGCAAATGCTCAAACTTAGAACAAAAAGCCATGTGGGTCTTCACTTCACCGTCCTTGAAAGACTTGCACAAATTGGGATTCCAGATTTCAGCATTTTTAGTCTTGAGAAAATATTGGAGTTACGAAAGGACAAAGCTTTAGAGTCTTTCAGAAGACTTATTTCAGAATTAAGCACGAAATTGCAGTCTGAAAATGATTTGGAAATAGAAACATTATTTGCTCAGGAACTTTGGCAGGAAATAAAAGAAATTGCTCCAACAAAAAAAGAAGTTGCGCTAGATACAACTCTTGGAGCTATTTCTTTCATACCATGTCTTCCTCTCAACATTATTACCTCGGCTACAGACTTTGGGAAAGGTCTAAAAGAGTATCGAGATTTTTCCTCAAATTGGCTATCATTTATACTGAGAGCAAAAGAAGGAGAGAAGAAATAACGGAAAGTCGTTTAGATTCCTATTAGAACTTTCAGGGCGTTGCTTGAGCGCGCGAGTCCAAACATGAATCCGATTATGACCCAGATAACTTGAAGCAGCGTATTTGGCGCTGGAAGGGTTAAACTCAAGCTTTCTGCTCCCGAGGCGTACTTTTCAAGAAGTGCTCACAACGTTTATGCAACGCCTACTCCCAAGCCCAGAAAGAACAGCAGGAAGGCGAAAGCGGTCCACCACCAGTAGCAGCCGCAGAACAGTGGGAGCCCGAGCCAGTTGTCCCAGTCTGCTTGTTCGTGCCAGGCGTTGGTTTCGGGGTAGTACAGCTTCAAAGCGTAATTAGGCCTCAACTTGAAATCCAGGAACCGGATAACCCACCAGGTAACGTCCAGGATTAGGGTGTCCCAGAGCATCAGCCACACCCACAGAAAACACGCCCCCAACAGTAAACGAGCCAAAAATCGCTGTTGCAGCCAAAGCGTTAATGGTCCCGAACAACACCGCCATGAACGCATGGTACGTTTTAAAATGGTTCAAGATCAAAGCGTCAAAGTTCAAAGTGGCTTATCCGAGAACAACCTGTTTTCAGCAAAACCCCACTCCACCCCAACCAACGCGGCAGCACCAAACACAATCAGGGAAATATCAAGTGGCAACATCGAGCCTACTCGTCGAATCCGGATAAAAGAGTTATTGCGTAAACACCGAGGCATGGGTTGTTGGTTTAAAATTATGTTAAGTAGGGAGTTTACTTTCTTGTCTAATTGTCTTTAGAATAAATGCATACGCCGATTGTTGCAAGAGCTGAGCACGTGTTTTGTTAGGTTGACAGCATTCTCTGCAGCTCACTCAGAATTGTGTCGGAGGGTATGGCAAAACCTATCCCCTGAGACTCTTCCGCAATAGCCGTGGCGATGCCCACCACTTGCCCCTGGTAATTCATGACTGGACCTCCAGAGTTGCCTGGATTCAGTGGCGCGGTTGTCTGGATGACATTTGAAATCTCAGTGCTTGTGCTAGTGCTCAGGGTTCTGTTTAAAGCGCTCACTATTCCATTGCTCATTGAACCAGCCAAGCCATATGGCGTGCCCACGACTATAACGGGATCACCAACTTTAACCGTGGAAGAACTAATTATCTCCAGAGGCTTAATCCCGATTATTGAAGTCGTTGGGCTAAGGACGGCAAAATCCGTGTTCGCGTTTGAACCCAAAATGTTCGCCTCAAAAGTTACCCCGTTAGTAAACGTCACAGTGATGTTAATGGCGCCACTAACAACATGGTTATTTGTCAGGATAACCATGCGCCCGGAATTATTATACAGAAAACCGGAGCCCTGAATCTGACTGTAGTATACCTGTCTAAAAAAGTTCACTTGACGAATCAGTCCCTGCACTACAACCACAGAAGTTTTTACTTGTTCAAAGAGTTGATTTAGCGAAATGTTTTCGCCCACGTAGGTTACGTTTTGGTATGTAACATTTGTAGTGTTGGATGATTGAAGCTTGGAAAGATTTTCACGCAGCAATTGTACTTGGTTTTGGAGATTTGAAACCTGATCCTGCAGTTTAGTGGTTTGATCAGCGTTTGTGTTTGGGCTTATAAAATATCCGATGAGACCGCCTGCAAGAAGACTGGTTGCTATGAGGGCTATTATGAGAATTGTTGAGAAGGATCGTTTTCTTGGTTCTGGAATACTAAGCATTATTCATCACACAGCATTATGGGCTTGATCTTTGTGAAAGACGCATATTCAGGCGATTTAATCGCCAGAGGTCCAGAGTTAAAACCCAGGAAATCGACTATTAAATATTTTCCAAAATCTCGCCTATATTGATGTGTTTACAGGAGCCTTCGGTTAATTGAATTTAAAAGTTAACCTAACAAACCGTTTTTGCCGATTAAATGGTGAAAAACTCCTGAATACGAATCTGATTCTTAAATTAGCTCATTTACCTCAGTCCCAGTTGTAACCGGAATTGTTGTTTAGGTTCCTAATAGTATTTTCATGGTGTTACTTGAGGTGTCTACGACCCCGTTTGTTGTATTGATTAGGTCGTCGACGCTGTTCTTTAGCGCGGTTAGGTATTGGAGTTCTATGTCCAGTGTTTTGCTTTTGAAGACTGCGACTTTTTCCTGGTTTGCCTTCAAGTCGACGTCGGTCATGTCCCAGTGAACTGATTCTGATGAGTCGATGATTGTTTTTAATGCGTCTATTCTTTGGGCGATGCTGTTTGAGATTGCTTGAAGTGTAACCATTCTTTGTCACCTTAGAGCGTGATGCTGTAGCTGACGATCAAGCTGTTACCTGCAACGAAGGAAACGCCTGAACCGAGAATGTCGTGAAACATCATGAAGGTGGCGTATGAAGGTGTAGAGTTTCCGTAGTTGAAGACGGCGAAGAATCCCGTTTCGTTCACGGTTCCGCTTCCTCCAGCAGTTACCGCTCCTGAGAATGAGATTGCGCCTCCGCCGTAGCTTCCGACGCTGCACCCAAACTGAGTATTCTCCGGAGCCGTGCCAAAAGCTGTCTGAATCGCATAGTTAGCTCTTGCCGCTGCTGTTGAGCCGCTACCCACTTGCAGAACAGTTCCGCAGTCCATCAGTGACCCGTAAGCTATAGTCATGGCGACGCCTGTTCCAATTACGCCGTAGACTCTTAGGGTCCTCGCAGTGTTTGTCACATCCTTTAGTGAAGCGGTGACTGTGGTTGCGATGGGCGTAATCCAGCTTGCGAGCCATTTGCCAAAGTTATCAAGAATCAGGTCCTCGGGAGTGTTGAAGCCGACGTCCAGGATCTTGCGGTTCTTATCGGTCGCGGTGCACATTGCCCCTTCGTAGATGTTTGGCAGCAACTCGACCTTTCTTCCAGAGATTTGTTTCTGGATTAGGTCTTTTTGCATTTCCAGCCGTATAAGCTGGGATTCTAAGCCATGCTTACGCATAGCTGCTCGTTCGAGTCGCTTGTCGAGGGTCAACCCAATCAGGTTGTCTCGCCAATGCTCATCATTTCTTCTAACCTGGTTCTTGTACATGGTTTGTTCACTGTCAACTTTGTGACTATGCTGGTCTGAGTGATACAACGTAACTGTATCCGTAGGCGGAGCTTCCTCCGAGGGTGAAGGGCAGGCATCCGTAACCGCCGACTGCGTATGATGGGCTGTAGGCTGCTCCGCCAGAAGCATCACTTCCAGCGGTACTGCTGTTTGAGCCACCTAACGTGAAGTAGGCTGGGGCAGTGATTGATGTGTAGTCGTCTGTCTTGCCGAATACGGCTACTGCGCGACCCCTATCGTATGAGATGCTGAAGGCTGGAATAGGCGGGTTCGTGTACCCCTGCCATTCAACGGGTGCTCCTGACTCGCTATCTATGGGCGAAGAGTGGGTTCCGTGGAAAACGGAGGTTCCCCAGATAACGTCGCTGTTAGCTACGCTAGAGGAAGTCCACCCGAAAGTGGAGTCTCCAGCTACGAGCACGCGGTAGCCAACGAATAGTCTGCCTGGGTATGAGCTCGACGAGTTTTGGAGCTGGGTGACGGCAGCGGGTTTGGTGAAGGTTTTTGAGCTGCTGCGAGTGTACCACCAACAAATCGCTACGTCTCCGGCAGCCCAGCCAGCGGGCAAAGAGAAGTCTCCTGACGTTGTGTTGTTTCCGGTGTTTGTTGCTGCTCCAACGTAAGTGATTAAGTGGCTCTCTGCTCTTTGCGTTGGCGCTTCGCTGATTGTTTCTCCTGCAGTCGTGGTTGTGGTCGCTGCTGCATGCTTCACTCATTGAGTTAGATGCAGTTGGCGTATGTAGTTGCCGCTGCTGCTTCAGTTATGCTTGGGGGAGTTGTTGAGCCACCGTCGATGACACCCATCACTCCGCACCTGCTTGGGGGCAGTTGGTTGCTTTGGCGCCAACGAAACACCGCAACTAAACTGTGGGATGTCCCAACTTCTTCGGGGTCAATGGTTACGGGGTTGTCGCTGCCGATTTGGACGCCGTCGTAGACCCACTCGTAGAACTCGTAGTCAAAATCATCAGACGGCAAGGCTTCAACCTCGATGTCTTCACCGTCTGGGATCTCATAAGAATCGGGTGCTGGGTCAGTGGTTCCCATGCTTGGAGGCGAAGCATCTATGCTTAATGTCCAGGTTGTGGCGGTTGCTCCTTTTCTTACAAGTCGTATAAGGGGAAAAAAGTAGAGCTCTTGCACCTCCTGAGCGGCGAGTGCTCGAGTCCAAAGCATGAACTCTGAGATGACGATGTCTGCGGTCTCGGCGAATAAAACGTCGCTTGCGCAGGCATCCACGTTTCCAGAAACAGAGGCTTCCGCGACTACTGTTGGAGCTTTAAGCTGAGCATGGTACATTTTGAGAGTTTGCTCCGTCGTAAACGACCATAACGAAGTTTCTGCTGTCCTCTAAGCAGCTGCCATTTGGCGAGAAGATTTCGTATTGTTGGGCGCCTACGTTTAGCCCCGCTGCGATTCTTTGGTTTGCGCCATCGTAACGCAGGTAGAATTGATTCGAGCGGTAGAAAATGTATGTGGCATCCTCTCCTGAATCATCTCTTGGAGTGAACCATCCTCCAAAGCTCATGTGATCGTGACCTGACGGATCATACAATGCTCCGACGTTGACGTGCCCGCCGTTAGCGGTGAAGCTGAGCACTTTCGTGCCCGGTATGACTCCGTCTGTCCAGAAGCTCCCCACGTTCATCTCGGTTATTTCGCCGTCGTTTGGAGTCTCGTTGGGTGCGCTGTCTTTGGCGACTGTGCCGTCGCCCTCGTTTAAATGATACAAGCCCGAAGAGGCCTTGGGTGACAAGTGACCATGGGGTGAGTTGGTCGGGTTCGATTCTGTAGACTCCGAGTTCACCGTATTTTTGGAGGTCTAAAATGATTTGTTCGAGCGTGGGTTTTGCTCGGTCAAGCTCGACGTCAACCTTCGTCGCCGTGACAGTTGCCTTCTTAACTTTGCCCCAGCCGCCATAGTCGAAGACGGAGCTGTTAACGTAGATGTTGTCTCCAGCTCTGATTTGGTATCCGTCATCTATTGGTATGACCGCTGGAATCCCGTCTGTTTCATAGTGCATTTCCTCGTATTTTTTCTGTGCGAGGACGTCAAGCTGCTCTTTTGTGGAGGCTTTCTTCTCGATGAAAACCGCGGTTCCGTTGCTGCCTTCTTCGCCGTATTCCCCGATGATTTGGATACCTGACTCATCCACGCCTCTTATGCGGATGCGGTCTCGGCGTTGGCTTTGGTCGATGTTTATTTCTTTGATTCGTAGCCTGCTTGGGTAGCGACTGCTTGAGTCGTCTCCTACGCCAAAATAGTAGGTTTCGGCTCCAGCATTGTAGTACCCGTAGAAGCCTGTGTTGAGAGATTCAGCAACGAATTTGGCTGCGGTGAAGCAGTCAGCATCCTCGAACCTCACTGAAATGGCGGTTTCGGGGCAGTAATCGAGGCTTACTCCAGCAGCGTCGCAGATAGCAGCCATAACGACATCTGCGGGTGTGTTCACGTAGGACCCGGTGATTCTGAACTTCTCCATTTTCTTGTATGTGGCGTTGTACGCGGTGCATTCAATCACTGTGGCTTTGACTTTGACGGGTCCGATTTGAGCGTCGCAGACGTAGTCGTTGTTGTAGAAGATGACGATGTTAGGGTTATTCATCATGTAGTAGAAGAGGCCGTTGGTTCTTTTTGTTTTGAAGGTGACCTGGAAGAATTTGTTTTGCTCGTAGATTATGCTGCCCAGCTTCGCTTTGAAAGGGGTGAGATTGTAGTTTTCGTCGAAGAAGTTGAAGCTCCAAAGACCCATTAGTCAGGTGGACCCTCCTTCTTCAGGTGTCTGCGTCAAGTCGAGGTACTCGCTGCTTTGCTTCAGAACAATGCGGAACATGAAACGTGCTACTTTGTCGCCTTCAGCAACCTCATTTAGCGTGATGCTTCTAACGAGCCATTCTCCGGTGTAAATCATTCTGGGGTCAACAAGAGTCTGAACCGTGCCCCTCATCGCCCGCAGCGCAATACAATAAGAGGCGTCTAAGGTTGCTTTGTCGGAGGATGAGCTGCTTATGGAGCCATTCAACGTGAGCGTCCGAGCGGAGAGGCTGCCCGTGATAACGATTGGGGTGTCTCCGTCGATGGTGAGGTCTTCGCCTTCGCTGCCGTTTTCATCGGTGATTTGGTTGACTGCGGTGAGGGCGACGTCTCCAAGCGACCACGGTGCAGACCCCGTGTAGGAGCCGAAGATGCCGACGAGTAGTTGCGTTTTCAGTCAGCCTCCTTAATCATCATCCATGCACCACCAAACGCCCGAGGATTGCCAAGCAAACACGCCTAACGCAGGGGTTGGAAAATCGTCCCAATTACCGATTGTCGCGATGTCGATTCGTTCTTCAAACTCGGATGAGAAGTCGTATCCGACGAGAGCAACGAAGTAGACTCCAGCCTCAAGCGGAGCTCCCCCTGAAAAGGTGAATTCAACTTCCTCATAGACCTCGTCGCTTACGTCGTCGATGGCTACTACTGAGCCCGCGATGAAGGTTTCTTGGGCGTCGGGTTTGGCAGCGGTGCTTCGGAAGGCATCTGAGGAGCCGTAGATGATTGCTTGAATCGTGGCGAGCTCATTTGAGTTTGTTCTTCTGAGCTTTAGCTTGATTGACGTTATGGTTGCAGGTAGGTATAGCCTGAATTGTATGGCGCGGCCTGTTGTATAGTTGTCAATTGACGTGGAATCATCGGGCATTTCGCTAAGGTTAGAAATTAAGGCGGTACTCATGATAGCAAAACTCCTTTTCCTGCCAGTCCCTTGGCTACGCCTTCCGACGTGGCTTGCACAACGTCTTCCATTGGGACTTCAGCGGTTACGTTGCCGATCGAGACGTTGACGTAGATTACATTGTTTTGGGTCTGTTGAGCTCCTCCAGCGTTCATGCTGCCTAGGGGCACGACGGCTTCAGGGCCTGACTCACCGATTAAGGCAAGAGTTGGCTGAGTAACGATGCCGCCTTCAGCTATCGGGGGAACCGGAATTAGCATGCCGCCAAAGCCCATGCGGAACTGAGGAGCCTCAAGATTAGGTGCTTGACCAGGGTTCGGAGTTGGAGCCGAGTTTCCGGGCGACAGGCCCTGTTGGTTTGCGTCTCCAGTTATCTGGAGCCGCTCATCCGCCGCCTTCCGGGTGATCTCGGTGAGCTCGTTTTCTCGGTTCTGATAAATTGTCTTCAGGTCCTCGGTGTGCTTGTTTTCTATGCGGTCGCGGTCAACGGTGATTTCTGCTAAGATCTTGTTGCGTTCTTCATTGATTTTCTGAATTTCTAGCGTAGCCTCGCGTTCCACTGCAGCCAACTTCGCCTTCCTTTCACCCAGCAAAGCAACTTCCTTGACGGTGTGGTCAGCTTCAAGTTTCTCCAGCGCAGCTGCTCGTAGGGCTTGAGCATTTTCGACGTTGGCTTTGTTAGCGATTTCTGCCTGCAGCTCCTGCACCCGGTAATCCTCGCTGATTCCCCGACGTCGGTTATTGTAGGCCTTATCCAAGGATTCCAGCTGAGCTTGCCCAGCTGCTGAGAGGATCGTGCCTGCTGCAACCCCGTCTTCAATGGCTTGCTTCTGCAGCAAATAAGTGAGCTCCAGCGCGTTGAGGTCATCTTCCCTAGCCGATTGCACGCCCTTGAGTTTGGACTCGGTCGTGCTAATCATCTCATCATAGAAAGAGTTGGTCGCAGTCGATTTGATCTTCGTAAGCCGTCTTTAAGCTGTCAAGTTGAGCGTCATTTGCCTCTTCAATGGCGTCTGTTTCTTCGGAGAGTCTGCTCCGGACCGCTTCAACGAGCTTGTCGGCATTATCGTTTTCTAGGTCCAGGACCTTGTCCCAACCCTTCACCTCGACGTTCAGCCGCTCTTCCCAAGACTTGATGGCAGCATCGGTCTCCTGGGTGTAGGCGGACTCAACGGTCTTGGTCTTGCTCATCGTACTTTTTGTTGACGGCTTCAACTTGTTTCTCCAGGTTCTCCTCAACAATGCGGAGCTGATCTTCCATCTTGCGCTGAACCCGGTCATTCACGGTTCCGGTTATGGCTGCCCAGGCATCCCCAAACCAATTCGCAATAGCTCCGATTCCGTCTGCTAGCCACCTAATGGCGCCTGCGACCGCTTCAATGTTCTTGATGAATACGTTTAAGAGAAATTCACCCAGGGGAACCAAGACATTGTCCCAAAGCCAAGTTAGAGCTCCAACAACGACGTCGATTGCAGGCTTTAAAGCATCCATAATTGATTTTCCGAGGCCGTCGACTGCGTCTTTGAACGGCTTACAGAAAGTGTAGGCAGCAACGAATGCAGCGACCAAAGCAGCAATGGCAACGACCAACAATCATGATGGGGTTAGCGAGCAAAGCTGCATTTAGATCCCCAGACTGCAGCCGTCAAAGCAGCAGTTGGAGCAACTGCAAGCATCTTTGCCCAAGAATAAGCAGTTCTGAGCAATCGTTGCCAACACCGGTTGAGTTGCCAGAGAATTCTGGACTGCTGCAAGGCTCGCCGTCATCGTGATAACAGAAGGCAAAACGCTGATGGCGCCACGAACAATCGTCTCATTATAGTTGCCAGCTAGCATGTCAGCTCGCTCAACAGCAACATTATTCCGCTCCTGAGCCAAGGTCAGATCCGCTTGAGCCGCAGCGGCTTCTTTGCTTCCAGCACCGTATTTTCCCAGAGTGTCCGTTAGTCTTCGCTGGGCATCGTCAACAGAGTTGGCAGAAGACTTCACAGCCAGGTTCGCACGATCCACTGAGACAGCCATGTCGCCGATGTTATCCCAGGCATTGTAGAGCGCAAAAGAAGCGGTGGCGACTCCTGCGATCCCAACAGTGAGGTCCTTGTAGTTGATGGTTGCCTGCTTGGTTTTCTCAACAAGTTCCGTTTGGGCAGCGGCTTGAGCGTTCAGCGGACCCACCGAGTTGTCGACTGCCTGAGCAAAACCAGTTTGAGCCGACTTCGACTCCTCGCAGGGCAGTAGCCATTTTTTCGGCTGCTCCAGCTACAACTGGGCTTGCCTGGTCCTCTGCTACGATGTCGATTTGGATTTTGTTTTCACTCATAGAGCTCACCTATGCCTGCAAGCGGAGACCAGGAACCTAAACTCGAACAGGGTTAGGTTTTTGAGGTCCTCGAGCCTGTACTGCTGGAAACGTTCGCAGGACTTTTGCTACTGCTTGGGCGTCTTCGTTGGCGCATAGCCACGCAGGGATTGCGCTCGTAAAAAAGCCGGGGTATCACGCAGAAACAGCAGCAACGCGGCGCCTTCAGCCATCGGCATCGATTGAGCCCACTTGCGAATGTTGTCCGGAGTGAAAGTTGGCATTTCTGGGTAGGCTTTCTTGAGCATAAGGTACGCTGCCATGCTTGACTTGTCCTCATCCGATCTTGCATTTGCTGATGGTGAAGGAATCGTCCAGGGTGAGCTCGCCATACCTGATTTTGCCCAGTCCCGGAGCCTCAGCCTCAGTTATTGTTGAAGCTGATTTCATGAGCTCAACGGGGTTGAAGAGCTTAGCTGCTACTGCTTTTGCTTTGTGCTTCTTTGGCTTCTTGCTTTTCGGCGTCCAGCTCAAACTTGGTTTTCTCTGCAAAGTTGACTGGCTGCTGTTTCTCGGGAGTTGCCATTCTATTCACGTCTAAGTTGCGGGTGTGACGCCTTCCGCTTCGCCGCTGAGCTTCTCTATGATCGCCTTGTCTTCTCCGGCTGTTCGCTCGCAGCTCAGAATCGTGCAGTTGGTCCAGGTCTCGTATTGCGTAGCCTCGTAGGGGCTGCCAGTTGGTGCAAAGACAAGGTCAAATTTGGTTCCAGCCGTCAAAAGCGCAATGTAGGTGTCGTCAGTGAAGAGGCGCTCCATGCTCCAGGTGAAAGTCTGTTTTCCAGCTCCAGACACAGCAGGAGTCAAAGCATCCATGCTGTAGTCCTTGATTATTTCCGCGCTTGCCTTCACGGAGATGTTTTTGCCGTAGCCAATTGGCTGCCCGGCTTTGAAGAGACGGGCGTTTCTTCCCAAACTAGGTGTCGCAGACATTTCATAACTCTCCCATTTTTAAAATAGGAGTTCATTGCGAATCCTTAAAACACTTATTGCATGGATTTCCGATGCAAAAACAGGTAGTCTCTAAGAACTCCAAGGATTATGTCAACCAAAAGCTCCAAGTTAGAGAAAACTTGCGTTTATCGTAATATTTTCTTTTATCATGCTGTGCTATCTTAAGGGAGCCCACTGTCACCAGTCCAATTAAAGAAACTCCTGCCAGAAGTGTTAATGCCGGAATAGTTAAAAAATCGTCAACCGCTACAAGTCCAATTTTATAGTAACTGCTATGGTATTCTATGTTGATAAAACCCGATCGACCTGATAGTTGATCATATAGTTCATCAAACTGTGTTATGTCCAAGGATTTGAAAACAGAGGAGTGCCCATTTGTTATTGCCTCAAGAATGTAGTCATCTGGATTGTTAAGGACAAAGTAGTTTTCAGGTTTATCATTTAGTTTATGTGCGGAAATTGAATAGCCTGAACCGAAATAGATAATCGTTATTGTCAATCCAATAGCAGAAACTGTCAGCATTAAAGTGAAAGCGATTAATAGCCAATCTGTTGTGGATAGCTTTCTAGGCATCCTTTCTCACTGATACCTTTAGTTATGTTATTTCCGAAGGTATTGAATTTAACATTTTACTTTAACCAAAGCACTTAGAGCTAGTCTTAAGCCTACCTCCAAAACTAGAGAAAACTTTGCTTTCTTAGCTTGGAAACTGGAGTTATCAAGGAGCCACTACCTGAACATTTATTGTGTTTCCGCCAACATGGGTTATTTGCTCCTTGCCTACTCCAATGTAGAAAACATATCTTCCTAAAGGAACATCTTCCGCTAGCTGAATTGTAAGTATTGAAGAACTAGAACCATTATTCAGATTTAATTCATTTGGAGTAAACGTATAATTGAATAATTCTTCTTGAGGAGCAGAAGAAATCCAACCTGTGTTATTGTAACCTATTAATGTTAAGTTTAAAGGAACGTGGGTTTCTACTTGGGAGGTTATTGTTACATTTTCTTGAAAAGTTGCTCCTTGACTGATATTTTCCATTTTGTAGTAATTTGGATAAACTGAGATTGATATCAATGGAATTGGTTTAACGGATGGTTCTAAGATGGTGGAAGAAGGGGTTGGAGATGCAGTTGGAGTTGGAGAAACCTGAGGGATTGGATTTGATTGATTTGCCATGTTTAAGCCAACAACTATGCCAATTATCAATATGAAAACAATGATTATTGCTGCCATGAATGTTTTCTTGTTCATAGCTATCCCTTTCTCCTCTTAAAGTAAACCAGTGCACCTACGGCAACAGCAATCACAACAATACCAGTGAGAGCTAGTATTGGCGTTAAATCCAAAGTTTGATTATCACCGTTTGTTGGTGTAGCTGTTTGAGTAGGTTCTAGGGTTGGTTGTTCTGTTACAATGGGTGAAGGTGATGGAGTTGGAGAGGGGCTTGGAGTTGGAGTGGGTGTTTTTACTGTGAAGAAAATGGTATCTGATTTTTCAATGTTTCCAGCTGAATCTGTTGAATAGATAAATAAACTGTGTGTACCATCAGATAAGCCTGCTAGAGTTGTGTTTCCTAACATAGTTACAGTTGTTTGACCATCAAGATTGTATCCTAACCAAAAAGTTGACTCATCAACGTTGAGACTCAGAGGAATATCAGGTGAAAAGTAAGTCTTATTTTCTATTGATAGATTTGGGAATCTTGGGCGAACATATATTGAGAAATCTACTGAATAATAATCCAACTGAGTATGCAATAAAGACCATACTGTAGAGCCAGCCTCTATGGTTTTGTTCAAATATTCCCCATTGGTTGTTATTTCAAGTTCCACCCTATGCGCTCCATTAGCAAGTCCATCAAAAGTAAGTGGTACGCTAAAGGACTTAGGAGTTCTATGTGTGAATGTTAAATTCCCAACCAATACTTTGTCAAGATAATATTTGAAAGATGACACGGTAGAGAAATAACCAGGATTAGTCCATATACTGGTCCATTGATTCAGGTTCAAATTGAAAACTAAATAGATGCTATCTGAAAATATTGTGCGATTTCCAAGGCTAACAGTAGTGTGAGGGTCATGAGGATAAAACATGCCTAAAGGATTAGCAGATACAAAACCTATGTTGCAGATAAAAATTGAAATAAGAAGTAGTGAAATTAAAATTGCTGCCATGAATGCTTTCTTACTCACAGCTACCCCTTTCTCCTCTTAAAGTAAACTGAGTGCACTTGAGAGTAACAGCTACCAATATTATGACACTAAGAATTTTTGTTGGTGTAAAGTCTGCATTCTGATTGTTATTTTGTGTTGGACTAGGTTCGTATTGTTGGTTCTAAAGTTGGAGAAGGTGAAGGAGTTGGTGCAACTTCATCAGTTACAGTGAAATAGACTGATGCGTACCCTGGTGAAAAATCTGGCTCATAACCTGTTTTTGCATAGACTTCTAAGAAGTGTGGACCAATTGGCAATTCTGGCAAAGACATTGTTCCAGTTGCGTTTTGCCAATAGGGTTCAGTACTGTAGTAGTCCAATCTAGTAAATTGTGACGTTAGGTAGCTTGTCTACACTATAGGTTACTGTTCTATTGAAACTATAAAAAAAGGCAACTGTAAAATTGAGAACAATAAAATGAGAATTATAGGTTTGGTTAGAAGGAGATGCAATTGTAACAATGACATGGGGAACAAAATTTGCTTTAGCCATCTCAACAGACGGCATCCCTTCCACTAATGATATTAAAAATATTGTGATAGTTATTGCTGCCATGAATGTTATCTTACTCATAGCACTCAAGTTACTATTGGTTTAATTTTGCTTAAGATGTTTTTTGTAAAGATTTCTTGTGTAAAGAAAAACTTGGAGATTGCCTGGAGCTTTCTGATTATTTCGCTGCTTTCTTTCCATTTGATAGGCATCACCCAAAAACTGTAGAATAATATTGCTGTCCACTTATTGCCTTTATTTATTGTAAGGAGCCTTCCTCTCCAACGAGCCTTTATTCTTGCCTCATCAAAAGAAAAAGTAACAGGAAACCCCTTGAAACCTAACAAGTAAACCCAGGGGCTTCTAAATGACACTCCTTGTCTATCAATCCTCATCTTAGAAAAGAAGGCAGCTATCAACAACCCAACCAGCAAAATGCACCACAAAATAAACCAAACTACAGCGAATGCATTCACCTTTTGTCCGAGGATTTCAGGTTGCATTAACCCGTAGCCAATAACTGCAACAATTAAGGAAAGTGGAATAATTGGCAACGCTACATGAAGAGATATTACACCTGTTTCCAACTCTTGAGAACGTGCCTCTTCATCCAAGTTCTACTCACCAGACTTCAACTAAATACACTCTAACTTCCCTTAAGATGTTTTATGTAATGATTTCTTGTGTGAAGAAAAACTGCAGGCATGCAACCTTGCTTTCTTAGCTTCTCTTACGCTTCTTAAAGAAAACCAGCACACCAACAACAACAGCAACCACAACAATTGCGCTAAGAACCAGTAATGGCATTGCATCCAAAATCTGAATATCATCTGATGTTGGGGTAGGAGTCAAAGTGGGCTCCAGAGTTGGTGCTGGTGTGGGTGAAGGTGTGGGGGTGGCCGTCGGGGAAGAAGAGGGCACAGGACCAACATAATCACTGGGCGTGTATTGCTCATTGACATCAGTCACGGTAGGAAAGCCGACTCCCCCTCCCATAACGTAGAGTAAATCGTGGATGACCGCAACCGTCGGGTTGTATCGCGCCGTTGGCAAAGAGGCGCCGTCGCTCCATGAATCGTTTTCCGCATCGTAAATAAAATTATTATTCAAAGGTTCCGCGAATCCCGCCATTCCGCCAAAAACGTAGATCTTTTTAGGGGCAAATTCGCCTGTCGTTGCACCCGCGTCTGCTTGCCAAACAACGGAAGGCGCTGGTGACCCAAGATGCCACTGGTCGGCTGACGGGTCGTAGATTTGCACGGTATTTAGGTTCTTACCGTTCTGCAAATACTCGTCTTGTCCCCCTATCACGTAGATTTTGCCGTTTACGACCGCTGAAGCGCTGCTAGTAACGGGATAAAGCATCGGAGCTTTCGTGGACCATGAATCGGCTGACACGTCATAGGATTCTGTGTAGCCGACTGTTGAACCAGCTTCACCCGTTCGTCCTCCCATAACGTAGATTTGGTTGCCTATGGCGTTAGCCTCAATTTGGCTTCTGCTTGTGGGCATATGCTGTTTAGTTTCCCAGCTATCTGTGGCAGGATCATAAACCTCGTTAGTCCCAATTTTAGCCCAGCCTACAACTCCGCCTATCACATAGATTTTTCCGTTGACTGCAGCAACATCGAAATATTCTCTTGGCGTCGGCATAGGCGTTTTTGATTCCCAAGCGTTGGTGGTTGGGTCATAAACGTAAGTTTCATTCTTTCCAAACGCGTATATTCTGCCGTCCACCCCAGTCGCTTGGAAGACGCTTGTTGTGGGAAGGGGTGCTTTTGTGGTCCAAGATTCTGGAGTTGCCGAGCACGCGGGCAAAACCATAGTGGTAAAGGCTGCAAATACGAGAACCAAAGCATGAACAGCTTTCGTTTTCTCGATAGTCATAATCATGCACCAATACGCATGCACAAATGTGTACAGCTCCGCTTATGTTGTTTTTTGTCAAGGTTTGTTGACACAACAAACTGGCAAAATCAGAAAGTCAAAACTGCTGCTTCGTGCTGCGTGCGTGGCTTGCTACGTTGCCAAGATACCAACAAAGCAGGACCTCATCAAAAACAGGCTTGTAGTTGATGAAGTGCTCGTCTGATAGAAAGGTCAAGTCTTCTTTCCACTGTTCGCTTATCTCCGCTTTCATCTGTTCGGGCGTTAAGTTAATGTTGTTTCGTTCATACGCGGCGAGAATGAAGAGTAAGCCCAGCCATTGTCGGTAGTATTTGTCTCGTTCGCTAATCTGAGCTAGCATCTTCGCGGAAACGGAGAGCATGCGTTCAAAGTTGCCGTCTGCGTCTCCCATGTCCCGATGGATGGGTCCACGTCGAGCTCTAACATCCATGGCAAAGATGCCCTGGCGCAACTTCAGCTTCATAGGTCTTCTGCAGGACCCGGTACATTTGTAGGACCATGCGTGTTTGCTGGAATTTTGGTTTAGAAGGGAACCGGAGAATTCGATCCAGGAACCGGACGGGAATGTTGACTAGCCATTTGAGGGCTCGGAGCTCCCATTCTGGGTTCAAGGCTAGGCGAATCTCCAGGTGGTGAGTGTTATGCGTACGGCTGCTATTTCGTAGTCTCCTGCTGGGACCTTTTGGACTTCCCGGTTGCTAACGTAGCTGTCGAAGGTTGTGCTGTTGAGCTGAGGATCCGCTTCCAAGGCTACCTCAGCGGCTTTGGTCAGTGCAATAACGGCGTCCTCGTTCCCGTCTGAGTCCGAGCTCTTCTTGACTATTACAATGTGAAAGTTGTCCTGGACTCTTTTAGATGCAGCCTCTGGAGCTCTGGGACCCCCTGCCCACTCGACAATTCCAAACGGGCTCGTTGGGTAACGTGCAGGAGCTGGCTCCGCCTTCAACCAAGTCTTGATTGATGATAGGTCTGCAGCTGCAGCCAGCTTCGCTAGAATCGCAGTTTTAATTGATGCGACGTCTTGAGTCAACGCTGTTCCCTCCAAATACTAACATACATTTGCCTAAGCACCTGCTTCATGGCGTCCTTAGTGCGCTTCACAAATAGCCGTCCAGTTGTTCCCGGATGGAAAACGTATTTGGCGAAGATTGGGTTTCCCCAGGGTCCATACCATCGGAGAACAGAAGCGTTTTTGGCAAAGATGGCGTGGGGTCTTGTGCCTTGGTCAACAAACCGAGCGTAGGGAGCGGAAGCGTAGACCTGAAAGCCCTTGGGCGTGAAGATCCGAGAGACGCTCTCCCGAAGAAAGCCTGTCTTGACTGGGACTATTCCACGCATAAACCCCATCGTTTCTTCGCTGCCTTGGTCCTTCCAAAGCGCCAGGACCCGAGCTTCACGTTCAGGCTCGCCTTTCAGGAAAGCAAAAACCCGGTCGTAATGAGCAACAACCCGGACCTTAACTGACATCTATGTCGCCAACCCAACCCCGTAAGCTATGGACTGGTTTGTGATTGGCGCCGTCGTTGTTCCTGGAAGAGTTGCCGTTGGGTAGTTGGTTGCGATGTATTCTTTGAGCATGTTTTGCCCCAAAGTATAGTAACTGTGCGGCTTCTCATCTGGGACATCTTTTTGCTTGTGAAGTCCGGCTGCTAGGTAGTTGCTTATGTCGTGAATGATGTCGTCGGGAACTGCTATTGGAACAGTTACTCCGCAGCGCTCGAGCGCATTGTTTATGGTGTTGTCGGCTGCTTTGATCTCGAGGTCCAGTTGGGTGTCAAAAGCCGTTTCTGTGAGCTCTATTTGGCAAAGATTCTTGACAGTGTTTAAAACTCCGTAGCGGTCTGCAGCTGGACTGTAAGTTTCGTAGGCTAGGCGCCAGCCGAATTCGTGAGCAGATCCACCGTCAACTGCGCTTATGTTTATGCGGAAGGTGACGGCTCCAATAGTGTCGATCCACCAGCTTCTGCCCCCCAAGTTATCATGCGGAGTGATGGTAAGCTGGTCCACTGTTGGAGTGACAGCGGAGCCATGAGGTACAGCGACGAAGGTTTGACCGATCGCGATGGTAGCAACTTGCTCAGTCAATACAACGTCTCCTGTCAGAAGCGAGGTTAGGGGCGACTGTTAAAAAGACTTATTGCACAGTGTATATGCTCATATACCTCGGGCAGACAAATATCCACAAGTTGCTGGTATGAAAAGCAAAAAGTGATTTGAATGGAACCGATGGATAGAATAACAATAGACCCTGAAGTTATGGTTGGTAAACCAGTCATTAAGGGCACCCGTATCACAGTGCAGCTGATTGTTCAACTCTTGGCAAATGGGGCAACAGAAACTGAAATACTAAAAGACTACCCGGACCTGAAAAAAGAAGACATTAAAGCTGCTCTCCTATATGCATCTGAATGCCTTGGTCGCGAAGAAGTTATTCCTGTTTGAGCAGAGGAAGCAGTGCCTTTGGCGAAAATCCTCATCGACCAAAATATGCCAAAACGCGCCATGGATTGGCTCAAGCAGAAAGGCTTTGAAATAGTTACGTTAGCAGATGCGGACCTCAGAGGCGAAGCTGACAAAAAGATAGCGGCATTCGCTATCCAAAACAACATGGCTGTCCTGACACAAGACGTCGACTTTGCAAAGATGTATCATACCCTTTACAGACGCAAACTTGCGGTTATACTCGTCAAAACTAAAGAGGGAACGGCCCAAAGCATCATTCAAGCCCTTGATAGAGCCCTACCAAGGCTGAACCTAAAAAACGTTCAAAACCAACTTGTTATAATCACTGAAAGAAGAATTCGCATAGTTTCATAATCGGACGCATTCCGTTGTAACACCGACGTTGCCTCTCACCGGAAAGGTAATTCCCAAAGGAACCCTGGAGACCCCGCAACCCGCTGAGCATGCGAACTTGAGAGCCTTCATCTCTGAAAGCGCGCGACTTCTTCAATGATAACGTTAGCCTCGATGGGATTTCGTCTCTGACAATTAAAAGCCTTATTGCACAAATAGATCGGCTAATTGATTCTGGAAAATTCAAACGTTTTCTGGATTAAACTTCAATCTTTCTCTCAAACGCCTACGACTACGCATGCGTTCTCTCCCAGCACGCGTGTACGTGCCTAAGTCTGTCAGTCTCATTGTCTGCCACTCTGTCACTGAGCCTGTCAGTCTGTCAGTTACTGTCATCCACAACTTTCTCTTTTTTGAGGCACCGAAACAGTTTTGGCAAAAAGTATTAGTTAGCTTGGGAACAAGGAAACAAGTTGAACGTACATGAAGCGCGCGCTTGCTCTGTTTTCTTTGCTTCTGATTTCAACGGTTTTTCTAAGCGCCATTATAATAAACAATGCTGTGGAGCAGCCTTCTCCTGATGTTTACGTTGGTGTTGACATGGCTTACTGCACCGCAGCTGGTTCAGATGAAGCTAAAGCCCTCATCGACCAAGTCAGCGGCTTCACAAACCTGTTTGTAGCTGGAACCACAGCAATCACCGACAACTCCACAGTCCTAAGCGACGTGTTGCAACATGCTTATGACCACGACTTGTCCTTCGTAAGTTTCTTGCCAAGCACGTTCGGAGGTGCTAGCAACAGTTCGGACCCACATTTCGTTTTTCAAGCTGCTCAGTGGCTGGAGACGGCTCAAGCCAGATGGGGTGATTGTCTGCTGGGTTTCTTGCACCCTGTTATAGATGAGCCAGGCGGACACGTTCTAGGTGGTAGTCCCCATGGTGCCGTAGCGCTGACGAGCCAACCCTACACTTTGGTGGGTTCTTTTAATTTCACCAACACTCCTGGAAATGTCACCATCAGGTATAACGACAATTACGTAACAAACTGCACTGACGCTGCATCCAAATTTGAAACCCTTCTCAACAGCACACTGCACAACTCTGTTTTAGACGCCGTCAATTCTACAAAGAAGTACCAGCTTTTCACCTCGGACTACGCGCTTTACTGGTTTGACTATAAAGGCGGATACGACACCGTTTTTGCAGAGTTCGGCTGGAACTACAGCAGACAATTAACCGTTGCTCTCTGCAGGGGTGCAGCTGAGATGCAAAACAAAGACTGGGGAATAATCATAACCCACACGTACACTGATCCACCTTACATAGAGTCAGGCGATGAACTATACGCTGACATGGTGTTAGCCTACAACTGCGGCGCGAAATACATCGTCGTGTTCGACTCAAACAAAGACTACACTCAAGGCATTTTGCAGCCTGAACATCTGCAAGCAATGCAGAAGTTCTGGGACTACGCAAAAAGCCACCCCAGAAACAGCTACCCTATCAAAGAGCGCACAGCATATGTTCTCCCGTACGGCTTCGCGTATGCCTTTCGTGGATCAGAAGACAGAATCTGGGGGCTATGGAAAGCAATCAACGGGACAAACGAGCTTTCTTTTAATCAAACCGTAATCGTCGATAGCCTTCTTCAGAAGTATGGCGATGGACTGGACATAATTTACAATGACAACCTGCAGCCCCAAGATGTCAACAGCTACTTTGGTGTGCTTTACTGGAACGACACAAGTCTTCTTCCGTCACCAATGCCCACGCCTTGGTCTTCACCAACGCCAGAGGTGACTCCGCCATTCATGGGTTTTTCTATTAGTAATTTTTCACAGCCTCATAGTCTATTGCAAAATGGTTCTTTCATTTGTAGCCCAGGGCAGTTATTTATATATGCAGCAGCTAGGCTGAATGAAGGGGCACGTGTGTATTTGTACAGAGTGTCCATTACACCAAGCTGGGAAACAAATGAAACATTAATCTATCAGAGCCAAGTTGATCCAACCAAATTGTCAGGAATGCATGAATTCAACGTCACTAACCTTGGTGTAATTTGGGATAATTGTTTCTTTCTTAGCAACATACCTGATGGTCCTCAAAGTGTTGTTGTTTCAGTCTTAGTGGGGCGATACCATTTTGACCCTAGTTATGGTTTTGGACCAGATTTCGGGGACACTGTTGCTGCGTCAGGTACAATTCACTTTACAGTTAGATAGTTCTCCAGTAATTTCGGAGCTGGAGTCTGAAAATAAGTCTTATGGTACAAATGGTGTTCCGTTACTATTTGCTGAGGATAAGAATGCTTCTAGGGTAGGCTATAGCTTGGATAATATGCAATTCGGCAATCTCAGGAATACGACTTTAATAGGGTTGCCTAAAGGATCCCATATCGGAACCCTATTCTTTATTGACTGTTTCTATTGCCCGCGACGTTTTGTTTTCGGATCTGCGTGAGCCCTTTCTTTATGACTTCTTGGAGCAGGTCGCTTTGAGTGGGAATTGGTGCGTTTGCTTTTTCGGCTTGTTGCTGGTATTCTTTGACTGCTAAGCCAAAGTCGAATGCGACTGCTGCGTCTACTGTCCCGGCTACGCGGATCCTGGTCATAACTTGGGTTTCCTAGCGTAGCCTGGCTTTTTTGCCGCTGTTTTAGGAGTTTGAGTTTTTACTGTTTCAGGGACCTGAAGAACTGGAGCAGCAGCAACAATTGGCTCTGGTTCCTTCACTGGTTTAGTCGGCTCGATTTTGGCGAATAGGTCAGGGTTGAAGCGGTCGGCTTGCTCTTGGGTTAGCTCGATTTCGTCGCCTGGAAAATAGCGTTTGGTGGCTAAGCGAAAGCTGTTTACCTTTGGAAGAAGCTTAAACCGCGGAATCTCCTTTCACCCTTGAAATAGATTTTGCATTTTAAACCTTTAAGCACTTGACATGGCAAAAAAGAAGGAAAGTTTGGAGTTTAGACGGTTATTCCGGTGATTTCGCAGATGCTTGTTGGGCGCTTGACGAAGGGTGCTGCGACTTCCCAGACTTTTCCGAGTGTGTTCATGTCTGCGTCTTGCCAGTTGTACACGCTGATTTCCTGGCCTACGCCGAGAACAAAGTTCATGGGTCCGGGTTCGACGACCAGGGCGCTGGTTACTGCTGCGTTACTTGCGAACAGGTTGTCGCTCACGTAGATGTCTCGCAGGTAGCCTGAGCTTTTGAGGACTTGCAGCGCGGTCATTGATGTGTTGGCGATTAGGAGGCGGCAGTCTGCCATGGCATCGCTTCTGCAAACCATATCGTAGGGACCGTTGTGCCCGTCTGCTTCGAGCTCTGCGATTGCGTCGGATACGTCTTTGATGATGTTGGTTGCTGTGCTCCAAGCGCCGGCTGAGGCTTCCGTGTTGCGGTTTGTAGCTGTTGCGAGCCCTTCGATTCCCAGTGCTCTCCAGCCAGTGTACTCTCCAGTGAGAAGCAGTTTATCTTCTTCCTCCGCCACCTGGACGGCTGCGTTTTGGGGTTCAGAAACGTCGATGGGCATTCCGCTTCTACGTGACGCGATGATGTCTCTGAATAGCAGCTTGTACTCTTTGTGGATCATGGGAACTTTGACTGTGGCTGCAGTTTTCTTTGTTCGGTCGAAGCTGCCGTTGAGGCCGTCCATGTCGATTTGGGCTGCACTCATGTCGCTTAAGCTGTAGCTCGTCCACTCCTTCACTCCAACGTCCGCGAGTTTGACCACCGGAAACAGGTTTCTGGCTACGAGTTTTTGGCGTACTGCTTCTATGACTTGGGTTTCTATGTACTGAAGGTCGGTGTCGAGGAGTTGTGCGGTGTCTGCTCCTACTCTGCTTAAACTAAATTGAGGTGTCATTTTTTGTTCTCCTAAGATGCCGCCAACGGCTGCACACTCTTGTGCACGTCAACGAGAACATTTGCTATTGCTGTGGAGTCGGCGAGGACTTCTGCACCTATCGCTATTACGTCGCCCTGGCTACCCATTGCTCCAACAGCCATCAGTGCTGCGAGGCCGTCGGCTGCTGTTACGAGGGGTGTACCTTGGGTGATGTTTCCTGCGTTGGCGACTCTTCGAACCATCAACTTACCATATCCGCCCGTGACGACTCTGCAGACGTCGCCCACTGCGTACGCGGTAGTGATTGCTCCATCGGGTGCTTCTATTAGCCAACCTATGACACCTGTTGCTTTGGCTCCAGCTTCCTTCACATCGCCAGCTATGGTATCAAGGATTACTGCGGTTCCCGGAAGCATCTTAGCAGCGGTTGCGTTGGCTCCAACCTCGAACTCTTCGATTATGAGTCCGTTGTCTTCGGCGATTATGGAGTTATTCGGGTGCGCTCTGTCCTGCCCCATTATGCTCTACCTCGCTTGATTCGTTCACTGTAGAGGTCGAGTAGTCCTTCGTTTGTTTGGTCTGCTGAGAACATGATGCTTTTGGGGTTGGGGCGTTTGATTTGCTCGGCGAGTTTCACGACGCTTTCGAGTTCGTCGTTGCCCATCTTGTGCAGTTGCGACTCTGGGATCTGGGTTAGTGCTCGGGCTTTGTTTAGGTAGCTTGCGCGTACTTGGGCGTAGATGACAGAATTCGCTTGGTCACGCTCGCTTTTGGCGACTGTGAGTTCTGCGGCTATCACTTTGTTTTCAGCTTCCAAAACGTTGATTTTGTCTAATGCTTGTTCCATGCTCATTCGGACTGGAGGGAGCAGGTTTTGTTCCCCAACTGGTGGGGTGTTACTTGGTGGGTTTTCAGGCAATTTGATTTCATCTCTAATGGTTTCGGGTATCGCGGGAAACGCTTAAAAATGCTATTGCATAAAAAAAGGAGGCACCCACAATCCCACCTCGGAAAGTGCCTGTTCCAGATTCTGGTTTTGCCAGTTTTTCTTTTGTCAAGAAACCTTTACAAAAACCGCTTTAAGCAAAGTTAAACCAATAGTTACATGATGCCCTTGAAGAAGAAGACACTCACATTGGCAATCCTCGTGGTGCTTCTGGTTTCAGCGTTAGCCATAGCCATTTCTGTTGATTTGGCACAGGCAAATCCAGGGTTGATTGTATCTGGTGTTCCCAGAGTCCAGTTGCTTTCTCCCCAATCAACGCTCTACTACGAAAACACAATCACTTTATCATTCTACGGAAACCCAATTTACTGGGGCACTTTAGAATATTCCAAATTCAAATACTGGCTGGATGGAGAACTGAAGGGAACCCTTGACGCCGCACTCAAGGCAACTGAAGCTTTCTCCGTCGACCTGACGGGGGTTAAAGATGGGCAACACACTGTGGAAGTTACAGCAATAGTAACGGTGAAGTCATTAAATGAACTTACTGGCGGAGTAAAAGCAAGCGTTCTTTGGGCACCTTCTATAGAGACTTCTTCTGGAAAGCTAAACTTCACCATAGACACTACCGCCCCAAATATCTCAATTATTTCGTTACAAAACAGAACATTTGAAAAAGTTAATGTTCCCCTAAACTTCACTGTGAGTGAACCAGCTTCTGAGATTTCCTACAGCTTAGATGAGAACAAAAATGTTACTTTTACTGACAATGTTATTGTTGCTTACATTTATGGCAAAGACAACTACTATTTTGTGCTTAACGGCTTGGAGGAAGGCTCTCACAGCCTAAAGATTTACGCTAAAGATGCAGCTGGATACACAGGAGAATCTGAAACCTACTATTTCACTGTAAACACTCAACCAACACAAACACCAACCCCATCCACTAATCCTTCCCCTTCCCCCACTCCTTCTCCAACAATCCAGCCAACACTAGAACCTACTC
The DNA here is from genome assembly GCA_963840395.1 of Candidatus Bathyarchaeota archaeon. Classification (GTDB taxonomy): domain Archaea; phylum Thermoproteota; class Bathyarchaeia; order Bathyarchaeales; family Bathycorpusculaceae; genus JADGNF01. The sequence continues at coordinate 460,036 of CAWIYU010000008.1, read as the reverse complement.
AGACAGCTACCCCAACATCAGATGATAATCAGACTTTGGATTTAACGCCAATAATAGCTCTTACTGGTGTTGTTGTGGTTGCTGTTGCTGTAGGTGCGTTAGTTTACTCTAAGGGGAGAAAGCCTTGAACAACAAAACAGTCATGGCGGCTGCAATTCTGCTGTTCCTTTTCTCAGCAATTGAAGTGCAGCCTGTCAGTGTTGTAAGGGCTAATCCGTTCTCAAATTACGGCGTGGAACTTAGATTAACGTCGCCAGAAAACAGAACCTATACAGAAACCTCAATCCCATTAATCTTCACCTACGGTCCCGCTGATTGGGTGAATTCTTCTTTCGAGTCGTTTTCATTCTTCTTTTACTACAGCTTAGACACGCCCCTTTTAACACAATTTAGTCCATCAATCGAAACCGGAATTTGTCATACAACAATAACTGTGGAGAAAGCGGGTATCCATAGGTTACAGGTCCTCGTGAGTACATACCCAATTGAAAACTCAACTGGAGGATTAATTGAATACTATCAGGGATGGTCCTCCGTAACTTTTAGTATCGACGCGCGCGCACCAACTGTGTCGCCTTCTCCCACACTAGAACCCACACAAGAACCCACCTTAGAGCCAACTTTGCCACGCCCAACCCCATCTTTGCCTTACCCCCCTTCTGCTAGTCCTTCGCCTTCTCCCTCCCTAACACAAGAACCCACAACAGAACCCACGTTGACTCCTACCCTAACATCAGACCATAACCAAGAGAAAGACGTCATTACGATAATTCTAGCAGCTGTGGTTGTGGTTGCTGTTGCCGTAGCTCCTTTGGTTTACTTTAGGAGGAGAAAGGGGTAGCTGTGAAAGGAAGATGTGTATATGAGACAATGGAACCTGAAGATGCCAAAATAGAGGGATAAAACTCGAACAACAACATGAACAATGGGCTTACTTGGACCAAAATTGGCTTCTTGGTAGCCGTAACGATTGGTTGCACAATGCTTCCCACAGTAGGTGGATCGGATTCAGGTAATAACTACTACCAAGCACGTGATTTTCTGGAGGATATAGCGCAGCTGGACTTGACAAAATATGACGTTACCTTAGAAAACAGTTTTGTGCGTTATTGGGATTGGCTTGGTGGTCTTGCCCAAACGAATGAAGGCTATGCGGTATCAGATACTGGAAATGGTGGAACAAGCGTTTTAACAGCAAACTTTAGATTCATAAATGGCACCCTTACCGCCTGTTCTTTGAGCAAAATTCAAGGATCGATACAGTACCGGGAAAAAGCATCTTCAAATGTGGAGGCGGTTGTAGCCTTCTTGACAAAATATCAATCGTGGACAGGCGACTTAAGTATTAATTCTATGAAAAACGTGTTAAACGACATTGACGCTTCAAACAATGCCACTTTAACAGCCGATAATATAAGACTCGAAGTGACCAACAACAAATTTGGGACTACTTTTAGCTGGCGACAAACCTACAATGGTGCCATGTATAGTGGACTTAGGGCATCATTCGAAAATGGTGGATTATACGCTTTCAGCGATGACCGAAGCTCCTACAAAATAGGCAGTACCGACGTTAAAGTTGCCCGCGATGATGCCATCAGTATTGCAAATAGCAAACTCAGTAATTTTTCATATTTTTACGCAGATGAAGAGGTCAAAGACTTTAGCGTTGCAAACGGCAACATGAGTGCTGTTCTGAATACTCGAGGGAGAACTAATCCTCTGGAATGGTATCCATATTGGACGGTGGATTTTCCGCTAACGAAGGTCTATCCTGGCTCCGTTGCATTCATTGAAGTGTTGGTTTGGGCTGATACTGGTGAAGCGTTTGAGATTCGTCCAATGGGTTATGGCGGATTAAGTGGCGACTCCAACGACATACCCACTGCTACACCCTCGCCTATCGAAATATCACCTGCTTTGTCGTCTACCCCAATAACGACACCATCACCTTCTTCATCTGCAGCAATAGACCCTACTTTAGAGCCTGCTCAGACTGCTAGTCCAACTCCAATTGGAGAACCAATCATGGTGGCATATGCTCCCCAAATAGCAGTTAGCATAGTTGTTTTGATTGCTGCGGTAGCTGTGGGTGCGCTGGTTTACTTTAAGAAACGTAAAAGTTAGACGGCTTTGGAATTCGCCAGCTTCTTTAGTGTGTTGATTAGTTTGCTGGTTTTTTCGTTTGTGTGTGTTAGGGTGACTGTGGGTTTTTGCAGTGGAACTTGAGGGGTTACGATTGGAATTGGAATTGCCGGTGCTAGCGGAGCCGCTGCTTCTGGGGCTGCAGGAAGATTCTCGTCCACTTCAAAATCCGCTGAGTCGCATCCTAGCCCGATATAAGGTGCTCGCATTCGTCCGACTGGAACGCCTACTGCGACGTGGTTTATGAGTAGGTTCTCCTGGACATAGTCAAAATGCTCGCCCTGCCACTCGCCCGACTTGTCGACGGTGTCGTAGGTGAATCCAACTGAAACGTCTCGGCGCCTGCCACTTTTAATGTCTTCAATAAAGGCCATCGAAAGCGTCTTCTTGAAAAGGTGCACGTTTGCCCGGACAGCGGGGCTCTTCTTTCCAGCAGGATTAACAGCGTCTGCGTCCAGGTGCACATCTGTTAATTCGCCTTTGATTTGACGCTTCCGATCAGTGACTATGCTAATGAGCGGCTCCGGATGCCTTTCAGCTGTCACCCAAGCTTTATTGAAGGTAAAAAGAGCCTCCTGAAGCTCTTGGGCACTCCGGTATGCTTTTCCCTTGGGATAAGGCAAAACGGCCTCTCGAGCCAGAATTGCAGGCACGACAAGTTCGTCTTCTGTCTCTGAAATTGCTTTTGTTGCGTCGACTTCGCCGTTGATAAACCCGATTGTCGCCATTTGAATCCGACTGAGGCTATCGGCATGTATGCTTAAAGCGTTTATTGCACGGAGTTAGTGCCCGGTTTCAAAAAGACCACAGAAAAGTAGATTGTGGCAACTTTTTGCAGTCACACATATTGATATTTAACGCTAGGTAAGGTACTCTTGTTGAGTTGACTTCTTGTTGGTTAAGTGTCCTGATTGCGGCAAAGAAATAGAGAAGCCTGATAGGTCACTTAAGAACCATTTTTTCCACGTTGAAGCATACACTTGTAATGGTTGCGGTAAACATTTCAAATTACTAAAATAAACTATTAAGTTGTAGGGTTAGAAAACAAGTACGTAACCGTTTTCTTCTCTCATAGATAAGTTGTGCTTTCCGAAAACATTTTCTAAACATTGCCTTGAAACATCGTCTAAGTCGCACTTTATGCGTATCTGATAGCCTACTGCACCCGCCGCTTGTTTGGCATCCAGAGAAACCGAATTCATAATAACCGTCTCTCTGCATTCATCGTAGATATCATGCATCACTGCTAACGCTTCTTGTCTATCCAAATATCCCATCAATCCCTTTCACTTGTCTACGGAACTTCCATTTATAGTTACTTCAATTTCCAAAAAACAAGAGACATTGGAACTAATTTCAGAAAACAGGAACTCCTAGATACTTGATAATCTGAATTTATGACGGTTATTGCATAGCCAGGTTATTGAGAGCGTATTCTTCGGCAGCAGCGAAAACATCGACTCGACTCTTCAGAGCCGTCTCCAAGTCCACTTTCAGGTCCCGGAGTCCCTGCAATGAAATCTGCTGCAGCTTCAAAAAGGTGTCCTTGTCCACATCTAATGCGAGACAATAGGTTTTCTTGCGAGCCAACGCCATTATCCTCGGGCTTCCTTTTTGGTGGTTCTGCGTTTAAGGTTTATTGCATGCTGATACGGGGTATTTTGTGGTCTCGACGGGCTGCAGTAGGTGAGGGATTAACTCGCGGATCTTGTTCCAGGACAAGTCCCACCACTTGAGCTCCAGAAAATAAGCAATGCGCTCCTGACTGAAACGGTATTTGATAAGCTTGGCTGGGTTGCCTGCAACGATTGCATAGGGCTCCACATTTCTTGTGACGACTGACCCCGCTCCGATAACTGCTCCATCACCGATGGCAACTCCGCTGAGGATTAAGGCATCATACCCAATCCACACGTCGTTGCCGATTGTGACGTCGCCTTTGGTTTTAACTGTAGGCCCTAGCTCGTGGAACCGAATAAAGAGGTTGTCGAATGGGTAGGTTGTGCCGAGTTTGTAGTTGTGTTCTCCTCCCAGGAGGATCTTGACGTTGTCGGCTATGCTGCAGAATTTGCCGATGTGCAGTTGCCCGTTTTCGCCTTCGCAACGAACGATTTGGGGGCAGCCAAGCGTCCAATCGCCGATGTCGAGGCCTTGGTACTCAGGTTGCTTGTTTGTTATTCTCAGGGGTTAGTTCTCCTTTGATTATGTCGTAGAAGTGTGGGCAACCTGGATGCCTTGGCAGGTCGGGCATGAATTGTCCCCGATGGTAGACGGCGCCGACGTGGTTTATGCACCATTGGCAGCTGGTAAGTTTGAGGTTGCCCGATATTCGAAAGTCAGCTGCTCCGAGCGCTAACCCATAGACTTTGACGGCGTCATTGAAGGTTGCGAGTTGGACGTCGTCGGCTAGCATCCCGAACCTGTCAAGAATCCCGCGTGGGGTTTTCCAGTAGTCCTCTGCTGCTTTCTCAGTCATTTTGCCTCGCCTAGCGGAGCCTGCTTTCTCCTGAACACTGCTTCGGCATCCACAAGCATTCCGTCGAAGTCCTCGACAAAGCGCTTCTGCTGATCTGCAAGCCTGCGCTGCATCTCCGGAGGAACCACGACAACACCAGGGAAATTGGTTCGATGCTTAACCCAGAGCAAAGCTTGCTCCTGCTCAAGTCGGCTGTACTCGACAATCATGTTTTTGCCACGTTGAAAGGCTGAGTCTCGGCCGAGTTTGCCTTCCAGGACCTGCTTGCCCGAGCTCGCGCATAAGCGTTGGCAAAGTGCGGCTTATGCCCTTCTCTTCAGCTGCTAACAGCGCGGCTTCGCTAGCATCTGCGCCTTGAGCCGCTGGGTTGCCAGTCTTCTTTTTCTGGAACCGGTGAAGCTTGAGCTCCAGCTTTCCCTTCAGTGGGACCCGTAGCGCTTGGCTCCGCTAGACTAGGCGAAGCCTCAGGTTTGCGCAGCCCAACAACTTCCGCTCCAGCGCCTTCCTTGGAAGCGGTGGCAGCTTGTAGCGGTCCTTGCGAACCTCATCCACCGTTTTGAACTGCAGCTCGATCTGGGCTGTCTGAGCGTTGAGGTAATCTAGCTCTGCTTTTTCCTTCGCGGTTGGCTCGTAGTTGGGTTTCCAAACGATCTTGTACTCAACCGGTGCGTCTTCGGTTGCTTTGCCCAAGTACAGCAGGATCTTGTCGATTAGTTGCCGCAGGATGGGTTCGAAGGCGGTTTGTTCGTCGCTTATCACTTTGAAGTAGTTGCGTTCGTTGATTTCGCTTCCAGTGATGGCGCCAGCTTGAGATGCCTTTAAGGACTGGTTCGGGAATTCCTGAGCCCATGCTTAGCGTCTCCAACGCGATTTGGTAGTAATTCAGCGGGTTTAGGCTGGATTGCTGAAAGCCCTTGAACTCCAGCTGCTGCTGCTCGTTATGCACGAAGTATTTCATGCCGCTCAGGTTGTCAAATTGCCCGGCTGGCGATGAAGGCGTCGATGGCTGCTTGGTCTGCATCGGGTCCTTTGAGGGTGACATCTGGGAACCCAGAGCCGTAGCGGATCATGGTCATGTAGATTCCCCAACGCATGTAACGGTAACCCGTGATGTCGTCGTAGAGCGCCTGCAAAACACTCCAACCCTTGTATCGGTGGTCAACCAGAAGAGTGCTGCAGAGAAGCGCCCGGCTATAGTGGACTTCGACTTGGTTGCTTGCGAGGCCTGCGCTTTTCTTCATGAAATAGGTCTCGGGGTAGCCGTCCCTGTCATCTTCAGGGTCCTCAACTTCCACGATCCGGTTGATTTCCAACTTGCTGTAGGGCTCGATATATCGGATCTTCGCTTCTGATTCAATCATCTCGGTTTTGAGTTGCGGCTCCGAGTCATCATACCCCAGCAGGAGAAGACTATAACCGAAGAGCCGAGACAGCGCCAAGAGCTTAATGAGCTTCGTTTTTGCCTGGAGCCGATCCAGTTCCTTTTGGACCTCCTCGTTTAGGGTCTTGTCTTCTTTGACGGGTTCAATGGTGAACCAGTTGTCCAGGGTATCTCTGGCGACTCCAAAGACTATGCGGAAGGCAGCTGGCTCGCGCTGCACAGCAAACAGGAGCTCCCGATCGTCAATTTTGCCGCCAAACAACCCTCGGCTACTAGGCGCCCTAATTGTCGCGTGCGGAACCTGCTCGTGGTAAGTGGATTCTCCAGTGTCGGCTCCCAAACGACGCTTCAGCCCAACCCAAAACCCAGAATGCCCCCGCAGCATCCTTCAGATCAGCCTCAGCAGCAAATTCAAAACAAAACTCACACCCGCAAGAAGCACCGAAATAATCAACCCCACAATAAGCTGATTCGCCCTATCCATTTTCTTGCCCAAATCCCTAATCAAATCCTCATGGTTGCCGCATCGCTCATCCATCCGCTGCGCATACTGAGCAAAAACGTCCTTGCGGACGAAGGGTGAGTTGTCGCCTGGAACTTCTGAGATGCCGTTGCGATGTGCCATACAAATTGAAGGGGCAATTGTTTTTGGTGGCTTCTTTCTTAAGGAAAGCTTCAGCATAGCTGTTCACCCAGAACCTCAAGCGCTGCACTTATGAGATTTATGCAACGCCTCGAATCGAAAAGAATGCGTCGTCGACGTGTCTTTTTCTGGCAAAATAAGATTCCTAACATTTTCCGATGGCGGTCTGCTTAAGAGCGCGCTTACCAAAGAAGAGGAGATGTATTCTTCAATCTAATGAAGGCATTCTTGCTATGGGTCCAAATTCTGTCATGGGTAATGTCGCGGATTAAGTACGTGGCTATTCACAATAGATAAATCAAAAACTGCTTTAGGCTTGGTTTCTTTTCTTTTTGAAGATTAGTTGATCCTGAACAGCATGATACATGGGGTTCATACGTTAGAATTTGGGTAATTCTTAACTAGTTTCATGCTTAAGTAACCTGAGGTGTTGAAGTTCAGGAAACTCGCTACTATTCTTGTTTCCTTCGTGCTGATTTCTTCTTTTCTCGTAAACCCTAATCTAGATTCTATCAATAACGTCTCCGGGCAAAGTCAGCAACCTGACGTCTATGTCGGCGTTGACATGGCTTACGGAATTGGCACATCCGCAGCAAAAAATCTCATTGACCAAGTCAGCGAATACACAAACTTGTTTGTAGTTGGCACGACGGGATCCTGCGGGGCGGATACTCTGCAAGAAATCTTCCAGTACGCCTACGACAAAGATCTTTCTTTCATGAGTTTTGTGCCCAGTTTTGGATTTGGACCGGCTAATTGGTCAGACTACAACAGTACTCAATGGACCTATCCTAATTCTACGCTCTGGTTTGAGTATGCAAGAGCCAATTGGACTGATCACCTTCTGGGCTTTCTGGACCCTGTGGAAGATGAGCCTGGTGGTCAGATGTTAGATGGGACTCGGGACCGGCCAGTGAGAATAACAAATGGAGTCGTTGGAAGCGGGATTTATGTGAGCAATTACACTGAAGCGGCAAGCGCATTCGTAGAAGGGTATGGTGCACGACTTGAGCGGGACAGGACCAGCAGCATTCTAAACGGGACAGGTTACCCATTGTTCACGTCGGATTATGCTCTGTATTGGTTTGACTACAAGGCAGGGCAGGACTCGGTTTTTGCAGAGTTTGGCTGGAACTACAGCCGACAGATAAATGTGGCTTTAAACAGAGGCGCAGCGCAAGCTCAAGGTAAGAATTGGGGAGTGGTGCTCACGTACACCTATAATGTTACACCCTATCTCGAATCTGGCGATGACACTCTTCAAAGACATGGTGATGGCTTATGATTCTGGGGCAAAATACATCCTGATCTTTGACACAAATCCAAGCTACACCCAAGACATTCTGCAGCCTGAACACCATGAAGCCATGCAGAGGTTCTGGCAATACATCCAAAACAACCTCAGAAAGAGCAATTCTGTGTGGGAGAGAACCGCACTGGTCCTTCCCAGCGGCTACGGCTACGGATTTAGAGGCCCAAACGATTGGGTTTGGGGGCTTTGGCACGCTGAAGACTACCCCTTCGCCCACAACCTCAACATAGCCATCGGCAACCTCCTTGAACAGTACGGGGACAAACTGGACATAATCTACGACGAAGGAACGCAGGCAAACAACAACATAGGCTACCAGAAACTGATCTACTGGAACGACTCCAGCCTGCAACCAACTCCATCTCCAACCCCAACGCCAACTCCTACTCCAACACCTACACCCAGCCCCACGCCAGAACCTACCCCTGAATCCACACCAACCCAATCTCTAACACCATCACCACAAATAACAGCGTCACCCACGCCAACCATGCAACCAACGCCCACACAACAAGAGCGGTACGTCCCAGCAGAATACTTATACATGGGAGCAGCGATGTCCGCTTTGCTGCTTCTCTCTGGAATCTTCTACGCAACCAAGATTAGGAAGAAGCACCCAGGCAACAACATAATCTAATCGCAGCTTCCTCGGTTCTAGGCTGAGTTCTTAAAAATATTAAAAAGAGGACGGCGTACTATTTCTTTTTCTTCGCCAGCATCACTGCTACAACAATCACAACTACTACACCGACAGCTGCTGCCGCATAGATGTACTCCATGGGAAAAGCGTTAGCTTCGACAGATTCTGTCGGCGAAGGACTTAACGTAGGTGCTGGAGAAGCAGTTGCCTCTTCTGTGGCTGATGGTGAAGGACTTGGCGAAGCAGTGAAGCCGCTGAAGGCGTAGACGCCGTGGTCCCATCCGCCTACGTAGACTTTGCCGTTGGAAACCGCTGGGCAAGACGAAATTCCAGCTCTTGTTGTATAGTTCCATATCTTGGAGCCGTCTGATGCATTAAGACAATACAGATTTTTGTCATAAGAACCAACGTAGACGCATCCGCTCGCGACTGGCCGGGGAGGAGGACACTAGTCCTCGGGTGGAGAAATTCCAAATCTGCATGCCTGAATCTGCATCTAAGCAGTAGACTTTGCGGTCATAAGAACCTATGAAGACACGCCCATCAGCAACGGCAGGAGAAGAATAAATCCGATCCCCAGTTGTGTAATTCCAAATTCTCTCTCCGCTAGAGGCGTTAAAGCAGTAGACTTTGCGGTCTTCGGACCCTATGTAAACGCGACCGTTGACTACGGCGGGGGTGGACTCCACAACGTTTCCTGTAGTGTAGTTCCAAACCTTAGTGCCCGTTTGCGCGTTTAGGCAATAGAGGTTCCCATCGCAAGAGGCAATATAAACAAAGTCGCCAACCACTGAGGCAGAGGATTCAACCAAGCTTTGTGTAGTAAAATTCCATATTTTGTCGCCCGTATTAGCGTTTAGGCAGTAAACTTGGCCGTCATAGGACCCAACGTAAAGATTGTTGCCAACTATCGTGGGTGAAGACTGGACATAGCCGTTTGTAGTGTAATTCCAAACCTTGTGTCCATCGACAATGTCTAGGCAGTAGACGTTGTTGTCGTAGGATCCCATGTAAACATAATTCCCCACTACAGCAGGCGTGGTGCCTACGGTTTGTCCTGTGGGGTAGTTCCATATTTTTTCGCCTGTTTCTGAGTCTATGCAGAACAGGTTGCCGTCGTCTGAGCCTATGTAGAGTCTGTCGCCGACGACTACGGGAGATGACCAGACGACGCCCCAGGTGGTGAAGTTCCACAGCTTAACAACTTCGGCAATGGGACCTTGAGAAGTTGTTTCACCCGTGTGAGTTAGGTTGTAGCGGAACATCGGCCAATCATCTTGGGGCGAAGCCGCTGAAACACGCTGTTCGGTCAGCATGGCAAACGGAAAAATTGATGATGCAATCAAAATTAAGGGAATAATAATGATTATTGCTCGATGAGGGCTTTTCATTTCGGGTACCTATACAAGCATTTGTACATGAGTATATTTATATTTTGATATTTTTGGTTTGAAAATGTTTCACCTTGGTTTACCGCTGAACCATTTTCTATTTGGAAAGATCGATAGAGATAAATCAAACAAATACCAAAAAAGGGTCTATTGCATAACAATATTTAAATATTAACTTATCATACTCGTTAGCGATGTTCTCTTGTCAGACAATAAGAACAAGTTCAAAGCCAAAATTTTCAGAGCGCTCTCAGACCCCGTCCGCCTTGACATACTAGAGTTTCTGCGCGACGGGGAAAAATGTGTTTGCGAAATTACCCCCCACGTAAAGCTCATTCAACCAGTCGTTTCTCGCCACCTAAAGATTCTAAAAGAATGCGGAGTGTTAAGATACAGAAAAGACGGCAACAAAAGACTCTACGCAATAACAGACCAACGGATTTTCAATATAATAGATGAAATAAATCCTGACCTTGTGTCTACATTTACCTCAAAGATGCTTGAACAGATAATGTAGGTTAAGAAAGCAAGTAGGGTCGAGAAGATGGATTACCCTATATGTGAGCGAGCGAGTTGCATAAATTTCAGAAGTGGACGCTGCAGATTAAAGGACCCTGAGAAAAATGGCGATTCTTGTTTAGACTTTGAGGACGCAATGGATGCGCTAAGACTAAGAGCTGATGCAATTAAAGGAACACTTGGATAAGAATTAGGTAGTTATGTTGCAGATTAGTCCAAAAAGAGCTGGTTAATGCTTCTTGACAAGACACCAAAAATAGCAGCACCAGTTTTCAGTTAAGGCCTCTTGACCATTATCGTGTTCGTGGAAATTACTGCAGCGCCGGGTTTCTTTCTTGGGAAATATTTTTTGAGGCGCAGCCCAAGGTATACAAGCGAAAGCATGAGCGGTACCTCCAGCAATGGCCCGATTACAGTTGCCAGCGCTGCTTGAGATCCAATTCCATATAGTGTTGTCGCTACTGCGATTGCCACTTCAAAGTGACTGCTACTGCCAATGAGCGTTGTGTCTATAGCTGTTTCGTACTTCCAGCCGAGATAGTATCCTAACGGAAGGGTCCAGCCGATCATGGTGGCGTAATGCAGCAGATTTGGAAGAGCAAGATAACCTACCAGCAAAGGATTATTTAAAATAATATCGCCCTCAAAAGAAAATAATACAATAAGGGTTGTTAGCAACGCAACGATGGAAATTTTTCCAAGACTTGGAATGTATGTATTGTTGAACCAGCCTTCACCCTTTTTCTTTATGAGCACTTTGCGGGAAACCGCTCCTGCTCCAACCGGCAACGCTATGAAGATTAGAACGCTAGTGGCAATCAAATCCAATGGTACAGGAATGCTGCTGACCCCTAAGTAAAGTGCCGCAAGTGGAGCGTAGAGTATAAGCATTAGCAAAGCGTTGATTGAAGTGTTGATGAGCCCTTGTGCCATGTCACCTTTTGCCAGAAACATCCACCACATAACCATGGCTGTACATGGTGATAAGCCCAAAAGAATGACTCCTGCAATGTACTGGGGATTCCCGGCTAGAAAGAAGTTGGCATAAACTGTCATTATTACTGGCGCCACTACCCAATTAGCAATTATCGTGACGATTAGGGGCTTGGGGTTTTTGCCTGCTCTTCTTAGATCACTAAAGCGTATTCCGATGACGGTGGGGTACATCATGAAGAACAAGAGGATTCCGATTGGAATGGACAATTGGTTAAACTTGAGAGAGTCCATAAACTGCCCAAACTGGGGTATAAAACGTCCAACGAGTAAACCCACTACGATGCATATGGCTATCCAAAGGGTCAGGTATTTCTCGAAAAGACCAAGCTTCGCTTCATGTTTAACCGACGACTGCTCTTCTGTCAAAGTCCTTTCTCCTGAATTACCTTACTATCATGACGTTTACTGGGGATTCGCAAGATATTTTGTTGCAGTGACTTCCCAGGAATAAGGAATGGGCCGCAGATCCGGCTCCTTTACTTCCGATTACAACTAGGTCAAACTTTCCGTCTCTGGCCATATTTACAATGGCTTTAGAAGGGTTTGTGTCTGTAACTGAGACGAGTTTGTATTTTGCTTTTTCGTTTTCTAAGACGATTTTAGCGTCTTCAAGAATTTTATGGCTAGCCTCATGAACTGGAGGAGTCGGTGTAGGGTAAAAAACGTTAACAACTGTTATTTCAGCCTCAAACTTTTTTGCGAGTTTGATTGCTTCAATAAGTGCTCTGTCTGAAAATTCTGATCCGTCAACGCCAACCAATATTTTCTCCAACAGGGTAACACCGAACACAAATTGATTATATTGAAATATTTAAATTTATTGTTTCATAAATATTATCGAATAGCCGTTTTGCCTATATTTTCGATCATTGCGGGACTAACGATTCTGTAGAAAACCCACTTCCCTTCTTTCCTTTTCTTTACTAATCCCACATTTTCCAGAATCCCCAGGTGATGGGAGGCCGTGGGTTGCGTCAGATCCAATGCGACCATTACCTCACAAACACACATTTCCCTTGCCCCTAGTAATCCAAGTATTCTCAATCTAGTCACATCGGCAAGAGATTTGAAGAGCTTGCTTTTTTTCGATGCATCTTCTTCGCTAAATCCCTTGTTAGCGAGTTCTTTTAGCTCAGCTGCGTATTCTGAAGCTTTTTCACAGGAGCAAATTCCTGATTCCGCCAACCGATTTAACCTTTCGTCAATTTTTGCCATAATGGATCTTCTTAAGTACCTATGATAGTAACATATTTAAATATGTTTTCTGTCCCTTCTTTTCACGGAATCAGAATGAAGCGAATACTTTTTGTCTGCGTCGAGAATGCTGGAAGAAGCCAAATGGCAGAAGCCTTCGCAAACCACCTCGGAGAGCCAAACATAGTCGCCTCGAGCGCCGGCAACAAACCTGCCGACAAAGTCAACCCAATCGTAGCACAGGCAATGATGGAGAAGGGAATTGACATCTCAATGAACAAACCCAAACTTCTCACTTTTCAGATGACACAAGAGGCAGACTTGATCGTTACTATGGGATGTAACGACCAAGGAATTTGTCCGGGACCGTTCTTCAAGCCAACGGTTGATTGGAAACTTGACGACCCAAAAGGTAAACCGATTGAGAAGGTAAGAGAAATCATGGATGAAATCGAGCGGAAAGTACAAAACCTAATTGCTGAACAAGCTTGAGAACTATTAATCAAGAAAAGGAGAGTATTAGAACGTGGGAATATATGTTGGATTACAGGAAAAAATGAAACCTGAAATTTTTGAATCAAACGTGGAAGCAACAAAAATAACTCATCCAAAATACGATGTTATCTATGGTCCCTTCAAGACAGCTAAAGACGCAGAAAACTACGTTAATGCCATGGATCGTGGAGTTGCCTGCGGCGAAGGCTAAGCATTGCCAAACTCATCCGCCTAATTCCTCAGGAAATAGAAATTCCACGAAATCGTTGTCGCTCAGACTCATTTTCCACTTCTTTGGGTAATGACTTCTTCAAGCTGCTTTTCCTCAAAATCTGCTGACAATCTTACGACCCCATCAACTATTACGCATGAACCTTGGACAGCATATTTTAGCGCCTCTTTTGACTTGGTTGACTTCATTTGTACTTCAACGGAGTCTTTGAACCTAGCAGTCACTTTCCCAACTTTTTCTATTAAAGGCCCAAAAGTGCATGCGCAAGATCCGAAGGGAAAAAACACTTCTATTTTTAGCTTGTCATTTTTCAAGTTAAAATGCCACCATACCCGTATGCCACAACAATAATTATGCCAATCACAAGAAATGCAATGCCGAAGATTTTCTTCAATGAGTCAGTTGCATTGGCGATTTTGTGGCTTACTGTTTTTCTCGCCGTTGCCAACACAACACTAAGCACGACAACGGGCAAAGCATGACCAAGGCCAAACATCAAAAGCAACAAACCACCGTGAAAAGCAGTAGGAGCTGCAAACATGGTCATTAGGATAGCGGGCAAAACCAATGAAAGGCAGCACGGTCCCAAAGCAAGAGAAATAACTGCGCCAAACAAAAAAGCGCCTATAGCGTAGTTATAATTTGAAGTTCTCGACAAAGCCCCCATTTTTATGGCGTTTGTTTTTTCACTTAGAAGACTACCCACTTTTCCAAACAAACGAAGTTTTTCAAACAATCCTAAATTGTTAAGTCCAAAGAAAATAAGCAAAACTCCAGAAACCGTCAAAAAGACCAATTTGTAGCTCGTCAACCCTATAGGGACTAAAGACGCAACTGCGTACCCTATAATGAAGAATACAATGCTCATGGCTAACGCAAAAGTGCAGCCAATCACGAGACCTCTGCCTATGTTCTTGCTGCTACCAACGGCATAGGTCAAATATACCGAAATTAATGCAATCGAGCAAGGTGAAAGACAAGTGACAATGCCTAGACCAAAAAGGTTTACGAAGTTTTCAAGCACTGCAGATGCCCCTTATAGTAGTTGGTCAAGTCTGGACGATATCACGCTAAGAGTGGCATTAGGACTGTATATTCCCTCGACCTTAAACGACTTGTCAACAAGGACTACGGATCCATCATAGAGTTCTTTTCCTAAATTCAAGTAGGCTTCAACAATTTCAAGTCTCTCATCGGCATAATCGTTTCCCATAATCCAAGAAATGCCATAGTTGTCTCGCACTCCCGCCAAAATGGTGTCGCAGCCGGCACAGGTCGCCACGCACACGGTTACCATTGCAACCTTGTCTGAATACCTATCACGAAGAGATACAAGTTCTGGAAGTCTGTCATAGCTTATTGGGTTTAGTGCGCCACTGCAGCCCGCAAGGGCCATAAAATGAACCACAATCGGCTTACCCCTATACTGGCTGAGAGAAAATTGAGTCCCATTAAGATCCGCCATAGAAAAGTCCGGCGCACCTGGCGTTGCAGATGGGACCTGAGATGGATTTGGCATGTCTCTGAGGCCTTGCCATGCGCCAAATGCGGAAAGTACGACCGCAATAAGGCAAATGGCAAGAAAAATTTTTCCTTTAGGCAGCTTCTTTGGCTTATTTTTTGCCGTTTGCTCCATTCGACTTTGGAATGCTTCTTGGGATTGTTGCTGTCTTGTTTGCCTGGTTCGTTGTAGTTCCTTCCAGTTTTTCTTTTTCTTTTCTTTGACCATTTGCCCTCCCCACCACTAGAATGCACGAGTAACTAGATAGACCATATTAAAATTTAAATATTGCTACTGTCCCCTTTCATGTGGAACAACTACCTATATCCTGCAAATTTTGTAGAGATGATAGATTTTGCATCAAGAAGTAATAACGGTCAGAAGCTGGCGGGAACTTAAGGTAATTATTGATGAGCAGCAACCCGAATTTGTGGCATATGTAATAGAAAAAAATTGGCCAGTTTCTAGTGAGGAATCTGTTGCCTTGAGGTTTATAGTCCCTAGAGCAAATGCGCAATATGTTCTATACGATTCCCCGGAAGGAGAAGTGCTAAAAGAGACTCGCATTCCGCTGCATGAAGACAAGGACGGACACATGATGGTCTGTGAGGATGATGTCAAATGCTACCTGAAGAATGAACTGGGAAGCCACAAAATCATAATCTGCTCTTATTGAAAATATCGATATGAATCCTAACTCGAGTTGCCCAAACATAGAATAACCTATGCAAATCAACACCACAAACAAAAAGCCATCAGCCAAGCAGCCTAGCGGATACCTTAGCTGACAGCTAGTATCTGGGGGTCGATGACTAATTCAGCTTTTATTGACTGTGCTACAAGGCTGAACTTTTCCGCTAACGTTAGCGCGCGTCTCACCGCTTTTTCTTCGCAGTTGCGAACCGCTATTTTTGGTCGAAGTATTATCTTTTTGAAAACCGAAGTGCGATCCAGAAGTTCTTCAACGAAGCCTTCCGCCTCGCACTCATAGGAAACAAGGTCAATCTTTAATTTTTCAACGCTCCAGATGAACATCAACTGGAAACACATATTCAAAGCTCCGACAAAAGCGTCTTCTGGGGTAAGCAAGTTGGGTTTGCCATACAATGCCTTTGGAGCTGAGAAATCCATTTGTGCGCCGTTGCTACAACTGATCTCGCCTACGTGACCTCCCTTCCAAATGACTTTCGTGTTGTATGATGGCATATCCTTTCATGTACCTCGGGCAATGATTTCATCCATGGCAGCCACAATTTCTTCAGCAACTTTTGAGGCTACTTTTTTTCCCTTATCGTTTAGTTTTCGCCTCGAACCGGTATTCTTCATACCCCATCTTTTCAACAGGTCGGAGACCACTATTGTGCACGCTGTCTTTCCACTGTACTTCTCTATGGCGCGCGCAGCGCATCTTTTCTCGCAACCATCAACCGCTATTGTTGGAAAGTACTTGGTGAACGCTCGTTCCCCCTGCTCTCCGATTGAGAAAAGAGGAAGGCAGATAGTTACAGTGCTGTCTGGTCTTAACTTTTCCATTACAAGACGAGTGGCTATTCTGGAGATAGTCCCTTCAACACAGCATTCCCCGCTGCACGAGACAACTCCGATCTTACTTACGCTCATGAAACAACACCTTTCTGGTTCAATTCATCTATCCGCAGCGCAATCTTCTCAGCCAATATCCGAGCTAGAGTTTGTCCGTCTTTATCAAGGAAAGTTATCTCTCTAGGTCTTAGGTTCCTGTTTTCCCTTAGAATGTCGATGACCCTGAAATTTGCTGCCAATTTGGCGTCTGAACGTTCAAGGCTTTTTTTCGCGCACTCGTTAGGGCAGCCATCTACGGCGATGCATCTTTTAGATTTGACTGAGAGTTTAGCTTCTTCATCCCCAATTACTAAGAGGGAGAGACAGATAGTGTCTGCTTCACCCTTCTTTAGATCTTCAACAACACAGTACATTGCCTCTCTACCGATGGTCCCAAATGATTTCCCTATGCCACTGCAAGGAATAATTAAGATGGGATCAGGCGTTTCCTATACCTCTCCTTTGCTGCTCTTCTGTTCATGTTTAATTTTTGATTTCATCAATTCAAAATAACTCTCAGCGTTCATGAGGTATCGTTTATCTTCTTCAAGATTGGATGGGGAGATTAAGGCTATCCAGCCTTCACCATAAGGATCCTGGTTTAGCAATTCAGGATTATCGTTAAGAGCTGAATTGACTTTCGTGATGACACCGTCGAATGGAGAGTCTGTTGACACAACTGCTTTTATCGTCTCGAAACTAAAGATTTCCTCTCCCCGCCTCACAGTGCTTCCATTTTTGGGGAGTTCTACAAAGGTAACATCGCCCACTCGTCTTTGAAGGAAATCTGTTACACCAAACTGAGCTTCGCCACCACTAATCCTAATCCAGACATCATTCTCGGTGTAAAGGAGACCCTTCTTTACGCTGAAGATGAACTTGTCAGCTACTTCTTGATAGAAATCATCACTCATGTTTACCAGTCTATTATGTCACCACTAATAGTTAAATTTAAATTTTGCTATAAACTCTTTTCTGATAGCGTTTGGTCATTCTGGTTTTGGCATTGCCTCTGATGCTTATTCGGGTAGGGCATCAGTTTTGTTTTTTGCGTCCTTCGATAAGCTTTTGCGCTGCGTTGACATCGACTTCTGAACAAAAATATGGGAGTGACGAATAAAATAATTGGTTAATGGTTGCTTTTAGTTGCGCTTTGTGGCTTCAAGTTTCAGGCTTTCAAGAGCTATTCCCTGATATTGCCGATCGCTTATCTCTTTATCTTCGGAAAGAATCTTGACTTCGAATCCACTCTGCTTTATTTTGTCTAAGTAGTCACGCTTTATTAAAGCACCGGCAACACAACCGGAAATCAATTCATCGTTGTTCTTTTGCTTCTCATCAAGTTCCTTCAGAAGAACAATGTCGGAAACAAACATTTTGCCGCCCTTTTTCAGAACGCGGTATGCTTCATTGAACACCTTAGATTTGTTTGGGGCAAGATTTATGACGCAATTGCTGATTATGACGTCAACTGACCCTGTTTCAACAGGCAGCTTCTCTATATCGCCCAATCTAAACTCAACGTTGGTGTGGTCGTATTTTTTGGCAATTGTTTTTGCTTTGCTGACCATTTCTTTTGTCATGTCAACGCCTATGACTTTGCCTGATGTGCCTACTTTCTTTAGAGCTAGGAAACTGTCAAAACCCGCTCCACTGCCCAGATCAAGCACTGTATCGCCTTCTTTTATACTGCCCAAAGCCGTAGGATTGCCGCAGCCCAAGCCCAAGTTGGCTTCTGGAGCAACGTTTATTTCCTCGTCGGAATAGCCGATGCTTTTCGATATCTGAGCGGCGCCTGGGCTATCTTGAGACCCGCACCCACAACTGCAGCAGCAGTCAGATTGGCTTTCTCTCGCAATTTTGCCGTAAGCCTTCTTAACGATCTTTTTTACCTTGACATCTTTTGAGCTCATTTTGGACACCATTCTAAACACCCAAACATAATCACATACTTAAATGTATTATTAATATTGGAACTAAACTAATATCAAACATTCGGTTACTTAGAGAGAACTGAAGACATCGGTCTGTTTTGTTCCTCGCAGTCAAAGCAAAGATCATCTTCATTGTTTGTCCAGTAATGCTTACCGCATACATTGCAGGTAGTTTTGCGAAGCATCTCTCTACCCTCACCCTTTGCACGACTAACTGAAGTACTTCCCGATGGGAAAACTATTGCCCTTTTGTGGCAAAGAGGCGCGCACGCTGAGCAATGAACTGTACAGTCGCCTCCACAGTTGACCGGATGAGCAACTATAGCTTTTCCGTCTTTGAATTCGAAAACGCCGTTTGGGCAGAATTCCACGCAGCGTGCTTTCCCAATTTTGGAGCAACCGTCACATTTGTCAGAATAAATTGTTGGAAACCACGGAGTATCCATGTTAACCAAGAGCTTTCACCTTTGAATTTTGCAGTTTTTTTGATGTACTGTGCAATGGTAAGATTTGAAGATCACCTTAAGTGGTTTTGAATTTGCGTATTAAATATACCTTGATTAGATCGTTGATAAGAAAAGTTGTTAGCAGCGTATAGCCGAGGATTGCAAGTACAGGCACATAGCCGAGTGGAGCGAGCTCTAGGACGCCAAAGATAGAAATTGCAATCACGAATAAGACTTCAGCTAAAACTGTAGTGCTCAAGAACTTGCTAGGTCTTGAGTTCCAGAAGTGATTTCGTTCACGTACAATCATTAGAGTGCTTACTCCTGAAAGGTTCAAGTAGGCAAACCCGAAGGTGTAGATTTTCTCTACATTGCCAATAAGCCCAAAGTATGATAAGGCGGGTACAGCAAAGATTGCACTTTCAATGGTCATCAATATGCCTAGCGATCCACTGACTCCGAACAGTCGACGCATGTCGAATGTGTCAGGCTTTAGAGAAGAGCGCACGTTATCAGTTGATATCGACATTGAGACGAAGTCTCCTAAGAAAAGTAGCAACACCGTGCCAGTAATCGATAGCATTAAAGAATGTGTAAGGAACAGCATCACAACAATGAACCCGGCGATGTGCAGCTTTCTGGCAACCATCATTAGCGCCCAACTGTAGATTCTCTGGTAAATGGTTCTTGACGTTTTGATCATAGATATTATTCCGCCAAGCCCTTCAACGGTTAGGACGGCACTCGCAGAATCTTTAGCGATGTCTGTGGCGTTCTTCACCGCGATGCCAACTTCTGCCTGCGCCAAAGCCGGAGCATCATTTACACCATCTCCCGTCATTCCAACTATGTGACCTAGGCGTTGGAGAGTCTTTACTATGCTGAACTTATCCTCGGGGTAAATCTGGGCGATACCGTGACTCGCTTCAATTACTGAATCGATGGGCTTTGCCTTGGTTTCAGCCTCCTGAATCATTGACATGGTAGTTACGTTTTTGCCCAATCCTACCTGCTGGGCTATATTTTGGGCAATCGGAAGAGCATCGCCCGTAAGCATCTTCACTTCTACGCCTAATTCACGAATCTGATCTAACGTCCCGCGTGAATCTTCTCTTATCCTGTCGGCGATACCTGCAAGACCAACAAACTCTAGTCTGCTTCTGTCACTTCCTTTGGCAACAGCTATTACTCTTAATCCTTTGGCAGATAGTGTCTCAGCGAGCTTGAGCACAATCTTTGCCTCTTCCTCCTGAACGCTGCTAACAGCACGTATAGCGTCAAAAGATCCTTTTCCCACGAAGAATTTTTCCCCCGCTTGACTGATCGTTGCTTCGGTCATTCTAGTTTTGGGGTCGAAGGGCACGAATTCAGTCTGCCTATAAGCATCCAACGGGATGCGAGTTTCTGCCGCGGCGATGAGGAATGCGATGTCAATTGGGTCTTGGTTGGCTTCTTTTGACGCAAGTGCTCCATATAGCAAAACGTCGCTTTCCCTAAATCTGTTAAGGGATACAGCTTCTTCTACGAAGAGTTTGTTCATAGTGATCGTGCCGGTTTTGTCTGCGCATAAAACATCCATGGTGGCTGCGTCCTCGGTTGCGCTGAGTCTTGTAACTAAAACTCCTTGTTTTGCAAGTACCGCTGAGCCAAGTGCCATGTTTATGGTGAACATCGTGGGCATCGCAACAGGCACCGAAGCTATTAGCAAAACGCCGGCAAGGGGTAGCAAAACGGCAAGTTCAAAACCAGTCAATACAGCGTAGACGAAAACTATCAGGAGAGATGCTAAGACTATTATGGCCAGTTGGCGTGCAACTTTAACTGTGACCTCCTCCATGTGGAGTTTGGGTTTTGCAAGGTCGAGCAGTGAAATGGTTCGTCCAAAGTAAGTTTTTGTTCCGGTGGCGTCAACTACGGCTGTTGCTTCGCCTCGTTTGACGGCTGATCCTGAATAGGCTATTTCTTTGGGTAACTTATCCACTATTCCAGACTCACCCGTAAGCACCGATTGGTCCAAACCGAGCGAACCATCAACAATCTTCACGTCCGCTGGCAGAAGGTCACCAATTCTGACCCTAACGACATCTCCTGGAACAAGCTCCCTAGCGGGAATCGTGGACCATTTTCCATCCCTTTTTACTCTACTCTGAATTCTCAATCTTTGCTTAAGCTTGGCCATAGCTGCTTTTGCTCTTAATGAGGGTCTTGAATTCCTAACAATGTTAGTCTTTCTTTGCATAGTATTCCTCTTGCCTCACTTGCTGGAGCAAATATCATCCCACCGCTATCTAACTCAACTTGTTCGAGGCCAACTGTGAATACGCCTTTGCCTTCTATGACGTAAAAGCACACAGCATACGGTTCAGGACGCGAAGGAATTTCTTGACCGGTTTTAAGGCATATTAGAGCCACGTTAAAATTGCTGGTTTTCAGCAAATCCCTCTTCACCTGCATACGATCTTCCATATTATTTAGCAAACCTTGTTTCTGAGAAAACTCAGCGAGTTTGTTCAAATCAAATATTGCCGTCAATTTCTACTCCTCATCAACTTTCAGTTTTATTGTGATGTTTTAGTCTTCTTCAGTTTTTCAATTATTTTTTGGTTTTCTTCTCTGATGGATGTGTAATGGCGCCCACGGGGCAGATGTCTTCACAACCCCTGCAGAAGACAACGCAAGCATTCTTGTCCTTCACAACGGTTTTTTTCTTGTCATCCTTTCCCTTCAAACCCAAACGTGCGCTTGTGGCAGAAATCTACACATTTTCCACATGTAATGCATTTTTCGTAGTCTATCTTTGGTGCCCAAGGTATTTTGTTTCGAGGAATTCCTTCATAAGTTTCTTCAGACATTTCAAGAACCTCTGTTTGCTTAGGCTGTCCAGAAGGAATATACTTCCAGCTGCTCTTTCTCAAACTGTTTTTTTAGAATGGCTTTGACCTCATCTTGGTCCAGGAAGGGTATTCCTTTCTTATCTTTGCGAAGAGGGATTCCAGTTTCTCTGAGTGCGTCGCCTTTAGGAAAGTCGAGGAAAATGTAATACCGTCTGGTCATGGAGCATTATTATTTTTAAGCTTGACAGTTCTTTATCTGGCGAAAAGCCGTTTTGTTCAAGAATAAACACAATTGAGCTTTGGCTTCTTTTCCCTGATTAAACGTTTGAATTCTTCCCAGCTTCTGACTCTGACGTGACCCTCACTCAATGCATTCGCCTTAATTTCTAGATGTAGTTACCACTTTTCAAGGATCTCTTTTATCCTATTGCGTTATCTCTCGTCTAGATGCGGAAACTATCATGTCCGACGATCGTCTCCCTGTGAACATTCAAAACTGCTATGGGTGGGGTTGTCCTGCGGGAAGTTTCCTGGCGGCATTTGCTTGGTGTCGCAGGATTGCTTTGGCTATTAAAGGTACTACTATACCGAAGACGAGTCTTGGCGTCATGGTAACGAAGAACCCGTACTCGCCATAAACCATAACCGGCTTGGCTTGCTGTTCAGTAAGGAACAAGAAAAGCCCGCCTACGAGTGCGGCTGTCAGTCCCGAAAATAGGAGCCGGGAGAGCTTTGTGGATTTCTGGTTTAGTGCACCTGCCATGTAACCGATTAGCATGGAACTTACTAAGTAGCCTAGTAGACTGATGTTGTGTACCCATGACGGGGACATGGCACCATAAAGGCCGTACCAAAGCGCGTATATGCTGCCCAATAGGAAACCGGCGACGCCTCCTGCCCACTTGTTCATCAATAACCCAACCAGCAAGGGCACTGCGACTATCATGATGACTTCTTGTGTACCGAATACAAAGATGCCTTGGAATGCTGGATTTATGCTAGCAAAAGTGCGTTGGTTTAGGGGAAACCAAATTAT
This sequence comes from Candidatus Bathyarchaeota archaeon, assembly GCA_963840395.1. Classification (GTDB taxonomy): domain Archaea; phylum Thermoproteota; class Bathyarchaeia; order Bathyarchaeales; family Bathycorpusculaceae; genus JADGNF01. The sequence continues at coordinate 437,280 of CAWIYU010000008.1, read as the reverse complement.
TACTAGGCAAACGATTGTGGGAATAATAATTCCAAACAAGATATCTTTCAGCTTTAGGTCTCTTAGGCCTTTAGACATGTATTTTCAAGTCCCTTCCATTTAGTTTTAATCGATGTTTACATTTAAATATTACTATAAACTTTTTTTGCGAGCCAGTTTTAGCTCGAAAAATCTTCTCAACCCTCCGGAGACAGCTGATCGGCTTCGCCAGCGCTCCGGTTGGTTAGTTTTTGTTGCATCAAGAAATCTTTACCGGGTTTACCCGAATCTGAAGGCTTGCAGCGGAGCCGCAGACTTCAACGGGAGCCCGTATCTTACGGCGTCTACGGCGTGGTCTCTTTCTTTAACTTCGATCTTGTACTCGAGTAGTTCGCTGATGAGGTTTATGCAGTGGCTAGAAATGAAAATTCTGGGTTTTCCATCTCCTGCAACCATGAACCGTGCACCCAGGTCCCGCAGCCCATCTTCACGCTTATGTTCGTATGGCCAGGCGTCAAAACCCTTAATGCCCACTTCTGGAAATCCGCGTTTAAACTTGGAGATTGATTCTGGTTCTGACTTGTCGCAGATAACGGGGCCTGCGCCGTACACCCTGCGAAAATTATCCAGCGCATGCATTAGATCTTCGGCTGAGGATTGGGTTTTGTAGAATTCATCTAGGACATAAACGCGCCCATCACTGTCGAAACCTAAAACTTCAATGGCTGAGGGATTGGTCCACCCAAAGTCCACGCCGTAACGGATCTTGAGCGATTTGGGGTCTGGGTGTTCCCGAACGTGAAGGACGGAGTCAAAAGGGAAGCTCCCAGCTCCAACATTGGCGAACCTACCAAAAATGAACCGCTCAGCTAGTCCCCCGGTGTGACTTTGAACCATCGCGTCAATGAATGATTTCGGTAGATAGGGATTGTCGTAGATGCTCCAGCGGTAAATCTTGCTCTCCTTATTCCTAGTCAGAGGGTTTTCAAGCTCGTTAAAGAGGACGCTCATCGGTCGGTCCGTCGTGGTTGTTATCCACAAGCCGGGTTTAATGGGAACCTTGCATCTCTGGGAACCTCTGAGCCGACGTTTGGCAGTGAGCAAAGCAGTATCCAGGTGCAAGATGAGCCTTGCCTCGTCTAGGTGAATGTAGTCGATGTTGGCACCTTCCATCGCTTCCGGGTTATCCCAGCTCCTGAACCACCACTGCGAACCATTCTTCCAGTCCAAGCGCATCTCAAGCCTACTAAAATTTGCGACTTTCGGATGATTAAGTGAATGGAAACGGGCATCCGAGAAGATACTTGCTTTCTAAGGCTGGAATGATGTTGAGCCGCACCATCGGGTAAGAAGGCTCAGTGATCACGCCAACGCTGCCCGGAAAGTCCTCTGCCCAGCGTATGTCCTCAAACAATCCACAAAGAGTCTTCCCAGCTCCACCCCCACACAACGCAGCACGCTCAAAATAGACTCCTCGCCCAGCATGAAACCGAAACTGCTTTGTGGTTGGAACGTAGAGCAGACTAGTTTTCCCGTCTATTGGCGTCTCATGAAGGCTTGGCATCTTGCCTCTCTTTCTCTTGCCGCTGCCGCTCCGCCTCCTCCAGCAACGCCTTCTTCATCTCTGGGTCACAGTCAAACGGAGTACCCGGAAACGTCATAGTAGCTCTCAACCTGCTGCGGCGCCATAGCAATCACGCCATTTTTCATCAGAAGCAGCGCAGATCTAGTTTTGCCGCCGATGATTGTGCGTAGAGCTCCAACTTTGGTATTTCCCGGATTCTCCTGTTTAAAGTATTCAACCCAAGCTCGCGAGCAGGCTTCGTTTATGTCCTCTAAAATCTCAGTTAAAAGGGTCTGGTTCTCGTACTTCACAATAAGGTGCAGCCAAATAGCTCGGTTTGCCCAGTCCTTGCGGATAGTCCTAATTTGCTTTTCTCGCTCATACGGGTCCGTTATGTCTTTGGTCATTTCCTCAGCTGCAGCCTGGATAGAAACACCCCTGCATTTCAGCTTGAGGAATTTTTCACGTCGACGCAAAAGATTTGGGTCCATAACTAGGTTCTCCTGGGTGAATAAAGCAGCGTAGTTGTGACTCTCTTGCGGCTGGAGCTGATTCGGATCTCAGCGTTTATCCGGGTGTCTCCCCGTCCCCTGCTCGCATGCCCAGACCGTGCGACCTTCCAGTTTCCCAAGTTGCCTCGCACAAGCTGTGGGTTGCTGGTTATGATGTAGAAGGGGCGCTTAGTCTGGCTAGTGTAGAGCTCAGCAATGAAGTTTAGAAGCCGCTTCCCAACTCCGATGCCCTGGTAATCCGGGCAGCACAACAAGACGGTGCACTCGGTAATACTGAGCTCGCATGTGAATGTTCATAACTGCGATAAAAGCAATGGGCTTATTCTGGTAAACAGCGCAGTAGCATCTGGCATGGCAAGCTATTGATCCTGACAAATAATGATACTGCCGAAACATCGACCACAAGGAAGCGCTGCATCGATAAACCTGGAGCTCAATTGGTGGGTGGGATCGTTTTTTTTTACAAACTCCTCTTTGTCCATGTTGTAGTACCAGTCAACCCCTAGCCAATCGATAACGTCAGAGTGACAGGTAACGGCGATAAACTTCTTTCCTGGTTGACGCCTAACAGCCTTGGCCACCGCAACAGAGCCGATCTTTGCCACTTCGCGATCAACGACGCTTGTAAACTCATCAAAAACAGTGAGCTCCTGATCTAGGCAAAGTGCACGTGCAATGTCAACACGCATCTTCTCGCCTTGACTCAGAAAACCGTAGCGTTTAAGCCAATCTGGGGGACTAGCGAAGCCTACGCTGCCGATGGTCTTGGTGATTTCTTGGGTTTCTAAGGCTTCGGGAAAATCATCCAGGACACACGGCTCCTCGTAATGAAAGCTTGGAATGTAGGCGCGAACCATCTGGGATTCTACCTTTGACTCTAGGCATTTAGGACACAGAAAAGGCTCAGTATCTGTTGGAGCAAACGCTGGGTTGTGACAGACCGGACAATAACAGATCCGCTTAGCCATCGTGCTCTTCCCGGTGCCGCTGCGCCCAACGATAGCGCCCACTTGCCACCAATCACCCTCAATCGGCAAGGACCCTTTAATTCGGTGCTCCAGCTTCGCATCTACAAGCGTGTAGGACCCAACGACGTTTTGAGCCCGGAAGGTATTGGGTGCTGCCCACTTGACTACAATGTCACAATCCGTACCTTTTCCCCCTCCGCCGTATACTTAGCATACTTAACTTTCAGCTCAGCCTCATCCTTACACTCAATAATAAGCTCGAAGAGCGAAGGAACAGACATTCGAGGTCCCTGGTCATCCATCATTCCCTCTGGAAGCTTCTCGCCAACAGCGGTAAGCATAGACTCCAAAGCAGCTTTCTCCCCACGCTGGATTAGCCGCTGGTACTCTTCAGCATCTAGATCCTTGTTATGCTTGCCTTTGAGCTTGTTGAGCTTGAGCCTTAGCATCCTGCGGTCGTTGTCAGTCATCTCCGCCCGGAGCACCGGAGCAAAAAACTCGCCATGCGCAATGCAAACTTGCGCACGTTGCTCTCCATCACAGAAGAGGAGCGATTCATCAGCAACGATGGGACTCATCCATCCGTGCTTCTGAAGGCTCTTCCAAAGCTCCTCATGCTGCTTAATCGTCATTTTGTTGGGGTTGTCTCCATCAGATTTGAGCAGCCGAATATCCATAACCATGTGGGCAAACTGTTGGGGAACCTTCAGGCTCGTTTTAATTTCACTCATTAACTTTTATTCCTGTGAGAACTTTCGTTCTCATTTTGAAGGCAGTGGTATGATTAACCCTCTCCCTGCACTCGCTATTTAAGCACTTGACCTCAAAAGCATAAGTCACCTTTATGATCACCTTTATGCGAAAAGCTTTTCAAGAAATGCACAAGAAAAGGCTGATAGTCCATGTTCGGGCTTGTGAACGAGGGGCGGATAAATTTGAAAATATCGATTTCAGATGAACCAATTTTGGTTGGCAGAGAACGCGAGCTTAAACAATTAGAGCACTATATGAATTCTGCCGTCGCCGGTGAGGGTACAACTGTTCTTGTCTCTGGAGAAGCCGGAAGCGGCAAGACGAGGCTCGCAAACGAATTTTTAAACATGGCAAAAAAGAAGGACATAACAGTAATATCAGGATGGTGCCTAAGTAACGCTGCAGTCCCGTACTTCCCGTTCATCGAAGCCTTTGGGGGGTATTCCTTTGGCAATGAACCAAACAACTCTCGACAACTAGAAATTGTTACATGGCTACAAGGAACACACAAAACTGAAAAACAAAACATGCCCGAGATCGTCTACGCTCAAGCATGGAAAGACCAGACTTTTGCAGCCGTCGTTAAGGAACTTCTTTTCTTGTCAACAAAAAAGCCAGTAATCCTCTTTATTGATGATATCCATTGGGCTGACTCCGCTTCGTTGGCTCTACTTCACTACATTGCACGATCAATAGGTTCAGAGAGGATTTTGGCTCTAGCAACTTTCAGAAGTGAAGAGACACTCGTAAAGCAGACTGAAGGTCAACCACACCCACTAATTGAGACTTTGCGGCTGATGGGCCGAGAAGGAATTTTCAATGAATTTGCATTACCAGGACTCTCCAAGGTTGACGTCGGTAAAATCGCTCAGAACATGCTGGGTGGAAGAGTGGACACTTCCCTTGTTGAGCAACTAACAGAAGACAGCAGAGGAAATCCCCTCGCAATAGTTGAGTACCTAAGGATGATGTTTGAACAAGGCAGCTTAACCAAAGATCATGACCAATGGGCTGTCAAAGTTGACAAGGTAGGCATTCCAAGCAAAGTCAAAGAGGTAATCAAGCGCAGATTAGATGCCCTCAAACCCCTACAGAGAAGAGTACTTGACGCTGCATCGGTCTTGGGTGAAAAGTTCAATCCTAATCTAGTCGCAGAAGTTGTTTCCCAACAGGACCTCGACGTCATCGAAACTCTAAATACCATGGAGCAATGTGGAAGACTCGTTCTATGGGAAGGAAACTCCTACAGATTTGACCACGCAAAAACTCGCGAAATGCTCTATGAAGAAATTCCTCCAGCCATGAAAAAAGCATATCACCTAAAGATCGCTCAACGAATGGAAGCCCACAATCAAGAAGCCAAAGGCTTTCCTTCAAGTGATATAGCGCATCATTTTGTTCAAGCAGGAGATAAAGAAAAGTCGATAAAATACAGTCTAACCGCAGGCAAGGACGCACTAGCAAGGTTCAGCAACGCAGAGGCAATCAAATACTTCACCTATGTTCTTGAAAACCTACCGAAAGATGAAGAGTACACCAAAGACAAACTAGCTGCAATGGAGGCCTTGGGCGACGCTTACTACGCTAGCATGATGTTTAAGGAAGCGGCAAAAACATACGAAGCTCTCTCAAATTTAGACGGCGCCAACAGGCTACGGGCTCTAAGAAAGGCAATGGAAACCGCGTTCTTCCAAAATGACCTGCATCATTTAGAAGTGCTATTAAAAGAAGCTGAAACATGCAAATTCTCTGATCGCCTGGAAAACGCAAGGGTCCTCATGAACAAAGATAGAATCCTAACATTGCAGGGACGTCTTCCAGATGAAGCCACCAATCAACTAGGCATAGAAAACGCGAGAAAAGCCCTACAAGTCTTCGAAGAAGAATACTCCCTCTGGGATGCAGCATGGTGCCTAATCCATTTGGGCTCCAAACTACCCCAATCAGGTCAACTCGAAGAAGGCTTAGCTGCACTATTTAGAGCAATTGCCCTGTTTCGCGAGCTCAGAGATACTCGGTGGCTAATAGAAGCTGCAAACTATGCCGGCATGTACACCGCTTTATACGCTGGCTCCATGCAAAAAGGAAGAGAACTGCTAGAGATGGCAGCAGAAATCAACGAAAACGAGAAAATCTGTGACTACCTGCGACTATCCCAATCAAATACCATGCTAGGATGGATCTACTCCGCTTCTGGCGATTTACAAGGAGCAGTCTCCAAGAGCTTAAAAGCACTTAGTTATGCCGAGAGGACGGACTCATTCTGGGCACAAGGGACCGCATACTCAAATCTTACAACTTATTACGCAATGCTTGGAGACAACAAGAAAACAGAAGAGTTTTATGGAAAACTCATTAAGCTCCCACCTGAAGTTCACTTAAACCCCATGGTAAACGCTCCCTTAGCCACCGCCTATTTCCTCGCCAACAAGAATCAATGGGAACAATCAACGCAAATTGTCACTTCAATATTAGAACATTTCAAGACAAAACCGAATCCTGGGCTAGAAGCAACAATTAAAATGTCTTACGCTTGGATTCTTGCCAAACAAGGCAACTACGAAAAAGCAAAAATGCAAGTCGAAGAAGCAAATTCATACTACCAAAACATGGCGAAGAAATTTGAACGTATTAACATTTACGCAAACCTGATGGCACCCATCAATGTGCCCATAAACCAAATCTTGGAAGTAAGACTTGACCTGATAAACGTTTCAACCAAAAAAGGATCCTTGATCGGAGTTGAAGGCATAATACCTCCCGAATTGAAAGTCATAACCATGTCAAAGGGGAGCTACATTCAGGACGGCTTGGTGAAATTCAAAGACAACAGACTTGAACCATTTGAAGTTTCAACACTAAAGCTTAGTTTCCAGGCACCCAGCGCGGGCACTTTTGCCTTGATGCCTCAGGTACGGTATGTCTCCGATGAAGAAGAGGAGTCCAAAACATCAGAACCAAAACCAATCACAATAAACATTATAACACCCCATTTGAATGAATCAGAAAACACCAACCAAATTGAACCACAGATAAAGTTTAAATCAGATACCTCCCGCCAAATTTTTGGCTATCTCGTAAGTGCCTTCAACGACGACCACACAAGGCGAAGATTTACACAAGAACAATCCGGATGGAGAACTCTCATGGAAATCGCTAAAGAAGCCAAAGTGTCCAAAAACCGCCTTTATCGTTCCCCAGGACAACATGGCAGTGCGATAGCAGAGTTAGAACTGCAGGAAATAGTTGAAACACGCCTATTCCAAGGCGAAAGGGGACGAGGCGGCAAAATCACTAAAGTCAGGGTTGCCTACGAAAAGACAAATGTGCGACGCGAAATCTACCAAGAAACAAGATAGAACAACCCCCAAATCATTATGCTAAGCTGAAACTTTTTTAGCTTTCAACCTGTCTACCACCAGCTTTAGGAAAAAAACAAGAAAAATCAAGCAAAAACAACTACATAATTTTCTGGCTCAAAGTAAGCTTGACAACTAAAACAAGAGGAGATGAAATTATGAAAAACACAAAGAACCTGTCTGTCTTGTCAATTCTGTTATTTGCGTTGCTAATCATCATGGCTATTGGACCAGTATCCGCCAAAAACCTAAACCTGCCCCCAGGCGCAGACAAAATTTACTACTTTAACGCTGGAGGATCAGCTGAAGTTGCGTTGCCAAAAGGCCTTCCAGGTTACCCTTCTTCAGCAACTGGAATGCGATTCAGTGTCGTCCACTTTGAAATCCCTAATTCCGACATAGCTTTCGACGACTTACTCGTGTGGCTATACGTAAAACCGGGTCCCACTGTACCTCTAGATTGGTACCCATTTGCAGTATTTACAACAAACGATGAATACGCAGCATTCGCAAGAAATTATTTCAGCGGAAGCTTCGTGTTTCTGGATGCAACCAAATACTACATGAACCCACCCACAAACACCATACCCTTCCCCGCAAGTTACGGTACAAACAATGTTGTAGTCGTGAATGAAGGCGTACTAACTGTCGACAGAAAAGGCAACAGCATAACAGTCAACCTGAACACCCCACAACAATTCAAACGCCCCTTTACATCCAGCACTAACTTAGCACTGCCAGCTTTCACTTTAGAACTCAAAAAAGACAACGGAGGATCAGTTCACGCAACAGAATCGAACACAATAACTGGAGTCCCAGGAGCATCAGGCTACACGATGGTGAACGATTACATGGGCTTCTACGCAACTGGCTCACTCGAAAGCACCGGGTCATTCTTAGACGGAGCAACAATAAACAACGGGTTTGTCACAATGCACGGAACCCACACATTTTACCCGCCATGAATTTACTCTCAAATTCAGGGCTAAAATCTCCTTTCTTTATCCGCAAATCCCTCAAAAGAGCCACATAACCTCAGAAACATTCAACAAAATTCTAACCTTCACTCACCATAACTTCGCGAGGGGTGTCCCCTTTTTTAGGAAAAATCTTTCCTATTTTGAGGACTTGACATGGATTGCGCCATCCCGTTTGAAAACTATTATCGGTCCACAATTCTCACAAACAGCCTTGCCGCCAGGATGCACGATTAGCTTAGTTTTTCCGCAAATTGGGCACTTCAAATGAACCGTCACTTACATCCACCTCCATAGCCATGAACCCTCGACTCCCCAAGTTTTTGTGTCAGACCTTCAGACCAAAACTCAACTGTCTCGGGCTTGTGAATTTCGAAATGGTCCTCCCGGTTTATCGCGAAGACCTTGTCCGGCTGAGTATCAGGCTTGCTTTTTGGGCTGGTCATTTCTGAATTCCCTCTTCATCCTTAATGCCGCTTCACCGTTAACACGAAGAATATAGCGTCCATAACAGATCCTGCAGTAGCCCGAGCGGTTCGCCCGGCTAAGTTTGCGGCCGCACTCTGCCTTGCAGATTCGTCGCCTAAGCAGTCTGTGGCCTTCAAAATCAGTCATCTCCCAAAATTCCCAGCCCTATGTTGCTTGCGTTCTCTTGGAACCCGAAAATTCTCCTTTAAAACGCGATACAGCCACAGCCCACCGGTTCCACGCCGATAATAGACAAGCTGCAGGTTAGGTCCGGTGTAGTAAGGAAAGAAATTCGGCTTACCCTTCAAAACCCGAAACGCCTTGGGAGCTTCAGATTCTGCCTCGTCAAAGCGCATGTACTCGCTGTCGTAGTCGAACCTGGACGCTCGAAATTGGCTCCTGTCTATGAATCCACAGCAAGGGCAAGATTTCACTAGAGCTGTAGCAGCCTCCTAGATTTTCTGTTAATTGGGATACCTGCGGCTTTTGCTCTTTCCGTTCTTGCACGTAACAGATTCGCGCTAATTTTCTCTATAACCTGAGAAGAATCCTCGAGAACAAGATTATGCTTTAAGAAAACCTCGCTGACTTCACGCATAATTTGTTTTTCTTCTTTGCTGTTCAAACAGTGTACTCTCCCAGCCGTTTCTGACCTTCAGCAACCTTAGTCGGGTCAACCTCTGAATCGCCAAGTTTACCCAAAGCCTCATTGAGCTTGTTCACATTGGCTGCGATCTTCTCCGCTGCAGCCTCCAAATCATCAACCTTAGCTAACTTGCCCAAAGTCTGAAAGACAGCTTCAGTTAAACGCTCAACCTGCAGAATTCGACTATTCGTAAACTTGAGGGCTTCACTGTTACGCCGAACCTCCTGCTTAAGCTCGTAACGGTCTTGAGATTTCTCGGAGTCAGCAAAACTCTTCTTAAGCGTCTCTTCGAACTTGGTGACACTCATCTTCTTTGTGAATTTGCGTTCCCTGCGAACTAGGTTTTCTTCTTTCTGGTAGACCCGCTCAATCATGCCGTAGAGGTTAGTTTTGGTGATGCACTCAACGCCGTCTAGGCGAACATCGGGATAGTCCTTGTTGCACTCAAAAGTTAGAATCTCCAGGTCATTTAGGTGCCAACCGAGATGGTCTTCGACGATGTCAAACCAACGATTCAACGCGAGCAAGCAGGCATCATGAGTCATTCCCCCAACGTCACAAGCAATGTACCCAGATGATCTTGCGCCGCTCAGACCCAAAACAGACATGCAGCTTCACCCCACCAACAAATTCGTCTTTGACCCAGCTCTTCACATCCTGACAAACAAAACTCCGCAGAGCTAATGTTGTGCACGCATAGCGGCATGAACCGCATCCCGTGGGTGATTTTGTTGCAGTACGCTCCAGGGTAAGGCTGCAGGACTAAACCTTTCTCCAAGAGTCTTCGCAAAATAACGCGAACTGTGGTACACTGTGCTTTGGTTGGCTTGTGGGGTGCATGGATTGCCCTTGCGATTTCTATGGGGCGGAGCTCTATTTCTGATGCATCGACGACGTGGAAGATTCGCGCCTCAACTGAATAGCCGCAATGCGAGTAACTGTTTAAACTGGTGTTACTAGGGGTTGAGGAAGTGTTGTCAGATAGTGGAGCCAAAAAAATTCAGGCTCTCCTTGAGAAGTCTTTGGCTGGTTTTCTGCCGATGAAGTCGCCTCGTTCGCTGATCCAGTACCACTTGCCGTCTTCAACTAGGCCTTTGTGTCCGGCTTCCATTTTCTTGTTGATTCGTTCGCGCAAATCAAAATACGCTACGGAACTTTCATTGTCTTTGTCTAAGGCTCTTTGGTACCGCGCACCTGCTTGGTTCAAAGCCCATATCCAGGTTATGCCGTCTTGCATTATTCCTTCGGTAGGTCGAGTGCTACGCTTCACGGGTACAGAAGGGGAAGACGCTGGCTTTGGGGGAGCTGTTGCAGGTAGAGGTACTGTGGGCGCTTGTGAACGCTCCAACTTTAGTAGGGCTTCAGCTAGCGCCATTTCAGCCTTAGCAAAACAAGCCATTGCTTTAAGCTTCTGAACTTCCAAGCATAGCCTTTGAGACTCAATTTCGTTCTTGCAGATTTCCATAGCATCGCAGCTGCTGCAGTGCTCAATCACGAAGAGTTTAAGTGGACTGATTTTCTTAGGCGCGTTGGCTGCAGCGACTCTCTCAGGTTCCTTTACAGGACTCGCCAGTGGAACCTCAACTGGTTCATCTTTGGAACTGATTTTCTCTTCTGACATCATGCAACTGCCTCCGGGACCCAGTGTTTTTCTCCTCTACGCAGCTTCACGTCTGCAGGATAACCAGCTGCCGCAACTTGTTTGCAAGGGTGCTCTCTAATCTTGCAGTGTGTTACTACGAGCTCGGGAGTCTTGGGAAGGAGACAGATTGTGTAGGACCCGGCGCCATGGAATAGTGGGCATAAATTTGTTTCTGGGTCCGGCTCATCCTTGGGCTTTCTCTGCCAAAACCTCAACTTCATTGCTGAGTCTCCTTGCCAGGCGTGATGTTTATTGGACCTGAAGGCTTCCTCTCCAAAGCGGGCTGCTGCTTTTGCTCGTAGAAAGGTAGACTGTTTAGAGACCCACGTCCGATAAGGTCCTGCACTACTGAGCCAACCGTCGTTATTCGACCATCTGAGAGCGGCACGCGCAGCTTCACTCATGAATTCCCTTTCGATTGTGCTGAGACCCCAGACGACGGCTTCGATCTTGCTTTTTATCCAGTAAAAAAGCAGTCTATACTCCTGGTTAATGTTCTCAGTCGGCTGCAATCTTGCCACGAATCTTCTTTTGGATAATGATGTGTGGAGGTCTCAACTCGAGTCCCAGCTGCTTTTTGGCGCCTTGGATTTCAGCTTCAATACCGAATTCCAAGATGTCGTCTTGGCCTTCTAGGCTGGTCCAGCGGATGCCTTTCACGCCGTAGCTTCTTAGCAGGATCTCGATTTCTGACTTTGTCCGCTCATACGGGACTTCAGTGTCCATGTAGGGAGGGTTTCTATTCAGTGCTATAGTTGGGCTTTTCAATTTGCTTTCTCCTCTTTAACAAAACAGAACCAGGACGTCGTGCTCCTCGGCTCGGCGGATCCTTTATGCCGAAAGCCTCGGGAGCCCCCGACTTGGCTGCCAAACTTGGGTTTAACCGGAAACAAAGCCAGCAGCCGCTTCGCTCGAATGTGGTTGTCATTCCATTTGAGCAGCAAAACCCCACCGGGCACCAGGACCCTCATCAGCTCCTCAAAAGCCAATTTAAGATCTCGAGGCCACGTCTCACGCTCAAGCAACCCAAAACGGGTCGTCATGAAGCTGGGTTTACCTTCAACGCGGTAAACCATATGCGGAGGATCCCAATTCACCACTTGGAAACTTCCATCCGGGAACGGGAGCGCCTGCCAAACAGCAACGACGTCGGGCTCAACCTCGCGACGCTTATCCAAAAACACAGCAGCAGAATCCTGCTTATCGAACCACATTGCCCGGTAGCTAGCCGTCGCAGTCCAGAATCATTTGCCCGGACACCCCGCTTGACTTTCGATTTCAAGCAACGCTCGTTTGGCAATTTCCTCGAGCTCATGAAAATTTGAGTCAAAATAATGACCCATTCCGAGAAGAAACATCCGCATATAGATAACAGCGACCTCAATTTCCAGCTGCTTCAATAGAAATGCCTCCGGGTTGTTCTAAAAAAAGAAAAAAGGGAAGAAAGCTGCGGAGATACAGCAAACGTGGCGATGATTGGTCTAGCTTCTTTCCTTCTCGCCTCGGGTGCTAGGTTCAAATCCCAGCGGCCCCACCACTTCTAATTCTCTGGCGATTCAGCGGTTAGGGTTAAGTGCTGCTTTTGAGATATTGTTGACCGAGGGGTTGGCTCGCAAGGTGGATGAAGTAGAATTCAAGAGGTTCTTGGAAAAAAGCTTTGGTGAAAAGGCTGTGCAAAATAGCATTGAAATAGTTAGAGAAACTGAGAATTTTCTGAGGAGCACAGGTGCAACCAAGAGTCTCAGCCAGGCTAGCATTGAGGATTTGCATAGCATAGTAGCCTACTTTTTTCAGAATGAAAAGAACACTTGGGAAAACATGCTTGCGCTTCTACGGTTCTCTCGTTTCGCTGGCAATCGAGAAGTCGAAATAGCTTTGTTGGAACTGCTGGATGGAAGTGACGTCTTAGACAATATTTCATCAATATTGAAGCAGACTTTGGGTGAGAAACGGCGTAAAAAGATTTTTGAAGGAATCACTATTCCGCTATTGGGTACATTTTCAGTTGACAAACCTAAAACAACCAAGAAGCTCATAGAAAGAATGGAAGCTGAAATAGGCGAACACAGGTGTAGGGAAGTGTTGCTAAGTGGACCCCACGCGAGTCCAAAGGAGGAGTATCTTCCAGAGAGAAAGGCCTTCCTGAAATCTGAGGGGGTAGATGATTTTTTAAGAAAACGTCACAAGGAGTATGTCGACGAACTCGAACAACATAAGAGGTTAGGGACGTTGTACTTCACTCAAGAAATCGATGATGAGGTTCTTGACTATGTTAGGAATACGCCAACATGCCAAAATGGGGTGAGAGAAGGTAACATCATCTATGTGACGAAAATCCCTTACATGGCCAAGAGATATCTGAATGAAAAAGACTCGAAGATGAAAAGATACTACTATTGCCATTGCCCATGGACGCGTGAAGCCATAAAATCTGGCATAGATATTTCACCCAACTTTTGTTATTGTAGCGCAGGCTTTGAGAAGCGTCCATGGGATGTAATCTTTAACCAGTCCGTCAAGGCGGACGTAGTAGAAACAGTGTTAAAGGGAGACTTGGTTTGTAGATTCGCCATCCATATACCTCAAACTTACTCAGAGACCTCCAACATAGTAAGCAAGAGAAGAAGTAAAAGTTAGTCGCGTTCCGCACCTGACAGACCTGAAGATTGTGTTATGGTTTTTCAGAGTATACTTACCAGTCTACGTAGTATCGCACAACGGTGTCGTTGAAGAACGGTAATGTAATTTTTTCAGTTTGATAGGATTTTCCAACTGTAACATTAACAAATTTATCCGTTTGGGGTTCCACAAAGACAAGTCCCTTGTCGGTGGTGTTGAAACAGTTAAGTGCGTGACTTGTGTTGTCGGGAAAATACAAGAACGCAATTCCACAATCATATCCTGCCCTTAAGGCGTTGCTTCTCAAGTCGGCGGCGAAATTGGCACATGTGTAGCTTCCTATTATGTATAGATGACTGTCAGTTTTGTCTGACGCTAAGAGTTGCTGGGCTTCGAAGTAGGTCGGATTCCTGAGACGTGCACTGCTCACGAAGGTTGTGGTCAAACTAGACAAGAGAACAAACGCCAAAACAAAACTCTTGTATTTCCACAACCCAAGTACTAAAACACGCCCCGTTCTAACTATTATGCTAGCTCTTCGTTCCCCTTTTGCGGCAGGATAAAAATGTCTCTTCAGGTGCTCTGCCAAAAACGATTCAAAAATATCCTTGGTTCTTAGTTCAGCTACAGGTTTGCTTCTTTGAAGCAGAAACTGAGCAATGATGAGAATGGAAAAAGCCGAACTATAAAACCGGAAAATCCAAATTGGGGATACCGTTACGAGGACGAACACGCTATAGAACGGAGTAAGCAGAACTATCCACATAAACTCAAGCAAATCGCGGGCTTGAGACAAAACAAATGCGAAAGGAGATAGAAAAATTATGAGCGCAACAAACCACGCTAAATGTCTTTGATATAGAGACTTGAGGATTCTGAAGAGTGAGAAGTAAACTAGAACAATGGTGAGCAAAGCAGTGACGATGGCTAACCATAAGGCCGACATCTACCTCATTTCCTTTTTAGGCTCTAAGGTTAAATTTGCTGCTTGTCTCTGCAATATCTTTGTAGCAAACAGTCTCTTAGGGTTTTTGGACTTTTGCATTTCATTCCTATCGACTCCGCTGCAGTACAATCGAAACTAACGTATTTTCGAGACTCTCTTGGTCGACAATTCTCTAACAAGAGTTAAAGTGTTGAGGGAGAGGTTCCCATTTGACCCAGGCTCTCCGTCCCAGCGGTCTATCTCTAAACCCAGCGTTCTGCAGAAGAAACTAAGTCCTCAGGCGCTGTGGGTTTCTATTCGTCGTTCCATCGGTACTTCGCTTTCTTGTTTCTTAGTTCTTCCATGCTGCAGCTGAAGCAAATTCCGTTGTGGCAGCAAACCATTTCTCCGCAATTTGGGCATTTCCAAATTTCTTTCTGTTTTTCCAAGAATTTTTCTATGCCATTATCTCTGATGAAGTTTGAGTTCTCTATCATGCTCATTCTATACAGAGCCGAGTATCTTTTGTCGATTGCTCTGAGATGGTCGCATGGGAAGCTGCTGCATTCAAAACAAAAAGTGACTTCGCCTGTTGAGAGTTTGAGACATCTTTTTTTGAGAAATGCACATTTCTTGCTTCGAGGGCGGCAACCTTTGCAGTAGGGAATTTTGATGCCCCAACTTCGGGAATCGTTCTTCATTGCCAAATAGCCTGAACATAACGCGCAGTTCATACCACAAGGTGCCACAAGATTTGGAGCAACAGTCACCTTCAATCCCAGGTTTATCTATAAAATGGTGATAGAGACGATTAAATTCTTTCTATTCGTTCATTACTAAACGACATTAGAAGGGCCAACGAGATTTCCCAAACCTGAACATGGGGTCCAAATCCCGCTTAAGAGGAACAATTAGCCGATCAATTCGCTCGACGACGTCTCCAAGACTCTCGTCTCCCTTAAAGTGGACACTAATCTGAATCCCGCATGATAGCCTCCTATGGGCAAGCTCAACGTAACCGCATTCGTCATCCCAAAAAAATTCATTTGCGTATTTTGCAACTTCTTTCTCCGTTATGAAGTCGATTGCCCCAAAGCGGGATTCGATTGCCTCTATGAGACGGCTGCTTCTTTTTTTCAGGTTTTTGCTTGTGAATACCTCCAGTTTCTCGAGACGCAACGCGTACTCCTTTAGCCGCTTCGCAGCTTCGGAGACGGCTGCTTGTTTGAGCGAGGGTGCAACCATGCCTAAGTGCACTTCAGCGTGCCCTTCACCGATGACATCAGGGTGATCCCTCACGATGTTGAAGAGAAAGTCACCTATTTGAGACTGGAGATTTTGGGATGAATCATGTTTTGTGTTCTTCTTGATTTGCTTTACTTTCTCTTTTGGCACGTACACAGGGTAATATCTGTTTAGCGCCTTCACGCTTAAGCAGCCGTACCAGAAGAAAATGTATCCGAAGTTTGTAGGAACGGATCTTAAACAATTCTTACCGTTTTCGTCTATCGTGAGGTCGACTAGATCCAGAAAGAAGTCGCGCATTGACCGCTCTAACAAAGCAACCGGAACATTCTGAAGCACAAGTTTCTCAATCATGAATCTCCTTAGCAGAACGTTGAGACTTTTATTTCGATTGGTTTTGAGTCGCAAAAAACCTCGTTGAAAACTTGAAAGTGGCTCTTCCGAGCAACAACCGCTATACCCACATGTTACAAATTGTTATAAGGTCAAATGACAGACAGCAGATGATACCGTGAGGTGAAAAAGGAAAATGCTCAGTCGAGATTGCGACGGGTGTGAATTGCTTCAACCTTGTGTGAAGCGTTACCAGACGGTTTCCAAAGGCGAAAAAGTCTACTGCCCAGACGGAACAGCACATTTGGTTGACCAAAAGCAGTAGCTGGTTGGTTTCCTATCTCTTATTTTACTTTTCCACTGTTATTTTTATTATGGTTAGTTTATCGCGTAGATTTGATAGCGGAAAACGTTTAAATTCCGTCTGAAACAGCATATGTAAGAGAAACACAAGGGCCCGTAGCTCAGTTAGGTAGAGCGCCAGACTCATAATCTGTTGGTCACTGGTTCAAGTCCGGTCGGGCCCACCACGTTTCCCGAAAACAAATTTTTTGGATGGCTTTTTCTTTGGCTTTTCTGTTTTGGTTCAAAAATTTAGCTGTATAGTACATTGACGTTTTCCATTGTTCTTCGATCTTAGCCCCTTTTGATGTATGTTGTCGCAAATCGAAGCCACACTCCCTTAAGTACACGAAAAAGAGAAGAATTAGTTGAACAGGGTAGTCACACCGCTCCCCCAACTTGACAAATGGAAGTCAGAACAAAATGCTGTTCGAGGGCAAACCAAAGTTCAAGAAATGGATCACGTTATCAGCGGTGCTCGGATTTGTTGCTTTCTTAAGCTACTTGTTTTTCTTCACAGATTTCACTCAGGTGGAAATGGTAGTAGGAGGAATCAATGTACCCATCTATGTCCTTGCATTTATGTGCGTTCTAATCGCATCCGGGTTTGACGCTTTGGCATGGAAGTCTACTCTTGATACCCTTTCAGTTAAATCAACGTTTCGAAGAGTTTTTAGCCTGAGCTGGGTCGGACACTTCGTTGACACCCTTATTCCAGGAGGCTTGGCAGGAGACGCCTTCAAAACGTACCTGCTTACAAAAGACAAGGACGTAAATGGAGCCAAGGCAGTAGCTTCAATTGTGATTAAAGACGTTCTTGAACTCGTGGTTGTTTTAGGTTCACTAGTTGTTGGGATTGCTCTTTTGGCTTTGAATTACTCCGTCAACAGCCTAGTTATGACAGCCATTGGAGTCACGATGGTTTTCTTGGCGCTGCCCTTGGTCCTTGTCGTCTATTTAAGCGTGAATGCTTCCGCAACTGAAAAAATTCTCAGAATCATCGAACGAGCGACCTCAAGAATCAAGGGAAAAGAGGCCAGCTCAAGCGCCCTCAAAGAGAAAGTGCACAGCCAAATAACAGAATTCCGAGAGGGCGTAATCTCGATAAAGAAAAATCCTAGAGGAATGATTAGACCGATTGTTTTCCAGTCCTTTACCTGGGTCTTCGAGGTTTTAGGATTCTTCCTTGTCTTCCTAGCAATCGGATCCTTCATAGGCATTGACAAGGTTGTAATAACGAACACGATAGTCAGCAACGTCCAAGGACAAGGGGTAGCCCTTGCAGGAATTTCTCAAATCGTATCAAGCGAACTCTACACAGTGCTAGGGATAGGCGTAGGAGTAGCAGTTGCATCAAGTCTACTAGCCGGATTTGCCAGCTTCTGGTTCAAGCTCGTGCTCTCCTTCGGATTCTTCCAAGTCGCTGTTTTCGAACGATGTGTACCATTCATATGCAACAAGTGCATGGGCTGGACAGCTTGGCGCACCAAAAGCTGCCCTGAACCTAAGCCAAAGAAGCAGCGCCGATGGTTCTGACGGCACCTGAACAGCGGACAAACTTCCGCGTAACAAATAGGTTTGCAAAAATGACTCTAATCATAGGTTGAGGCTATAAGGTCCAGCCGTGAGCTTCTCTGCGCCGTTCCTCATCACGAGAACAGTGTCTTCTATACGTATGCCTCCAAAGCCAGGAACATAAATTCCAGGTTCATCTGTGACTACGCAGCCTGCAGTTAGCGTTTCTTTGCCGTTTGGACCTATAGAAGGTGGTTCATGAACATCCAAACCTACTCCGTGTCCGAGTCGGTGAACAAAGTATTCGCCATAACCCGCATCAGCGATTAACTGTCTAGCGACGGAATCCAGGTTTCTGACCGATATGCCAGCTCTTGTTGCCTCGAAAGCTTTCTGCTGAGCTTTCGTCACAATGTCGTAGATTTTCTGTTGCTTGACAGAAGGCTTGCCAGCAACTATTGTCCGAGTCATGTCTGAGCAGTAATAGTTGTAAGTCGCTCCAATATCGACAACCACCAAGTCGCCCTCGCAGATTTCTCTTCCGCTGCATCCGCCATGGGGAAACGCTGAGCAGGCGCCCGAGGCAACGATGGATCCAAAGGCGGTAGGTCCGGCGCCACGCTTGCGCATAGCATACTCGATTTGAGCGGCTACCTCGTATTCCTTGACTCTGGGTTTGATTGTTTCATAGGCAGCTTTCATGCCTTCGCTAGTTAATTCGGCGGCTCTGCGCATTAAAACAATTTCATCTTTGTCTTTGACCATGCGAAGAGCCTCTAAGAAACTGTTGTCAACTTCAAGAGTAATATCACTATCGAGCTCTTTGACTAGGGTGCGCCATCCTTGGACTCCTATTGAGTCAACGGCTAGCTTCTTTATTTTGTAAGCGGCGACTTGCTTTGCGATTTTCCAAATCAGATTGTCGCCAGTAGGTACCAGTTCAACTTTGAAGCCTTTGCCTTGTGCTCTCGCTTGCTCATAGTTGACGCCGTAAACGTAGACTGTGCATTCACCATCTGAGGGGATAAGGAGCGCGGCAGTTCCAGGGAAACCTAAAAAATAGAGTTGGTTCGTGTTGCCAAAAACTAGATAACCGTCGCAACTGTCTTCTAAAAAAGCGGTTTTCCTAAGGTTGTCAATTCGCGTCAAAGCGATACCCGAAAAGAAAAGAGGTAGACCACGGGTTTAAGGTTTATCTTCTTGGTTGAGAAACAAAAGATTAGAGGGAAAACCCCCTGTGGAATTTATTGCTGTTTCTTTTCTTGAAATAGCTTCCTTATCGCGCTGATTCTTGCCTTCTGCGCCAACGTGTCGCTCGTAACGACTGTGAGAGCTTCTTCAGGGCACCATTTTACGCACTGGGGACCGTCAGGCTTCTCTTTGCACAGGTCGCAGGTGTAAACTGTTTTTGTTTCTGGGTGCAGCATCATGGCACCGTAATCGCAGGCTTCAATACACCATCCGCACCCATTGCATTTGTCTTTATCAATCGTGATTGCCCCTGTCTCCTCCGACTGGGTCAAAGCGTTGCGTGGGCACGCGGCTACACATGCAGGATCTTCACAAAGCCTGCAGGCAACTGCCATGTTAACGACTTGGTTTTGGCGTACCACACGAATGCGAGATTTGATCGGGTTAAAGGCTTTTTCTTTGGTGTAGGAGCAGGCGTATTCGCAGACTTGGCAACCGACGCACTTGTCAGGGTCGCATGAAACGAATTTTCTTTCGTGAATGTTAACCATTTGGCTATGCCTCCTCTTTCGTTTCAACTATACTTTTCAAGTCTTCCATGTCTAGTTCCTTGAGCTTCGCAGTTGTGGGAACGCCCTCAAGGGTCCAGCCGCGGGCTTGATAATAGTCGTCTAACATAAGGTCAAGTTCGTCTTGGGTTACGATGGCGCCTTTGACTGGCCCATCGTCAGGAATTGGTTCATTCATGACTTTCCAAGGTAAAGTATCGTCTTTGCGGCTTAGGCCTTCGCGCAGGTTGATGAGTCTTGCTAACGTGTTTATTCTTTCAGCTGCCGCGGAGAGCTCTTCAACGGTTATGTTGTTTCCGGTTATGAGACCATAGAGTTTAGCCATGTCTTCGAGGTCCTTGTAGAAAGTGCCTCTTGCGTTCTTGCAGACTATTAGCGAATCGAGCAACGCATAGGTGTCTTCAAGGTCCTTGACAATTTTGCCCCTGCCTTTTTCGGCTTTGAGGCGGTTAACTTTGCCTTTCAGGTCTACAGCATAGGCGCTGCTTCTGTTATGGTCTGCGCCTCGGAAGGAAACAGCGAAGCTTAATGCTGCGGTCTTGAGGCATCGTAGGTCGTAACCTGTAACCTCTAAGCCCTTAATATGCTGAGCCAACTTCTCTGAGCCCTTCCCAATTTTCTGGGCTGCCGCTTTGACGCCGTCTGCCAGAACGTCACCGATGCCTTCCCGCTTGCCGATTTTTTCGATGAGCTGCAGCAGCGCGTCTGCGTTGCCGAAGTGAGCGTCGATTCCGCCTAGGTCGTCGTGGGTGAGTATACCTTTTTCGTGGCAGTCCATGACGAATCCGACGGTTACGCCTGTGCTTTGGGCGTCTAAGCCGTAGTAGTTGCAGAGTTCCGCTGCCTTGATAATGGCGTCAAGCTTGTTTACGCCTGTGTACGGTCCCATGGCCCAGATGGATTCGTACTCGACTCTCGCCATAGTTCCCTTATAGGGCCCCTCGCGGACAATGGCTTCGTGCTCACACCGCATCGGGCAAGAGCTGCACGCGATTATCTTTGAAACGTACCTTTCGTTCACTGCTTCGCCACTTACTTTTTCTGCGTCCTCAAAGTGGGCGCTGCTGTAGTTGCGGCTAGGCATACAATACAGCGAGTTGTTAACAAGAACGTTTTCGACCGTGCCCAGGGTTCGGTATTTCTGGGTGGATGGTCCCTTCATGCGCTCGTGGAATTCCTTAACCATGTCCATGAACTCGTCGGGTTTCGCGACGGTTATGTCGTGGGTTCCGCGGACGGCTATGGCTTTCACGTTTTTGGAGCCTAAGACGGCGCCTAAGCCCGTTCTGCCGGCGGCACGGGTTTTCTCGTTAATTATGCAAGCAATCTTACTCAGTTTCTCTCCGGCTATGCCGATTGCTAGCGACGCGGACGTAGTAGTCTGAGAGTTCGTCTTTGATAAGGTCCTCAGTTTCGCTTGGAGATTTCCCAGCCAGATGCGATGCATCCAGAAGCTGCACGGAGTCGTCGTCTATCCAGAGGAAAACGAGCCTGTCTGATTTGCCTGTGAGAACGACAGCGTCGTACCCGGCGCGTTTGAGTTCTGCTCCAAAAGAGCCGTGAGACACTGCTTCACCGACGCCTCCGGTTGCAGGTGATTTTGAGATAAAGGCGTGACCGTTTCCACCTGTGGGAAACATTGTTCCTGAAACTGGACCGAGAGACAGCACAATCGGGTTTTGGGGACTTAGGGGGTCAACGCGAGCCGAAGAGTTTGAAAGCCAGAGCTTCATGCCTAAACCGATGCCGCCGATGTATTTCTTGGCGGTTCCTTCATCGAGTTTTTCTGTTCGCGTTTTTCCGGTAGTTAAATCAACGTAAAGAACTTTGCCTGCGTAACCGAGCAAACATGTGTCCTCCAGATGTTTGAAGAGTTATTAGTCATTTGAAAACTATATTAAGTTAATGGAGAGTATGTCTGGAAAATATTGGATGTTTTTTCCATGGATTTTCCTCTAAATTATCCATGAACGCCAATCCTCAATTCCCATTTCAAGCGTCTTTGCATGGTAAGTTCTTGTTTTGTTAGAGAAAACAAATATGAGAAGAAAACCAACTAAAATATTAGAAGTACTGCTAACATTTGGAGGCGGCGAACATGAAAATCAAAATTCAATACCTGGGTTTAGTCAAAACCTACACGAACAAAACCCAAGACGAAATTACGTTGGAAATAGATGCAACCCTGTCGGATTTACTTAACAAACTCGCGAGGGAATTCTGCAAACAGTTTTCTCAGGACATCTATGAGCAAGGTGCCAAGGACTTGAAGCCCATGTTCACAGTGATGGTTAACGGCATCGTGATGGGGCAGCTCAACGGCGTCGAAACCAAACTCAAAGATGGCGATAACGTTATTCTCATGCCCTTAATGACAGGCGGATAGAAAGGCACCTTAGCCAACCGAGAATTGCTAGTGCTACGCTAACGAAAAATTAACAAAAGCAAAGCGCTTCTACGCGCTTGCAGGTTTATTTCGCTTTGCTTGCGTCGGCTGTTTGGAACAGGTTCCTCACTGCTTTCTGCCGTGACTTCTGCGCCAAGGTTTCTGCAGTAACAAAGGTAAGGGCTTCTTCAGGGCACCATTTAACACACTGCGGTTCACCCTCGGCTTTGTCGGTGCAGCTGTTGCATGTGAAAACCACTTTCTTCTCGGGGTGCATATTCATGGCGCCGAATTGGCATGCGGCGATGCACCATCCGCAGCCGTTGCAGGCGTTTTCGTCAACGCGGATTATGCCACTGTTTTCTTCCTGAGTTAAGGCGTCTCTTGGGCAAGCAGTAACACACGCAGGGTCCTCGCAGTGCCTGCAGGTGATAGCTAAGTTAGTCAGTGGTCCGATGCGCATTGCGCGGATTCTTGATTTGGTGGGGTTGAAGGTGTTTTCGTTCACCATTGAACACGCGTATTCGCAGACAACGCAGCCGATGCATTTCTCTGGGTCTGCAGTCACAAATTTTCTGTCTTGTGGACGTACCAAGATTACGCAACTCCTTGAGCTTTCTCAGCTATATAGGCCAAATCACCTAAGCCGACTTCCTTAAGTTTCTCAACTGAGGGAATGCCGTCAGGCGTCCAGCCTCTTGATGCGTAGTAATCGTCTAAGCCGATGTTGAGTTCTTCGTCGTTGACGCAGACGCCTTTGGCGGGTCCTTCGTCAGGCACAGGGAAGTTCTTTATCTTGTATGGGACAGTGTCGTATTTGCGTGTGCCCTTGCCTTCGCGAATGTTAAAGAGGCGTGCAAGGTTTTCAATTCTGTCGCCAGCGAGCGCCATATCTTCCACAGTCATGGGCAAGCCTGTGGCCAATGTGTAGTAGTTTGCGAGATCCTTCCAGCCGTCATAGTATGTCCCTCTGGAGAACTTGCACACGATAAGCGAGTCGATGATGTTGTACATTTTGCTTTCGTCAGTAATCATTTTGCCGCGTCCTTTCTCAATCTTGAAGCGATTCACTTTGCCTTTCACGTCAGGTGAGTAGGCGCCGTTTCTGAGGTGGCAAGCACCACGGAACGAAACACTGAGAAGCCTAGCGCTGCAGTTTTAAGAGTTCGCAAGTCATATCCTGGAAGCTCTAAGCCTTTGATGTGGCAAGCGTACTTGTAGGCGTCGCCTCCGATTATCTCAGCTGCCTTCGCAACTCCTTCAGCCAGTGCGTTTCCGAGCCAGCCTTCGCGTTTGCCAATTTTATGGATTATTGCGATGAGAGCTTCGGCGTTTCCGAATTTGAGGTCTATACCTTCAGTCTGTTCCTTGGTTATGATGCCGTGCTCGTAGAGGTCCATCGCGAATGCGACAACGACTCCAATAGATGATGCCGTCCATGCCATACTCGTTGACTATGCGCATTGCTTCGATTACTGCGTCTAAACGGTCAACTCCGCAGAGTGGACCCATGCTCCAGAGGCACTCAAATTCAAGTCTGCTGGTGCTTCCTTTGTATGGTCCTTCGGGAACGACAGCGATGTGGTCACAGCGCATACCGCAGGTTGCGCACCCGACAATTTTCTTCACGTAATGTTCGTTGAGATATTCGCCGCTGACTTTGTCTGCGCCTTCAAAAGTTGCGTTGGTCCAGTTTCTCGTTGCTAAAGCGGAAAGCGAGTTCAAAACAAGAACGTTTTCTGGTGTGCCCAAGGTCTTGTACTTTCTTGGTTGCAGGACCTTTCATACGTTCATGAATTAGTTTAACGAATTCTTTGAAGCCTTCCATGTTTGCAACGTTAACATCATGTGTTCCACGTACAGCTACTGCTTTGAGGTTCTTGCTGCCCATAACGCCGCCCATGCCGCTGCGTCCGATTGCTCGGAACTCATCGTTTATTATGGCTCCGAATCTGCAGAGTTTCTCTCCTGCTTCGCCGATTGCTGAAACGCGAACATAGAAGTCGCCGAGTTCCTCTCGGATGGCTTTGTCCGTATGGTCAACAGTGGCGTATTTGAGGTGTTCAGCACTCATAATCTGAACTTTGTCATCGTCAATCCACAAGTAAGATAATTTGGGCGCTTTGCCGGTAATTATTACCGCATCGTATCCTGCCCGTTTTAGGTCGGGACCGAAGAAACCGTGTGCTTTAGCTTCGCCTACTCCGCCTGTAGCAGGCGACTTGGAAACGACTGCATAGCCGTTTCCAGCGGTTGGACCCATTGTTCCGCTAAGCGGACCTGTACAATAGATAAGCGGGTTATCTGGGTCGTAGGCATCTGTTCCTGGTTTTGAGTTGTCCATAAGGAGTTTAATGCCGAGGCCTATTCCCCCGATGTATTGCTTCGCCACTTCCTCGGTTAATGGCTCAGTTTTTATTTCCCCAGTAGTTAAGTTAACACGCAATATTTTTCCAGCGTAGGAATACATGATCTTCTTGTCCTCCGACGTGTTATTTTACTATTAGGCTGGCGAATGGGATATAAACCTAATGGAATTTAGCATGGGAATATCGACGTTTAGACCTGAAAGTCAAAAAACGACAATGCGATCATGTTTGCGTATGCATATCTGCCCAATCTCTTGCAGTTCAATTCTAAAACTGGCTCGAAATGAAAGCCCTTTCAGATTGATTCAAATTCGAGCCAAGCTAGGAACAAAACTATTATTTCTACAGCTGTGAAAGAATCTTCAACAAGAACTCGACAATCCGCTGTGCCGATAATGCAACTTCTCTGCTTAAGCCTTCACCGAAATCGACGTTTTCAGGTTCGATTAGCAACAAGGCAAGTTTCGCCTTCTGATAACTGTGTGATGTAGTCGCAGAAAACCCGCAAAGGCAACATATGCGTTGTAATAGCTGGAACATTAGCGACCTTGCAAGCATCACATAAACGAATTTCACCAGGCTTTCAACTCCAGCATCGCTGCGTCGATCAGCAACACATGTGGAAGGCTTAAGCTCAACTATTTCATCCATGAAGCTTTCAGGAACTGTTTCGCATTCGATAAGATGGACTTTTGCGCTGACTTTGCCTTGGAGGTCTTGAATGATTTTTACACCCACGAAGTCGTCATGGCGAATTTCATTTCCAATCCCCGCGATGACTACACTTGTTGCTCCGCTGAGCCAATCCTGCAGTTCCTTTTCAAAGCCTGTCTTCGGGTCAGTCAATCCCAAACACCATCACATCTGAAGAGGTTGACGGCAACACAATAGTGACAGATGGTAATCGAAAGTTGTCAATTTGTCGTTCATTCCTCGTGTTCTAGAGAATACCAAAAATAGAAAGAAAAAGGTTTGAGGTTGATTTTCTGGTTCTACCGTCTAAGAGTTTGAACGCATTGCTTGTTGCTGTCGTAGACTTTAACGGTCAACGGCATCTGGCCAACCGCAAAGTGGGTAGCGCATCCGAAGCATGGGTCATAGGCTCTGAATGCCATTTCGACTTTGTTGAGGATGCCTTGATCGCATTTGCCCGTTGTGGATTAAGCCTTTGGCTGCGTCGCGTATGCTCATGCAGATAGCGGGGTAGTTGTTGGTTGTGGCAACTATCATGTTGACGTCTTTGACAAGCGCATCTTTGTCTAAAGTGTAGTGATGGAAGAGTGTGCCTCTGGCTGCTTCAACGACGCCAACGCCTTCGCTTGGTTCGCCTGGCTTGTTGCGGACGTTTGTGCTGGTGATCTCGGGGTCTTTGGCTAACTGAACTGCGCGTTCAGCAGCATACAGCAACTCGATAAGGCGTGCCCAGTGAAACGCCAATGTGCCGTGGACTGGTTTGCCCAGTGTCTTGAACAAGGTTTCATACTCTGCCTGTGCAAGCGGGGTTGCCATTCCGTCAGCAGCGTTCAATCTGCCAAGTGGACCAACGCGGTAGACTCCGCTGTCCGCACCCGCGACCAAGCCTTTCCACCCGATTTTCTTAAGGTAAGGAGATTTACTGTAAGTCCATTCGTCAACGTGTTCGCCGATGTGATTAAGGTAGTCTTTGCCTTCGAACTTTGCGAATTCTTTGCCAGATGGATCGACAACGCGGATTTTCCCGTCGTAGAAGTTGACTTTGTTCTTTGTGTCAACCATACCCATGTAGTAGGTTTTCATCGTGTAAGCGTCGCTCTTAATCATGTCCACATATGTAGGATTGCCCAAGACGAGGTCATGGAAGATTTTCAGTGTAAACTGAGCGAATTTGACGGAAGAGACTGCCATGTCTTCGATTTCTTTGCGGTTCTCTTCGCTCAGGGGCTTGCTGATTCCGCCTGGAAGTCCTGAGACCGGGTGGGTTGCTTTTCCACCGATTATCTCAGTTATTTTCTGTCCGTAAGCGCGGTGTTTGATGACTTCTTTGGCTACTTCCAATGCCTGCCTTCTCGATAACGTCCAAGTATGTTGCGTTTTTCTGCCGGTGCGTCTGGTCCGACGATGAAGTCTGGACCGCCCAAGTAGTAAAAGTGCAATGTGTGGTCATAGATGAAGTAGCCAACGTATTGGAGTTCACGGAGTTTCTTTGCTGCAGAAGGCGGCTCAACGTTGAAAGCTTGGTCTAAGGCTTTAACAGCTGCATAGTGGTGGGCAACGGGGCAGACCCCGCATATCCTAGTGGTGAGTATGGGGCATTAGTTCTGCGCGTCGTCCAATGCAGAATTTCTCGAATCCGCGTAGCTCGGGGATTTTTAGGTAGGCGTTTTCTACGTCGCCTTTGTCGTTGAGGAATATGGATACGTTTCCGTGTCCTTCCAGCCTTGTTATTGGGTCTATAACTATTTCTTTCATTTCTTCATCACCTTTCGTCTAAGAATCGAAGCAGGCAAGCTATACATGTAGAACGTGCCCACTGGATCTTTTATCTGAGCCATCAACTTGGCAACATCGTCATCAGTGTACTGTCCTGGCTCCTTATCTATGCCAAGAATTGAAGCCAACGCAGTTATCATACCTGCACCGACTTCAGGCTGGTTCGGAGCTGCTCCGCCGCATCCCGTGCAGGGCATATCAACTTTGAGGCATTGGGCGCCGCATCCGCTGCGGGTAGCCATACCCATACAGATGATTCCTTGCTCCATTAGGCAGCGTTCAGGTTCAGGCGCTTTCTCGTATACGCGGTAAATCTGGTTGATTTTCTTGTTTTCCCGTGTTCGAGGGCATTCGTCGCAGACTGCAGGCATCGGAGCGAGAACTGAGCCTTTAGGCGGCAGTTTCCCTGCTGCGATGGCATCTATAGCGTTGCTGATTAGTTTCACTGGCGGTGGGCAACCGGGCAGGTAATAGTCCACGTCAACCGTCTGCGCGAGCGTCTTGACGGTGTCGTAGAATTCTGGAATCTTTAAGGTGCCTTCCTTCACGACGGTAGAGGTTTGGGGCATTGTTTTCATTGGGTTTACATTTGATTTGTCTTTGATGTAAACTTGTTCGAAAACTTCGGCTTTGTCGTGGAGATTTGCTAAGCCGGGTACGCAGCCTTCGTGAGCGCATGAACCGAAAGCCACCAGCGTCTTGGATTTTGCGCGCAGCACTTTTGCCATGTGTTCCTGTTCGCTATTGCGGATGGACCCGTTGAAGAACGTGATGTCAATGTGCTTGTCCGGCAGTGCTTCCACGTCTTTGTATTTGACGTCGATGGCTACAGGCCAGAACACGATGTCCGCAATTTTTACAACGTCAAGGATTTTCTCGTTGATATCTAGCACGGCTATTTCGCAGCCGCCGCAACTTGCAGCCCAATAAAAGGCTATTTTCAGTTTATTGCTCATTTTCTATTTTGCACCTTCACTGACTTGTTTCAATAATTTTGAAGTGTTAACTCTGAGTTCGTTGAAGGCAAGCTCTTCAGGCGTCATGCCTAAGGCTAACCCCAAAAGTTGTGGATAATGCAGGACAGGAATGCCATAGACTTCGTTGAACATTTTTTCGATGCGCAGCTCGTTCGTGTCGTACATTATGTGGCAGAACGGGCAAATTGTTATTAAAGCTTGCGCGTCCACCTGTTTCACGTGGCTCAACTTGTCTCTGGCGAGTTGCAGCGCGACTTTGTCGCTCACGCCCACGCTTGGGGCGCCGCAGCATTCAGTTTCATCGATGTAATCTAAGCAGGTGGCACCTGTTGCTTCGATGAGAGTCTTGAGGGTCTGCGGGTCTTCAGGGTCATCGAAACCTATGTACTCTTTAGGGCGCAAAATGTGGCAACCGTTGTGCTCCGCAACCTTCAGCATTGTAAGCGGCTTAACAACTGCTTTCTTTATGTTATCCATGCCCACGTCTTCCTTCAAGACCTGCAGCAAGGTGCTTCGTAGTAATTGTCCCCTTGAATTCTAAACCTGATTCCTTCAGGTGACCATTAATTTGCTCTTTTAATGCTTTGTCTTCCTTTAAAATCTTGTTAACCTTCTTCAACGTACCAGCACAGCCTGGACACAAAGTTATGATGTTCAAGCCTTGCTGTTCAGCCAACGCCAAGTTTCGTGCTGCAAGAATTAGCATTGTTTCGTGGCTAACTGGGTCAAGGGGCAAGCCGCAGCAGTTGAATTCAGGCATTTCGACAAGTTCCACGCCAAGTTTGGCGAGGACTTTGCGTGCGGAAATTTCGTAGGCGGAAACGCGGTATGGAACAGCGCAACCGAGGAAACATCAGGTATTTACTGTTGGGCATTGGTGTCACCTTTGCTTTCCATATGTTTCATGAACTTGACGCCTTTGAGGCTTTTCCTGATACTTTCTGGGTTGCCTTTGGGCAGAGGGGGCAAACCTAATAGTTTCCCGTTTCTTTATGCGCAAGTCAGGAATCTTGTAAGCATAACCTGACTCTAAAACGCTGGCACATTGGTCCTTGAAAACCTGTGGGAAAATGCCTTCATCAGCCGCAAGGTTTCTTAGAACACGAATAACGCTGGCAACTTCCACGTCTTGCGGACAACGGTCTGTGCAGGTGAAGCACGCGGCACACAGCCATAAAGTGTCGCTCTTGAGAACGCGGTCTTTGAGCCCCAGCTTTGCCATATGGAGAATCGTTCGTGGTCTGTAGGAATCGCTGTACCTAGCGACGGGGCAATCGCTGGTGCAGGTTCCACATTGGAAGCATTTGAGCAGTTTTTCGCTGCCATGCATTTTAATAAGTTCGATACTTGAATTTTGGGTTAATTTCTGAAGCTTTAATCGGCTCTCTCATGTTATCTTTAACTGCTGGTGTGGCATTTTCTGTCATTATTATGTAACCCCTTCATTTTTGTATGGTAACTGGGAGCAACTTGCAACTCCATGTTCTTCTGATGGTTAAGTTTAAGAAATCTCGCTATTCGCAGGTGACTTTTGATTATGTGTGCCCGCCGTTTTGAAGCATCGGGCAACATTTTGATGCACCATACGCGCATAGAGGTTCAAAAAGCTTATTTCCAGTACATAAATGTTGAGCCAAAATCGCAGCTGTTCATTCCATATCGTCTGAAGTTTCAAAAATCAGAAGATTAAGCGCAATATGGCAAAAGAGGAGATTGACAATAATCTTGGGAGAAAATCAACCTGAGGCGACCTCGGCTTGTTGTCGTGCAGATTTTCGGCGTTGTTGGACTTCAGTAGTCATTGGGGGTGCCTGGTTATTCTGCTCCGCCGGTGTTTCTGGCACTATTTCCTGGCTGGGTCTTCATTAAAAGGCATCTTTTGTCGGGCAATTCTTCTTTGAGGGTGAGGTTGCCTCTTACCGTGCCGTCGCTGAGGTATTCAATGTCGAACCCCATCTTTTTGGTTAAGCTTAACGCGCGATAGTTGTCGGGGAGCATAATGGCGTAGACGTTTTCGACCCCCATTTCCGCGGCGATGTCCAAGGTGTAATCCACCATCTTTGTTCCCAAACCCTGGTTCTGCCACCTGTCACCCACGACGAACGCCATTTCGCCGCTTTTCCCATCTGGCTCAACACTTACACGGGCTACACCCAAAAGTTTTCGGCGTCCCTCTTCTAATAGTTCTGCGACCATCGCGACTTCGCGGTCGTAATCGATGTTACAGTATCTCACGCGAACAGCATGCGGTGTGTCCTTAAGCATCTGGAAGAAACGGTACCTAATGGATTCTTCGCTGAAGTTCTGGAACATCTCTAACCACATAGGTTCATCCTCTGGCTTGATGGGTCGCAGAAGAACATCTTGTCCGTTTTTCAGCGTCCACAGCATCTCGTATTTCTTTGGGTACGGACTAATAACGAGGTGTTCGTGGGGCACGAAGCTTTTGCAGACGCTCTCTTTATCGATTACTATGCGTGCATCGAGGATAACGGCTTCCGTTTCGTTGATTAGTAGCGGGTTGATGTCGATTTCTTTTATTTGCGGGAAATCCATTAGCAACTGGGAGAAGAGAAGCACAGTTTCTTCCAACTTCTTTAGGTTCACTGGCGGCGAATTACGGTAACCTTTGAGGAGCCTGTAGATTTTTGTGTCCTCCATCATCCGTCTTATCAGCGTAGTGTTCAATGGAGGAAGACCCATGGAGTAGTCCTTAAAGAGTTCAACCCCGACTCCGCCCATCCCGAAAAGCACAACTGGACCGAAGATAGGGTCGGTTTTGCCGCCCAGAATGATTTCATAACCTTTCTTCTGAACCATCTGCTGCACTGTGACACCAATAATTTGGGCGTTCGGGTTGTAAGCAGTTGCTCGCTGAATCAGAGTGTCAAATGCCTCGCGCACCTCAGAAGCATCATGCACGTTGAGAATTACGCCGCCTGCATCGCTCTTGTGTACAATTTGAGGCGAAAGAATTTTCAACACTACAGGGAAGCCCATTTGCTGCGCGTACGCAACTGCTTCGTCGATGTTGTTGGCAACGGCGGTTTTCACGACAGGGAAGTTGTAGTATTTGAGGATCTTCTTGGCTTCATCCTCGGTTAGGATTTCGCGGTCGTCGAATGCTGCATTTCTGAGAATAGCATTCACTGGACGTTTAGGTGGAGAATCCACCGGGAACTCTTCTGGAGTCTCGTATATGAGTTCCACGTTTCGCTGGTATTGATACATGGTCATATAGGTCTTGATTGCCTGCTCCGGAGTTGAATAAGTTGGAATGTTGTTTGCGTTTAGAAAACTATTTGCTTCCTGGACAGCACCGTATCCCATGAAGCTGGTCAGGATGGTTTTGTTTTGGTAAGCTTGGTTTCTGACTAATTCTACCAAGCCCTTTGCTATCTCGACTGATTCTGAGACAGCTTGCTGGGTGAAAATGACAATGATGCCATCGATGTTCTCATCTTTTAGGCATGCTTCAACAGCGGCTCGATAGCGATCAGTCTTTGCGTCGCCCAAGACATCGATTGGGTTACCATGACTCCAGAAAGGAGGCAAAACTGCATTCAAGACGTCAAGCGTTTTTTGGCTTAACTTTGCCAACTTTCCACCCTGCGAGATCAGCGCGTCAGTAGTCATGACGCCTGGACCGCCTGCGTTTGTTATTATCGCAAGATTCGGACCTTTGGGAAGTGGTTGAGTGCCTAGAACTTCGGCTGAGTTGAAAAGGTCGGCGATTTCGTCGACTCGCACAATGCCTGCGCGCTTAAAGGCAGCATTGTAAATGGAGTCTTCGCCCGATAGGGAACCCGTGTGTGAGGCAGCGGCTTTTGCGCTTTCGCTGTACCTGCCAGATTTTACAACGATGATTGGTTTTGTCCTTGCAAAGTGTCTTGCAGCGCTCATGAATTTTCGGGCATCAGTTATCCCTTCCACGTACATTAGTATGCTTTTTGTTTTCGGGTCTGTCCCGAAGTAGTCGATGAGATCGCCAAAGTCCACATCAATCATGGAACCGACGGAGACGAAGTTGCTGAACCCTATGTTTTCGTGGATTGCCCAGTCAAGAATGGCTGAACCTAAGGCGCCGCTTTGGCTTAAAAACGCAATATTGCCGGATTTAGGAACTTTGTCCACGAATGTCGCGTTTAAATTGATCTGGGGGCGAATTACTCCTATGCAGTTTGGACCTACGACTCTTACGCCGTATTTTTTGGCCACCGCCAGAATCTTCTCTTCCAGAATCTTTCCCTCAGGACCTGTCTCTTTAAAGCCAGCCGATACAATAATAAGTCCTTTTACCCCCGCTTTGCCGCATTCTTCCATGACATCTGGAACAGTCTTTGCGGGAGTAGCTATCAATGCCAAGTCAATGGGTTCCAGAATTTGGCTGATAGTTGGATAAGTTTTCGTTCCCAGGATTTCGGGTTTGCGTACATTAACAAAGTAAACTTTACCAGTGTAGCCTAGTCGAGTAAAATTTTTGACGATTGCATATCCGACGGAGCCTTCGGAGTCGCTTGCACCTATAATGGCTACGCTTTGAGGGTTAAAGATCTTGTCGAGGTTTAAGGTGCCCATTCTATTGTTTACCTTCTACAATTCAAGCGCGGTATGGCAGGGGAAATTAAAAGCTTATGCATTGCTGGTCACAGTCTCATGGGACAAAACTCTGGGAATTAGGAACCAGTCCATGGTTTGAAGGGTGGGTCTCGGGGAGCAAAAACGCCCAGTGAAAAATGCGGGTAAATACATTAGTAATTTGCTGTCGTCTCGCCAAGGCTCTGTTTCCTCCGATTTGACATCTCCTTAACGGACAAAAGTGGAACTCTGAACCGAAAGACCGTTTCTCTTCGTTATTTGTCGTCCACTCGTCGAATGGAGATACACCGCAAAGTATATCTCTTGTCCACAATTTGCTTAAGCAGCCCACCAGACCCAGAGTGAACTTCATGACGATCCAAGCAGTAATCTTCGATTTAGATGGAACAATCGCCGCCTTCAACCTCGACTACAAGACCGTTCGCGCCGAAGTCCGAGGTTACTTATTGAAAATGGGCGTTCCAGACTCGATCTTAACTGTTAAAGAAAACATCTTTGAAATGCTCAAAAAAACAGAGCTCTTCATGAACAACTCAGGAAAAACGTCAAGCGCTATGGACCAAATTCGCCGGGATGCCCTCCACATCGCTGAGAAATATGAGATGGAAGCGGCAATGAATACGAGTCTCTTACCGGGCGCCGTCGACACTTTGAAGAATCTGCGAAAGATGGGCCTGAAAATTGGGTTATGTACGATTAACAGCGCCAACTCCACCGAGTCTATTCTCAAACGATTCAATCTCACGCAATACTTTGACGCAGTTATTTCTCGCAACCAAGTGGCAAAGGTTAAGCCAGATCCAGAACACTGCAACTCGGCCCTGATAGCTATGGGAGCCTCTCCTCCGGAAACAGCTATGATTGGGGACAGCGTAAACGATATGCAAGCTGCCAAAGAGATCAAAGCCGTAGCCATTGGGTTGCCGACTGGCGTTTCCTCTCAAGAGCAACTAGTAAATCGAGGGGCAAACTACATCATAACTTCGATCACGGACTTGCCCTTTCTTATTGATCGATTGAATAGAGCTGAAAACAGGAAGGGCTAATTCAGCTTTTTTACTTCTATCGCCAAAGTTTTGTGGCAGTTGATGCATCGGGTCAGAACAAGTTCGAAACCATTCAATACGTCAAAGCATCTCTGATTGTAGCATTGATGGGTTGCGTGGTCGCAGGTTACTTCACGAACGAAGGTTAACCTGTCTATGTCTCCTTTCATTAATCTCCCACACATTATCTTCATTTGCCGGCAAGTTAAGCTGCTATGGAACATTCTTCTATGCCCAAAACTGCTCATAGTGAAGCTTTTGCAGCTGTTTTTTGAATTGAAGATGTATAATCACAAACGTATACCATTAAATCAACAGCATAATGGTTTTTTCTCCGGGCAACCCGAAAATAATAGCGTCGTTCACATAAAAGAGGAGATTGAAGAGCGGAAAGTCTATTGAGAATGCACTCTGGCAAAAGATAGCATCGCTTTAGACGCCTTCGAGGTAGAACGCTGTTGCTAACTTTGCCCTCATATTTTGGGGCGCAGTGCTCACCGGTTTGGGGGCTTTGATTTTCTGCGAATTCTTGCTCGTGATGAAAACTGATTCGCCGTGTTCTAGACGTTCCTGCACCGTGAAGAAATCCACTTGCTTCACCTCATGTACCTCCACTTCCTGGCTTGCATCGTTTCGAAGAAATAGGATTTGAAACTTGGGTCGAGGATTCGCTTTTTCTGCCTTCAACACTTCACTGAGCATAGGCTTTTCCACTTTGGTTTAACTTTACAAAACACGATTACTGCTGAACCTAATTAGATTCTACAATTCTTAAATCTATGTGACTGTAGCCGCACACCAACAGGAAACCTGCTTCTTGCTGTTTGATTCATTTCGAAAATTCAACTGTCAGTTTTACTTTCCGAATTGATGAACTTGAGAATTGCATCTTTTTCTAGAAGGGACTCTACAATGAGGTTAGGGTTTGCTTTAGCAAGTTCGTCACGGGCATAGGCGCCCTGAGCAACTGCCACGCAGCTCATGTTTCCTGCCTTTGCGGCCATCACCCCAAAAATCGAATCTTCGACAACTACGCAGTTTCGAGGACTACTACCAAGTTTCTGGGCGGTTTTCAGGAAGATTTCGGGATCAGGCTTCGATTTGCTTACTTCATCGACCGTTATGACCACGTTGAAGAACTCGTCAACGTTCAGAACCTTCAGCAGACGGTCTATGACTTGGCGGTTGTTCATTGAAGCGAGCCCCATTCTTACTTTTCCACTAAGTGACTTCAATAATTCTCTGGCGCCCTGGAAAAGTGTGACTTCATCGACTTTTTCCAAGGCAACTCTGACTTTGACGGCAACCAGATGCCTAATCACTTCTTCTTCAACTGGCATTCCCTGTGCCTCCAGAATCTCCTTGAAGGTCCATGCGGCACCCACCCCGATTCTCCGCTCGATGAACTCGTCCGCGACATCCAACCTTACAACTTCTCTTAGCGCCTCATGGAAAGAAGCCAGAATAGCGTCTCGAGTGTTGGCTAAGGTTCCGTCCCAATCAAAGATAACAGACTCAAACATGGAATAACACTTTCATTGCTTGAAAACGCGCTTTCATCGCTTCTCTTCGGGGCAGATTTTCTCCCGAATCATAGCGCTCTTCTTGGTAGCTTGCTCGACTGCCCGCATAAGTGCCTGCCTGACCTGGCTTGCTTCGAGTTCGTAGACAGCTTCGATTGTGGTTCCTCCCGGCGTCGTAACCATATCGCGGATCTTTGCAGGATGCTCGGGGAGTTCAAGAATGAGTTTGGCTGTTCCCAGCATGTTTTGTGCGGCAGCTTTCTCGGCGATGTTTCTAGGCAACCCCACCTTAAGGCCAGCGTAAGTCAAAGCTTCGGCGATTATGGATAAGTAGCCGGGTCCGCTACCGCTTAGTCCCGTGATCGCGTCCATATATTTCTCGTCCATTTCCTCAGAAACTCCCATCATTGCCAAGAGCGCTTTTATTCTTTCTTTGTCTTTTGCGGTTACGTCTGGGTCGCAGCAAAATGCCGTGTATGATGCTTGAACCATTGCTGCCACGTTAGGCATAATTCTCACGATTTTTGCTTCTGGAACGTTTTTTTTCAAGAACCAAAGCGGCACAGTTGCTGCCGTCGAAACTAGAAGTTTGCCTTTGACTTCTTTGTTGATTTCCTTGAGGACTTTTTCGAGCTCGCCTGGTTTGACGCTGACAAAAACGATGTCCGCTTCTGCGGCGGCTTTGCGGTTGTCTGAGCCTGTCGCGGCGCCTAAAACTTCGAATTCCCGGAGTTTTTCGGCAATAAAATCAACCGCCGTGAGTCTGCCGGGGTATTTTCCTTTTAGGAGGCTTTTGATTATGGCGCCGCCCATCATGCCGGTTCCGATTACTGCGATTTTATCAGCCATATGATAGTCACCTGTTTTTGCTTTCTATCTACTTGCAGTTGGCTCTTAAACTTTTGTCGCGCAACATTGAGGCTATTCAGAATGAGCGGTAATCTTCCTAAGCGTTTCTCCCATCACTGACGCAGAGGCATCGGTTCGGATGCCGCGGCTATTAAAGTGCGTAGATACTGCTTTGAAACCAGCTGCCTGAAGGGCTATGAAGACCGCGGTTGTTGATGGTGCTGGTAGCCCAAGCTTCGCGCTTAGCTTATCCAAGACATAGTATGTCGGGGGCGTGATAGCTTCGTCTTTGATAACGCTGAGGAGCTTCTTGATTTTGCCGCTGTTCCTGAATGCTGTTTGAGTGTTTTCGCTAACCATTGCCTCTGTGAATTGGGCGTCGAAGATCTTTCCCATCCAAAAAGGTCCAGCATAATCCATTTTTTGGCCGCATTCTGGGCACTTCGTACCTGCATCTGGGAATGGCTTGGTTGCGGTTTCCCGGTGGAGGCAGTTGAAGCAGTGGAGCACGTAGCCCATGTTTCTTAGGCTTTCGTCAGCTTTTTGGCATCCATATGAGATTTGTGTATAAACACGGATGTAGTGGTTGCTGCAGTGGCTGAAAATCACGCGGGTCCCGATGTCGTGTTTAGCCGCGGTCGTTGTTACCGCACCCGCCAGCAATCGAACGGCAAGTTCATGACAATATTCCGTACGCAATGGCCTGCCGCCATACTTCCGCACACAGGCTTTGGCATGGACTCCGCAAAGAGGCGCCAAATCTGTCGCAGTGGTAGCCAACAAACCGTGATTGCGCAAAGCCTGCACCGCGGCGTCGATATGTGGAACTGGGGTGCCGAAAGGGTCGATGTCGATTACGTCGAATCGGGTTTTTGGTGCTCCGTGTTCGCTCATGAGACGGTTGGCATCTATATGCTTCAAGGAAACGCGAGTCTGCAGGTTATTCAAGGCGATATTGTGGGCTGCAAGTTTGACTGAGTGCTCGTTTATATCGCTACTCACCACGCGTTTTACACCGGATATCTCAGCTGCGAACCGTATGCCTCGGATTCCGGTGGCGGTCAAGGGTTCACATATGCTGACTTCCTTGTTGATCATGCGCTGATAGGCCTGGAACGCAAGCACGGTTACGTCTCGGTTAAACTCCATAACAGGGTTAAAGAAGACCGGAGCCTTACTGGGCGCGTAATCGGACGGACAGACGCCATAGGCTTTCAAGTTCGGAACCCTTACTTTGACCTTCCCCTCAGTGATGATTTCGGTTGGAAATTCAGTCCAGGTCTCAGTCATAAATCTACGCCGGGTTCGGATATGAAAAGAATTTTATGCTCATATTAGACTTCTGGTTAACCTAAGGCGAAGGCTTTGGAGAAGCGTGTTCTAGTCTTAACTGGCAACCCTGGCGTGGGCAAAACTACCGTCCTGGCAAGGACAATTAGCGGACTAAGGGAACGGGGCATCAGCGTCGGAGGAATGTTTAGCCGCGAAGTCCGGGATGGCGTATCTCGGGTGGGATTCGAAATCGTGGATGTAGCAACCGCCAAAATCGGGTGGCTGGCGCAAAGGTACAAACAGGATGGCCCTCAGGTAGGCAAATATCGCGTGAACCTCGACGACTTGGATTCAGTTGGGGTTCAGGCCATAGACACTGCAGTTGACTGCAACGATGTGGTTGTAATAGACGAAATCGGACCCATGGAACTGTTCTCTGCAAAATTTAGGGACGCAGCCAAGAAAGCGCTTGAAAGCAGCAAACTGGTCATTGCCGTCGTGCATCAAAAAGCCCAAGACGAACTTGTAAGAGAGACTAAAAGCAGGATTGACGCGAAAGTTTTTGAGGTCACTGAAGAAAACAGGGAGACACTTCACGAGGTCGTTGTCGAAAAAACCATTGCATTTCTAAGAACGTGTGGCAGATAGTGCATAACCCTTGGTGCCTCATCGAACAAAAGCGTTGTTATCTTGGGATTTGCATGGAGATTTTAGAAAATAGCCAGAACTAACGGCTTGGACAGCGTCAGAAATTGTAGCTTGTTGTAGCATCAGTACAGTCACAAACTGTTATTAGCGTAACGGGGCAAGTTGTTGTTTGTGTCCTGAAGCCATCAAACGTTGCATCAGTTTGGCGGGTCAGGAGCTAATGTACCGCGGAAGTTGAGTCAAGTCCCCTCAATCCCCAGTAAAGTACCTTTTCAAGTCCGCGTGAAGTTGGCCAACCGAGACCCACCAAACATAATTTTGCGCGCAACCAGGGATTTTTCAGCAGACGGTTTCTAAGATCCATTATTTCTGCTCAAGAGAGTACATGTGGGCGCGAGCAAAGACCCAAACCTCAAAGAGGCAAAGTCAAACCGGCACTCAACTCAGCCCACAAAACCAGCGACGCAATGGCTACTTCAACAACAGAGACAACAGCCCCAATTTTCTGGTAGTCTTTCAGACTAATGATTATGCCTCTGCGCCGCATGCACTCAAGCCACATCAAAATCGCCAAAGAACCCAACAGAAAAAAGTGCGGACCCAAATTATTCCCGATAACGTTACTGAAAACTAAATCCGCGAAGGCTGGAGCACCCAAACCTGCAACTGCAGCAGCCTGCTTTACTGAAAGCAAACCCAGAATTGTCATGGGCCAATTGTTCATGAAGCGTGACAGCGAAGATTGCTAGTGAAGCCATTGCAGTGTAGTTCAACGCGCCAAATCCCAGAAGTGCATAGTGTGCAACCGCTTGTTCAGGTGTAAAAAATTAGCTTGTGAAAAAAGGTAAAGGGCAGAATCAAAATGAAAAAAGAAAATATTGGGAAGAAGGCGCTACTATGGCTTCTTCAGCTTTCCTGGTCTTAGCGAACGCACGGTTGCTCCTGCTCGCCACATCTCGCTGTTACCCATGGCCTTTAGTTCGTCAGCCAGTTTCTGGCGGTAATCAGCTGCCTTACTGCGTTCGAGCACAATACGTGTTTCTTCTCCTGAAGCAACAAGCTCATACAATGAGTCGAACAATGGCTTGGAACCTTCGCGGAAACGGTTTCTCCATCGTAATGCACCAATGCGCGCCGTTTCGCTGCAGTTGCAGAACATCCAGTCCATGCCGTTCTCATCCACTAGTCGTATCAAACTTTGGGTGAATTCTTCCACGGTTTCATTAAAGGCCTCGCTTGGACTGTGCCCGCGTTCCCTGAGTGTGGCGTACTGGGCTTCCATAATACCCGCTATCGCGCCCATGAGGACTCCGCGTTCGCCTGTGAGGTCGCTGTACACTTCTTTCTCGAAAGTGGTTGGGAACAGGTATCCCGCGCCGATGGCGATTCCGAGAGCTTTTACGCGGTCTTGCGCTTTACCTGTCGCGTCCTGGAAGACGGCGAAACTACAGTTTATTCCGCTTCCGTCGACGAAGTTCCTGCGGACACTGGTTCCTGAGCCTTTGGGTGCAACGAGAATTACGTCTACATCCTTGGGTGGGACAACTCCTGTTTGCTCTTTGTAGACTATGCTGAACCCGTGGCTAAAGTAGATCGCATCTCCTGCTTTCAGTGTTTTTTTCACGTTTGGCCATGCGTCTTTTTGCCCTGCGTCGTTGAGTAGGAACAGTTTGATGGTTCCTCGTTTAGCTGCTTCTTCCATGGGAAAGAGAGTCTCGCCTGGAACCCATCCGTCAGCTACTGCTTTGTCCCATTCCTTCTTGTAAATGCCGGTGTTTTCTTGTCCTATTATGACTTTTACGCCGTTGTCTCGCATGTTTAATGACTGAGCTTGTCCTTGGATACCATATCCGAGTGAGACAACAACCTCGTTTTTCAGGATTTTCTGTGCCATTTGGATTGTGAATTCTTTTCTTGTGATGACGTCTTCTTTTACGCCACCGAAATCTATCTTAACCATTGTCGTTTCCTCAAGGCTGATTATGAGATAAACAGGACATAATTAAGAATTGTCCTTTTAAAAGGAACTGGGTTTTATTTTTGTCGGTGGGTTTTGGGAGCCTGCCGAAAGGCGGATTTTGGATGGGCTACAGAAAATGCTTCAAAAAAATTCCTAGCTTCGTGCGTGTCGGGATCATTTTTTGGCAGATTTTGACTTAAGTGGAAGCTTTAGTCTGTTCCATTCCCATAAAGGACATAAGAGCAAGCATTGGCTTAGTTTTTGCCAGAAACAGGGGTATCAGCAAATCTTTTTCAGCGAGTTTCTCGGCTAAATTGCCCAGCTAAGCAATTTAGACCTAGAAAAACGCCTTTTTTCCAGAATGCTCACCAA
Source organism: Candidatus Bathyarchaeota archaeon (assembly GCA_963840395.1). GTDB lineage: Archaea > Thermoproteota > Bathyarchaeia > Bathyarchaeales > Bathycorpusculaceae > JADGNF01. The sequence goes on along the minus strand of CAWIYU010000008.1, from coordinate 397,203 downwards.
GATTCGTTCAAAAGTCTTTTAAGCCTCTTACGCCAACATATTCATGGTGAAATTTACTTGCCCTCTCTAGAAAAGAAGAACAAAGCAAAGAAAGCAAAACACGAAGCAAAAACTGGCAAAACAAAGTAAGCTCCATTTGCTCATTCCGCGGGACACCCCCGTTGTTAACGCAAATGATTAGAGTTTATTGTCCACCAGAAAACATCGCTAGTTTCTTTTTTACCTCTTTATCAACATTAATGCCTGAGGGTTTAACTGTTCATATGTTCCGTACTCAATCCCTAAAACCTTATTATGGGAAACTACACAAATAGAACAATTGTCGTTATGACAATTTCAAAAGCAACCGTCGCCCTTCAGGCTGGAAACATTCTCGCGTTCATAGTAACGCTTGTAGTAAATGGGTTAGCCAGCGCATCCGTTTTGGGCGGCAAAACCACAGCGGAAATCAGCAACCAGTACTTCACACTGATCACCCCAGCAGGTTATGTGTTCGCTATCTGGGGTATAATTTACGCATTGCTGGCGATTTTCCTGGTTTACCAAGCTCTGCCCAGCCAAAGGAGCAGCCCCTTCCAACGGCAAGTATCCGCGCTTTTCATACTTAGCTGTGGGCTTAATGTCGGGTGGATTTTCCTGTGGCAGTATGACTACATTGCTCTATCAGTTCCGTTTATAGTAGCGTTGTGGGCTACTTTGGCAGCTATTTACCTCCGCCTCAAGATCGGCAAATCAAGCATCCAGCTAAGAGAGAAAGCGTTTGTCCAGTTGCCTTTCAGCGTCTACTTTGGCTGGATAACTGTTGCCATGTTCGCTGGCGGGGCGGCAGCCTTGTCTTATGCGGGTTTGGTAAAGTGGACATCTGCCGACGCCATTTGGGGGATTCTCCTAGCAGCTGCAGTCCTCGTTATAAGTTTAGCAGTGATCGCAGCCAGGAGAGACGTCGCCTACGGTTTGGTTATTATCTGGGCGTTCGTGGGCATCGCCATAAATCAGAGTTCCGTACCAAACATTGTCTACGTGGCGGAAATCGGAGCAACAATCGTGGCGGCATCCCTAGCTGTCGCAGTTGCCTTAGGGAAGCTCAGGAAAAGCAAAAAACAATAATCCAAACTTTTCTGAGTAATATTGGCTTAAGCTAATATCTGCCCTCTGTCAAATATATCGTGGGGAAAAGCTTGGCCAAACCTCTCGTTAACGGACAACAAACTGGGACATCGCAAATTCGAGTTTCCGTCGGAACCGCTATAGTTCTAGGGTTACTCGAGGGCAAACTGGACGCGGACCCCACAACAGCTTATCTTATGACCTATAAAGCAGGCAAATGCACAGCTGACTGCGGCTTTTGTCCTCAAGCTAAAAGCAGTCAGAGCAAAACGGAGTTGCTCTCCAGAGTCTCTTGGCCAGCCTTCTCGACGGCTAGCGTCATTGGAGGAATCGGAAATGCTGTTAAAGCGGGAAAAATCAGACGCGTCTGTGTCCAAACCCTGAATTACCCGCAAGCTTTCAGTGACCTATGCGGTTTTGTGAAAGAGCTAAAGAAGCATGTTTCGGTGCCTGTTTCGGTTTCCTGCCAACCGCAAAATGCCCAGAATATGTGGAACCTCGCTCAAGCAGGTGCCGACCGAATCGGCATCGCAATAGACGCGGCCACTGAGAAAGTTTTTTACAGAGTCAAAGGCGAGGGTGCAGGCGGACCCTACCGGTGGCAAGACGAATTCACGCTGCTTAAAACCGCCATCGGTGTCTTCGGTGAAGGCAACGTTAGCACCCATCTAATCGTGGGTTTGGGAGAAACCGAAAAAGAAGCCGCACAAATGCTACAGACTTTCGCCAACATGGGCGTCTTGCCTGGGTTGTTTGCGTTCACCCCTGTGCGTGGAACCAAATTAGCATTGAATCCGCAGCCCCAACTTGAAGCCTACCGGCGCGTGCAACTAGCGAGGTACCTGATTGTCAACTCTCAGACAAGGTTTGAAGACATGATCTTCAATTCTTCAGGGCAGATAGTGGACTTTGGCATTTCCAAAGACGTGCTAACCAAGACTGTTGAGTCGGGCAAACCATTTCAGACGCCGGGGTGCCCCGACTGTAACCGACCGTTCTATAATGAGAAACCAAGCGGACCAATATACAACTACCCAAGAAAGCTGAGCGCTCAGGAAATCGCCGCTGTAAAAGACCAACTTACTCCATACTTAGAATAAGCCTTAGGTAGCAACAGATGAAAGGGCTTTACCGCCTTCACCTGGCTGGGGCAACTTGGGCTTTTGCCTCGTTACCTGCTCCACGAGTCGCCAGAACTCCGGAAGCAGCAAACCTTTTTGAAGTTCCTTAAGCAGTTTCTTCACCTGATAGAAAGTCATCTGTGCTTCACCTTTGTCGAGACTCTCCTGTGGACCTCTAATGTGTCGAAGAATCTCATCGACTTGCCGGGGCGACGCCCTTATTCCAGCTTTCTCCAGCAACCCCTGCAATAGCGTCTGTCCCGTGTTCCTGCCCACGAACAGCGACGTTTCACGTCCGACAATTTCAGGAGGGAAAGGCTCAAACATCAGCGGATGTGCCAACATTCCCTCCACGTGCGCGTCCACTTCGTGAGCGAAGGTTGTGTCGCCGACAATGGGTTTGTGAAACTGAATGGGCAGCGCAAAAGACTTCTCGGTCAACTGCGCCAACCTGTAAATGCGCTCCATGTCTATCCCCGTGTCTATGTTGTACAGCAGTTCCAATGCAGTAACAACTTCTTCGAACGGAGCCAAGCCTGCGCGTTCGCCGTAGCCAATTAGGCTTGTGTGCAAGTATGTAGCACCCTCTTCAACTGAAGCCAATGTGTTCGCCGTGGCTAAGCCGAAGTCGTTGTGGCAATGCACCGACAACGGAACCTTCTTACGGACCTGATCTGAGAGTCCGTCGCGGACATGACTCATTAGGTAACGCATTGCGAGCGGCCTGAGGAAACCTACAGTGTCCGCTATTACAAGTTTTGAGGCTCCAGCTTTGGCTGCGGCTTCGAAAACCATTAGAATGTCCTCCAGCGGCGTTCGGCTGCCGTCTGATAGCACGAAGTCGACTGTTAAGCCATGTTTCTTAGCGTATTCGATACTTTCAACTATGCCATTTAGGGCTTGCGCCTTAGTCATTTTGAGTCGGTACTGCAGGTTTAGTCCGTTTATTGCGGCTTCAATATTAATTTCTTTCATACCCGACTTCTATGCAGGCGTCGACGTGTGCTTTCGTAGCTGCTGATGAGGCGGTAAGGGTGGCTTTTTCGAATGATTCATTCACTATTTTCTTGACACTGCGTTTCTCCTCTTCGCTCAAGCCCGGGAAACCCACGTTGACGACGGATATGCCCGTTTCATCCATCATTTTGGCAAGCTTAAGCTTCTCAACGTAAGTCAAAAAGACCATGGGTGCCTTGATGCCTTCGCGGAACGTTTCGTCCACCATGTAGACTCGGTCCGGCAGTTTCGGTGGCAGGTTCTTTCGGAGGCGATTGTAGTTGGCAATTAAGCCTTGAACCTCTAGCTTCTTGAATATAGTCTTCCTCATCAGATGCACAGTCCAATAAGTCGGAGGTTAACTATTGATACTTTCGCGGGCACTTATATAAAAATTGCATACGCTAGCAAAACGCAAGACTAGACCCAAGAAATGCGCGCTCGTCACATTTATGATAGGTTTGCGTCTTCTCTCTTTATCCTAACTTTTGGGGGGAAATGTCACTTGGCGCGTTTTTGAGGACCCACGCTATGACAACTTTAGCAACCGCAATAGCCAAAACAGAAATGACCAGAAACTATGATTGCAGGAAAATTTGCCAGGCAGCAAACCTTCGACGAGACTCTGCATACTTAAATATAATAGCCTTTGAAACATAAAACCTGTCAAGCGAGGGTTTTCTTGCCGGCAGTTTCATACAAAAGCGACGATCGTTCATTTTTCGCTCCAACTCAGTACACTTGTAATATTTCAAATTTGGTTGCTCTCAGAGTTTATTCTGACCCGAAGCCACGAATCATGAAAACAGCGGACTTGCAGAAAGGAGCCATTCTCTTATACCACGGAAGAGAAGCGGTCGGAGAAGGGATGGGATTCGGAGTTCCTATAGCAAAATATTCTGACGAAACAATTTTTTCAGGCTCATCGATTATCCAAATCCAAAGACAGAAGGATTCTGTTACCATTCGCAAAGATTTTTCAATGGATCTCTTAACTAGGGATAAATTCCAAAGCCTTCAACTCGAAAACATTTGGATACGTACTATAATAAATTACGTTTGCTTGCTTTATCAGAAACACAAACGCTTTGCCAAATCCATTCTCTTGGCAAAAAAATTACTTTCCAAGTTTGGAGCAACATCGGTCTTTATAAGAACAGCCCCAAAAGGTACAGTTACCGCAACATATGAAGTAAGAGGAAAACGAATTCAGGTGAAACTCGACTTTAGTAACCTTGACCGAAATAATCTACTAAAGGTTTTTGTTTTAAACGAGCAAAGCGCAAAATTATTTAGAAAATACTCCGATGCAGAAGGTCTGAATTTGTTAGATGATGAAATTGGTGTCTGGAACGTTGCAATTGCACGATCGGCAAAAATAGCTGACAAGAAAGACAGGATAGGCTTCAACTTGAAGAATTTGGAAGGGGCAATCCTGCGAAGAGGAAGGGAATTGATGGAAGGCTCCTTAGACTGGATCGGTCTTGATTACGAACTAACCCCCGATAATGACCGTTTTGAGTACGAAATTGAAATTTTTGGGTGACATTGATTTGACCGCTGTAGTTCTGGTTTATCCTTACTTCCACCCACTTGCTGACACATCGATCTTCAGATTTCCGCCATTAGGGTTGGGATACATTGCAGCATATCTAAGACAAAACGGTATTTCAGTTGAAATTGTGGACTGCACTTTTCTTAACCAGGAGGAAGCCTTGAGGAGAATTGTCGCCTCGAAACCGAAGATAATTGGAGTCCAATCAATGTATTCAATGAGAGACAAATCACTCGAACTAGCTCGTCTTCTGAGAGAACACTGTGACCTTCTTGTAGCAGGAGGAGCACTTCCGACGATACAGCCTGACTCTTTTCTTAGAGACTTCGATGTGGTTGTCATCGGGGAAGGGGAACAGACGATGCTTGAAATTGCAGCACAGCTCGAGCGTGGAGGCTCATTATCTCAGATTAAAGGGATCGCGTATAGAGATGGTGGGACAGGTCAGGTTAAGAAGACCTCTCCTCGCGGTCTCGCTGCTGATTTGGATTTATTTCCACCCCCTTCAAGAGACTTGTTTGAAAATGATGCTTACCAGAAGTATTACTTTGGAAAGTTTGGCTACAAAACCACCGCTATCATGACTTCTAGAGGGTGCCCATTTGAATGTGATTTCTGCAGTAGACCGGTGTTTGGCAATGAATTCAGAGCAAGAAACGCGTCTAAAGTAGCTGACGAAATTGAGGAGGTCATTTCCTTGGGTTACAATCGAATATGGTTTGCTGATGATTGTTTCACATTGAATCGTAAACGCCTCATTGAAACATGCGACGAGATTATAAAACGCAGATTGAAAATTGCGTGGGAATGCTTGTCAAGGGTTGATACGTTTGACTCGGAAATTGCCGAAAAGATGAAGCAGGCTGGATGTGTTAGAATGTTCTTTGGAATTGAATCAGGAAACGATTCAATCCTTAAAATAATGAAAAAACAAATAACAACAAAACAGGCGTATGCGGCCGTTCAATTATGCAAGATGAAAGGCATAAAAACCGGTGCCTTTTTTATCGTGGGATACCCGGGCGAGACTGATAAGACTGTTCTAAACACGATAAGGTTTGCTTCTTCGCTTCCATTAGATTATCTTTCTTTCACCCTGCCATACCCAATTCCTGGAACGCCCCTATTTCAAAAACTGAGTGGAGAACTGTTCTTAGAGGAGTGGGAAGAACCAAAGAATATTCAATTGATTAAGCATAGACTGCTGTTTGAGTCCAAAGTTACTCAGTTCAAGTTGAAGTTTGCAATTGTCAAGGGCATGATTCAGTTCTATATTCGGAAATACTTGGGCTCCAGAGGTTACGCGCTTATTGGGAGATTGTTTGAGGTTGCGACCGATTCCATCTATAACAAGATGAAATAGTAGAAACGTGAAGAGGTGCCGTCGTGGAGAAAACCCGCGTATGTCCTTTTAATTTCGTTTTCAATTCCTCTCGTGGCCTCGAATTCATTTTTGGAAAGTGCGTTTTCGTTGGCTAAATATTCTAACTCACGAATATGACAAAGAACCGATCGTGAATTCTACAAGAAATCCGAACTCGTCTCAAGAAAATGGAAGAGAAGCTACAATTTGGTCTCTTTAGGACAAATGTTCCAGTAGTATTCGCAATCCGATAGCTATTAAAATAAGTCCTCCGACAATTTTGATTCTGTTCCCAAAAACTCGCCCTATTCCGCATCCAAAGTAGAAGCCTAAGTAAGAAAGTGAAAAAGTGATAGCCCCAATAACTATGATCGGCTCCAAGATCGATGTTTGAAGAAACGCAAGACTCAAGCCAACCATCAAGGCGTCAATACTGGTAGCCACGGATAAAGTTACCAAAGAATGGAGTTTGAGAGTTTCTTCTTCTTTCTCGGTTGCTCTTCTTGTCGAATCGTAGATCATTTTTGACCCAATAAGAGCCAGAAGTCCGAATGCAATCCAATGATCAACACCCATAATCACTTCCCTGAAACTCAGACCAGCAAAATACCCTACAGCGGGCATTAGCATTTGAAAACCGCCAAAAAAAGAAGCAAGCAACAACGCTGACTTTCGTCTATTGTGCTCAATGCAAATTCCTTTTGCAATTGAGACTGCGAACGCGTCCATTGCCAAGCCTACTGCAATTAAGACGATCGTGAGTATGTCCATTGTTGCACCGAAGTTGATTTGATAGCATTGAGAACTCCCAAATAAAGACCTTGCTTTGACGACACTTGTTAATATTAAATAGGAGGACAACCAGAAAACAAACACCCGCTAGGTTGAAACTGACGTGAACACTTGGAGAATTCTTAGAATCGAAGCCTGCAACGCAGCCATGAACATGGCAATCGACGAGGGGATTCTTCGTTCGCGTGTAGCGGAACAGGTTCCAAATACTTTACGGTTTTACCGCTGGAAACCCTCCGCGGTTTCGATAGGTCGATTCCAGAAAATTGAAAATGAAGTGAATCTGGAGAATTGCAGGAAGTTGGGGGTGGATGTAGTTCGCAGGATGAGCGGAGGTGGCACGGTTTACCACGACGCGGAAGGCGAAATCACCTATAGCGTGGTTGCCAAAATCGAGGATATTGGCGCCAAAGATATAGCCGACGTGTACTCGCAGATTTACGCTGCAATAAGTGAAGCATTGCGCATGCTGGGCATTCAGACAGATTACAATTCTGGCAACGCAAAGAACTGCCCCAACCTCACTGTCAACGGCAAGAAAATCAGCGGCAGCGCCCAAGCCAACAAAAGCGGGATCGTCCTGCAGCATGGCACTTTGCTGTTGGATGTGGATTTGCCGCGGATGTTTACTTTGTTAAGGGTTCCGTGGGCGGACAGCTGCATGCAGGTCGCTGATGTCGCAAAGGGCAAGATTACCAGCCTTAAGAATGAACTGGGACATTCCGTGACGCCGGAGACAGCGGCAAACGTGGTGGCGCATGGATTCGCTGTAGCGCTTAACATTCAAGTTATCGAGGATGTGCAGTCAGTCGACAGCGAATTAACCCCGTCGGAGTTGGAGCTAGCCCAGAAACTGTATACAGAGAAATACGCCACGAAAGAATGGAACTTCGAAGGAAAGAGCTCTTTGGTTTAGGTTTTTTCGCGTTTCCAACGCACGCCCTGCGCGGTGTCCTCAAGGACTATGCCCATGGTTTTCAGCTGTGCTCTGGCAGAGTCCGCGGTTTTCCAGTCTTTGGCTTTGCGGGCTTCCTCCCGTTTCCTTATAAGTTGCTCCGCCTCAGCCGGAAGTGATTCCTCTTTGAGTTTGGGAATTACTCCTAGGACCTTGTCGAAGTCATCTATCAGCTTGGAAACCGTTGCAGCTTCCGCTTTGCTTAGCTCGTTTGCATCCAGCAGGTTGTTAATGTCTCGGACAAAGTCAAAAAGCGAAGCTAACGCAACGCTGATGTTTAGGTCATCGTCCAGTGCTCCTCCGAAGCATTCTTGAACGTTCAAGGTTAACTCCTTAATTTTTCGTGAGCCGCCCTTGCCATTGGCGTCCTGCAGTCTCCGCTGAAGGTTCGCTAGCCGTTCTATGGCTCCTTTGGCTGCTTCTAAGCCTTCGAAAGTGAAGTTGAATTGCTGACGGTAATGAGTGCTCAAAAGCAAGTAACGGATTGCCAGCGGATCCAGCCCCTTCGTCAGCAGGTCGCGCAGCGTGTAGAAGTTCCCAAGCCTCTTAGCCATTTTTTTGCCCTCCACCAGCAGGTGCTCGTTGTGCATCCAGTAATGCACGAACGGTTTTCCAGTGGCGGCTTCGCTTTGGGCAATCTCGTTCTCATGATGCGGGAACATGTTGTCTACTCCACCGCAGTGAATGTCGAATGTTTCTCCAAGGTATTTCATGCTCATCGCGCTGCATTCAATGTGCCAGCCTGGTCTGCCCTTGCCCAACTCGGTTTCCCAGTAGACGTCGCCGTCTTCAGGAGTCCATGCTTTCCAGAGCGCAAAATCCTGGGCTTCCTCTTTGGCGTATTCGTCTTGGCTGACTCTTGCGCCTGCCTTGAGATCCTGGACGTGAATGTGGCTAAGTTTGCCGTATTCAGGGAACTTGCCGACGGCAAAGTAAACGCTTCCATCTTCGCCGCAATACGCGATGCCTTTTTGGAGAAGCTTTTTGATTATTGAGACCATTTCTGGAATGTGGTCAGTGGCTCTTGGGTATGCCGTCGCAGGCTCGATGTTCAGGACTTTAATATCTTCAAAGAAAGCGTTGGAGTAGAAGTCTGTGTATTCTCGCAGCGGTTTTGTCTGTTTTTGGCTGCCTTTGATGGTTTTGTCGTCCACATCCGTGAGGTTCATGACATGGGTAACTTGGAAGCCGCGGTACTCCAACCATCGTTTCAGTAGGTCTTCAAACACAAAAGCGCGAAAGTTGCCGATATGTGCGTAGTCGTATACGGTGGGTCCACAAGTGTAAACGCCAACTTTGCCGGGCGCGATGGTTTTGAATTCTTCTTTTTGGCGCGTTAGGGTGTTGAAAAGCTTGATTTTGGGGGCAACTTCGCTCATGTCTGTTCCCAGTGAAGTACGCTGTGAGAAAATATTTAAGCGTTCCATTCCCTCTGAAAGATGAAAAACTGCTTAACCAAGTGGTATTATAGGCTGGCGTTTGTCGCCTCCAAAAACTTGGAACTGCGCCTTAAGCAGTTATGATTATCTTGACTGGTTTCTCGGTCAGGTTGTCTGCTGTCTTCAGGGCTTTTTCGATTTCGTTAAGCTTGAATTGGTGTGTAATGAGGCTATGAACGTCGATTTTCTTGCGGGCGACAAGGTCCACTGCCGTTGGATATTCTAGCGGGGAAATGTATGTGGTAAAGAAACATGCTTCATCTGCGTTCCCAAAGTTCATGTTGCCTTCGAACTCGCCCACCAACGCTACCTTCCCCGCTTTCCTCACGAGGAAAGGTGTTAGCTCAACCGTTTGAGTTGACCCAGCCGCTTCAACCACCACGTCAGAGCCGCGCCCAGTAATTTCCTTAACCCGTTTTGCCACATTCTCCTCCGCTGCGTTTATGCAGTGGTCTGCTCCCAGTTTCGCCGCTAGCTTAAGCCGGTAATCTTCTTTGTCTACGGCTATGACGCGGCAGCCTTTGAGCTTTGCAACCTGCGACATCAATAGGCCAATGGGTCCTTGACCAACTATTGTGGCGTAGTCGTCGGTGTCGGGCTTAAGGAGGTCTAACGTGTGGAGGGCTAGTGCCACGGGCTCCATAATTGCAGCTTCTTCGTCTGATACGTCGTCGGGAAGCGGAATTAGGTTCCTTTCTCGCAGCGCAACGGACTCGGCGAAGAACCCGCCTTTCGTTAATCCATAGTAAAGGACTCGCTCGCACAGCGACGGGTGCCCTCGCATGCAGTAGAAGCATTTACCACACCAAGTCAAGGGCACCATCACTACCCGCTCGCCTGTATCCTGACGAATACCCCAGGCGTCGTGCCCGATTATGCGTCCGTCTTTGATTTTCCAGTCGCCTTTGTAAAGGTGAAGGTCAGTTCCGCAGATGCTTCCCGCCCGAAACTTCACCAGAATTTTTCTGCCCTTCAATTTGGGTTCAGGGACTTCTTCAATATGGATGTTTTTAGGTCCGTGGTATACAACCGCCTTCAAAAAACAAATCACTTCTAAAACTAATTGGATATGCAGCACTATTAACGTTATGCAGCTAAAACTAACTTGTAACCGAGGGGAACCTTAAGGTTGTCATGGGTTTTTTCTATTGTTTAGAGCATCGCGCAAATTCTCAATCGGCGAATCTTCATTAGTTGGCGGTCGTGCTTTCGCTCTTCGCCGCTCTTCATCGACTTTTGCCATGCCCTCTTTGTCGCTTAGCTCTACGCTCGCTTCCATCCTGCGGATTGCGTAGCCTAGTCTACGTCCGCGGTGACCCTTCGTGACTACCGCTCGTCCCAAATTTATTCACTTCAAGTTTAACTGAAAAGTTTGGCGATTTTAGGTTTTTGGTGACCCGTAGATTTTTGCGTTAAGCTGAATAACCACCTTGCCTAATACGTTGTCGCTGATGAGAATGAACGTTCAAGAATGCATAAAAGACAAACTATGGCCTGTCCTTGTTGAGACGGTTCATGCAAACGTTATGTACCCGACACACAAAGCGTACACGCGAGACGTCATTCTCCCCACTAAACCCGAGACTTCGGCTGAAGAGTTGGCGTTTAAGCTGGGCATGCCGATCGGGGAAGCCTTAGTTATTCTGTACGAGCTGCAAGCTGGAACTTCTATGTTGAAATAGGCTTTCGTTTCGACGTGGGCTTATGGATTTGTAGACCCAAGACACTTCGATATGTTTAAATATACATATCAGGTTTTGGAAGCGCAAGGTGAAAACATGAAAAATACTAGCAAGTCAGCCATCAGCACCACAATAGCCGCAATAATCCTAATTGCAGTTATCGTAGTTGGCGGCGTTGCAGCATACGCAGCCTATACCTCTCTACAACAGCCAAACCCAACTCCTACTCCCTCTCCAACCACTTCACCCACGCCAGAACCCACCCCAACACCTGAACCTGTCAACTTAATAGTTGCAACAACCACCAGCCTCCATGACACCGGTCTAGAAGACACTGGAATAAACGGTAACACTACTGGAACCATGAAGGAAGCCTTCGAAGCCAAGTATCCTTGGATAACCTTAAACTTCGTAGCTCAAGGAACAGGCGCCGCCATAGCAACAGCCCAAAGAGGCGACGCAGACATGATACTTGTCCACTCGCCGTCACAGGAAATTAACTTTCTAAAGGGCGGATATGGAGTTGACCGCAAAATAGTAGCCTACAACTTCTTCGAAATAGTTGGACCAGCAAATGACCCGGCAGGCATCAGCGGCATGACAAACGTCAGCGCTGCCTTAGTAAAACTTTACACTGCCGCCCAAACCAATAGTCAAGTACAATGGGTCACCCGAAACGACGGCTCAGGTACCGCCACCGCAGAGCAAACCCTTTGGAAAAACGCAGGCTACAACTACACTCAGTTAATAGAACAAACTTCGTGGTTCCACTCCACAGGACAAGGAATGGGCGCAAGCCTGTCAGTAGCTAACAACGGTATCGGCGGAGGTGCACCGGCATACATTTTCGCGGACACTGGTACTTATCTCGCATATTATGACCGAGGAGATATCCAACTCAAACCCATCATCCAGGCACAAAAAGCGTTACTGAACGTTTACAGCGCAATAATTGACGACCCCCGAAACACTAACCTAACTGCCACCCATTTTGACGCCTCGTTAAAGTTCGTCAACTGGCTCGTTTCCGACGAAGGCCAACAGTTAATCGCCAACTTTGGAGTCTCAGCCTACAATCAGCAGCTGTTCAGTCCCTTTGTGCCCTTGGCCTCAGGCACCGCGCCCAACGCTACATTGCTCAGTTGGGTCCAAGGCTATGCCTACATCAACTCAACAAATGCCATCAACGCCGATGGAACCGAGTGCCCCCAGCAATACAGGTACAACGCAGGCAACCTCTATTCTGCAAACTACGACGCATTGCCATCGCCCAGCCCCTCTATAGCAGTGCTGGTAACAAACGTCTATAGTGTCCCGGCAAAGAAGCCCTAGGTAAATCGCAAAAAGCTCAAAAGCCCCACCCCTTATTTCTTTGTGACAATAATGCCCGATATACTCGTCCAAGCATTTCAGCAGGCCTTTCAATTAATTTTCAGTGGCAGCGCCGAATTTTATGCAACTGTGTACAGAACAATTTATGTTTCGGGCGTTGGCACCCTTTTGGCATGCGCTTGGAGTATACCCATCGCAGTATTCCTCGGACTTTATTCGTTTAAGGGCAAGTGGGTTATCCGAGGCTTATTCAACTCCCTTATAGGTGTACCCACAGTGGCCTTGGGTTTGTTGTTGTTTCTTCTTATGTCAAGGCAGGGAGAATTCGGCTTCCTTCAATTGCTGTACACGGTAAACGGCATTATGATTGGGCAAGCCATACTCGTTACCCCCATAATCATCAGCTTCACCACTAGCGCTCTTAGCGCCGCGGACACCCAACTTAGGGACTTAGCCCGAACCTTAGGCGCCTCAGGGTTGCGGACCAACCTCAAAATTTTGGGCGAAACATTCTGGTCCACAATCCTCGCTGTAACTGCAGCTTTCAACCGAGGCTTCGGCGAACTGGGCATAGCCACCATAGTCGGCGGAAGCCTATATGGCGAAACAAGGGTCCTAACAACATCAATCGCTTTAGAAATTAACTTTGGCAACTTCAGCGTGGCAATGGCGTACGCCATAATACTAATGATCATAGTCGTCACTCTTGCACTCGTAATAAACCTCATAGAACGCCTCCGACAAGAAGAAACCCCAATAAAGGCATGGCGTATCTTCGGCAGATCAGGAGGACAGTAACTTAACCCTAAACTTCCAAATTGAATGCATAGAAAAACGTTACGGAGCAGTCATGGCGCTGGATTCTATCTCGCTCAATGCGGAAGGCGGCCAGATAGTGGTGCTTATAGGTTCTAACGGGGCAGGAAAAACCACGTTGCTTCGGATAATTGCCGGCTTAGAAAAACCAGACAAAGGCACAATATACTTCAACGACAAAGTCGTTACCGAGAGTCTCCTCCGCCAAGCTACCACGCTGGTTTTCCAGAGAACTGCCATGTTCAGCGGCACAGTCTACGACAACTTAGCCTATGGGCTGAGGATTAGAGGACAGCCAGAAACTGAGATTAAGCAGAAAATAAGCGATGCTCTCATGGTGGTCGGACTCAAAGACTTTGAGAAGCGCAGGGCAAAAAAGAGTTCCGGTGGGGAACAACAGCGAATATCGCTGGCTAGAGCATTGCTGCTTAACCCGAAGATCCTTCTACTGGATGAACCTACAGCAAACCTCGATCCGAATAGTGCCCGCATAATCGAGGGAACCATAAACAGCCGAAGAAACGACGATACCATAATCATGCTGGCAACCCACAATCTTGGTCAAGCCAAACGACTAGCGGACATTGTCGTTCACATGCATGAAGGCAGAGTGATTCAAGCTTCAAAAACAAAAGATCTGTTTGAAAACCCTGAGCAAGATTTAACGCGAGAATTTTTGCACGGGGAACTGATATTCTAGGGTTCCTCAGAGCGTTTACCCGATTACCCTTATTAATGCGTTATCTCCACAGTCCTATTGAATGTCTGCTCACAAGAAACATGAGCCCTCATGTAAAGTCTGGCTCGAATGCAACGGAAGACCAGTTCTAGGCAAGGGTGGAGCAGAAATTCTTGAAGGCATAAACAACGAAAAATCGCTCACCAGAGCCGCCGAAAAAGTGGGCATGTCCTACCGTTACGTTTGGAACTACATTCAGAAAATCGAGAAAGCCGTTGGCGAATCCATCGTGGAAACTCATAAGGGTGGGAAGACAGGCGGAGGAGGAGCGCAGCTCACTGAATTGGGTAAAAGCCTTCTTGTTGAGTACCGGCAGCTTGAAGGATACTTGAACCGCGTGTTAGTAGAAGGCAAGTTATCGGAGGTGAAAAGTGTGAAATTGAGTGCGAGAAATAGTTTTAAAGGAAAAGTTGTTTCCGTAGAAAAAGGCATTATAACCGCAAAAGTCAAGATCGAAGTAAAAGTTCCCACTATCATTACGGCGGTTATTACCAAAGAAGCAGTCGAGGATTTAGACATAAAAGTGGGCGACGAGGTCACGGGTATAGTTAAGTCTACCGAGGTTATAATAGGCAAATAACGAAAAATAAAGTTTTTTGGTTTTTAACCCAGTTTACTCCACTACATAGCGGTATGCGATGTGTTCGCCCGCTGTGGAGCTTTTTCTGATTATCCGCAGAACGTCACCGGGTTTGGCACCGATGGCTTTGACGGCTGGGTCGGTTGAACCGATTTGGGGCATCTGATACGGCTTTACCTTGTACTTTTCCAAAAGCGCTTGGCGCTCTTTTTCGGTTAAGATTTCGTGTCTTGGAACCAGGGCGTGTTCGAATATGTCGAAAACTGGGAATGACTTCAGTAGCAATTCGACTTTCTTTTTCTTGGCTCCTTGCTTTACGGCGTGTGTGTAGCGGCCTTCTGTGATGACTATGGCGCGGTCAATTTCTTTTTCCTTCATGACCTTGTAGAGCTGGTTCATGGCAACTATGCCCACGGTGGCTTGGTCTAGTATGCACCAGATTAGGGCTTTTTCTTTGTCTTCTGGAATTTGGATAGTGTAGCCGAATGCGCCTTCGAACTTTTCTTTCTCAACCAGCTTGTACTTGCGCAGTTTGATGAGAACTTCCGCCTTGCGCTCTTCCACAGTTTCTCCTTTAATACTCACGCTACAAACCTCAAGTTTAGAATACTTCCGAATGCTAAACAAATCCTTGACCCTTAAACTTTTCTCTCAGAGCTAAGCCAATTTTGGTTAATGAAAACCTTGGTTTTGAATGGAGCCGAGAGTCAGGTATCTCCCGCTTTTCTGTGCGAATTGAACTTTCTGTATGTTCCATTCTGAGCCGGTCTAACTGGTATAAATCAAATAGGCATCTGTTAAGTTCGAATACTTGTAGCATATGTGGGGATTCCCTTTAGAGTCTGAAGCAAGAGAAGACTGGGTCCCGGAGTCCCCGACTGAGTCAACTATGAGAACACTTGTCCAACGAACTTGCTTTAGCTTGGGTAATCATAAAAGCAAAAGGACAGAAGCACCAACAAGACAGAAAGAATAGCACATACTATCGAAGGAAGCTTCATTCAATTCCCTTCCTATCTGAAATGCTGCAGGCTAAATGACTTTCTGAGCGCGTGAACAGAGACAGAACCATACATCTACGTCGCCGCAACCAAATCACCTGATACTTGTTGGAGCGAACAAAAACGTGCGCGCGCCAAGTCGTTCCCAACTCAGTCATCACCAACGAAATTTAAATTCCATTAGCTAGTATGAATTGACAATTTTCCCGTCATTCATAACGTATGTTTTGTCTGCCAATTTTGCAAGATTAGCAGCGTGCGTTGAAATCAGAATCGTTTTTCCTTCTTCTTTGAGCTGTTCGAAGAAGTCCGTAATCGTTTTTGCCGATGCGTCATCCACAAACGTTAGGGGTTCATCAGCAACGATTATCCTAGGTTCCGTTACTAGTGCCCTTGCGACAGCAACTCTCTGTTGTTGACCACCCGAAAGTTGCTCCACGTTAAAAAATGCACGTTCAGATAATCCCAGCTGATTCAATAAATTGAGTGCGGAGTCTTTGTATTTTTCCGGATCCACGTCATGGCATAGAAGCGGCGTCATAACATTTTCCAGGGCGTTAAAGTTTGGAAGCAGATTAATATGTTGAAAGACAAAACCCACATTTCTTCTTCTGAAAACGGCTTTCCAACCATCAGAGTAGGCAGTAATATCTTCCTCATCCACCAAAACCTTGCCTCTGGTTGGTGTTAGAAGTTGTCCAATCATGCTCATCAAAGTGGTTTTTCCGCAGCCACTTGGTCCGACCAGCGCTGTTATTTTCCCGCTTTCCGCAGATATTTGGGCGTCTGTCACAGCTTCGACTTGGTGCTTTTTACCCTGATTGTAGATTTTTGTCAAGTTCACTGTTTCAATCATGCGCGGGCACCTCTCATGGCAATATCAGGATCGACAGTGGCGTTAAGCCATGAAGGAATTACAGTCGCGAAGAGGAGCGGCACGATTGTTACCGCGAAAGTGAACAAGACGGTCTGTAGGCTAATGAAAACCGGCACTGGGAAGCTTGGGTAAAGGTTAGCCCAACCTAGCATGAAATCTCTTAGAATGGGCGCGCCGAGAACGCTATCATACAGAATACCAAATGTAAGTCCAATTGCGCCAGCCAGTGCTCCAAGCACTAGAGTTTCTATTAGTCGAACCTGAATTATGTCTGAAGTGGAAAATCCAAGTGCTTTAAGCAAACCTACCTCAAATTTTGACTCATGCCCGACAACGATCGTTTGGTTAAATGCTACAATAGCTACTGAAATTAAAATTACGTACCATACAATAGAAAAGAACCCCGATCTGTCTCCATATGTCTTTTCTTGGGCTTTAAGTAAAACATCTTTCGTTAGTACGCGGCAATTGGGAAATTCAGATAGCTGTCGCGCGACCACGTTGGCTAAAGAGGATTTTGTTGCAGCATCAACTGGACTTAAGTAAACTAATATGTCTGTAATTTTGTCATCTGGTATACTGAAAAATTCGCGAGCTGCGTTGAGGTTCATCAATATTAGATCTGCACTGTATATGCTGGATTCACTGTCAAATATTCCAACGACATTGTATCGCTTGATTTGATTGGATTCTGTCAGTATCGACAGTACGGTTCCAACATTGGCTCCAAGTAGATCTGCCACGCCTTTTCCGATAACTACAGTGTCATTTGACTGTGCATCGAGAAAGTGACCGGACTCCAACGGGTAAGCCGAATCCAACATTGAAGCCCAAGTCTGATTGAAGTCGGGGCTGCCGAGCATGGAGGTCGTCTGATTTTTCGTCGCAGAATTATCTACGTCTATGCCTACAATTACAAGCAGTGTATTTCCAACATTGCCGTAGCCCCAAATCCTTTCTGAGACTCCGCTTATTCCTGTTGCTGCTCCTAGTACGAAATTCACGTATTTAGTTGGAATGAGTGTTTGCCTTCCGGCTGATATCCCTTGTACCGTGAGGTCTGGCGCATATTTCAAACTCAAGGCGCCTTCTTTTGCTAGGCCGTCAGACATGAAGGCTACGGAGGAAAAAGCCGAAGCGGCAACGCCTAAAGCGATTAGAATGACAAGTGTTCTTAATTTGTATCTTTGTATGCAACCCAAGGCGTAATTCAAAAGATTTCTAAATTTCTTCATCTATTTTCCACCCGTCGTAAAATTGCCAGCCGCAGTGAAATTAATGAAAGACACACCCAATGTGAAATAATTGCAGTAGCCTCCAGGCACATCGTAAAGGCCAGTGCACAAAAACTCGACCCCCGGATTTCTCGCCGAAGGGTTAAGATTCCCAATTGCCACACTTGGCAAACCCACAACTTGTCGCAGAGCATCAGTGTCGTTTTCTTTCATCGACCAAGATATTTCGCTCAAAGCGCTGGAAAGAAACACGAACGTTAACAAGACACCAACTAATGAGACAAACACTTTCGGCTTCATCTTCATCTGCTTCCTCTTACGCTAATTTTGTAGCTAAAAGTCCCTTCGTAACCTCCCTCAACAGATGATACAAAGGAAATTTCATTCCCGTACGTGTACGTACTAAATACCTGTGACAACTGGTAATGAGGTTTCACCAAGTCATATCCCGAAACAGTAATTGTAGTCAATTGAACATCAGGATTTCTCTGGGTGGCCTCAATAGTCACGATGAGTATGCCATTGCAGTACAAAGACAAATAGCCAGGCGTTTCCCAACTCTGAAATGCCAAATCTACTACCAATATTGCTGGGTCAAAAGTTGAATAGTTAAATCGGCAACTTGTTTTGTGACCCGCCAACAATGAAACCGTATTCTGCGCGAACTCTTTTTGACTGAAAACTCCAATCTGGTCAGTATTGCTTGATGAAATTAGGTAGGGAGTGAATTGGACAAAAAGGAAAACCACTACTAACACTACAACCACTGAAGCTATTTCGAGGGTGATAGTTTTTTTCAGATTCAAACTCTTTTTCCTCAAGTTTTTTCCGAAAGGTGAATCCTGCAAGTTTTATACGTTGCTGAAACTTCCCAGTGCAATTTGAACTGCAAGCAGAATTGTACCCACAATTGCTAAGGTTGAACTTACTAGCAGGGCTTTTTTGAGAACTGAACCAGAATCCCCGCTCTTATTATCGAGTCCACGTGTAGATCTTTGAAATGCGAAAACCCAAATTAAAAGAGCGACGGAGACTGCGTACGCGGGTATAACACCCCATAGAAGTGGGTATTTGTAGGTAACAAAACAGAATGGACAACCTATATTGAACAAACTCTGAGCTGTGTTTGAGTACACAACCATACAGCATGGAACCACCAAAGGCTTGAGTCCGCCAAAAAACGAGATATCTAGAAGTGCATCTACAAAAAGTAGTGGTATAAGCAAAACGAAACCTCGTGAAAGCGAGCCCATCAGAGGAGAACCTTTGAGCTTTCGATTCACCAAGTCGAAGAAGAGCCAACCTCCAAACGCGAACATCGTGAAAAGTTTGAGTCCCAAGTCAGCCCAACTAAAAGGAGCGCCTGCTTGAAAAACTCCAAACTCACACATAGCCCCAGGAACAGCGGGAATAAGCGAGATTACTGTGACCCAGAAAAGTGGAATTGCCAAGAGTCTCGTTGCGAAAGTCATCCAACCAACGGTTGAGACTAGATAGAAGTCTTTTTCAAGTTCATATCGCTGGTCGCCATGTGCAGCTTTGTAGCCTTCTTCGACTTTGTATGCCTTATACGCAGCATATGAGCCAACGGCTAACGCGAAGAGCGCTATGGCCAAATCTACGGCGACGTAAAGATTAATAATCATGTGAGTTTTCCCTATTAGCTTTAATTCTTGAGCAGCAGGATGTAATTTGGTGTTATATTTTTGCTCTTGTTTGTTATATTTTTGGAAGTGCCCGTTTTAAGCATATGTGACTGCAAAGATACAACAACAACGTTACAGAGGAAGACACGGAAAATGGCGTTTTCAGCATTTGGCGAGCCTGTAGCCGATACAGGTTCCCATGCCTAAACCGTAACCTAGATTAATCATAAGCATACCCATCGGCTCTAGGTAACGCGCTGACTTCAGGGCTCCGGCATCTACAGGCTCAAAACCGATGTCTTTTCCTAGCTGCATAACGACTTGTTTAGCCTTGGCGTTGTCGCCTGCCACAAAAAGTGTCAAGGTTTCTTTCCCGACTTTGCCTGTACTCTGGTTCTGAGCGAACACTGTATTGAACGCCTTAACCACATGCGCTTTGGGGAGCTTCTTTTGAAGTTCCTCAGCCGCGGACGTGGTGAACCCGATGGAAAGATCGCCATTTGCTCCAATAGCATTGGTTACATCTAGAATTACTTTGCCATCAGCGACAGAGCCAAGTTTCTTCGCCACTTCAGAAACAACGCCATGCGGAACGGCAAAGATTATGATTTCGCCCCATTGAGCAGCTTCAACTACAGGTTCTTTCGGGTCTCGGTGACCAAACTTGATTTCGTGTTTTACGCTCAGGCCCTTTGCTATGGCAGAACCAACATTGCCTTTTCCGATAACTGCGACCTTCATCTCAAAAATCTCCAGAAATACGCAATAGAACGTTTTTCGCGTAATGGCTCTTAAGAAGTTGTGACTGCCACGTGCCTACAACAATACCTTCTACTCGAAACCAAGGGGTTCATGTAGTCTTCAAACAGCTCAGGGCCTGATTATACTCGAAGTACTACGTTTTGTGCATATTTGTGCATGGTTTTGGCGAATTCCCCCATGACCTCGGGCGCGTATGGTCGTAGAGCTTTGAAGCTCTTGTCCAACGTGTCGTCAGGAATGAACTGTTGCAGTGCCATAGTCTGAGCTCCCTTCACCAACTCTCCGATGCATGCCACATCCTCAGCCGTAACCAAATCAGGAACCAACGTTGTTCTAAACTCGTACGGGACTTTTCCCGTCTTAAGGATTTCCACTGTTCGCATAAACCCCGAAGTGCTTTTTGCGCCTAGTCGCGAGTATTTTTCGGGCGAAGTCTTCACGTCCATAGCTACGTAATCGACACTGCCCAGGCATTCTTCTAGGGTGTCGGGGAAGAAACCATTTGTGTCCAACTTCACCGAAAACCCCTTTTCCTTTAGTTTGCCAAGAAACTTGGGAAGTTCCTTGTGCATGCAAGGTTCTCCGCCGGTGACGACGACGGCATCTACATATTTTTTGCGCGCCTCAAGGAGTTCTACAGCTGTGTTTTCCTGCAAAAAAGGAGGTTGGGGGTCGACGGCAATGCGCCAGTTGTGGCAGAACCCGCATCGAAGGTTGCAGCTTGGCGTGAACAGCACTGACGCGATTTTGTTGGGGTAGTCGATGAGGCTGATTTTCTGTAGACCACAGAACTTCATACGTTAACCTCTAGTTTGTCACGGGCGCGGTTGCTACGACGAGGGATTTGTCGAATGTTCTGCGCATTGCGAATTCTGCTTGTTTGCCGTCGTTCCATTGGTCCACAGGTCGCAGATAGCCTACAACGCGGCTGTAGATTTCGCAGGTTGATCCGCAAACGGGGCACTGCTTATGTTCACCGCTAGTATAGCCGTGGTTGGGGCAGATACTGAACGTTGGTGTCAACGTGAAGTATGGGAAGCGGCTATTCCAACAGACTTTCTTTATGAGTTCAGCCGCAGATTTCCAAGAATGCAAACGTTCGCCTAGGAAGATGTGGAATACCGTGCCTCCTGTGTAGAGGGTCTGCAGGTTTTCTTGGTGCTCCAAAGCGTCGAAAAGGTCGCCTTCGAAGTCGACTGGCAGTTGGCTACTGTTAGTGTAGAAGGGTTCTGCATGCTGGGTTTGGACTTGACGGTGGTTTGCAAAAATAATGTTTGGATATTTGCGTTTGTCTATGCGTGCCAGCCTGTAAGATGTGCCCTCGGCGGGTGTTGCTTCAAGGTTGTAGATATCTCCCGTTTCGTCCTGGAAAGCCATTAGTTTCTCGCGCATAAATTTGAGCGCTTTGACTGCGAACTCTAAACCATCTTTTGTGGATATATTCTGGCCTAGCAAGTTTACTACTGATTCGTTGATGCCAACTAAGCCGATAGTGGAGAAGTGGTTCTTCCAGAATTTGCCGTGGGCTGCCTTGATGTTGCGCAGGTATCTTCGACTGTAGGGGTATAAGCCGTTATCAGTGAAAGCTTCAAGTGCTTTGCGTTTTATCTCCAGGCTCGCTCTGGCAACGTCCATTTCGCGTGTTAAACGCTCGAAGTATTCGTCTTCGTCTTTGGACAAGTAACCTATTCTAGGCATGTTCAATGTTACTACGCCTATGCTACCTGTCAGCGGGTTAGCGCCGAAGAAGCCGCCGCCTCGTTTGCGTAGCTCACGGTTGTCGATTCTTAGACGACAGCACATGCTGCGTACATCTTCAGGCCGCATATCGCTGTTGACGAAGTTCGAGAAATATGGAACGCCATATTTTGCGGTGACCTCAAAGATTTTCTGGCTAACATTTGAGTCCCAATCGAAGTCTTTCGTTATGTTATACGTCGGAATTGGGAAGGTGAAAACCCTGCCCTTGGAGTCGCCTTCGTTCATGACTTCGGCGAAAGCAAGATTGAACATCTCCATTTCCTTAGTCATATCACCATACGTGTCTTCCGTTACCTTGCCATTAAAGAGAACACCTTCGTTCTTCATGAAATCAGGAACCGTCAAATCCAACGTTAGGTTCGTGAAAGGCGTCTGGAAGCCAACACGGGTTGGAACGTTCATGTTGAAGAAGAACTCTTGCAAGCCCTGCTCTACTTCTTTCTGCGTCAAATGGTCGTAACGTATGAATGGCGCCAAGTATGTATCGAAGTTGCTAAATGCTTGAGCACCTGCTGCTTCGCCCTGCAGCGTGTAGAAGAAGTTGACAACTTGCCCGAGGGCAGTGCGGAAGTGCTTGGCGGGTTTGCTCTCAATTTTTCCCGGAACTCCACCGAATCCTGACATCAGCAGGTCGCTAATGTCCCAGCCTACACAGTATGGACCCAAAACGCCAAGGTCGTGAATGTGGATATCACCTGAGAAGTGAGCGTCGGCGATTCGTGCAGGGTAAATGCGGCTTATCCAGTACTTCGCAATAACTGTGGATGAAAGGTAGTTGTTCAATCCCTGTAGCGAGTAGCTCATGTTGCTATTTTCTTTCACCCGCCAATCCTCAACCTCTAAGTATTGATCCACAAGGTCTGCGCTGCTCAGAAGAGCCGCAAGCTCACGCATATCTTGATGCTGTTTTCGATAAAGGATGTAGGCTTTAGCAGTTTGTGCGTGCCCGTTTTCAATGAGCATTTTCTCAACAAAGTCCTGAATTTCTTCAACCGTGGGGCAGCCATCTTCGCCAAATCGGTTTTGAAGCTCAGCTACAACCTGGTTGCTTACCTTCTTTGATTGTTCGCGGTCCTTTCCGCCTACAGCTTTAGCTGCTTTCCAAATGGCAGTTGTTATTCGTATCTTGATCGAAAGGTTCTAGTTTTCCATCACGTTTTCTTACATACTTCATTATTTCTTCACCTCAAGGAGTAACTGCCTGAAATCTTCAGGCTCCTCAAACTTCTTGTAAACTGAAGCAAAGCGAATGTACGCTATGCGGTCCAATTCTTTGAGGTACTTCATTACCAAATCGCCGATTTCCTGCGACGCCACTTCGCCCTTTCCGCCTAACATGAGATCTTGCCGTACTCGACTCGCTAACTCGTTGATTTGCTCCATTCGGACAGGCCTTTTTTCGCAAGCTTTTTGGAGGCCACTGATGAGTTTGTTGACGTCGAAGCGTTGCAATTCGCCGTTCTTTTTTCGCACCATGAGTTCCACCGTTTCAACGTACTCGTAGGTTGTGAAACGTTTGCCGCAGACTACGCATTCTTTTCGGCGGCGCGTAGTGTTCTCTAAAGAGTCGCGTGTTTCGAGTGTTTTGAATTCTTCAGACTTGCAATAGGGGCATCTCATATTTTTCCCATGGTTGTTTTGATTAGCGGACAGTGCTCCTTAGTGGATACAGGTAATGTCATGCACTAACTGTAGTGTAGTATTTACTTGTTGTATACAGCAAAATGTGTAAGACGTTAGAGAGGTGAAGCATAAAATGAACACAATACAGTGGTAAATGCGAGAAAGTATTTCGTAGACTTGCCCTTGTTTTCCCGTCGTCAAAGCAACGGTGCTTTATATACAGCAAAGAATACTGTTTTGAAGCGCTTTGCCCAAAACACTTTACAATAGAGCCCGTACAGAACCGAAAACAGTTGGCAAAACATAAATACACACAACAGGAAAGGGACAGAAACTATTGGTTCTTTTAAACCACAGTTTCTGCTTCAGCATCTAGTTCTTTGATTCTAGTCTGGATGAATTCTGCTATTTTTTCTTCGTTGAATTTCTTTTCTTCCGACTGCTTCTTCAATTGCTCCTTTATGGTTAGGAGAATTTTATCTACATCAAACGGTTTCATGATGTAGGCGTCAGCACCTTTGTTCACGGCGCTCACCGCGTTCTGCAAAGTCGGATAGCCCGTGACTATTATTTTTCGCATTTTAGGCTTGTTTTCTCGAAACCTCGTTAGCAACTCAATGCCTTCAATGTCGGGTAAACGCACATCAATCAACGCCAAGTTGTAGAATGATTTTTCAGTTTTTTGGAGAGCGCCCTGTCCAGTTTCAGCTGTATCTACTGTATAGCCTTCGTCTTCAAGGATTGTTTGAAGCACTTTCCGTATGTTCTCGTCATCATCAACTATGAGGATTCTACCAAGGGTGTTCTTTTTTTCCGGTTTTGACTGTTTCGACATTAGTACCACTCAACTAGGCTTAATCGACAACTTAGTCGTGTATAAGGCGTAATAAAGGAGTTATGAACCCGAAATACACATTGCTAAAATTAATGAGCAATCTCAGTTGTATCATGTTTGCGACACCCTACTTGTATCCGTTTCTTGCCGCGTCGACATACTTGACAAACTCGAGTTCTCTATTATTGTCCATAAGCAGTGGCTCACTAATCTTCCCGTACAGGTTTTTCATTATTAGAATTTCAATGAATCTAGAACCGATCCCGAAAATTTTTTCGAGCGCCGACTGAAATTGCCTAAGATTTTGCGGGATTTCGTTTTTATTTAGTTTGAAGTTGTGCTCAACGTGGATATAGATGGATTGCCTCGCTGTTTCTCCGAGTGAAAGCAGAGCTTCATCTATGGAATCCAGCAGAAGTCTATCGAACTCTTTGGTGGTCGCAGTCATTTTAGAACGCACAACTTTAGCATACTGCTGAGACCTGTTGAGTTTCAACTGAGGATTGCATTAGACCATTAAGTTGTGAGATGTAAATTTAAAGGTAATGAATTTAGAAACTTCATTATTACTGGTGCAAATTGCAGCAAATCAAACGCGGTCGCGTGAAACAGTGTTCAGCCCCCACTGCTAAGAATACACAACCTCCTTGGATGTAGCAACAGCAGACTTTTATGAGATATTCTCGGATTGCATTCATGTTGAGAGTATTTTGATTAAGCGTTCAGCGGTAAGTTCAAGGTTCAACGACGATGTTTAAGCATTTCGACAGCGGCAACGTGGCTGCAGTTGCCTTTGGTCAAGTAGCCGGGGCAGTTGCAGCTGATTTTACCCTGATAGTCTATGCTAACCGTGTAGGTTCCATGGTCTCCGATCACGTTGTAAACGCCGTTTCCGAGGAACTCGACGCGGCGGCTTTCCACGAGCTTGCGCGCTTTCTCATTCATGACATCCGTTCGGTTGTAACGGGGCGTATGCGGGTCACCTTGCCTAAATCTTAGGGGAAGGCTCAACCATAAAAGCCGTTCGAATATCCGCCATTTGGTCAATGCTTATAACCCGAATGCAACAACAGGAGAGGAGAGGTATCTTGCTGTGCCCAAACCTGACCGCGACGAATTAGCGGCTGAAATCAAAGGAATGCAGCTGGAACTCAGAAACCTCCAAAACGCTCTCGCAGACTTGGTCGACGCAATGATCACGGAGGAAAAACCAGGACCAAAAGAGATAAAGAAATTAGAGGCGCTCAAGAAAAAAGCCCAAAACGGGAAGCACTCGCTCGCGAAAGAGGCTGTCAAACCTGCAAAGCCCAAGGTCAAAAGCAAAAAGAAGAACAAGAAAAAGGGCGAGGTGTCTGACCTAGCTTCATTTGACAAGTAACTGGGTAACACATCGATTGACAAGTCTAATGTCGCCCAGAAACTCTCAGGAAATCCCTGCAAAATCAGCACAAGAGACATGTGAAGCTCTGCAACTTTGGAGATGGAAAACGTTATTGCGTCGGCACGCCTTCATCCAGCCATATTTTCGTATTCAGAACCCAAATAGAACCGATCGCTTGGTGTGTCTATCCAGATACTTGCTAAACCTTTTTAAGCCTGGACATCAAAGCATGATGCTAACGTCACATTAACTCATGTAACAAAACGAAGCTCCTGAAAGCAGCTTTTGAACAGAAGCATGAAAATTCTGTGACAGGAGATAAACAAAGATATGTTAGAAATACAATCATTCAAAGACCTACCATTGAGTATGGAGGTTTTTAAGAGCGTAAAAGAGCTCGGATACGAAACACTATTTCCTATTCAAGCTCAAGCGATAATGCCTTTGCTCGAAGGCAAAGACGTTATCGGACAAGCACAAACCGGAACCGGCAAAACCGCCGCCTTCGGTCTTCCCATGGTCGAACTTTTAGACCCACAAATCAGGAAGGTCCAAGGCTTAATTCTGGTACCTACACGCGAACTAGCAATGCAAGTTGCTCAAAACATGCACGAGTTCGCCAAATACCGCAAACTCAGAGTTCTGCCAGTTTACGGCGGCGCTTCAATAGAGAGGCAAATCCGAGAACTGCAAAATGGAGCCCAAATTGTGGTCGGCACCCCAGGACGCCTAATCGACCTAATGGAAAGGCGCATGCTGAACTTATCCAACGTGAAAATCGTGGTTCTTGATGAAGCAGATCGAATGTTGGATATGGGATTCATCGAAGACATAAGTTTCATTCTTTCCAAGGCACCTTCAGCCCGACAAACAAGCCTGTTCTCAGCAACCATCGACAAAACTGTGATGAACGTCGCCAACCGTTACATGAAAAACCCAGTGAAGATCTTCGTAAGCAAAGACGAAATTGGGCTAACTCAGATGAAACAATACTTCACCGTTGTAAATCAGGGCGCCAAATTCGACGCTTTGTGCACAATTCTTCACGAAAACAACGTTGAGCGAGCCATAGTATTCTGCAGAACACGCCACGAAACAAGCAAACTAGCAGACAAACTTGCCAGAAAAGGCTATCGAACACAAGCATTACACGCAGGTTATACGCAACCCCAAAGAGAACGAGCCATGGGCGCGTTCCGAGAAGGTAAACTGAACCTGTTAGTCGCTACGGACGTTGCAGCACGCGGCCTAGACATAGAAGGGGTAACACACATCATCAACTTCGACGTTCCTGCAGAACCGCAAGTGTATTTCCACCGAGTCGGCAGAACAGCACGCAAAGGATTAGACGGCACAGCCATTAGTCTGGTAAGCTACGGAGAACTCAGCTACTTCAACAATATCAAAGCTATCACGAAAACTAAGATCGAAGAAATTAAAAGCTCCTGCAGCTCAGAAGCGCAGGATTCGCCTATTGTTGGCTTTTTTTAAACCAACAACCATAAAAGGCACAAAATCCAATCTCCTTTGAGGTCAAGACCCAAGAAAATGTTTAGAGACCCAGTCTGCGGCATGGTTCTCGACGAGAACACAGCCAAGTTCAAAATCACCTATGATGGTGAAACGATTCATTTTTGCAGCCTGCAATGTAAGAAACGGTTTAAGCGTCAACCAACCAAATTTATTAAATAGCACTTCTTAAAAGTCGATTTTTTCACGGGAATGTTTTCAGGGTCAAATCAAAAGCTATTGACCAAGCTTGTTTGAGCCATTTTACTTTCAAAGCTTTTCTTCTGTTGAAACGTCCATCATGACAAAACCCGAAGCAGGTTTTGGGTAAAAGTCTGTAGATTTTTCGGGTAGCCGCTCGCGCTTTTGGGCAACTTGCCAAACCAATTCTGGATTAATGGGGTTAACAAGAAATGCCAATTTTGCCTCACCACTATCGATCTTCTCCATCGCAACCCGCATCGACCGCTCGTAGAGAATATCCTGGTCCATTTTCAATTCGCCAGTTTTCATCATGATCTTGAACACAACGTCCTTAAGGATAACAACGTCGAGAAGGCTAACTTCATTGGACACTTTTGGATCTGCAAGTTTTGAGATCTTGCGTTCATCCTTTAACAGCAAGCCATACGCTTTCGTTCCATCATAAATACAGAAAGCGTGTTCCGCTTTGTGTTCTCGCAAAAAACTTTCAATCACTGCAACCTTTGGCTCAATCTCAATAATATCAAAGAATGATGCAAGTGCCTCCAAGGTTTCTATGGTTAGCTCAAATTTGCGCAACAGCCTGTGGGTAGGCAAAATCACTAATCCTTCATCTTGAACAGGCACTATGTAGCTCATTTGAAAGTTGAACGCGGAACTTTCTGTCCATTGTACTTGTTTGCGTCGTTCATCACGGTATGCGAGAGCGCTTTCATAGCGGTGATGCCCATCAGTTATAACAAGTTTCTCAGGTTCCAAAGCGTCCCTTAGAAGCGAAATTTTTTCTGGGTCGGTAACTCTCCAAACTTTATGTACAACGCGAAATTCGTCTTCAACTTCCATTGAAGGAGGAGTTTTAACAATCTCCGCGAAGAACTTTAAAGTTGTTTTTCCCGGGTCAGAGTATATGAGGAAAACGGGTTCGAGATCTTTTTGGATGTTTCGCAGCATGTTGAGGCGGTCTGTTTTCGGTGCTGCGTAAGTGGTTTCGTGGGGAAATACGATGCCTTCGCTGTAAGCGTAGAGACGAAGTGCACCGATTACGCCTGTACGGCTGCAGTTTCTGCCGTCCAAGCGGAATTCTTGTCGGAGAATGAAAACGGCTGGTTCCTCATCCTTGGCTAGGATACGCTCGTTTAGCCATTCGTAGAGGCGTTGGTGCACTGTTTCGTAGCGGTTTTCTTCAAGGGGCAGGATTAGGCGGCAGTAGTTGTAGGGTGATTTTTCGTAGTATTCGCGTTGCATATCTTGGTTGATTTTGTCGTAGGGTTGGGTGATTAGGTTTTTGAGGGGGCCTGCTTTCTCTGTGTAGCGTATGGCTCGGAACGCTCTGATGTCAACCATGACTTTCCACTCACTTCTCTAGTGCTTCAATGACCTTCTTTGCTATCTGTTCGCTAGTCCTTAATTGGGCTTCTCGAGTTTGGGCGCCAATGTGGGGAGTAGCGTATACGTTTTTGAGGGTTAACAATTTGTTGTTTTTGGGGGGCTCTTGCTCAAAGACATCTAAGGCAGCCGCCTTCACCTTGCCTTCGACGAGTGCATTGTAAAGAGCTTCTTCATCGACTATTCCTCCTCGGCTTAAGTTGATCAACAATACACCAGTTTTCATCTTGCTGAATTCTTTGGTTGAGATCAAGTGCCTCGTATGGGGTGTTAGTGGAACGTGGATGGAGACGAAGTCGGCTTTGGGCAACATCTTGTCTATGGGAACAAATTCTTCGCTGACACAAACATCAACCGTTAAGACGTCCATCCCTAAGCACAGCGCGAGCTTTTTCACTTCCCTGCCTATGCTTCCACACCCGATTATCCCCAGGGTTTTATCTTTGATTTCGATACCCATGGATTCTTCTTTGACCCATTTGCCTTCCCGCAGAGAAATGGTGCCTTCGACGATGCCCCTAGCAAGTGAAAGCAGGTGACCAATTGCGAGTTCCGCTACGCTTGTGGATGAAACATGAGGAGTATTTACGACTGCTATTCCCTGTTTCTTAGCTTGCTCTTGGTCCACGTTATCCAAGCCGTCTCCTGCACGTCCGATGACTCGAAGTTTCTTTGCTTTGCTGATAAGATCGGCGTTGACTTTGGTGGCGGAACGAACGATTAACGCATCGTATTCGCCGATCATTTCTGGCAGTTCCGATTTCGGCAGGTTCCAAGCTTTAGTGACTTGGTAGCCTTTTTGTTCGAGTAGTGTTATCCCTTCGTCGAAGATTGGGTCGCAGATTAGAACCCGTGTGGTCACTTTGCTAAGCCCCAAATCTCATCTATTGCGTTTAGCGCCTGTTGAATGCCTGGTACGGTCCATTCGCCCATATGGCCTATGCGGAAGGTTTTCTCTGCGAGCTTGCCGTAACCGTTGCTGATCTCGAAGCCCTTTTCCGCAAGTTTTTGGTTTAGCTCCTTCACGTTTTTGCCTTGGGTATTCTTGATGCAGGATACGGTTATGGATTCGTAGCCTTTTTCTGGGAACATTTCAAAATGTTTCTTTGCCCAGTTCTGCGTGAGAGCTGCCATGTCCTTGTGGCGCTGATAGATTCGTGGGTATGTTTCTGCGGTCATAAGGTCTAAGCGTTTGTCCAGGGCGTATAGTAGTGAAACGTTGGGCGTGTAAGGGGTTTGGTGTTTCTTTTCAAATTCGAAGATCTCTAAAATATCCGTATATCCTCCCCTGTTGGGGATGTCCTTTGCTCTTTCCAAAGCTTTCTCGTTTACAAAAGCAATCGCTAAACCTGGTGGAAGCGCAAAGCATTTCTGGGTTGAAGCGAAGAGTATGTCGACGCCCATTTCATGCGGCAAAGTCTTGTCTCCGCCCATTGAGGAAACGCTGTCGACAGCAAACACAACGTCAGGGTAATCCCTTTTCACGAGTTTACCGACTTCGGCCACTGGGCTTCTAGCGCCTGTTGAGGATTCGTTGTGACACATAGTAAGGGTGTCGTATTCGCCTGTTTCCAACTTCTCCGCTACATCATCGGGCTTAACGACGCTACCCCATTCAGCTTCAATGAAGTCAGCTTGTTTGCCGCAGGATCGGACGATTTCGCCTGATCGCTGGCTGAAGGCGCCGTTTATGCAGCACAGTGCCTTCTTTTTGACGATGCTTCTGCCCACGATGTCAAACCACAAGGTTCCCGAGGAAGTTGTAGTGGTAGGCTTGTAGTTTGCAGGC
The DNA here is from genome assembly GCA_963840395.1 of Candidatus Bathyarchaeota archaeon. Classification (GTDB taxonomy): domain Archaea; phylum Thermoproteota; class Bathyarchaeia; order Bathyarchaeales; family Bathycorpusculaceae; genus JADGNF01. Next base: position 366,717 of record CAWIYU010000008.1, on the reverse strand, counting down.
AACTCAAAGAACTTGGCAAGTTTGTCCGTTATTCCGCCGTAGAAGTCGCTGAATTCCTTGCTTCGGTGACCTATCATGAGGCGGGTTTGTTCCTGGAGTATTTGTGGACTGACTTCAGTTGGTCCTGGAATTAGGAGTTTTTTATGCATTCCATTTTTCTCCTGATTTTTTTCTTTTGAGGTTACGGCTAGATTTACTCTGGGTCGCTGTACCTATCACTATTTTTGGGTTCATATATTTTTTCACATCTAAAACCAAACAGAAAAGACCGAGTTGAACGCGGATAAGTTCGGGTTAACTGTTTAGTTAGAACATGGATACAGATCCACGTCGAGAATCTGCGGTTGAACAGGAGTTGTAATTGGTGCCTGCGAAGGTATCGATCAATCAATTAACCCTCTGGAGGGAGAAGGGGAACTGGTTTTTGGATATAAAGTTTATGCCGTTAGGTTTGAGAAAATTCTGAGCCGCCTAATCCGAATTTTCCGAAGGTGGTGTACTTGTGTTGTACGAGTGTTCAGTTAACCTTTCGAATTGACAATGCTTATTAGTGTTTGTTCCTCAGAATCATACATCTCGTGTCGTATGTTATCAGACACTGATATAAGTGAGGTGAATTGGAAAATGAAAATTCGACGTAAACTATTACTGTCTTACCTTCTGATAGTTGCACTCTTCGTCGCAGCAGGGGCAACAATAACCTACAACACTACGAAAATGGCTGAACTCCAAAACAACGTTAAACAACAAGTGGAAATCAACAACTATGCCTACGCCTTCCAACAGGGATTAGACCAGAAACAATTTGGCACTTTAATGTACAGTGCGGACAACACAGCAGAGGGTGAACGAATAATTGTTGAAAGCGCAAACCTGATGGTTCCAGCCCGAGACTACCTATTAGTAGTGCTTGCTAACGACTCGGAGCTTCTTGCAAAATTCAATGAAGTAGTCCAGATAGATGATAATCAGATAAACGCGGCAATCAGTCAAGTATACGCCATATACATCGGCAATGACAACGACACTGTCAAGTATACGAAGATTTGGGACCAATTATCAATTCTAATGAATGGAGTAACTCAAGCTGACATCAAACTCGCAGACGTACGAGCAGCCACCTTAGCTAATGTGGAAAACGCAACCCTCGAATCACAAAACTACGCCAACTTTAGCTTGATAATTGCTGTTGTGTTCCTAGCCGTTATTTCCGCAGTGTCAGTTGCCCTATCCGTGGTAATGGGAAATCGCATAACGAACCCACTTAAGAAGCTGGCAGACATAGCGCACAAAGTTAGCCTCGGCGATCTCAACCAGAGATACTACCTCAAACAGAACATAGACATAAAAACCGGGGACGAAATCGACGAGCTCGTGAACGCCTTCAGAAGGATGGTCAACGCCTTCCGAATGACTGAAGCTTTAGGCAAAGGAGCAAACGAAGCAGGGGAGACTGATAAGCAATGACAATCGAGGACGATTTCCTAGCCGTTCTCGCAGAAGACTTGGGACCAGCTGCCAAAGCTTTTCTCGAACGACAAAGCAGACGCCACCTGGGTAAGGCCCCTGCAGCATTGGAAAAAACGGACGTAGACGAGCTAACAAAGTGGTGCGTTACAGAGATTCAAGCAGCACTGGGAGCACAAGTTGCCGAAAACGTCAAAAAGGGCTTGCTAGCTCTGAAGTAGAAAATCAAGCAAGAAAAGAATCCTTCAAACTCTCTTTTCTTTTTGGATCAGTTTTCAATCTTGTCACTAGTTAACAATCTATCTTTGAAGAAAACTTTGCTTTCACGAAGAAAGAAAATAATCACTTTGGCTATTAGACAGCTCTGCAAAAAATTAAGATCATATACTTGAGTTTTAGAATTGAGAGGCAAGTAATAAATTGAGAAAGATTATGACCACCCCCAAAATTACTCAAAATTGAATAATTTTAGATGATGAAACCTGTTACTTTGACGAAGAGGCTTCTGAGAAGAGCTCAAACCAGTTTGTTATCCTATAGAGGCAAAAGCGTTTCGAGCAGCCAATTGGTGTCAGCTGTTTTATCCATGAATACGCTAAGTCTGTTTTGGCCTAGACTTACGCACACAATCTTGGCGGTTTTTCCTTCAATTGTTACGTTTTCGATTTTTCCCAGATTGAAGGATTCAGCCATTATCTCTGAGGATTCGATGGCTTGCGACGCAATCATAGCGTACTCGATTATTCTTGCAGGTTCGTTGAGATCTACCGTCGCTTGTGATTCTCCGCGAAGAATGTAGCCAAGTACATTTTCGTTCTTGCGGATTTCTTGGGCGGAAGCAAGTAAACTCTGATATTCTGAATCTTCCGGGTTGTCTATTGTTGGCTCTGGATTGTCTGAAGTGGATATCACAACTGCTTCGTCTAGAGTCTCGTGTTCAATAGTCTCTCTCTTCTTCACTATAGCTTAGGCCTCCACCACGGGTTTGACTACGACCAACGCGCCTTTCTTGGTTTGAAGCGCCTGTTGAATCTTTTCTGGCAACTGGATTATTCCTTTTCCTTCTTGATCGGCGCCTTTCATGGGTTTAAATCTACAGGTGAGCTTTCTGCCGGATTCGATTTCTTCTATTATGACTTGTTCAAATCGTTCTTCGCCAGAGATTTCCATCCATCGTGCGATTACTCCGTTGTCTATCCGTGCGTATTCGTTGTATCCCAAGAATCCGCCTATACCAGTTGGGTTTTCCACGATGAATTGTTCAGTGGGAGTGTCAAAAGATTTCCACTCTGTTCTTGCTAAAGTCGGTTCGGGAGTCGGGCGAGAGGGTTCTTTTGCCTGTTGTTGAGAGTCGTCTAGCGATAAAGGTGTTTCTTCCGCCTGGCCGATAATGGGTTTGAGTAAGATTTGGGCACCTCTGGTGACATTTAGGGCAAGACGAGTTTTTTCTGACAACTGGACTATGTTTTTGCCTTCGTATTTTGACTCCTTGAAGGCTTCATAGTTGGTGATTAGACTTTTGCCCATTACGGGGTTTTCTATCGAGACTTTGCATACTTTTCTTTCGCCGAAAACTTCGTTCCACTGGGCAATTAATGCGGTATCGATCAAGGTCAAGCTCGAGTCTTTAAGTAGCGATCCGAACCCGAAGTTCTCAACTGTGAGTTTTAGAGCTTGAGGCTTAGGTTGAAAGAGTTCGGGGCTGGACACCTTTTCCGGTTCCATTCTTCGCAAGGTTTCTTCGGGGCGGTTTTGGGATGGAAGAATTCCATGGACCAATCTAAGCACGGTTGGAATCATTACGCGCGTTATGCTCGCTATGGTTCTTTCGTCGGCTTCGTTGGATGCTACGTTTGCTACATAAAGATCCTGGAAGCGGTTGATGTTTGCTCTGGCTTTCTCTCCCTTGAAGGTTATTGATTCTATGCCACCGATAACCTCGGCTTTTTCGGTTAAGGCTCGGAGAACATCTTGTGCGCTATTTATTTTTACTGGAGTTGAGTTTTGGTCTTCGGCGACGATTTCGCCGTTTTCTTTAAAAATAAAGGAGTTGGTGATGTCTGGGCAGACGTTTTTCATTTCACTTAAGGTGTTCCTCAGGGCGAGGGCACATGCTTCGTCGCTCATACCAGACGTTCCCCTTTCATCCATTCGTTACCTAAGAAAGTTTGAATAGGATGCGGTCAGGGACACCCTCGTTCTCTACCACGAGGTACTTGAGGCCTTCTGTGTCTCCGAGTTGATCTAGCCATTTGAGGGCTTCGCGTGCCTTCTGGAGCACAAGTAGTCGCTCTTGGAAGCTGCGCACCACCTGTTCGATGGCTGTTAACTCGTGGAAGGGGTTAGCGTCCAGTATTATGTTTAGGCTGCCGACGGTGATTTCGCCCATGCCTTCGGTTTGGGTTTTCTTGCCTGCGAGTTTCATGACTACTTCGCGGATTTTCTTCGATTTCTCCGCTATCATGCGGATTTCGTCTAAGCGTCGCAGGTATTCACCTAAGGTACTTTTTGTATCGCCTATTTCTTTGTCTAGGCGTTCGGCTAATTGTTCAGCTGATGTGTATTCTTTAATTTCAACGACCATGGTTTTTTACCTCCAACTTAATTTAAAGAAAGAAGAGGAAAGGCGAAGTTTTTTTCTTCACCTTTATTTCGAGATTAAATTTTCTTGTAGAACGTCTATGGTGCAATGACGGTTAGGACTAAGTTGTTGGCTTTTGTGGTGGTGAATTTGATCGTGTATTCAGTGCCGCTTACATATGTTGCGCTCAAAGTGTAGGTCCCAGATGCGCCTTTTGCAAGTCCTTGGGTGATGAATGCTGGTGTTGGTGTTGCTACTGCGCCGTTCACATAGGCGGCGGTGAAATTACATCAATGACTGCCCGGTGTTTTGAACAGTAACGGCAATTGTATTACCACCTGAAAAGGCGACGTTTGTAATTGTTCCTTGTTCGGCATTGCCCATGAGGCCGATGGACATTCCGCCCATCCATGCTGCGACGACGACGCTGACTGCGACTGTTACGGCGATGAGGATAATTGATGCGACTACGGGGCTGAGGGCTTTTGCATTTTTCTTTATTTTTCTGAAGGTATTCATTTTTGTTTTTTCCTCTTTTGGTTTGTTGGTATTTGGAAATCTCGAAATAGCATTTAAATCTTGTGTCTCAAGATATCGTAGTGATTAAGTGTAGAACACAACTACAACAAGAAAAGAAAAACAACTTCAAAACAACATCTATCGAATGGCAAGAAAACGAAGTGTACAACAACTCAGCAGTTATACACTTGTTTTTATCTCGTCGAAAAACCCGATGAGAAGCTTCGCAACTTTTTCCCCAAGAGGCGTACTCAAGTAGAGTTTCTTTAGCGGATCGATGCGTTCGCTCTTTGCTAAGCCCAAGTCTTCGATCTCTATCATCCTGGCGCGGAAAGTGCCGTCGCTCAACGTCAAGTTGTTCTCCCGCATGAAATCTTTGGCGTCTTTCCATTTGCCGCGGTTTATGTAGAGTAGCAGAAGGCAGTCTATGGCGTGGTCTTTTTCCAGCATTGTTTTTATTGTAGATAGTTTGCCGTCGGTCAGGATTTGTTTAACCCTGTCCTCTTCTCCACTTTGTTTCATTACATTCATCACTTTCCTGTTTGTGTTTATTGTTAACATATCATTATCCAAGCACATTTAAGCTATATTACGAGTTATGAAACATATCAGCAGACGCGTCTCTCAACACACCGAGACGCACAGACCTATTGTCGGTGGAACCCCCTTATAAAAATAACCTAAACCAACCTAAATAGACGTAAAATGATCAATAGATGAACTCTGAAAAATGAGCTTATTTTGATGCGAAAAACGAAAAGGAAGGTTTAGCCGAAGCTGCGGCTTTCTTTCCGTTTTTCTGCTTCTTCGGTAAACTTTAGGATTTCATCGATGATTTCCACGTTTGAGAGCAGCATACGTCTGCAGCAGTATCGTTTAACACCAAGACTGTCCAAGACGTCTTTGGCGTCTTCGCCGGTTCGAATTCTGCGGGCAAATTCTTCCCACTTGTCGCCGACGAGTTTACCGCAGGTGAAGCATCTCACGGGAATAATCATCGCTTTGTCTCCTTACCTGTAGCTCTTCTGCTCTTTAGCTCGAGCGCCTGCACCGCCAACTTTCTTGGACTCTTTAGATCGGGCGTCGCCTGCAACCATGGTTCGGTCGTATTCGGTGAAAACTGTGCGCAGATGAGAACTCTTGGTCCACTTCAGCAGTGCGTTGGCAATTGCCATTCGCGCCGCTTCGGCTTGACCCATGTAGCCACCGCCCTGAGTCTTCACGTCCATGTCGACTTGCTTCCAAGTAGCTTCTCCTGCTTGGAGTAGGGGCTCCATAATTTTTTCGCGGGCAATTGCAGGTTCAAAAATTTCAATCGGAGTTTTGTTTATCCGTACCCTTCCAACTCCCTGCTTGATTACAGCGCGGGCGGTCGCGGTTTTTCTTTTTCCACTAACAACAACAACTTTTTTACCTGGCATAACTATGCACCTTGGTTCCATCCAATTTCAACTGCTAATTCTCCAAGCGTTAAGTGTGGACCATTCAGCTTCGATGCGCTAGCCTGCTCAATGGTCTCCATCAAATGGTCCTTCAGTTCCAAAGGCACGCCCAAAAACACCTTCAGCCTCTTATAAGCGATCTTGCCTTTTGGCTGTTTCCAGGGCACCATTCCGCGAACTGTCTTGCGCACAATGCGGTCCGGTCTGCGACTGTGGAATGGACCGCGGTCTGGAGCGCCTACTTCGAGGAATTTATGGGCTTCAGCAACTTTGCTTTTGCGTTTTCCGGAGATTATGATTTTCTCCGCGTTAACAACGATTATTTGTTCGCCATTGAGTAGTCTCTTTGCTATTTTGCTGCACATGCGGCCAAGAATAAGTCCTTCGCCGTTCACGACTGTAACTGCTGAGGTTTTTGCTGCTTGCATCTTTCTCACCCAATTATTGTAACGTTGGAACCTTGAGGATTCTTTTGCATAAGCTCCGGGATAGACAGGTATTTTGCTTTTACGGCGGCCAGTTTCTCTTTTGCCTTGTCTGAAGCACCAAAGGCTGCAACTGTGATCGCGTGGTCAATTGTGCCTGAAGCAAGAATTTTTCCGGGTACCACAATGGTAGCATTCTTTTCGGTGACCCTATTTATTTTACTCAGGTTCACAGCTACTCGTTGTCTGCTCGGTTTAGACAGGTTTTCAGCAACGCTTAGCCAGATACCAGCGTCTTTTTCCCTGCTTTGCTTTTTGAGGAGCCTAATAAGTTGAATTATTTCTGGATTGGTGGATTTGGTTTCTCTCATTGTACTTCTACCTTTAGCTGTTCTTCGAATTCTTTGAGCTGTTTATCTAAGATTTTGGTTGCTTCCTGCAGGATTCTCTCGGGGGGAAGCACACCTGTGGTCTCTATGTTCATGATGAAATCGTTCTTTTCCCAACTGACTTTTATTCCATCGTCTTTTTTGGGACAAGCTTCCACGCAATCCATGCACAGGTTACACGCCAAGAGGTCTCGCACATCGACTTTTTCGCCCTTCATAGCCAAGACTTTCTTTGGGCAGATATCTGCGCATTTCTGGCAGTCCTCGCATTTTTCAGCGGGAACTTCAATTTTCGGGTAGTATTTGTATGCGCAAACGCAGACAGGCTGCCACTTCGCATGTGCTTTGCCTTTGCCAAGTCTTGCGTATGCCTCAAGCTTGAGTTTCTGTCCTTTAGCTAGTTTTATAACTGGAATTTTTCCAGCGACTGGCACAACGTCTGGGTTCTCTGAAACAAGCTCGCCAGAATAAACCGCTCGGGTGCCCTCGGTAGATTCTGCATTTAAGGTAAGTGTGACGCGACATTGACCGCACCCGAATTCGCTTTTGCACTCGCAATCTTCAGGCAAGTTGTAATTATCCAGGTCTGTCTTGAGTGGCACAAGACCTAGCCTGTGTGCAATCATCTCGTCCTGCAGAATGGAGGAGTTCTCAATCATGACGACTTCGTCTATAGCCATGGCTGGAACTTCAGCTAACCCAATGCGGCGAAGAGCATTCATTAATTGAACCTCTGCGTCTCTGACGACTATTCGAAGGTTCGTCTCGTCTTTTTCGAGCACTTCTATTTTCACTTACTTACACTCCACAAGTGACCATGACTAAGCTGTGTCGGTTGACAAAGCTGTGGTGCCTTTATTTCAATTTTTCCGTTAAGGAAAGGGAAAGTGGGCGATTATACGCGTCTGCCTCTTCTGCCGCCGGGTCTGCGTGTACCGTCGTGTGGGATAGGCGTTACTTCTTCGATGCGTTCAATACGGAAACCGAAGCGTGCAAATGCTCTGATGGCTGCTTGTGCGCCTGGTCCAGGTGTACGTGGTCCTGAACCGCCTGGGGCGCGGACTTTAATGTGGATCGCGGTGATGCCTTTGTCTCGGGCAACTTCAGCTGCGCCAGTGGCTGCACGCATGGCTGCGTATGGTGAAGACTCCATGCGGTCTGCTTTGACAAACATGCCGCCGCTTGTACGAGCGATTGTTTCTGCGCCTGAAATGTCTGTAATGTGGATTAGAGTGTTATTATAGGAACTGAAGATGTGCACTACACCCCATTTTTCACTGCGTTTGGTGCTGGTGCTCAAAATCTACCGCCTCTTCCGCCTCTGCGCCTGTCGCGAGGCTGAGCAATCTGACGTGGCTTCAGCACAACAGTCATTGCAACGCGGGTCGGATGCTCTGCATTAACAAACTGGCTTTCTACCGCGTAGTTGAGTGTCTTTTCTTCTTCACGAGAAACTATGATACCCTGGAACGGTAACTCTTCGATTGTCCAATGTGATATGGCCATGAGTAATTAGCTGTCTAGCTTGGTGAACTGTCTTGGATAGGGTCTTCCTGAAGACTAATGTTTGGAGCCTACGTTCAAGAAGGTCTTCAAGGGACAAGTCCAAAACATCATCTAGAACGGCTGTTTCTTGGAGGACGCCGATTTTCTTGAGGCGTGTGAGAAGCTCGTTTTCCATTTTCATGCGTTCTTCAGCAGATTTGCTGATTAGAGAGCGGGCAATGCCTCGGAACTTGCTGAGCTGGGTTTCGTGGCGCCAAAGCTCATGCTTGTTTCGTAAGCCGAAGGTTCCTAGGAGCTTGAGCTCTTCGTCTAAGATGTCTTTGCGCCAGGGAAAACGTGGAGTATCAAATTTTCTTCTTTGCCTTTTAGGATCGCCCATGCTCATTTGCCTCCTTCAGCTGGTGGTGCAGCACCGGGACGAGCCATGAGAGCCTTCTTCTTGACTCCCAAAGATTTGCCTGATCTGCCAGTGGTTTTGGTTCTTTGTCCTCGAACTTTGAGACCGTAAGCGTGACGGTATCCCCGCCATGATCTGATGTTCTTGGCGTCATCGATGTCGTTTTTGGTTCTAAGAACTAGGTCCGCAGTAATAAGATGCAGGTCTTTTCCTGATTCCGTATCTTTTCGGCGGTTAAACATCCATGATGGGTAAATTGTAACGGGCTGGATCTTTCACGATGTCCTCGATTTTGGATATGTCTGCCTCGGTAAGAAAACCTGCTCTTAAATCGGGACTGATTCCAGCCTTCTTGAGTATAGCGTTGGCGAGGCTTAGGCTTACGCCTTTTATGCTTTTCACAGCGTAAGAAACCTTCAGGGTGCCTGCCGAATCGGAACCCAAGATGCGAACTATGTGACGAAATTCCTGAGACGACATCTATTTTTCATCCGTTTAGCTTGAAGCATATACGAAATGAGTCAGTATTTATTTAAACCTTCCTTTCACAAAACAGTTATCGATAGAGAGCGCAATGTGAAAGTTCTTTTTTATCGTGGCAATTTCAGATTTGAGCTGCAATAACATTTTGGTGTTAATACTTATTAAGATTCCCAAAGTTATGGTACAATGAGGGCTTAGGTTCTCAGCTGGGTTTTGTTTGTCTACTAATTCTGTGACAGATAAAGAAATTCAATCCATATCCCAAGAAATTATGCAGGAAATTGAGAAGGCAAGCTCTAGAGAATTGGCGAATTCGGATGAAACAGCCAAGATTCTGGATCTCGATGCGCCATTGTAAAAGCCACGAAAAGAATTGTTGAGTTCTTGGGCAAACACCGAACTCTAAGAAACTCTGCGCTCAACCACTTCTAATATCCAACAGTTTCCCTTTCTTCTAAGCTAAACCTAAATTAAACATCATGACAGCCTCCATCGAGAGCGCAACAAAAATGGAAATAATTATCTTGGTTGGCGTGGCGGCAGCTTCATTCACGACAATTTCGCTTTTTCCCCAGCTATTGAAATCATGGAAAACCAGGTTCAAACCCACATCAGACAGCACACTGGTAACGTACTCGATGTTGTTCTGCGTCGGCATCTTCCTGTGGCTAATCTACGGCATGTACCTGCAGGACATGCCAATGATAGTGGCAAACACGATAAGTTTCCTGCAAGGCATAATAATTCTGTCTATTCAGTTTCGCAGACTGAAATATAACTAAATATTCGAGCCAAGGCGTGCTAGGCTCAGTTTTCTTCTGTTGTCTATTCGCTTGTTACAGTTGCCATCCATTCGGGAAGCTGATAGGCTTGAGGCAAGTGGGGCAAAATATCGATTCGCCCTTCAGTAGGACATTATGCAGGTTGTATCTGGCTCCGCAGGCTTTGTTTGGGCAGAAGAACCGCCGACTTTGGCTGTAGCCGAACTCGAACTTTGCACCTTCCCCGTAGCTGCGGAGAACCTTAGCTTCGTACCCGTTAGCTTTAGTTTCGATTCCCAAGGAGTAATTGTTCAGGTAAGGCACGGTGAAGTTTATTGTCACTTTGTTGTCGCAGATCACCCAAACGTCAAGGTTTAATGCGACGGCAATCCCTAACTCGTACCACATCCAACTCTGAATTTGGCTCCATTCGGCTCCGCCACCTTTCTTTACTTCAACCAGTTTGGGTCCGACGAGAAGAAAGAGTGCCTTCGAGGCTGCGAGTGCCTCACGGACTGACTGCCAAGCGGGGGGGTTCTTTTGGGCTTCGTACTCTTGTTTGAGAACGGTGAGGTCTTCTTTAGAGGCGATTGTGTCAAATCGTTTGCTGGTTTCTTTGTCAAGTCTGCTAAGGGACACGAATACTTGGATCTTTTTGGAAGCCATCGTTTCACTTCAGTTTGAGCAGTTGGTTATGGCATTATATGGCTTATTGCGCTTAAAACGATTCCCGCAAGCATTGCTCGCAACACAGGTTGACAAGATCAAACAGGGTTTCCCGATAAAGTGCGTTTATGTGCACAGAAGAAAAATCTTTGGCAAAACTTTGAGTTTAGTAGGCATAAATTCTGCCGTAGGGTCTGTTTGAGTAGGGCACAATCTTCACAAATTTGCCTGTCATGATTGCCTCTTGGTCAGCGTTGAAGTAGTTGCAGTACTCCTTGACCAATGTTTTGATTTGGTCGAAATCCGCTTTGTCAATATCCATTACTTTAACTTCTTTGCCCAGATTCGAGATTTCACCGCGGACATAAATGATTCCCGCATGCATACCTGTGCCCACGAACCGAGCCTTGTGTTTTTCGCCTTCTTCCAGCGCTAAGCCTAATATTACAAGAACACCGCCTGCCATGTATTCGCCCAGAAAGTCTTCTGCTGTTCCACCCACAACCATGTAGGGCTTATTGTTCAGGTATTCCTTCATGTGGATTCCTACTCGGTAGCCGACGTCGTCGCGTACGAATATTTTTCCGCCTCGCATGCCGTAACCTGTAATGTCTCCAGCTCTACCATGGATCACGATTTGCCCATCGTTCATTGTGTTTCCAGTGCAGTCTTGCGCGTTTCCGTGGACCTCAATGTTTGGCCCATCCATGAAAGCAGCTAAATCGTTGCCCGGCGTGCCGTAAATGTCTATTTTCATTTTGGTTTTCAGGTCAGTGCCGATGTATCTTTGCCCGTAAACATTGCTCAGCTCAACCTTTTCTGCGCCGCCATTGTCAAGTTCCCTCAACAGAACGTTGAGTTCTTTGTAGCTAAGATTTTGAGCGTTGATTTTCCAGATTCCTTTCTCCGATTTTGCGACAGAATGGAATTTTGAGTTCGTTCCTTTTGCTGTTTTGGCTTGTTGTGCCACCATGTCTAATCACCAGCCATTTTTATGCCCAAGATTCGCAATTCCGTGTCCGTCAGGTTGACGCCACGCAAATGTAGGCGGTTGCCTCTGAGGCTTTCTATGGCGTTGACGCCCATGCCACCCATCATGTCTTTGATTTCCATGCTCCAGCCACGCAGCAAGTTGACCAGCCGTTCTGACGCGATGTCTGGATTAATGCGTTTGCCGATCCAGGGGTCGGGTGTTGCGATGCCCCAGGGGCATTTACCTGTGTAGCATTTTTGGCAGACCGTGCAACCCATGGAGACAAGCGCAGCTGTTGCTATGTATACCGCGTCTGCGCCTAAAGCAATGGCCTTCACGATATCTCCGCTGCTTCGGAAGCCGCCTGCTGCCACGAGGGAGGCTCGGTTGCGGATGCCTTCGTCGCGTAAACGTTGGTCCACGCTTGCGATGGCAAGTTCGATGGGGATGCCGACGTTGTCTCGGATAACTTTTGGAGCCGCTCCCGTGGAGCCTCTTACTCCGTCTATAGCAACGATGTCGGCGCCTGCGCGGACGATCCCGCTAGCTATAGCTGCCACGTTGTGGACAGCGGCGATTTTCACAGAAACTGGTTTCTCATAGTTTGTTGCTTCTTTTAGCGCGTAGATGAGCTGGCGCAGGTCTTCGATGCTATAGATGTCGTGTTGTGGTGCAGGGGAAAGTGCGTCGGTGCCGATTGGAATCATACGAGTTCTGGCGATGTCATCGGTGACTTTCTCGCCTGGTAAGTGGCCGCCTATGCCTGGTTTTGCACCTTGACCTATCTTGATTTCGACTGCGGCGCCTGCGTGGAGGTACTTGGAATGGACGCCGAAGCGCCCTGATGCCACTTGGACAATGGTGTGTTCGCCGTACTTGTAAAGCCTAGGATCCAAGCCGCCTTCGCCAGTGTTGAAGTAGGTTCCTGCCCTTGTGGCCGCACGCGCGAGTGATTCATGAACGTTGAGACTGACGGCGCCATAGCTCATGGCAGAGAACATGATCGGAGTTTCCAACGTCAGCTGTGGAGCCAACTGAGTTTTCAGGTCAATGTCGCCGCGTGTGTATTCCAGGTCCAACGCGTCGGGTTTCATACCAAGGTAAGTTCGAATTTCCATGGGTTCCCGGAGAGGGTCAATCGACGGGTTCGTAACTTGGCTAGCGTTAACTAGCAACTTATCCCAGTAGGTAAGCGATGGTCTGTCGCAGCCCATGCCTGTTAAGAGTACTCCACCAGTTTCGGCTTGCTTCTTGATGTCTCTGATTACGTCTGCGGTCATGTTTGCGTTTTCGCGGTAGCTGCTTGGGTTCTTGCGTATGGTTAGTGCATGAGTCGGGCAGAAGGTTACACAGCGTTGACAATTTACACAGTTTTCATCTTTGCTGCGTATTACGTCATCATCAGCGTCATAGCTGTGGGTCTCGTAGGTGCACTGGTTAACGCAGACCTTGCATCGAATGCATTTGTCTTGGTCTCTTTCAACGATGTATTCGGTTGGCAAGTAACTTTTCAAAACTAGTTAACCTCCGCGGCTTTTTTGACGCGGACTCTACCGATGAGAGGTTCGCCGCCACGGGCGGTCCAAAGTTTGTCTATCACAGGGGAGACTAATCGAATTGATGCTTCCTCACTTGAAAGGTAAAGCATATTGCCTTTTGCGGCTGCAATCATAGGACGTAATTTTATCCGATCAGTCAAACCAATCATTTCGCCATGATGAGCGATGATAATGCTGAAGGGTCCGTTCATCAGGAGGCTCCCGTACGTCTGACGTAGCACTTTGAGTGCAAGTTTCTTTTCAGGTGGCATTTGGTCAATTTCTGACCAGAATGGCGCTGCAAGTATCTGCGAAACAACCTCAATGGGTAATTGTTGTTTACGCATGAGTAGGTCAACGGCGTACGCCAGCACTTCAGTGTCTGTTTGGAGTGTGCATTTGTATCCGTACATCTCGAGGTAGCGGCGGTTGATACCGTAGCTACTGAGCTCACCGTTGTGAACGACGGTCCAGTCGAGGATGTTAAAAGGGTGCGCACCGCCCCACCATCCTGGAGTGTTTGTTGGGAATCTGCCGTGACAGCTCCAAAGGTATCCTTGATAGTCGTTTAGGCAAAAGAAGTCGGCGATGTCTTCTGGGAAGCCTACGCCTTTGAAGACGCCCATGTCTTTGCCGCTGCTGAACACGAAGGCTTTGCCGGTTTCTGTGTTGATGCGCATGACAGCATCTGTAACGCAGTCGTCTGGTGATTGATTTTTGGGACGCGCTTTCTTGGGTTCGACGAAGTACCGCCAAAGCAATGGCGGCTCGATAACGTTGGCTGGTTTGGTCTGCATTTCTTCGTCGTAAATTATGTTGAAACATTGGGCCAAGATGCGGTCAGTTTTTTCTTTTGCGTCTTTGCTCAGGTACATCACATGGAGGGCGTAGTAGTCTTTGAAGTCTGGGTATATGCCGTAGACTGCGAAGCCGCCGCCTAAGCCGTTGCTTCGGTCATGCATGTTAGAAATAGCACGGACGGCGTCTTTGGAGCCGAACCGTTCGCCTTCTAGGTTCATCATTCCGAATATGCTACAACCTGCAAAATCTTTGTCGTTGCCGAACGGGTTTATTATTTTTCGGTCTTGTTCGTTCATCTTATTCCTCTAAGCTCATTTCTTTGCGAAGACCCTGTGGAAGTGCAGCTAGCCCAAAGTCATCCGAGAGAAGCGCATCTTTGAATTGTTTAACATTGATCTTGTTTTTCAAAAGATAGTACAAGATGCCTGAACGTTCGATTTCGCCGAGGAAAGTCATGCCGACGATGACGTTGTCTTTTAGGACAAGTTTCTTATACACTTTCTTTGCTTCATCGATCTTAACTACAACTTCAAGTGTGGGATCGGGTTTTGGGTTAGCTAAGCCTATCGAGACGATTGGAATTCCGAAGTACTTGAGGGAACTCATGTTGGTTCCTCCTGCGTAATCGGTCTTCTTGCCTGCCATATTGTAGCCCGCAATTTTGCCTTCGAGTACGGCGAGCGGCCAAAGCGGCAAGGGTCTGTTCTGATTCAAGATGAAATCGTATGTTTCAGCAACATCACCGCTGGCATAAACATCTGGAATATTGGTCTGCATGAAGTTGTCGACGACTATTCCACGATTCGTTTTTACGGCAGTTCCAGCGGCGAGCTCGGTGCGCGGGATGACGCCTATGGCTACAACGACCATATCGCAGGGAACCTTGTCACCTTTGGTCAGGACTACGCCTCCAACTGCCGTTTCGTTTTCAGGTTTACCCAATATTTTCTGGACAGACTGCCCAGTGACTATATTCACGCCTGCTTTTGTAACGATGGTTTCTACGATTTCGGAGGCTTTTGGGTCGAGGAGGAGGCTGAGGATTTTGTCCTGGAGCTCCACCATCGTGACTTTTACGCCCCGTTTTGTCAGGGCTTCGGTGATACTGATACCGATTAACCCCGCGCCGATGACTACCGCGCTCTTTGCTTCGCCTGAGTCAATTTTCTGAGCTAGACGTTCGGCGTCGGAGATGTTGGTGAACGTGTACACGCCTTCTTTTTCTTGTCCCTCCATCTTGGGAACGAAGGGTTTGCCTCCCGTTGCTACTAGGAGCTTCTCGTAGAAAACTTTGCCACCGTCGTCGATCTCGACCACGCGTTCTGCGGTGTCTAGGCTAACAGCTCTTTTTGCCTGACAAGAGATTTACATTGTTTTTTTGCCAGAACTGGTCGTCGCGGGTCTTCATCTTTGCTAGGTCGACTTTACCGCTGACAAAGTCGCTTATCATTGGGCGGCTGTAGTAGCTACACTGCTCTTCGCTAATTACTGTTATCTCGCCTTTTTGGTCGACTTCCCTGATAGCTTCAACTGCACCTATACCCGCTGCACAGGCACCGACTATAACATACTTTGACTTTGGCATAACCGTTCTACCTCCTTACATTCCAATGCGCCATTAGGACAGTTCGCTACGCAGGCAGGCGTCTCTAGTTCAGTGCATTGGTCACATTTTGCCACTATGTGACCTTCTTTGTCGATTTTTATGGCACCGTACGGGCAGACCATAACGCATGTCCAACAGCCCATGCACTTGTCTTTGTTGTGGACGACCAGACCAGTTTCAGGGTCCTCTTTCATGGCTCCCGTGAGGCAGGCTTGTACACAAGGGGCATCTTTGCAGTGCCTGCATTGGATAGCGAACGAGACGGGCTTGCTCATTTCTAATCGCACGCGGCTGATTGGGCGGGGTTTTTCGCTGTTGTACGCTTTCAGAATGTCTTTGGATTTGCTGTGTTGGGTGATGCAATAGACTTCGCAGAGTCCACAACCCATGCAATGTTCTTGTTTGGCAATTATTCTTTTCATAAGCGTATCACTTCTTTCTTTGATTAGCGCGGACAGGTAAGCATGTATATGTAGAGTTCTACGTCTTTTGTGCACATAACTGAACTTTTGGCAGTCTTTTGTTCAATGTTGCACACAATTGCGCTACATGTGTTCACAGACATCTATGTTCACCTGTTTGTTCGAAGTGGCTGATGTAATGGCACATATTCTATATAATCGTAGTGAAAATCATTTATGTGCAAGAGAATGAGTTATATAGTATATGCGAATCGTATGTTCAATAAATGGTGAGTGTTCATGGCTGAAAAAGACTTAGGCTACCGACGCGTACAATGCACCGGCAGAGGCAGCTTCATCATATCCCTGCCTAAAGAATGGGTGCAGGACATCGGCTTAAAGCGAGGCAGTGAAATCGCCTTCAACTTGGAGCCCGACTCTTCTCTCACCCTAGTTCCCTAGAAAAATCCGCGAAAAAGCAGGCGAAGAAGAAGGGAACAAGCTTAAAGAATACTACATTAGCGTAGACACAGAAGAAAACCTTCAATCAACCCTCCGACTCCTGCAAGCCCTATACGTCATCAGCGCCGATATCGTGAGGGTGCACTTCCGAGGCAAAGGAAACATCTCCAAATACAAAACCGAAATTAAAAACTTCGCTAAAGAGACTTTCTTAGGCTCAGAAATTATCGATGAAAACGCGGAAGAAGTAACACTCCAAATTCTGGTGAAGCACTCCGAGTTCCCCATCGAGAAAGCTGTCCGTCGCATGGCTATAGTTGCACTCGCTGCACACCGCGACGTAATTTTGGTGCTTAAGGGCGGAAACAAGGAACTCTTCCAAAACATCGTTAGCGCCCAGCACGACTCAAACAGGTTAGGTCTCTATATCGTGCGCCAGTTGAAATTCGGCATAGAACATAACATGTACCGCGAGTTGGGCTTTAAAACCCCCAAGGAATTTCTCCTATACCGCATCATCGTAAACGACATCAAGGACATCGGCGAAAACGCCATAAACATAATGAATAATCTTTCCACGGTCCAGAAACTTGTCGACGACGAACTCTTATTCGTAAAGGAACCCATTGATGAAGAGCTTTATTCTCAGATTATAAACTTCAACAACCTTGCCTACCAGTTGTTCGAGGATGCAACCAAAGCGATGTTCAAACGTGACTACAATGACGCTGAAGCGTTGATTCCTAAGCGTCAGAGCTACGTAAAGCTGGAAAATGACCTAATCAGGCTTATGGGCAGCAAGAAGATGGATCCAAACATCAGCGCGGTCCTGAGGCTGGTGTTGGACAGTTCAAGACGTATCCTCGACTACGGACAAGATATCGCAGAACTGACTCTTAACCGAACGGTAGAGGAATTGTGCGTGTCATTCGCTGTCAAATAACATGTTTTCCCTTAAACTTGCCAGTTCCTTTTTCAGAATGTCGCCTTTCTTTTTTGGTCCGGGACCCCACAAGCCAATGGGAAAAACATAAAAAGGCTCTAACAACGCTCCAACATACTCCAACATATTGCACCGGACCGGCGAAGTCTTCTTAGCAGCAAGGTTCGCCATTCAGGAATTACCAAAGAAAAACTGCCATAAAGATCAGGGTTTTCCAATGGTGACCGCTGCATATCCGACTACGCTCGTTTTATCGCCTGTCGTGTCTCCGCTAGTTTTGTGGCTAAGCACTTCGGCTTTTTTTGCGCCCGACGCCTTCGCGTAGGTAATTAAAGCCGCAATCGGTGCGTAACCGCATGCCGAAACGTTCTGTGCCTCAAGAATCTGGTAGAACTTCCTCTCGTCAAGCTCCTCCACAGCTTTGAGCGCCGCAGCATCTTTCTTTTCGACACTCGCCTGAGACTCATAATGGGTAAAATCCGAAGAGGCAATAACAACGGCGTTCTTGTTCGCCAAAACTTTAGCCAACGCCCCACCGATTTCCGCCGCTGATTCTAGGTCCTGCATCAAGAAGCAGATAGGCACAAACTTGAAGCGGCTACCATAAAGGTACTGAAGAAAAGGCAGCTGAACCTCAATACTGTGTTCATGCCGATGCGCAACTTCGTCAAAATCCAAAATCCCTACTTCCGAGACAAGTGCATCAGCAACTTCCCCGTCGATCTGTACATCGCCCAACGGAGTTCGCCAAGCACCCTCACGCATAACCGAAAGTGGATTGCCGTAACCCGTATGATTTGGACCCAAAATCACGATTGTTTGAGGTTTGCCATCGAAGGCCAAAGAAAAATAGGCGTTCGCAGCAACAGCACCACTGTAAGCGTAGCCCGCATGTGGACAAACCAGCCCCAACAAGTTTCTGGGACCGCTCTGGTTCACAGCAGGGAGTTTTCCTGGACCAAAAGGGGAAAGAAAACAGGACTCAACCTGGTCGCGAAGAGCTTCGGCCGTTCCCTCATAGAACATCCCCGCTACGACAGGACGCCGAAGAGCAGCCAAGGGTTTATCCTTCTTCTTCGTCTTCTCGGCTGATTTTAGCTTCGAAATCCTCAATAGTGGCTTTCGGATCTTCGTCCGCTTTAAGTTCGCCGCGTTCTCGCAGAATCTGCCTTGCAAGCAACCAGAAGATAACTGCCAACGCACGCCTGCCTTTGTTGTTGGTTGGGATAACGAAGTCAACTCCAGCGAACTCGTTGTCGGTGCTACACAACGCAACAATCGGAATGCCTACAGCTGAAGCCTCTTTGACGGCTTGCGCATCTGCACGCGGATCCGAAACCAGAATTATTTCAGGATCCACACGATGCGGATACAGCGGATTGCTGAGCATACCCGGAATAAACCTGCCAACCAAGGGCATGGATCCAGTCAACTGGCAGAACTTTTTCACAGGCTCGTGAGCATATAGCCTGGTGGCTGCAACGACAACCTTTAATGGTTCGTAGCGTGCCAAAAATTTGCCCGCGACCCGGATTCTGTCGTCGGTTTTTTTCACGTCTAGCACGAACAGTCCATCTGGCCTTACTCGGTAGATGAAAGGTTCTGTGTCGCGTGTTTTCATGCGGGTTCCGATATGGATTCCTGCCGACAACAAAGTGTCTCTTGGCAGAAGCAACTCCTCTTCGGGTGCCGATGGCGCTTCCTGTTTTGCAGGTGCAGGTTGGGTTGTTGGAGTTGTTTCAGTTTCTGCTTCTGTTTCGGTTTCGTTTTCTACTTCCACAACCTTACTATCCTGTGCCTCTTCATTTTCGGGCTCAGTTTCAGGTGGGGGATTTGATTTGTTTTCTTCTTCCATACGTATACCTTCTATTCTTTGATTACTTAGATTTGGAGGTCCGCCATCCTTGCGCGGTTCCCGAGGAACTGCTCGATTCGCAGCAATTCGTTGATCTTGGCAATTCTTGCGCCCTCAACAACTCCAGTCTTAATCAATGGGCAATTGAAAGCCACTGCCAAGTGGGCTATGTGCCAATCGGTTGTGTCTCCGCTGCGATGTGACATTACGCAGGAGTAACCGTTCCGTTGTGCCGACATGATGGTGTCCAGCGCATCTGTTAAGGTGCCTATTTGGTTGACTTTTATGATTATGGCGTTTCCTGCACCGATTTTGGTGCCTTGGCTTAGTCGGTCGTTGTTGGTGGCGAACAGGTCGTCTCCACAAATGAGACAGTTTGTGGTTTTCTTTGTGAGTTCGGCGAAGCTCTTAAAGTCTTCTTCATGGAATGGGTCTTCTACATAGGCAAGGTGATATTTCTCGATGATTTCTTTAACGTATTCGAGTTGCTCGTCGCTGTCGCGTTTTATGCCTTCATTAGCGTATTCGTATACTTGATCTTTTTCTTTCCAAAATGAGGATGAAGCCATATCAATACCGAAGCCGCATTCAAAGTCAAGTTCGTTTCCAACTTCTTCGCATGCTTTCGCTATAATATCAAACGCGTCTGTGTCATCAATGCATGTAATCCATGCTCCTTCGTCGCTTTTGCCGCCGGTGAAGGATTTGTCTTTTTTCTTGAGGGCTTCGCCGATTTTCTTGTGGATTTGGGCGTTAGCTGTTGCAGCTTCTATGAAAGTTTCGGCACCGTATGGTAGTGCTAGGAACTCTTGGATGTCCGGGCTTTTTCCGCGTAGGGCATGTTGTCCGCCGCTGATGCAGTTGCCCAGCGGGTAGGGGAGGGTTGTTGCGGAGCTTCCTCCTAGGAATTGGAACATAAGTAGGCTGTGTGAGTTTGCTGCTGCCTCGGCGTTGGCGATAGAGACTGCGAAGGCAGTGTTCCCGCCGATAATTTTGAAGTTTGTTGTGCCGTCAATCTCGTGCAGGGTGTTGTCGATTTCCTCTTGATAATCCGCGTTCAACCCGGCCAATTCGGGCGCAATGAGTTCGTCGGCTTTTTTCATCGCGGCCTCAACTCCTCCTGCCGGGTAATAGACGACTTCGGCTTTCCCGCGGCTTTTCCCTGCGGGTGCTGCAGCCCTGCCGAAGCCTGTTGTAGTTACCACATCAACCTCGATTGTTTCTTCGCCCCGGTTGTTGAAGATTTTTCGCGCAATGAGGTCTTCAATGATTGATGACACAGGATTTTTCCTCGGTTGGCTAACTTAACTTTAGGTGCCTATTTTAGGTTTCGGAAAAGGAGATTTCTCGTTTATCATGCTTTTTGCTTGTGTTTGGGGCGATTTGGAACAAGTTTTATCTATACTTAGACTGTATTCCAACCTCAAAGGTAGTTGGAATATGATCTTCACACAAAAAACTTTCAGCTTTGCAGTTTCCCTCATCCTCTTGACAATTATTCTGGTTTCTTCAGTTCAAGCCCAATCTACAATCGGTAGCGTATACGTTACTTTAACATCAGACCCTAACGTAATTGCTATTGCCGGTAGCGGGTTTGATGCTTCTTCACCCGTCAGCATGGGTGTGTATCTGCGGGACGCGTTGCTTGCCGTGTTTCCGGACGCCAGAACTGATGAAACAGGCAACTTCGCCGCTAATGTCTCTGTGCCTTTTGTTGGCGAGTCTGGAATATACATTGTCATGGCAAACACTACGAACGTCGTTGGATACCAACCGTACGTTTTCTATTCACCAGGTGATATACCGGATACGGGATCAGGTCTAAAATCGCTCAGCGTTTCACCTGGCAACAGCAATATCTTCAACGTGACAGGCAGAGGGCTTGGCGCGTCTAAATCAGTTACACTCAGGTTGACCCAAGCAGCTGGAGCTACAGCGTACACATTTGCAGACAAGATGACGACTGACAGTCAGGGACGTTTCTCAATGATTGCCATTGTTCCTACGAGCATAAACGGAACATATACTCTGGTGGCTTCCACGACAAGTGGCAACGCAACTGTTCAGGTTACAATTCCGAATTTGAAAGGCGCGCCGGGTCAAACAGGGGCGCCAGGCGCAACTGGAGCGACCGGAGCAACTGGGGAAACTGGTGCAACAGGAGCTGCAGGACAAGCGGATTCAGCATTAGCTTCACCTTTGGAATATGCCAGCATTGCTTTGAGCATTGCCGCCATAGCCGTTTCAACATATACTTTGGTGAAGAAACGTTAGTATGCTTCCCATCCGCGAAAATAGATGCCGGAGGTAGGTTGTGGGTTAGAAGATTCAGAGACTTCCGCAGCAACCATTAGGTTAATAACCAAAAAAACGAAGATAGCAGTAGGGCAAGCAAATGGACTACACGGTAATAGTCATAATTACCAACACACTTGTGGTTCTCGCCACCTTCATCGCTACGGTTTATCGCATAAAAATCGAACGAGACCAAATTAGAACAGTAAAACGAAATGTCCAAGCCAAAGAATGCCTGTCGTCATTGCGCAAGTACATTAAAGCTGAAAGGAGCTCCATATCCCACATGAACGAGAAAGAACTTCAAGAATTCCTCGACTACCTAGAAAGACTAGGAGAAACTTAGGCTTCAAAGAAACGAATGTTTTTATCTAAACCATAACAATACCTTTCCTTCATGGTGTAAAGGTGATGGGTAAAGGTTCAGGCTACGGCAAAGTTATCCTGTTCGGCGAACACTTCGTAGTTCATGGCGTTCCCGGTATAGTCTCGGCTACAGACGCCAAAACCGACGCCGA
Organism: Candidatus Bathyarchaeota archaeon; assembly: GCA_963840395.1. Classification (GTDB taxonomy): domain Archaea; phylum Thermoproteota; class Bathyarchaeia; order Bathyarchaeales; family Bathycorpusculaceae; genus JADGNF01. Next base: position 344,689 of record CAWIYU010000008.1, on the reverse strand, counting down.
AGTCAAGAAAGCCGCCAAAGGAATAATCATAACCGACGAGCGCAAAGGTTCAAAAGGCTACGCTGAAGAAAAGAAGCTCCAGCAAATCGAATCCATTCAGCGCATGCTTCGAGCCATGGGCATGCCCACCGACACCGCAATGAGCATCTGGATAGGAGGCGATCTGCCAGGGTTCAGCGGACTGGGTGCCTCTGCAGCAAGCAGCGTGGCAATTGCACGAGCCATATCCGAAGAATTTGAGATCAAACTGGTCGACGAACGCATAAACGAAGTTGCATATGAAGCGGAGAAAGCGTACGCGGGCAACCCCTCAGGCATCGACAACACAGCAGCCACCTACGGTGGCTTAATGTGGTTCAAAAAGAACACTACAGGCGGATCTGATACAGTCGAGAAAATCACGATCAAGAAACCCGTAGAAATCATAATTTGCACCACCGGTAGAGTCGCCAACACCAAAGCCATGGTAGAAGGCGTTGCCGAACGCAAAAAAGCAAACCCGAAAAAATACACTCCACTTTTCAAACGGGCAGAAGAAATAGCCTTTGAAGGCAAGAAAGCGCTTGAGGTGGGCGACCTTGAAAGAGTTGGGAAACTCATGAACGAGAACCAGACTCTGCTGAAGAGTATTGAAGTATCAAGCAAAGAGTTGGACTTGCTCGTGGACATAGCTAGAAAGCAAGGCGCTCTTGGAGCGAAACTCACGGGTGGCGGAGGTGGAGGATGCATGACTGCACTTACTCCTGGCAAGCAACTACAGGAAAAAGTCGCCTCAGCTATCGAAAAAGCTGGATTTCAGGTGCTGCGAACAAAAATCGGAATCAACAAGACCAAAATTTAAGCAGATACTCATATCCTCTTTATGTTTTTTGTTTGATCGCCGCCTTAATCTTCGGGTTAACTAAACTATTATAGTTTCATTTTTTTCCGGTATAGAAACTTCTGTTAGCTCTGAAATATTCTCTGAGAGGGCTTCTGCTTGGTGTAAATCGCCGTGGACAAGAACCGTCTTTTTTGGTTTCAGTTTGGTTACAAGTTGAATGAGTTCCAGCTGGTCCGCGTGACCTGAAAGCTCAATCGCAATAATTTCTGCGTGCACTGGAATCTTGTCGCCCTCAATAGCTCTAAACCATCTCTTTTCCTTAGCAAACCTCAACGGACTATCCACCGGAAGGTAGCCAGACGTAAGAATTATCGTGTTTTCTTCGGCCTCCGCCCACTGCTCCAGCAGGCTCAAACTTGCGCCCGCATGTCCAAAACCCGAAGTGCAGACAACAATGGCGGGTTCTTCAATATCGGATGTTCTTTCAATCGATTTAACGTGCTTGTACTCGAACGGCTGTTCTTGCTGCGAGATCTCTTTGGTAAAGAGTTGTTTATTCGCGTTGAAATACGCTGTAACCTTGCGTCCAAGCTTCGAAATCACGTAAGCGTTGTAGTGAGGCAGGACTCTTTCTTCTATAGCTTGGTCGATTCGTTTAGCCATCTCTTGACTCCGGTGAAACGCAAACGTGGGAATCAGGATGTTGCCCCACCTGTGCATCGTGCCCAATATCCGTTCAAGGAACTGTTTAGTTAACTCGTCTCTTGGAGGTCTGACTTTTCCGCCGTAGGTCGACTCTGAAATCAATATGTCAGGCTCGCGCGGAAGGACATTGAGATTACATCCTTCGAGAATTTCGGTGTCATGAATGCAGAAGTCTCCGGTGTATACGATTCCTTTGCCTTCAGAAGAAACGCCCACCATTTTTGCGCCTGCAACGTGTCCAGCATTGTACATTGTTAGGTTCATTCCTGGCATCGAAAAGTGTTCAGCAGGCAGCCACGATTCCCCTACCTTATTCGCGGCTTGATCGTCAAACGTGACTGCATTTGTCTTCTCATTTTGGATTTTTATCATATCTTTTAGCAGCTCGACGGTGATGTCGCGGGTAATTCTTGAGCCTACGATGATCTGTTTTCTTCTGACTTTAGTTAAGCGTAAGAGGCTGCCAGAGTGGTCTAAATGAGCATGGCTGATAATTACTGCATCAAAATTTTTTGGATATTCGTCGGTGACCCCGTCGAGTTTAATGCCGTAGTCTAATGCAACTTTGCGGGAGTCTGTTTCAACCGCGATGCAGGAACCGCCGACTTCTCTAGCAGCGCCCAAAACTCGAATTTTCATTATCCAAGAGCCCCCAGCATGGCACTTTTCAAGTTCGAAAACCTAACCTTATACTTCACTTCTTAGTCGAACACTCACCTGAAAACGAAACACAATATAGAAATTCAAAGCGTCACACGGGATATTAATTTGTTGATTCCCCAGCCGGATTCAGCTTATTCCCCAATACCCAAAGGTTCATCAGTCGATTATTTTATTAGGAGATTCACAGGTTATTTTGGAAACGAGGAAGGCAACTTGCGCTTCAGAAGCTTCATTGACCAACTTAGCAAGAGTGGCGAATTAACCCGCATAGCCAAACCCGTTTCCACAGAATACGAAATCGCGAGCATTATGGAAGCTATGAGCGAAAAACCCGTCATCTTCGAAAAAATAAAAGAAGCCGGCTTCCCCGTCGTGGGCGGATTGGTCTCCTCCAAAGACCTCATTGCCAGAGCCATAGGTACCTCGAAGGGGAAGCTTCTGCCAATTTTGTCGAAGGCTATCGAAAACCCCGTAACACCCGACGTTACAACGAAGGCGGCGTGCCAGGAAGTCCTTGAAAAAACCGTGGACCTCACGAAGTTACCGATTATGCGCTACACCGAGAAGGACGGCGGAAAATACATCCCCTCAGCCGTGACCATCGTGAAGGACCCGCAGTTGGGCAGCAGAAACATGTGCTTCCACAGACTCATGCTCCTTGACAAGAACCACTTCGCTGCCCGAATCGTTGAGGAACGCGGAACCGACACTGCCCTTAAGAAGGCAGGCGGAGAACTCGACGTCGCGATCTGCATTGGCAACTCGACCGCCGTGCTCCTCTCAGCAGCCACTTCGCTTCCAAAAGGTGTCGACGAACTGGGTATGGCAAACGCACTGGACAAAACCGAACTGGTAAAATGCAAAACCGTGGACCTCGAAGTGCCCAAAGAAACCGAAATCGTGTTGGAAGGCAGAATCACTAAAGAGAAAACCTCAGAGGGACCTTTCCTTGACCTCACGGGAACGATAGACAAGGTACGACAGCAGCCTATCATAGAAATCAAATGCATAACCCATCGAGAGAAGCCAATTTACCAGACTATCCTCGCGGGTAGGAACGAACACAAATTCTTGATGGGCATGCCTAAGGAACCCACCATATTCAACGAAGTCAACAAGGTATGCCAGTGTAAAGATGTCTACGTGACACCCGGAGGATGCAGCTGGCTCCACGCAGTCGTGCAGATTCACAAGCAAAACTCTGATGACGGAAAGAAAGCCATAGCCGCCGCCTTTGAGGGACACAAATCGCTCAAGCATTGTGTAGTCGTGGACGATGACATCAATATATATGACCCACACGACGTGGAATGGGCAATCGCCACAAGGTTCCAAGCCGACAAAAACACAATCATTCTGTCCAATCAGCCAGGCTCATCCCTGGACCCTTCTGGGGACCTTTCTGAGGGCAAGAAAGCAACAACCGCTAAAGCAGGCATAGACGCCACAATTCCGCCTGCGGCGACGGGCAAAGGCTTCAAGAAAGAACAGTACCGTAAAATCGACCTAAGCAAGTTCATCTAGGACCGCATTAATATGACGTACAAAGCATACATGAATAACGTCGAAGCTAAAACAGGTAAGTCGCCAGAAGACTTCTGGGAATTAGCCAACAAATTGGATTTTGTAAAAGAAGGCAAGATTGTCGCAACTCACGCGCAGCTTCTGAAATGGCTTAAATCAGACGTCGGACTAGGACATGTACACGCAAACTTCATCATTGCTTATCTTCGTTTGCGCACTAATGACCCCAGGCTTGGCGAAAAAATGAGAGAATGGGCGTACAGCACAGGATATAAAGACAGTGATAAAAAATGAAGTTGACTAAGCAAGAGCAAGCAATGCTCGACGGCAAGGAAGGCTATGCCGTACGCAAGAGCATGGAGATACTTGTTGCCTTAGGCGACATATTCGGCGCAGAAAGCCTAATCAAAGTCGGCTCGGTGCAAGTCGCAGGCGTTTCCTACCATAACCTTGGAGACGCAGGACTCGAATTCCTCAACGAATTGGCCAGAGACGGTAGAGTCCGCGTTTTGACCACACTAAATCCAGCGGGTATGGACCTGGAAAACTGGAAATCGCTGGGCATTGGTGAAGAGTTCGCAACCAAACAGAACCAGGTAATCGACGCTTTTGAGCGTATGGGCATACTCATTAGCTGCACCTGCACCCCCTATCTCATCGGCAACCTGCCTAGATACGGAGAACATGTCGCGTGGTCGGAAAGCTCAGCTGTAACGTTTGCCAATAGTGTTTTGGGCGCGAAAACTAATCGTGAAGGCGGACCATCCGCGTTGGCAGCAGCTTTCGTGGGGAAAACACCCTGCTACGGATTGCACCTGAACGAGAACCGAGTACCAGACATCCACGTTAAGGTAGAGGCTAACTTGGTAAAGCTCTCCGATTGGGGGGCGTTAGGTTACGCTATAGGCAAGAAGGCGGAAAACAAAATACCTTACATAACTGGCATCAAAGAAGCCGACACCGACCACTTGAAAAGCTTCTGCGCATCCGTCGTAACTTACGGCGCCAAACCGCTCTTCTATATTAAAGACATCACGCCCGGCTCCGAAATCGTACAAACACCAAAGGAGACTGTAATTATTGAACAAGGCGACATCAAAAATGCCTATGACAACATAAACGACGAAGTCAACGATATCGATTTCGTCTGCGTCGGCTGCCCTCACTGCAGCATCAAAGAAATCGCGCAGATTGCCGACTTGTTGAGAGGCAAAATAGTCGCCAAGAACACTGAGCTATGGGTTGCGACCTCGCGGACGGCAAAGCAGCTCGCGGATAAGGGCGGCTACACAGCTGTTATAGAGGCGGCGGGAGGAAAGTTTGCATGCGACACCTGTATGGCTGTTGCCCCGCTGAAGGGCAGGTTTAAGGCGTTGGCGACAACTTCAGCGAAGGGATGCTTCTACTCAAGGCAGAATCTCATGAAGACCAAGATGGGAAGCATGGAAGAATGCGTAAAAGCAGCGGTGACTGGGAAATGGAACAGCTAAATGGCAGAATAATCTATAAAGGAAAAGCCCAAGGTGAAGCGTTAACGACGACGCAGCCAATCTCATTCTACGGGGGAGTCGACCCCAACACCGGTGTTGTCATCGAGAAGGGGCATGAACTCCAGGGCATAAGCGTGAAAGGAAAAATTCTTGTTTTCCCTCAGGGCAAAGGCTCCACCGTGGGTTCGTACACTCTGTACAGGTTGAAGAAAAACGGTGTGGCACCATCAGGTATGGTGAACCGGGATTGCGAGACCATCGTTGCAGTCGGAGCAATAATCAGTGAAATACCTTGCGTAGACAAAGTCGACATCACAAAAATTAAAACTGGCGACAAAGTCCGCATAGAGAACGGCGCCATAACTGTCCTCTGAGAAACGACCAAAGACCGAAGTTGCTTCCAGAAATCAGAAGCATCATAAGCAGAAGCGCAACTGAAATGTCAGTTCAGTCAACGACAAAGCAAACGCGTCTCTTTCTCTCAAGTAAGGCTTTTCAATAAGTCCCTTAATATTCAAGGTAAGGAGTGCAAAAAGATGAACGCGGCAAAACCAATAATCCTCAAAATCGGCGGATCCGTCATAACCGACAAAAGCGGTGAATTAGCCGCCAAGACCGACCAAATAAATCGCATAGCTGAAGAAATAAAACGTGCAGATATAGATAACCTCGTGATCGTGCATGGAGGGGGCAGTTTCGGTCACCCTACCGCGATGAAATGGGGTATAAAGGAAGGATTGAAAGAGCCCACACAAAAACTGGGTTTTGCTGAGACACACCACGTAATGACGGTCCTTAACGGCCTGCTAATGGACGCACTCATCTGGCACGAAATCCCAGCAGTCAGCTACGCACCTTCAACTTGCTTCGTGACAGAAAATGGCAGAATAAAAGGATGCGAAAGCCAAGTTCTGGAAAAAATGATGAAGATGGGTTTCACACCAGTTCTCTATGGCGACGCAGTACTAGACGAAAGAATGGGGTTCACTGTCCTCTCTGGAGACCAACTAGTCGCCTATTTGGCTGTCAAAATGAAAGCAGAGAAAATCGTCATAGGAGTCGACACTGATGGCTTATACGAAGCTGACCCCAAAGTTGACCCAAATGCAAAGCCATACCTACGCCTGAATTTGGACCAGCTCAAGAGGGTTCAAGCCAAAATCGGCAAATCACAAACTACAGACGTCACAGGTGGCATGGCCGGCAAAGTAGCAGAATTAATTCCAGCTGTCGAAGCCGGAGTCAAAGTGCAAATAATCAACGCCACAAGAAACCTCCGCGTGCTCAGGGGACTCACGGGTGAGAAGATAGAGGGCACCATAATCGAGAAGGTTTAGAATTGGCTGAGGAAACGCGACGGCGCAAATCGGATCACATAAGAATTTGCCTTAACGAAAAAGCCCAAGCTAGAGAAGCCACCACGGGCTTCGAAGACGTCAACTTCGTTCACAAAGCCCTGCCCGAGATAGACAAGCAGAGAATTGATTTGTCAACATGCCTTTTTGAACACAAGTTTGAAGCCCCCTTCATCGTTGGAGCTATGACGGGGGGAACGGCGGAAGCTGAAAAAATTAACATTAACATAGCCCAGGCGGTCGAGACTTTAGGGCTTGGCATGGGTGTCGGAAGCCAAAGAGCAGCCATAGAAAATCCAAAACTTGCCAAATCATTTGCAGTTGCAAGAAAAAAAGCGCCAAACGCGTTCCTGATAGCTAACATTGGCGGAGTGCAACTTGTCCACGGGTACGGAGTAAAAGAGATGAAGAAAGCCGTGGAGATGATTCAAGCGGACGCGTTGGCTATTCACCTTAACGCGTTGCAGGAGACAATTCAGCCCAAAGGGCAGACGAACTTCGAAGGTGTCCTTGAAAAAATAGGGGAAATCACGGGCGAACTAGATGTCCCAATTATTGTGAAAGAGACAGGCTCAGGTATATCCTGGGAAGAAGCGAAAAAGCTTGAAGCGGCAGGTGTAGAAGCCTTAGATGTGGGAGGCTTGGGTGGAACAAGCTTCGCCGCAGTTGAATACTACCGGACTGAGAAAAAGGAAAACAGCATTCAACGATATCTTGGAGAAGCTTTCTGGGATTGGGGCATCCCTACTTCTTTCAGTCTTGCCGAAGTAACGCAAACGGTGAAAATTCCGGTTATTGCCTCAGGTGGAATTCGAGATGGCTGCGAGTCAGCTAAGGCGTTGGCTCTTGGAGCATGTTTAGCGAGTCTATCCCAGCCGGTCCTGCTAACTGCGACTAAAGGAGCTGCGGAAACCCAGAATCTTCTCTCGATTTTGATTGAAGAGCTGAGGAATGTGATGTTTCTTGTGGGCGCAGAAAAAGTGGACCGCTTAACTATGACGCCTCTGGTGATCACAGGGAAAACGGGCAAGTGGCTCAAAACCCGAGGCTTCAACGTTGAAGGCTACGCCAGAAGAGGAGCAAGGTAAGCGTTGGACATCGAAAAGTACCTTGCCGAAAAAGCCCCCTTAATAGATAAAACAATAGAGAAATACATCCCCCGAAGATTCAAGAAGGACGCTATCCTTTTCCAAGTGGATCCACCTAAATACTGTTGCAACATCGAGACAATAAACAAAGCGATTGCTGAGCCAATCTGGGAAATGCTGGACCGTGGAGGAAAACGCTGGCGCCCGGCGCTGTTCCTGCTTATCTGTGAGGCATTGGGAAAGGGGGAGAATTTCTGCTTAGACTTCGCCATAATCCCAGAAGTTGTTCACAATGGCACTTTGGTTGTTGACGACATAGAGGATTCATCAGAAATTCGAAGAGGAAAACCATGCACTTACAAAATCTTTGGCCTAGACATCGCAGTGAACGCGGGAAACGCAATGTATTACTTACCGCTGGTTCCGCTAATGAATAAGAAAGACCAGATACCCGCCGAGCAGCTGCGAGACGTCTATGAGGTTTACGTACAAGAAATGATTAACCTCAGCATCGGACAGGGTATGGACATTGCGTGGCATCGTGGACTCGCCAACGCTGACGAGATAGGTGAAGAAGACTACCTGCAGATGTGCGCCTACAAAACGGGCACGCTGGCGCGAATGGCAGCCAGAATCGCGGCGGTTCTCTCAGGCGCAGACAAGGATCTGATAAGGAAACTGGGAACCTTCGCGGAAAGCATAGGCGTCGCGTTTCAAATGAAGGATGACATTTTGGATCTGACGGGCACCGAGTTCGCCAAGAAGAAGGGTGGCTTGGGACAGGACATCACCGAGGGCAAGAGGACCCTAATGGTTATACGCACACTCAAAGTAGCCAAACTAACGGAAAGAAAACGACTTATCGAAATCCTTAACATGCACACTTCTGACCAAGAACTGCGCAATGAAGCGACAGTTATAATGCAGAAATACGGCGCGTTTGAGTATGTGAATAAGAAAGCTGATTATTTGGTTGAGGAAAGCTGGAAAGAAGTCGCTAAATTACTCAAACCGTCGGAAGGCAAGGAAAAATTAAAAGCCTTCGCAGAATTCTTGATTAAGAGAAATATCTAACCTTACGAGCGCAAACATTCATGCTTGGAGAAAATGGGGAACTTAGAGAACTTATTCGAAAAATTGCCTTGTTAAACGCAGTTCAATACGAAGGCAAAGCACAAGCCGGTCCAATTGTTGGGAAAATTCTGGGAGAAAAAGTCGAGCTGCGAACGCGAGCCAAGGAGTTGACAACCTTAGTAAATAAAGTTCTAGCTGAAGTGAACTGTCTCTCCATGGATGAGCAGAAGCGGATCGTAGCAAAGAAGTGGCCTGAAACTCAGAAAAAAGAGAAAGTTGAGGAAGAGAAGCACCTTCCCCCGCTGCCAAACGCTGACAAATACAAGCAGATTGTAACGCGCTTTTCACCAAACCCCGACTGCGTCCTACACCTTGGCTCCGCTAGAGCGATTTTGCTTAGCCACGAATACGCACGAATTTACAGAGGAAAATTTATTCTGCGTTTTGAGGATACTGACCCGAAGGTGAAGCGCCCAGGGTTAGAGTTTTACCCAAAAATCAGGGAAGATCTTAGCTGGCTCGGATGCAAAGTCGACGAAGAATATATTCAGAGTGAACGAATTCCCATTTACTATGAATACGCCGAGCGACTAATCGCAGACGGCAACGCCTATGTCTGTACCTGCGTGCCCGACGAATTCCGAAAGAAGATTATCGCGATGGAACCATGTCCTTGCCGTAAACTGCTGCCTGCAGAGCATCTGAAACGGTGGAACAGGATGCTCGACGGCAGCTACACTGAAGGGCAAGCAGTGGTCCGCGTGAAAACAGATTTATACTACCCCAACCCTGCGGTCCGGGATTGGCCTGCCCTCCGAATCATCGATAGCGAGAAGTACCCGCACCCTCGCGTCGGCACGAAGTATCGTGTTTGGCCATTATACAATTTGGCCGCTGGTTTAGACGACCATCTGTTGGGCGTAACACACATTATCCGCGGCAAAGAACACCTCACCAATGGGGTCCGCCAAGAATTCATGTACAGGCACCTAGAATGGGATTATCCACAAGCGATTCACTACGGTAGACTAAAGATTACAGGCGCATTCTTGAGTAAATCCAAAATCGTAGCAGGCGTAAGAAGCGGCGAATTCGCGGGTTGGGATGACCCCCGGTTAGCGACGTTTACGGCGCTTCGAAAGCGTGGAATAACCCCTGAAGCGATAAAGAAGATGATAGTTGATGTTGGACCCAAACCTGCCGACGTCACGTTGAGTTGGGAGAACCTGTATTCGTACAATCGTAAAATCCTCGACCCTCAATCTGACAGGTACTTCTTCGTTGCCGACCCAATAAAGCTGACCGTGAAAAGCGTGCCAAAAAAGTTCACGGTGAAACTTCCGCTCCACCCCGACAAACTCGAGGGAGGATTCAGACAATACACCATAACTTCGAGTGGGAATGACAAAAGGACTGCGTTCTGGATTACGAAGAGGGATGCCTCCAATATGGAGCAAGGAAAAATAGTTAGGCTCATGGAGCTCTTCAATGTTAGAGTCGAAACTGCAAATGTTAAGGGCGCCGAAGCCACTTTCTTGAGCGAATCTTACGAGGACGTGAGGAAAACCAAGGCGCAGCTGATTCAATGGATCCCTTTAGGCGAAGAATACCCCTGTACCGCAGTTATGCAGGATGCATCAACTATTGAAGGTTTCGCGGAAAGCGCCTGTAAAAAGTTAAAGCCAGACACCGTCATACAGTTTGAAAGATTTGGATTCGTGCGAGCAGACACCGTTGCCGAAAAAATAACCGTCTACTACGCTCATAAATAAACGAGAGGAAAAACGGAATGCGAAAACAAGAAAAATTCATAATTTGGCCAGCATACTTTGACACCAACAAAACCCGAGCCGAAGGACGACGTGTAGCCGAGAACGCCGGCGTGCCTTCTCCGAGAATGGCAGAAATTCAGGAAGCCACCACAAAACTCAGGTTAGAACACGAACTCGTTCCAGAGAAAGGCTACCCCAAAGCACCATGGAGTAAACAGGGAATGCTACTTGTTGAAAAACAAGTCTCAAAAGAACAAATAATAAGGCGAATCGCCAAACAACTTCAGAAAGCACGCAACGAAGGACCCAAACAGTAATAATAGCCCGCTTTCTTTTCAGTCCCAATTGCTGGGATTCGCAAGCATAGTTTATTCCTGCCAGCCATCAAATGTGAGAGAGAGGTAAAAAGCAAGGTCCGAATCAGAGTTTTCGAAACATAGCGTTTCATGAAAACAAGTAAATTCAGGCATATTGAAAGACGACGCTATCGAAAAGTGATTAGAAAGAAGATGCGGGGTTAGGCTTTTTCTGCTTTTGCGGCTGTCAAAACAGCGTTTATGACGCCGTCGTTGCCTGGTCGGCTCGTAACTTTTGCCATACCCAAGCCAGTTTCGATTTCTGCGCCTTTTGTAATAACTCCTCTTCGATTGTAGTCCACATTCGCAGGGTTGCGGACAACGCGCAGAATCTCTGTTTTCGCGGTTTTGCCACTCTTAATGTCTGTAACTGATGCGTACTTGTCTGCCAAGACTTTTATTTTGGTGTTACCGCCAAAGCCCCGGGTACATTTTCGTTTGGGCCCTCCCAGCGTGGTTTCAGCTGCAAATGTGCCTTGCTCAAACTTTCTCTTGCCGCGGCTCATGGGTTTTCTGCCGCCAGAGCGTTTCTTCTTTTGTAGGTTACCATGCCAAACTGACATTTGATTTTCCCTTTTTTGACTGCTAATTTTAAGTGTTCCAGTTAGAACCGAGGTTTTAAATATAAACGTATCCGTTGCTAAGGTTGCAAGTCATCCTTTAGAGCTTCACCGAATATGCGTTTCAGATCTCGCTTCATGGATGTCGGGTCCATCGTTAACCCAAAGTAGTCGGCAAAATAATCGGTTGTTTTGAGCATCATGTTACGCCCATTGCGCTCCGTTGCAACTAACCCCATATCCTTGAGAGTCTTCACGTGACCGTAAGCGTGTTGGCCACGAACCTCAATTACTCTCTTAGACGAAACAGGCTGCCTGTAAGCAATGTAACTAAGTGTCTTTAATGGACCCGAGGAAAGCAGCGGACGATTCACGAGCCGCTTAACGAGGGGCGTAAACTCGGCTTTCACCTGCATGACGTAACGATCGTCCTTTAGCCGCAGAATCTCCATAGACGTATTCCTCGAAGCGTAATCAGCCCTCAAGGTTTCCAGAAACTGCTCAGTCCGTTTCTTAGACCGAGTGGTGAGAACCGAGCATAACTCATTAACATCCAATGGGCGACCCGCAATGTACAAGGCAGCCTCCAAAAGAACCAGATTATGCCGTTTCCGCTCCTCTGCCTCGGACGCCTCAATGTCCCGCTGGTTTTCAATCTCAGCGAGCTGACTTCCCGTAGGCTGAGGGGCAGGCTCTGCTGGCTGCTCATCGGGCTTCCTGATTCCTTCAGGATTCGGGTTCGGGTTTGGTGCTTGTGTGTTTTCCAACTTTTAGGTTCCCCACGGTAATGTAGATTTCCTCTGTTTCCTCATCCTGCCACAGCGTTACGAATCCATCTTGTGCAAGGAAGAGCAAAAGAAGGAATGTCCGGACAGCCTCGATTCGCACGAGTTCCTTAACGAGGCTTGAAAACTGAATTATTCCTGTTCCCTTCACGATGTCCAGAAGGTGCGCGTAGAGCTTGTTCATCTGCGCCTCAAGTTCCGCCATGAACTTATCAAACTGGGGCATTAGATCTGAGGCTTGAGGTAGCACTGGCTGCGCGATTACCCTGTCGATAAGGGCGAGTTTTTCGCCCTTCAACACCTCGTCAAGAACCTCAAGCAAGTGTTGTATGGTGGTCGAGGTTAGCTCATGACGAAGGGGCAGAAATAGGGGAGGAGGAACAAAGTCGGCAGGTGCCTTAGGAGGCGCAGGAGGGGCCTGCAGAGAGAGCAGAAGCTTTGATTTCATAAGGTAAATTAACGCGGAAGAATCTAGAGCGACGCCTGAAGCTCGGAAATCGACTTGCCCGAGGCGCTCCATCTCCGATAGGAACTGCCTCAGCAGGAAGGCAATATTCACGTTCCAGGGCATCAGCTTCTCCAAGCGGTTTATGTCGAAGAGGATGTTGATTGGAGGCCGCAAGTAGAATGGTCTCTTGGTCGAGGTTTCAGTCATCGAGCTGCCTCCATGAATTTCGCAGAGATAACTGCTGAGACGCCGTTCCTCTCGTAGACGCCGTAAACTTTCTGTGCTTTATTCACCATTTCAGGTTTAAGCGTGACGACAACAAACTGCGTCTTCTCCGACTCATCCAAGAAAAGGTCAGCAAGCTTACTCGTGTGGAAAGCATCCAAGTGCGCATCAACCTCGTCGAATACGTAAAATGAAGCGGGCGAAAAGTCCTTCAAAGCAAAAATGAATGCATACCGCAGAAACGGAACGTTCCCCACCACTGGCGCCGCTCACCACTATGTTTGGCTTGTCGGGAAACTGGACAATCATGTCGATCCCACCTACGAAGGGTTCCTCTGGATTCTCCAGCTTCAAAGTGGCGCTTCCACCACCAGTGAGCTTAGCGAAGTACTTTGTGAGGTTGAAGTTAATCTTGTTGAATGCGTCCATGAAAACTTTACGTTTCTTTGCCTCAATCTGATCCATGAAAGCGACGATAGCCTGTTTTTCTCTTTCCAGTTCGTTAAGGCGCAATGATAACTCGCGGTACCTTGAGATTTGTTCAGCGTAATGCGCTATGGCAAGCTGGTTTACAGCACCAATGCGATCCAGTTCAAAACGCATCATCTGGATGCTTGTTTGAGCTTCTTCAACTTGTTTCTGCGACGTTTCAAGCGGGTTCTCGTAACCTAGAAGCTTGAGCTGGCTTTGGTGCTGAGAAAGCTGTAAACGAGATGTTTGGATGCTCAGCTGAAGCTGATTATAAAGTTGTTCGGCCTGCTCGAATTCGGAGTCAAGTAACCGCAGTTGCGCATCAATGGAGTCTATTTGGGAAGTAAATTTCTTTGAATCTTCCCTCGCAGAAAGCACAGCGTTCGAAAGTTCCACACGCGATTTCTCTTGGGTTGCAAGCTCCGTTTTGAGCGTTTCCCGTTCTTGGACGGCTTCCAGAACGTCTTTGTCCACTTTCTTCTGCTGTTGGTCAAGCTTGGATATTTGGATCTTGCTGTTCTGGTAACCAATTCTTAGAACATTGTCGAACTTTGACTGCAAAGTGGAAACTTCGGTTTGGACGGAGCCGAGTTTCTGACGCAGACTGTTAGCCTCTTCACCAACCGTTTCACGTTTGACTTCAAGGTTCTGTATGTGGCTAACGTCGGTTTTCCTCCTCAGATCGCCAAGATCAATCTGCAGCTTCTCGATTTCCTTCCTAATCGAATCCCTTTCTGACTTGAACAGACCCATTTTTCCTTTTTCTACTTCAATTTCCTTTTCAATTCGCCCTCGAAATTTTTCGACACGTTTTAGACTGATTTGAGTTCGCTTAACGCTGCGTTTCACTCGGATCATTTCCCTGTCTAACGTGCCAATGGCTTCCGAGAGGCGAGTAATTTCTATTCTAGACTTTGCAATTTCCTCTTCAAATGCTTCAATGTCACTTCCCCTCTGGCTGAGGTGCGTCTGAAGAGCTTTAACGGCTTCATCTAGACTCTTGATTGCGTTTTCGCTGGGTATTATTGCTGAGAAATCAATTGGTGCACGATAGTAACCGCCTTCAAACGCGCCAGGCTCGTAGAGATCTCCGTTAAGCGCGACTGCTCGGTAACCCTGGTTTGAAAGGGCAAACGCAGTCTTGTCATCTGCAACTATTAAGGTGTCACCGAATACGTAGGTTGCAGCGACGGCGTAGCTTTTTTCACACTTAACGAACGCTGAGGCAACCCCGATTATTCCATCTCTCGCTGGTGTTTGGAAAGGCTTAGGGACCGTAACACCTTGAAGTGGGATAATCTTGATTCTTCCCAGCTTCATTCTGCGCAACGTTTCAGCACACATGAAAGCGGAGTCAATATCCCTTACTACTAATGCCTCTAACCACCCGATGGCTGATGCGTCAAGGGCTTTTTTGAAGCTTTTGTCCATCTTAATCAGGGTTCTCAACCGCCCATAAATGCCAGCAATAACGCCCAAGTCACCCATCTCCTCTATGGTGCGTAGGCCTTTTTCCTCCGCAGCAACCGTTTCGGCCAAATCACGTTGTGTAGCAAACTCGATGACTGCTTCCTTAGCGGAGTTGGCGATTCTACCGGCTTCAGATATCTCGCGTTCTGCAGATTCTCTTTGTCCTTGCCTCTTCTCAATGGTTTTCTCTAGCGATTTAAGCTGGATTTTCTGATCTTTTTGAACTTTGTCCAGGTCAGCCAGAGATTTTTCCACCTCGCTCAAAGATGAGGTGAACCTTTCTTTTCTAGCGCTGAGTTCGCGGAGTCTCCCTGAACTTGCTTTAATGAAAGCTTTCCCCTTAGAGAACTCGGACCGTAGAAAAGCCAGCCTCTTGTTGTGATACTCAATTTGCATTTCGAGTTCACGGGTTTTCTTGCTGTTGTCGCCAAGGTTTCCCCAGAGCTGGGCTGTCTCTTGCGCTAAAGTTTCATGCTCAACTGTTTTTGCGGCGATTTTGGTTTGGAGATCCAAAAAATCGGCACGTTGCCTCCTTACGCTCAGTCGGTTCTGGTGAATCTCCTTGCGCAGGGTTTCATATTGTTGCAGACTATTTTCTTTGACGCGTTTGAGGCTCTCCAAGCTGGCTTGCCCTGAGCTTATCTTTGAGGTTAATTCGCTGAGTCGGGACTTTAATTCTCCGACCATGATTTGGACCTTCATCACCTGTGATCCACCGCCCTCAACGACCTCTGAGCTTAACCTTCGCCATTCGCCTTCGACTTCGCGACGTTTTGTTCTGTGACCAACGCGAAGCTCCCTAAGTTTGTCTACTTTGCCTTTTGCTTTGTCTGCTTGAACGGTGGCTTCTTCTAATCTTCTTGTCAGCAGGGTGACGTCATGGCTGACTCTGATGGCTTCGAATTTTTTGATTTCATTTTGGATAAAGCCTGAACGCTCCAGTTGATTGCGTTCTCTCTCCAAATCGTCTAGCCGCTTTTGGACTTCGTCTATACGTCCCATAGCGGTTCTGATGGATATGTCCGCTGTTCGCAGCTTTTCTTCAGCTCCTGCTTTCTCAGCGTCATACTGCCCGATGCCGACTAGGTCTTCAATAATTTTTCTGCGTTCAGGAGGAATAATATCTGTTAAACGTGTAATTGTACCCTGAGGGATGATATTCTGGCTCGCGCTGCTTATGCCAGCAACTGAAAGAATTTCGACAACGTGGGTCCTTGAGATTCTTCTGCCGTTTAACCGATAAACGCTTTGTCCATTTCGGTAAACTTCACGGCCAATTGTAACCGTAGTTGTGTCTACAGGCATTAGACCATCTGCATTGTCGAATTGGATAATGACTTTCGCCATCTTGGATTTTTCTAAGCCGGCTTTTTCGGATCCGTGGAAAATTAGTTTAGATGCATTTTCTGCACGGAGCCTTCGAGTGCTTAGTTCGCCCAAAGAGAAAAGCAGAGAGTCCATAATGTTGGTTTTGCCGCTCCCATTAGGTCCCGTTATTACAGTGAAACCTTTATCTAGATTTACCTTTACAGTCTGGGGTCCAAATGACTTGAAGCCTTTCAGCTCTATCCGTTTAATGTAGGGCATTCAATTGCTCTCTCTTGCTGGAAGCGTTGCAACCTGTTGTTAAACAATTCCTTCTACATTCTTATAAAAGCTATCACGATAAGACCCGTTAACTGTGAAGTTGAAAAAGTAGAAGAGCGCAGGAAAATTATTAATATTGGTCTAACAGTGATTCCCTAAAAAGGTGCGATAACATTGAGTTTTTTCAAGTTGGGCATGGACACCGTTCAAGAAGCCCTCGTTCTTGGGCTAATGTTGGTTTTTATCTTCGCCATTGTCTACTCTGGCATAGACTGGACATACAAGATAGGCATCGGAGCGATGGTGGTCACTTTGGTTTTCGTTGCAACACTGGCAAATCAGGCACTGAAGCAACAGCGAGAAGAAGAGAGAAAGAGAAGTCGATAGCAAGTACTAAAAAGGTCTTCTCCAGTCTAATCAGTTTTCTAAATTTTCTTTGTCAGGTCGCGCTAGAAGGTGTTGCAAAGCTTTAGTTCCTTGGAACTGAAGAAGTTGAAAACCGTAAATAAAAGCAAAGCGGAAACAATAAGAAACAAAAACAGATAAAAGAAAACTACTCGGCGTTATCTCGCTAACAGAAGCTCCTGGTACTCCTGATTAATAGCACCGTATTTGTCGTTGATATCGCGGGCAATTTTCAGCCAATCTTCCAGCAAAGTCGGCCACATCTCGCTGGCTACAATGCGTTTTTTGATATACTCCTTCATAGGTCCTTCCCGTGTGATTAACCGCTTATGCCAGTCAACGCTGATTAAACCACCTCGCCGCAAATGCTGCAAGTTCTGAAGCACTTGGTCCGAATCGATGGGGTAACTGAGGCTTCTCGACAAGTCTTCCATTAGGCTGTCAAAAGAGATTTCATTTTCTAAACGCAGACAAATCACTGCGGCTAAATCCTGAACCAGACGAGCGGTCCTACTCAAGTAAAGTGCCCGTCGTTTAGGGATTAGGACTTGCTCAATGCGATATGCGTGCCGCTTGAAAAACAACCCCTTAACCGCCTCAGCAAGCCCCAGATAGACTCCGACGAGCGCGGCTAAGAAAACAAAGAACAACAATGGAGGAGGGACGAAACTAAAGTATCGGTCACCGAGGAAGGTAAAGGGAATTACTATCGCAATGGCAACAATACTTATGCTGCTTAAAGTCAACAGTCTTCCTGGTTTGCTCTTCCAGAAAGGAGACTTACGCGTTCTAATGACGAATATGACAAATGTTTGTGTAGCCAGCGATTCAATGAACCAAGCGGTCTGAAAAAGAGGTTCTTGAGGGATGCTTGGGAATATGGGAAAGAAGATGAATAGCATTAGGAAAAACGTTAAGAAGTCAAACAGAGAGCTCACCGGGCCCAAATAGAGCATGAAGTTTCGGATGTAGCCGATGTCCCACCGCTTGGGTTTCTCAACGTACTCTGGGTCAATATTGTCCGTAGTAATTGTAGACTGAGACAAATCGTATAGCAAGTTGTTGAGAAGGATCTGGATAGGAAGCATAGGCAAAAAATCGTAACCAAAAAACGGCAGAATTAGAGAAGCTCCAGCGACGCTAAACATGTTGCCAAAGTTTGAGCTTACACCCATCATGACATACTTCATAGTGTTGCCGAATGTTTTTCTGCCCTCAAGGACGCCCTCCGCCAAAACAGTCAAGTCGTTCTTGAGCAAGATTATGTCTGCTGACTCCTTCGCAACGTCAACTGCGTTGTCCACCGAGACGCCAACGTCAGACGTTTTAAGTGAAGGTGCATCATTGATGCCGTCGCCCATGAACCCGACTACGTGACCGTTACCCTTCAGCAGGTTGATGATTCGGTCTTTCTGAACGGGAGTCACTCTAGCAAAGACATTAGCATCTTCGACCACGCGTGCCAAAGCGTCGCTGTTCATTTGGGCAATTTCATTTCCAAGGGCAACGCCTTTGATTTCGAAGCCCAGTTGCTCGCAGGTTTTTCTAGCAACGAGCTCGTTGTCGCCAGTGAGGATTTTCAGCTCAATTCCGGCCTTGCTCAAAAGTTTCAACGACTGCTTTGCAGTCTCTTTTGGAGGGTCAAGAAACGCCACAAACCCTAAGAAAACCATATCGCTCTCGTCATTCACGGAGTACACTGTCTTCTCTTCACGGAGTTTGCGGTAAGATACACCCAAAACTCGGAAGCCTTCCGAACTCAAATCCAGATATTTTTGCTCAGCCTTTTTGTATAGTTCTTCAGCGAGGTCAGCTGCTAAGCCGCCGATTTCGCAATAAGAACAGACTCTTAGGATTTCTTCTGGAGCGCCTTTTGCTATGAAAAAACGTTGCCGGTCTTTTTCAACCACGACACTGACCCGACGGCGCACAAAGTCGAAGGGAACTTCATCGAATTTTTGGTATCCGCTGACATCTTGTCCTTCATGGCTCAGTATGGCTTCATCCAGTGGGCTTTTGAGTCCAGTTTGGAAGAAGCTGTTCAAGTAAGAGTAAAGAAGAACTTTGTCGTCGTCTTTACCTTCCGCATCAACATGAAGTACAAGCGTGATTTTGTTCTCAGTTAAAGTACCAGTTTTGTCAGTACAGAGCACATTCATGCTGCCAAAGTTCTCTATGGAGGAGAGCCTTTTGACAATGACGCCTTTTTTGGACATCGCGATGGCGCCTCTTGAGAGGTTCACCGTGATAATCATGGGCAGGAGCTCAGGAGTTAAACCGACGGCAAGCGCAACAGAGAAAAGGAGCGCTTGTAGAATGCCGTTGGTATCGGGGTGAAGTAACGCATTAACCAGAAAAACGAAAAGCACAAGCAGTATGGTGACTTGCATGATTAGGAAGCCGAAGCCTTTGATTCCCCGCTCAAACTCCGTTTCAGGCACGTTTTCGACCAGTTTCTTCGCGATTTTACCGTATTCTGTTGAGCCACCGGTTCGAACAACTACTGCAGTGGAGGTTCCGCTGACGACAGAAGTTCCCATGAAAAGATAGTTGTTCCATTCCGAGAGCGTGGAGTCCTTCACTTTCACAGCCGCAGGGGTTTTCTCAACTGGAAAAGATTCGCCCGTGAGGGAGGATTGGTTCACGAAGAGGTCTTTTGCCATGATAACTCGTGCGTCGGCGGGTGTAATGTCTCCAGCAGAAAGGTAAATTACGTCACCTGGGACAATATCGTGGAGTTTAATTTCTTTCTTGTTTCCGTCTCTTAGAACTGTGGCAGTAGTTGTCACTTTCTCTTTGAGGGTTTCAGCAGCTTTTTCGGCTTTGGATTCTTGATAATAGTCGAGAATTACGCTGAGGAAGACTATGCTGTAAATGATAACCGTGTTGGCCCATTCACCGAAGACTCCCGAAATTAGGCCGGCCACCATCAAGATTATGACTAGGGGGCTTTTGAAGTTCTTCAGGAACTCTAAGAGCGCGCTGTGTTTCTTTCCCCGCGCCAGTTCGTTGGCACCGTATAACTCTAGCCTGCGGATAGCTTCTTCTGTGGAAATGCCCTGAGGAAAAGTTTCCAGTTTCGAGTAAAGATCGTCTATAGATAGGCTGAGGAGTTCCTCCGCACTTAGGATCAGCTGCACTTTGTCTTCGTCGCCTTCACCTGATGGGACAATTTTAGCCTTAGCCATGACGGTTTCTCCCAAGTGCACCATGATATAGGTGGAAAGTTCGCTTAGAGCATACGCGCCTCATCGTTCTTAAAACAGTTTCGAGAAATCTTTTGCCACAGACGATGAAATCCACCCTGATAAATAACTTGAGCGTATTTGGGGGCTTATTTGAAAAGAATAAACTAATAACGGGGAAAGCTAATGTTAAGCTGAAAATATGGAGAGGGGAAGACAGCCAAAATGAATATCGAAAAGACGTTCGTGATGCTCAAACCATCAACTGTTGCCCGAGCAATGATAGGAAACGTGATAGGCAGAATTGAAACTAAGGGTTTAAAGATTGTTGCCTTGAAATTAACGTGGGTGACACTGGGAGAAGCCGCGAAACTCTACGCTGTCCACAAGGGAAAGCCCTTCTATGAAGAGCTGACCAAATTCATTACCTCAAGTCCAATCGTCGCTATGGTTGTCGAAGGAGACGATGCAGTGAAGGTCATGCGAAAACTCATCGGCGCAACCAACGCCAAAGAAGCCGAGCCAGGCACAATGAGGGGCGATTTTGCGTTAAGCAATCAGAAAAACGCTGTTCACGCTTCCGATTCAGCAGTGAATGCGGAATATGAAATGAACATCTTTTTTGCGCCGGAAGACGTCCTCAGCTACAAACGCGCAGACGAAAGCTGGGTCTACTAAAAACCCCGAATTGTCTGCCATCGGTCAACGCGCGCGAAACTCGAACTTAGGATTGAGTCAGAATTGTGGTGCTCCGGCCGGGATTCGAACCCGGGTCCGTGACTCGAGAGGCCACTATACTTGACCGGACTATACTACCGGAGCACTCTTTCGCGGTCGCGAACATACTCAAATCTGTTTTCATTAATTTACTTTCCCCTTCAAAAGTGGACTCGTAACCTGCTTAATCGCTGCTCAAAAGGTCTAACCATCGTCAGCAACAAATAGCACGAACAGAAAGTAATAGATTTCTTCTACAAAATCGAAAACAAAAAAGGAAAGGTTGAGGGAAGCTTACTCTTCGCCTTCGCCACCCGGCATTCCACCAGGGCCGCCCGGACCACTCTTCGGCTTGCTGCTGGATATTACGTCGTCTATGCGCAATATCATAGATGCGGATTCAGCTGCGGATTTTATGGCTTGCTCTTTTACGACGATTGGTTCGATAATGCCGTTGTCGATACTGTTCTGGATTTTGCCTGTGAACACATTTATGCCCATGTCTTTGCCGCCTTCCTTGTCGTGTGCTTGTCTAAGCGATACCAGAATGTCTATGGGTTCGAGCCCAGCGTTTTCAGCCAGTGAACGCGGAATGATTTCCATAGCTCCTGCGAATGCTTCTATGGCGAGTTGTTCTCTTCCTCCGACTTTGTTAGCGAATTTGCGTAGTTCTTTGGCAACTTCAACTTCCACTGCCCCACCGCCAGCGACTATTTTGTTGTTTTCGACCACATCGGAGACAACAGATAGCGCGTCGGTCATGGCTCGCTCTGCTTCGTCAACCATACGTTCGAGGCCTGCTCGGATTAGGATGGCAACACTGTGTGGGTCTTTGCATTTCTCGACGAAAATCATTTTGTCGTCGCCGATTTTGCGTTCCTCCACATGGCCCGCGAAACCTAAGTCTGACGCTTTAAGGTCGGCGAGGTTGCTCGTTACTTTTCCGCCCGTTGCCCGTGCGAGTTTCTGCATGTCGGATTCCTTCACGCGTCTCGCTGCCATGATGCCTGCTTTGGCTAGGTAGTGCTGAACCATGTCATCGATACCTTTTTGGCAGAAAACTATGTCCGCGCCTGCAGCCTTGATTTGAGTTGCCATTTTCTGAAGCATATCATTCTCTTGATCGAGAAATGCTTTCATCTGTGAGGGATCGCGGATTCGAATTTCGGCGCTCATCTCAGTTTTCTCGATTTCGAGGGCTGAGTCTAGAAGTGCGATTTTCGCGTTTTCCTTCTTGCGGGGCATGCCGGGGTGAACTATTTCTTTGTCGACAATGATGCCTTGGACGAGTTCTGTTTCGAGGAGGCTTTTGCCAGCTTTCTTAATCATCTGAACGTTGTCTATGTCAGCGATTGTCTTGTCTCCGCGCCGTTCAGTTATCTGGGCGACCGCATCGATGGCGATTTCTGCCAAACGCTCTTTGGCGCTCCCAACCGCTTTGCTTCCCATGGACGTTAACGCGACTTTGAGCATTGCCTTTTTGTCATTGACATCGATTGGAACGGCAACTTTCTCCACGACCTCGATTGCTTTTTGGGCCGCTTTCCGGTAGCCGCTTACCAAGATCGTCGGGTGAATGTTCTGGTCGAGGAGTTCTTCCGCTTTCTTGAGGAGTTCGCTTGCAAGGACTACAGCTGTAGTTGTACCGTCTCCGACCATGTCGTCTTGGGTCTTGGCGATTTCGACCATCATTTTGGCTGCTGGGTGCTCAACTTCGATTTCGTTGAGTATGGTTGCGCCGTCGTTGGTTATTGTGATGTCGCCGAGATTGTCGATGAGCATCTTGTCCATGCCTCGCGGTCCCAACGTTGTCTTTAGAACTTCGCCGACTATGCGTGCTGCCATGATGTTGTTTTTCTGTGCTTCTTTGCCTCTGCTTCTTGTTGTTCCTTCTTTGAGGATCAGGACAGGTTGTCCTGAGTTTGTTGTTGTTAAGTATGCCATACCATTAACCTACCATTTCTAAGTATAGAACCTGTTTATATCGGATTTAAGCAAAAATCAAACGGAAATATAAACCTTAACCTCTCTTGTTGAGCATCCGTTTCGGATTAGGTCGATTATAATCTCGTTTGGATATTTTTCCAGTGTGGAAATGGAATAAGATAATTCTTACCCTTGGACATGATTGGCATTATCAGCAATCTAAGATTAGGAGCCTCTCATACCTTGAGGGGCCTTCAAATCCAATCGAATGGCTTTCAAGTTCAGGTTGGAAGTTGGATCAGAATCCTTAGCGCATAGGAGATTCCAAAAGGACGTATTTGCAGTCTATAGCTTTTCGATGCAAATAGGCTGGAACGTAATGGAAAAAGGAGTGGGGGTAATGCCCAAAATGGGGTTTTGATTAACAAACTCAACTGTGGCGCAAGTTTAATTTGTTAGCTTCGGTAATAACATCGAAGGTGTCTGGCAGTGCGGGTCTCGGTTCGTTTCTTCACAGTTCTCAGAGAAATCACAGGAAAAAAAGAGGAGATAGTTCAGTTCGGGGTAGACGAAAGAGTCACCGTCAACTCCCTTCTCAGAACACTGGCGACTCGCTACGGAAAATCCTTCGCCGAATATGTTTTCGACGCCCAAACGGACTCTGCTAAGGGGTTTCTACAGTTCTTCATAAACGGGCAGAGTGCTTCAGCCTTTAACGGACTAGAAACCCAGATAAAGGACGGAGATGTTTTGGCAATTGTTCCGCCGGTTGGCGGCGGCTAAATCATGCAAGCTAGAAGTCAAAGAAAGGCGACTTTTTCCGCATAGCCACGACGTAGTCTTTGAGGGCTTCTTTTTCTTCCTCGTTGAGTTTGTCGGCGAAGACTCCTTGAAACGCCCTAACGTCTGGCTCGGGAACTTTGGCGAAAAGGACATCTTTTTCGAAGATATGCCTGCCAACTGTCGGCTTATCCATTGACACGGCAACCTGCATGCCCTGGGTGGCTTCAGGTACGGCTTTGCCTTTGTCTTGGATCTGCTGGAGATCACCTACATCCTCACCATCTTCTGCTCTGATGAGACTGGTCTTGGGTTTGAGGGTTCCAGCAAGGATTTCGACGCCGAATATCGCGGGTTTCGCTCTGCGAAAGATGTAGCCGGACATAACCAGGATTTTGGCGGGTTTAACCAGTTTCTCCAGTTCCGCCTCAATTTTGGCTTCACTTCGCGATTTAACCCATTCTAAATACTTTTCTATCATATGATAGATTATTTGCTCCCTAAATATCTGAACACCACGTGCTGCAGCTTCTTCTTCCGCGTCAGGCAAAAGTTTCACACCAAACGCCAAGATAACACCCAGCAATGGATCGTGAGATTTTACAGCTGAAGCCTCAATTATATCCCGCTTAGAAACATCGCCCACATCTGCTATGCGAACCTGCACATTGTTCTGCTTTAACATCTCAGCAATAGCTTCTAATGATCCTAGCGTGTCTGCTTTGAGGATTACGCCTTCAATTTGTTTAACAATGCGGATCTTCTTGATTTCATCCTCAATTATCTTCGCGTATTTTTCAGGAGTCTCAGAAGGACCTACCGCGTATAAAGGAGCGCCTGCGAGGGCGCCTTCAATATCGGAAGCAACAATTTTCACCCCAGCCGCCGCAAAAACAAAATCCACCGATGTGAATTTGTCGCGCGGGTCGCGCATTTCATCCAACGGCTTAGGCACCAGAATCGCTTTAATCCGGGTTACGATAGGTTTCTCTTTCCCACCAATAACGATGACGTCATCTTTGTTAAGCGTACCATCATAAATTATCGCGTTAAATGTTAACCCCAAACCAGGCTCCTCTTTTATCTCCAACACGGAACCTTTCGCTGGACCCTCGGTTGTCTGCAACTGTTTTTTTAGGTATTGCTGAGTTAAGCCAATGAGAACCATGAGAAGCTCGGGGATGCCTTCGCCTGTTTTGGCGCTTACGGGCACGAGGGCTACAGTCTGGGTGAAGTCTTTTATGTGGTCAAACCGGTCAGTGTTGATTTTTAGCCGAGAAAACGTTCCCATGACATCGTAAAGCTTGTTATCTAAATCTTCTTTCGTGAAAGAGTTCTGTTCGGCATATGAGCTAAGGAAGGACGAGTCAGGTTGCGCCTTCCACCCAGCCACTCGATCAATCTTGTTTACCGCAACTATGAACGGAGTTTTCCGTGCTTTGAGAATGTCTATGCACTCGTATGTTTGGGCTTCAAAACCTCGCAGAACATCTACGACCAGGATGGCGATGTCGGCTACGCTGCCACCTCTGCGCCTCAGATTCGTGAAAGCTTCATGCCCCGGCGTATCGATTACGAGCAAACCGGGAATTTCTATGCCCCCTTTCATAGCCGAAGAAAGCTGCGGACCGATGAGTTGCTGAAGGGTCTCCACAGGGAAGAAGCTTGCACCAATATGTTGGGTGAT
Source organism: Candidatus Bathyarchaeota archaeon (assembly GCA_963840395.1). Lineage (GTDB taxonomy): Archaea > Thermoproteota > Bathyarchaeia > Bathyarchaeales > Bathycorpusculaceae > JADGNF01. The sequence continues at coordinate 319,593 of CAWIYU010000008.1, read as the reverse complement.
GCCGCCGACTTCTCGGGCACCTACACTTGTTTTTCGGATTTTGTCCAAGAGTAAAGTCTTGCCACTGTCCACGTGTCCGAGAACGCAAACGATTGGTTGGCGAATAGGCATCTTTGAAATGCATCTCCTTCAGTTCCAGAGCCCAATAAAGAAGGCTTTGAATTTAAAAAAATAATAAGGCTAACGGCTAATAAATACTCAACCACAGACCAAGGCAAATGCCGACCTAATTGAACTCTTCCCAGAATATCTAGGCACTTGACTCGTCAAAATCAACATCGATTCTCTTCACACTATTGAATCAACTATCATTGATTTCCCGGAAAGCGTGTTAATCCGCGTTTGGTGGGTCATTAATTTTTGACGGAGACTTAAGTTTAACCCCCAACCCCAGAAACATCGAGTAGCTGAACAATGCCATCCAAAACAGACTTGGAACCACCAGAAGCGCCGGAAGATTGCTCTCTATTTCGCCTACCGAGAGCATGGGACCTAGAACGCCCCCAAATGCGATGATCAAAACCAAATTCTGCACCCTTGGGCGCAGGAGGGCTTGCAGGTCCCCCAATTTGAACATGAGCGCCGTCGTGGTCACGAACAACGCCAGCTCTGCAGCCACCTCAAGCGGGCCTCCAATTCGCAAGAGTCTGTTGCCGAACCAATCCTGAGCTAAGGGCCAGAAAACCTCTATGCCCCCAGTGAAGAAGTCGCCGATGAGGGAATGTGAAAGCAAAACGGCATAGTATGGAACCGCCTGTTTTCGGTAAAGCATGAGGAATGGAAGCATGAGTGCGGTGTATGTGATTATGGAGTGTGTGAGGCCACGATGCATGAAGAGCGCAGGGTTTACGATTTCTAGAAGCAAATCGACGTCAGGGATAACTGAAACCGCAAGCAGCAAAGGCACGTTTATTTTCGTTTTGAGAAGTCTAGATGAACCTTTTCCGGTAATGTACCCGAGTGCGAAATGGCCGATTGCAAACATGAAGCGTCACGCGTGAATTATATCGCCAATGTGTAAACAACTAATTAAATTCAACCCAACTTTTACATTATGGGAAACACTTCAGAAAAAAACACAAAAAACAACGTTTACTGCTTAATGGGTTGAAACGTCAATAAAGTTTAAGTTCAGCTCAGGTTTCCCGTATGTACAATAGTCGGAGTGAACAAGAATGGTTTACTGCACTAAATGTGGAGCATTTCTGAAAGAAGGCGACAAATTCTGTCCAGTCTGCGGTGCGCCCACGGTAAAGGTTACCCAAGAAGAATACACGGTTTCAAGCAGCAATCTTATGGACCGAGTGAAGGAGCTTCTGCATGAAGGTAACGTGACCCGGATCATTGTGAAAAATGAGAAAGGAAGTACAATGTTAGAGATTCCGGCAACTGTCGGTGTCATAGGCACGGTCATCGCACCTTGGTTTGCGGCGTTGGGTGTCATTGCTGCTTTGGCAACAAAAAGCCGTATAGTGGTTGAAAGACGAGAGTAGCCTAGAACGGATTACTCCGGAGCTTTAACGACTATCAGGAATGCGCCGCCTATCAAGAGCAGCGCGCTCATGAATGCAAACAAGCCCGTGAACACGTTGAGCACTGTTGTGCTTGTTGCTGTAAAGTAAATGAGTAGGATGCTCAAGATTATGAGTATTAAGCCAATGAATTTTTCGGCTAACGTTATCCAGAACGATGCTCCTTCTTCGCTCATATCCATTTGTCCTTTTTCGGTTGTTGCACAGCTACATTAAGCGACAGACTATTTTAAATTTCTCTTGCCAAAAGCCTTCACACATGCCTGCGGTGTCGAGAGGGATGCAAACCGATGGCGGCAGGCCTCAAAGCAAAACTGTGAAAACTGTAGTTTAGAATAATCAGTTTTGCTGAGTGACAGAAAAAGCCGACAAGTAGGGTGGCGCAGAGAATATGATTCTTCTTGTGACCGTATTCCGAGAGGTTGGTGAATGCGAAATCGTTTTGAAGTAATTCGACAGGATTCCAGAATCGGGGGGGCAAGCTGACTATTGTTTGGGGATTGTGAAGAAAGTCATCTTTTCTTTCGCACCTGTCCAAAACCAGAAACGGCTCGAACGAAGTTGACCGGGAGGCTTCAACAGATAACAGCTTTTCAAGAACTAAGGTTTGTCCTTTTCGCTAAGAGCGCTTGATTCGGGCAGTTGCTTTCACTTCGTTCCTTCTAGCTTCCTGGGCAGGTATTCATCGACGATGTAAGTCAATCCGTATCTGCTGAAAGCTTCCTGTTCCGCCTTCTTCTTGATTTTGAGGAAAGTCTTGATTTCACGTTGCCACAACGGGTCGTTTTGGTACCGTGGATCTTTCTGCAATTCGTAAAGCCGTTTAATATCGACTTCATCTAGCGGATCGGTTGGCAGCTTGTAGTCAATTATGTCGCTAGCCCAAACCCCACTCCAAACTGCATCTGGAGTGTTTAAGTCACGAAGGTGCGCGGCATTCGCGGAGCCTGAAATTATAACTTGGGCAATGTGCATACCCCAGGGATCGCCGTCAGTAAATATGTAAACGGGCAAATTCAATTCCTCTTTAAGCCTTCGGATAAAGCTTCGGGTTTGTCTAGGTGCTTGACCGCCGCAGCTTATGAGCAGTGAATTGTGTTTGTTGTGCACGTTTTCTTCGATGAACCGTGTAAACAATGCGCCTTTCTCTATGGCTATGACTTTGTTGGCTTTGGTGCTTATGAATTCGGATGAAGTCAAGGCTGGACCGATGAGAACGCCGTCGGGGTGGCTTGTCAAATTCAACTGCTTACCCTCGTAGCCTGGGACAGTGTAGCCAATTGTTAGGTCACCGAAGATAGCCGAACGCTCTTCAGGGAAAATATGGAAATCTTCACGCGAAAAGCCAGTAACCGTTTCTAAGTCAGTAATGATGTTGTTGGATTCTTGTTGGTCCGTGAAGGTCATCTCGTAAGCTTGCGCAGAGTAATAAACATCTCTCAGTGTTGAGGTCTTCTTCTTAGTTGTAAGCTCATTGCTGAACATGGCAGCCCAAGCCAGTTGGGTAAAAGGTTTAACATGGCGGATGTTTCGAGCGCTTCGGCTGACCATTCGCTCACCCAGGATATATTGTCGGGTAACTGGATCGTAGTTTATGTTTTCGGTGCTCCGACTGGGCATATTTATTGTCGGAAAAATGCCCTTGTCCAGCTGGTCGTAAATGTCCGTCCCCAATTTCTTTAGGCTACTAACAACTTCCTTTTGCCTCTCAACTACGCTGCTCTTATTCTTCTTCTGCACCATACTTCTGCACGCTCTTCAACAATTTTTCAATGTCAGGAACCCGTTCCTTCCCAGCCAGAATCGCTGAAAACTGCGCAATGCGGGGAAGATACTTTGAGAATATGCTGATACGTTTTTTCTCGCGGTCTACATGTTCCTGGCGAGTTAAGAAATGCCCCAGTTGACGCGCCACTTCACGAAGCGCGTTTGCTATTTCTCGACGGACCTCGGCGCGATCGGCAATGAATTCTTTTCCCACGGTTTTGTAAGGCACTTTTGTGCTGCAAATGTGAACCACTATGGCGATGGGCATGTCAGGCGCGACCTTGTACCTCCGCCAATTCATGGAGCTTATCACACGGAAGGAAACGTCGCTTGCCTCATCATAGAGCAAAGGTATCCTGTTGGCAAAACGGTAGACCACAAACGCTCCAGTCTTAGGAACTCCGCCACCATAAGCAATTCCCATTTCAATTATGAAAGGGTGTCCAGCATACGTGGAGGGTTTCCGCTGATGAACCACAAGATACTCTGGGTTCAATTCCTTAACGATTCCCGCCCTAAGAAGATCCTCGCCCAACGGCGAAAGACAACTGGCATCAGGAGGAAGGAAATCCTTGTATTTCTTGAGGTTCTGGGTTAACCTCACAATTTCCTCGTGAGAAAGCTTCTTTGGGTTTTTGGAGGGGGTTAAGCTGCTGAACTCGAGGAATTTTTGGGCGGTAATTTCTCCGACACGATGAAAATGGCGCCTCAGGAAGTCAAGCATGTTCGTGCAGTCTGTTATCGCGATTAGCCGCTGAAGTAGCTCCACATCTACACCATAGGGATGGGGCAGCGTTTCTTTGGGGGGTTCGGGCATTTCCGTCGTTACACGGGTGAACTTGTAGAGCCTGCCCTTCGGATCCACAAACGTAAGGTTTGCGTAGGGATTAACCATAGCGGTTTGCTTGAAATATTCAAGAATCTTAGGCATTGAACGCAAATATTCCCCTTCGAGCGTAAACTCAATAATTGTCCCCCGCCATCCCTCTTTGTTAATCATTACCTTGCGGTCAATAATTATTGGGCGGTTACGCTGGATGTCAATCATTAGCTTAAACTGGTAAATCTTGTTGGTATCACCGGTACTTGACGTTATTGTGGCAGACTGATGTGTGGTAATCTGCCCATAAAGCAAAGCCATTTTGCCGCCCAAGCCGAATGTACCACGGGTCTGTTTAAGCTTGTATTTGGACCCATACAAAATCTGCCCGAAAGCAGATGGAATAAACCGAGGCGGGATACCGCAGCCATTGTCTTCCACATGAAGCTTGTAGATTTGGGTGTCTTTGGTCGCTTCAGACTCAAAACTTAACCGCACGAATACATCGGCGGGAATTTTTTGACTTTCTGCGGCATCCAAAGAGTTCTCAACAATTTCCCTGATTGCAACAAATATGGCTCGGCTTGGGTTAGTGAAGCCCGCGATATCGCGATTCCTGTAAAAGAAGTCGGATGCCGAAATCTCTTCGAATGTTTGTGCCACGCTAGCTCCACCAGTAGATCGTTTCTGCAGTCATTTTTCTTACATTGTGTCGGCGCCTATAATTTAAGTTACCTACATGTTTAAGGCAAAAGTCGTCCGTTTCTCACGACCAAAAAGGAGAAACGTCTCTAAAACGTGCACTGTTACAATCCCAAAATTAACCTTGCATCACGCCCCTTTTGCCGTAATAGTCTTAATTTGGAGCTCTCCCAGCTACTTATTCGCTCAGCCCTCAGGGGTTGGGGTTTCTGTATGAGGCCGTACATGTGTGTAGTAGTATTCACCTATATCCTTCTGCATTAGGTCCAACCTAGAGCCTTCCTTGTTGACTCTGGGGCGTCTGGTGATAGAGTCCCTACGGAAAGTCACATCCATTTCCTTCAGGAAGGTGTTCATACCCCGTCGCAACGTCGTTGGTGGATTCGCTATTCCTTGAATTCCAGGGTCGCCACTGAAAACCATCAGCCTATCCGCGATAAAGTCTTGCGTGACTACATCATGTTCTACTACGAAAGCTGGAAGGTTGTGGGCTTCCACCACGCGGCGCAACGCCTTCGCCATGTTCAAGCGCTCCTCAACATCCAAGTAGGCGCTAGGTTCGTCCAGTAGAAGGAGGTCAGCTTTGCGGCTTAAAGCAGCGGCTATAGCGACTTTCTGCAGTTCGCCTCCGCTGAGCTCCATCACGTTATGATCTAGAAGAGGCTCCACATGCATGGGCTGGAGGATCTCGGTTTTGTACCAACTGCTCGTGTAGTTCTCCTTCGCGACGTTCATGAGGAGCTCCATGACGGTACCTGTATAGTCTGCGGCGATGTACTGAGGCTTGTAGCTGACGGTTAGTTCACCGAACTTCTTATTGCCGTCGGATTCTTCCAGACCCGCGAGGATTTTGACGAAGGTGGTTTTTCCAATGCCGTTGGGCCCCAGGATACCGATTATTTCTCCGCGCCGAATTTCTCCTGGTTCGGCAGTGAATTTGAAGCCTTTGAAGGTTTTCTCCACGGTACCCCATTTTAGGAGGACCTCGGTGCCGATTGTGGTAGAGGCAGCGGGGGGTTTTTCGTGGAAGACGATGCCTTCTTTGCGAAACATTATGTTTTCGTCAGGGATGTATCCTTGGAGATAAATGTTGATGCCTGTGCGAACGCCGTGGACGTGGCTGACGACACCATAAACGCTGGGGTCTCCATAGAAAACGCAGATTTGGTCGGACAAATAATCGATGATGGCGAGGTCGTGTTCGGCGACAACGACCGTCTTCTGTAGTTCTTTAAGGCTGCGGATTGCTTTAGCAACTTGCAGGCGCTGTTTCACATCCAAGTAGCTTGAGGGTTCGTCAAAGAGGTAAACATCAGCGTCGCGACATAGCGCAGCCGTGACAGCTACGCGTTGGAGTTCGCCGCCGCTGAGTATGTCCAGGGAACGGTCCCAGATTTTCTTGAGTTCGAGTTTCTCTGCCAACATGTCGAGGGCTTTGCGCTGATCGACTTTTTCAAGGATTTCGCTGACCTTGCCTTGTATAGCCTTGGGGATCCGGTCAACATATTGGGGTTTATGGCTGACCTTGAGGTTGCCCTCGCTCATCTTCTGGAAGTATTCTTGTAAAGAGGAGCCGCGGTAAAACTGGATGATTGTGTTCCAGTCAGGCGGTTTTTGAAAGTCTCCCAAGTTGGGTTTAATTTCGCCTGAGAGAACCTTAAGGGTGGTGCTTTTGCCGATGCCGTTTTGACCCAGCAAACCCAACACGGTACCAGGCGAAGGCATGGGCAACCGGAAAAGCTTGAAGGCGTTCTCGCCGAAGCGATGGCTACAATCCTTCTCCAACTCATCGGGCAAGTTGACAATGCTGATGGCCTTGAAAGGGCATTTCTTGACACATATGCCACATCCGCTGCAAAGCTTCTCAGATATCACGATTTTGTTTCCTTCGAACCTGACTGCTTCCACTCGGCTCCGAACCATGGGACAGTATTTTATGCACACCTGGTTACATTTTTTGGGTTTACATTTGTCATTATTCATTATGGCGATACGGGTCATAACTGTTCGCGAATATGAAGGCAGATTGTGGGTTATAAATAATGACCTGTCGAAAAATCGACAATAGAATGAAATGAGCAGCGAAACATTCAATAAAGAAAAGACATTTTAGGGTATAGGTTGCCTACATGTAGTTTACCATTCTTCCTCTTCCCACTCTTCCTCTTCGCCTTCTTCCCATTCTTCATCTTCTTCGATGAATATCATATTGTTTTTCACCTCACAAGTAGATTGTGTGAGGTTACCTTGCTCTGGCGTGGTTTAAACGTTCTCATTCGTCAAATGACGTACATTACGACGCGGCTCCACGGAACCGGAGGGGTTTTCGCATCAGGTTCTTCTATAAAACCCGACGCGCCGAGTCAAAATGGATAAATTCCAAGCGCCGCAACGCTCTAGTGGGTATGATGTGAGGCGACGGCTAGGAGCCCCTTAGGGCAGTGAAAATAAAGCCAAACCAATACTGACCCACAGCGATTTTCCTTTCCGAAAAGTGGACAAACAGAAATAAGCTTCGTTGCACAAAACCTAAGCAGAGTTGTCGTGTATTGCTTTCCGACTTTAACCTGCTCGCTTCAACAATGCGTGGAAACGAACGCCAAATGTGCTACGAACTTGCGTTCCTGCTAAAAGAGACGGGTGACACAGACCCAAAAGTGGACAAGGCAGGCATACGAGGCCTTGTCGTAGCCAAAACTAACTTAAAACCTGTTGAAGCAGTCGAGGAATTTCGTACCCTTTTGCAGGAGAAGCCATACGAGTTCCGCTACTCTTTAAGGATAATCCCAATCGAAAAAGTCGTCCACACCGACCTTGAAGAAGTCAAGCAGGCAGCCTTGGACCTCGCGTCGAAGATGGGCAAGAACGAATCTTTCCGGGTAACGGTGGAGAAGCGCTTCACGAACATTCATAGCCGCGATTTCATCGAAGCTGTCGCCACTAATATCCAAAACAAAGTGGACTTGAAAAAACCCGATTGGATTCTACTCATCGAAAACCTAGGCGGATACACTGGAGTGTCTCTTCTCAAACCAAGCAGTATCCTTTCGGTTCTGAAGGCAAAAATGTTTTAACCTAAAGCCTCGTTGACAACAAGGCTATTCGCTCTATGATCAGGTCGACAAGCGCACGATCCCGGTCAGTTGCCAAAACCGCTTCGAGCTCACAATCGGAAATGTCAAACGCGCTCCGAATGAGTTTCTTCTTCTCTTCCGACAATTCCATCACGGATTCGTCGGGTTCGGAACCAAACCGCTTCGTCACAATAGACAAAGCAGTCCTAACAGAAGCTGCATCATCTCCCAACACCAAGACTGCAATGCTACGAGTACCCGGTTTCACGCCGATGAACTCGAGGGCTTTCTTGATTTGCCGTCGCGAAGAAGCGTACAAAGCAGTCTCCACAGCTAGGCTCTTGGAGACGCCTCGGCCAGTTTGGAACGCTACACATGCGTTTAAAGCAGCGAAGAATAGATGCTCCCAAGACGCAACCAAACAGGCATCGAATAGCTGAATCTCCACCCCTTTCGGCAGGCCCCTGCAAATTGCACTAACAAAGCCTTTGGCGATCCCTATCTTGATCACTCGGAAGCCCGTGATTTCAACGAACTTTCCGTATTCACCCAAACCTCTCAGCATGTGTGCGCCCCCGAGAACTCCATTAAGAATCGCGCTATTAGCCGTTTAGGAACCCCAGCCGCTACTAACGCAGCAAAATCTTCTTCGCTCCGCGCAGGATCGGTTTTGCGTGATTCATAAATGAGCCTCAGGGTTTCTTTTGTTTCCCAAGGGAAAACAACCCAAGACGCCGTCTGTTTCTCACAGAAGTCAGGCTGAAATGCGCCATTCGGCTTGCAGTACAAAGTCGCGGTTTTAACTTGTTGCGCACCCTGCTTTAGCACGTGTGCGACGACGAGTTGAAGGCTCCTGCCAGAATCAAATATTTCATCCACGACAAGAACCCGTTTTCCCTCGACATCCGCAGAAATACGCTGAGTTAGTCTGGCCAGTTTGGAAGATTCACCTATGCCCATGTAGCATTCGGCTTTGACGTTGGCAAGGTTCGAAGTCTCGAGCAAATCCGACAAAACACGCGCGGGAAGCCATCCACCTCTGGATATGCCCACGATGACATCGGGTTTGAACCCGTCGAGGCAAATTCTTTTGCTTTGCTTTATCAGCAGGCTGTAAACTTGGTTCCACGTGGGGGCTTCAAACTTGGATCGGTAGATCATTAGATTGCCTCTCTATTGTTTGATGCCGGCTCGAAATTTAAGAATTTAACCTTCATATTCATTCTACAGGATGGAGTAGTCGCGATTTTAGGCAACGTATATTAGCTCATGCAATATAGAGCAAACGGCTTGTTGCGGGGAGAAAGTTTGGCGAGCCATCATGTTGCACATCAAATGAAAACAAGACTAACTGAGGACAAAAACTTTCTCCGGCACCCAAAGAAAACTGATAACCGCGAACCTGTTGGGGGATACTAAACGTTTTGAGCAATATCCCCAAAAAGAACAGAACCCGCGAAATCGCAGACATTCTTATTGTGAACGCTGAAGAAATGCTTACAATTTCTGGCAGCAGCTAGAAACCCCGAGTTGGCAAGCAAATGCGGGAACTGGAAATCATCCGCGACGGCGCCCTAGCTATCCGAGAAGGTAAAATCGTGGCTATGGGCAAAACCCATGATGTTACCAAAGCATTTCGTGGTAACTATGTCCTTAGTGCCAAAGGGAAAACAGTTCTCCCAGGTTTTGTTGACCCTCACACGCATCTGGTTTTTGCCGGTTCACGGGAAGACGAATTAGAAAGGCAAGTTGAAGGCGCATCGTTTATGGAAATCCTCAACGATGGCGGCTCAATTCTTAAAACGACAAGGGAAACCCGCAGGACACGAGTTGATAAATTGGTGGAGCTCGGGTTGGAAAGACTTGACACGATGCTCGCATACGGGACGACGACGGTGGAAATCAAAAGCGGTTATGGCTTGAATACAGAGGAAGAGTTGAAAATTCTTGAGGCAATCAAACGCATCAACCAAATGCATTGCATTAACGTAGTGCCCACTTTTATGGGGGCTCACGCAGTTCCGATGGAGTATAAGAAAAACTCAGAAGAGTACGTGGACATTGTCACCCAAGAAACAATGCCAAGAGTGGCTGATTCTGGACTTGCGGAGTTCTGTGATGTGTTCTGCGACCGAGGAATGTTCACTCTCGAACAAACGAAGCGAGTTTTGAAATGCGGAAAACGACTCGGATTGAAACAGAAAATTCACGCCGACCGCATGAGCATGCTTGGAGGAGCAGAGTTTGCCGCTGAAATCGGTGCGACCTCGGCGGATCACTTGAACTATTCTTCTGCTGAAGGCATCAGAGCAATGGCAAAGGAATGCGTTGCCGGTGTGCTGCTTCCAGCTGCTACGTTCAGCATGATGATGAGCAGGTACCCAGATGCGAGGCTCATGATAGAAAGTGGCGTGCCGGTAGCTTTAGGAACAGACTTCAACGCGGGTAACTGGATTTTGAACATGCAATTAGTCATAGCTATAGCATGCCACTTAATGCGAATGACGCCCTCAGATGCAATTACCGCTGCGACGATTAACTCTGCCCACGCCGTTTGCCGAGGAACCGAAGTGGGCAGCCTGGAGTTAGGTAAACGCGCGGATGTCACAATTCTGAATGTGCCTAACCACAGGTTTCTGGGTTACAGCTTCAGTGTCAACTTGGTTGAGAAAGTCATAGCCAACGGCAGACTTGTGATTGACAGGCAGAAACAAGATGAACCAGTATTCCTGAGCAAGAATGAGTAGGAAAAGCTCCTTCCTTTACTGATAAAGCCCTGACGTCTTGTTGGACTTTCAATAGGTCTTCGTCAGCGGTTTACTTCGGATGTCACCTATTTTACCGTGGGTGTTTTTAGCAGTATTGCAATTAAACTCGCTCAGGATAAAATTCGCCGATTATTTTAAAGCCTGTGTGTTCAAGGATCTATGCAATGTATTTGCTCGCGGGGATCGCCTAACAGAGTCAGGTTTAATTCCACAATAGGTGAAGAAGGCACATTCCTTCCTGCTACTGCCAGTGCAAATGGTTTGAACCTGCCTTATTTGCTGTATTCGTTCAGGTTCCGTGGAAGAATTAGTCCATCTGCTTTTTGGGATGCTACTGGAAAGAAAAGAACTGGGACACATTAGGTAGCATAAATAGTCTAAGCCACTTGCGGCTTCGGGTTTCTTTATCGTGAATATGACAACGGCTCCTTTCCGGACGAAGCGTTTGGCTCGGGCAACTCTGCAGGCATTGCGGTACTGAGTGGCAGATAATAGCGCATTTTTCGTAAACTGTACGACTTGGTGACTGCCTATGGCATTTCGGTTCAAAAACCTTCGCAGCCGCGGGCAGCTGGAACCGAGGAGGAATGTTGGATTCGGAGATTTTTCTGTGAAGAGTTAAATAACATTTGGAGCCTGATTTAGGTATGCACAGAGAAGGACCTCTATACATTCTGCCTTGGAGATGCACGTTTGGCTGCGAATTCAAATGCGCGCACTGCACTTCTGCCGCAAAACCAGCCATTTCCGACGAAATAGATACAAACGCTGCGAAAAAGCTTGTTGACCAAGCCTACGAGTTCGGTGCATCTTTCTTCGGAATAACAGGCGGCGAAGCACTTCTTCGTAGTGATCTGTTCGAGATAATTGCCTACGCGCGGAAAATCGGCATGAAAGCCAGCATTATCACCGACGGACGTCGCCTGGACGACAAAGTCCTCGATCACATAATCAAAAACGAGGTTAAGGTTTCAATCAGCATCGACGGCGGAGAAGCCACAAACGACGCCATCCGAGGCAAAGGCGCATACACCTCTTCCGTCAAATCAATGGAGCTACTGTCACGGGAGAACCTTCTCAATTGCCTCGTTTACACCCTCGCAAACGTAAACGAATCAGTAACGAATGTTAATGAGAAAGACTTCACCGATGTGCTAAATTTGGCCCAGCGGTATGGAGCAAGATGGGTCATCTACCACGGCATGATTCCCTACGGAAACGACCAAGCCAACCGCAGAGTATGCCCTTCCGCTTCACAATACGAGTGGGCCTGGAACAAACTGTACGATCTGCGCGGAGACTACAAAGGAAAGCCCGAAGTCAATGTATACTACCCCAGCTTCGCACGCGTAGCAAAGCAACGTGGAATGCCAGACTGGGATAACTGGTTTAACCACTTCTTCCTCGGACGATGTTTTTTTGGCAAATTCTTGAGCATCGCGGAGAACGGCGACGCCATCCCCTGCAGCTACAACGACTACTATCGACTTGGAAACATCAAAACCCAAAGCCTCCAGAACATCTGGGATGGGATGCAAAGAAATTTTATCTTTGCTAAAGTGCGCGACAAAGTCAATCTGAAGGGCAAATGCGGCGTCTGCGAGTACAAAAACATTTGCGGAGGATGTCGAACCACGGCACTGTATTTCACAGGCGATATTCTCGGACCAGACCCACAATGCGCATACATCCCCAAATCCTTGCGTGAAAAATAATCTCGCAGTTAAAGGCTACCAAACGAAGTGGGGGAAAAGTCACCAATTATTTACGGATGATTCTTCGCCAATTCATATTCATATTTGCCGAACACAATGCAGAACCGATAATGGACCCGCAAATTTCTCTTTCTTTGCGACAAGTCTATGCTGAAAATCTGGAGGATTATTGGAAAACGTCCAACTGCTTGTCAACAGTCTCAGTCCATTTGAAGCTTGAATATGCACTAACTCCAACAATAACAAATCTCAAGTCTTCTGAGCTACAACTTCTAGGACATTCAATGTGGAATGTATCCATCTTAGGTAAGCGTTTAATGCTGCACGCAAAGCAACTGTATCTTTTGCTTCAGCAAGGAGCACCAGAGTCCGCCCATCTATCGACAGAGCTACTTTTGAGCGAACTCCGATTTGCCTTTGAACCTCAGGAGACAAAGCAGACACTAAAGCTGTTAACTGGACTTCTGATTTGAGTGGCAAACGAACCACAGCTTTAGCCTTCACAAGATGAACTCCTTAGGAAAAAGAGAGGGTGGGGTAACCTAAAAACGTTATAGCAAAACAAAATAAAAGAAAAACAAAATAGAAAAGAAAGAAGCTACGTGCTCTTTTCTTCTACTGTTTTGGCTGATTCCGCGATTTCGCCCTTCGCAGCACGCTTCGCAACTGCGCCAAGCTTAGTTGCTGGCATGTACGCTCCACCCGTGAAGGTGAAGTTGCATTTGCCGCATTGCCAAACGCCAACGCTCTTGCGTTTCACTTTAACGAAGCCACATTGGGGGCATCTGTGGGCAATTTTTAGTCCAGCAGTGACTTGCAGGTATCGTTTGCGGACTGTGCCACCGTACCGTACTCCTAAACCGCCTGTATGACCAACTTTCTTTGTTCTCGGCACCTATTTTCACCATTTAAGTTTCTTGCGTTGTTCAGCTGCTTTTTCTCTTGCAAGCTTCGAAGCTTCTATTATCTGTTGCGGCGTAAAGTAGCCTGACAAGCCCTTCTGGATAGCGCATATGTTGCCTTCCTCGTTGATTGCCATGGTGAGTCTTGCGTCAATCACTTGCTCTTCCTCCATTGCAGCATCCACAATGAGTTTCTCGCCTATCTTTCCGATTGTAACGGTAACTGGGTGACTTTTCATTGGCAACTGAATGTAACCCTGTTTGATTTTCACTTCCCCGTCTTTAATTTCGTAGTTTGGCATCTTTGTATTCATCAAAGCAGACATTGCAGCTAAAGCAGCAGCATCAATCAGGTTGCCATCGTAGTTGAGCACGTAAATATCTACGAAAGACCACGAACACTTTCTTGCCAGGTTCAATGCACAAGCTTCTCGGTGTCTATGGCTTTTGATTCACGTATTCCTCGATCAACGATGCGTGCTAATTCGATGCTGGTTTCATCTGGTGGTCCGGTCTCATAAGTGGGTGAAGCTAGTGGTACAAGCTCTGCGTTAACGGTCATGACGCCTTCGTTTGGTGTGTCTGGGAATGGTTCGCCAGTTTCAACTTTTACGCCGACAAGAATCTGAGTTTTACCCAAGAAAACTCTGGCTGAGCCTTCGGCTTTCTCGATTACGCCTTGCTCGATTGTGAATTCTCGGTAGTCAGTTAATGTTCTGCCGTCTATGCGTTTTCCAGTGTCCATGGTTTGAGCGATTTGTCTTTGTCGAACTTTAGTTACTAGGGCTTGACATTACTCTTCAGTCTCCTCTTTGGTTTCTTCTTTTGACAGTCATGTACTTGTTCTTTAGAGCTTCCTTCTGCAGGGCGTAAATCTTCTTGCAGCCTTCCATAGCCATGTTCACTGCTTTCTCGAATTCCTCAGGTGACAAGATGACCGTCCATCTGCAGTAAAGTAACAGCATTCAAGTTTGGCATGTAAGCCACTGGAACATCTGCAGCGCCAAGTTTATCCTCGGCATCGTACAAGTCCAAGACAACTGTGTCTTCCACTTTGCCTGCTGCGCAAGCAACCACAAGGTCACGCATAGGTATGCCTGAATCTGCAAGGGCTAAAGCAGCAGCCGTTATGCTTGCACATCTGGTTCCGCCGTCAGCTTGCAAAACCTCCACGATACACGTCGATTCCTGTGCGTGGGTAAAGTTCTGGGAACAATGCTGGTTCGAGAGATTCCCTGATGACTTTGCTAAGTTCTACTTCTCGACGTGAAGGGGCAGGTGATTTGCGTTCTGGAACGCTGAAAGGAGCCATGTGGTAGCGGCATTTGAGAACCATTCGGTCTGGCTTTCATCAGATGCTTTGGGTGTACTTCACGAGGTCCGAACACTCCGACTAGAATCTTGTTTTTGCCGTGTTCAACGTAGGCTGATCCGTCAGCGTTCGGTAAGACGCCTACTTCAAGTTTTAGGGACCTTAACTCGTCGGCTTTTCTTCCGTCGAGCCGTATGCCTTTTTTGTCGATTAATTTTTCATGTTTTTCGCTCATTGTTTAATTTCCTCCCGTTTAGCTTTCTCTTCTTTTAGAAGTTGGGTAATTCGGTCTGTGAGACCGGTTGTGTGGGATTCATCTTCGATTTTCTTAATTGCCCTCATGGCAAGCTCTTCATCTGCAGGGTTCTTGCCAGTGACTAAGATAACACCGTTCAAGCCCAAGATAATTTGGCAGTTCGTCTCCTGTCTTAATCATGCTGATCATTGAGCCTTTTCTGCCGATGACTCGAGGAATCTTGGTTGGGGTGACTCGCATGAATTGCCCACGTGTGATTTTGCCTAAGCCGGGTTCCCCGACTGTGAGTTGCGGGTCGTGAGCTCGGTCGTACGAGGCAATTTTGGCGACGATTAAGTCTCCAGCATCAAGGACTTGGCTGAGTTCGTCGTTTTGGGGTTTGAACGGTCTGCTAAGCACGTCTGACGCGCGCAACATTGCAGTGTAGGGTGCCTTTATGTCTACGGTCCAACCGTTGAATCCGACTTCGATGACTGAACCGATAACTATGTCGCCCGGTTTGGGAACGTAGAATGCTCTTAATGCGACGACGTTTACTTTCTTGTTGTCTAGGTCTACGAGTCCGATTCGTGAGGCAAATATTTTTCCTGCCTCAACGTATGTGTTTTCTCCAGCTTGGTACTCGCCTTCAGCGAGGAGTTCTCCAGGCGTAACCAGCTGTTTTGCTTCAAAATATGTTGGCATGGTTTGTTTTTTTCCTCCATTATTGTGTGGGTTCAAATTCTCTCGGTTAACTGATTATCTTTGCTTCTCCGCTGCCCTTGGTTACTTCGCCCAGTTTGTTGAGGAACGAGGCGTAGCTGCCCGCAGGCATTTCAAGCACGCCGTACCATGAGCCATCGCTTCGCCACTCTTCCCGTTTTATGGCTCCAAACACCTTGATTGAGCCGTAGGCGCTTTGGGCGTATTGCGCCGGAATGTGTGTACCGACCGATATCTGTTCAACCTTCAGAGGCAGAATGGGTCTGAGAAGTTTGACGATGTCGCGAGCTTGTTCCTCGACGCTTCTGTAAGGGTCGATGGGGAAACGGATTTGTTCCATGGCGTTTTCTATACGCGTGGGCGGATGAGGCAGGTTCGTCTTGGGGTCGACTGCCTGACGGCTAATATAATCGATTATTTGTCTGCGTTTGTCCTCCACCATCTTTCGGCGTTGTTCCGTCGTTAGTTGAAGTTGCCCTTTCTTGAGGATAACGTCCGCAACTTTAAGTGGGTCAGTTGTGCCGAATGCTTTTTTGAGGGTGTCTTCGGGCACTCGCGTGCCTTTATTTGCGTCGCTAAAAATGGTTTCTGCCGCGAGGACATCGGTTATGCCAGCGATTTTGCCGTTGCGGTAGTCTAGGGCTTTTTGGGGTTTAACGAGAACTTCAAAATGCTCATTTTCTTTTGTGTAACGTGCGATTGTGAACTTTTCGCTCATGAAGGGATCACTTGGCCGAACTGAACTGCTTGATGTATTCCTCTGCAGCTTCGTCTGAGAGCATTTCCAGCTTCTTTGTTTCGGATGGTATAACAGCGATTTTGATTCTTGGAGGGAGCTGTCTGGCTTCAAGAGCTTTTACAAGGCATTTTACAGCAAGTTTCTTTGTGTCTTCTAGGCTGAGGTTTTCTTTGTATTCGTCTTTGAATATGCCAAGGACGGTTTCGCGTCCTGCGCCTAATGCTGTGGCTTTGTATCCTCGGTATGTGCCGCTGGGGTGAGTACCGAAGACTCTAGGTCCCGTTTTGTCGACTCCGCCGAAGATTAGACTAACTCCGAAGGGTCTTACCCCTGCATGCTGCGTATACATCTGTTGTATGTCGCAGATCCGTTTAGTAACGACTTCCGTGTCTATGGGTTCGTCATAAGTTAGTTTGTTGCTTTGGGCGTAGACTCGAGCCTGGTCGATGAGGATGCGTGCATCGCTTGATAATCCGACAATTGCCGCGCCGATGTGTTCGTCGACGCGGAAGATTTTCCAGCTGTACCCTGCTTCTTCAAGGGGTTCGATGCTTTCCTCTGCGCCAAGGACAATGCCTTCTGCGCTTGTTATGCCAAGGATGGTTGCTCCTCTGTTTACTAGTTCCATGGCATATTCGACTTGGAAAAGTCTGCCATCTGGACTGAAAACGGTAATTGCGCGATCGTATGCTCCTGGAGCTGCAAATACGGACATAACTTTAAACCTCTTTAGACATCTTTTCTCTGTTCGCCAATTCTCATGGGTAAGCCACACTAAAAACCTTTCCTTTTAAAGGGAGATAGAAAATTGGCGTTGAACGCCTTTGTTTAAGGAGAGGGTTTTGAATCTGCGGAAACAAATTGACAGTTTTCAACCCCAGTTGTCTGGTTTAAGTCACAAACTTCTCAATCTGCTATGTTATCCATAACCTGACTATTCGATTCTTTGGTTTCGTTTGGATAATGCTTATTTAATCGGGCGTGTTTTTCCTTGGCAGCGTAGAAGGAAATATGTTATGAGTGACGAACTTATCCAAATTACCTCCTCAAGTTCAAGAACGCCTAATGAGGCTCCAGCAACTCCAGCAAACCCTGCAGACCATCCTGCAGCAGAAACAACAAGTCGACATGGAAGCCACCGAAATCGACCAAACCTTGGCGGAACTTCAGAAAACTGCAGACGATGCTGTTATCTACAAATCCGCAGGCAGCCTCCTCGTCAAAGCAGAGAAAGCTAAAGTAACTGCTGACCTCACCGAACGCAAAGACCTCCTCGCCACGAGGCAAACAGTTATGGCAAGGCAAGAGGAACGAATGCGAAGCCAACTCAAAGACCTGCAAACCCAGCTACAGGCAGACCTCAACCCAGCGTCACAGTCGCCGCCAATTATCCTAACCGCGCAGTGGTGAAGAAGTCTGGTGGACCTTGGCATTCCCGAGCTGACGGATGAGCAAATCGAAGACGTCAGCCAGATTGCGGAGAACGCCGCCAGAAAACATATCTTTTCCAAAGTCAATCAGAAATTTATAGAGAAACTAGACCATCAGCGTTGAGGCAGAAGGTGCAAAGCCAGTCTGCTTTACGGTCGAGGTGGACTTGGCATTGCTGCCCGAGGTGAAGGACGTTAAGGGAAAGGCACTTGCGAAAGAAGCCGTGAAAGTAGCCTTTGATGCCATTGAAACGCACCTGAGAAAGCTAACATGACCTTCAACGACATAGTCAAAGTTCTAGACGAAACGGGCGCTGCCAACGTTCTTTTGTTATGCCACCACAACAGCGACCCCGACGCTGTCTGCAGTGCATATGCCTTTTCAGGGTCTGCTCAAGAAAAGTCACGACCAGAACTTAACATCGAAATTGGCACGGGGGAGGTGTCAGCAAACTCACCAAGAACCTCTTCCACTACATTCCCATAAACGTGAACCTGCATCCCAACGTGGAAAAAGCACAAGCCATCATTCTATTGGACACGAACACGATTCAGCAGCTTGACGACTTAGCTGACCGAGTCTGCAAAGCCAAAGTGCCCATAATCGTAGTAGACCATCACATCGCCCACCCCGAAACCCAAGCGCTTTGCAAACTATGCATTACCAACGAAGAAGCCTCAAGCACATGCGACATAGTCTACGGCTTCTACAAAGAACAAAACCTCAAGCCAGACCCCGATGAGGCAAAAGCTCTTTTTCTGGGCATGGCATTCGACACGCGCCATTTCGTTCTGGCTAACTCCGTCCACCTTCAAAGCAGTCGCGGACTTGGTGGACAGCGGCGTGAACGCGCAAGAAGCCCTCTCCAATGCTCGCGTTGCCAATGGACTTCTCTGAGCGTGTCGCCCGAGTGAAAGCGTGCCGAAGAGCCAAAATCGTATTAGAATCGACAACTGGATAATCGCTTTTAGCCACGTCAGCGCCTTTGAAGCCTCCGCTGCACGGGCACTCGTCGACTTAGGCGCTCACGTAGCGGCGGTTGCAGGCGAAAAAGGCGGCGGTGTAGAAATCAGCCTCCGATGCACCCGTGAGTTCACTGAGAAAACAGGTATCCACCTTGGCAGAGACATTGCCAAACTCGTGGGTGATGAGCCTGCAGGGCCAAGGTGGAGGACACGCAATGGCGGCAGGCGTCAACGGTAAAGGTGAAGTTAAGACTGGGTTAAAGCGTTGTCTGCGGCTTCTGAAAGAAAACTTAGACCAAACCTGAGTAGTTACTCTTAAATGAAGCCGACCACGTGCCTATTTCAGGCAGGCACAAACGCATGGCGCTCATCGAAACCAAAAGCCTTACCTACACATACCCGGGTGCCACTAAAGCCTTCAATCAGCGACGTCTCCATAAAGGTGGAGAAAGGCGAATTCGTCCTGATCACGGGTCCAAGCGGATGCGGAAAAACCACCCTGTGCCGAACCTTCAACGGATTAATTCCGCAGTTTTATCAGGGCGAACTCAAAGGCGAAATCACCGTTGCAGGACTTGACGCCGCCAAACACCCCACTTACGAAATGGCAAAGCATGTAGGCTTGGTTTTCCAGAACCCAGAGAACCAACTGTTCGCCCTTAAGCGTTGAAAAAGACGTTGCGTTTGGTCTGGAGAATCTGGGATTTCCCCGAGATGAAATGCGCAAACGAGTCGATTGGGCACTAAACTTAACCGGCATCTACGACCTACGGGAACGGTCACCCCACGAAATGTCAGGGGGACAACAACAACGCGTCGCCATTGCTGCCGTCCTCGCCATGCAACCTGAAATAATTGTTCTCGATGAACCCACAAGCTTTCTGGACCCGCTGAGCGCAGAAAAAATCTTCGAAGTGATCCACGAACTAAACAAGAAACTCGGCCTAACCGTCATTCTCGTGGAGCACCGATTGGACTTAACGGCGAAGTACGCGGAACACATTATAATCATGGATGAGGGCAAAGTGCGTTTCGACGGCGAAACCCGCGAAATCCTCAGCAACGAGGAAACCCGCCTCATAGGTGTCGGCATCCCCAAAGCTACTCTACTCTACGAAATGCTCAACAAAGAAGGCGCAAACCTAAATGGTGTCATACCCCTCTCGTCGGAAGAACTGGCACAGATGCTGCAGGAGGCAATGAAGCGCTAATGCTTACTGTCGAGGATATCCACTTCTCTTACGCCAGCGGTGTCGAAGCGCTCAAAGGCGTCTCGCTAATCGTGAAGAACGGCGAATTCGTCGCTGTCATGGGACAAAATGGGGCAGGGAAAACCACTCTCGTCAAACACTTTAATGGCCTTCTCAAACCCACATCCGGCAAAGTCCTCGTAGACGACGTCGAAACCACTAAAACCAGCGTTGCCTCACTGGCTAGAAAAGTGGGCTTCGTGTTCCAGAACCCTGATCACCAGCTGTTCAGCGAAACCGTCGAAGAAGAAATTGCATTTGCCCTAAAAAACTTCGGCTACGAACCGGCAGTTATCGAGCAACGAATCACTTGGGCAGTTAACCTGTTAGGGTTGACTCAATACCGCAAGACGTCCCCCTTCATGCTCAGTGGCGGAGAACGCAAACGCGTTGCCTTGGCTTCCGTCTTAGCTTGGGACCCGCAAGTCCTCGTCTTAGACGAGCCCACCATCGGGCAGGATCATCAGCAGAAAGAGAACCTGCGTCAGTTCATCATGCAGCTGCAGACGCAAGGTAAGACCATAGTAATAGTTACGCACGACGTGGAGTTCGTGGCGGAATGTAACCCCCGTGTCGTTCTCATGCGTGAAGGCAAAATCGTGGCTGATGGCGAAGGCAAAGACATGCTAACCAACCCCCAAGCACTAGAACAGAGCTCAATCGTGCTACCTCAGATCGCTCAGCTCTTCGCGAGGCTAAATGTGCCGGGGCTGCCCAAGAACATTATCGACCTCTATGAGGCGAAGCAATTATTGCTCAAGATGCTGGAGAAGAATAGGCCATGAGCAAACGGTTAGGCGGAAGCGTCTTCGACGGCTTAAAATTCCGCAAGGTCTCCTCTCCAATCCACAACCTGGACCCACGAATGAAGTTCATCTACGTCATCGCCGTTTTTGTCTCAGGCATTATTTTCAGCCAAATTATTCCGCTTTTGGTGCTTTTTGCGCTTCAAATTCCCTTCGTGCTGCTGGCAAGAGTCCAGAAGCAGTGGCTTCGTTCACTCAAGGGTGCCGCTTTCTTAGCCCTTTTCATATTCATCGTCAACGTTGTAGGCAATTTCTTCACCCAAGGTTATGCCCTGACAGCAGCAAACTGGGAAAACGCCGCTGCAATGACCCTGCGCTTTGTCGTACTCGTGGAGTCCTTCAGTGTGTTCTTCTTAACCACGTCACCCGACCATCTAGGGTTGGCGCTGGAGCAAAGCCGCGTACCCTACGAATTTAGCTTCGCCTTTACCACCGCCGTACGATTCGTGCCAGTGCTGGCAGAGGAAGCGCAAACTATCATGGACGCTCAGAAAGCCCGCGGCTTGGAATTGGAGAAGGGAAATTTCATGAAACGCATTCGCAATTACGTGCCCGTCCTGATTCCGCTGATTGTGAGCGCCATCAGGCGGAGTCTGGAATTGGCTGAAGCCATGGAGAGTCGCGCTTGGGGCGCCACGAAGAAACGCACAAACTTGTACGCGCTAAAGCTCCGCAAAGGCGACTACGCTTTGCTCGCGATAATAATTGCTCTGTTGGCGATTGCTGTCTACGCTTTCTTCTTCGTACATGTGCCAACGATACGTGAGCTAATGGGTTTCGCCTAGAAGCAAAGGTAACGAAAGCCAGAAGAGTTATCGGTTAATTCGATAATATGCTGAATTGGGGAAACCATTATTAGCTGATTGCCCGCAGAACTCTCTGAGCGTAATGAAACTGCAACTGTCTGTTCTCATAGTTCTTTTGTTGCTGGTGCCTTTTTTTCTAAGCCCAAATTTCGGAGGCACTGCCTCAGCCCAGAATGGAACGCCAGACGTCTTCGTAGGCGTCGACGTAGCATATGACAATATTACATCGACCAAAGAACTCGCCAACACAATGAGACCCTACACGAACCTCTTCATCATTGGCTGTTCGTATGGCATCGACTTCCGCAACACTACTCGTCTAAATGACCTCTTTGACCTCTGCCAATACCTTTACGACAAAGGCTATTATTTCATTATTTTCGAGAACGTCCAGCCCCTTCCACAAGTTGTAGAGCGCGTCAGGAATTTTGGGAGCCGGTTTTTGGGGTTCTATGCCTACGATGAAATGGGGGGCAGGCAGCTCGATCAAGCAAGCAACAATCCACACTTCAACGAATCTGAAAACCACGTGGTGGCTTCTGACTTTTTCGTAAACAGACTCAATGGGTGGCTGTTCAATAATACAGGATTTGCGTTTACTCGTCCCTTCAGCTACCCAACTGAGTTTCGCCTTTTCACTTCCGACTACGCTCTGTACTATTTCGATTACAAAGCAGGTTATAACGCGGTCTTCGCTCAGTTGGGCTGGAACTACAGTCGACAACTGAACATAGCCCTGTGCAGAGGGGCAGCTACTGCGCAGGGTAAAGACTGGGGAACTATGGTTTGCTGGAAGTACACTCAAGCCCCCTACATGGAATCAACCACTGAATTGTATAGTGACATGGTATTATCGTACGACAATGGGGCCAGGTACATCATCGTTTTCGATTCAGACGTCAACTACACACGCAGTATCCTTACCGCTGAACACCTCGAAGCTATGAAGCAGTTTTGGCAGTATACTCAGGAAAATCCACGGAGCAACGCTAACGCGGCAGACAGGGTTGCGTATCTGCTTCCAACAGGTTACGGATACGGTTTTCGCGGACCAGAAGACAAAATCTGGGGCGTATGGAACGCTGACATGACTTCATTTATGCTAAGCATAAGCGTGAACATAATGCTCCAGAAATACGGCTCAAACGTAGACATAATCTACGAAGATGCAATCCAATCAGGCGACACTCTCGGTTACGGTGACGTCGTTTACTGGAACAACCCCGCTGCCGTAAGCGACCTTTGGCCTAGGGACTGGCCTATACCTACGATTAGCCCATCTCCCGGTCAAACGCAGGGTATAGACAACCAAGAACCAAAAAACAACTACCTATACATCGCAGGTGGAGGAATCGCTTTTTCCACAATCTCGGCAGTTGTTTTGATGCTTAGGCGGAGACTCCGCAAAACGCAAGCCGCTAATTCATAGCAAAAACTGTCACCGCGAAGTAGCCAAATCAGGGCTCTCTTGGATTCTCCACCTGTCTTTGTTCTCGCCCTTTTTTTCCGATTTGGGAAACTCTTATTAGGTTACAAGCGGCAGAGTGGAAATCGAAAGTACATGAAAACTGGGCAACTCACGGTTGTTCTAGCTTCTCTGCTGTTGATTACACCACTTTTCTTAGATGTCATCCCGTCGAATAAGGCCAATGCTCAGGATTCACGAGAGGTGTACTTAGGCATCGATGTAGGATACGCAATTGACGTTCTAGCGGCAAAAACCCTAATCGACCAAATAAGCACCTACACGAACTTCTTTGTCCTCGGCACTTATGCAATGTCAATGAATGTCAGCAAACTCAACGAAACCCTGCAGTACGCTTACGATAAAGGCATGTACTTCATGAGTTTTCCACCATCACTGGGCATCGACCCCGATCTCCGCAATACATCTCTGGCCTGGCTCAACTATACCAAAAGCAACTGGGGAAACCATCTAATGGGTTTTCTGTATCCCTACGAGGATGAACCGGGCGGGCACCAAATTGATTCCGGTGGAGCATACCGTCCCGTCGAAACAATGAATCGAACAAACTACACCGATGCAGAGAACCAGTTCATCAACTCGGCATGGTTCAGAGATGTAAATCGCGCGAAGACATACCTTGAATATCCTCTTTTCACCTCCGACTACGCGGCTTACTGGTTTGACTACAAAGGCGGGTACGATGGATTATTCGCAGAGTTCGGATGGAACTATAGTAGACAGATAAATGTGGCACTCTGTAGAGGAGCCGCAACTGTTCAGAACAGACAATGGGGAGTTATTATCACTTATACTTACACGGTCCCACCCTACATGGAATCATCCGAAAAACTCTACGATGACTTAGTTTACGCCTATGATAACGGAGCGAAATACATTGTTGTGTTGGACACAAATCAGGACTGGACGCGTGGAGTCTTAACTAACGAACATTACAAGGCAATAAGGGAATTCTGGGAATATATGCAGAGCAACCCTCGAAAAGGATACCTCGCTACAGAAAGAGTTGCTTACCAACTGCCTGAAGCATACGCTTACGGTTTTCGCGGCCCACTCGACAAGATTTGGGGAGCTTGGGAAGCTGATATGACATCGTTTATGATAAGCACAAGTGTCTCGATAATGCTTGACAGATACGACTCCAAGTTGGACATTATTTATGATGAACCACCGCAGGCGGGCAGAACTTATGCTTACAACAAAATCGTCCTCTGGAACGACTACGCAGCTGTAGCTGATGTGTGGCCGAGTTTTTCGCCTTGGCCAGGTCTCACACCTGATCCAACGCCAACGCCTACGGAAAGCCCGAACGAGACGGCACTACCGTCTCCTTCAGCCTCCCCTATCTTGTCTGCAACCTCAACTGATTCGTCGGCCACCCAAGCCGCCTCGCAGACGCCGGACCAAAAATGGACTTTTGACTTTCTAAATGAGTATTTTTTGGTAGCTCTTGCCGTCGGATTGGTTGCGTGCTTCGTAGGGGTAGCGTTTGTAGTTAGGCGAAAAACGCCATCTCGAAGAAAGGCATGATGCTGAAAACAGCTGTTTTAGTTTTCAGTATTCCCGGTGGAAGTCCTTCGTGAAATTGCTGTAAATCGTTAATCTTGAAGACCACATCACAAAATCCCATAGATCTTTGCTTTAGAGATATCCTTTTGACCTGAAAAGCTGTCTCACAGGGGAGCTTTACTTTAGATTCGAGGAAATAGAAATGAAAAAGAAGCAGAAAAACCTTCTCAAAAAAGGATTGCGAACTCGTATAGAAAGAGGGTTTCGTAGTTAGAGTACTAAGCAACCTTCGGATTCGCGCTGCGAATATTTTTCTAGGTCTCCAAATTACCTTTTTTAGTGTGATCGATATTCTCGTGAACAGGAAAAGATGGAGGAGACACTTACGGCTGATCATCCACGCTTCGGTCCGGCGGGAGTTCCGCAAATGTTCAGATTATTGGGGGCTAAACTCTCGGATGTGCCAAAGTTGCTTCGATCTGAAGACCTTGATGCATTTGAATATGCGGCAGTTCGGTGGGGACAGATTCCGCAGATTAAGAAGGAAGACGCCGAAAGGTTAGGCGAAGAAGCCAGAAAAAACGACGTAATACTCAGCCTGCACGGTTCCTACTTCATAAACATGTTTGGCGAGAAAGAAATCGCTGAAGCAAGCCAAAGGCGACTAATAGCTTGCGCCCAAGCTGCAGAGTGGATGGGGGCATACGTTGTGGTTTTCCATGCCGGGTTCTATGGGAAAAACGGCAAAGCGGAAACACTACACAAATGCGTTGTGTCGCTAAAAGAGGTCTCATCGACGCTAAAATCGCTTGGCATTAAAAAAGTAATGTTGGGACCCGAAACCATGGGTAGACATAGCCAGTTTGGCAGTCTTGAAGAGGTTTTGGACGTTTGCCAAGAAGTTGAGGGAACGCAGCTGGTTATCGATTGGTCCCACTTACATGCTAGAAGTGGAGGGGCACTTAGAACGGTGGATGATTTTAGAAAGATCGCCGTTTCCGCCGAGCAGAGGTTGGGCACAAAAGCCGTCCGCAACATGCATTGCCACTTCAGCAAGATTGAATACACTTACAGAAGCGGCGAAAGACGCCACCATACTTTAGATGAACCTGAATATGGACCAGAATTCGAGAAACTTGCGGAAGTAATTCTTGAATTTAAGATGAGCCCGGTTATTATTTGCGAGACCGCAATTCAAGATTTGGATGCGACCAAAATGCGAAATATCTTGGAAGAAGTTGCCGTGAAAAAAGGCAGAACCTCTATTTGAAAAGACGGAACTACGGCAACAGACTATTTTCGGCTATTCCACCCTACGGTTTCTGCAAAAGATCGATGTTATTGCAGGAGATAGGTTTTGAGGTTTTCTCGCTCTCAGCCAAGACGAGGTTGTCGATAACCTTGCAAAGAACCTGAAAGACCTCTTCAGCGCCTAGATGATCAGTATCCAAAACCAAGTTAAAAGGTGCAAAGTCTTCGCCTAACGCAAAGCCGTACAACTGCTTATAGATTGCTTTCGTTCTAGCTTCTTTTTTTCTAAGCGCCTGTAGTGATTGCTCAACTGTCATATTGTCTCTTCGGGAAATTCTTTCCGCTTGCTTCTCTACCGAAGCTGTTAGCCAAATCTTGAAACCTTGTTTTATCAGCCAAGGCATCGTCCAACTGTCCAAAAGCACGTTTCCCTGAGCGGCGTATTCCAGCAGTTTCTTATCGACGGCCTTGTCAAAACTCGGGTCTCTCTTTCTCTGTTCCAAAAAATTTAGCCCTTCAGGACTTTCCCACCAGCCATTACTTAGACTGTTATAACCATTGTCAGCTGCTAACGCTCTGAGGGCATCTCCTCCAGAATAGTAGCTTAAGCCGTATTTTTTGGCTAGCTTCTTTGCCAGAGTACTTTTTCCGGTTCCAGCCATACCTGAGATGCAAACAATTAGGTTCTTGGGGTCGCCGCTTTTTGGCTGCTCTGGTCCGTTCATGATTCTGCTTCCTCAAAACATGTATCACTGTATCGGTGTGACTCCTATAATCCGGGAAGCGATAGTGCCGAAGAAGAATGAACAAATCAAATACCAGTAGAAGAAGGGTACAGGTCCAAACCCTGGAATGTATGCTACTGGAAACGGAAAGACTCCCGTTAAGAATGGCCAAATTATCAGGTAAATAAAGGTAATCGGGATCAGTACCAATTGTGGCTTAAACATTTTTGTCTGCATCGCTTGAACTTGTGACTCCTTCTTCTTTAGCTTCTCCAACATTTTGGTGTCTTTTGAGCGAAGTGCAGCCATTCGTTGCGAATTGTATTCTGATATCTCTTTCTGCATAGAACGGTATTCGCGCCAGCCGATCATTTTAGTGATTAGGGCGCGGTTTAGAATCATGTTGAGGAACGAAATGGAGACCGCCACCAACATAATCAGTAGGGCAGCCATTGGTATCGCTGAGATGCCTTCAGCAACTAAATGGAAGTTTTTTACGGAAGAAGAACTAGTTGCGACATCTCTAAGAGAGATCGTGAAGTTACCAGGCTGAAGAGCAGGCACCGCCATGTTCACGTTCACATTGGTTCCGATTGCCGTACCATTAGCAGTTGCGTAGACGGCAAGTGCGTCTCCGAATGAGATGATGAATGTACCGTTTGGGGTTGCGATGGTGCCTTGAATGGTAACGTTGAATTGGCCCCCTGCTGAACTTGACCCCGGAGTAGTAGAGATTATTTTTGTTTCTGTTGTCTGACCTTGAACCAAGAAAGCTGGAAAGAACAGAAAGGCTGCACTTACCAAAAGTAAAATGGAAAGCATCAAGATTTTATTCTTCAAACTAAACGTCTCCTGTGTCGAGCAACTTCACGGTTGAACAATTTACGCCAGCAGAACATTTTAAACCTTCTCCTCTGGAAATCTCCTTTAACTGGGCACTTATCAAGTTGCTTGGTTCAAGCCAAGAAAAGTTTGGGCGGATGAGAAAAGAAAGCTATTGCGGCTACATCTATCAGTTGTGTTTGGTGGTAGCCGTCGTTTGTGTTACTCGCCTAGGATTCTTCTGAAGGCCGGGTACATTTCTGCTGCGCGTTCACGCATAAGCAACTCGTAGTACTGGTAAATGATTCCTACTGACAGCAAGATACCTGTTCCCGAACCGAAAACGCCTAGGAAATCGGACACTCCAGCAACCAACGCAACGATTATGCCCCCAAGAACAGTGACGACTGGAATGTAGCGTTTTAGTATAGCTTCGATTGGTCTTCCGGATCGTCGGTACCCTGGAATCTGCATGCCGCTGTCCATTAGTTGCTGCGCTACTTTTGATGGACCTAATCCGCCGACTTCGAGCCAAATGAGTGAGAAAACAGCACAGAAGACTATTAGGATACCTAAGTACACGAAGGCTCTGATTGGATCTGCTGCTACACTTTGAATGTTATGTGGTGCGGTGAGCATGTAAACAAGTCCGCCGGTGGGCACAGTGCTATTGCTGACTGATGGGTCAGGAATACCGAAGGTCCCTATCCAGTTGAGCCAAACGTTTGTGCCTTGAGGGTTAGCTGTGTTGTATATGAGTTGCCCGAAGAAGTAGACGTTGGCAAACAAGGCGGACGCAAAGATTACGGGGAGGTTGCTAACGTATAGGAGCTTGATTGGATATTTGCTGCGGAAGCCTTTGTATCCGGCGTAGGACATGGGCAGTTCTATGCGGAAACCGTTTAGGTAGATTATTATCAGAAACGCTGCGATGGTGGCTATGAATCCTATTAGTGAGGGGAAATACCCGTTTTTGGTTCCGACTATCCAGTCAACCAAAGTAAAGGGGGTCGTTCCTGCTTGCGGAGTAGCTAACAGTCCCGATGAAATTGCGCCGACGAATAGTCCTGTCGACGGAGAGAAAGTGGTCCAAAGAATATTCTGTGCGACACCCGCCATGATGAAGAGGCTGATGCCGCTGCCTAGTCCCCACCCTTTTTGGACTAATTCGTCAAGCAACATCACTACTACTCCCGCGGCCACTAGTTGTAGGAATATAACCACTATCACTACGATAGCCAGGTTAGCTCCATACATGCCGCTTAGGATATATGCGCCCGCTTGAATCGCTGTTAGTATGATGCTAAAGACTTTGCTTGCAACGGTGAAGAGACCTCTATCTTCAGGTTTGCTCATATCACAGTTGATTAGTGCTGATCCTGAAAGTAGTTGGAGGATAAGTCCCGCCGTAACTATGGGTCCAATGCCGAGTTCCATGAGCGTGCCGCGGTTTGAAGCGAAAATTACTCGGAGGGCGCCAAACTGGTCTTGGACATTAGACGCGATGCCGTAAAGCGGCACCTCTGACATGACGAGGAAAACTACGAGTACAAGGGCAGTCCAGAAGAGTTTTTCGTTAAACTTGACTTTTCGTTCTGGAACCTTAATTTCGGGCAGGATCCGACCGATGGGTTTGAAAAGGTTTAGGAATCTACCAGCCATGTCGAACTAACCCTTACTGTTCAGGTTCCGCGGTTTCTGCTTTTTCTGTTTTGGTTATGACCTTTCCGCCTGCAGATTGGATTTTTTCTGCTGCTATCTTGGAGCAGGCTGCAACGGTTATAGTTAAGGCTTTGGCGATTTTTCCTGTGCCCAAGAGTTTAGTATATCCCATGCTTGTCAAGTCGATGTTTTTGGCACCTGCTTGGGCAATTTCGTCGAGTTTGTTAAGGTTAATTGCTTTTTCTCTGCTGTGAAGGGCTTGAGGTGAGTGGAAACCGTGTTTGCCGAAGTAGGGTTTATCCATGTTGCAGGCTAGGCTCCAAAGGTGCTTGTGCATTCCGACTTTCCGGTGTCCTTTTGATCCAGCATCTCGGTGCTGACCTATCCTGCCATAGCCTTGAGTTCTGGACCCTCGCATCTTTCGGTGTTTTCTGAGTTTATGTGGCATCGTTTATTCCTGCTTCTTGTTTTATGGTTTCTTCTTTCGCGGCTTTCTTTAGCTTGATTTCAAGCACGCCATTCTTGAAAGTAGTGTGCGCGACCGTTGGTATGACTACTTTCGGCAAATTTAAACTTTTATAATATCTGCGGTCTTTCGCCTTTGCAGACAATGTAAGCTTTTGGTCTTTGACAGAGATTTTAACGGTTTCTTGATTGAAACCAGCGATCTCGGCAACGATGGTGACCCAGCTTTTATCCTGGAACATGTCGATAAGTGGTTTTGGCTCCTTATATTTGCCTTTGCCGAACCGTTTTGGAAGACGATATTTTTTGGGGTAGACGCGACCTGTTTTGTAGTTTTCCATGCGTGGCGCTTTTGTTGCGGGTTTAGGGATTATCTTGAAGCTCTTGAGGTCTAGCCACTTCAAGTGTTTTCTGCTTCTCCGCCATTTTGCGCTCATGGTTCCTACCCCAGATACAAAGCAAATCTATAGAGTAACTATAAAACGTATCGCACTGGAAAGGCAAGAAAATGGATGGGCGAAAACTGCTGATCCCGCATCAAAAACTGATCGCTTGTGGAGTCTCAACTGTAGATCGACGTTTTTCGAAGTTTTCAGCAGCTTACAAGGTCATTGGAGTCCTGTTGATCTACTGGAATCACATGGACGCCATCCCAATCAGTCCTTCGGTCTTGGCGTCGTTGTTCCAAGATTTTCAAGTTTACATTTGACTACGTTCCTGAAAAGAAAACGGTAGGCAACCATAACCCACAATTAGTTGGAAACGGCAATCTCGAGATGCGCCAGCTTCAAAAAAAGAAGAAAAGATAACTCTTTTGGAACTAGTGAGTAACCACTAAAGCCCTAATCAGGGTAATGGTTTGGAGGGGCTGAGAATTCTCTCCAAGCTGGTTCGCTGCTGTTGTCACTTGAGAAATCCTCAGAACGGTGTCCATGCCGTCAATTACTCTGCCAAACACAGTGTATACAGTATCAAACCTTGTGCCTGCCTCGTCTACCAGATTGTTGCCGTTGTCTGCGACGTTTATGAAGAACTGGCTAGTCGCTGAGTTAGGACTACTAGTTTTCGCCATTGCTATGGTGCCGTTGAAGTTAACATTGTCATTGCCTATCTCGTCGACAATTTGGGCAACATTTGTACCCATGTTTCCGCCTTGAATCATAAAGCCAGCTATAACACGATGAAAAATCGTATTATCGTACAACCCCTGCTTGACCAAATCCACAAAGTTCGATGTGGTGATTGGTTTATCATTGCGCATCTGAAGCGTGATGTTTCCCATAGAAGTTTCAAGCAGAATTATGGTTCCGTCTGAGCTGTATTCACTTGCTGGCGAAGATAATGGTGTAACATTCGGAGGCAAAGTGACGGTTGGAGCAGGAGTAGGCGATGGGCTAGGAGATGGTGAAGGAGAAGGACTCGCCGAAGGAGAAGAGAACAAACCATTTGGGACCATTACAAAGATCGCCGCAATTACGACTGCGACGATTGCAATAACCCCGACGAAAATCATCATTTTTCTGTTCTTAGCTTTTGACTGTGGATTGTCTTTTCCCCATTGAGGCTTAACTTGGCTCTGGTTTTTGCGGTATCTACGTGAGCGTGGCATGATCAGAA
This sequence comes from Candidatus Bathyarchaeota archaeon, assembly GCA_963840395.1. Classification (GTDB taxonomy): domain Archaea; phylum Thermoproteota; class Bathyarchaeia; order Bathyarchaeales; family Bathycorpusculaceae; genus JADGNF01. Next base: position 288,509 of record CAWIYU010000008.1, on the reverse strand, counting down.
ATAACGGGCGAAATTTTATTTAAACGTTTCAGAATTTTGGGCCTCCCTGATATTAGCCGGGGAAATGCAGAATTCTATGAGAGTGAATCGCCGTAAAGCGTTTATTTCCCGACCCCTGATTTCAATCAAGAAGATCAGTAGCGCACAAAAATAAAGAATATTAGATAAAAAGACTTTTGAGACAGAAAGAAAAATGGAAAAGACGCTGCGGGACGCGTCTAATTTTGATCTTTCTAGTCGGTGAGTGTCGGTTGATAGCGGGCGAGGTACCCTCTCGTTATCTTTGGCGACCGGGGTTTCCACTCTGCTAACCGTTTCTTCAGTTCCAGCTCTGTTAAGTCGACGCTTATGACTCGGTTCGGAACATCGATAGTAATAATGTCACCATTTTGGATAACTGCAATTGGACCTCCTACAGCAGCTTCAGGCGCAATGTGCCCGATGCAGCCTCCACGTGTAGCCCCTGAAAAGCGACCGTCGGTGATTAGGGCTACGGATTCGCCCAAGCCCATACCTGAAATTGTCGCCGTTGGGATTAGCATTTCGGGCATTCCCGGTCCGCCTTTTGGGCCTTCGTAGCGGATAACCACAACGTCCCCTGCTTTGACTTCGAGGCGTTTCATGGCTGATTCTGCTTCCTTCTCGGAATCGTAGACTTTCGCGGGGCCCGTATGTTTTAGCATTTTTGACGAGACGGCGACCGCTTTGACTACTGCGCCTTTTGGTGCCAGGTTACCCCTGAGTATTGCTATGCCACCTTCTTTGTGAACAGGGTTGCTTAGGGGGCGGATGATTTCTGCATCCAAAACTTTTGCACCTTTGATGTTTTCGCTTATTATTCTGGTTGTAACTGTCAGGTTGTCTTCGTGCAGGAACTGCTTTAGCTCCTTCATGAGAGCAGGTAAACCGCCGGCGTTGTCTAATTCCTCCATGTCGTGGGGTCCGCTGGGCACCATACTGACCAAGTGAGGAATCTTGCGGCTGATGTCGTCAAATAACATAATTGGAAGGGAGATTCCCGCCTCTTTGGCGATGGCTTGCAGATGCAGCACCGTATTTGTGGAACCACCTAATGCGGTGTCCATGACTACTGCGTTTTCGAAGGCCTCTTTAGTCAATATGCTGGATGGTTTCAGGTTCTTTTGGATGAGCTCCACGATTTTTTCGCCTGATTCCTTGGCTATGCGTTCCTTCGCCGCACTCGTTGCCAGAGCAGTTGCGCAGTATGGAAGAGACATGCCCAACGCTTCAGTCATGCATGCCATAGTGTTGGCAGTAAACAAGCCATTGCAGCTACCGCAGCCAGGGCAAGCTACGCTCTCTAGTTTGTGAAGTTCTTCACTGCTGATTTTTCCGGCGAACGCTTTGCCAGTGGCTTCAAAAACGCTGTCTACGCCTACTTTTTTGCCGCTCAAGAAGCCCGACTCCATGGCACCGCCCGTAAGAGAAATCGCGGGAACATCCAACCTCGCTGCCGCCATGAGCATGCCAGGGGTTACTTTGTCGCAGTTAGATATCATAACCATGCCATCTAGGCGGTGGGCTTGCATCATAATCTCTAATGAATCCGCAATTAGCTCGCGACTAGGCAAGCTGTAACGCATGCCTTCGTGACCCATCGCTAGACCATCGCATACCGCTATCGTGTTGAACTCGAAGGGAATGCCTCCTGCAGTGAGTATACCTCGCTCTACAGCTTCGGCTAGGCGCCGCAGGTGGATATGACCTGGTACGATGTTTGTGTAACTGTTTGCTACGCCGACGAATGGTTTAGTTAAGTCCTCGTCTGTTAGTCCGTCGGCTTTCAGTAGCGCTCGATGAGCAGCTCTCTCCACACCAAGTTTTACTTCGTCACTTCGCATGATTTTCAAACCCCTGAGAATTGATGCTGTGCTAGCAAAATATTGAAGCGGTCGCTGTTAAGTCTTTTGCGACAATTGACCTAGCCCACCAAAGCTAATAAGCGGAATGAACGCGCCCGCCGAACCAAAAAAGCAGAGATACGGTGCTTGAGGGCTTCTCATTTTTCTTTTGTTTGCGATTTTTGCAGCGCCGAAAACGAGGGTAACCGACGTTTTTTCTGCCTGCAAGCGGAATCCTTAAGCCATGGAAAGACGTTATAGGTAGTCACTAATCAAAAAGCGAGGAAGATGTCTCATTAGCCCAAAGAAACGAGCCCCAAGAAACGCGAAAAACAAGCGTGGAAGAACCTTTGATTGCCCCGTTGAAGTAGGTGGAACATACGAAGTGGATATTGACGACCTGAGCCCTAACGGGGAAGGTTTGGCCAGGGTCAGGGGTTTCTCAGTTTTTGTCGCCAACGCTAAACCTGGAGAACACGTGAAAGTTAGAATCAACCGTGTAGACAGCATGAGCGCAGACGCCACAGTAATTGCATAGGGTCCGCCACATCTTCATTACACAAGTCGCTCAAGTTTTAAGACAACAGGCGGTCTAATGGAGATTAGCTGTCCCAACTAGCATCACCATAAAGAAAACGCAGAAGCCCACCGCACACCGTTAGAACGCAAGAGATCAGAAAACAACAAAAAATGCTGTGAATAGCCAATTTATTTTCCCACGAAATGGATCTGGACACCACAATGTTTTTATTTCAAATCGGTTGTATGGAATTGGACTTTATTCCTTGGAGGAAAGAACGTGAGGGATCGCCACCTCTGTGCAGTATTCGTTCGCGATTTTGTTCAGGCACCCCTCTATAATAGCCCGTCAAACTGAATCCTCCTCTCAAATAACGTTTTCCCAATCAGATCGAAGTACATTAGGAAACAATAGGTGTCACGAAAATGACTAAAATGTCAGGAGCAAAAGCGCTAATTCAATCCCTCGAAAACCAAAAAGTAGACATCATCTTTGGAATTCTTGGAGGAGCAATTCTACCCGTTTACGATGCACTATGCGACACCAAAAAAATACGTCACATCCTAGCGCGCCACGAACAAGGCGCTGTACACGCAGCAGAAGGTTACGCACGAGCATCCGGCAGACCAGGCGTATGCATGGCAACCTCAGGACCGGGAGCCACAAATTTGGTAACAGGCATAGCTAACGCCTATATGGACAGCTCACCAATTATCGCTTTAACTGGACAGGTACCATCAACTGGAGTAAACACCAGCTATATGATTGGCAGAGATGCCTTCCAAGAAGCAGACATAATCGGCATAACTACACCCATAACCAAAGCCAACTATCAACCCCGAAGTGTATATGAAATCCCAACCACCATAAATACTGCTTTCTACGTCGCAACAACGGGTAGGCCAGGACCAGTCCTAGTCGATTTGCCAAAGAATGTCCAGGCCGACACCGCAGAAGTAGAATTTACCAATAAGATTGACGCACGTGGCTACAAGCCAGTCAAAGAACCAAACTTAACAGCAATCAGCCAAGCAGTAAACATGCTAGCAGAAGCTGAGAGACCAATTATTCTGGCAGGTGGCGGAACAATAATTTCAAACGCGTCAGAAGAGCTCGCAAAGATGTCGGACTTGCTCATGGCACCTGTAGCTACGACTTTCATGGGCAAAGGCGCATTTCCCGAAGGCCATCCACTCTCGGTTGGAAGCATTGGTATGCACGGAAACCCTGCTGCGAACAGGCTTTTGGGGGAAGCCGACGTACTCTTGGCTGTTGGAACTAGATTTAGCGACAGAGCCACCGCAAACCTAAACAGCTTCGCCTCAAACGCCAAAAAGATCCAGGTGGATGTCGATGCAGCAGAAATCGGCAAGAATATCGAAGTTGACGTGCCCATAATCAGCGATGCAAAAATCGCTATGCAAATGCTGTACGTCGCCACAGAAAAGAACCTTCGGAAGGATCAAAACGGCTCTTGGGCAAAACGGGTGAGGGAAGTCAAAGAAAAACTTAGCCCGCTAATGAAGGAAACTCCGCGGGACCTAAGCCCCAAAGCACTCATAACCGAACTCAGAAAACTGTTGCCAGAAAGCGCAATAGTAACCACGGAAGTGGGGCAAAACCAGATGTGGTCCGCGCTATACTTCAAGGCGCTCAAACCAAGAAGCTTCATCAGTTCTGGCGGACTTGGAACAATGGGATTTGGTTTCCCAGCGGCACTAGGAGCCAAGGTAGCATGCCCAGACAGACCAGTTGTCGATATCGCGGGAGACGGAAGTTTCCTCATGACAGAGCACGAACTCGCATGCTCCGTAGCCGAGAACATCCCAATTACAGTAATAGTCCTAAACAACTCTGTGCTAGGCATGGTCGCCCAATGGCAGAGGATGCTCTATAAGAAACGCTACATGGCAGTAAATCTGGGCAAAACACCCGACTTCGTTAAACTAGCGGAAGCATACGGTGCACAGGGCATCCGTATAGGCTCTATCACAGAATTCCAAATGGCAATTAAAAAAGCCCTTAAAAGCAAAGTCACTACAGTAATCGATGTGCCGATAGGCTCAGAGGAAGACGTGGTACCGTTTGTCCCTCCGGGCTGCGGCTTGCCTCAGCAAATGGGGGATTACTAAATGGAAAACGCAACAAATAGAGTAGTATCGGCAATCGTAGAGAATAAACCAGGGGTACTCCACAGCGTAGCTAACCTTTTCAGAAGACGCAACTTCAACATCGAAAGCATAACAGTCGGAGCTACGGAACGCAAAGACCTAGCCCGCATAACAATAACCGTCAACGCTGACGAAAAAACTCTCGATCAGGTAGTCAAGCAGCTTGCTAAGCTTATCGATGTAGTTAGAGTCACCGAGCTAGAACCGGGCAACATCGTGACCCGAGAACTTGCCCTGGTGAAAATCAACGTACCAAGCGTTAAAGAACGAGCAGATATCATCAGCTGCGTACACGTTTTCAGAGGACGCGTAGTCGACGTTTCCCCCGACAGCTTAATGGTTGAAATAACTGGCACCCCAGACAAGATCGACGCGTTCTTGAACCTCATGAAGACCTCAGGGGTCCTTGAATTGGCGCGGACGGGCATAACTGCCCTCTCAAGAGGAGCAAGATCGATTAGCGTCGAAGGGTAAGAAACCAACGCACCTTTCCAATTTCTTTCGAATAAAAGCTCACAATTGTTTGAAAACATCAGGGCGTAGTCGACCCAACTGCGAGACAATCGCATAATAACATCCCAACGTCGGCGAGTGCAGAGAAACACTTAACTTCACGATTTACTGGAAATGGATTCGTTCAGAGAAAGTGCTCTAATCACTTAAAAAACGAAAAGAGGGACAAATATGAATATCTCGGAAAAAATCCTGGCTAAGGCATCAGGCAAAACCACCGTGCACCCGGGCGAAATAGTGGACGCCAACGTAGACGTTGTCATGGTCCACGACTTAACGGGGCCTCTAGCCGTTGAAGCCTTCAAGAAAATTGGCGTTTCGAAAGTTTGGGACAACAAAAAGGTAGTCATTATTCTGGATCATCAGATTCCCGCGGAGTCCGTCAAGATGGCTGAACTGCACAAGATGCTCCGCAAATTCGCTAAAGAACAAGCTATCCGCCTCTACGACATAGGTGAAGGAGGCATATGTCACCAAGTTATGCCCGAAAAAGGCCACGTCATTCCAGGCACCTTAATCGTAGGCGCTGACTCACATACATGCACCTACGGTGCTTTCGGCTCATTCGCCACAGGCATAGGGTCGACGGAAGCCGCCGCGGTTTTCGCAACGGGCAAGTTGTGGCTTAAGGTGCCTGAAGCAATCAGATTCAACGTGACAGGAAAATTCCCCAAATACGTCACTCCAAAAGACTTGGTACTATACATCATCGGGAAGGTTGGCGCAGACGGAGCCATTTACAAAAGTGTCGAATTCACTGGTGAGACCATACGTGACATGAACATCTCAGGGAGAATGACTGTCTGCAATATGGCGGTGGAAATGGGCGCCAAAAATGGCATAGTTGAGCCTGACGAGACCACCCGAAAGTTCCTGGAAAGCAGGGTAACTAAGGGTAAATTACAAATTGAGAAGTGGAAGAGCGACGCAGACGTAAAGTACGAAAAAACTGTGGAAGTTGACGTTTCACATATGGAACCGCAAATAGCCTGCCCAAGTTCGGTGGACAATGTAAAACCCATCAGCGAAATAGGTGTTGTCGAGATTAACCAAGCGTTCATAGGTTCTTGTACAAACGGCAGAATCGAAGACTTGCGCGTAGCCGCTCAGATTGTGAAGGGAAAGAAAGTTAAGTCTGGAGTGCGCGCCTTGGTTATTCCTGCTTCACAGGAAGTTTACGCTCAAGCTCTGAAGGAAGGTTTGGTTGAAACCTTTACTGAATCGGGTGCCTTGATGTGCGGTGCGAGTTGCGGTCCCTGCTTGGGCGGACACATAGGATTATTGGCATCAGGTGAAGTATGCGTGAGCACATCAAACCGTAACTTCATCGGTCGCATGGGAAGTCCCGCAGCCGACGTTTACTTAGCGTCGCCTGCCGTTGCAGCTGCGTCAGCCTTAACTGGTAGACTAACCGATCCAAGAAAACTGGAGGCATAAGAGTGAAAGCAGCTAAAGGAAAGGCCCTAAAATTCGCAAACAACATCGACACCGACGTAATCCTGCCAGGCAAATGGCTGTCACTAACCGACGCCAAGGAACTGGCGAAGCACGCCATGGAAGGCATAGACTCAACGTTCCCCACAAAAGCGGAAAAAGGCATCATAATCATAGGCGGGAAGAACTTCGGTTGCGGCTCCAGCAGAGAACAAGCCCCGCTGGCGCTCAAGTATGCTGGCGTTCAGTGTGTGCTCGCTGAGTCGTTTGCGAGAATATTCTACCGCAACAGCATAAACATCGGTTTGCCAGTCATCGAATGCAAAGGAATAACTGCCGCAGTCAACAATGACGACGAAGTCTCTGTTGACTTGGAAAAGGGAAGAATCACGAACCTGACCACCAAAAAGACGTTGAATGGAACAAAAATGCCACCCTTCATAATGGAGATTCTTTCAGATGGAGGATTAATCGAGAACCTACGAAAAAGGATGAACAAGAAATGAATGGATATACAATATCCGTAATTCCTGGCGACGGCATTGGACCTGAACTGACCGAAGCCACACTAAAAATCTTAGAAGCCACAGAAAGGAAATTCGGTTTGAAGCTCAATTTGGTCTACGCTGAAGCAGGCGACACCTGCAAAGAGAAACTGGGTGTACCCTTGCCAGAGGACAGTGTGAAAAAAATCGAGGATTCTCATGCATGTCTTAAGGGACCAGTCGGTGAAACCGCTGCGGACGTGATTGTTAAGCTGCGGCTGATGTTTGACCTATACGCCAACTTGCGACCCATAAAGACTTATCCCGCTGCTTCAGCGGCAAGACCAGACATCGACATGTATTTTGTAAGGGAAAACACCGAGGACGTTTACAAGGGTTTGGAATTCGCCTTAGACGGAAACACGACCATTTGTCTGAGAGTTATCACGAGGAAAGCCTGTGAACGCATAGCTAAACGCGCCTTCGAAATGGCTAGACTCCGCAATGGCAAGAAGAAGGTAACCGCCATCCACAAAGCAAATGTCATGCGAGTTACTGACGGCTTGTTTGCAAGCATCTGCAGAGAAGTCTCCAAACAATATCCAGACATCACCTTCAACGAGCTCTACGTTGACGCCGCCTCGATGCGACTAATTAAAGCTCCACAAGAATTCGACGTTCTATGCACGTGTAACATGTTCGGCGATATCCTCAGCGACGAAGCGGCACAACTTGTTGGGGGCTTGGGCATGGCGCCGGGGGCAAACATAGGCGACACTTTCGCACTCTTCGAGCCTATTCACGGCTCAGCCCCCAACAGAGCAGGCAAACAGACTGCAAACCCATTGTCAATGATATTGTCGGCTAAGATGATGTTAGAGTGGCTGGGTGAAAAGTATAGTGACCCTAAGTGCATAAAAGCAGCCGCTGCCATAGAAGAAGCAGTAGTTAAAACGCTGAAGGCGAAGAATACTGTGCCGGACTTAGGAGGAAACAAAACAACCATGGGCATGGCAGAAGCCATAGCCGCCGCCATAGCGTAAGCTACTGGTCGATTGAAAACATGAAAGCCAAATCCCCCATTTCCGACATCCGTATTTTTGACACAACTTTAAGAGACGGTGAGCAGTCTCCTGGCGTCTCGCTCACTATTGAAGACAAAATTGAGATAGCCAAACAATTGAGCTTGCTAGGCGTTGACGCCATCGAGGCAGGCTTTCCCAGCTCATCCGAGGGCGAGAAAAAAGTCATCAAAGACATCGTCAAAGCAGGGTTAAAATCTGAGATTTGCGGGTTGTCTCGTGCTAACCGAAACGACATTGACGCTGCAATCGAATGCGAAGTTAACACCGTTCACGTTTTCATCCCCACCTCGCCAGTGCAAATGAAATACGCCGTTAATATGACACCTGAACATGTGCTATCCGCGGCGGTAGATTCAGTAGAGTATGTAAAGAAGCATGGGTTAACATGCGAGTTCAGCCCCATGGATGCCACACGCTCCGAACTGCCGTATCTAAAGAAGGTCTGCAAGGCAGTGCAGGATGCAGGAATGGATAGGTTAAATGTTCCCGACACCGTTGGCATTATGGTCCCAAAAACTATGGCTAAACTCATCGAAGATTTAAGAACCGTTGTTACGGTGCCCATTAGCGTTCATTGTCACGACGACTTTGGCATGGCAGTTGCCAACTCGCTAGCTGCAGTTGAAGCAGGTGCAGCCCAAGTCCACTGCACCATTAACGGTTTGGGCGAACGTGCAGGAAATGCGGCGCTGGAGGAAATTGTTATGGCATTGCATATGCTTTACAAATGCAAGACAGGCGTAAACACTCGCTTGTTGTATAGCACCTCCAGAATGGTCGCTGCTTTAACGGGTTTGTCGGTGCAAGCCAACAAGGCGATTGTGGGCGAAAACGCTTTCGCACATGAGTCGGGAATTCACACCCGCGGAGTAACAGAGAAACCAATAACTTTCGAGCCAATTAAGCCAGCCTTGGTCGGACGCACGAGAAAACTTGTCGCCGGCAAACTTGCTGGGACGCGTGGTATCAAAGCGGAACTGGAAGAAATCGGCATTCACCCGAATGAGGATCAACTGAAAGAAATCGTTCAGCGGGTGAAGGAGCTAGGCGACAAAGGCAAAATGGTTACTGATGCTGACCTCATAGCCTTGACTTCAGCGGTAATGGGCGAAGTCGTCGGTGAAGAGAAAATTGTTGATCTGTGCGATTTAGCCGTGATGACGGGCATTAAGGTTATCCCGACTGCTTCCGTCAGGTTGGTATTAGATGGGAAAGAATATGTTGCCGCAGAAACCGGCGTGGGTCCTGTTGATGCTGTGCTGAAGTCTATTCAGAAGTTGACCAGTAGCCTCGCAAACATCAGACTTAACGAGTATCGCTTAGAAGCTATAACGGGCGGCTCAAACGCCGTTGCCGAAGTAGTTATCAAAGTTGAAGATGAAAAGGGCAACATTATTTCGGCTCGGGCAGCCCGAGAAGACATCGTTATGGCAAGCGTCGAGGCGATGATTAACGGTATAAACAAGTGCCTTATAAAAACCCGTAAGCAGGGAAACAAAAAGTGAAAGTTGCCTTCCAAGGCGAACGGGGCGCGTACAGCGAAAGCGCAGTTTACCAGTTCTTCGGCTCTGAAACTCGGGTTGAGCCATGCAAGGAGTTCAGAGATATCTTTGAAAACGTGATGCGCCGAGAAACCGAGTTCGGTGTGATCCCAGTCGAAAATAGTTTGGAGGGAAGCGTCACCCAAAACTATGACCTGTTCCTCAAATACAATCTTAAGGTCTGCGGTGAAGTCATTGTTAAAATCGTGCATTGCCTAATCGCGAACCCGGGCACAGCACTGGCTGACATTGAGGCGGTTTATTCTCATCCTCAAGCTTTGGCTCAGTGCCGTCGTTTTCTGGAGGAATTCGAGCGCGAGCTTATCCCGACGTATGACACTGCAGGCAGCGTGAAGATGATTAAGGAAAAAGGATTGAGGGATGCGGCCGCTGTTGCAAGTGAAAGGGCAGCAAAAATCTATGACATGCAGATTCTAGCCAAGGATATTGCTGATAACCCTGAGAATTACACGCGGTTCTTTGTCCTCTCTGAAGAGGATACGACTGCGACGGGGAAGGACAAGACCTCCATTATCTTTGGCGCCATACATGCTCCAGGTGCATTGTACCATGCGCTGGGCGAGTTCGCAAAGAGAGAGATTAACCTCACCAAAATTGAGTCCCGTCCAACAAAGCAGACGCCATGGGAATACAACTTCTACCTGGATTTTGAGGGACACCGAACCGAGAAACGCTGTGCTGAAGCCCTCAAAGCGCTGGAGAATTACGCGTCCTTCATCAAGGTTCTTGGCTCCTACGCTAAGGCACTGTAGACTTCGGACATTGGGAAAGCAATTAGTAACTTATTATTCTTGCCCGTCACAGTGTGTTGCAGTTCAAAATGTCATTTTTCTGTTGATTCGAGCATTTTATACATGATCTTGTAGCTTTTGTCAAAGTCTTTGTCCCCCTTCTTCAACTTCTGCTTTAGCTGGTCCATCCTCTCCTTGAGGGCGACTGAATCGTTCTTTTTAACAAGATCGAGCCATTCCTGTGCTTTCAAAATAAAGTGTTCCTCGACTTTATGGACTTCAGGCAGCTTCGTTTGGAGATTAGCAAAAAGGTCAGGAGTCTCCAGTGCAGTAGCCTCCGCCAGAGTAAACAACATTCGGTAGGTTGTTCCTGCGACTTGTTTGGTTTCGGAGAAGTCTTCCTGGTCCATAAGTGTTTCGCAGGCTACTAATCCCAGGAAATGCGGCAATCCCAGAACAATCGAAATTAGTTTGTCATGTTTTTTAGGCGTCATAACAAAGACATGAGCTTCTTCCTTTTTCAGCCATTTTTCGTATTGTTCCGAGTATGCTTGTTCTTGGGGGTTTGTGGGGGTCAAAATGAAGGTTTTGTGTTTGACACCACTGCTTCCCGGACCAAAAAGAGGATGCGTCCCCAAGATCAAGCCTTGTTTTATGTGTTCATGCATGATCTTAACTGGATAATCTTTGATCGAGCAAATATCCATTACAACTTGACCATCGCGGACGTATGAGCTAATTGTCTTTACGACTTCTTCAAAAGCACTGATGGACACACAAATCACGATTCGGTCGGCTGCTTTAACAGCGTCAATGAAGGTAGCTGTTTCTACACCGATTTGTTCGCCTATTTTTGCCAGTTTTTGGACATCCCTGCTTGCGAGAATAACGTGATCGCCCTTTTTTTTACAAAACTTCGCGAACCATACGCCCATTTTTCCAGCGCCAAGGACGGCGGTTTTCATTCTAGGGCCTCGCAGATTATGTTCAATGCCTTTTGGATTTGGTCCCTGGGCACTGTTAGGGAAATACGGAAGTGTTCACGGTAGTCGCCAAATGAAGTTCCAGGTGCGACAGCTACACCTTTGTCAAGTAACTCAAGGGTGAACTTTTCTGAGTCCAAGCCTGCACGCTTAGGAAAAATGTAGAAGGGTGCTTCAGGCTTCGTGAAAGATAACCCGTCGGTAGAGAGAATTTTGCATGCCATGTCCGCGCGTTCTTTGTATTCTCTTTCTATTGCAGTGGCGAGGTGCTTGCGCAGTTCCAGCCCTTTTAGCGCGGCTTCCTGAATGAACACAGGAACGTTGTTTATGGTTATCTGGTTAAGTTTGGTTATGTTGTCTACCAGCGGCTTGTCGGAAATGATATAGCCGATGCGCCAACCCGTCATACTGAAGGTTTTGGAGAACCCGCTGCTAAGAATGTGCTTGCATTTACCGTCGTAGTCCAGGATGCTTTTTGATTTTGTGAAAGCGATGGTTCCGTAGACTTCGTCAGAAAGTATTGTTATGCCTTTTTTATTTGCTATTTCAACGATGTCGTCGAGGGTTCTTGCATCCATGACTTTGCTGGTGGGATTATTGGGGTTGTTGAGAATTATCACCTTGGTATTATCGTCGATAAGTGCCTCAAGGTCAGCAGGGTCAACTTTCCAGTTGTTCTCCAATTCAGTTCGAAGAAGTTTAACTTTGGCACCGATGCTCTTTGCGATTAATTCGTAAGCTGTCCAATAAGGAGTTGGGATAATGACGTTGCCCCCGCCCTTCAAAATTAAATACATCGTGGCGAAGACTCCCCATTTTGAACCTGGGGTAATCACCACATTTTCGGGTTTAACGCTGTGAATCTCAGCGAGTTTCTGTCTGAGTTTGTTTTCTCCATAGGCGGAGGAATACTTAGTTTTCCCCGCTTTCATAGCTTGATAAGCGGCTTCGACTATTTCTGGTGGGGTTTCCAAATCGGGGTCGCCCAGGTTAAGGCGGATAATTCTTTTGCCTTCGCTCTCAAGTTTTAGGGCTTTTTCGTTAATCTCGTACAGCATTCTCTAGTTTACTCTCCGTAAAGAGCCTGTTTTCTACTCTTGAACGGAACTGCACATATTAACTATTTCGCGGTAAACCGCCTCAACTCTATTGGGATCGAGACCCAATTTGACGGCTTGTTCTATGATGCGTTTGAAGACTTCTTTCCTCTCGGGCAATGTCCTTTATGGGCAATCCCTGCGCCTTCTTGGCAGTTCCAATCGCCTCGCATACTTTGACTCTGTCAGCAATTAAACCAACAATTTGCTCGTCCATTGCATCAATCTCTCTGCGCAACTCTTTGAGGTCCGTCATTATTTTTGCCTCTTTAGGACTTTGGGGATGAATCCCGCTCTAATCATGTGATCTGCTAAAGTAACGGCGACAGCAGCCTCCACTACTGGAACACGCTTTAGGCACTACGCAGGGGTCATGTCTGCCTCCCACCTTTATTAGGGCGTTTTTCAGTGTCGACAGATTTACAGTCTTCTGTTCTTTCGCAATTGACGGTGTAGGTTTTATGGCAACTCGGATAATGATGGGCATACCTGAAGAAATGCCGCCTAAAATGCCACCCGAAAAGTTTGTTACGTTCGTTACTGTGCCTTTTTGCATCCGGAATGCGTCGTTGACTTCGGAGCCATGCATTTCTGCCAAGGCAAAACCGGCACCGAACTCTACGCCCTTCACAGCGGGAACTGTGAAAACAGCTTTCGCCAAATCCCCGTCTAGAGTATCAAATTGTGGCTCACCGACACCAGTTGGAACGTTCAGTATGATGCACTCGATTGTTCCGCCTAAACTTTCACCCGCTTTCTTCGCTTCGGAGATGGCTTCTTCCATCTTTTCTGCGCAGGCTAAAATCGGGGCATCGTACTACTGACTCGTATCTGCGCTTGCGGATTTCTTCAACGCTCAGTTGTTTGCTCATTTTCACCGTGCCAATGGATTTTGTGTATGCCAACACGTCCACATCGAACTGGTTCAGAAGTTTTTTTGCCACGGCGCCTGCCATTATCGTTGCAACGGTAATTCTTCCTGAGAACCGTCCTCCGCCGCGGGTATCGTTGAAGCCGCCGTATTTGAATCGGGCAGTGAAGTCCGCGTGTGCTGGTCGGGGCAAGTCTCTAATGGCGTCGTAGTCGCTCGACCTTGCTTCCTTGTTCTCCACAGTCATGCAGATTGGAGCCCCCGTTGTGAACCCGTCAAAGACACCTGACTGAATTTGAACAATGTCCTTCTCAACCCTGCCAGAAATAAGCTCGGGTTTCTGCAGAGGAATGCGCCTGTCCAAATCCGCCTGCACATAAGAATCCGAAAAAAGCAGCCCCGCCGGGCAACCGTCGACAACGGCACCTACCTGTTTGCCGTGGCTTTCCCCGAATGAGGTAAACACAAATTCCTTACCTATCGAATTCCCCGCCAATCACATCCACTCCTAACGCGCGTAAATCAGTAAAGAACTGCGGATAAGACTTTCTGACGCATTCCGCGTTCTGAATAATCGTTTCACCTTCAGCCCGCAGCGCCGCAACCGCACATGCCATGGCGATTCGGTGATCGTTGTGAGGGTCAATCACGACACCTTGAAGCTTGCAAGGACCGTAGATGGTTAGGCTGCTTTCGTCCATAGTTATCTCTGCGCCCATTTTTGAAAGCTCACTGTGTAGCGATACTAGCCTGTCAGACTCTTTGAGCTTAAGCCGCTCAGCATCGTGAATTCGGGAAGTGCCATTTGCGTGGCAGGCTAGTGCCGCGCAGACGGGAACAAGATCAGGAATATCCCTCACATCCACATCGACGGCGCCGAGGAAGCCTCCGTTGCTTGTTATCTCGATTTGACCTTCCCGGACGTCACAGTTTATACCCATCTGCTTGAGGATTCGTACGATAATTTTGTCCCCTTGAATGCTTCCGTAATCAAGGTTCATCACGCAAACCTTTGAATCAGTTAAGGCTGCAGCCGCCAACAAAAACGCTGCCGAAGAGAAATCACCCGGGATTTTACCGTCAATTGGCTGGTATTTTTGTTTTGCCGGGATTTTTATTTTATTAAAGTCCTCAGAGATATCGACTTTGACGCCGTGTTTGCTTAGGACATTCTCCGTCATCAAGACGTAACTTTTGGATTCAAGAAGAGAGGTGAGAGTTAGCAAGGTGTCGGCTTTTGCGAGAGGGCAGGCAAACATGAGTCCAGATACAAATTGACTGCTGACGTCGCCAACCATGTTTGTCTTGCCGCCGTGAATACCTCCGCCCTCAACCCGAATAGAAGTTTTTCTGCCCGTTTTAATAACGTCAGCATTACCACCCAACTGTTTTAGGCTCTCCAGCAGAGGCGCGACCGGTCTTTTCGCTAAGCCTTTGCCCAGGACAAAAACTGAAGGAGTTGATGCGAGAGCGGAAACGGGTATCATGAACCTTAAAGTGGCGCCGGATTCGCCAACGTCTATGGGTCTTTTTGCGCCTGTAACTTTGTCAGTTCCTTGGACTGCCCAGCAGTTGCTTGTAATATCCACCTTGGCGCCGAGTGCTTCAACTGCGCGCACCGTTGCCTCAGTGTCCTCGGATACTAGTGGATCAAAGAGCCGCGATTCCCCCTTTGACAATGCCGCCGCTATGACCATCCGCTGAGTGTATGGCTTCGATGGTGGGGCACTAACTACTCCTTTTAGGTTTCCTGTTGGTCTAACGATAATATCTGCCAATTTCAAGTCCCTACCCTTGCTTTCTCAGAATTAAAATTTGAATGGATAATTTCACCTTCATACCTCTGCAGGGCAACCTTAACGTCATCCACGAAGTCGACAGGCACTACTGCCGTGACTGCAGGTCCTTTGCCGCATAACCCGGCGGCTACAGCTCCGGCATGCAAAGCATCCAACGCGACTGAAGGGTTGAAGCCTATCGCTGAAGAGTAAATCAACCCGTTGAGCGATAGCGCTTGCCAGAAGTTCGCGTTTTCCGCCTCCCTGTATGCGATTTTGACGAGGGGCGCCACTGTTTTGAGCCTTTTCACATTTGAGTGAGCGGTATAAGCCTTCTTTTGAGGAACGTAAAATAGAACAGACAAGCCTTCGGGCAACGACGCCCGCATAATCAGGATTCTCTTCAGGTTATCGGTCAAGACGATTCCCCCGAAATAGCTGGCACAGGCGTCGTCAAAGGCGCCGGTTACTGTGACCTTCGCATCATACGCAGCCTCCACGCCTAAATTAACCATTGCTAAATCATCCATTGATTTCCTCAAACATGCAACGGTAGCCAGTGCAACAGCGTTTGCGGCTGCACTGCTGCTTTTTAGACCCCGTGCTATGGGGATGTTCGAGCAAGTCTCAACCTTGGCGCCAAACTGGTTTTCCACGTTGAATTGAGCGAAGACTCGTGAAACAGTTTTCTCTATCAGAAGCGTGCTCTCAGAGGGATCGGTCCGGATTTTGCCGCGGATTACTTTGGGCTCATCAGTTAATGTGACTTTAGCTTTTGTCCACAAATCCACGCCGAAGGCCGCACCTTTCCCCGTGGCTATCGCATTTATTATGGTGGCTGCTCCGTGGGCTGTAGCTGTTCCCTCAGTCATTCTTGTCACCTTCGTCTTGCAAGCTGGTTTAGGGCAGCTTGCCTCATAACTTCTGCGGGTGCAGGTTTACCAGTCCAGATTTCAAACGATTCCGCACCCTGGAAAGTGAGCATGTCTAAACCGCTTACGACTCTTGAGCCTGCCTGCTTTGCATTTCTTGCTAGCATCGTTTCCATCGGACTGTAGACTATGTCCATTACGGTTAGTCTGGGTTGCAGCCACGTGCGTTTAACAAGGCTTTCTCTGGGGTGTGGATTCATACCAACACTCGTGGCATTTACCAGTATGTCTGCGTCTTGCAGACTTTCCCGGATAACGTCGTTTGAAAGCGAGCCCAACTTAATTTCTCTATGGAATCGCTGGTTCACTGCTTGTGCTATAGTACCCAGTTTCTCGGGAGTTCTACTAAGAATGACCAGCTCGTTGACTTCTTTTGCAAGGGCAAACGTTATAGCTTTTGCTGCGCCTCCAGCACCAAGTAGAACAAGCTTCTTCCCCGCCAAATCTACTCCATTCTCCTCCAAAGCTCGGAGCGCGCCTGCGCCGTCAGTGCTAAACCCGCGGAGCTTTCCGCCTTCGTTAAGAATAGTGTTAACCGACCCGAGGAATTGGGCGGTTTCATCTACTTCATTCAGGTAGGGGATTACCGCGTTTTTGTGGGGCATCGTCACGTTGAGGCCGCGAATGCCCAACCCGCGCATGCCAAGCAGGGCGTTCTCCAGGTCCGCTGGTGCAACCTTAAAGGCAAGGAAAATGCAATTCATCTTAAATGTGTTGAAGGCTGCGTTCTGCATGGGGGGGCTTAGTGTGTACCCTATTGGGTCGCCTATCACGCCGTATACCGCTGTCTCTCCTGATATGTTCATGGTCGCTTGAACCCTAGAATTTCGTAGGCGGTTCGCATCTCCTGCATCGTCATCTGCCCCGGAGCTGTTTCACCGCTGCGTTCCAGACTGGCGAAAGTGAAGAAACTGCCAAAAACTGGCGAGAGCAAACGCGACATCCTGCCCAACTCGCCCATGGCAAAGCAGACTGGCTTCTTCCTGACCTGAGCCTCCCGAATAAACTGGAGAAGGGTAATGTTGTCTTCGACTTGGCGGGCGGTCGTTACGATTTTGCACACGTCGGCACCGCTTGAGACTTCCCTTTCAAGAACACGGTTGAGCTCAGGGATGCTAGGGGTTTTGTTCTGGTCATGAAAGGAAACCACACATCTGGCGCCAAGCGTTTTAGCTTGGTTTATGAAGTTCTGCAGTTTAGGGCTGGACAAGTCTGTGTCCACATACTCGAAGCCGCTTTTCGCCGCTTTAAGAAGCATAGCTTGCCGGTCGGCTTCATTTCTATGTGACCTGTCTGCAGCAATGAGCGGCACTTTTCTGTCAGCAGCCAAATCCTCTAGTTGAACATCGACTTTTAGGAGATCCATCCTGACTTCGATGAAATCTGCGAGTGATTCTTCTGCTTTCCTGAACAGGGCTTGAGCTTCGTTTACATTTTTGGGCAAGACTGAAGCACAGATTCTAATGTTCATTGTTCAATCACCTTTTCCTCTAGGACAGATACGCCGAAGTGCCGGCCGCCCTTGGCTGCCAAGTAAACGAGAACTTCGTCGCCTGACTTCAATTCTGTTACTGGGATGGAACCCTTTGGCGTGACGAGACGTATGGTTTCGGCGTTCTGGAGGATGGTTTTGATTTTTTTGCCCTCCACCGCCGCTTCAATTAGTACTAAGGGGCGGAATTCGGTTTTGGTTCTACCCACATTTGCTTTGCGCACTTTGCCCTCTTTGGTTGTTATTAGGACTTCTTCGCCAGCTTTAAGCTCGGACAGGTACCTTGTACTCTGAATTGACCCTAACGTGTACATGGATATGGAGCCCGCGTTTACCCGGAAGGGACGAGATGCAACGTATGGGTTTTCGTGTACTTCAGCCTCTACAAGGAAGAGACCCGCGCTCTGCGACCCCACAAGGATGCCTTCCCCGGGTTCCATGAGATCACAGGTGTCTACACAGACTCTTGCTCCAGTGCCTATTTGGCTAACAGCGGTGACTTTAGCTGGAACCAACAAGATTTTGGGGATTTGCCGTTTGACGATGGCTGCGGTTTTAGAGATTTCTTCAACAGAGTCTGTTGTGAGCAGTACACCGTCTGTTCCCAACTCAAGCGCCTCCAATACAAGCTGACTATCTTGGGCGTTACTTACTTCCGCTATCAATTTGCTTTTTCCACATACCCTTGCGATGAGGTTTTCCAGCGGGATCACGCGCCAGTCGAGGCACTTGATGATTATGTAGTCAACCCCGAGTTCGGCGGCTTTAACGGCTGAGTTCTCGTCTTCTTTTCCTTTAACATTTGCTATGAGAGCGATTTTTCTTCCTTCGCGCTTTAACTCTCGGATGGCGACTTCATCGAACTTGTCAAGCACCGTGATTTCCTGTCTTGTGACAGTGACGGCGCTTTCTCCCTGCAGGATGACGTCTCCTAGTTCTGTCGCTAACCTAGATAGTTTGTCTCTTTCGGTTGCGTTTTCATCGATTTGTATCCACAGTTCCTTCAACTACTGCCACCCAAGATTTTTTGAGCAGCCTCCATCGAAGCGTTATGGTGAACTATAGCTGAGAGAGCCTTAACCATGGCCGTTTGGGACTCATATTGGAATACGTTTCTTCCGATTGAAAGACCCGCAGCTCCGGCTGCTATCGCGTCCGCGGTCATCTGAAGAATATCTTTGGCAGTTTTGGCTTTGGGTCCGCCAGCTATGACAACGGGAATTGGGCAGCATTCAACGACGACTTTGAAGGTGTCGATGTTGCCTGTGTAGTTGGTCTTTATTATGTCCGCCCCGAGTTCGGCGCCTAAGCGGGCAGCGTGAGCTACCACATCAGGTGCATGTTCATTGGCAATTCTCGGTCCCCGCGGGTACATCATGGCGAGCAAAGGCATACCGAACAGGTCGCATTCGTTGGCTACTGAGCCCAGCGTGGCGAGCATTTTTTCCTCATCCTCTGCACCCACGTTTACATGTACGGATACTGCGTCTGCGCCCAGCCTCACGGCTTCCTGCACTGTGCAAACTTGTGTTTTGCCGTTTGGATTGGGGTTGAGGTTCGACGCACCTGAGAGCATAACGATAAGCCCTGTGTTTTCTGCGACAACCCGTTTGGCTATGCCCTTGTGCACTAATACTGCGTCGGCTCTCCCGCTTACTAACGCGTTGATTGTGGTTTGCATGTTTTCTATGCCTTTGCAGGGTCCGATAGTTACGCCGTGATCCATGGGAACTATCACGGTACGGTCATCTGATTGAAAGATACGTTTTAACCGTCGCTGTTTACCTTCCATACTGGTCCCTCCCCGTTGTTTGGTTCGTTCGGTTTGAGGTCATTTAGTGGTGGCTCCTTAAGGATTTTCTGATTAGAGAAAGCGCATTCTCACGTTGGTTCCAATCCACGAAAAGCAGGATGCTTGAAGCGATAGTCAGTATGCCTGCAATGTTGACGCTGTTTCTTCTCAATACTTCGCTGACTTCTCCGATTATGCCCTGCGTCTCTTCCAAACCTACACCGCGGATTTTGAGGAAAACGAGGTCTTTTTTGATTGCCATGGCTTTTGTTTCATCGTTTGCAATGACGGTTTGGTGAATATCGTTGAAGAGTCCGTCAAGGTTCTCCTTGGCAGAGACGTAGAGTATAGCAGAGTTCGTGTTCGTAGACATACCGAGCAGCTGAGAGTGCTTCTTGGTCTTTGCGACCATTTCTTCGATTATTTTGGGGTTGTCAGAGATTTTCTGGCCGACCACAGTGATTTCAGCTGTGGGCGATTGGTAAGCTTGCTCCACATCCAGTTCTGTGGCCAAGGCACCTTTGATGACGGTGCCTTCTTCGGTTAAGTCGCCATGGGCGCTGCTTATTACTCGGACATCCACGGACTGTGGTTTGTATTTCAAAGCTTTGGAATGTATGAATTTAGCCCCGGAATCCGCGAGCCCCACAAGGGTGTTAACGTCAATTTCAGCGAGTCGCTTGGGGTTTGCCACAATTTTGGGGTCTCCCGACATGATCCCGTCGGCGTCTGTGGCTAAGACAACTTCGTCTGCTCTTAAGGCCTCAGCTAAGAGAAAAGCGGTGGTGTCGCTTCCGCCCCGGCCTAAAGTTGTAATCTTGCCTCCTGCGGTTCTCCCGACGAAGCCCGCAATAACGGGCACCACGCCCTGCTCGACTAGGGGCAGCACAACCTTTTGGATTCTCCCTTCACATTCATCTCGACTCGGGTTCGCGTTGGAGAAACAGGCGTCAGTGATAATTGGCCAATCGTCATCCTTGGGGTCAAAGTAGCGGGAATCAACGCCGTTCGTTCGCAGGGCAGCTGAGAATATTCGAACGCTTGTTCGTTCACCCATCGAAAGTATGTCATCGAGTTCATGTTTCTCAAGTTTGCCGACGGATGAGTTTTTCGCGGTACTCATTAGAACGTCAGTTGTTTTGCCCATGGCGGAAACTACCACGGCAATTTTCGTGCCTCGTTTCGCTTCGCTAACAACCGATGCTACCGCTCTTGAAAGTCTTTCGGGGTCTGCTAAGCTAGAACCACCGAATTTGACTACAATTTTTTTGCAAGGTTTTTCACTTTTCATAAGCCATCCGTCCATGCCCAGAATTTCCCAAAATTCTTTTGCTCTGGGCTTAGTTAAAGTAATAATAAAAGCTGTACTCGAAGCTATAGAAATGTTTAGAAACGTTTTTCACCTGAAGCACGGGAACCATTAGGATAGCCTCGAATCTGTTAATTCAGACAGACCTCCAAAAATAAAAGCATTTCGCTAAATGGCAGCTAAGATCGTTCCAAAACACAGTCATTAATGGTTGGGATTAAGGAATTTGGTCAAATTCAAGGTGCTTATTAAAGGCTCTTTCCTTTTTTCCTCACAAATAACACAATCACCACAATCACAGCCAAGATCAGCCCAGTAATCATGACACCAACGAGCAAGGTTTGAAGCCGATCACCATTCTGATCCTGGGACGAAGAGGGCGAGAAAACGGCGTAAACGCTCATGGTTTCATTTGGGATAACAGTGCCCGACGGAAATAGAGTTGCAGCTTCAGAAGCTTGTGCGAAATAAACAGCAGTACCGTCCGCGTCCGGAGTTGAATAATATGTTGCTGCGCCACTTAGCAGCACGCCAATCCAATAAGTCAATTTGGGGATCCCATTGTAGGAAACGTCGAATCTAACCCATTTACCTGAAGTTCCAGCCACGTTGACAGGAGCACTAGAGTTGAGTAAGGCTCCGGGTTCTCCGTTGTCGTCCAAATAGATTACGGCTTGGGCAAGGGTTCCTCCTGTTGAGAGGTAAATGTGGATTTGGGTGATGTTTCCAAGGTCGCCCGGCCCCGTGAAGTTTGAAACGAATAATCCGCCGAAGGTGGAGCTGCTTGAATTTCCAACTTGCTGGTAGCCAAAACTGGAAGGTTGCGCAGAAACCGTCGACGAGCCTTCGGCGAGAAACATGAACAAGAGAGCGGCTATCGAAATTGCTGCGGAAGTTCTTTTTGACAATATTGGCAATCAATTCACCAGAACTTATCCCTAATAATCCAATCGATAATAAGGCTTTACATTACTCATTGAGTAGTGGAAGATAAAACCAAGCGTTGATTTGAATGCACCATCAACGTTAGAACCAACCAGTCTCTGACTTTTCTTGTCTGCGATGTTCTCTAGCGATTTATAAGTGGCTACAGAAGAACTCGAGAGGACTTCATTCGCTACAATTCTACTTGAATTTGAGTTAATTCTGATAATTTGCGGAATCTTTCCCCAGGTTCCCACACAGCCCTTGAACAGTA
Source organism: Candidatus Bathyarchaeota archaeon (assembly GCA_963840395.1). GTDB lineage: Archaea > Thermoproteota > Bathyarchaeia > Bathyarchaeales > Bathycorpusculaceae > JADGNF01. The sequence goes on along the minus strand of CAWIYU010000008.1, from coordinate 266,694 downwards.
TGAGTGATCCTTCAACGCCCCTAATTGATTTGGCGATTTCGATACCTCTTTTTATGGCGGCGTCGGCGTCTTCGCCCTTCATCACGTTGCCAACGGCTGTGGCAGCCGCGTCCGCCAACCCTGCTTCCCTGCAGAAAACGGTAGCCGCTTCTGCATCCCCAAAACTCAACGCGTGACTGAAACGACCTGAACTCGTCGCAATACCGATAGGAAACTGTGTAAGCCGAAAACCAAATCGTTTCGAAAGCTCCTCATCCCCAGCAGCAAGTGCCACATCAATCGACGTATCAGAAAACGCGGAAACCTCCCCGCCATCCTCTACTACCGCGACCTTGCAGCCTATTGCAACCATTTCTTTCACTGCTAAGTCTGCCAAAACCCCTGCTACTGCCGCCATCGGTCCGACGTTTGCTTTTTCCGCAGCCTGAGCCATCAATTTCGCCACCAAGGGTGTTTCTGGAGTGGGAACAGGCGATAAAGTCCATGCAAACCGTGGATTTGTATTGATGTATGTTTCAAGCTGGGTTCTTTGATGCTTAATGGACTCTTCAGCAGCTTTGATGCCTTCCCATTTGTCCGCGACTAATGAGCACTTAGAGTCTTTATAGGCGAAAGCTTGCCTCAACAGGTTCTTCATCGCGGTTTTCCTATTGCCTCACTGGTTCTTCGATTTGGCAGCAACTTCTGAGTTGTTCTGTTTTACGGATTTGATGGCTCGCGCAGGACAAGCATCAACACAAGCGCCGCACGTGCTGCCCAAACACTTCTCTTTGTTGAATACAACGGAAAGGTCATCTGACGAGGTGATGGCTTCTACTGGGCATAGCGCTATGCATGAACCGCAGCTTAGACATTTTTCCATGTCTACGTCGATGAGTTTTGGAAGACTAACTGTCACGCCTTTTTTGCGGAAAGCCTTCAAAACAGCGTCCAAAGATTCATCAGGAACCTCTGCCAAAACTTCGCCGCCTTTGCTGTCGACGTGTGCCGTGATCATGTTTATCGGAATCTCTAGGTCAAGGATTATCTTGGAAATTATAGGTTGCTCTACGGTTCTTTCCGAAAACTTCAGCAAAACTCGAGCCACGTCGTATTACCTCCCAAGCAACTTGGAAACATCTTCTGCGGTGACGATACCCAGCACTTTCTTTTCGCTGTTAATCACAGCTAATGCAGATATATGATGCTGCGCCATTCGTTTCGAAGCTGTCTCTAAAGGTTCGTCCGGCTTGGCTGTGAAAACGTGTCTTGTGACGATGTCCGCCAACGCGGTTTTTCCTTCAGCCAAAGCGCGGGTAATGTCCCATGAAGTCACGATGCCCGCAAGCTTTCCAGCGTCATCAACCATGACGATGTGGTTCACCGACTTGGTCACGATCCGCTTTGCTATGTCGCTGACGGCTTCGGTTTCTTTGCAGGTAACTGCCTTCTGCATTACGTTTGCCACAAACGCAGTTGCTTCCACCTGTTTCATAGGCTTGAAAACAGTGTCAAGCGGCAACCGTTCCACAGGGGCAGATAAAAGGAACTCGCCATTATCAATCCACGATTTAAGTGTAGAGGCAACTTTTCGCGCTGTTTTCAAACTCGAAAGAGAACTCGCTCTGATTTTTTGTGAACCCACAGTTACGCTGCCCGACTTCAATTCTTTGTAGCTGACTTTTGCCAGTTTGGGTCTGTCTCTCCTGGGAACTCCGTAATCAACCACGTTCGTGAATATCTCTTCGTCGCGGACGGCGGTTTTTTTAGCTAAGCCTTGGTTCAAAATCGGAATCGGGATTCCTAGCCCCACATAGAGTGTCGTGCCATACCGCGTATACGTTGCTCCACGCAGGAACTCCGGGTTCATTTTCTTTGCGTCTCCTCGAACCATCAAGGTGCCGTTTTGACTCTGCGCTTCATGCTGTGTCCCTTCACCGATAACGTAGCCCTGGGCGCCACCCAGAAAAATGCGGGTACCCATGCCGATGGTCTCGTAATCTGGGTCGTTCATCAACGGATTAAGTTCTCCTGCGCCTGAGAAAGTCGCGTTCTTCATTCGCGGCAGCAACTTACCCATGTAAGTGTAGATGGTTTCGTCGCGGCCGTTCACAGCACAATTGTAACGCTGGTAACAGTTGCGAAAGTTCAACAAGTAAAACTGGTTCAAATCGTCTTTCGTGAGCCTTGTGTTCAGCTGCGTTCGCGGATAGCAGTCAGTGCCGTAAGCTGTGGCTTTCAAATCCACTTCTTCGCCGCTAACTAGATCCTCGATTAAGTGCCCACCGCCATACTCGAACGGCTGTCTCTCCGACATGGCCGTTGCTCCAATATACAAGTCCACAGCAGCACCGGGGTGACAAATCGGCACGTTATTTATCCAAGCGTTGTCAATCTTTATGGGTGGGTCCGAATGCCCTATGTTTATTATCGCACCTGAACTGCACATGGCCCCAAAAGTGCCAGTTGTGACAACATCAACTTCTTTAAAAGCAACTTCTACACCGCTGCTTTCCACTAGACGCTTCATTTCTTCAGCGGTTAAGACTTGAGCGTCGCCTTTGCGGATTTTCTCGTTAATTTCCCCGATTGTGCGGGTGTTTCTTTGAGGGTTGAGCGCTTTTTCCTCCAACCGATGCCAACCGAATACGTTTTCTGAATATTAATAGCTTTTGCAGCCTTAGATGAGCTCCCAAGGGGTACGTTGAACCTTTCTTGTCCAGGGTACTGCTGCCTGGCTTGAGATAAGAGGAAATGAAAAGTTCCGTGAGAGACTCGCGTGTCACCAGCCCAAACGATCCCTTCTTGGCACTGAACTCATCAAACCGTGTCAAACCGTCGGAATCCACTCCTGGAATCATTATCGTGAAAGGAACGGGGTCCCGAGTGTGGGTTCCAATCGGAATCGGCGTTGGATGATCCGGCAGAATCGCAACCGCGTAGGGTTCCTTAAACCCTTCTAGAATCCTGCACAGAAGGCGGCTATCGAGGTCTTCGATGGTTTTCACTTTCAACGCGCCATCCTTTTCGTGTCCCGCTTCGTCGGGCGCTTCAATGTGGACAAAAACAAAATCGTTGTCATCGAAAGCTTTGATTGCCGCGTCTGCTTTGCCTTCATAATTCGTGTCTGACATCCCCGTTGCCCCCTGTACGTTGATGACCTGCATGCCAGCGTAGGCGCCGATGCCCTTAACCAAATCCACAGCGGAGATGACAGCTGCTTTCAACCCGTACTTCGTCTTGAATGAAGGCATCGACGGTTTGGGTCCTCCTCCCCAAGGCCAAATCATGTTTCCCGGCCGCTTGCCCGCTTTAACTCTGGCTACGTTAACAGGATGAGAGCTCAAGAGAGCCTTGGACTTCAAAATCATTTGTCCGAGGGCTTTGGCGGTTTCCTCAACTTCCACGGATTTGGCTTTTGGCAACACCGCAGACACTATGTCTCCAATCGCGTCGTGCGGCGGAGTGCATTCGATCAGGCGCGAGTTTGGCACATTACGCAGAATTAGGAAGTGCCTGTAGTCCAAACCTGAATAAAACTCAATTTTCCCGCGTTTCCCGAATCCGTTGTTCACTGCGCTGATCAGCTGTTTTGCTTCCTCAGTGCTGATGTGCCCCGCAGAATAATCGGCAATTGCTCCGTCCTTCTCGGTTATCAAATTGCATCGGAACGCGGCATCGTTTCGGCTGAGTTTGATTCCTCTTGCGGGCGCTTCTAAAGGTCCCCTCCCAGTGCAGTATATGTGAGGGTCGTAGCCTAGCAGAGAAAGGATGGCGGTTTCGCTTCCGGGATTCATGTCGTCGGGCACGTTCTTAATGAGCCCGTTTCTACCCTGCGCTACTATTTTGTCCATGTTTGGCTTGAATGCTACCTGTAGCGGTGTCTTGTTGCCAAGTTCTGGAACAGGGTAGTCCGCCATTCCGTCGCCAATAACTAACAGGTACTTCACTTAGTCATTCATCCTTAGCCCCCGTCCCTTAGTTGAAATTTTGGTTTTGTTAAGAATGGTATTGCCGCCTGAATTTCTATTTAACGTTTCTTATGTTCACCAGAGCTTCCAGGGAAGCGCATCCATGTACTCGTTCAATGAGCGGATTGTGGTTCCGTTGTTTTGTTGCAGAACTTTAACGAGCGCCGAAGCCAACTCCAAATTTACGATGACGGGAACGTTGAATTCGACCGCTTGCCGCCTGATTATATAGCCGTCTGTGAGAATGTCGGTGTAGGTTGTCCGCTTGTTGGGGATGGGCACATTAATGACGAGGTCGATTTTGTGGTCCTGCAGGTAATCCAAGATGTTGTTGGGGGCGGCGTTGGCTTCCTTCACTTTGAAGAGTGTTTGTACGCTTTTGACGCCCTCCGCTTTCATGATCTCAGCCGTGTGCCAAGTAGCGTAGATTTTGAACCCCATCTCCTCAAAAGCCTTAGCTAACGCAACAGCCCGCCGCTTGGGTTCGTCGCCACCAACTGTTATTAGGACTGCTCCGTCTTTAGGGGGCATACGGAATTCTGCTGACTGTAGCGCCTTGGAGAAGGCATCCGCGAAGTTCTCGCCTAAACAGGCAACCTCACCCGTGCTGAGCATCTCAACTCCCAAGACGGGGTCGGCGCCGCTAAGACGCATGAAGCTGAACTGTGGTACTTTGACGCCTACGTGGCGGATAGGCGGCAGCTGACAGGTCTTGAGCGCCACGCTGAACTTCTTGTCCAGCATAGCCAATGTCGCGAGTTCGATGAGGTTTACGCCGCGAGTTTTACTCACAAACGGCATGGACCTCGAGGCTCGGAGATTGCATTCGATTACGCTGACTTCGCCGTCTTTAACAAGGTACTGGATATTATATGGACCTTTGATTTTGAGGGCGTTCACGATTTTCTGGGTTGCATCTTCCACTTTCTTAAGGATGTCTGGACTGAGCGTCTGGGGAGGGATAGTCATGGTTGCATCGCCGCTGTGGACACCGGCGTTCTCCACGTGCTCTATAACGGCGCCGATAAGGCAGGTTTCGCCGTCGGAGACGCCGTCAGCCTCGACTTCTTTGGCACCTTCGATAAATTTGGAGATGACTACTGGGTGGTCGCGGCTGACTTTCGCCGCAAGCTTAAGGAAGTTGTCTAAGGCAACCTCGTCGTAGGCTACGCGCATGGCTGAGCCCGAGAGTACGTAGCTTGGGCGCACGATAACTGGGTAACCGATTTTCTCGGCGAACAGTTTGGCGCCTTCGATGGAGGCGAGTTTGCTCCATGGCGGCTGCGGAATGTCCAGTTTGTCGAGGAGTTCGCTGAATTTGGAGCGGTCCTCTGCGCGGTCGATGTCTTCGGCGGCGGTGCCCAGCAGCTTGACCCCTGAATGTGCCAGCTTCATGGCGAGGTTGTTGGGGATTTGTCCGCCTACGCTGGCGATTAAGCCGTCGGGATCTTCCTTCTCGTAGATATCCAGAATTCTCTCGGGCGTTAGCTCTTCAAAGTAGAGTTTGTCGGAGACGTCGTAATCCGTGCTTACGGTTTCAGGGTTGTAGTTGACCATAATGGCTTCTTGGACGCCGTACTTCTTAAGCGCCCAAACGGTGTTTACGCCGCACCAGTCGAACTCGACGCTTGAGCCGATGCGGAAGACACCTGCACCCAACACAATGACTTTGCTTTTGTCTCTGCTGAATTCGATGTCGTCTTCGTCTCCGCCGTACGTCAAGTAGAGGTAGTTGGTTTTGGCGGGCCACTCAGCCGCCAGCGTATCTATCTGTTTTATGGCTGGAATGATACCTGCGGTTTTGCGAAACTGCCGCACCTCAGGCTCCGTTGTGTCTGTGCAGATAGCAATTTGCTCATCTGAGAAACCTAAACGTTTAGCTTCGCGCACTGTTTCTTTGGCCGTGCTGTCTTTGAGTTCGATAGTGCGCAGTTTGGCTTCCATGTTGATGACGTTTTGGATTTTGTGCAGGAAGAAGGGGTCAACGCCGCTTAAATGGTAGATTTCTTCTGATAGAAATGCCCATTTTGAGGGCTTTCACAAGCTTGTATAGACGTTCGTCGGTTGGGTTTGCAATGACGTCTCTTATTCGCTCAGGCGATTCAGGCTCTAATTCATCAGTATTGCAGACTAAACCCACCTTGCCATTGTCCAGCATACGCACCGCTTTCTGCAGTGCCTCTTCTAAGCAGCGGCCGATCGACATGACTTCGCCAACACTGCGCATTTGGGGTCCAATGTGGCGATCGGCGTACTTGAACTTCTGCAGGTCCCACCGGGGAATTTTTACAGTGATGTAGTCTAGGGCTGGCTCGAAGCAGGCGGTGGTAACTTCGGTGACTTTATTTACGAGTTCGGGAAGCGTGTAACCAATCGTTAGCTTCGTAGCTATGTAAGCTAGAGGGTAACCTGTGACTTTGCTTGCCAACGCGGAGCTTCGGGACATGCGGCTGTTGACTTCTATGACGCGATACTCTTCACTTTTCGGGTGAAGCGCCCACTGAATGTTGCATTCGCCCACTATGCCCAAAGCGCGTATGGCGTTTATGGACGTACTTCGGATAAGGTGGTATTCCCGGTTGGTCAAGGTCTGCGACGGCGCAACAACTATGGAGTCGCCAGTATGAACGCCCATCGGATCAAAGTTTTCCATGTTGCAGACTGTTAAGCAGTTATCGTTGTAGTCGCGCACAACCTCGTATTCGACTTCTTTCCAGTGCCCAACGTACTCTTCAACGAGAATTTGATGGATTCTGCTTTGCGCTAACCCACGGGTGGCGATTTCCTTGAGTTCCCATGCGTTACGGGCTACGCCTGCGCCTTTACCGCCTAAAGTGTATGCGACTCGGACTATGACGGGGTATCCGATTTCTTTAGCCACGTCAATGGCGTCCTCGACGATAGTTGCAGCTTTACTTCTTAATGGCGGAACATCCGCTTTGAGCATTGCTTCCCGGAAGCGTTCGCGGTCTCCGGTATCCTCTATCGCCTGTACGGGTGTCCCAAGCACTTTGACGTTGTACTTTTCAAGTATGCCCTGTTTGTATAGTTCGATTCCACAGTTTAACGCCGTTTGTCCGCCGAAGCCTAATATGATGCCGTCGGGGTGTTCTTTCGCGATTACTTTCTCCACATACTCGGGCGTTACCGGAAGCAAGTAAACCTTGCCCGATAAACGAGGATCAGTCTGGATTGTTGCGATGTTGGGATTAATGAGAACGGTTTCTATGCCTTCTTCTTTGAGGGCTTTGAGGCATTGGCTACCTGAGTAGTCGAATTCGGCAGCTTCCCCGATTTTTATGGCGCCGCTTCCCAGAACCAGCACTTTCTTGATCCAGTCGAACTTGGGCATTAATGCCTCGCCTCCATGTTCTTTGCGAACTCGTCGAAGAGGAACTCGGTGTCGTAAGGTCCAGGCGAAGCTTCGGGATGCCACTGCACAGCGAAAACTGGCTTGTTTTTGTGCCGCATGCCTTCGACGGTTTTGTCGTTGGCGTTTATGAACCAGCAATCCAGCGGCGTCTTGCTGAAGCAGTTTAGGTCTACAGCGTAGCCGTGGTTCTGCGTTGTGATGTAGCAACGGTTAGTTTTCAGGTCGAGCGCAGGCTGGTTTTGGCTGCGGTGACCAAACTTGAGCTTGTAGGTGTCTCCGCCCTGCGAGAGCGCAAGTATCTGAGCGCCCAAGCAGATGCCCATTAGCGGGACTTTTTCGACAAGTTCCTTCACGCTCTGGATGGTTTTAACGCATCGCTTGGGGTCGCCTGGACCATTGCTCACAAAGACGCCATCGGGGTTGTAAGCTAAAACGTCTTTGGCTGAGGTGTCGTAGGGGACCCGGATAACGTTTATACCTCGTTTGAGAAGGTTGCGAATGATGCTGTTTTTACGCCGCAGTCGATGAGGACCACGGTGTGTTTTCCGTCCACCTTGTACTGGACGGGTTCTTTTACACAGACTTCCGTGACCAAGTCTGTGGCGTTAGGGTCTGGGATGCTTTTGGCTTCAACTAAGAGGCTGTCGAGGTCGAGTTCTTCATCTTCCCCGCAAACCTTGATGATTCCGAGCATGACGCCATGAGTCCGGAGCTTCTTCGTTAGGCGGCGGGTGTCTACTCCGCTGATTCCGGGGATGCCCTCGTCCTGCAGCCACTTGTCCAGCGTACGCGTGGACGCCCAGTGGTAGGGTTCCTCGCAGAGTTCATGGATTATCAGTCCCGAGGTCTGTATACGGTTCGATTCAAAATACAATGGTAAGCCGAAGTTCGAGGTCGTAGGGTGGAACGCCATAGTTGCCTACCAGCGGATAGGTCAACGCGAGAATCTGCCCTTTGTAAGATGGGTCGGTTAACGCTTCTGGGTATCCGACCATGGATGTTGAAAAAACCACTTCGCCCGTGAGTTTCTTTGCTGCCCCGAACCCTTTGCCGAGGAAAAAGGTGCCGTCTTCTAAGACCAGAGCTGCTTTCTTGCTTTTGCAGGAGTTAAGTTCTTGGACCAAAGCCCTATTCTACCTATCAGGTTAAATTTTTAAGCGTTGCGGTGCCGTTTGGTTTCGCAAAGTACTGTTGAACCGTCTGGTCCAGTTTGTACATGGCTTCCTCAAGTTCCTTGTCCATCCTGGATATATCCGATTTGGTGCAGAGGATCATTTTTTCACGCTCGCACAACGCCCTTTTCACCTCCGAGGGCGCGGGTCCGCCTTTCACTTTGCAGGCTTCCACGAGCTTGATAGGGGTGGCGAGTCCTTTGATGTCTTCTGCAGTGGCGTTCAATATTATCCCGGTGGATTCATGTGCTGCTTTCGCAAGCATCTTTGGATTGGCGTCCGCGAAGGTCAATTTCGCCTCGATTAGGGATTTGACGAGGGCACCGACAATTTTGTGGGCGGAACGGAACGGCACGTTGTATTTACGGACAAGCAGGTTGGCCAACTCGGTCGCTGCTACGAAACTCTTCAGCGACTTTTCTGGTACATCTACGGCTGTGACTTTGAGTTTAGGCGCCAGCTTATGAATCATGTCGAGTGATGCTCGCACACTGTCAATTGATTCCCATAGTTTAGGCGTGATTTCCTGGAGGTCCAAATTGTAGGTGGAGGGTAAACTCTTTACGGCTGCTGTTACCACAACGAAGTTGCCAAGAACGTGGCTTGCTCGGGCGCGAATGACCTCCAGAACCTCTGGGTTTTTCTTTTGGGGCATTATGCTGCTGGTGCTCGTGAACTCGTCGGGTAACTCGACGACGCCGAAGTCGGGGCTGCACCAAATGATAAGGTCCTCTGCGAGGCGGCTCATGTTCACGGCAATAATGGTTAGGGCGGCAAGGGTTTCCTCGACGAAATCTCGGCTACCCACGGCGTCGATGGAGTTCTCTACCAGCGCCTTGAAGCCCAACAGTTCCGCGGTTCGGTCCCGGCTAATAGGGAAACTGGTCGTAGCTAATGCCCCAGCGCCGAGCGGGGACAAGTTTACTCTTTCGTAGGCGCCTTGGAGTCTTTGCATATCCCGCTGGAATGCATCAACGTACGAGAGCAGGTAATGCGCGAAGGTCACGGGCTGAGCAGGCTGCAGGTGCGTGTACTCCAGAATTACCGTTTCCACGTGGTCCTCCGCGACCTCGGTCAGATGTTCTTCGACATGAACTAACGACCGCATAAGTGTGAGCAGTTCGTTGCGTAAGGTCATTCGGATGGCTGTTGCGACTTGGTCGTTGCGGCTCTTAGCGATGTGCAAGTTTCCGCCCGCCTCAGTTCCTGCCTGTCTGAGTACGGCTTCTTCTACCGCCATATGCACGTCTTCCATTCTGCTGTCCAGCTGGATGTTAGAGGCGTTGGATAAAGCTGAGAGGAGAGCTGCGGCGTCCTGCTTGGCGAGGATTTTCTGTTCAGCAAGCATCACGACGTGAGCTTTATTGATGGCTACAACCGCTTCGAGCAACCTAGCGTCGTCTTTAATCGAGGAAGTGAAGTTGGCTACGTCTTCGCGTACATTTCCGAGTCTTCCGCCATGCAGGATTTTGGACACCCTAATACCTCCAAACGAGAGTTCGTGCAAGAGTGATTAAGCTTTTTTGGCAGGCTTCTGCTTCTTTGCAGCTGACCGCTTCAGCGCGTTATGCATTCTGGTCTGCAGACCCCATAACTCGATGAAGCCTTTGCTATAGGACTGGTTGAACGAGGTTTTGATGTTGTAATTTGCCAAGTTCTTGTCGTATAGCGACATACGCGAAGAGCGTCCAACTACTTGCAAGCCTCCCTTGTAGAGTTTGAGCCGAACTTCGCCAGTTACGTTTTCCTGGGACTTGTTGATGAACGCGTCGAGGTCATCTTTGAGTGGGTCGACCCACAACCCAGCGTACGCCAAGAAAACCCACTCCGCATCGACTTGCTGTTTAAAGAGGAATTCGTGGCGGGTCATAACCATCTTCTCGAGGTCTTTGTGCGCTTCAAGTATAACTGTGGCTGCTGGGCACTCGTAGACTTCGCGGCTTTTTATGCCGACGAGACGGTCTTCGATGTGGTCTATTCTGCCCACGCCGTTCCTGCCCGCAATCTCGTTTACAACTTGGATAAGCTCAAGGGGTTTCATTTTTTTGCCGTTTACGGCAGCGGGAACGCCTGCTTCAAACTCGATTGTGACGTACTCTGGTTTGTCGGCCGCTTTTTCAGGCGCAACCGTCCACAGGTAGGCATCTGCGGGTGGTTCTTGGCTGGCGTCTTCGAGCAATCCACATTCGATAGCGCGTCCCCAGACGCTGGCGTCTATGCTGAACATCTTTGCGGCAGTGGAAACTTGGATGCCTTTGGCTTTTGCGTACTCAATTTCTTCCTCGCGGGTTAAACTCCAGTCACGGACCGGAGCTATTATTTTCTTATCTGATGCAAGAGAGCCCAAGGTGACATCGAAGCGGACTTGGTCGTTGCCTCTGCCCGTGCAGCCGTGAACTAAACCAGTTGCGCCCTCTTTTTCGGCGACTTCCACCATCTTTTTGGCTATGAGTGGTCGACTGAGGGCGGTGCTTATTGGGTATTTGCCTTCGTAGAGTGCGTTGGCTTTAATGGCTGGGAATATGTAATCGGTGACGAATTCATCTTTGGCGTCTATGTTGACATGTTTGAGAACGCCGAGGCTTTTGGCTTTCTTTGCCGCAGCGTCCAAGTCTTCTTGTTGCCCCACGTCGACGGTTACGGTTATGACTTGGGCATTGCTCCTTTCTTGGAGGTACTTGATCAGGACGGATGTGTCCAGTCCACCGCTGTAGGCTAAGACGAATTTCTCGGTCATGTTTGCTCACCCGTTTTTGAATTAGGAATTATTCCCCTTACCTTACAAGCAGTGTTTTTAAACTTTACGACTTCTTTGTGACATAACAAGCTTTAAATGTCCTAAATGATACATTTTGTTCCATGACAACTGCTCAAGACGTCCGGAATTACCTACGAAACAAGCCATACCTACTGGAAGCCTTGGAAAAAGGGATAGTTAATCTCAGTGAGTTGAGCCGCCAAATCCAAGAAGAACTCAAAATAGGCAACATAACCGCCACCAAAGCCGCCTTGCGCCGATTCTCCACGGAACTCCAGAAACACAAGCAGAAACGGGAGGAAAAGGTGCTTCAAATCATGAAACGCAGCGGCATCGCAGTCTACGACAGGAAAGCAGTCATTATAACAGCAAAGGAGATTGCGGCAAAAAACGGTATGAAAGTGGATCTGCCGGATAAATTCGTTTACTTACTGGATCGAGCAGATCTGCCAGAGCGGGTAAGCACCCTCATAAAGCACGATAACTGTACCATGATTGTGATTAACTCGCCTGAAGAGCTCGAGGCCACAGTCGGGGTAGTAGCGTTCTTGACTACGCTTTTGGCGGAGCAGAACGTGAACATAGTCGAGTTTGTTTCCTGCTGGACCGAAACAATAATCGTTGTTGACAAGAAAGACAGCCTCAAAACGTACGAAGCGTTAACCAACCTTGTTGGCTGATTGGTGGAGCCGGAAACCGCAATTATATTAAGAATCGCAGAGAATAGTGAACAGTCCAAGGTGAAATCATGCCGTTTCGCCAAGTTACCTTGAGGGCGCCAGCCACAAGCGCCAATCTGGGACCGGGATTTGACGTTTTCGGGTTAGCCTTAGAGTACCCTGCGGACAAGGTAACTCTAACTCAAAGCAGCGAAAAGGGCATCAGAATCAGAATTACGGGAATACAAGCGAAAACCATCTCGACCGTGCCCGAGCGGAACACAGCAGGCGTCGTCGCTGCCTACATGATCCGGGAGTTCAACCTCAAAGCGGGCTTGTTGATTCAGATTGAGAAAGGAATTTGGCCTAGCAAGGGGCTAGGCAGCAGCGCCGCCTCCGCTTCGGCTGTAGCAGTTGGGCTGAACGAGATGTTTGAATTAAACCTTAGCTTGGAGAAGCTTGTGCAGTTGGCGGCGAAGGGCGAAATTGCTTCTGCGGGCTCCGAGCACGCAGACAACGTTTCAGCCACCATATGCGGCGGTTTCGTCATCCTCCGCTCGTACAACCCCTTAGCTATGGTTAACTTGAAAGCACCGTTAGACATGGAGCTCTGCGTTGCTTTCCCTCACATGATTACCCCGCCACACAAGACCGCAAACGCCCGCTCCGTCTTGCCCAGAATGATTCCCATCGAACATCTGGTGCGTAACGTGGGAAACGCGGCGGCCATGGTAAGCGGGTTCGCCACGGGAAACGTCGACCTAATAGGCGAGTCGATGCTAGACGTCGTCGTCGAACCCGCGCGGGCATCTATGATTCCAGGTTACCAAAAAGTGAAAGAGAACGCTTTGAAGGCAGGCGCATGCGGCATTACAATAAGCGGAGCTGGACCCGCTATGATGGCAGTTATCAACAAGAAAAAAACTAACGCAGCGAAGGTTGCAGAGGCAATGAAAGAAGGCTTCAAGTCGGCTGGTTTCGAGGCAACAGCTTTCGCAACAAGACCAGGCAGAGGCGTAACCATAACGGAGAATGTAAAATCATGACACATCAGGAATGCATAAACTGTGGAGCCAAATATGGCATAGACGAGATTGTTTATTTCTGCAAGAAATGCGGCGACCTACTCGAAGTAAATTATGATTTCGGCGAGTTAGCTGAGAAGCTAGAGAAGAGCAACTGGCGAAGCATCCCTCTCTCGGTTTGGCGGTACAAGGAGTTCATGCCCATCAAAGACGTCAGCAAAATCGTCTCCCTCAACGAAGGTGGCACAGGCTTGCATTCGTGCCACAAGCTGGGCAAGCAGCTGGGTCTATTGCAGTTGAGCGTGAAAAACGAGGGCGAAAACCCTACTGGCAGTTTCAAGGATCGTGGCATGACCGTGGGCGTCTCCAAAGCTAACGAACTCGGGGCGAAAAACGTTATCTGCGCCTCCACGGGCAACACGTCAGCTGCGCTGGCGGCTTACGCGGCTAAAGCAGGCATGCGGTGCACCGTGCTGATTCCGTCGGGGAAAATAGCTTACGGCAAGCTCTCTCAGGCCATGATTTATGGCGCGAAGGTGCTGCAGGTCCGCGGCAACTTCGATCAATCGCTGGATTTTGTGTTGAAGCTTGCGGAGAAGCACCAAAGCGTGTACCTCCTTAATAGCATTAACCCGTTCCGGGTGGAAGGACAGAAGTCGCTGGGCTTCGAAATCTGCGACCAACTCGATGGGGAAGCGCCTGACCGAGTCGTTGTGCCGGTGGGCAATGCGGGTAACATCAGCGCCATCTGGAAAGGATTTTCAGAATACCATAGATTCGGCTTCATCAGGAAGCTGCCGAAGATGACAGGAATCCAAGCTGCTGGTTCCGCGCCCATTGCGCAAATGATTAAGACAGGAAGCAGCGAAATGGTGCCTGTTGAGAACCCTGAAACCGTGGCGACTGCCATCCGCATTGGTGCACCTGTGAGCTGGAAGAAAGCCGTGAACGCCATTCGCAACAGCGGCGGCACCGCAGAAACGGTTACGGACGATGAGATTTTGGCTGCTCAGAAGCTGCTGGCACGGGTGGAAGGTATATTCGTAGAGCCCGCAAGCGCGTCGTCCCTCGCGGGGTTGATTAAGCTTATCAACACGGGCGTTATTGGCAAGGATGAACGTGTAGTTTGCGTCACTACGGGACACGGGCTTAAAGACCCAGACACGGCGATTAAGATGAGCGAAAAGCCAATTGAAGTTGATGCAGAAATGAAAGCAATAGAGGATGCTTTAGGGTTGGGGCGGCAGACAGAAATTTTGGCAGGTATAGCTAAATGAGGATTATTCTTGTGGGCTACGGCGTAGTCGGAAAGGGTGTAACGACAATTCTTGCTCGCAGATACATGGAAAAGGTCAAAGATTACGGGTTTAACCCAAAAATCGTTGCCATCGCCGACATAGATGGCGCAGTTATTAATCCAAGAGGTCTAAGCCCTGAAAAGCTTGAGAGGATTAAGCAACGAGGTTATCCAATATCTGCAGACCCAGAGTATGGGCACCCAGGAATGCCAGCTCTAGATGTCATTGAGTCGGTTGAAGCAGAAGTTGTTGTTGAGGTTACTCCCGTAAACATCAAAGACGGCGAACCTGCCTTATCACACATCACCAAAGCATTCAAAACAGGCAAACATGTTGTCACAACAAACAAGGGTCCTTTAGCTTTAGCCATGCCAGCACTCACCGAACTCGCCGAGTTCAACAATGTTTTCCTGCGGTTCAGCGGCACAGTCGGTGGGGGAACACCCATGCTCGAATTTGCCAAGAGATGCCTCGCTGGAGACAGAATACTTTCCATTCGAGGCATATTAAACGGAACAACTAACTATATACTGACTGAAATGTCACAGAACCACGTTACCTTCCAAGAAGCACTTGCAAACGCGCAGAAGCTTGGCTACGCTGAGAGAGAACCATCCATGGATATTGACGGTTTTGATGCTGCATGCAAAGTTGTCATACTAGCGAACTGGATAATGAACAAGAAAACAACCTTAAAAGACGTAGACATGACGGGTATTCGAGATGTGTCTTTACAGGCTCTTGACGAAGCCTCAAAGAGAGGCAGCACCATCAAGCTCATAGGCTCGATAGACGGGGAACGACCAAGCGTTAAGCCAACAGAAATACCGAAGAATAACCCCTTATGCGTCAGCGGAGTCCTAAACGCAGTAACCTTCTCCACTGAATACGCTGGAGAACAAACCCTCATCGGCAGAGGTGCAGGGGGAATGGAGACTGCCAGTGCAGTTTTAAGGGACCTGTTAGACATTAGACGTAAGCTAGCGACTAAACTACTGACGTGAGAGAGGAAAAAAATGAAAAAGATAGTGATGAAGTTCGGTGGAACAAGCGTAGGCACGGGCGAAAATATACGCCGAGTAGCCGACCTAGTTACGAACTATGCCAAGAATGATTGCAAAGTTGCAGTTGTTGTTTCGGCGCTGGCAGGCGTTACTAACAACCTGATTGAGGTTGCCTGCCAAGCTAAGAAAAGCGACGAAAAAAACATCGAAACCTTCACAGAAGATCTCCGCCAAAAACACGTAAAGGCCGCTTCAGCAGCTATCAAAAGCAAACAAATTCAAAAAGAAGTTACACTAATTACAGAAAAGACAATTGCTGAACTAGAAAAAGTCTTAACCGGAATATGCTATGTCGGTGAGCTCACGCCAAAATCCAAAGATTATGTTGCTTCCTTCGGGGAACGTTTATCTGCACCCATTGTCTGGGGTGCTCTAAAAGACCACAAACTTGAAACACAATGGTTTACCGGCAAAGAGGCAGGCATCGTTACCGATTCCAACTTCGGCGACGCCGATCCACTTATGAACTACACCACTCACCTTGTCCGCGAAAGAGTCGGACCGCTCCTTGATAAAGGCACAATTCCAGTGGTTACAGGTTTTATTGCGGCAAACCAAGATGGAATAGTGACTACGGTTGGTCGTGGCGGTTCAGACTACACAGCGACAATACTTGGCGTGGCACTTCAGGTAGATGAAATCTGGATATGGACAGATGTGGATGGCATAATGACCGCAGATCCAAAAATAGTTCCAGTCGCGCGAATGCTGCCTCAGCTTAGTTATCAGGAAGCTACGGAAATGGCGATTTTCGGCGCCAAAGCCATGCACCCGCGCGCGTTGAAGCCGGTTGTTGGGGCAAAGATACCGGTGAGGATTCGGAGCACTATTCACCCTGAAAACCCTGGCACACTAATAACAGATGCTGAAAAAGTCAAGTCAACGAACGCAGTCAAAGCCGTTGCTCTCATCAAGGACGTCGCAATGGTCAATGTTAGCGGCGCAAGCATGGTAGGCGCACCTGGCAGCTACGCCAAAGTCTTCGACGTCTTGGGCAAGAACAATATCAACATCATGATGATATCCACCGCCGTCTCCGAAGCCAACATCTCCATGGTCATCCGCCGAAACCTCGTTGGCAGAGCATTAAGCACACTGGAGATTGCGTTGCTTGGCAGAGACGTTGTAAGCGAAGTAACAACAGAAGATGATGTTGCGGTGGTTGCAGTGATGGGCGCTAATATGAAGGGCACTAGGGGAGTTGCTTCAAGGATTTTCGCAACTGTCGCTAAGGCCGGCATAAACATACGGATGATCGCGCAGGGCAGCTCAGAGCTGAACATTTCGTTCGTCGTGAAAGAGAAGGACGGAGCCACCGTCGTCAAGGTTATACATGAAGAGTTCAAGCTAGATAAAATTTAGCAACAAAAAGCCTTCTACTTCTCTACACCACTAAAGGTAACGGAACTGGCTACAGACCCCTAGTAAAAGCGTGTCAAAGAAGGTAGGTCAACCCCAATTCAGTATCTTGCAGTTCAGAACTTTACCAGTTGATTTTCTTCTCCGTTCCCGTTCTTGCTGTTCTTGTTGTTATGAAGCTCCGCTAGCTTCAGGATAGTCTCTTTGTATACTTGGATACTATCTAGGTACTCTGAAATGACTATGTGTTCGTCCAATGTGTGATCCAAGTGTCCATCACCTGGCCCGTACGTGACAATGGGCAGGTTCATCGCGTGCCCCAAAATGTTCATGTCACCCGTACCCGTCTTGCGAAGCAATGTTGCGGGTTTGGTTAGAACTTTGCGGACTGAAGAAGATAACGCGTGCACAAGTGGGGAGTTTTTGTTGACTTCGAACGGCTCCACCGTATCGTCAACTAAAGCTTTCACCGCCACTTTCGGGTTAGTTGCTTGATATTGGGCGACGATTTTTTGGATTTGTTCGAAAACCTGTGACGTTGTAAACTGGGGAGGAACGCGGACGTCTATGTGCATTTCGCTTTCGAAGGGAACCACTGAAACGGCTTTTCCTCCGACAATTTTGGTGAGGCATGCGGTAACGGCGTTGAAAGGGCTCTCCTGCTGGTCCAGTGGAAAGGTATCTTTGATTCGAAGCCACACCTCATAAGCTTTCTCCAGGGCGTTCTCGTAAAGCCATGGCGTAGAAGCGTGACCAGTCTCAGTTTTGCACGTAACTTTGACCTGTATTTGCCCCTTGTAGCCGACGGTTATATTCTCGACGCCACTTGGTTCCCCGAACATAGCGTAATCTGCTTCAATGCCCTGAGTGATTAGGTGCTTCACGCCACGGCTGGTGGCTTCTTCTTCAACGACGCTGGCAACTAATATTTTGCCTTTACCCTTAAACGCGGGGTCTTTGGAGACTTCTGCAGCTGCCATAACCATTGCGGCAAGGGGTCCTTTGGCATCGACGGCACCTCGAGCGTAAATTTTGCCTTCCTCCACACGTAACGGCAGATGACCGGGAACGGTATCCATGTGTCCGCAGAGGAGGATGGTAGGGTCGCCTTCACCGACGACACCGATGACATTTCCGATGGCGTCTATGCCCACTTGGAAGCCCATTTTCTTCATTTCCAAAGCTAAAAAGTTGGCTATGCCCGCTTCTTTGCCACTTGGGCTGTAGATACCAAGTAGGTTAGTTAGAAAACGTACCGCTTTAGTTTGCTCTTGCATTTTCTTCTTCCCCCAGGATTGCATCGAGGACTACGATGGTTCTGTCAATTTGCTCCATGGTGATAACGATGGGCGGCAGGAACCGAAGTACGTTCCGTCCAGCATCGAGGATAAGCACACCATTCTGCGCGCATTTCTGAACAATGTTGAAAACGTCGAACCGTAGCTCCATGCCAAGCAGCAAGCCTATGCCGCGAACCTCCTTGACGATTTTGTGCTTGCTTTGCAGCGTTTCCAACTGAGCTTTTAAGTATTTGCCTTTCGTTGCCGCTTGTTCAGGAAGGCTCTCCTCTACGAGCGCGTCTATGGCGGCGCATCCTGCAGCGCAAACCAGCGGTCCGCCACTGAACGTAGTTGAGTGCTCGCCGACTTTAAACGAGGACATTACGTTTTCTTTGGCGACGGTTATGCCGATTGGTAAGCCGCCCGCGAAAGGTTTCGCCATGGTCATAATGTCCGGCGTTACAGCCCAGTTTTGGCACCCGAAAAGCTTACCTGTTCTGCCGAAGCTGGTTTGCACTTCATCGAAGATAAGGAGAACGTTTCTTTCATTGCATAGCTGGCGCAAACCCTGCAGGTAGCCATCGGGTGGCATGCGAACACCGCCTTCACCGCGAATAGGTTCAAGGAGAACAGCGGCAGTTTTCTCAGAAATAATATCCTTCACTTTTTCCAGGTTATCAGGGGGCACATGCTTGAATTCGGGAACCAAAGGCAAGAAGGGTTCACGATACTTCTTGTCCCAAGTCGCGGAGAGAGCACCCATAGTTTTGCCGTGGAACCCACCCATCATCGCGATTATTTCAGGTTTACCAGTGTACTTGCGAGCGAGTTTAATAGCGCATTCGATGGATTCTGCCCCGCTGTTTGACAGAAACGCCTTGTTGAGCCCTTCCGGGGTTATGGCGGTTAGTTTTTGGAGAAATTGGCTGCGTTTGTCATTGTAGAGGCTAGCGTGACAGCAAATCAGTTGCTCCGCCTGGGCTTTTATGGCGGCGACAATTTTTGGGTGGCAATGACCGAGTAGCGCGACGCCGTAGCTCCCCATACAGTCGACGTATTCTTTGCCGTCTATGTCCCAAAGAGTGGCAGCTTTGCCGTGGGTTATGACGATTTGGCGTTTACCGAAGACGTTTGCCATCAAACGGTTTTCTGCGTCTATGACTTCCTTCTCGTTCATTGCGTAATCACTGTTCCAGTTTCATGTTTCAAAGCCGAGGAAATCGGTGCCTTTCCCTTGCCTGAAGTTATCAGGACTTCGCCGACTCCTTCGTTAAGGGCTTCGAGTCCTGCGTGGACCTTTGTACTCATGCCCGCGCCAATTCTTCCTAATACTTCTTTGACTTCGACAGCGCCGATTTTCGGAATCCGATCACCCTTCAACATCAATCCTGCAACGTCGGTAAGGAGGATAAGTTTGTCTGCTTTCAAAGCGCCTGCGACAATAGCTGCTGCGCGGTCGCCGTCTACGTTTAGTGGCTCACACTCTTGGCTTATAGCGATTGGTGTCACAATCGGAACGTACCCCTTCTGCAGAAGCAGCTGGAGCAGGTCAGTGTTGACGGTGTTGATTTTCCCTGTGTAGCCGCCATCTATTACGCGTTTTCTGCCTTTTTCATCCACGGTTATGAGGCGCGTTTTGCGTTCTGCCTGCAGAATTTTCGTGTCTAACCCCGTCAGGCCTACTGCTGAAATGCCTTGGCTCTGCAACGCCAGAACGATTTGTTTGTTTATTTTGCCAGCCATCACCATTGTGTAGATTTCGATGGTTTCTTTGTCTGTGTAACGACTCCTGAAACCCTCGGGGGACATGATAAACTGTTGCTGTTTACCGAGTTTGCCTGCGATTTCAGTAACTTCTGCTCCGCCCCCGTGCACGAGAACAACTTTGTTCTCTTCGAGGACAGCTTTGAGGTCAGCGACTAAGTCAGTTGAGGCTCCTTCTTTTAGTATGCTTCCGCCCATCTTAATTACAAGCAGCATTTGCAGGTCACATCGGGTGGAAACCCGTACTTTTCAAGCCTATTGTTTCATCAATGCCCATCATGAGGTTTAGGCATTGGACGCCTTGGCCGGAGGCGCCCTTCACCATATTGTCGATAGCAGAGAACATCAAAAGACGGTTCGCATGTGGATCAATTTCGAAACCCACGTCGCAGTAGTTTGTGCCCTGCGTAACCTTGGGGTCAGGCAGCTGGTAGCAACCTTTCTGGTATTTAACGAGTCGGACAAACGGTTCGCCCCCGTAAACGCCGCGGAGGGCTTTCCAGACGTCTTTGACCTCTATCGATTGCTTTGGGAAAGCGTGAATTGTGACGAGTATACCGCGGACCATGTTTACGGCGTGAGGCGTAAACGAAAGAGTAACTGGCTCAGTTGAGAGGGCGTTGAGTTCCTGCTCGACCTCGCTTATGTGGCGATGTCCCACTACCTGGTAGGGTCGGACGCCGCCGAACCGTTCGGGGTGATGGGATGCCTGAGTGGGTTTGCTGCCGCCTCCGCTTGAGCCGACTTTAAGGTCCGCCACGAGTCGATTTTTCTCTACTAAGCCAGACTTTGACTATTGGAACCAATGCTAGGATTGTTGCGGTTGCCATACAGCCGGGGCAACCGATTAAGCGTGCTTTCTTGATTTCTTCTCGATGCAACTCAGGCAACCCATATACGGATTCTTTGAGCAGTTCGGGGTGGGCGTGTTTCCATCCGTAGTAGGTTTCGTAGTCCGTTGAGTTTTTTAGGCGGAAATCTGCGCTCATGTCGATAACTTTGAGACCTGCCTCCAAAAGTTTGGGCACTAGGTGTTGGCTGCCGCCGTGAGGGGTCGCGGTGAAGATTAGGTCGCAGCTTTTTTGGAGTTCCGCTGTGTCTTGGGGGACGAATTTTAGTTGGGTGAGTCCGCGGAGGTTTGGATGAACGTTGAAGATGTATTCTCCTGCGCTCTGGCGACTGGTTACCATGGTTACTTCGACTTGGGGATGCAGGAGCAAAATTCGCAATAATTCTCCGCCGACGTATCCTGTTCCGCCGATTATGCCTATTCGCACCATACTTGTTTTTCTCCGTTTGTTTCTTAGTTACTGGTCTATGAGGCTTAAGGCTCCCTTCAAGAGGGGAATCGCCACGTTCATTCCCGTTATTGTTCGGGTTTGCTCCCAGAACTCGGGACACGAATTTGCTTCGTGGAAGACTATATGGGTTCGGTTGGCTTCTACGTTTTCCTCAATAACGCATTTTACTTTTGCGTAGGGCTCTGTTGACTTGTAATCATTAATTGCTGCCTCCAGCTGGGTATTCCAGGCTTTGAAATCTCGCAGCCGCAGGTCATTCCGCTTAACCTTCTTAACTGGTTCCCACGATGTCGCGGCTTTGGCGAGCTCCTCTTTAAGGGCTTCGTCGCTGGCATTTTTGTTCTTGCCCACGTTTATCATAGCGTCCATGGCGAATACCCATGCTTCGTGTCCTCTGCCCAAGGCTTTGCCGCATTTCGCGGCTGACTCTTTGATGTAATCAGGTAACTTGGTGTCGAAGACGATGTTCCCTAGGAACGTATTGGTTCGGAAGTCACTGAAGCCTGCGCGTGCCATTGCTATAGGGTGGCAAACTGGGTCTTTGCGTTTCTCTTTGTAAACTATTATTCGCAGGTCGTAGAACCATTTTTCGATTAGCTCTTGTGCCACGATTCCTATGGGATTAATTATGGAGGGTTCAGTTTGCTGTATGTTGGCTATGAGTTCTTCTCGGTTTTTGGAGAGGACTATTCCTTTGCCATGTGTGCCAGCATCGGGTTTGATGACGACTTCGCTGCCGACTTCTTGTTCAAGAAGGTCCGCTATGTCGGGTTCGTTGCGGATTTTTCTGCCGTCTTTTGTCGTATCGAACGGGTCGCAAGGCACGTAAACTGTCTTAGGAATGGGCAAGCCAACAGCCCATAGGTGCATTAGCGTGCGAAATTTGCTGTAACAAGTGAACTCCACACTGGAGGGGTTAATAACCTTTTTTTCGAGGAGTTCCATGGTGTGGGCGGCGTAGAGACGGCGATTCTTGCTTTGGGCTCTGTTAAGCACGACGGCAACGTCTTTGAGGGTGTTGGTGTAGTTTTTGCCTTTGCTCGCGATATTGAAGCCTGCTTTGCCAATGGAGACGGCGATTTTGCGGAATGGGATAAACGTGAGACCTATACCCAATTCTTCAGCAGTAAGTTTGATGCCGTTTTCGTCGTTTTCGGAGCGTTCATAAAGAAGCCCTATGCTCAACCATGGTTGCCTCCGTGAAAAGTTTGTTTAAACAAAGAGTTGGGAGATGAGTTTAACAGGTGTATCCTGAAAAGAGAGTTTGTAGCTTCTGGTGGATACTGTTTATTCGCCCCAGTCTTCTCCTTCCAGTGTCAGTTCCTGAAGGTCAACACCTACGCCGTTCACCTGCTTAACTTCGAGTTCTAGTCCGCATCCTGGGCAGCTGAGAATTTCTCCTTTAGTTGTGTCGTGTGGAACATCGAGGTCGGCGTCACAATCTGGGCATTTAGCTTTCATTGCCTTCACCTCTTGGGTTACCAAAGTTTGGGTTTGTTTTCTCATCTTACTATCTCACTTTTTTTTATTGGAAATAACTTTCTGAGTGACCCACCAAACTTTTAAACATTGCGACTAATTTGTAACATCTTGGACTTCTAATGTTCCAAACGGTACAATGTTCCATGCTTGTTCTGCGCCAATTTTGCGAAAAGAACATTTGATAATGCATTACGCAACGGAATCCGTGCTAAAATCAGCCTTAACCAACAGAAATCGTTAAATTTTTCCTGAGTCATTAGGAAAGTGGTGTTATTGCATGGATAATGTTGACAAAGAAATCATAAAAATCCTCAAAGACGATGGCAGAGCAGGATACATCACCATTGGGAAACAAATTAACCTGTCGGAAGGGGCTGTTAGGAAAAGAATCAAGGCACTCATCGACGCAAGTGTGATCCGAAAGTTTACGGTTAAAATCGGCGCCGCAGAAGGCGCAGAGGCCATAGCGTTGCTTTCAGCAAACCCGTCGCAGCCTACGCAGGAGGTTTCGAAGCGGATACAGGCAATTCCGAATGTGGAAACAACCTACGAGGTTACAGGCGAGTACGATATCGTCGCAGTGATCGGCGGAATAAATGTGGTTGAAGTCAACGAGTGCATAGAAAAAATCCGACGCGTAGAAGGCATAGTAAAAACCAACACGATGATTGTCCTGCGAAGCTGGTAGTTTTTGATCCATTACGCCTTCCGCTGAGCCAGATGGTAAGCGGTGAAAATTCCTTCCTCCGTTCCGTATATCGTTTGCAAGTAATTGAGGGCATCCCTAAGGTTTCTCGCGGTTGGAACAATCGCCCTAAAATTTTTCTGTGTTATGACTTCAGTTAACTTGCCCGTTTCTTTCTTGACGATAGGAAACTCTATGCAGTTTGCTCCTGATTGGAAAATAGCGACGTCTCCCTTCCATGGGGTGCCTTTCCTGACGTCAATTGTTTTGGCTCCCGCTTTGAGCCACGTGAAGACTTCTTTTCTAGCCATGAAGAGAGGCACCACGTTCACTCCTACGGACAGCAATAGATAGTTGTCGGGGTTCTAGATAAAACGATTCTTTGCTTTCACTCCGAACGGAGAGCAAGATTGCTATGAATAAGGATCCAGCAGCAACGCGCAACCCAATTCTACTCAAATCAAGCCAAAACCCGCCTCTTTCAACCATTTTGTGGCTTTGAGATCGTTTCCCTCCTTGAACAAGCTCTTTTCAAGCATAGGAAGCAAAAAGAAGCTAAAAATCAAATCCAGCATAATACAGAGGGAAAGGCTACAAATGGTAACTAGTCGCCAACTGAGAGGAGTAGAAAAGCATCGTCAAAACTACCAAAAACCGCTTAGTCTAAGATACGATTGATTACTGAAGCAGATCGTGTGGACAACTCCACTTTCCCACTATATCCGATTTTCGCGTAAACGTTCTCCAACATTACTCTTTCACCTATGAAAAGTTTAGCAGCCCCTTCCGCGTGTTCCCGCCAAGCGTTAACCCTGATTGCCCCCGAATCATCCTTCAATTCGAAGACTGCAACCTGCACGGTTTCACCCTTCTGGGTTTTCACTTCTTTACAAGTGGGCAAAGAGGCAACTTCGCCCTCTACACACACTGCCCCCAAATCCTCCGTTAAAGTCCCAATTTTCACTAGACATTTTTCTGGAGTAGAAAGGGTGATGTAAGATGAAAAGTCCACGTGAACTTCAACTTCTCCGTTTTGGCTGGGCTTCACCTTTGCGTTGACGATTTCTATTTGGGCGTTGCGTTTAACTTTGGACTCGATTTCCTCGGCTTTCTCATTCCAGAAAACAACGGTGACTTCCCCGGTTTCATCCGCGACTTTGATCCGAAGAACCTTTCCCGCCGTTTGGTCACTTCGGGTAAACGATGAAGTACCAAGAACCTCCTTAACTTTGCCTTCAACGTGCACGCTCTTTTGCTCTAAAGTTAGCTGTTTGATTTTCGTGGCGAATCTGCTTATTGAAGGGTAGTCCTCTGACTTCACGTTCTGCGGGTTGAGTTCTACTTGACTTCGTTCACCAACATGCAGTTCCGGCGTGCCAAACTTGTCTGCCTTGGTGTAGCCATGGGCGAACTTGACAATTTGTCCAACCCTTAATTCGCCAGACTCGACAACCGAGGTTTTCTCGTTCCACAAAATAACCCTCACAACCCCGTCGTTATCCGCAATGGAGACGCTGCCGAATTTTCCAGGCTTCATACCCTCAAAAGTCTTAATGGGATAAACGGCGACCACACGTCCGATTACCGTGGCGTTATTCAGGCCTGCAACCAAGTGTTTCAGCGAGAGTTTGTGCGTGAACGTTCCTTCTTCGCTGGGGACTTCAACACCGAGTTCGGCTGCTATCATCCGCAGGAGCGAAACGTCAGCTATTAAACCGCCAGTCATATTCCTGGCTACTGATAGCCTAGACAGGAGCTGTTCTCTTCCAACCTCGGGTTTTTTATCTAGGATTTGTTGGATTATGGTTTCAGGATTCAATTCCTTTTCGGTTGCCATCAAGCATCTACTTGTGGCGTAGTTTAAAATTCTTTGCAGATCCTTACTCTGTTCCCAACAAGCTACCGATGTATCGTCGCGTAGAAACGCCGTTTAGCCGAGGGATTCAAAGTTCCAGAAACTTGATGAAAATAGCAAAAAAAGGAAAAAAAGGCTATCTGAGGAAGTCGTCGAAGGTCCAGTAGTGGTCTTCCTCTTGGCTTACGATTTCTTCGAACAAACGCCTGGTCTTACTGTCGCCACGCTTCATGGCTTCCGTGATGATTTGGCGGTAAAGCACTAAAGCATAGTTCTCAGCTTCGTGGTCCAGTTTCAGGAAGTCATCTGCTGTTTTTCCAATTTGTGGCAATGGATTAGGGTTGTAGGTAGCTTCGCCTTCCAGCAGGTAGATGCGTTCGCTGATCTTCTCTAGGTGGTCCATTTCTGCCATGAATATGGGTTTGAGCAGATCACTGATGACTTTGGCTTTGTTGCTTTCCTGAATGACTTCCAGGGGAGTGTTCTTCATGCGCAAGGGGAGGAAGCTGGCTTTTTCGTGCTGGTTAGTGTACTGGATTATGGCGGAGATTTCTGCGGCAACGGCTTTGTTGAGTAGGTCAAAGTAGTCTTGTGTGAAGATTTTGCGCCATTCCGAGAGCGGCACTGCAAGTGGTCCAGGTTCTTCTGGTTCATCCTTGTAGTTGACATATTCCTGGAATTTAAACAGGTGTTTCTCTTCCTCGCCATATATCTTCTCGAAAACTTCGCGTGTTTCCCAATCTTGCATCTTTCCCGCTTCATCAATAATTTTTCGGTAAAGCGAAAGCGCTTCTTCTTCGGCTTTGACGCCGTTTTTGGCGAATTCGCTTAGACTGTTGCCAATGTAGGGTTTGTCTGATTTTGTAGTTGCTGCTCCACCAAGATAGTAGATGCGCTCTTCGATTGCTGCTGCGTGCTTCATTTCTGCGGTGGCAAATTCCCGCAAGAACTTGCCAACAGCATCATAGGAGGTCTTTTCCAAAAGCATGTTTTCTGGGATTATTTTCCGGATAAGCTTCTCCATTTTGGCATGTTGAAGCATGTACTGAATCGAAACTTGGATTTCCCTCGAAACAGCTTTGTTCAGAAGGTCAAAATACTCTGGAGTAGTTTTGGCTGCCATAATAAATCACGACTCTGCTAGCAAATGTGAACGGATCGGTATAAAAGACTTTTTATGAGTTCCGTCACGGCTAGCTTCTTCTCCCACATTTTTCGTTACTGGCACTTGTTTTTTCAAAGCTCATCTCATGATAATTTCTCGATTAAGGGCGAGTTGTCTGAGGAAGGTGGTTTGGGGGTCGTATTATTCAAAATGGCAGGAGATTGCTGTCTTCTGCAGTCGTGAGAAGCTGCATTCTGGAAATATGGAGATTGAGATGGCTACGGAAGTCTAAAAAAGAGAAAAATGAGAGGCGAATGTGCCTGTGTTAGGTGGATTTATTTCTTCTTTGCGGGTGCTACTTTCTTTGCTGCTTTCTTTGCTGGTTTCTTGGCCACGAGTTTAACCTCGGGAATTATACTTTGTGCGCTTTTCGTATTTAAGATTTGCTAAAGCCCACTTTTCGGCTGAAGTGCCGTAATCCCTCTGAAGAGGGCTTGCAGTGGCAAAATAGAGGTTTTTTCTGGTTTATTGCTTGAATGAGACACAAAACCTGCCACTTTTATAGCGATTTGGTTCATATTTCACATGATTTTAATCTTCAAAACCATTTTCAGGCGAGGTTTTCTCGTGTCCTTGTGTTGGCCGAAGAATCATTATTTTGCCCCCTCATTTTTGATCATATGGAAAAATTTTTATATCCAATGTAATAAAGTACACAGCAATGCAACGAATTACACTGGAGTGTGCATGAAAACACGCCTATTAAATTGACTTCTAGGCATATTGCACTAATGGCGATATTTGCCTCTCTATATTTCGTTCTTTCAATAATTACTCCTTATGTTCCAGCTGTTGGAGTCCCAGAAATAAAAATTAGCTTGGAAGCTCTGATCGCTACAGTTTTCGGTTTGGTTTTGGGTCCCTATGTGGGGGCTGCAGCTGCATTTTTGGGAGCTTTCGTTTCCTTTGTTTATACAGGCATGCTTCCAACTAACATTCCCTTCCTGCTTGCTCCGCCGCTTAACGCTTTGGCAAGTGGCTTAATCTTCTATAGAAAATGGAAATGGGGCTTTGCCGTTTTCGCGGCGTTGATAATCGCCTTCCTGTTCACTCCACCAGCAACGCCACTAACAGAAAATTGGTACGTGGCAGCAGCTGTGCTATTCGATAAGGTTATCGCCTTATTCTTGATACTGCCCCTTGTATGGTTTGCGAAGCGCATGTCAATAGGAAAAGCTGCGGGATTCTTCTTTGTACTTGCGTTTGTCGGAAACCAAGTTGACAACATGTGGGGGTCCTTCATCTTTGCCACACCCATGGTTTACGGCAGTCCATTTTTCGGCGGGATGACAACTGAAGTAGTTCGCGGTCTTTTCGTACTCAGTCCTTTCGCTTATCCTGCGATAAGGCTTGTCCAAGCATTCATCGCGATGCTCATAGCGGTTCCGTTGATGCAAACGCTCAAAGGAACTCCTTGGCTCTGGAGCAAAGACAACATCCTCTCAAATGGTAACGGAGATAAGCATTAGGCTCTAGAAACACCGGTCAAGCCATAAAACGCGCATAGCCAATTCTCTTTCATTTTTAGATTTTTGAGATTCACAAAAGAATCTCAACTTGATAAACTACTAGATTGTTTGCAGGTCAAACCCGCAAATCATTAATGGGGGGGAGCATGTTCTTCTTGAAAAAAATCGCTGCAAATAGCGCATTACTTTTAGAAGAAATTACCACTTGTTAACTATGGGCTGGTCTCGTCCAATAGTTGTCAAAACTAATTTTTGTGACTTTTCGATTGTTGCATCTGTCGGGGGAGGCGAGAAGAGTCAGGAAGTAACTGGCTCATTGTATTGGGAGAGGTTGCGTGTTTTTGGGTGTAAGGGAACTCCACTGATAGAGGTAGAATAGCTAGGCGTATAGCTTACAGCTGGTAAAGCTTCAAAAATAAGTGTAAACCTCATGGCGGCGGTTGTAGTGTCGGAGAAAAAGCTGTTCTAAACAAATCCGTTTATCTTTGATGAAAGTAACAGTTTTTCAAGGCAAGAATAATGCCATGAACAGAACTTGCTGGCTAAGGAAACAATAAAAATGAAAAAGAAAAACTGACAAGGAAAGAATATGGTGCTAAGGTTTCTTCCAACGTCTTAGCATGTTTTCCAGCATAGGCTTGAGCTTTGCAGTTTCCGCCTGAATCTTTTCCTTGCCGAGTGCTTTCATATCTGCGTCGATTTCCTTGATGACTTCAGCGTAGCGGATGCCTTCAGCTGCGGAGACGTACTCCACTCGGAAACGTTCGGGACTCATACCCATCTTCGTCAGCATTCCTTTAAGGGCGTCGGTTCGGGCTTTCATCTTATAGTTGCCGCTGATGTAGTGGCAATCGTAGGGCAAGTGACAAGCGCCAACCAGCACCATGCCTGCGCCTAAGCGGAGGGCTTCGTAGATGAATTCTTTGTCTACACGACCTGAGCACATGACTCGGATGGCTCGAACGCTTGCTGGGTATTCGAAGCGGCTGATGCCTGCGAGGTCTGCGCCTGCGTAGCTGCACCAATTGCAGAGGATAGCGAGGATTTTTTCTTCAGGTTTGTCTTGGAGGGCTGCACGTATCTGAGCCATGATTTGGGCGTCGGTGAAGTGCATCTGGGTGATGGCGTGCTGTGGGCATTCGGCGACGCATGTTCCACACCCGTGGCAGCTTGCCGTGATAATGCTAGCAGGCGTCTTGCCTTTTTCCTCTATCCTGATTGCACCGTAGGGGCATTTGTCGACGCAGAGTCCGCAGCTCTTGCATTTGGCTTCGTCCACGACGGAGATGATGGGTTCAATCTTCCACTTTGGTTTGCTGATGACTGTGGCTGCCCTTGCAGCTGCACCGCTGCCCTGCGAAACACTGAACGGGATGTCTTTTAGTCCTTGGCAGGCGCCTGCGTAGAATACGCCATCTGTGGGGGCATCCATTGGCTTGAGTTTAGGGTGGCTTTCCATGAAGAAGCCGTCGGCGCCGCGGGAAAGGTTCAGTATGCGTGCGATCTCGGCTGAACCCTTCTTGGGGATGGCGGCGGTTGCCAAAACGACCATTTCTGCTTCGATTTCTATCGGTTGTCCCAAGTTGCTGTCTTCGCTGTGCAAGAGCAAGTTGTGAGTTTTTGGGTCTTCGTCGATGCGGCTAACTCTGCCACGGATGAAGTTGGCTCCGCGTTCGCGTGCGCGATCGTAGAACTCTTCGTAGCCTTTGCCTGGGCTGCGTATGTCCATATAGAACACGTAGACCTCGACGTCTTCCTTGTACTTCTCCTTAATCTGAACCACGTGTTTAAGGGTGTACATACAGCAGAAGTTGCTACAGTAAGGATACTTATTCTTGTCTCGGCTGCCTACACATTGGATGAACGCGATGGAGTGGGGCTTCTTGCCGTCGGATTGCCTAATAACCTTTCCGCCTGTAGGACCCGCTGCAAGTATTAGGCGTTCGAATTCCATGCTAGTGATAACGTTGGGGTACTTCCCGTAGCCGAGTAGCGGCATGTCATATGGTAGGTACACATCGAAACCCGTACTGACGATGATAGCACCAACATCGATTTCTACTTCCTCAGGTTTCTGATCAAAGTCTATTGCCTGTCTGGCGCCACACACTTCAG
This sequence comes from Candidatus Bathyarchaeota archaeon, assembly GCA_963840395.1. Lineage (GTDB taxonomy): Archaea > Thermoproteota > Bathyarchaeia > Bathyarchaeales > Bathycorpusculaceae > JADGNF01. The sequence continues at coordinate 236,920 of CAWIYU010000008.1, read as the reverse complement.
TGCACTTGAAGCACTCTATGCAATAGTCTCTGTTGATGGCGTAGATTAGTGGCACCGCCTGGTCTAGGGGAACGGAAATTGCCTTTCGTGTGCCTAGGTTCATGTCCCAGTCGTTAGGATATTCGATTGGACAGACGTCTTTACATTCTCCGCAGCCTGTGCATCGTTCGGGGATGACGTATCTGGGATTTTTGCGGATCTTTACCTTGAAGTTACCGATGTAACCGTCCACTTTTATGAGGTCTGAATTGGCAAAGATTATGATGTTCGGGTGTCGAGCGCAGTCCACCATTTTTGGACCTTCAATGCAGATGCTGCAGTCCAACGTTGGGAAAGTCTTGTCCAACGCCGCCATGTGTCCACCAATGCTCTGGGTGTTCTCAAGCAGGTAAACTTTGTAGCCCATTTCTGCCAGGTCGAGCGCGGCGCTCATACCAGCGATGCCCCCGCCGATGACGAGGGCCTTGTTGGTGACTGGCACTTCGAGGGTTTGAAGGGGCATCATTAATCGGGATTTGGCAACAGCCATGCGAACGGAATCTTTGGCGCGTTCAGTGGCTTCCGCGGGAGCGTTTTGGTGGCACCATGAAGCGAACTCGCGTATGTTAGCCATCTCGTAAAGGAATGGGTTCAAACCAGCCTCAGAAACGGTACGTCTGAAAGTGGGTTCGTGCATTCTTGGGGAACACGCAGCAATGACGACACGGTTTAGTTTTTGTTCTTTGATGGCTTTGCGGATTTCTTCTTGCCCAGGATCCGCGCAGGTATAGCGGTTCTCTTTTACGAAAACGACGTCAGGTATGGTTTTGGCGTACTCTGCGACTGCCTTGACGTCCACGGTGCCCGCGATGTTGAGACCGCAGTGGCATATGAAGACGCCTACTCGTAAAGGTTCAGCTTGCTGAGGTTTTGGCTGGTTTGGGGTTTCTGGTTGACTCATCTGATGACCTCCTCAGTTACGAAACGTTTAGCTACGGCTTTTTTTGCGCTCATGCCACCTGTGGCTTTTAGTTCCTTTGCAACATCTGCTGGTGACGTGATGCGTTCCAGCGTTTTGTTCCAAGTTCCTGAGTGAATTGGAGTGTGCAGAACTTTGGTTCGTTTTAGCTTTAAAGCCTCATCGACCGGGCAGACAACTTTGCAGGCACCGCAGTAGGTGCAGGTGGCTTCGTTAAGCTGAACTTTTCCGTTCGCAACAGTCAAAGTCCCCGTTATCGGGCACACATCGACACAGTCTTTGCAGCCTTCTGGGCATTTGGCCAGGTCGATTTCAATTTTTCCCTCGAAGGTCTTGCGCATTTTGATGACTCCTGGCGGACACTTGTACTCGCAAGCTCTGCAGGTGGGACACTTCTCTTTCGGAATGTCTACGCTTACTTGCACGTGTTTTCTCTGGCTCGGAGATAACGCGTCCAGGTTGTCAACTGGTTTTCCATCATAGGTTACTTTGGTGATTTTGAGTTGTTCAAGCGGGCAAGCCTCCTCACATGCTGTGCAGTCTTTGGGGCAGTTTCGGGTGTCGATTTTTATGTCACGTAGGAGTTCAGGGAAACTCTCTTTCGAGACAACGTTGAGGTTGCGGTCGCCGTTGAAGGTGACCTTAATTGCTCCATAAGGGCAGGTTATGTCGCAGATGCCACAGAAATTGCATTTCGCGAGGTCAATGTCCACCTTAGCCTTCTTTGCCGATTCACCCGCCACCTTTGGCTGTTTGCCAACTGTGATAGCGCTTTTTGGGCAAGCTAAGCTGCATATTTGGCAGCCAACACATTGAGCTTTGTCGAGGGTTAACTTGTAGTTCTTAACGTGTAAAATCCACTCTAACGTTAGGGTCTGTGCCGTGTCGAGTTTTTGGGTTTTTAACGGCATGTGTCTTGTTCCACCATATAGATGTTGACGAGTAGAACAGCAGGAGGTCTTCGCTCTACAACCGTCTATTGGAAATTTGAGTGGACTTCTCTTGATATAAATATTGCTTGCGAAACCCATCCGTTCATACGGTACACATCCGTACGTATCGTTTTTACATTAAAAAGCAAAAAAACATCATGTTTGACAGCTAACTGCTCTGGCAATGTAGCATCGAAGTGCATTATCATCCTTGAGGGATACCACCTGCAATTTAGCTTCTTCCAGAAGCTTGTTAAGAGTTTCCAAGGAAACGGCAGCCTTCAATCCAGAAACCACGAAGCAGGCATTAGACTTGGAAACAAGCTTCATTTCGTTGAGGGTTTTTGCTGGCTTAGGCATGTTTTGAAGCATTGTGAAAGCAAAAACGTGGCTGAAAACGTTTTGCCTGAAGGGAAGGTGATCCGCATCCGCCTGAACTAAAAAAACGTTGGGAAAATTTTTTGTGCGTTCCCTCGATAGGAGCAGCAACTTGAGCGACGCGTCAATACCGACAGCCAGGCCCAAGTGGCCTGCTACTTCGTTAAAGAAAAGCCCCGACCCGCACCCAACGTCTAAAACAACGCATCCTGCGCTTAGGCTTAACCCCTCCAGCGCTGCCCTGTACTTAGCTTCCTGCTCCTCACAGTATCGTTCATCGTATATTTGAGCTGTCAAATCGTAACGTCGCATCACTGAACGCTTATGTCGCCAGGTGTTCATCGTTAGTGCCCTTCAGAACTCTTATGTACGATAGCGGCTTCTAAAACAGTTTGGTGTAGAGAACTTGCAGGCGACAAACAAGGCAACGGTTCAGATATCCCCCACACTCAGCGAAGCAGCGGCCACGATGGAGAAGGCGCTTGCGCAGAGGCGAGTACTCATAGTCGCTGGAAACTGCCACGTGCATTACTCAGGAAGGGCGCGCTCAACATTGGAGCCGGGAGAACGTCTCCTCATAATAAAAGAAGATGGTTCACTGCTAGTGCATCGACCAGTAGGCTACGAACCCGTGAACTGGCAACCTGCCGGAAGCGTCTTTCACATTCAAACAAAGACCAACGAGTTAGAGGTCCATGGGATACGGCAGAAACCACGCGAAAACGTCCGTGTAACATTCACTTCAGTCTACATGGTTTCCGCACTAACCCTCACCGACTCAGGCGAATTCCTCCTCCACGCAACCGAAGACGACATGCACAGGGCCATCCTGCTCAAACCGGAGCTTCTCGAAGAGGGTTTTAGGCCGATTAGCTGGGAGAAAAAAGTCGAACCTGGATTTGTGGATATTTATGGCGAAGACAAAAACGGGAAACTTGTTATCGTCGAAGTTAAGCGCAAAACCGCCTCCAAAGAAGCTGCGCTGCAGCTGGCCAAATACGTGGAACCCATCAAAGCTAGAGTGAACCGCGAAGTACGCGCCGTGCTTGTCGCCCCTAGCTTGGGTAAAGACGTGCAACGGATGTTGTCAACGCTGGGGTTGGAGTACAAAGCGCTGGACCCAAAAACTTGTGCTGATGTGTTGAAGAAAACTGGAAACGCGAAGCTGGAAACATTCTTCCTTGATAAGTAACAATGATTCCTATTCTTCGAAACGTACAAGCGTCTGGAACCATACAGGTGGGCAAATAGATCCAGACTTGAAAAATGCGCTGGAGACCAAGAAAATAGTCGAGTATGCCATGGAGAAATACCGTGAATTTGGTGGAAAGTGCCTAAAAAACGCGCCAAATAGTTTGATTGTACCCCCATAGACAGTATCGGAAAGCAAAGGAATGCGTTCGCGTTTGGAGACAGCTGAAGAAAGCTAGAGAAGGAAAGTCACTTTTTGTTGATTTTCCTGTCAAGTGTATCTGCCCTTTGGAGTCTGTCCTGCTGTCATTGGACATTTGTGAAGAAGTCGCTAAGCTTCTTTTGGAAAAGCGCCTGCCTAAGCAGCTTCCCCTGGACTATCCATTGGTCCAATGGAATTTCTAGTCTGCTGCTAATGAACTTGAGGGAATCATTCAGAGTCTTGTACTCGTAGGGCTTCTGTCGCATGGCGTTGCGGACGTTTTCTCTGACCTGCCACACACCGATTGGCATGATGTATCCCGGTCTGGCTTCACGCAGAACGATTACTGTGGCTTGGCGCCGTTCTTTCACAAGCAGCTCGCAAGTGGCCAATCGTGCACTATAGTAGCAGCCACCTATCGCTGCGTACGTTGTTCTGCCGTTGTTGTCCTCAGCGTCAGAGTAAATAACGACGTTCGTTCCGTTCGGGTTCCACGCAGTACCAGGATACCAAGCTTCCATAGACTCGTAGCTCCATGAGGCAGGAATCATCAAGACCTCGAAAACATTGTCGAGATATTCGGATTCGTAAACACGGTACTCGTTGATTTCGGGGAACGTCTTCACCTTGTCAATCAGGCTCTTGCTAATTATATCGTCTACTGCAGTTATGCTCCAACGCGTAGGAACAAGCCTCCGCCTCTTCTCGATGCCAAACGCGCCAACGCTAAACGCTTTCTGAATCTTGCTGACCAAAACCCCGCGACTGTAGAGGTCCCTAACCGCCTGAGTCGCTTTGAGGTCGGTGTCATAATAGGCTTTTTCGACGTGTTGGTCAAACCGGGCGTTGCCAACCTTCAGCTCGCGAATCGGTGCAGAAGGACCAAAAGGCTGTACGTCATCATCCATGTAAATGCTACCGCGAGGCTTCTTTGTAAGATTAAGCTCTACGTCTACGCTATCTTCGGCTAACGCAAGCTCGCGAGTTTGGTCCATAATTTTTCCGGCACCACCAAATTCATGCACATTTACGCGGTGCTTGCCGCGGATGAGAAGACTGCGAAAACCCACAATCTCGTCGATTGATTTTCCAAACCAGTTTTCCGGCAGGTCAAAGAGGCGGGTATCCTCGTGGATTGGAGGCACAAGTGGTCCAACATACACGTTGGGATAGCCGATTCTGCCAATGAAAACGCTGGGCGGAGAAGCGCCGTCGATGTCTTCAGAACTCATTAGTGGGACGCTTTTGAGGTAAGAATGAACTTTAACCATTATTGGGCATCGAGTTTTGCCGCAAAGGTTTCTAGCACCTTTGCATAAAACGCAAAGGCTGCTCTGCCTCATGCGGGTGGTTATCTGGTTATTGTCTATAGCTGAATGGTTGATCTGTCTAATGAGGTCAACCAGCCAGTTATCATGGTACACCGTGCTTTGCGCGTTCTTGGTAAAGGGCATATTCACCTTTGAGTAATATTGCTGTTCTCATATGCTTTCCGCCTCAAGTGCCAAGAAACAAAGAAAACCGCATAGACTCGGAATTGTTTGAGAATTGAAGTGGCGCCCAGGCCGGGATTCGGACCCGGGTCCTGCGGGCGACAGCCGCATATACTGGACCGAACTATACTACCTGGGCTTAGATGCCGATGTGATTAATCAATAGCGGGGTACTTAAGTTTTATCTGGAAAATCGATTTTGACATTTTGGAAATCAGATATCCATCAGAAATGAAGTCGTACCAATCTCTGTGGAGAGTAACAAGAAAAGGTTAAATGCTGGCTGAAATAGCGAGTTCTAAGTAGCAGATCAGTATTGCCCTGTTTTTACGGCGTTCAAAGTTTTTTCTGCCGTAGAAGCGTACTCCAGCAGGTCGTCGATTGTAGCAATGAAAGTGGCGAGCTTGCCCTCTAGCGTTATCTGTGTGACAACTGTGTTGATCTCATGCTTGGTTTCAACCTTCAAACCGGCGGGTACTTCGGAGTTGTCAGGTGCAACAGCCTTCGCAATAGCTGCGGCGGTTTCTGCGGAGTCGTATTCAAGCGTTATTGTTGCCTGCAATTTTCTCGCCTCGCAATTGTTTGCCGACTAGCTCGTTTGCGAATTTCAGGAAGTCATCTACCAGGTCCAAGGGCACTTGACCACCTGCAGCAATGTTGTGTCCGCCGCCTTTACCCCCGAACCGTTCGCCAGCGACTCGCATGACTTCGCCGAGGTTGACACCTTTGTGGACACCCATGTCGGTTGTTCTTGAAGAAAGCTTTGCTAGGCCTTCGTTGGGAACGTTTGCATAGGCAACGAGGGGTTTCTCGACGTTTGGCAGGCTCGTCATGAGGATACCGGATATTGTGCCGATGATTTTTTCAGAAACGAAGTCTTCTCCGTTTAAGACATAGATATATTCGAGTTCACGAAGACGTTCAGGTTTCTCCCAGACCCATGTCAGATACTTGTTGATACTTTTGCGATATTCTTCGAGGACTTTGTTGGCTTCTTCCAGAGCTCCTTTTCGTTCACCCATGCAGACCGCGATTCCCAGGCTGGGGCGGTCCATTCGACCTGTGCTGTTGAGAACCACTGCGAATTCTCGGGCATCTCGCAGCGCTGTCCACGGCTCTTCAACGCTTAGCACGTAGACGTGTCCAATCAGGCTCGTTACATTGTAGTGTAATCCCTTAGATAGGAGATAGTTTGCTAGGGCGGAGCAAAGGCGCTTCTTTTCTTCTTCCGTCAGATCACGAAGAGCACGCCATCTGTCGCCGTCTTTGAGGGGTATGTTTAGGCTGGAGAGAAACGCGAGGCTTTTGTCTTCTTCGCCGCTGATTCCAGGTAGGAACGGGTTCGTGGTGCTGGATAAGGTTCTATGGATGGGTCGGGTTTCTCTGCCAAAAAACGTTAAGTCTTTTTCTACGTAGAGCAGTTTGGCGTTGACTGCATCTTCGACGATGAGGGAGTTTAGCCCGCCGAGTTTCCGTTGGTCGTAGCGGTCCTGCATGTCACCTAGGGCACCGACCAGCGCGATGGGTGCTAAGTCGACATTGCGTTTGTCCATTGCGCGTGCCGCGAAGTATGCGACCCCGGAGCCGCTGACATCTGTTGCACCGTCCATTCCGTGCAGGTGCGGATTGACTTGGAAATGGCGCGGATTCTGTGTGTTTCCAGCAGCTTGATGATGGTCTAGAATCACGATTCTGAAGTGGGGGATTTTTTGGTTGAGTAAGTCGAGGTAACCGCTGCCGAAGTCTGTGAAGATTACGAGTTCGGGTTTGTCGGCGACGATTTCGCTTATTATCTTCTCGTCAACCCACTGCGTGATGCGTATGCGGTAGCGTGAACCCAGCCTGAAGAGCGCTTTTCCAATTACGCCTGCGGCGGCTATGCCGTCTGCGTCCAGATGCGAGAAAACGTGGATGAAGCCATCGTTCTGAACCGTTTCAAGAATGATTTTTGCTGCTATTGCGGCGTCTGAAAGAAAGGCTTCAGTATTTTTTGTATCATCAGGCATAGTTTCCACTTTCAACTAATTAGGCTTCGAAAAGGAGTTTAGGTACAGCGCTGCAAATATGCCTTCCGCGCGTGGAAGCAATTTAGCTTATAGAAGCGATTTTTGGCACGTATTTCCAGTTTTTCTGCAAGACGCCTTCGCGTTTGTAATAGCGACTAAGCTTGTGGATTTTTGCTTCCAGCATAACCATGTTGCGTTTGTTATGGGCGTCTTTCTTGTTTTTCTCCATGTGAACCGCCATTCGTTGGGCTTTCCTCATGAGATTGGCGAGGTCTTCTGGCATCGTGGGGGCTAGGTTTGAGGCTTTGAGGGTTTGGCTTACGCTTTTGCCCGTTATCGGCTTAACCAGTGGAATGGCGTATTGGTCTCTGAGAACTGTACCTATACTGCTTAGATTGTGCCCTTCTTTCGCGAGTTTGATTATAAAGGCTTCAACTTCTTCTGGCTCATACTTGCACCAGCTCGGGGGTCGTCTGCTGACTGGGCGAATGCTATGCGACTTTCCTTTTTCCTGTTTGGGCATCTGTACACCTTAATTCTGCACCTTACACCCACGAAACACGCGTATTTAAGAATAGCTGTGGAGCCGAGGAAAATTCAGATTCGCGCTCTGTTTCGTCATGTTTCCCAAGGGTAGATCTTGAAATGGCTTTAGGTTCATGACAGAGTGAACGCGCTATTACTGCTTAATATACCATTCAGCAAATTTGCGAACTGCCTGGGCCCGATGCGAAACGCCGTTCTTCTCTTGGAGGGTCATCTCTGCAAAGGTCTTCTTGCAGCCATGTGGCTGAAAAATCGGGTCAAATCCAAAAGCCGACTCGAAAGTTAACGTTTGTTTCTGTGTGGTGATTTCTCCGGCTGTCTCGCCTTCGAAACACATGATTGTGCCGGTTTCGCTGTCGCAGTACGCGATGGATGAGCGGAAGATTGCCCTCCTGTTCTTGATACCATTCATGAGTTTGAGGAGCCCGGCGTTTTCAACTGTCTTGTAGACGTAAGCTGCGTAGGGTCCTGGAAAGCCATTTAGAGCGTCTACGAATAATCCAGCGTCTTCGACAATCAACGGCAAGTGGGATAGATTGTAGGCATTTGCTGCGCTGGCGGTTGCGATTTCTTTGAGGCTATCACTTTGGATTTCCGCGCCCTTTATGTGTAGCATACCTGACGCCAAACTGTAAGCCGAGAGCACGGCACGTGCCTCGTTAAATTTGTGGATGTTGCCAGTCGCGAAGAATATAACTTTGCCTTTCAGGTTGAGATTCACAAGCTACACCTACGCTTCCTGTTGCCTCTCTCCTACGTAACGGCCTCTTTTCTCTATTTCCCTAACCTTTTCCAAAACGGTTGCCTTAGCTTCTAATCCCACAACTTCGCCATACCCCTTTAGCACCCAACTGAAGCATTCGTCAGCAACCTTAAAATGAGTACTTTGCAGAGCCTGTCGAAGCAGATGCAGGTCTACTCCTTTCGCTTCCAACTCGATGGTTTTGTCCCCCAATCCGAAGTCAACAAAAAAAACTCTGCCTTCGCTGCTGAGAATCATGTTGGAGGTTGTGAGGTCTCCGTGAACTACTCCGTACGCGTGAAGTTTTGCAATTCCTTCTCCAATTTTCCTGCAAAGCTCCTTACGGTCTAATTCGCAAAGTGCATCAAGCAGCTGCTTAACCGGGTGTCCCTCGATGTATTCCATGACAATGGTTGAGTTCTCAACGTCAACCAAGAATATTATGGGTGTCGGGACCCCTGCGCGTCTTGCCTCATGCATTAGCTGAGGTTCATGAACCGTGCGGTAGCGTCTGATCGTTTGATCAAGCTGCTGAGGCCGGTACTTCTTTGGCAGCCGCTGCTTGATGATTACCTGTCTGTTTTGCCAGTCGGCAAGGTATAGGCTGGCTTCAGCCCCTTTTTTCAGGAGAACACTCACGGTTGCTTCACCCACGGAACAACTACCTTGTCTACGCGCCACTTAAGTTTAACAAAGCTCTCCTCTATGGGCATCACCAACCCATGCATGTACGCCAGTACACCGGTCCACGCTATCATAGCGCCGTTATCCGATGCGAACTCTTTAGGAACCACCATGAATTGGGCGTCGTGCTCGCTCGCGATTACACTGAGCATGGCTTGCAGACGCTTGTTTGCGGCGACTCCGCCTGTAAGAAGAACCTCCCTTTTCTCTGTATGCGCCAACGCGCGCTCCGTGACTTCCGTCACCATAGAAAAAGCGTTTTCCTGCAGACTGTAACATACGTCCTGGAGCTTTTGCCCCTTCTTCAATGCTGCAAGGGCGGCTGTGAGCAAACCGCTCAAGCTCAAATCCATGCCCTTCACGGTATAAGGAAGCGGAATCAGCTTTTCGCCTTTCGCAGCCAGTTGCTCCAAAGCGGCACCAAGAGGCATCCCCTTTTGGTTTTTGAGTCCGGCTTCCCTGGCGAACACGTCCAGACAGTTACCCAACGCGATGTCGAGGGTTTCCCCGAAGACTCGGTACCGCCCCGAGACACAAGCTGTGATCATGGTGTTTCCTCCTGACGCGTAAAGCGTCAATGGTTCTTGGGCACCGGTCTTGAGCCTACCGATTTCGATGTGCGCCACAGAATGATTAACGCCCACCAGGGGGATTCGCAAGTACGACGCGATCGCCCTGGCTACAGTTGCGCCTGTCCGCAGGCACGGTCCTAAACCGGGCCCCTGGGCAAATGCAACTGCGTCCAAATCCTTAGGTCTCAGATGTGCCGTGGCTAAGGCTTCGGAGAGTACTTTGTCGGCGATTTCGGCGTGGTGTCTCGCCGCCTCCCGAGGATGAATGCCGCCTACCTCCGGAACGTACCCGTCCGACACGTTTGCGAGAATTTCGCCGTCAAAAGCAGCTATTCCGACACCGAAGTCGTCCGCTGTCGATTCGATTCCCAAACAGTACCGTTCAGACAACCTTTCTTCTGCCATTTTTCGTGTTTTTCCTTCACGGTTAAACCGTTATATTGTGAGCCACATGTTTTTATCTTGCACCTAGCGCTTATATATGCTGTATTAATCGGGTTTGACAAAGATGCCAAAACGTAACGACCTAGAGCAGAAAGCCCTCCATTTTGTGGTAAATACGGGCTACCAAGGCGTGTTACAATCAGAGCTCTGGCGGGAATTGGGCGCAAGCAGTAGAGAAGGATCTCGGGTAGCCATTAAACTCGAAGAAAAAGGCCTAATCCGCAGAGAGAAAGAACTTGAAGGCGGAAGATGGACCTACAGGCTTTTCCCCAAACGCATGCCAGCCAGCATTGAAACCATCGTGGACTGCCCTTGCTTGATGTGTCAAGACAACGCACGATGCGACCCCACCACGACAATTTCGCCAAAAAGCTGCGAGAAACTTACTGGGTGGATTATGTCCCTTAACAAACTCCCCCAAGCGGACCCAGCCCCGAATAGCTGATAGGTGTAGATTTTAGTGGGCAAGACGAAAGCATGGATCAGAGAGCGGAAACAAGAATTCTACTATAAGAAGGCGAAAGCTGAGAATTATCGCTCAAGAGCCACCTATAAGCTTGCCCAAACCATCGACAAATACCACTTCATTAAACACGGCAACGTAGTTGTCGACTTGGGGGCTGCACCAGGCGGATGGATCCAAGCTGCGAGAAAAGCCACGACTAAAGCAGGCTTCGTTCTAGGTGTAGACCTAAAACCCATTGCACCTTTTGAACAGTCCTACGTACGCACCATAGTATGTGACATGACGGACCCTGAAGCCATAAGAGAAATCCTAAGTTTCCTGCCCGGAAAAGCGGACGTTGTGCTGTCAGACATGTCGCCGAACATTTCTGGAGTTTGGGAAGTTGACCACGCGAGGCAAATAGATTTGGCGACAAAGGCGCTTGAAGTTGCACGGCAGATTATGTGTCCACATGGCAACTTCTTCACGAAGGTCTTCGAGGGAGACCTATTCAAAGCATACTTTGAAAAGGTCAAGCTGTACTTTGACGAGGTCAAACTCATAAAGCCCAAGGCAAGCCGATCGCAAAGCAGCGAAATGTACATTCTGGGGCTGGGTCTGAAATCTTCTGAAATGGATTAACAGCAAACCTAATTTTCCCAGATACCCAATTTAGAGCCGGTGACGATGTTGAGAGTTGTTTCAGCGGATTCTGCAGCTGCCATATTAGACGAAAATTACAATCCGCTAAAGCTTGTTGCTTCCGTAGCGGTTTTGGTTGAAGATCCCTATATGGGAGCTCACGTTCGTCTTGCTGAGCCAATCTTTCGAGAAGTCGACGATAGCTACGACGTTATTGTGCACGAAGCCCAGCTCTGCCAAGTTCTGTTGGAAACCATTAAAGCAGATGTCGTACATTTGGATTCAACTCTGGGTGGAGTCGCTGTCGACGAGTTGTCGCCAGTTGAGCTAGTGAACCTGAAGATCTCATCCAAAGCTTGAGGGAACTTGCTCAAAGTCCTACCGAAACTTCGCCGAATCGCAGGGGAAATTCGAAGGAAACATGGAATTGAGATGTTAGCTATCGGCAAAGAAAGCATGCCGGTAAGGGTTGCTGAGTTGACTGCGGGTTCCGAAGCCATCTTGTACGCGTGTGGGCTAGCTCTGGAGGAGGAACGGCAGATTTTGCTCGGTTTGCCCACCAAGTGCGAGAGTCGCGTAGCTGACGGTAAGGTCTTCTTATACTCGCTCATGGAAGCGGAGCATAACGTGGTAGGCTATGCTGAAGATGCGAAGAGTATGCTGGACAAAGTTGTTATGACAGAGACGCTGAATCCCGTTGCCAGAGGGTTCCGAGCCTTGAAGATAGTGCCTAGGTCCTAGCAAAGGTTGCTTGGGAATCCTATCTGGCAGAAACCCTGCGGCTACGAGACCTGCTTTTCAGAGCTGATGCACAGACATGAGGGGCAAAACCTTTTAGCTAAAGCGGACAGAAACTTGTGAGAGGCAGTTCTTTGGAAACCCAGAAACCCAGTTCTGTCCCGCCATGGGAAGCAGCATTAGTTATTATCGTCACTTTTTTTGTGTTTCTGTTCGTTAGTGTAGCGTTGTTGTCAAGCGTCGGCGAGGAACCGACCCTCGTCGTTGGAGAGCTACTCATACTAATCGTTCCATTGATCTACCTAATTGGGAAACGCATAGATGTCAGAAAGTACATCAAACTGGACTTGAACCCTCGCTACATCCTTCTCGGGATAGGCTGCGGAGGGCTGCTTTTGCTGTTGAATATCCTTGTTTCTGAGGCACTTACCGCCATCTTCGGGCAAAGTCAAGCTGTCCAACAGTCAAACGACTTAATCGCAGGCTTGAGCGCCACACCCACAGGGTTCGCTGCCGTTGCAATTTCCCTGGCTCTAGCTGGAATTTGCGAAGAATTCGCTTTCCGTGGTTTCCTGCAAAACTCATTCTTCAAATCGCTCAGTGTAACAAAATCCCCAACCTACGCGTTCGCCGTTGCAGTTATAGTATCAGCGGGCGTTTTCGGAATATTCCACTTCGACCCCCAAGTGGTGTACACACTCGCCGCATTCATAACCGGGCTCGCCTTAGGATATGTCTATCATAGGTGGAACTATACGACCTCTGCGACGGCGCATGCAAGCATGAACCTCATCGTTTTGGCCTTGTTACTACTGGGCGCTTGAAGTAGCTATGCAAATTTTATGCTGTTTTAATGATTTCCAGACTTATGTCCAGAGCTTTAACGCTGTGAGTCAAAGCGCCCAGACTTAGGATGTCAACCCCTGCAATCGCATAATCCAGCAGGTTCTCCCCAGTTATTCCGCCGCTCGCCTCCAGCAAAACTTTTCCAGCAAGTCCACTCTTCTTCAGCAAAACCGCTGCCTCTTTTACTTGTTCAGGAGAAAAATTGTCGAGCATAACGATGTCTGCGCCAAATTCTGCAGCTTTAAGAACGTCAGCCAGAACCGTGACTTCAACCTCGATTTTTTTGCTAAAAGATGCATTCTTCTTGGCCAGCTTAACCGCTTTCTCAAGGCTCCCAGCCACGACAATATGATTGTCTTTTATTAGAATCATATCGTCTAAGTGAAGTCTGTGCGAGTCGCCGCCTCCCACAACCACCGCTTTTTTGTCAAAGTACAACAAGCCAAGCGCAGACTTGCGAGTCGCTGCAACTCGAGTCTTCAACCGCGCCTTTTTGATTTTGTCAGTGAGGTTTTTGGTGAATGTGGCAATTCCGCTCATCCTGGAAAGCAGGTTCAGTAGAGTCCGTTCAACAGCCAGGATAGTTGCCGCGTCTCCAGAAATAGCCATTATGACGTCGCCTTTCTTAACCAAATCGCCGTCAGAAATCTCGTCGCTAACTTGAAGCCCAAGAGCCTCCGCAAGAACCGCAACCTCCTCAACTCCGGCAATTGTGCCTTCTGCCTTAGCTACAACTTCGGCTTCGGCGGTGCACTCGGAAGGAACGATAGCGGCGCAGGTAACATCGCCTTCGCCGATGTCATCAGCCAACAGTCTTATGAGCTTATTTTCCATAACTTTGCGAGGCACAAACATAGTTGTATTGTTCACGTTTACGCTTAAAACATTTTACCGCCCTAAAGACAACTCGAACTTTTGCCCAACTATTGAATTACGAAAACTCTTTACCCAGCCTATCACCAACTGGTCTGCTGAGTGTGCGTCTTGACAGTTGATGGAAAACCTTCAGAAGGTCTTCTTTGAGACCCACAACCAACTCCCCCGAGAAGGCCCAGGCGACAACGAGTCAACAAGAAGAGCCTATTCTATGCTTCGTGATCTCCCAAATAATCCGCGAATCCTCGATATAGGTTGCGGTCCTGGAATGCAAACTGTAGAATTGGCGAAGCTTTCAAATGGAAGAGTATTTGCGTTGGATTTCTTTCGGCAATTCCTCAAGCAATTGCAGAAAAGCGTGGAACAAGAGAAGGTCATGCAAAACATCAATCCTGTCATTGGAGACATGTTTAGACTATGTTTTGAAGACAGCCGTTTCGACCTAATCTGGTCCGAAGGAGCAATCTACATAATCGGGTTCGAAAAAGGACTCCGAGAGTGGAAACATCTGCTAACTGCAAAAGGCTACATCGTCGCCTCACATATTGCATGGCTACGGCCGAATCTACCGAAAGAAATTCAGAAGTATTGGGAGAATATCTACCCGGAGATCAAGACGATTCAAGAAAACTTGCTTCTAGCTAGAAAACTCGGATTCCGAGTGGTGGACTATTTTGTCCTTCCAGAAAGAAGTTGGTGGGAGAACTACTACAACCCAATAGAAGCCAAACTGCCCTAGCTAAAATCTAGATACCAGGACGACGCCGAAGCGCTAGCACATCTTGCTTCAGAAGAGTTGGAGATGGACATGTTCCGCAAATATTCAGAATATTATGGCTATGTCTTTTTTGTCATACAAACCAAGAGCTAACATGTCCGCGGCTGGGAATAACTAAAATAAATCCATTTGCCAATGTGTGGGTTATGAGACTGCTGTACAGCTGCTCTGAACTGGGGTTGGGACACGCGTCACGCACCATTGCGTTAGGGAAGCGGCTGGAAAAGCGTGGGCACGAAATATTCTTCTTTTCAGGCGGAAAAGCTTACGAGCTACTCAAAAAAGAATTCAAGAACGTTTACCCCGTTACCCCAGTGGCGTGGTACGAGAACAGCAGCGGCATAATTACCACGGCGTCACTCATAAACATCCTAGTTCCCTTGCCAGTTTACGACCACGAGAAGAACCGATTCCAAATCAAGACGTCCAACGCTATGGAAACCATCCGCCGATATTATGATCTCAGAAAAAACATCTACGAGATCGCGCCCGATGTGCTCATCGCCGACGGAGACATAAACGCGCTGAGGCTTGCTCAAAGATGGAAAATTCCCCATGCTTACATAACCAACCTCATTAGGCCTAGCTACGGGTTTTCGTCGCTGCTTAGTCCAGGAGAAAGAATAACAGAACGGTATGTGAGACCGTGCACAAAGATAATAGTTCCCGACAACAAGCCGCCCTACACAGTGTGCGAATATAATATAGGTGACTTAGATAGTGTCGGAATTGTCGATAAGACCGAGTTTGTTGGCAGCTTCTTCGACACAACCCAAATGGAAGTGACGGAAAAACACGTTTTCGTCCCCGTAAGCGGACCCTTCGGCACAAGATCCAAACTCCTGAAGATGCTGCTGCCCGTGTTTCAAGAGCTAGATGTGAAAGCCATAATAAGTTTAGGCGTTCCTGGTGAACGGAAAACCGTCAAATATGGCAAATGCGAAGTGCACTCTTGGCTTTCTGCAACGGATCGCCAAGAAGCAATGCGGAATGCTTCAATCGTGGTTTTCAGCGGCGGTCACATAACATGCTTCGAGACGATAAAGTACGCGAAGCCAAGCATCTGCATTCCGACACAACCTGAACAGTTGGCAAATGCGGCCAAGCTTCAGAACTTAGGCTGCTCAATAGTTGCGGAGAACAGAACTCAACTGTCATATGCTATTCGAGAAATTGAAGCGAACCACGAAAAATATCGCCGACACATTGAAGCGTTAAACGGGTTCTCGAACAAATACAACGGGCTAGAGCGCGCAATCGAAATCGTTGAAGACCTCAAACCTCGCTAAGAACTTTGCGTTTGACTTCGCCGTTGGGAAGTTCTTCTTCAAAAACAATTGCGCTAAATCGGTAGACTTTGGAGCCTTTCACAAGCCAACTGTCAGGGGGTAAACCGGCTTTCACGCAGCATTGACAGAGGAATTCTTCTTCGCACCAACCCCACTCCACGGGCACTTGGGGCAAAAGCAGTCCTTTATAGGCACCTTTCTCCACGATTAAGCCGTGTTCGCCCACTTTGATTTTCTTGAGGTATTCTTCGGGCTTGTCAACAGTTACGGGCTCAGGCGGTGTGAGCACGCTGACCTCGAAAACCACGTGTTCCAACTCGCTTGCCGTTATAGGTTCAAATCTTGGGTCCTGAGTTGCAGCGTTTATCGAGTTTTCTATAACCGAGTCAACTAGAGGACTGGTCGGATAGGGGTAACCGATGCACCCGCGCAGGTCCTTCCTCTTTCCCCAAACCGAGTTTATGGTGACGAAAACGCCGCATTTCTCAAACATTTTCGCAGGAGTGTTTTCTGGTGGTTTGAGTGTTTTGCCCGTTTCAAGAAAGGTCTTCGCTGTATTTCTGGCGAGGTGAATCAGAAATTCTCCCTCTTCAGTAGCTAAGTTCAAACGTCAAATAAATCTCTCCGATGACAAGGCTACGCGCTATGCGTTGCTTCAGGAAGGAAAATGGAGAAATTAGAATTTCATGGTTTCTTCGATTGTATCCTTCTTGGTTATAATTAGGAAGTCGATGCCGTCACCACTCATGCTGTCTCGGCTGATGGCTGATTTAATGGCTCGAATTACTAGGTCTTTTGCTTCTTTGACGGTGATGTCTTTGCGATAGCTTTCTTCGATTACTGCTATGGCGATTTCTGTTCCTGAGCCAACAACCGCGTAATCATCAGGCAATACCGAGCCGAGAACGTCCAGAACCCAGAGAGATGGCCCTTCATCGTCGACCCCGCCGACGATTGTCTGGGTAATAAGGGGTGCCATACGCCGGTTGAAGAGTATGTTGCTCATGAGTTTGGCTGCTGCACGAACGCTGATTTTTCTGCCCACATCCATGCTGAACAGGTTAGCATTTGCCGCGACATCCCGAGCGAGGACTTGCATGTCGCTCACGAGTCCCGCGCAGGCTGCTCCGATGGTCTCAGTTATTGGGAAGACCTTTTTGCCACCTTTGCTGGCTATGAAGAAGCCGTATGATACACGCTTTTCTGCGGCTAAGATTACACCGTCTTTACAGACTAAGCCGACAGTTGTGGCACCTGGAACCCAGCTAATTCCACCTTGGGCTTGCGTTTGTGACTGTAATGTTGTTTGTGGTCCGTATCCTTCCATAAGTTTGCACCTTTTCCTGTTGGATAACACAAGACGAATTATTAAGGTTAATCTCGGCTAAAGGATGGAATGTTTCTGGGCTTGTTTTGAAAAAGCCTAAATGCATTCTATGCGTATCTGCGTTTATGCTCGAAGTCTACGTTGAAGCGGTTGGTGATACGGCGTTTGGAGTCGTCTACGAAGCGAAACGGGTTCTTGGGTCGAATTTTGGCGTGGATAAAGCGGATGTTCTGCGTAGTCTTCGGCACATTTTTCCCGATGAGTGTTTGCACGTTGCCGCCAAACCGTCTGGATTTGCAGAGAAAGCGGTTGCTGTGCTCAGGGGCGTCTACGAGGGCAAAGGCGCAAGCGAAACTGTTCGTTTGGCGCTGGACCGTTTCCCAAGTTACACTCAGCGGGTTTTGCGGGCGGTTGCGCAAATTCCCGTTGGCTACGTGGCTTCTTACGGCGGTGTAGCGGATGCTGTTGGCGGGGGAGCAAGAGCCGTTGGCAACGCGATGGCGACTAACTGCTTTGCGCCGTTGGTTCCCTGTCACAGGGTTGTGACTTCCAGTTTGGGGTTGGGTGGTTATGGTGGAGGCGGAGGAAGTTTGCGGGTGAAGTACGAGTTCCTGAAACGGGAAAAGAAGGGCTTTTCGGAACCCAAAGATATAGTTGTGGAAGGCGGCGTTCTGAGGGTTTTCCCTGTCGAATTCGTGCTGCGGAAACTTGAGCGGCCTGCTGCTCGGAGCAGACTATAGTTCCCTAATTAAAATAAACTAACATGCTTTTAGCCGAATCCTCCGTCAATAATTGCTCCCACCCGCTTTTTCCGTTTCCCCAGGTTTTCTGCACACAATTACTAATTGTATCCAAGTATGCGGGCTGAATTAAGAATAGTTAAAAGAACACCTGTGATTCTTCAACTAATAGGAACATACATGCGCATAGGTTTCATTGTGAACCCCGTGGCGGGGATGGGTGGCAGAGTCGGGTTGAAGGGCACCGACGGCGTCGCCAAAGAAGCTCTGGCAAAGGGTGCACAGCCCGTGGCGCCACAGAGGGCAGTCGATTTTCTTAACGCGTTAAAGCTAAAACTTCAAGGATGCTCTTTTGAGATGCTCTGCGCGCCTGGGGAAATGGGCGCCGGGGAGGCTGAGGCTATGGGTTTTAGCTGTCAAACTCTGCCAATGGAGGTGGGCAAAGAAACAAGCGCCAAGGACACAGAAGTCGCCGTCATATTTCTGGAGCAAGCAAAGGCGGACCTCATAGTGTTCGTGGGCGGCGATGGAACCGCAAGAGACATCCTTGACGCAATGCAGGAAAACGAGCATATTCCAGTTCTGGGGGTTCCAGCGGGGGTGAAGATGTACAGCGCCATATTCGCCGTCAACCCGCAGGCAGCCGCAGAAGCCGTCGCCGACTTTTTGGGGCACCGCGCGGAAGTAGCAGATTTTGAAGTGATGGATGCTGATGAGGAAGCTATCCGTAGCGACGTCTTCGACGTGAAGCTTTACGGCTACCTCAAAGGAATATCGCTGCCTGCGCTCATTCAGGGCGGGAAGGAGGTTTCGCCTGAAACCAGAACCGAATCCGAGAGCCAAGTCGCCATCGCCAAATACGTCGTGAAGGAGCTGCCAAAGGACGCCACGCTCATTATGGGACCCGGCACAACAGTGCATCGAATTGCCGAAGCTCTAGGCGTGAAGAAGACAATGCTGGGCGTAGATCTCTATCAAAAAGGCAAATCCAAAATGGACGTAGATGAAAAAACGATTCTAGAAGCAGTCAAGGATTGGAGCAAAACGTGGATTATCCTCTCGCCAATCGGTCATCAGGGCATGCTGCTTGGGAGAGGTAACCAGCAAATCAGCTCCGAAATAGTCAAACGCGTAGGCAAGAAGCACATTCTCGTCGTCGCAACCATAAACAAGCTGCAGGGTTTGGGGACGTCAGCGTTGCGGGTGGATACGGGAGATCCGGAAGTCGACAGCTTACTCAAAGGAGAAATTCTGGTTGTCACAGGCTACAGAGAGGGCGTCACCGTGCCAGTTCAATAGTCCACTCAAGCAGTTGCGTTACGGTTATATTCAGGCGCAGTGAATCAAGAGGACAGATAGTTATGTCGGATGTTGGAGTAACAGTCAAGAAAAGCGAAGACTTCAACGAGTGGTACACCGAAGTCATCCTCAAATCGGGTTTAGCAGATTACGCGCCCATAAAGGGCTGCATGATTATCCGCGAAGACGCCATGGCCATGTGGGAGAAAATCCAGGAAGTCCTCAACCGCAAAATCAAATCGACCGGACACAGGAACGTGTACTTCCCCATGTTCATCCCCGAAGGTTTCCTCAAGAAAGAAGCGGAGCACTTCGCTGGGTTCACACCCGAGGTCGCGTGGGTCACGCAAGGCGGGGACTCGCCGCTGGAGGAGAAGCTAGCTGTCCGACCAACATCCGAGACCATCATGTATGCAACTTTTTCGAAGTGGATTCGCAGTTGGCGCGACCTGCCGCTGAAGATTAACCAGTGGTGCAACATCGTGCGGTGGGAAACTAAAGCCACAAAGCTTTTTCTGCGGACCCGCGAGTTTCTTTGGCAGGAAGGGCACACAGCCCATGCCACCAAGGAGGAAGCCGCGGAGGAAGTCATTTACGCGTTGGGCGAATACCGGGACATAATCGAGAACTATCTTGCCATTCCAGTAATAATTGGAGTTAAAAGCGAGAGCGAGAAGTTCGCTGGAGCCGACTATACGACCACGCTTGAGGCGATGATGCCAGACGGGAAGGCGCTGCAGATGGGAACCAGCCATAATCTGGGGCAACACTTCGCCAAGGTCTTTAACATAAAATTCGTGGGAGAAGACAAGAAAGACCACGAGGTGTGGCAAACTAGCTGGGGCATGACTACCCGAACCATAGGCGCTCTCGTGATGGTTCACGGCGATGACAAAGGCCTCGTCTTGCCACCTAAAGTGGCGCCTGTCCAAGTTGTCATTGTGCCAATTCCGTTTAAAGGCGCCGAACCAGCCGCGATAGAGGCTAAAGCCAGGGAAATCCGCGGTAAACTAACCCAAAAGGGCTTCACCGTCGTTCTAGACGACCGCGGCGAATACACACCGGGCTGGAAATTCAACCAATGGGAGCTAAAAGGCATCCCAATTCGCATCGAAATCGGACCCCGAGACCTCAAGCAGCAGCAAGTTGTTCTGGTGAGGCGCGACACCAAACAAAAGAGTTTCGTGAAAGAAACCGATGTAGAGACGGCAGTAGAGGATCTGCTTGAGGAAATCCAGCATAACCTGTACGCAAAAGCCCGCATAGCAATGGAACAACAAACTACGTCAGTGGAGACGTATGACGAGTTCAAAAAGGTAATATGCGACAAGGGCGGCTTCGCCAAGGCAGCATGGTGCGGAAACGCAGACTGCGAAGCAAAAATCAAGGAAGAAACCAGCGCCACCATCAGGGTCATCCCCTTTGAGCGAGAAGAGCCAACGACTGGCTGCATACACTGTGGACAAAAAGCCAAAGATGTAGTCTACTTCGCACGTAGTTACTGAGCCAACGGCACTGCAACGCCGAGTTGCTTAGTGATATCCGACAAGCCCAGCTTCTCCAGCGTAGTTTTGGTCGGAACTCCATTGGGGTCCCACCCCCTTCTTCGATAGTAACTCTGGAGCAGGACATCGTAGTTTGGTCGATCCAACTTCGCGCCCTTCAAAGGACCCCGAGTCAGCGGCTCGTTGAACCATCTGGAGGGGGGCACATCCATGTTGCTGGACCATGAGCCGTCGAATTCGCGTATCCAGAAAGCCCGCACCAAGTTAAAAACCCGCTCCGAAGCGGCGTTAAGAGTCTCCCAAGTGAAGGCTTGCCCCGTCGCCAGAGTCAGGTATTTGGGGTACCAACTACGGTCGAAGCCTAAATTCACGAAGGGGAAGCGGCAGACGCCCAGAAGTTCGAAGACGCCCCGGTTGTTCTGGGTTTCAGCGACGTAGGCGGCTTTTTCTTCGTCGTAGCCAAATCGGTCGTGCTGTGTTTCCCACCCGACAACCCAGGCATCCTTGTGGTGGGCTCCAACGGGACTCGTCGCATAAGCTAGAGCCATCGCTGGGGCAGTGTGACAGTCGTACGCAGAAATCTCTAGACCCTTCACGTGCATAGCCCAATCCCGTGAACCCCCGCCGATTTTCGAAGCAGCCAACCGAACTCCATCAGAAAGCAAGTTACCTATTCCCCGACGAAACGCGATATCCCCGCAAAGAGCCTTCGCACCAGCGAAGTCGCCCCAAGAAACCTTCTCCGAAATTAAACCCTTCTCAGACGCTTCCATCGCGAACCCGAGCACGTTGCCCAGAGAAATCGAATCCAGCCCCAACTCGTCCGCGAGGCGGTTCAGCACAGAGACTTGTGCGATGTCGCCTAAGCCGATGTTACTGCCGAGCATTGCCACGTTCTCGTAATCCAGTTCGGAATCGCGGTTTTCGACGTCTTTGACGACGTTGCCACAGGTCATGTTGCAGTTAGGGCAACCGCGGTTACTAACTTTGAGGACTTCCGCAGCGAACCCGCCGATTCCCTCAGCCTCCGCGAAAATACCTTCTCGGTAGTTGAAAGTTGGCAGGACACTATTTTCGTTGCCCCACTCCATGGTGCTTAGCGTGCCCTGGCGCTTCCAAAACTTGTAGGCTGGTTTGGCCAGGATTTCGCGGTAGCCCACCATGCCTAGTTCCCTTAGTTCGTCGGATTCAGCTGCGGAGAGTTCCTTGGTGCCTTCGACGACGAGGGCTTTGAGGTTCTTGCTTCCCATAACCGCTCCCATGCCTGGTCTGCCGCCTGCCCTGCCTTCCTGGGAGACGATGCAAGCAAACTTGACGAGGTTTTCGCCGCCCTGACCTATTGAAACGATTCCAGCGGCTCGACCGTATTTTCTTCGCAGATGCGCTTCCGCTTCAAAGCTGCTAAGCCCCCACAAGTCTTGGGCATCCAAAAACTCAACCGCGTCATCCTTAACATGTAAGAATGTTGGCCTTTCGGCTTTGCCCTCCACGATTATAGCGTCGTAGCCGGCCTTGCGTAAGTGAACCGCCGCCCAAGTGCCGACATTGCCGTCGCCATACCCGCCCGTCAACGGGCTCTTCGATGCAACGACGAGTTTGCCACTGTTCGGCAGCGGATATCCAGTCAACGGGCCAGCAGCGAAGATGAGGAGGTTCTCGGGCGACAGCGGGTCAGTTTTCGGTGGGAGTCTATCCCAGAGGATTTTCGCTGCAAAACCCCTGCCGCCTACGAAGCGGGAGGCAAACTCCAAGTCGTACTGCACAACCGCAGATTTCCCGCCGCTCAAGTAAACTTTCAGGAAGCGACCGTTCCAGCCAAGCATCCGTGTCAAAGCCAAAACTCTCCGGTAAACATGTCTGAAACGGGAAATAAAAGCCTACTGAAACCGACTAAATCACGAGCTTTCCTGCTCCATACGTTTATCCCACTCATGTTTGTTCGCCCTTCTTCGCAAGCTTTATTTTCCTAGAGGCATTATGTTTGCGTTCATGAAGGGCAATCCTTGAACCAAGTGAAAGTCACCAGACGAGCCTCAAACATCGAGTACGCCATACGGGACGTCATCCCCTATACGAAGCAACTCATCAAGGAAGGCAGAAAAATCTACTACCTAAACATCGGCGACCCCCCAGCTTTCGACTTCACTGTCCCCCAGCACGTCAAGGACGCCTTATGCAAGACAGTGCAAGATAACAACAACTACTACTCGCCGTCGGAAGGTATCCCGGAGCTTAGGGACGCCATAGCCAAGAAGGAGAAACGTGTCAACCACGTCGACATCTCCCCCGACGACGTGCTCATTACAGAGGGCATATCTGAGGGTATACAGATGGCTCTGGCCGCTATAGTGGAAAAGGGTGACGAAATCCTTTTCCCCGGACCCACCTATCCGCCATACATTTCTTATACGAAATTCTTCGACGGCACACCCGTTTCCTATGAAACATCCGAGAAAGATGGCTGGCAACCCAACGTTGACGACCTGAGGAAAAAAATCACCAACAAAACCCGGGCATTGGTCATAATTAACCCGAACAACCCGACGGGCGCCCTCTACGGCAAAAAGATGGTTCAGGAAATGCTGGACGTGGCAGCGGAATATAAACTGCTTGTGCTGTCCGATGAAATCTACGACCAAATAACGTATTCGGACCACTTCCACAGCGCCGCCCGTCTAGCCAAAGATGTACCCGTGGTGGGATTCAACGGATTCTCCAAAGCATACCAGATGACCGGTCTGCGATTGGGCTACTTGTACTTCAAAGGCAGAAATGGCGAACTGGACCAACTCCGGCAGGGCGTTGAGAAGGAATGCCGCATACGCCTCTGCGCGAACACCCCCGTTCAGATGGCAGGTGTAGCCGCCCTGAACGGGCCCCAAGACCACATCAAAGGCGTCTTAGAAAAGTTGCGGCAGCGAAGAGATTACGCATGGAAACGCCTAAACGAAATCGAAGGTGTCAGCAGTACCCTTCCGGAAGGCGCATTCTACATCTTCCCCAAAATTCACGATGTAGGTACGAGGTGGAAAACCGATATGCAATTCGTCATAGAACTTTTGCGGGAAACCGGAGTACTTGTAGTGAATGGCTCTGGCTTTGACCCAGTCTACGGGGCTGGACACGTAAGAGCTGTATTCCTACCGCCTGTGCCAATGTTAGAAGAAGCATTTAACGAAATAGAACGTTTCATGAAAAAGAAGTGAGAGGTGGGCAGATCCCGGCTTCTTAGTTTTTACCTGTAAACGACTACGCCATTAGTGGGATCGTGGGTCAATTTATGGAACTCTATCATCAACTTCTCAGTAACTGGACCGCGGGTTCCCTTGCCGATTGTTCTCCAATTAACTTGACGAATGGGTACGATTTCGGCAGCAGTCCCTGTAAAGAACACTTCGTCGGCGTTCAAGAGCATGTAGAGGGTGATGTTTTCCACTGTTACTTGGTAGCCAAGCTTCACTGCGAGTTCAGCGACCGTTTTGGAAGTTATACCTTCTAATGCGCCTGTGGATTTTGGCGGCGTCGATAGTTGGCCATTCTTGACAATGAAGACGTTTTCGCCTACTCCTTCTGCTACGCAACCATTCTTTTCAAGGCAGATTGCTTCGTCGGCTCCGCTAAGGTTGGCTTCAAGCTTTGCCAGTACGCTGTTGAGGTAGTTAAGCGACTTTATCTCGTGCGAGGTGCCGTCCACGGGATCCCTGCGTACCCAAGAAACCAGCGTAGTTATGCCTTTGATTTTGGCTTCGCCCTCGTGTAGTTTGATGTGGTCCGCTATGATTATGATTGATGCCATGCAGCATTTGCGTGGGTCAAGGCCTAAGTCGCCTACACCTCGAGTTACGATTAGGCGCACATATGAGTCTTTGAGGTTGTTCCTTTTCACTGTTTCAACTACGGCTTGCACCATTTGCGCTTGTGCTATTGGAATCTTGAGCAGCAGAGCATGTGCTGAATCGTAGAGCCGTTGAACGTGCTCTTTCAGCTTGAATACTAAGCCGTTGTAAACGCGGATTCCCTCGAAAACGCCGTCTCCGTATAGGAAGCCGTGGTCGTAAACGCTGATTTTAGCCTCTGATTTTGGATAGTATTTTCCGTCTATGTAGATTTGAAGCTCTTCTTGCTCCATAGCTTTCCCTCTGAACTGGACTTTTTATATTGCACGTTGATTTCTTATAGCTTTTGTCGATGAAGTAAAGGATTCATTTATCTAGCCGTGGAACTGGGGACGTTTGCTGAGATTCTTTGGTAATGGCAACGGTTTGAAGGGCTTGTCCGCAGTCTTGGCGGTGATCTTGTTCAACAGTTCATCCACAGTCAAATTCTGTTGTGAACCCTTAAGCTCGCGGTCGCGTACCGATAGGTTTCCGGATTCTACTTCTTTCTCGCCGATGACTACTATGTAGGGAACCCATTCCTGCTCGGCTTCGCGGACCTTCTTCTGGAGCGTCGAGGCAGTGTCGTCAATGTCCACGCGTATGCTGCGGGCTTCGATTTTGCTCGCTATTTCCTCAACCTTATCCATGTATTTGTCGGATATCGGAATGAGCCTCACCTGCGTCGGCGAAAGCCACAGCGGCAACATAGGCGCTTTCCCCGCCATTTGTTCGCGATATGCCTTCTCGAGCAACGCGTAAATGTCGCGTTCGATTGCGCCACTTGGACTGCAGTGTAGAATGAGCGGGTGTTGCTTCTCGCCTTTCTCGTCTACGTAGGTTATGTCGTAGCGTTTTGCGTTTTCGACATCAATCTGATCGGTACTAAGCGCAGCTGCCTTGTCTTGATTATCAACAAAGTTAAGGTCCCATTTTAGTTGAAAGTAGAAGAACCGCTCGTTCCAGATTTCCGCCAACATGGGCTTTCCGTAAATTGCTCCCAACTCGGCAAGGAATGCTTTGTTTTCTTCGTAGAAGTCCTTTGTGAAACGCATGGCAATTTCATAATCATCCTTGTTGAAGCCTATGTCCTTGAGCACGTCGAAGCACAAGTTGAAACGGATTAAGAACTCCTTTTTCGCTTGCTCCAAATTCGTGCAGAAAGCGTGACAGTCAGGCATAGTGAAAGCTCGAAGACGTTTTAATCCCACGACTTCGCCGCTTTTCTCCCGTCTAAAACTGTAGCGGGTCAACTCGTAGAGTTTGATGGGCATCTGCTTGTAGCTGAATTGCGCGTCGTGTGCCATTAGGAACTGCCCAAAGCAAGCAGCAAACCGGAGAAACAACTCTTTATCCTCAGATTTCAACACGTACTGGCGCGCAGGAAAACGGTTCATATAGCTTGCCAAACTTGGATGGTGAAAGTCGTACATAATGGGAGTTTCCACCTCCATAGCGCCATAGGCGGCCATACGCAGAGTAACGTAATGTTCCAGCAGCGACTTTATCATACGCCCTTTTGGGTACCACCGAATGTTGCCAGGGTCACTGCCAGGTTCGTAATCGGCTATTTCCAGCCTCTTCATCAGCGACACATGGGGGGGCATCGAGGTGACCGCACGGGCTTTTTTGATTTCGTATTGCGAGAACTTCTGCAGGTTAACGTGCCCTTTGAACTTGAATTCCTCAACAGGCACTAGCGAACCGTCAATCAAGAGAACATTCCAAAACGACTGCATTTTGTCCTCCGCTTTCAGCGCCGCAGAAACTGGCTCTTCTTCCTTTTTGCATTCGCTGCTTTCAGCCATGGTTTCTTTAGCAAGCGGGGTCGGAGCATAGTAGCGTGCCTGCTCAGCCAATGGATGCCCCTTAATTGATATGGTGAATTGTTTGTTCCAGCCAAATGGGGCTTGGAAAGTTTCGATGTTTTTCGCTTTGGCGTAGGTTTCCATGGCTTTAATGATTTTGAGGGCTTCGCCAGGGTTGCTTAGGTTGCTACTCAGGTGCGCGAAAGGATAAATCAGAATGCGGTTGGTCTTCTGTTTACCCAAGAAAGCGCGGACGTCGTCAATGGCCTTTTGCGCCACGGCATCGCTGTCGCCCTCTTCGATTGCTGTGAACAGAACAACGACTTCTTCTACACGTGACTCTTTTTTCTCAGCTTCTTCAGCTATTTGGATTTCTTTCTGAACGGGAGTATAAGCGATGAAGTTTGAGTGTAACTGCAGTATACGCATGTATTCAACCTCTTATCCGTAACGCCACTTTTCCAGAGTCTTGTCTTTCTTAGATTTCCTCTTGAACTCTTTGTAATGTTCCTTGCACAGGTAAGCACGTTTATCGCTGCTCACATTTAACCCTGCGGACTTGGCTTTGTCCACTGGGATTGACCGCTCAGCGTCTCTGCTGCAGCCAACTACGCTGCACTTTTCACCTTTTTCAATGCGACCCAAAGTTTATGCGCCTCTGATAGTGATACTGACTACAATATGCTTCAATGCTTTATCTCTTTTTCATACGCAACTTTTGCCCGTCTATAGATTTCATCTCTTTCGCCCAAAAACGTCGTCCCAATATTTTCCACCACGAGGGAAGCGGCAGCGGAACCCACGCAGGCGCACCAGAAAGGATCTTTCTTTTGGGTGAATTCTGCTAAGAAGCCCCCCATGAAAACGTCGCCAGCGCCTGTCGGGTCCAACACACGATTGGAATCACAAGCCGGGACAGCATAGACCGCGCCGTCTAATGAAAGCACTGAACCTCTTGCACCCATGGTAGCGATGACGATTTTTGGTCCCAAATCGTGCACTACTTTCAATGCTTTCCCAACAGCGGACTGCCCCGTCAAAACCTCGATTTCGTCCAGAGACGACTTGTAAATGTCAACCAGAGGTAGAATACGCTTGTCTAATTGATTGCAGCGTGCCACGTTTCCACCTGAGCTGAAACGACGAGTCAAGCCTTGAGGATCGATGGAAAGACAATCGCCGAAGCTTCGGAGGCGTTCAATCACCTCAAACGGAATTTCGGTTGCGATCGGCGCAATGTGAATAACCTTTGAGCTTAGAGCACTAGGCAGGTCAGCCAAAGTGATGGGTGAACCCCGAGCTTTCAGAAATAGTCTGCGAGACGACAAATCCTCGTTATAAGTAAGTTCAAAACTGGTTGTCTGCTCGCCAGAAACTTTTACTCCTGAAAGAGAAACACCCGCATCGCGCAGCCGTTTTATGTA
The DNA here is from genome assembly GCA_963840395.1 of Candidatus Bathyarchaeota archaeon. GTDB lineage: Archaea > Thermoproteota > Bathyarchaeia > Bathyarchaeales > Bathycorpusculaceae > JADGNF01. Next base: position 209,180 of record CAWIYU010000008.1, on the reverse strand, counting down.
GGTCTCGGGGAAATCCGAGCCAACCTTGGAGATGACAGCAGCAGAAACACCCAGTCGTCTTGTGATGAGCGAAACGTATGCTACGGCTCCACCTAAAACTCTGCAGGGTTTCGCTCTGCCTGGTAGCTTGAGGAAATCAATGGAAAAATGTCCAACCACAGCGACGTCGCAAGACTTAAGTGCCATAAGGTCTCACAAAGACGGGCGATTACGACTGCAGCAGCAGAATGGCCTTTGCGAGGTCCCCTTCGCTTTCTTGAAGCGCCTTTCGGGCTTGCTCAATACTTTTTCCCGTTTGACCCGCCACAAGCTGCACATCTTCCTCTGATACTTTGCCGGTCTCGACTCGGGTTTGGGGCGCGCGTTCGCTAACGTTGCCGCCTGCTACTTGAAAAATCTTCTGTCCCTGCACGTTCACTATTGCTACTTCGGGGGCTTCGATTACTATTTCCTTGCTGGGCGTGCGAATAATTACTTCTTCGACGTCCTCCACGCCCTCCATGTTCATACCCATGCGCTGCATCATACGTTTAGCGTCTCTGGGATTCATGCGTCTTTGCATACTATTCGCCTTTCAACAAACTACCTTACATGAACACTCATATACTTAACTTTCGCAGCCGCGTCCATGTCTAACCTTCACAGCAACACCCGTTTTGAAAGCCATCATTTCTTGACTCGAGAGGAACGCGCGCCCGACAGCAACCACTTGCCCCTGCTCGTCGAGAATAATGACTTCGTCTTTGGCATGGATTTCAGCGTCCGCCTTGACGACGTGGGCTGCGAATAGGTCTCCTCCATCAGCTACAAACTTGGAAATGTCCTGTCGTACGGTGACAAAGCACGGCGCAGTGGGGCAATTCTTAGCAAGGGTGCAGGCTGCTTCTATGCTAAGGGAAAGCATACCGTCCGTTGGGCGCAACGTAGCGATTCGCTCTCCATTCAGGTTAATGTACCGTATCCTGCCAGTCGAATGGGAATACTCGATCTGCACTTTGTCTGGAAAGAGCTTGCTCCCAACGCCTTCGCCGTACTGGTAATCCGCAATGCTTCTTATCCGTCTAAGAGGATTCTCCATAATTTTTCACCGTAAAGAGTGCATTCTTGCTTCGACAAGTATAAACATTGGGGAACACAATAAAAACAATCTGGGTGGATTACTAAAATGCGATGCGAAGTCTGTGGGTGCAAAATTCGCGAAGCGCCCATGCGTGTAGTAATTGAAGGCGCCAAACTTACTGTATGCACTGAATGTTCAAAGCACGGAAAAGCAACCTGGGCCGAACCCTCAAGAACTGCAGTCACTCCTCAAAGACAATCAGCCACAAGTCTTGGCACGCCGATGCGTGGTCCAATCCAGATTAGGAAAAAGGTAATTTTCGCAAGAGTTGATACAAGCAACGAACTTGTGGAGGACTACGCGGAAGTCATCAGACAAGCTAGAGAAAGCACGGGACTCAGCACCGAGGACTTGGGCAAGAAAATAAGTGAGAAAGAATCCGTTCTGAGGAAGATTGAAACGGGAAAAATGGCGCCCACCGAGCAGTTGATTTCAAAACTGGAGCACGCTCTCAAGATTAAGCTGTTGGTTCCCGTAGCTGAAGAAAAGGTTTCGCTTCCAAAAGCGGCAAACCAAGAATTTACCCTTGGAGACGCCATAAAACTCGACAAGAAAGGCAAGGGAGAGTAGGCGCCAAGACGAAAGCTATTATAGTGCAGCGACGTCTAAACCGTGAACCTTCAACCTTGCCGGAACTGCGAAGCTTAGCAGAATCTGCCGGGTATACTGTTGTTGCAGAAATGGAGCAAACCAGAAGGGCTGACGCGCGATACCAATTGGGCGCAGGAAAAGTCGAAGAACTCGCAGCTCTCGTCAAGGAAACCGGCGCGGAGAAAGTAATTTTTGACAACGCCCTAAGGACCATTCAGGCGTATAACTTGGCGAAAGCCACGAAAGTCGAAAATATCGACAGGTTCCAACTGATTCTTGAAATCTTTACTAGCCGAGCAACAACGACCGAAGCGAACCTTCAAATTCAGCTTGCAACTCTTAAGAATGAAATTAGACACGCCAAAGAAAAGGTCAGACTCTCCAAAAGGGGAGAGCAGCCAGGATTCATGGGCATAGGAGTGTACGAGGCGGACGTTTATAGGCAGGCTATAAAACGTCAAGTTCCTTTTATTCAGAAAAAACTCAAGAACGTTCGGGAAAAACGGATACTGCACCGCGAAAGAAGAACCGAGCTGGGTTTTCGGTCCATATCATTGGCAGGTTACACAAACGCAGGAAAGAGCCTATTATTCAACGCCCTGTCGGATGCGACAGCCCAAGTGGACAATGCATTATTCACGACCCTTTCAACCACGACAAGGCTTATTGAATTCTCGAACAGAAAGTTTCTGTTAACTGACACTGTGGGCTTCATTGACCGGTTGCCCCTTTCGCTTATAGAAGCGTTCCATTCTACGTTGGAAGAAACTATCTTTTCAGACCTCATAATTCTGGTTTTGGACATAAGTGAGCCAATAGAAACAATTAGGAAGAAGAACAAGACGTGCCAAGAAACAATTGACCGCATTGGCGCCTCTGATGTGCCGGTGATAACGGCACTTAACAAAATAGACCGGATAACCGAGGCAGAAGCGAAGCAAAAATTCGAGGAACTCAAAGACGAAACCAAAAATCCTATCCTCGTGTCTGCCAAGAAACGAACAAACCTTAACGTGATAAAGCAAGAGATAATCAAAAGACTTGAAGGATACGTGGAAGCATCATTCTCGGTACCCTCCACCAGCGCCGCAATGTCGCTAATTTCTTGGGTTCACAAAAGCGCAGACGTGAAGAAAACCGAGTACATCGGCAACTCCGTGCATATGACTTTCGATGCAAGCCCCGAATTTGTTGAACGAGTTAAAAGTCGCGTGAAAGAACTCGGCGGAAAACTTGAAATCTGCACCACTTCAGAGTAAAGAGAAGAAGACAAAAATGCGGACAAAACTCGTCGTTCTAAGGTGGGGACACAGACCCCAGCGAGACGCCCGACTAACTAGCCACGTTGCCTTGACGGCACGTGCTCTGGGGGCGTCTGGATTTGTGCTTTCTGACTCTCAAGATGCACATATTAAAGAAACCGTCGAGAAGATTGCGGAGGTGTGGGGTGGAGATTTCTCTTTCGAGATGGGAGCCAGGTGGAGAAACATTGTCCGCGAATGGAAAGGCGATGGCGGAATCGTCGTTCACTTGACTGCTTACGGAGAAAATATCCAGACGAGCAACGTTTTGGAGAGGATAAGAGGTCTCCAGAAGGACGTTTTGGTGATTGTTGGTAGCCAGAAAGTGCCCAGTGAATTCTACTCCGCTGAGGTTTCTGACTTCAATGTGGCAGTGGGGAACCAGCCGCACTCTGAGTGTGCTGCCCTTGCCATCTTCCTTGATCGGTTCTTCAAGGGGGAAACGTTGGGGAAACCGTTCGAAAATGCCAAATTGAAGATTATTCCTCAGGAGCGGGGCAAGAAAGTAGTGTGACCAGGAACACGGTAGATTTGGCGTTTCCGTCGATAAGAGTTTTATGTGAGACTAACCCAGTATTATAGTGCTTAGGGAACCAGACTATGTTATCAACAATTGATGACGCAACTTTGATGAAGGTGGCAACTTCAATCGGGGAGGAAGAAGCCGCAAATCTGATTGAACACCTCAAGAATCTGGATGAAATAACAGATGATGAGATAGCTAACAAAACGGGCATCAGACTAAATTCGGTACGCAAAATCCTCTACAAACTCTACGATCACTCGTTAGTCAGTCTAAGAAGGACTCGGGACCCCAAAACAGGGTGGTTCATTTTCCACTGGAGACTTCAGCCTGACCAACTTGAAGGCTTCATCTTAAGCCAGAAACGTAGAGTCCTCGAAAAACTTAACGTTCGGCTTGAATACGAGGTAAATCACGATTTTTACTATTGCAGCACGCCAGGATGCCGACGAGTAACTTTTGAAGAGGCTGTGGAAGCGGTTTTCCACTGCGGCGCTTGTGGTAAACCTCTGGCGCATTCCGACAATGAATTAATGATTTTGAGCCTGGAAGGAAAAGTTGAGCAGCTGAGGAAGGAACTGGGTGAATAGTAAGCTTCCATCCAGGGAGCAAGCACTCAAACTCCTCCGACAAAACCACTGTTCACCAAGAGTTATAGCTCACAGTAGCGCTGTCTCGAAACTTGCCTTGGAAACTGCAGAGACTTGCCAGAGAAAAGGTTTGAAGGTCGATTTGGAACTCGTAGAAGCAGGAGCACTTCTGCATGACCTCGGAAGGTCAAAAACTCATTCTGTTAATCACGTTATTGCTGGAGCTAAAATAGCTAAAGCCCAGGGCTTGCCAGACTCAGTGATTGCGATAATTGAGCGGCATATAGGCGGGGGCATAACCGCAATTGAGGCAAAAGAGCTCGGGTGGCCCGAAGCCAACTACATTCCGGTGAGTTTGGAGGAAAAAATTGTCTCTTATGCTGATAAGCTTGTTGAGACTTCTGAGAGAGTGCCCATTGAGTTGACTATTAATCGGCTTCGTCAAAAAAATTTGACTGAAGCAGCAGAGAGAGTCCAAAGAATTCACGACGAAATAACAAAACTAATCGAGGAGCCCACATAGTGCTGCTAACACTCTTCACAAAAATTTACAATAGTCATCAACTCAAAGAGCTTGACAGAAACCTCAAAGAACTGCTTGGGGATTTAAGCGTGGAATCCCAATTCAAAGGCACCGCCGCTGGCAAGTGGGTGGAGCTAGATGTCTCAGGTGAGGATGAAGGTGTGGCTACAAAGCTGCTTGAGAGGGAAACTGGGTTCTGCCCCGTACGCTTGGAAAATGTGAAGAAATTCGCATCATTAAAAGGATATGTGACTCAGCTTGAAAAGAGCAAGGACGAATTATTTTTGGACATCGGGGTCTTTGAGCCCAAAACCATTCACGCTACGGTTGCTTTGGCTTGTTTGCAGACTCATCTCGCAAACGGAAAAAATGTTCCTCTTAAGAAGATAACTGAGTTTTGGGGCATTTGTGAGAATCTACCGCTAGAAATAAAGGTGTTAGAAGTGGACGCGGAAGAGAATCGCGTTAAGGCAGAGTTGCAGGCAACCCAAATCCGCAAGTTTACCCAGTGGAAGGATTCCTTGCTAGATAGGCTCCTCGTAATTGGAGCGTCCAGGGGAGAAGTGGACTCGGCAATTGGTCAGGAAGGGCTAAACCGAGACGTCATTGATATAGAATCGTTTGGTATGTTTGAGCATGCCCTAGTCTGCAAGCTGGGCACCGATGCGGCCGGGTTGATTGGACGCGTTGGACGAAGACTGAGAAAAGCCAAGTTCACGGTTTTTAACGCCAAAGGCATTGGACTTTAGGAGAAATAACAGTTCAGGTTTTTCGCAGCTTTTTTTTAGCGGTTACTAAGTAGACGCCTAAGAAAATCAGCACTGCACCCGATATAACGGACAGACTTAATGTTTCGTTGATGAAAACTACAGCGAAAATGACCGTGACCAACGGTTCAGCGAAGAGGAAAGAGCTTGCCGCTGCGCCCGCTTTTTGAAGAACGTAAAACCATATGTAGTATCCCAGAAGCGAGCAGGTTAAAGAAAGGATAGAGTATGGCTAGCCATGCATTTGTGCCAAGTGTGAGAATCTGAATCAAACTGTTTTCTGCCAACGAGAACGGAACAAGGAAAAGCCCACCCAAGACGCTAACGTACGATACTACAAGGAAGGCATCGTATTTCTTCATGATCTTTTCTCCCAGCAAACTATAGATTGCCCACATGAAGGGCGTCGTCAACAAGATGAGGGTGCCCACAAAAAATTGAGTGTTCCCCTCAAGGTTCAGGAGGTCAGCTGAAACCACCGCTAGAGTGCCCGCTGCCGCAATGGAGATGCCTACGATTTGTATTCTTGTTAAGCACTCATTGAAGATTCGAGCGGAGAAAACAGTGATGAGTATGGGGGATACGAGGCATACAAGAATTGCGGCGATCGATGCTCCTGCCATTTGGATTCCGGTGTATTGAACTATGAAGAAGAATGTCACGCCAGTTAAGGCAAGAACGAACAGCGTCAAAATGTCCTTTCTTTCGACGCTGAGACTATAGTTTGGGCTCAAGCGTTTTTTAAGAAAAAGCGTTACGATGAAGAATACTCCGGCAACTATAAACCTGAACGTTGCGATGGCGATCGGCGAGAGCCCGTCGCCCAAAATTTCTTTTACAACGACAAATGAGCTGCCCCAGAAAACAATCAGCGCAACCATCAGGAAAGCCTGGAAAGGACTAATTGAACGGGCAGCCATGTCACCTGATATTTGGGTTTTTGCTATTAAGGATAAGCTCAGAACAGCGGGTTTTCATGGACGCGAAGTGTCAATTTTTCCCTGCAAAGAAGGTTTTTCTCGCGAAACGCAATTATATTGACTTCTGCAATTCCAATGAATCATGTCAGCACCGAATTGCCCTTGCCCAAAAAAAGCCTGCTCACACCACAGCAACTGCGAAGAATGCGTTAAACATCACAGGGCAAAGGACGAGTTGCCTTTTTGTTCGAGATGAGACTTTTACTTTTGCTCTGGGAAATCCAAAATGAGGTTTGTGGTGGGCTGAGCCGGACTCGGACCGGCGACCTTTGGCTCGTAAAGCCAACGTCCTAACCAAGCTAGACGACCAGCCCACAAATTCTCTGCTTAGAACTGGTTGACTGAGAATAAGTATAAATCGGTTATGTCTCATAATGGAACCAAGCTTTAGCTTCGGCTGTTGCTAAATACCATTTGAGGGAATATTGGTTGAAGAGAATCCTATGTACGGGCGCAGGTGGACCTGCAGGCATAAACTTTGCGATGTCGCTCCGTGCAGCGCAGGAAAAGATGGCGATTGTCGGCACCGACTCCAACGAGTACTTTCTGAACCTGGCAATCACAGACGCAAAGTACCTGGTTCCCAGAGCTAAGGACCCAGAGTACATCGATAGACTGAACGAGATCATTCGGGAAGAGAAAATTGAGTTTTTGCACGCTCAACCCGACGTCGAAGTGGAGGTGGTGTCGGAGAACCGTGAAAAACTTGCCGCCCAAGTCTTTCTGCCTTCTAAAGCAGCAGTTGAAGCTTGCCAGGATAAGCTGAAATCAGCAAGAGTATGGACCAAAAAGAGTGTACCCGTTGCAAGAACTATCGAAGTCCGCGGAGAAGAGGACATCGACAGGGCTTTCGCGGAGTTCGGAAGCCCAATCTGGGTTAGAGCAAGACACGGGGCAGGAGGCAAAGGAAGTACACCAGCTGACAACCGGGAAACCGCGGTCGCCTGGATAAAATACTGGAAGAGTCGTGGAGTGAACTGGGAGTTCATCGCGCAGGAACATTTGCCCGGCAGGAACATAGCGTTTCACAGTTTGTGGAAGGACGGTGAATTGGTGGTTTCGATGGCCCGTGAACGTCTGGAATACATTTATGCTTATCTCGCACCTTCGGGAATCACAGGAACACCAGCCGTACAAAAGACGGTACATTACGACGCCGTAAACAGGATAGGCACCGAAGCCGTTTTGTCAATTGACTCCAAATTCACCGGTATCGCGTCAGTAGATCTGAAGGAGAACGCTGCAGGTATCCCGTGTGTAACTGAGATAAACCCGGGCAGGATGTTTACAACCAGCTACTTCTTCAGCTATGCGAGCAAGGTGCTGCGAAAGGATTACGGTGCAAACATTCCGTACCTGTACACACGGTTGGCATACAAAGAGACTATCCCGGATTTGCCCAAGTACAACGTTCTTCCCGCTGAAATCCTTTGGATTAGGCATATGGATGCACCCGCGCGGTTGGTTAAGAACGGCAAAGTGTTGGGAGCAATGTACAGCTGATGATTGCCGGGTACGTTTTCGATTTGGACGGGACTCTTGTGGATTTGCCCATCAACTACTGGGCGATGTCCGCGGATTTTAAACGAATTATGGGTGTGGAAGAGGTTCGTCCGATTTTCAAGACTGTTGCCGCAATCACAGACTTTCAGACGCGAAAACGTGTCTTTGATACGTGGGAAAGGTATGAGTTGGCAGTGGTAAACAAAACCATCGTCCACGAAGAGGGGATAAGAATCTACCGGGCACATATGGGGGAGCCAAAGGCTTTAGTTACTATGCAGGGCAAGAGAGCCGCAAAACTCATCTCAGACAAATTTGGGTTGAAATTCGTCGGCGTGTTTACACGAGAAGACTGCTTTGATAGGGTTGAACAGTTGAGGATGGCAGCTGCGAAACTCAAAGTGAACCTAAGGGATGTTTTGTTTGTGGGGAACATGGATAGCGACGCGGAGGCAGCTCAAAAGACGGGTTGCCAGTTCCGAAGAGTAAAATGACTGGACTCTGAGGCAAAGGCTTAAGAATTAAGCTACGTTGAATTCGAGAAAGAGTTTCAGGCAGCGTTTGAATATGGACAAAATGAAAGCGTGCGTAATTGGGTTGGGGCAGATTGGGTTTCCAGTTGCAGAGTACCTTAGCTTGAAGGGGTTTGAGGTTTGGGGTTATGACATTAGTCCAGCCACCGTTGAACGCGCAGCCCAAATGGGCAAGTTTAGGGCGACGGCTTCGTGGTCTGAAGTCCCAAAATCCGACGTATACGTTGTGTGCGTAACGACAGGCCAGCTGAATGATTGCCCTGACGTTTCTGCTGTCCTCGACGTTTGCAAGAAAATCTTTGAAAAAGCACCTTCTTCCGCAATTGTGTCCGTGGAAAGCACCATTGTTCCTGGGACATCCAAGAAGATTTTTGATGAAATCTTCAAGGGTAAACTGAAGCTTGTGCATGTGCCGCACAGGTATTGGGCAGACGAACCCGAGAAACACGGCGTTAACCAAATCCGCGTGATCGGTGCAGTAAACTCTGAAAGCCTCAAAGCTGGGTTGCGGCTTTACCAAAAAACGCTGGGGATACCCATGCATGTTTGCCAGACGGTCGAAGCTGCAGAGATGTGCAAAATAACTGAGAACTCACACAGGTACCTGCAGATCGCTTTTGCCGAGGACCTCAAGATGCTCTGCGCAAAGATAGGCATTAACTTTGAGGACCTGCGAATGGCAATGAACACGAAGTGGAACGTGGATTTACCCGAAGCACGTGACGGCATAGGACGCCACTGCCTGCCCAAGGACATAAGGTATGTTACGTCGTTGTCGCCAAGCACCTTGTTAGATGCAGCCATGAAGGTCGACAAACAGTATCGCGACTGGCTATCCAAACAGAAGCGTTAGAAAGACAAACTGAAAACTTATCGTTGCTTCACGCAACTTTTTTTGCCGGAAAGCTCCCTGTCAGAACGTTGTAGATGACTTAGATAAAACTTATAACGGCACATGCGCTCCCTTCATCTAGCGATTAAGTTGCCGAACGTTTGGTTAGATACAGTCACTCCCAAGATCAGCATAGCAATTCACAGCTTGCTACCTGTCCTGCACGGCAAAGGCTATTCCACATTGGTAACGGCTAAGAAACAGACTCAAACCACCGACATGCTCGAGGCCCTCAAGGTGCCTTACGAAACGGTCGGCGAATACGGCTCTACACTGAAAGAAAAGTTGGCGGTGGAACAGCGACGTACACTGGAGTTTCTGGACCTTTTCGACCGCGTCGGGTACCCAAAGGCACTGTGGACACATGGCGACGTTTCCGCCATCCGAACCGCGTTTGGGCTCAAAATCCCCATTATTTACGCGAACGACACTGTTTTCGCCTTCGCCGTTGCCAAGCTCGCGTGTCCCCTTGTGGACTGGCTTGTAGCGCCCATTTGCTTTGGGAAGTCATGGAGCAGATTCGGAATCGCCAAAAGCAAGATTGTGCATTACGACGGGTTAGAGGAGGTCGCGTGGCTCAAGGGCACCCAGTTTGAGCAGCCCAAGTTCCTCAAAGAACTCAAGAGCAAAAAGCCAGTAATCCTCTTTCGAGATGCGGAGTACCAAGCGGTTTACTGCCAAGACGTTAAAGTTGACTCGCAACGGCTCTTGCGTGAACTTGCCAAGATCGCAACCGTTGTTTGTTTGCCCCGCTACGAGGAAGAAAGAGATAAACTTAAAGAAACCCCCAACGTGTGGGTGTCGCCGAAGCCTGTATTGACGGCGCAGCTAATCCCATACATTGACTTGATGGTGGGCAGCGGCGGTACAGCCTGCCGAGAAACCGCCCTCTGCGGGGTACCAACCATCAACTTCCATTTCTGGGACGTGCAAGCTCGCTACCTCCACAAAAAGGGGTTTCCCATCCAAATCAGCCGAACCACTGACCGAATAGTCGCGGCTGCAAAGAAGATACTCGCACACCCAGAAAAGCACCGGATATGCACTGATGACGCACTCATGAAACTCGAGTCGCCCCTTCCCGCATGGACAAAGTACATTGAGCTGTGCCTGAAACAGAAATCGTAAACATGGCAAGTGAATCCAGTTTCCCGGCGATAAACCTACATTTCATCGGCTGAAAACATCTTTTCGCATCTTGAACTAAGAGATGCACCGCTTTCCACATTGTTTCGGCTTTATCCGAAGATTTTGCAACGTTTTATCAGCATTTACCGGATTCCAAGTATCCCTTCAAGTAGTAGAATCTAATAAGCGGATGAATGTACGCTATCGTCGCTTCCCGCATCTTGTAAGCCACGAATAGACCAGTAAAGGGCGAGATGGCAAAACGGTAAAAGATGCCGAACTGCGAAACCGGTGCCCGCTGACTCGAATCCCGCTCAACCTTCTGCCAAATCTCACGCGACTGCGTACCATACCAGTACTGATGCCTAAGCTCGTGGCCCAGCCCACCACGCAAATGAATCGACTGCACGTTGTAGTCAACAGCCCAACCGTAACCTGCCAGCTTCAACCTGTAAGCCAAGGTCGTGTCTACGCCTGCGTTTACCTTCACCGTCGGAAACCCGCCGACGGACTTAACAACCGCGGTCTTGTAAATCGTATTATCCAGAGTGCTGCCCAAAGTGAACGCCGCGTTCTGCCGGTTCCGCAGCCAAGAGGACAACTGAGCCTCCCCACGATACTTCCGCGCCACGTATTGCTGCAAACGCATCACACCACGAGGCTGACTCGCAAAACGCATGCCTGACGCCACAGCAACCTGCGGGTTCTCGAGTAAAGGAGGAATCTTCGTCCACCAATCCCGCGCTAACAGCAAGTCCTGCTCGAAACTTACGAAGCGTTCGCATTCGACGTTTTTCAGAGCGGTATTTGCGCCGTCGCTTATGCCTGTGCCCTCGTTCGGGAGGATTTCCCAGCCATTAGACTCCGCAATCGCACAAGTGTTGTCAGTACTTTGGTCGTCCACGATTAGCCGCTTGTTCACGTTGGTAGCAGGAATAACCTGTTTGATATGCCTCAATACTGCAGGAAGCGTCTCCGCACCGTTCTTCGTCCACATGACTAAGTCAACTTTATCCAATGAAGCATTCGCCAGCGATGTTTCAATACTGAAAGGGCTCTAAATAGCGTTGCGGAAGAACTGGTTTTGGGCCGCTAATGCCCAGTCGGCAAGAAACTCCATCACTTATGTTTGTAGTATTCTATGACCCTGTCGACGCCCTCATCCAAAGTCAAAGTCGGCTGCCACTTCAAGGTTTTTTTAATTTTGGAAGCGTCAATCAATATAGAGGGTTGGTCAGAAATTGCGGGGCGCATCGGGTAACCAGGCGGATAAACACCGTATTTGATTTTCTTCTTCTCAAACCCAAGTTTCTTAGCAATTAAATCGGCGAGTTGCCCATTGCTTACGCCGATGCCTGTACCCACGTTGAAGATTTCGCCGTCTGCTTTCGCATCATTTATTGCCAACCTATATGCGTTCACATGGTCATCCACATACATGTAGTCTCTAATCGAGTCAGGAGCCCCAATGTAAACGTATTCGTCCTTAAGCATCGTCGTAACCAGATACTCAACCAAAAAGCTGTTGTCAAACTTGCGACCGTACGAGTTAGCAGAACGCATAATTGTGCCATGCAAATCAAACGTCTTGAACATCATTTGTAGGTAAAGATCTCCTGCCGCCTTCGTCACAGCATAAGGACTAGAAGGATGCAAAGAAAAAGTCTCCTTAAGCGGAACATTCCCCTGCAAACCATAAACCTCAGCGGTCGATGCTGCCACGATTTTCCTGTTCTGAGCGTCGGGCAGCTCAAGCAGCGAGTGAGCCACGTTCATGGTGCCCACCATGTTTGCTTGTTGATACTCAAACGGGCGCTCAAACGAGTCTCGAACTGGACTTAACGCAGCCAAATGAACAACAACATCCGGGTTTGCTGCTCTAATGGCGTTGCGCATAGAAACGTAATCGGTGATATCCCCTGAAATGAGAGTTATGTCGCCCAATATGTTCTTGACCATGCTCATGTTTCGGCTCGCAACACGCCGCACGACACCGTAGACCTCATGCCCGTCATCCACGAGTCTTTCTGCCAAGTTACTTCCTATGAAACCCAAAATCCCAGTCACTAATACCTTCATTTTGCTATACCCCTCGTAATGTGTTTAATTCCTTTTCAGCCACCGACAGATCCTTGACGCAGTTAACCGTCAACCACCTTTCAGCGGGTCCAAGTTTATACGCTTTCAACAATCGCTTCTCCGCGAGTTTAGGAAACGCCGTTTTCTCGATGGAACCCACCTCGGGTAGATAATCGCAGATTGCACGATTGAAAACATATATGCCCGCGCTCACCAGCTTGTCTTCAAGAAGTGGCTTCTCTTTGAACCCGACGATGTCGTTTCCGGTAATTTCCAGAACCGCGAAGGGTGACTGCATCGGCGAAACCGCAATCGTAACCACCCCTTTGTTTTTTAGATGGTAATTCACGAAGTTCTCCAAATTCATGTTGGTTATTTCGTCACCATTCATAGCTAAGAAAGTCTCGTCCGGAACGTGACGTTTTATTGCAAGGCGAAAGCCTTCTCCTGTTTCGCCTTCTTGGGTGTGTTCGCTAAAATCAACTTTCAACCCAAGCGAGTTCTCTTTGGCATACTTCATCACGACTTCTTTGTGGTACGAAACACCCAAGACGACATGTTCCACACCGTATTGTTTAAGCCAGAACATCGTCCAATAAATCAGCGGCTTACCGCGCAGGGGTATCATGCATTTGGGCAAGTCCTCTGTGAGCGGACGCATTCGCAGCCCCGAGCCTCCAACTAACACCACTGCAGTTTTGATTCGTGCATCCATTTTTGTATTCTCGGTTGTGAAGATATTGGTTTGAATATAAAGACTAAATATATAAACATTCAATCAGTGACTAAGTGACGTTTGGAGATCTCTGACACATGAAAATCGCCATGTTGCATACACCTTTTTGGCGCAGGGCAGGAGGTGAACGCCAAATTCTAAGACTCGCCATTGAATTGCAGAATCTGGGTCATGAAGTCGAGATTTTCACGAATGCCGTCAACACGGAAAGCTATCCGGAATTCTTCAAGAAAGTGAAGTTAAACGTAATACCGCATCCCCTTGCAGGAAAGTTGCCGCACGGCTTAACGCCGCAGGTGGCTGTGCCGAAGATTCGCGAAACGACCCAAGGCGATGAAGCAGAGGTTCCAGCGCTCAGAAAATGGGTCAGCGGTCTTGTCGGCCGCCAGTTTTACACTTCCGAGGTTCCGGCAATGTTTAACCTAGGAATGAAAACCCCCGAAGGCTTCGACATCATAAACAATCACAATTTCCCAACTGAATGGGCAGCGTTCCTTGCCAAGAAACGATTAAAAGCCCCAGTAGTTTGGATGTGTAATGAACCGCCCTACTGGTTTTTTTCCCCAGAAAACAGAAGTGGTTTACGCAAGGTCAACTGGCCCCTTTTTGAGATAGTGGACAAAACATGCGTCAACTACATAGACGAGATCATGGTTCTTTCGCATGTGTCTGAGGAATACGTTCGAAAAGCATACAACAAGACTTCAAAGATCGTCAGGACAGGCGTAGACGTCGATTTATTTCACCAAGCATCAGGGAAAGCTTTGAGGGCAGGTCTCAGGCTGGAAGACACTTTTATAATTCTGTTTGTCGGCGGCAGCAAATATGCCAAAAGACACGATCTCCTTAGGGCTCTTGCAGTCTTGGCAAAAACAAATGCTAATGTTAAGTTGCTCCTTGACACTTCCAGAGAACGCGCAGAGTTGATGCTGCTAAGCGAACAGCTTGGCGTAAAAGACAAGGTCCTGTTTCTGCACAGTACAAATGATGCTGAACTTGCAGAGGTTTACGCCGCGTGTGACTGCTTCGTTTACCCGTCCTCAGCAAGCCCTTGGGGACTGGTAGTAACTGAAGCGATGGCAGCTGGTAAGCCAGTTATCGTTTCGAAGCAGGTGGGCACATCAGAGATTATTGAGCACGGCGTAAACGGAATAATCATAGACAAAGCCGAGCCAGAAAAAATAGCGGAGCAGGTTCAAAAACTCATTAATGATACGACCCTAAGTAGACGAATTGGGACAAATGCCTACCAATACGTTAAGGAGAACCTTTCATGGGAGAAATACGCCTTTAGAGTTGAAAGAGTTTTTGAACAGACGTTGTCCCGCACAAAAGGGCGATAGCCGAGTTGCTTGCTCATCACTTCGAAGTCAGGTATTGCAACTATCATTTTTCCGCCGTTTTTAAGAAACTCCGATTCCTGCGCACGAATTTCATCGATGAAATGGTAAGGCAAGACCAACAGGTAATCAGGTCTCTTTTTGCGGTACTCTTCCACAGACATTATCGGGATACCCGTACCCACTATGTATTTTCCCCACTTGTCAGCGTTCATGTCCGCCGCGCCCTCGATTAACTTGTTGTCTATTCCGAAATACTGCAGGACAACCAAGCCGCGGGTTGAAGCGCCGTAAATAAAGATTTTCTTTCCTTTCTTCTTCTCCTTGCGCAGAAACTCCATAAGCTTTTTCTTGTTTAGTTCTATCCGGTTAGCGAATTTTTCGTAGACTTCTTTGTTGTCAAAGCCCATTTTCTGCTCGTATGCCTTCAGCTTCTGAAGTCTTTCCTCGCGACCAGGAAAGCCTTCTACGAGGCTTCCTTTGTGTTTGATGTATATTCGGAAGCTGCCGCCGTTCACATCATTTAGCTCAACATCGAATGCCTCCATGTTATGGCGCTCCAGTAGATTAGTTAACGAAAATAGCGAATAATACTCTAGATGTTCGTGGCTGATGTTATCGAAAGTGTTGTTTTCAACCATCAGTCCCAGATAGTTCATCTGTATGATCCATACGCCTTCGTCGGCGAGGCATTTGCATATGTCCTCAACAAAGGTGTTGGGGTCCTCCAAATCGTAGAACATGGCAATGCTCGTGATTACCTTCGCTTTTTTGTCGCCCAGTTCACGTTTGAAGCTTACGTAGTTGAAGTAATCGTTAATTATCTGTATATCGACTTCAACGCCCAGTTTCCACAGGTTTGAAGGTTCAAACCCAACCCTTACCAACCCAGGAACCTCATACTGCTTGAGAAGAGTGCCATCGTTTGCGCCGATGTCGACCGCGATGTCGCCTGCAGACAGCTTCATGAGTTTCTTCGCAGCTGAAGTGATGTCCTCTAGGGCCCTAACCATTGTTCCGCTTATCCCCGACTTGTACCAGTATTTTCGGTACATAACATCGCGTTCGACAGTGACTTTCAACTGCAGCAGACCACAGCCGCCGTCGTTAGAGTTGCATAAGACCAAATCCAGCGGACCCCTCGGGTAGTTGCCTTGCACGTCGTCGACAAAGTTGGTTACGTATTGTTCTCCTAAGGACAGTATTGGAGTTAATCTGTTTGAGCCACAAACCCTGCAAGTTGATCGAGTTTTGTTCGACATGGATAGTCAGCCTTCATCCTAAGTGATATCGGCAAATATAAAATTGTTTGCGCTTTTCTGATCCCAGCGACGATTGAACCCATAAACATAGGTTCATCGATTTGTCCCCATGGTCTTTAATGAGTGAGCACAAGTTATCCCTGAAAACGAATTTTGTAATAGCTTATATACGCGTTAAAGTAGAAATTCAGTAAATGCCTTCACTACAAGGGTTTCTCAAAGGCAGTTTGGAAAGGTTCAGAAGAGTTAGCATGGGCGCCAATTTTTCCGCTCACCGTAAGTTGCTGTTCATTGCGTTCTTGGAGAGCGTGCCAGATACTTTAAGGAGGAAAGCACCTGCAATTGACGTTGAGATAGATAGGTTAACAAAAAGACAAGGCAGGTCGATGATTGTCTGTGTGCGAAATACCCTCTATGCCGTTCGTAATCTAGAAGACCTGGCGGTTTTGAATCCCGAATTCGAAGCGTTTATGTCAGCGTGGTTTCGACCGAAAAAAGGCGACGTCTTTGTTGATATTGGCTCGCACGTCGGCAAATATGCTGTGTCTGCGGCAAAGACAGTTGGCGAAAGAGGTTTGGTGGTTGCCGTTGAACCACACCCCGAAACCTTCAGGGCACTCCAGGACAATGCAAAACTCAATCAACTTCAGAATCTACATGCTTTCAATTTGGGAGCATGGAACCGCTCGGGCAACTTGAAATTCTACTTTGGAGGTTCAGCATCTGAGTTTAGCGCGAATAAAACTTGCTTTGACACATCAATTGACGTTCAAATAAAGCGAATGGATGAACTGCTCGTTCAGGACCTAAAACTGAAGCATGTAGACTGGGTAAAAATTGATGTGGAAAAAGCAGAGATAGAAGTTTTAGAGGGCCTTAGAGGTTCGCTCTTCAAGTTTAAGCCTAAAATCTTCATAGAAGTTTGGAGCGAGAACGTAGAAAAAGTTAAGGACTTCTTGAAGAGGCTTGGTTACAACTTGATTGCAGTTTCAAACACTCTCGGATCAGCTTCAGAATGGTGTATTTATTTCGTCTGTATTCCAACACCCAGTTAAGTCGCATTTGCTTCGAACGTGTTTGCCAAATTTACTTTGAAAAAAGGCGGAGGCTTTTCGGCTTATTTGGACTAACTCTAAAAATGAACAGGGCATACCTACATTCAAAGTAAAAAGTTAATTTACGAAAAGTCACTATGTAAAAGCAACATGCTCATCATCTCATGTTGGAGAAAAACGGCAATGTATGGTTGTGAAATACGTATGACAAGAAGTAATTTCCTTTCAATCTGCATACCAACGTTCAACCATGCAGAGCCGCTAAGAAAATGCCTGGAAGCAATGATTCCTCAAGCTGCCAAGTACGACGTTCCCATATATATTTCTGACAACGCATCCTCCGATCACACTGCTCAAATTGTCCAATCTTTCAGTGAGACCTATCCTTATCTGCACTTCAAAATCAACAAAGAGAATTTAGGCGTAGATCAAAACATGGCGGAGGCTGCGCGGATGGCTTCGTCGAAGTATGTTTGGGTGATTGGAGATAGACGAATAATCTTGCCTAATATGGTGGACAAGATCTACAGGATTCTGACCGAAAGCGATTTGGACCTGTTGGTTCTGAACGATTTGAACTCAACTTTTTTGGTTCCAAAAAGCCAAAGATACAACTCCGCCCGAAGAGTCTTCCTGGAACTTCACCGTAACTTAACAGGCCTTGGTTTCCAAATTTTGCCTGCAGAAGCCTGGAAATCAGATTTATTGTTACAGAAATATGCGGGAACAGAATGGACAATCGTTGGGTTAACCTTGGAGTTCATAGCGAACAAGTCGAACCTGAATGTTTATTTCCTTTCTGAGGCCTGCGCGACTTCATCCGGTTCCAGCCATTGGAAACCAAAGTACTTCCAGATCTGGGCCAACTGGAAGAAGACAATTCGTATTTTGCCAGCAACGTACAAAGATGAAGACAAGGAACTTGTGATAAGGAAAAGCGTAAGATTCCTTTTCGTATCGTTATTCACCTTGTTTGAACTCAGAGCTGAAAGAGTCTACGACGCTGAAGTCTTCAAAAAATACGGAGAAGACATAACGTGTTACGGTAGAATTTCTCGACCCGTGGCGTACGTCATTTCAAAAATTCCAGTCAGAGCTCTGATCTTGTACTTCAGGTTCTATGGGTTGATGAGAGAAACGGCACGCAAGTTCATCCACCGAGAGGCTCCCCTAAATCCGACTAGAAAAACTGCTGTCCCATACATGTAATCAAACCACAGGAAAACCAAGAAGGGGTTGCTGATTGAATGCACTGTGCAAAAACGTGCGAAAATTGCGCAAACTACGGGATCTTTAACAGCAGAACATGCGGTTTCAACTGAGGCATTAAACTAAAAATCGCATCAACATTCGGACAACACCCCGCCACCTTTCTCAGTTTCAGCGTCAATGTTTGTTTACAGTTAATGCTATTGACAAGATAGGCCCCTGATATTTCAGGGTTTAACGCTCCAGAAGGAACGGGACGCGAGTTCGTTAATGAATTGAGAACCGTTAAACCCCGCCAGAATAACAAACATACCATACCTCTAATATGTGACAGCAGACAATTTATAGCAGAATAGGAACGTCACACTGAAATGCAATGGTTTCCATGATAAGAATCAGGCTAGATGTTGACTACCCGTACCCGTCGCGGCTTAAGGGCTTCTTTTTCACAGCCCTCAGTATAAAAACGCCAACCAAGGGCTATTTAGAAAACTCGAAGATAATCGCGAAGATGGTCAACGAATCGCGGGAAGACGTGAGGGCTTATTGGTTTTTCACGCCCTACACCATCCCTGACCCGGAACTTCTTTGCATGCTGAATCCGAGCAAACACGAAATTGCATTGCACGTTGCAACGGACTCGTACGCTGAATGGAAAAACCTAGAGAAGAGGACAAACCGGAAAGTAAAGTACTACACGGTGCATGGCACTGCACGCTTGTTTGCACGTTTGATGTGGAAGCGCAAACTCTGGGAAGCAAAAGCTCCAATCCCATCAGGTTTCCCTTTAAAGTCGTTTTACGATTTTCCTACCCTCGCATTGGACTGGCTATGCTATCGTAACTCTACGGCGCAAGCTGTGAAGTTTGCCCAAAATCGCATCGCCAAGGGCGAAGTTGTGCACGTGCATCCCGAATGGCTTTTCCAGCGGGGAACACTCAACCATAGAGGACCCTATTACGAAACCCTAAAAACGCTTCTCAGCGTCGACAGGGAGTTGGAAGGGCTAGAAGTTAGGAAAAAAAGTTTCGCGAAGATAGCCAAGCACCATGAGCAGAACGAGTATCTGCACGATTATGCCCCCTCGGGACGATTCCTACAGAAACTTCGTGAGAGAGGGGTGGATGTCTTCACTTTTGTGGAGCGAAAGTGGTGTTGCTTGGCAGCAAACCCGTCCAGCGACTGGTTGAAGACTGAAGACAACGTGGCACTTCTCAAAATCGTTCCCTACATGGAGTGGTTGAGAGCGGTTGGGAAAAAGACGCGGAATATGATTCGCAAAGCCGAGAAAAGTGGCGTGAAGACAGAGATTGCAGAGCCGTCTGAGAAGTTTGTCCAGGGCGTTTGGAGAATTTACAACGAAACCCCAATACGGCAGGGCAGAGGTTTTTCCCATTACGGATTGAGCATAGAAACAGTTAACGCGTTAATTGCCTTCTACAGTAGAGATAGCACCTTCATCGGCGCGTACTTGGAGGGGGAACTTGTTGGGTTTGTACAGCTGATTTATGGCGACCAAATAGCTGTAATGTCGCAGATTCTTTCACTTCAGCGATACTGGGATAAGGCCTTGAACAACTCGCTTATTGCAAAGGCTGTGGAAGTTTGCGCTTCAAGAGGGGTCCTGTGGCTTATGTACGGCAGAATGGGAAATCACCCTTCACTGGACAACTTCAAGGAAAGCAACGGCTTCTCAAAGTTCATGCTCACCCGATACTACGTACCACTAACACGAAAAGGAAGAATCGCCGCGAGACTGGGGCTTCATAGAGAAGCGAAAGACGCGTTGCCGCAGCCACTGAAGGGTGCACTTATTCCCTTTTTTAACTGGGTAAGCAGAGCGAAGGTACAAGTCAAAAGGAGACTCAGGTAAAGAGCCCAGATCTAAAGCTTTCACAGAAAGGTGGTCAAAGCAGGAGAGCGGCTAAAATTCGGTTGAGTTCTTCTCTGTTTTTTATGCTGCGAAAGATGGCTTTTCCGCTGCTGTAAACACGGAACGAGATGCCCTCGAACGTTAACTCGAAGATTATGCCTGGCAGGTTGTTTTTGAGGGTGGCTCTTTTGAGGATGTTGGCGATGGCTTCGTCTTTCTTTTCGTACTTGAAGGTGACTATGACGTCTTTTTCTGCGCCGCAGGTTCCTTCAACTCTTGCCACGTAATCCTCTACGGTTGTCATTAGAGTTGCTCCATCTCCTTGAGGATTTCGACGAAGCGGTCAACTTCTTCGGCGGTGTTGTAGATGTAGAAGCTAGCTCGGGCGCTGGACTGCAGCTTGAAGATTTGGTGCAGGGGTTGTGCGCAGTGGAATCCGCTTCGTATCATGATGCCGTAGTTGTCGAGGAAAAGCGCAACGTCATGTGAGGATAAGCCTTCGACGCCGAAGGGGATGATACCGCATTTCAACGATGCATCGGTTGTTCCGTAAAGTTGAAGTTTGGTGCAGCAGTTCCGCATCTTCTCTTCAGCGTATTCAGTGAGTTTTTGCTCATGCTGGAATACTTCAGCCATTCCTAAACGTTGCAGGTACCTGACGGCTTCTGCCAATCCGATGCCTCCAGCTATGTTTGGGGTTCCTGCCTCGAACTTCCATGGTGGGTCATTCCAGCTTATGCCGCAGCGTTCGCTCTGCGGACTAAAGGAGACTTCTTTTATCATTTCTCCTCCGCCTTCGAACGGAGCCATCTTATCGAGGAGGGCTTTCTTGCCGTAGAGTACACCGATGCCTGTGGGTCCAAGCATTTTGTGTCCACTGAAGGCTAGAAAATCTGCATCCAAATCCCTTACGTCGATGGGCATATGGGGAACGGTTTGAGCTCCATCTACGAGCATTAGTGCTCCGTTTTCGTGGGCAACTTTGCCAATGCGTTTGACGTCGTTGATTACGCCGCTGACGTTGCTGACATGGCTCAGGCTGACAAGTTTCGTGTTCTTGCTGAATTTGCCCTCGAAATCCTCGTAGTCTAAGAGTGCCGTCTGGGTTGACGTTGGCGTATTTTATTGTAAACCCAGCCATTTTTGATATTATTTCCCACGGAACGATGTTGCTATGATGCTCCATGAGCGAAAGCAGAACTTCATCGCCTTGCTTGAGGTTGCGCAATCCCCACGAATACGCCACGAGGTTTATGGCTTCGGTTGTTCCCCTCGCGAAGACGACTTCGGCGGATTCCTTAGCGTTTATGAATTTGGCGATTGTTTCACGGGCTCCTTCGTGCAGGTCTGTGGCTTCTTGGCTTAGTGTGTGGACGGCGCGGTGGACGTTGGCGTTGTGGTTTTCGTAGAAATCGCATTCCGCGTCTATGACTTGGCGAGGTTTCTGCGTGGTTGCGGCGTTGTCGAAGTATATTAGCGGATGGTCGTTGACTTTCCGTTTAAGGATTGGGAAGTCTTCGCGGATGGCGTGGGTATCAAACATCGTTACTTTTTCTCTTCCTCTGTCTTGAGCCGTTTACTGAGCATTTTGGCGAGTTCTTCCTCTTCCAGCGCCTGTTTCTCCTCAAACGTATGGTCTTTGGGTACCCAGTCGGGTGTTTTGCCTTTCTTTTCGATAGTACAATCTGATTGCGCGTTTCAATGCACCCACGGCGAGAACTCCGCAGTGGA
The DNA here is from genome assembly GCA_963840395.1 of Candidatus Bathyarchaeota archaeon. Lineage (GTDB taxonomy): Archaea > Thermoproteota > Bathyarchaeia > Bathyarchaeales > Bathycorpusculaceae > JADGNF01. The sequence goes on along the minus strand of CAWIYU010000008.1, from coordinate 187,444 downwards.
ATTTGATGCTGGGTAAACCGCCAACTTCCTCGGTTACTTTCTTCCAGGTTATGTCTTTCCAAGCGGACTCCAATGACAAGCCTTTGATCATTTCGGTGACTATGCTACTGGTGGCAATGTTTGCTGCACAACCATAGCTTTCAAAACTGGCTTTCTCTATGACGTCTTGGTCGTTGATTTTGAGATAGAAAGTAACCATGTCTCCGCATGCGGGGTTTCCTGCGACGGCAACGACTGTGGCGTCTTCCATCTTTCCCAGATTCTTTGGGTTACGGAACAAATCGAGAACTTTTGGGTTGTACGGTAAAGGTATACGTGACATGTTAGTCAACTCCTGTGGATCCGACTATTCCTCTAATGCGTTCCACTGAGCTAGGAATCGAATCCAAGACATAGTTAATATCTTCTTCTGTGTGGTACCGCGTCGTTTTCATGAGGATGCTTCCATGGGCTTCGCTAAAGTGTCTGCCGATAGCGACGAGAACGTGACTTGGCTGCAGAAGCCGCCTGCTGCAAGCGCTGCCGCTGGAAACATAAACGCCTTTGAGACTGAGCTCAATCGTAAGCGCTTCGCCTTCACACCTACGGAAGCTGATGTTGGCGTTGTCGGGGCTGCGTTTACTGCCTTTGGTACCGTTAAGAGTTATGTCGGTCATTTTCGCGAAAATGCCATCTACAAGCTTGTCACGCATCCCACGCATCTTCCCCACGTTGGCGTCAAAATTGTTAAACGCGAGCTCCGAAGCCTTAGTGAACCCAACAATAAGCGGCGTGTTTTCGATACCTGGCCACAGCTTCTGTGTACCTATGGGTCCTTCAATGATGCGTTCGACGTTAACGCCCTCGCGAATGTACAGCGCGGCGGTGCCACGTGGACCCAGAATTTTAAAGCTGCTGATGGTTGCCATGTCGACGTTAAGTTCCTGCACGTTGAAGGGAATTCTGCCGTAGGCATCGGAAGCGTCAGTGTGGAAAAGCGCCGCAGGGTTGCGGTCCTTCACTATTTCAACGGCTTCTTTGATAGGCTGGATGGTGCCAATTTCATTGTTTACCAGATGAATGCTGACGAGCGCGGTTTCCTTATCAACGGCTTCCTTGAGTTTCTCCAGATTAAGCAATCCTTCTTCCCTTGTGACTGGAACTTTGATTGTCGTATATCCCTGCTTCTTCATCAGGTCTGTTACGTTGAGGACGTTTATGGGTTCGATTTCGCTTATGACGATTTTTTTGCCTTTCGTTGGGTTCGCCGCCGCAGCCCCCATCAAGGCGAGGTTGTTGGCTTCCGACTCGCCCGGGGTAAAGGTTATTTCTTCAAGAATTTTTGCGCCGATGTAATCCGCGATTTTCTTGCTGCTTTCCATTATGGCGTTGAAGGCTTCCCAGCCTGGCTTGTGAGTTAAAGTAGGGTTGCCGTAAGCGAGTTTGTTGTAATAGGGCATCATGGCGTCTATTACTTCTTGCGGAACCATTGTAGAGTTCTCATTGTCTAAGTAGACTTCACGTTTTAACCCTTCGTGCAATTTTAGGAGTTCTTTGACGTTTTCAACCATGTTCATTGCTCCATAGTCAGGTGAATAATAACACGCTTATACAGCAAGTACTGTGGTACAAGTAAAAAAACCTAACCACGAGAAGGCTTCTAATCTCTTGCGGTTGGACAATTTTTGGGTCCAATGGAAGCAGATTTTTTCACCAAATTTCTAGGAGCCAGTGCATTAACACTATAAACCCCGCAAACTCATACACCAAATAGCAGAACAAAACACCGAAATGGCGAAGCCAGAGTGAAAATAGCTGAACTCGCAATTCCAGAACCGCTCAGGGAACTCATAATCCAAGGAGGAATAACCGAGCTTTATCCTCCGCAAGAAGAGGCCATACGTGCAGGAGCACTCGAATGCAAAAACCTCGTTTTGGCAAGCCCAACAGCCAGCGGCAAAACCCTTGTTGCGGAACTCTGCTGCCTCAAACACGTGCTCGAAAAAGGCGGTAAAGCCATCTACCTTGCGCCTCTTCGCGCGCTGGCTAGCGAGAAGTTCGATGACTTCCAACGATTTACCAAACTCCAGAAGCCTAACGGGCAACACGTAAACGTCGGCATCAGCACGGGCGATTTTGACAGCAGCGATCCTTGGCTAGGTAGATATGACATCATAATCACTACGAATGAGAAAGCCGATAGTCTGCTGCGGCACCGCGCCAAATGGATGGACGACATTAGTCTAGTCGTCGCGGATGAGGTGCACTTGCTCAACGAAGCGGAACGTGGACCTACATTGGAAGTGGTCTTGGCGAGGCTCATGCAGGTTAACCCAGCCATCCAAGTCCTCGCCTTAAGCGCCACCATGGGAAACGTTGATGAAGTAGCCTCTTGGCTCAAAGCCCAGTACGTAATCACCGAATGGAGACCAGTGGTGCTGAAAGAAGGTGTGATGCTCCACGAAGAAATCCAGTTCAAAGACGGCGACGCAAGAAAAATCGAGCATAAAACCAGCAACGATGCCGTAAACCTGGCGTTGAACACCGTGAAAACAGGCGGACAAGCTCTGGTCTTCGCTTCAACACGCAAAAACGCAGCTGCGCTTGCAAGGAAAATCGCCGACGAAACCTGCAACGTCCTCTCTAAGCCCGCAAAACGTATGCTGGAGCAGGAAGCAGAAAAAGTCCGATCAGCAGACGAAAAAACCCAGCTGAGCGAATCCCTCGCTGACCTAGTCGAATGCGGCACAGCGTTTCACCACGCGGGTTTAGCGGGCGCACACCGACGAATCATTGAGCAACTTGTTCCGCCAAGGCAGAATCAAAGTCCTCACGGCAACCCCTACCTTGGCTTTCGGCATGAACCTGCCAGCTCGAATCGTAATAATCCAGGATTACCGCCGCTACGAAGCAGGCTACGGCTACTATCCAATTAGCGTGTTAGAGTACAAGCAGATGGCTGGACGGGCGGGCAGACCGAAGTACGACAAGAACGGCGAAGCAATACTCATTGCTAAAACCGCGGACGAAGCCGATTATCTGATGGATAACTTTGTCCTTGCACATCCAGAACGTATCTGGTCACGCCTCGCCGTGGAGAAAATCCTGCGTGGACACGTGCTGGCAACGGTAGCCTCGGACTTCGCACACTCGGAAAATGGGGTATACGAGTTTTTCGGCAAAACCTTCTACGCATACCAATACGATGTGAAAGCCATCAAAGCCGTAATCACCAAGATTCTCAAGTACCTCTACGACGAGCAGATGTTCTACGTGGACAAGCAGAACTTGTGCGCCACAAAATTCGGCAAACGCACCAGCGAACTCTACATCGATCCAGTCTCTGCCGTGACAATCCGCGATGCGTTTAAGCAGAAACCCGCCAGAGTGACGGAGTTAAGCCTGCTGCATCTGATTACCCACACACCCGACATGGGACCAGTCATGCGACCCTACGGAGAAGAAATCGAGATAATAGCCGTTCAGGTGGAAATGCACCGAGAAGAACTCTTCATTCCGCCGCCAAACGAATGGGATGATCACGTCGCCTTCGAAGAGTATTTGGGCGAAATGAAAACCGCCATGATTATAAACGCCTGGATTGAGGAAACCAGCGAAGAACAGCTGCTGGAAAAGTTCAGGGTGCAGCCGGGCGACTTGTACCGGATAGTTGAAAACAGCAAATGGCTCATACACGCGACGCAGGAGTTAGCCGAGTTGTTTGGAGAAAAAGAGCTTCTGCCCCTGATCCACGAACTGAACGAACGCGTCTCAAAAGGCATAAAGAAGGAGTTGCTACCCATCGTGAAACTTGAAGGAATTGGGCGAACCCGTGGCAGAATCATGTTCAATGCTGGATACCGCAGCATCGAAGACATCAAACGCGCAACAATTGAGGAGTTGACTAATCTGCCCACGATTGGACCGCGACTAGCCAAGAAAATAAAGGAGCAGGTTGGGGGATTTGTCAAAAAAGAAAAATGGGAACAACTAGACAAAGTTGACGAATGGAATCAAAAAGCGCTGTCGGACTTTTAGCTCTTCGAGAACGCTTCCGCCTGCTTAACCGCCGTGCCAAGATAGTTTCTCGGGTTCAGTGCAGCATCGATTTCCTCGCAACTCAACATCTTATGCACTAGCTTGTCGGCGAGCAGAATTTCTCTGAAGGGCTTCTTCTCTACTTCACTGACGATAGTCAGTCGCCTGAGTAGCTCATGGGCTTCTTGTCTGTCAACGCCTTTCTTGGAAAGCGCCATCATAACGGATTCAGACATGCATCGACCCTGAGTTAAGCCAACGTTCTGTAGCATACGCTCCTCGTCAACTCGGAGGTTAGAAACAATGTTGTTCATCAAGCCAAGAATGTAATCTGTAAGAATGCAGGCTTCCGGAAGCAGGAAGCGCTCCGCTGAGGACTGAGTTAAGTCACGTTCATGCCACGTTGTCACGTTTTCCAGCGCGGGAACAGTGAGGCTTCGGATTAAGCGGGATAAGCCGCAGACGCGCTCACAAGTCTCGGGGTTCCTTTTGTGAGGCATAGTGGAGCTGCCAACCTGCTTCTCCGTTTCGAAGGACTCGAAGACCTCGGCAATCTCGGGTCTCGCCAACTCGCGGATTTCAGTGGCAAAGTTGTCCAGTGAAGCCGCAACAATAGCCAAATTGCAGATAAATTCGGCGTACCGGTCTCGCTGTACAATCTGCGTCGAAATTTCAGCCGCCCGGATACCTAACCGTTTCATGACTATTTCTTGGATGCGTTCGGCTTGTTCTCCTAACCCCGCTTGCGTCCCGACAGCGCCGCTCATTTTGCCTACCAATACTCGCTCGTGACACTGCGCCAGCCGCTGAATGTGTCTGTCGACTTCGCGTCCCCAAACCGCAAACTTGAAACCCAAAGTTATGGGCAGAGCATGCTGCCCGTGTGTGCGACCGATCATAACGGTTTCTTTGTACTCTCCAGCTTTCTGCCTCAATACACCTTTCAGCGCAAAGAGTTTCTTTTCCAGAACGTTCAAGGCTTCCTTAAGCTGTAGGGCGTTTGCGGTGTCCACGATATCGTAGCTAGTAGCGCCTAAATGCACGTAGGCGCCGCTGGAGCCGCACTGCTCTGACAGAGCCCTGACAAGCGAGGCGATGTCATGCTTGATGTCATTCTCGATGGCTTTTATTCTCTCTATCTTCACGTACTTTACAGAAGCCATCGCAGCGATTTTCTCAGCGTCCTTCTTGGGAATGTTCCCAACATCGGCGTGCGCCCAAGCCAAGGCGGCTTCCACGTCGAGAAGCTTCTGAACGCGCTTCTCCTCTTGGAAAACGCTGAGCATTTCGGGTGTTCCGTACCGCCCCGTGTCTATGGGTAGAATCGGCAAATTCTGTGTCTCCTTCGCAGAGTGTTATGCGGGTTAAAGATTAATGTTTTACCGAACTCTATAGTGCACAGTATTGAACAGGTAGACGGTTTAACGTGAGGACCACGATTGCGATTTTGGACAAACGCGGCGAAGACGCTGTTCCTAGAGTCGTTTCTGCGCTCATGAAGAGTCTCCCTGAAAGCTACACGCGTTATGGGTTGGCAACGCCCACGAAAGTTGCGATCACAAAAGACGTTAAGGAACTATTGTATCAAAAAGGAGCCTCGAAAACAGCTGTGGGAACTACTTCGACTGCACCTGAACATGGCGAAAAGCGGATGTTAAAAACGCAGGATGCGGCGGTTGTGTTTGATGGCAGAATCTACTCGCCTGCACCGAATAGCTCTACAACCGAGGTTGAAAAGATTCAGGGTGACTACGAGAAGGCAATTGAAGGGTTCTTCAGAAACGTTGAAGGCGATTTTTCTATTGTTGTTGCCAAAGAAGACAGATTGTTTGCTGCAAGAGACCCTCTAGGTGTGCAGCCCCTGTACTACGGCGAAAATGGAGCCACAGCAGCGTTGGCGTCCAACCGCAAAGCCCTCTGGAAACTTGGGGTTTTGGAACCGAAGTCCTTTCCACCCGGATGCTTGGCAATTGTTACAAAAGAAGGCTTCAAACTCAAGCCAGTCCAAACCTTGAAATTCACCCAACCGAAGCAAATTGGCATGAATGAAGCCTCCAAAAAGCTGCAAAACCTATTGGAATGTTCATTGTGGGGTAGAGTCTCTGGGCTCAAGGAGGTCGCGGTAGCTTTTTCCGGAGGCTTAGACAGCGGCATAATAGCCTATTTGGCAAAAAAATGTAGGGTAGACACCCATTTGGTGCATGTGAGTCTTGAGGGGCAGCCAGAAACACAAGAGGCCTGTGAGGCAGCTGAACAGCTTGAACTGCCGATTCAGGTTCACCTCTACACTGAAGCTGACTTGGAGAAGATCTTGCCCATGGTTGTTGACCTAATCGAGGAACCAGATCCCATCAAAGTCAGTGTCGGTGTACCATTTTTCTGGGCCGCGCAAAAAGCGGCTGAGGCAGGTTGCCGAATACTGTTTGCAGGGCAGGGTGCAGATGAACTTTTCGGAGGCTATCAACGCTACGTAGCCGAATACGTTTCAAAGGGTGAAGAGTCTGTTAGAAAAACGATGTTCCATGACGTATCCGAAATTCATGAAAGCAACCTCGAGCGGGACGAGAAGATCTGCGGTTACCATGATGTGCAGTTGCGTCTGCCCTTCGCTTCTTTTGCCGTTGCGGAGTTTGCCATGAGCCTGCCCATTGAGCTGAAAATTGAAAAGAAGACGGATTCGTTGCGCAAGTTGGTGTTGCGGAAAACGGCGGAGAACTTGGGTTTGCCGCGGACCATAGTAGAGAAGCCAAAGAAGGCGATGCAGTATGGTACAGGGATCAACAGAGCCCTTAAGAAGCTGGCTAAAAAGAAACACTTGACCGTAACTGACTACCTGAATTGTTTATTCCAGAAGACAAAAAGCGAATATCCACATCCTTAGACTATACCATTTCAATTTATAGCGTGGTCGTTCTTGCTCTGATGCATCCATCAAGAACTTCAAGAAACCGGGTTCGAAATAACGGACGCATTCATTTTTTCGGCAAGGAAAAATGTCAGATAGATGAAAAGCCGCGTTTTATTATCGCTGCGTGTAAAAAAGAGAATGTAAAGTCATTAAAGAAAGGAAGGAATCAGTTAACCTCTCCAATGGGAAGAGTTAACCGAAACTGGAATGGATTTTGGTGGTTACTTACTCGATTACTTGGATTGCGCCCTGTGGACATTGTGCTTCGCATGCTCTGCAGACTAAGCACTCATCGAGCTTGACAGGCGTGGATTTGCCGTCTTTCATTTCGTATTCGCCGATGGGACATGTGTTTACGCAGGTCTCGCATCCGTTGCATTTTGCTTGGTCGACCACTATTTTTACCATATTTAATACCTCTTGTTGAATTTTATCAAATGCCAAAAAGATGGATAAAAGCGTTTAGGTCAGCTAACGCATTTCTCCACGGAGTCGCAGCAAAAGTCCGTTAACTGTGGCTTCAGCTTTCTCTTTGCGCCGTTCGATGTCGGTTAGCTGTTTCTTGTAAGACTCCAAGGGGATTTCGCCTGATTCGTGACGTACTTCGAGGTTTTGAAGGCTTAACTGTACTTCGTTTAGCTCAACGTCTGCCGCTTCAAGTTGCCTGACGGTGTCAGCGTAGCTTCCACCAGCGCTTCGAAGCACCTCTTTTAGATTGGCAATTCTATTAGACAAAGTTTCGAGGCGAAGCTCGAGCGTTCGGCGCTGCACTTTGTACCTGCGTCTTGGAATTCTTCCGTGTTGAGCTCTGGCTTCAAGCGCTCTCAATTCCTGAGTTACTCTGCCCTTCTCTTCAAAGGCTTCAGCGAAATCTTTAACGTGCTCAGGGCTCAGGGCTACACCAGAAGCCACTCTTGCGACGGACATTCTCGGGGTCGCAGTTTTAGTTTTAGGTCTTGTCCAAAGAGCAACAACGACGACGCCGACTGCAGCTACTGCCCACGTCCACGAGGTAGGTCTGAAAGCTATCCACAACGAATTGTAATCATAGGTTATCGAGACAATGTCTTCAGAGGGAATGACGCTGTCAACAAAGCTGACACCTTGCCTTTTGAGGGTCATCGTTTCCTGGAAGACAGACCTAGTTAAGTCCGAAGAAGGGCCAATTTGCGAAAACGATGGCGACACGATGGTTGCTCCCTCCGGCGGAGTGATTGTCACGGTAGCGGAATCGACATAGTAGTCGAAGTACGCGAACAAATCGAGATTGAGACTATACTTCGCAGCTTGGGCAGGAGAAACTTTGGGCAAAGAGTAATCGAGGGTTAATACGGTCGATTCTCCCGGGTATATCGATACAGCCAAAGTTACGTTTTGAACAAGCACTAAACTCGTGTCTTGGTTGACAGAAATGTAGCGCGCGACACCTAGGACTCTTCCAAACTGATCTCTCGCAATTACGTTGAGCGAATTCACTGGAATGTTAACTAGGAAACTAATAATACTGGCAGTGGAGTTGCTGGCAATTTTGTAGATATCTGTGCAGGTTATTTCTCCGGAGGGGCTTACAGTTATTTGCCGACTCAAAGTTGGTATATTCACTTTCACTACGTACCCAGTCGAGGCAGTAAATGTGGCGACGGCGGGTGAGTAAGTAAAGGCAGCCAAGTTCTGCTTCTGGTAGCTGGAGGCGTTGACTACTCCATCGGTTTTCTCGATACCCGTCATGACTGCCCCATCTGGCAATGCCACAGTAGCCGTGTAACTATTCACCGTTTGAGTAAAACCGAGATAAGCAGGAAAATCGAGGTGGTACGTTGTTGATGTTTGGGTGAGAATCGTGTTCGAAAGGACAAAGATCACAGTAAAACTGCTGGAGGTCCCTGACGGCAGGGTCACGACGGCGCCGTAGAAGCCACTTTGACTTTGAAGCTGCACCCCAAGCGTTACCGGAAGAGTCTTAGATTGGCTGTCGTATGCTAAACTCTTGAGAACTGAGGATGCGTATTTGTACGGAAGCCCAAGCGCAAAGGTGCCAGGCACTTGCCCAGACAGCACGATGTTTTCCGTGATAACGACGTGCCCAGAGTATAAAACCTGAACTTTTTGGTCTACACTTTGGATGCTGTAGCCTGATGTCTGGGCGTTGGCAGCCTGATTGTTGAAAGAGAAAGGAAGGAAAATTGCGATTGAGAAAACGATTATTGTGAGAGCTACGGCGAGTTTCTTCACTTGAATTCCTCCAGAGGTCAGTTTTCACTATTTTAAGGTGACCTTGTTTATTTACTTTTAGACCATGGTACGCGTTGCATGTATTTAGACCTTCGCGTGAATCAAAGGGGATTGGCGACAGATATTTTCTCAGTTGCCTTGTGGACCCAGCCCAAAACTAACTCAAACATTTAGAGTAGAATCCTTAGTCCATCATTTTCCTTCGCCACCTGACCAGCAGCGCCATGACGAAGATTGCCACGCCTGAGACAACAACCAGGGGACCTGGAAGTATGGTTATGGAACTCGAAAGTAGTATGCCTGAAACGGCGGAGATTGTTCCGAACACCGCGCTTAGAACGAGGTACCTTGACAAGTTAGCGCTTACGATTCGGGCGGCAGCGGCGGGTGTTACCACCAAGAAACCGACCAGCAACGTGCCAGTCACTTGTATGCCTACAGCCACTGTGATGGATACCAGAAGTAGATACAAAAGGTTTGTTCGGGCGACGTTTATGCCTTTGGAGATTGCTAATTCTTCCGATATTAAGCCCAGAACAATTTTCTTGTATATGAATCGGGTTAGAAAAATCACTGCGAAGGATATTGATACGGCAATAACTGCGTAGGTTAAGTCGACTTTGGTTATGTCACCGAACAGTGCAGCTTCCAGGGCGTCAAGATTGTCGCCGTAAAGCAGTATGCCAATTGCTAGCGCCAACGTGAAGGCTGCGCCCACTAAAGTTTCAAAAGACAGTTTTGTGACGCGACCCAAGTGCCAGATTAATATAGCTGAGATAAACAAGAAGATGAAGCCACCCAGAAGAGGGTTAAAGTTCAGTAAAACCCCCAATGCTAGTCCGGGGAGTGCTACGTGGGACATTGCATCGCCGACCAAGGCCATCTTCTCAAGAACCATTATTGATCCAAGGTATCCCGCTGAGAAACCTACCGCCGCGCCTACAATTAGACTGTAAATCAGCGTGTCAATCATACTTTTTCACCACAAGGTTTAGGGGGTCAAACAAACGGTTTCTCCGTAAATTTTCTGCTGAAGTGCTGGTTCTACAATCTTCTGTGAGTCCCCAAAGTAAGTCATGCACTTGTTTAGGCCTAGAAGCTGGTCGGAGTATTCTTTGATTAGGTGAAGATCATGGGTTATGAGAAGCATAGTAATGTTGCGTTTTTGTTTCAGTTCGCTGAGCATGAGGAAAACTGACTCTTCGCTGCCAACATCTACACCCGTCGTTGGTTCATCAAACAGCAGAACGTTGGGGTTATCAAGTAGTGCCCACGCGATTAGCACTCTGCGCATCTGTCCGCCAGACAGCACTGACAACGTCTTGTTGGGTATGCTGGGATCGGCAAGTCTCACCGCTTCGAGAGCGCTTTTGACATCTGCTGAGTCTTTGTATGAAAGAAACTCTTTCACGGAAATCGGAATGTCTCGTGTGCTCACGTTTTGGGGGACGTAGCCGATTTTGACTCGGTGCGCCCATTCGATTTTGCCAGTGTAGGGCACCAAGTTCAGAAGCGTCCTGAAGAGCATTGTTTTACCCGCGCCGTTGGGTCCGACTATGGCTAGAGATGTGCCCGTCTTTATTTTGAAGCTGATGTTCTCTATAATTGTCTGCTTTTGGATCTCTACTTTCAGGTTAGCAACTTTGAGGACGTAGTCTTCTGGTGCTGTCATAAGTGGTGCCTTTCGCTTTTTCACTTGATTTCAAAGAACCACGTGTTTATTAAGTTTCGCCTATTTTTTAATAAGCGAGATTCGGCGCACCTTCTTCCAATAAAACTAAAGCTTGCTTGGAAATAGAGTTTTCTCAAACAATGACGTTAGAGCCCAAAGCTGCAAGCCAGAATACAGTCTTATTAGAGTAAACAACGTTAACTCAAACAACGCTGAGGTGAACCTGTGAGCATAATCAGTCTTTCGCTGCCAAAAGAGTTGCTTGAAGAGCTAGACGCCATACTCGGAGAAGACCGCGGAGCGTCAAGGTCAGAAGTCATCCGACAAGCAGTCCGCATGTACATCTCCGAATACAGCAAACTCAACGAAATTAAAGGTGAAGTAATTGCAACAGTCACTGTTCTTTACGAGACAACCGAGAAAAACGATGAGCTCTTCCATCTGCAGCATGAGTTTGGCGACATGATAACTGCATACCTTCACTCACACTTGACGGGTGGCGAGTGCTTGGAGGTCATGGTAGTTAAAGGATCAGCAAAACGTCTCAAAAGTTTAATCGACGGGTTAAAAGCCAATAAGCCTGTCAGGCACATTAAGTTTTCAATAATGACAACCAATGAAAACGAAAAATGAGTTTGGGCTTTATTGACTAAGCCGCTCTAGCAGATACCACCTTGTTTGAAGTAATAGTCCGCTTCCTTTTTGGGACCAAAACCGCGCACGCCCTCTTTCTTGAGTTGCGCTCTAACCTCATCAGCATAATCTTCGGTTATTTCACCTCGCTCCTGGAGGTACGAAACGATTTGTTCTGCTTGAGCAGCGGTGTCGCATCGACGGATGAAATCGACGACGGTTGGGTTGTAATGACGGAACTTATCGGGCAAAGCGTTCTCAGCTTCAGCAAGCATGGTTTCCTCGGGGTCAGCCACCGTCTCTTCGGCTTTGGCGGCGTTGGCGCGCACACTATCTATGGAAACCTTGTTTTCGCCTGCTTCAAGTTCTTTGATTAGGTTCGGGAACATTTTTTTCATAGATTTCTTGTCAATCTCCACAAGAACACCTGAAAGTATGCGAGTATTCGTCCAGGATTATACTGAAAACTCGGGGTTTATGTTCTTTTTTCTTCTCTCGGCACAGGTTTCATGTTAAAACAGGCTCAGTAACCATTCTCGCACGGCGTAGTTATGAGGGAATGAACGTTTGAGTTGGATTTTCTTTAAGCAGTTTCGCGAGTTCTCGAATTGTTAAGCCTTTGATTTTGTCTCCGAAAGTATCACATATGCGTTTCCTGCCTGCTTCTTCGATGGATCGGACTACGACTTCAACAATATATTTCCCTGACGATTCAGCGTGGATGTGGAACGACGTTTCGGTTTTGTCGTGTTCCGTCACAGTCATTCGGTCTGTTCTTGAAATTTTCAAGCCGCCTGCCTTTAGCAGCATCACGATTTCTTCGGGGTCGTCGAAGTATGCTTCAACGTCGATGTCGCTGCTGCGTCGAATCGTCCCTCGCCACACACTTCCAATCAAGAGTGGACAGTATGCGTCCAGCATCTTCATGATTTCCAGGGCTTCGATGCGCATCTGGATCAACCGCTCGGTTCTGGCGGATCCTTCGGTTTCCCGTGCAACCTTTGTCTAGTTCCAGGGCAACTTCAAGGTTCGAGGGAAGAACGTGAGCGCCAAGGTTTTCTGAAGCTTTCACCTTGGCTTGCTTGTACTCTTTCTCTATTCCAAAATAGAGGAGGGCAGCGGCTTCCCGCGCGGTTTTGCGTCGCATATCTGACTTTTTGTCTTTTGATGTTTGCTTTGGCAAGATGGATCAGCGGTTAACTATTTTTTCGTAGAGTTCAACGGTTTTTTCGGCGATTCTGCTCCATGTGAACTCTTTGAGGACGCGTTTTCTGCCGTTCTGCCCGAGCCATTTGCGTTTCTCAGGGCTCTCAAGCGCGTTCATTATGCCCCATGCGACGTCAGAGGGGTTGTTGGGGTCAATGTGGTAGCCGCATTGTTCTTCACCGCAGCAGATGACTATTTCGCGCATGCCGCTAATGCCTGAAGCACCCACCACAACGGGTTTTTCCATCGCCATGGCTTCGAGGGCAACTATTCCGAATGGTTCGTATAAGCTGGGGAAAACAGCTATGTCGCATGCAGCGTAGTGAAGTATGCGTTCCTCTTCAGGAATGAAGTCAAAGCGGAATCGAACGTAATTTTCCAAGCGTATAGTTCTGACGAGGTTTTGCAGGTACTCCTCCAAGTCGCCCACACCTACAATTACTAGCTTTGCGTTTGGAAATTTGGGCAGAATATGCGGCATTGCCATTATGAGTTTGTCGATTCCTTTTACACCAACAAGTCGTCCCAAAAAAAGTATCATCAGGTCGTCGTCTTTTATCCCGTAGAGCATACGGATCCTTCGAGTTTGCTCCGCAGTTACATCTTCAGGGTTATACTTCACCGGGTCGACGCCGTTGTAGCAAACTTGGATTTTTTCTTTGGGCAACCCGAGCTGCACGAGTTCATCTTTCATGGCATAAGAAACTGTGACAATTAGGTCTGCCATGTTGCCACCGCGTAGCTCAATGTTGCTTACCACGCTGCTTCCGTTTCCCATGGTTCTGCCCTGCTCGGTTGAGTGCACGTGAAAAGCCAGCGGGAGTCCACTTTCCCTCTTCACAGCTATCCCGCCCATAATGGAGAGCCAATCGTGTGCGACGACGACGTCGTATTTCATGCCTTCTTTCTTGATGAGTTCATTAACGAGTTTGGCTGCGGAAAGATAGTTATAGACCATGAGTTTCCCGAAAAGGTGAATACCCCTGCCCCATTTACGTATGTCTTCAGCGATGACGTCGGGGAGAGAATCGGAGATGTCGAGGTGGAGTGGACGGTGAATTTCGATGCCTCGCCAGATTTCGCGTGTTGGAAGGCTTCCTGCGTCATCATTCATGGTGAAGACCGTCACGTCGTGATCGTTAAGCACGAATTTGCGTGTGATTTCAGCCGCGTAAGTTCCCAATCCTCCGACGATTTTTGGAGGATATTCATAAACCAGAACAGCAATCTTCATTTTGCGCCCTACCGTTTCTACCTTAAGCAATCATTTGTTTCTACTAATACTTTGCCTATCCAAGTTTCTTAAGGTTGCCAAGATATTCAGCCCACGAAACGAGGAAGTTTGATTAACCTCTACACGCATATACAGTTGGAGGGTTCTAAAGTGGATTTGACTTCAGCCAAACGTGAGGTACTCGAGACACTGTTTCTTTGTGATGAACCTGTGAAAGCGGCTCGAATCGCGAAAGAAACAGGAAAAGACCAAAGAGTTGTTCAGATGCACCTAATTGGCTTAGTGAGAATGGGTTACGCAGAGGCTCCCAAGAAGGGGCAATACATCATATCTGAGAACGGCAAAAGGGTGTTGGGTCTGCCTGAAGTCAACAAAGAAAAAGCAATGACCATCCTAGCGCGAACCCCCCAAGAGAATGAATTCCATTTTTACGTTGGAATCGGAAAGCCTCTAGATGTCAACGCAATAAACCTTCTGGATTTCTGTGACAAAATCGGCAAAATCGGCTTAGAATCGGTCGAGTTTCATTTTGCCAGGGGAGACTTCGAGGCATGGTTCAAGTTTCTGGGCGACGAAGAACTTTCAAAGAAAATGGAACTGCTAAAGAGAAAGAAGATAGTCAATGAGGAACTGCGCACAAAAATCCGCCAAATGACAGAAAACCGTTGCGTGCTCCTAGCTGTGAAGACGGAGCAAAAAAGCATGTCTCCCAGAAACTAACGTGTCTTACTCTTGTCCTTTCACCGTTGTGGAGCGTTTGTCGAGTTTTTCGAGGACTGTATCGATGGTGGTGTATTCCATCTCTTCGGGGCTAAGCCTCGCCGGCTCGAATTCTCCCATGCGGCGTAGCATTGTGCCTTCCTGGACTGCTTCTTCTCTGGCTATAGCAAAGGCGGGATCATCGAATAAGTCAGCCATCATTGGCTTGCCTTCGTCGTCGCTTGCTATTCGGCCATTGGAAACTTGGAAGCCTAGGGCTACAATTCTCGGCGGTCCGTAGAAGGCTGTGCATTTGGAGTCTTTCAAGCCGACCGGCATCAATAGTCCCCAGTGGCTGCCGCGCATCCAGCCCATAACGAAGTAGGTGTGCATGAAAGGCGCCAGAATCTCGCCTACGACGGGTAAAACATGTTGGGCTCTGGTAATCATGACTGGGTCGTCTTTTCCGACGTATTTTCCCGCGATTGAAGAGAGCTTGCTCACGCTGCTGGACGCACACACTAAGTCATCGTCGCCTCGGCGGATACGACTGACGGCATATCTGCCGACGGTGCCGATTAAGGCGAGGAGCTCATAGGTTTCTTCGGGAACCTTGAGTGTTATTACCTTGTTCTCGATTGTATCCACGACGTCGAATTTGAACCCGCACAGCAAATGTGGATCGATGACGAGTCCAGCGGTGTTCATGGGGTCGGCGAACATGCGGAACAAGGGATAGTTAAAACTGCCTGCGCTTGTTTTGTCGGCTGCGAAAACCACGATTGGATCGGCGCCGCGTTCTTCGATTTCCATTTCTGCGACGCCCGGGCCCATGCCGCAGACGTTACCGCTGAACGCTGATTTGAGGAGGTCTTGGCCTGCGCCGTAGAGTTTAAGCTCCAATGCTTTGTCTGCTGCTTCTTTGAAGGTGTTCCAGGCGAGCTCATGTATAATGTGGTTTTGTTCTCCTTTCTCGTGTAACATAAGGAGTTCCAAGTCGTCGCCCGCGTTGAAGACAAAATAGTTGTTGATAATTCCTTGAGCAGCCGCGTTTTCCATGTTTCTTTCAGCTATTTTGAAAAGAGGTTGGTGGGACAATATTGTGACCGGCCAAAGAGCCGACGTCACATTTAATCAGGGAGATTGTGGTCTTTTTGGGCAATAGCAGCCCAGATAATCGTCAGCTGCAAACGAATTCAAGTTTTTACCAACTCCACGAATCCCACAAGTTTTTTGAAGAAATCATGAAATACTAAGACCGCGTTAGTTTGGTATCGGTGATGTGATGAGCGGTGAGGTCAGAGTGGTTTCGGCAAAGGTTCCTGAAGATGTTTACAAAGAAATAATCTTGCGGGTTCCCGAAGGCGACCGAAGCGATTTTATCCGGGAAGCCATAATGGACAAGCTTCAAAAGACGCCCAAACCTAACAAGCTCTTGGAGTTGGAGGGGCGGATGGGGAGAATCGAGGGAGAGCTGGGCGAAATCCGAAAGTACCTAGCCGACTTGGAGCTCCTCACCTACGGAAACCGAAAAGTGAACCCACACACCTTCTGCTTCGACGAGGTAGACCACAAAATCGTCGATTACCTCATGCACTACAAAGGTGCCACAACGCCTGAGTTGGCAGAGTCCATCAAGATCAACCGTTGGCTGGTGTTGAATAGACTGAGAAAAATCCAAAAAGCCAGCCAGAAACAATTCGGCAAGGCAGTACTTGACTACTACGGCGGCGAAAGGTCAGGGAAGAAGAAAGCATGGTGGATTAACGAAGAGTTAGTGCAGGAAGAGTAGCGATTGCCTTAAATCGACAGAATCTCTGTTTTGTGCGGGTTGGGCCCGTCGCCGAGTACGGATTAAGGCGTCGGCCTCCGGAGCCGAAGACCCTGGGTTCAAATCCCAGCGGGCCCGCCATCAAATTCCTAAACTAATACCTACGATCCCCCGAACAAGCCGTCAACTGTTGAGAACCGCCCATTGCTTTTTGCCTTGCCATCTGAGGTTTGACCCAGCATAACAAGCGATGGGCCATGGCTGGTGAAGAGCTGCCACGATTTTCACTCTCTTCACGCGCGTTATCAAGAAGGGCACCGCAGAACTTCAACCCTCGAGCTAACAGAACTCGAAAACAGGAGACACTTGAAACGACTAAGAAAAAGGAATCATGCTTTGGTTGCTGCTAAAAGCAGTTTTGTTGCGTTCACGTCTATTTCTTTAATGATACAGTTCTTGAACTCCTTGGTTTCCCCAAGAACGTTCCGAACTACCACGTTGGCACCCTCCACTTTAGCGTAAACCACATCTTTGTACTGAGTTTTTCCGTTGAAGATGACGTTGAATTCGCACATTTCGCTTTCACCAGTTTGTAACTACCAAACGCCTGTAATAAGTGCTACGCATGGACTTTCCTCAAGTTACGTTGGAATAAGTAATTATAATTCACGAAACTTAATACCCAATAGACAAAGAACAATAACTATACAGGATAATCCAAGATGCCACCGCAGAAGAGTTCTCCTGTAATCGATATATTCACTATGCTTGAAGAAACCACAAAAAAACCAGCGGAGACCTCGGACCAAAAAACTATCAGACAGGAACTTCTGGGAAGCACCAAATGCAAAGACCTCTACCCAGAAGGCACAATTACAATCAACAGACACACGTGTGAGGGCGTCCAATGTAAACTCTGCATAAAAATTTGCCCCACAAACGCACTCTACTGGACAAACAGCGGCATCGGAATAACTGAGGACCTATGCCTCCACTGCCAAGCCTGCGTCCTCTGCTGCATGGTTGATGACTGCATAAAAGTCACGCGAAAACGAGAAGACGGCAAAACGGAAACCTTCAGCAAACCTAAAGACGTCAAAACACTGAACGATAGAATCAACTCGGAAAAGCGGTTCCAACGAATTAAAGATCTTTACGAGTCACCTGAAGATTACTGCAGAAAACACGGAATTTAAGAATAAGACGAAAAAAGAAAGAAAAGTAGTTTTATGGTTGCCATTTCTCAGCGAGGTACTTGGGTATCTCGCTGCTGTCGCGTGGTCCGACTTGGACTTTCCATCCGCTGAGTTCTTCGATTTCGCCGCTGATCCTTGAAGCTTTGCCTGGGATGATGAGTTTGCGGTGCTTGACTTTGCTTTCTACGCCTGAAGCTTTGAGTGCGTCCGCAACGCGCTCTGCGGTGAGTTTGCGCCCTGCGACTCCGCTGTCTATGGCTGAGCCTTCTGTTTCAACCACGATGAGGTAGGCGTTAAGTTTGTTGCTTTCGATGTCTGAGGCTACGGTATAATAGGTCAACGCGAAGTTGGATGTGAAGAACACCGGCGAGTTCTCGTCTGGTGTACCGAAGACCTTGAGTCCTGGTGCGACTGCCACGGGCTTGCGTGGGTCAGTGTAGATGTTCTGCCTTAGAACCGCTGTGGGCAGCAGTGACCATCCGTCGTTGCCATGCATGACGACTATGTCTGCATATCGGACAATTAGCATCGATGCGAGGTAAGCCTCTTTCCACTTTATGATTTCATCCGCCGCGTCACCCTTACCTACCCAAGCTGTCATTGGAACACCTATTAGCGGGAATCCTGCTAGTTCTTCACCACCTTTGCAGGCTGCTCTGCGTAGCATAGTGAAATTATTCAGTGTTGTGCCGAGACCTTCGTTCATAAAGGTACCCGGGTCGAGGACTATGTCTTTAACGCCGTATGCCAAAAGGGTCTTAGCTAGCGAAACCAACGTATTCATGTCGTTTGGCGCTGAAGCTACTAGCGGGCAATCGTACATCATAGCTAGTTCTGCCATATCTTTCCAGTTTTCGCTGTTTGCTGCGTATAGTAATGGGCGTGCTTTTGGTGCTGCCATTAAACCTGCTTCGGCAAGTGTTGGGTTCAACGAGCAAATTATGTACGGTAAGTTGGTTGTTTCGGCGACTTTCTTGACTGCGGCCTTGAATTTTTCTGCGTCCCCGGAGGTGCAACGAACTGCTATCATGTCCAGTTTCAAGGTGTAGCCGATGTATTCGAAGCTAAAGTTCTCAGTGTGCTTTATGCGGCTGGTGAACTCCTGCTCAGACATCTCGTCCGTCACGTCTATGGCTATGGCCGTGGGGTTGGTGTATGTGAATTCGTGCCGGTACATCACGAGCTTTCCGCCGAGTTTCTTTGCCTTTTCGCCGACGCCGACGATCACTTCTTGCACTGCAGGTTTCAGCAGTTCTTTCAGTTGAAGGCACGCTTTCTCGTATTCCTTCTTGAACAGTGGTTTACATGAGTCGATACTGACTTCCCGGTTTACTATCTTGGTTGCGAATGCCATGCAGTTTTCTTGCCCGCATTCTTTGCAGTTAGTCTTGGGGAGAAGTTTGTAGACATCTATCGGGCTGAGTTCTTTCATGCTTGCTCTCTTGCTCATACAATCACAGCTCCATTAAGCTTTGACGGAAACCCATTCTGCGAACTTTGCAGCGTCAACTTTGCCGCCCTTCACCAGGTTCTTGGTTACATCTTTGAGTGTCTTTACTGCCGCCGGATGCATCATCATGAACAAATCTACGCCAGCCAGCAGCAGGGTTAAAGCGGTTGTAACTTCCCAGAGTGGGCCTCGAAGTTCTCGCGGTTCCCATTCAGGAGCCATCTTCAGCCACGCTTCTCTAGCTGCCCATGCATTTGTAGTGCCTGAAGACATGGGGTGTGCGAGTTCGCCATCGCCCATCAAGCCCGCCATCCTCGCGCGTTCCATGTTTGTAAATGCGTAGTCCAAGCCGTAACCCAATGCAGCCGTTGTAAGATCCATAACTATGTCTTCTTTGTCCAAAAAGTCGTAAAGTCTGCGATTAAGTTCACGAGCCAAATTCAAATCCATGGGGGTGAATGACAATGCGGCGTGTCCGTTCTTTTTGACGAATTTTGCGCAACGTTCAACATCCATATCGCGTGTCAGGGAGCTCATTAGGAAGCGTTCACCCTTGAAGGTTTCAGCTATTTCAGCGAATACATCAGCGTCTTTAACTGGGTCGCCGCAACCGCCAATAACGAGAGGGACATCGACTGCCTGCAGAATGTTCTCAACAGTCTTAACTGCATCCTTTGGAGTAGCGTTTTTCAGCAGAGGGTCGATGCTTATGAGATGAACGGTAACCATATCTGCGCCGAACTTCTCCACTGCGAGCTTTGCCCATGCTGCGGGGTCACCGACGACGTCTTTCACGTGCATCTTCACAGCTTTCGACAATGGAACTTCCATATCGAAAACGTCCAACGTAATGATTGGCGAGTGCACGATTGGGGCTTCAAAAGTGTAGAAGGCAGGAGAGGTTTCTCCGCCAATGATTATGGATTTGCCGCGTGTGCCGCCTTCGCTTCGGGTGCTGCCGAGCTTTACCTCAACGATTCGGCTGGGGTAAGACTCGATTGGAGGCATGAATTCTGCCTTCAGCATAGATGCTGGCTTCGCCTTCAGAACAGAGGGCAATTTTAGCTTGGGCATCATTTGCCCAGCTATTCCTGGCTCGAAGGACAACTCCATCTCACTGACGTCCATCTGGAAGTCTTCCAGCTCAATTTCCTGGAACTTCGCAAGAAGCTCCAAGATTTCCGGGCTTAGACCCAGACTTTTAGCGACGGAGTTTATGTCGTCTTTTTTTTCGTGGTGAGGCAATTGTGTCACCGACTACTTAGCTTTTCTCGTCTTTGACTGTTTTGATGATGACTTTGTTGGCGTAGATTTTTGCGTCTTTGAGGATGATTTTGAATCCGCCTGCCATTATAGGTAGTGAGGACGCTGTCATCACTGGCATCATTGCGCTTTCGGTTGCTTGAACCTCGGTTTGTGCTGCTTCGGCGACTGGCGCTTCTTCAGCTGCCCATTTCGTAACGACTGGGTGGTTCCTCTCTTTGAGAAATTCTTTGAGCTGGTCAATATTAGTGGCATTTTCTTCGGTTGCGACCTTGTCCACGATGTCTGAAGGGATGAATTCCTTTACGCGTTCTTTGACTTCTTTGGGAACCCAAACAACTCGGTTCCACCCGCCGTCTGCCGCGAAGAATTTCTTGCTGCGCATATATTCAATCGACATGCCGTGGAATCCGTCGATTTGTCGACCGCCTGCCGCGGAGTCTGCTATGGTGCTGAAAGGTAAGCCGTTCACGGTTGCGCCTTTGAAGCTGCGGTTAACTACGCCGAATCCGTCTACTTCTGGGATGTAGAATGCTACTGCTTCGAAACATCCACAGGAAGTGTGTGGGTGATCGAAGGCTGTGTAGAGCCAGACTTGGTTGACTTCGCCCATGGTGCGTTTCTTGGCCATTTCGTTGACGCCTGAGAATTCGCCTTTTTCTGCATTAATGATTTGCCCACGGTCGATAGCGAAAACTGGACCTTTCGGGTCAATGCTTGCTGATGCTTTGCCGTCGAACCAGCTGATGGCGCCGCAATTGCTGTATCTTTGTGGCGTGATAACGCAGACGTGGCTAGGCGCGAATGACTGGCAAAGTGCGCAGCCGTAGAATTTGTCGACGTCCTCGTCTTTGAGGCCTCTTGCTTTTGCGTCGCGTGCCTCATAGTCTGCTACTGCTTCTGGATACATTTGCTGGATTTTGGCTGGGTCAGTGATGAAGGTTATTTGGACTTTTTCGATGATTGGTAGTTCGCTCTTGAATAGCCGGTAGAGAACTTTGCCGATGTGTTCAAAGCTGTTGAGTCCTTTCTGGAATGATTTCTTGCCTATGCGTATCCAGATGTCGTATCGTTGGTTTAGGTGCATGAATCCTTCGATGTAGTTTAGGTAGCCGTGAATGCGTCTCTCGATTACGCCTTCAAGCCCTGAATCAAGGGTTGCGCCTGCTGCTTCGACGAGAATGCCTAATGGATATGCGCCGCCTTCTTTGAGGTCTTTGAGGTCTGGACCGACAATGGTGATTTTGCCGTCTTCGACTTCGCTCATCGGTTTGACGTGTGCTAGTTCGAATTTTTCTTTGACTGTTGGTCCGCCGAGTTCGACTTGCATGTCGTTTCTGCGTATGCGTTCTCCTTCGAAGATTACGCCAACTTCTACAGGTATATCTTTAAACATTGACATTTTCTTAATTTCCTCCATCTTTTAATTTTAAAGTCATGACTTTGAGGTTTGCTGCCCATTCTTCAAGGGTTGCGTTTGGGAAAGACCAGCTTGCGTGCACGTGGAACAGGTTGTCAAGAGTCATTGTTTTAAGGTCTGGAGCAAAGTGTTTGAATCCTGAGAGCATCAACGATTCCATGTAGTAGGGTAGCCCGACTAACAGAATTAGGTCAGGGTGGCCTTTGCCGTCGAGTCCTTGCCAAGTGGGGTCTACAATTCTTTGGCCTATGTCCATTGCAGACATGAAGCTTGCTGGTTGATATCCTCGCTTGAGGAATTCGCCAACCATGTGGGCTGTGGCTACTACTGGTACTTTGGAGGCGTTTGCGAAGTCAATCATGTATTCAATTAATTGTTTGCCTTCCATGTACCTCTCAGTGGCGTTACTTCCCACAATGAGAAGGGGGCGTTGGGCTTTTTTTATCATTGCTACTGCTATCTCGGGTTTTGTTATGGGGTTTGCTTTCTTTGTTGATGCTATTTCTGCGCATTGCCATGGTTCACAGGACATTTCATTTGCCTCCTTGGTTACTCCTTCATTTTCCGTACCATTCTCGGTAGCAAGGTCGGGTCTGGAATTACTGTTTCTTTCCAGTTGTTTGCTTCCAAGATTTTTTGGAATTCGTCTTTCATTGTCATAGGTACATCTGCCATTGTTCTGACGAACAGGTGTAGGTCGTTTGGCATGACGCCGAGGTAACGTTTGCTTAAGTCAACGTAGTGGCTCAGTTTTATGCTGCGTCCTTTCCATGTGTCGTTTGGTCTGATGCAGAGTTTTGCGATTGCGACCATACATTCTTCTTTGGTTTCAACTGTGTTGAAAAGATGCTCCGGTGCGGGACCGACGTTAACTTTGTCGCCTGTACGTGCATCGAGAACTTCCCAGTTTTCTGGTTTATCTTCTCTACCCATGAGCATACGGCGGTATTTTACACCGTGTGGACCAACGAGCACTGGAATGCCTAAGCGCCAGAAGCCTGCGCCTATTGCTGCGGCTTTCTGCGAGTATGCACCCCAAGCTAATCCCACGGCGCCAAGACGGTTGTGTATGTAATCTGCGATTTCTTCATAGTTGCCGCGTAGTGGGCGTTTGGCGAAGATGTTGGCGACTTTTATGGCTGCACCTGCGATGTGGCTGTTGGCGACGCATGAACCGACGTTGAGCACGCCTCCGGCTTCGAATCCACCCGGGAATTCTTCGTAGAGTGTCTGACCTTCGCTGTTGCGGTAGCTGCCGGCGGACATAGCTGAGCAGCCTGACAAAACGACGATGTATCTTCTGAGGGCGAATTCTCTGCATATGTCGTAGACGTCTTTGCCGCCTTTTGGATAGTTGCTGCAGCCGACGACTGCAACGATGCCCGGAATTTCTCCTAGGACGATTGGGCTGCCGACGTTGCGGATTTCGACGTCTGACACTGCGCCTCTGCCAGAGCGGCATAGGTTATTTTCTTCGCACATGGCTTTTTCCCCTGCTTTTATGATCAGGCTGTGAACCATGATTTTCTGCGGGCAAGCTTCTTCGCATCTTCCGCAGCCGATACAGGTCTCGTAGAGGTCAGTTAGTAGTGACATGTCGCCTTGTGCTGCTGCTTTGAGGGCGGCTGGAATGTTGTAGTCTTGTGGGCAGTTACGTTGACACTGGTTGCATTGTCTGCAGGTCTTGGCGATTTGTTGAAGTTCCTCTAGGCTTGGAAGAATATTCTTTCTCTTGCGGATAGGAGCAACTTTTTGGGCAACGCGTACTGCGACTTCGCCGACTTTTTCTGGGTCAAGGATTAGTACGCCTTTAACTTTGCCGCTTACGAGGTCAGCAACGATTTCGTCTGCTGGGTCGTTTGTGCGATTTTTGAAGCCCATGCAGTTCTTTTCTGATGCTGCGATTACTGGAGCACCGACTTTGGCTGCCTCATCATAGATGTCTGTGCGGATACATTGTTCGTCAAGCACGACGACGTCTGCTAGTCCTGCGCGTACGAATCTTAGTTCCCAGCTGATCGGCCCTACAACTCTGGCGCGGGTGTAGTATCTTGTCATGTCGTGTGCTGTACAGCATAAGCCGACTACTTCGATTTGTTCGTCGACTTTGTGTTCTTTTGCGTAGTCGATAATTCCGACTGATGGAACGACGTTGTGACCGATGCACATGACAACTGGTTTGGTTCTGTCGACGCTTCCGATACCGAGTTTAACGAGTGGTGCTTCTGGATCAGCTTTTGGATATCCCAAAGTGGAGATTTGAGCGATATCGCCCACTTCCATGCCAACGTGGTCAACCATGCCCACATGAAATGCTTTTGACTCAAAGTCAAGGTTGTTACCCTCTTGACCTGTGTGTCCTACTGCAAGGATTTGGGTGATTTGTTCTTCAGTATAGGTTAAGATATCATCTAAGTCGCCGAGTGTTTCAGGCTTTATACCTGTAACGAGACGGCTGACTGGTGCTTCAACTTTTACGTTTAATCCGCCGACGTTTAATGGGTATCTACGGCCATATTTTTCAATTAGGTGATGGACTAAGTGGCGTGAGTGTGCCGTGTGGCATGCCGCTCCAATGGCACATGCCAACATTACAATACGAGAGGATTGAGTTGCAATGTCCAAGCCGCATGCGCCTCGTTTTCCCGCTGTCAAATCGCATTTGCCAAAAGTGCAGAGACAGCAGAGATCGCAGTCTGGCATGTAGAAAGGTTTGTACTTGTTGAGGAGCTTCATGTCCCAGTCCCGCAAGGCGGTCATAGAGGGCATTGGGGTAGGTCCCATAGGCTCATCATAATTGTCCTGAACAAGTCTTCCCACAGAAAGTTCGAGGTTCTTGATAAGACCAGCGTTGGTCTTCATTTCACCAATCTTGACGTGTACATTCTTTATTGTCAATGTCAAACCTCAGTAAAGGTTTTGACAGTATAGCTTAGACTTCGCCGTTTTAAACCTTTCCAGAGTCCACTCTCAAAAGTCATGATGTCTGTTGTTAATGTAAGCTTCAAAACTGCAAACTTAGACATAATAAACGGGGTTATTGTTGTATGTAACCCATCTTCTTCATGATATCCTTTACAGAAACGAATGCAGCATTGTCAGAAGGTAGCTCCAAAAGCGACTTTCCATTAAGAACGTAATCATCAACCTGCCCATCCGCAAGAATTTTGCCTACGTACTTAAACTTCAACTCCTCCTCCGCTTTGGCTCCCAGCTCAGCAGGGAATCGGTAACCGCCAACTAAATAGAAGTTATCAAACTGCATGTCAACTTCTTTTGCGATATGATATGCACGTTTGGCGTGATCGATGCTTTTCTTTGAGTGATCTAGCATTTCGAAGACGTCGTTTACTTTTGAAGCTATTCGCCTGTTAAGGTGCTCAAGTCCTGCAGGCGAGTCGATGATAACATATTTGTAGTTTTTTGTCAAATGTTCCAACGCTGCTTTGAGCGCCGAATTAGGCATACAGTAACAGCCTTCAACCCATTTGGTGCCAACAGACATGAAATCAAAGCTGTCGCTTTCGTACAACCCATTAGCCCAAATTCGGCTTTCTATGCGCTCAGTCGGAGAAATCCCAACGGTGGTTCCGCCCTTTTCGATAAAGGTGTCTACAATTAGTTCAGCCATAGTAAATTTCCCTGCATCCTTCAAGTCAACTCCAATCATTTCGCCAAGATTCTGGTCTGGATCAGCATCTACCAGAAGCAAAGGCGACTGCCCATCTTCTATGAAGCATTTCGCCATTAAAGCGGTGAAGCTGGATTTGCCAGTTCCTCCGCGTCCAATAGTAACAAGAGTTTTCATGCAGTTTAGCACCGTCAGGTTGGATTTTTCTTTAGCATCAAGTCGCATATATTGTCTATGGTCTGCACTGCAGAGATCTCTTTGTTTTTCAGGGGCGTTTCCCCGAGCATATCGGCCTCGATGACTTTTTGGTCAAAGGGCACAAAAGCAAGGATTTCCAAGTTGTTCTTAGCTGCGTAGGTTCTGATGGCTTCTACCTGAGTTTGGTTCATCACTCTGTTTCCGACTAGGTAAACGTGCTTCATTTCAGCTGCAGCTGATAAGTCGTGGATATGCTTGGCGATTTCGAGGCTTTTCAGGTTCGAGTCTGCGACAATCAACAGGATGTCAACCGCGCGAGCGGTTCCTCTGCCAATGTGCTCCACGCCCGCTTCCAAATCCATGACGACTGCTTCGTTGCGTTCCACCATCAGGTGCCGCAGCATTGCTCTGACAACTGCGTTTGGAGCACACATGCAGCCTGAGCCCATGGCTTTGACGGTTCCCATTACGATGAGGCTAACGCCAAGCGGCGTGTTCACCGAATATTCACGTATGATGTCGTCCACGGTAAAGTTGAGGTTGTAAACGCCCGAGTAGCCTGTGCTCGTCTTCGATTCCACGAGTTGCTTGTTCTCCGTTAAAGGGACGATTCTACGCGCTTCCTCAGCCGACAAACCCAGGGTTAAAGCTAGATTCGGTGAAGAATCTGCGTCAATGGCCATCGTTTTCAAGCCGCGCTCAACAAACCCCCGCGCTAACCCACCTGCGATCAGAGTTTTGCCGACGCCCCCTTTACCAGAAACTGCAACTTTCATCGTTTTCACAACCCCAAAAATAACTTGTTTCAAGATTTATTTACGTTTCCTCGGAAAATTTCAGGAAAAAATGATTTAGAGTTCCAAGATTCAAAGCTTAAGGCTGTCGACGCTTCGGCGAGTAATTACTACTGCATGAAACCTCAAAGATAGCATTTCGAATTAAACGTTTAGACTTAAAAGAATAAGGAATATTTGAAATAGTCTATTTTTCCTGAAAACCCTGGATGTTTACCACAATAGACATGTTGAGTTAAGGTCGAAGGAAAGGTTACATAGCGGAGGCGATTTAAATGAAAAAGCAAACAAGCCAACAAGTCGAAAAGCGATTTTAGCCAAGTCCTAAGACTGGTGCATAAGACGCTTCACATCTTTAGCCTGCAAAAAAATTTTAAGAAGCACAAAAACACGTTCAAGAAGACGCAAAATTAGGTCAAATTCTTGCAATACCCTGCAACAAAAAAAGCGCAAAGAACGGCGCATTCACAAATCTAAACTCAAATCAACGACTTCACTCCTCATATACCTCCCAAAATTGCAACTTAATTGCAAATCCAAAAACACCCAATTTCCAAAACCCCAATGACATCCGCACTAAGCTAATTTAGGAACAACCATGCGCAAAATGTTTTAAACTTCAAACTCAACCTTTAATCGGCGACCAATGCTGTGCTTGTCCGAACGGAGGCAAAGTAAAAATGGTTGAGACACCACACAAAAAAATTACAGATGAAAACATAGGCAGCTTTATTGAACTGTTTTCAGCAAAAAGCGGCATAGACGGACAGGACGGAGGAATGGTTTCTGCGCTGTTGATTTGGGGCATGAAAATGGGCGTTTTCGACTCTGCTGTTGTGGTCCAACGTAAGGAAGGATGTGACGTCGAAGCGGTAGCAGTGCGGGGTATCGATGGCATAATGGCTGCAAGAGGAACAAAATACTTCAAAGTAAATATTTTGCCAAAGCTAAAAGAGCTATTGAGCCAAGGGAGCAAGAGAGTCGGGGTTGTTTGTACGCCTTGCCAGGTTAGGGCAGCAAGAAAGATGCAGGAAATCTTTAAGCATGATTCTTCAGATGTGGAAATTACAGTAATTGGGTTGTTCTGCCTCGAAGCCTTTAACTGTGCAAGATTGAAAAGTGAAATAAAGAGGCTCTTGGGAGTTGAATTTAGTAAGGCGGAGAAAAACCAGATTCGCAAAGGGAGATTTTCAATCCAACTTGGTGAAAAAGAATACAGTTGCAGAGTGAGTGACCTACGCAATGCTGTGGAGAAAGGATGTTTTAACTGCCGTGACTTCTCAGCGAAACTTGCCGACATCTCCGTGGGTTCGGTGGGTAGCCAGCGTGGATACTCAACGGTCATAGTAAGGTCGGAAAAAGGAAAAGCGCTGCTAATAGACATGGACATTGAAAAAACAGGCGTAGAAAACGCAGAGATCCAAAAGCTTTCAAAATTCAAAAAGGAACGCGCTGAAAAACGAGCTAGTCGTTTACTACGAGGAAACGACAACTTTGCAAGGCCGTCTTAACCTGTGCAAAAGACTTTTTAATCCAAACCTATCTACGTTTAGCCAAGATGGTGTCTCTATGAAAATACTAAACGAGTTTGTTCCAACACGTAAATTTCTCAAGCTTGCCGAAGAAATCAGTGGCCTAGTTGACGGATGGAACGTAACTGACAGCGCCGCGGGTTTTCCAGCTCCCAGCGGTACAGTTGTCAGTTGTATTCTCAAGTCTAAATACCCTGACAAGGAAATCGTACCCATATTCATACTGCATTATAAAGGTCCAGTTGAAGTGGGAGGTCTAGCTTTAGCGGCGGATATCATGGGTGTCGACGGGTTAGCGGTCACAATGGGTGACGTCCCCAAATTTGGAGAACCCATAAAAATGCTTAAATCTTCAGAGGAAGGCCGAGATTTCCTGCGCACAAACGTGAAACTCAAGAACCTAAAGCTAGGTTGCTTGCTCACAGCTCGACGTTCCGTGGAGGAAACCCTTGAGCGGGTAAGGGGCAATTGGGACTTCATCTACTTCATGAGGCTCGAAGAGAAATCCTTCCCGACTCTAGAAAAGTTGCCAAGGAATGCAAACGCCTAAACAAGCCTATCTACGCCTACTTCCTAGTTGGAACACCTAAAAACGTAGAGACCGTAAAAATGATTGGATGGCCAGTCGCCGCAACCATGGACACGGTTGAAGAAACTGCAGCAAAACTCGATGGTCTAGTAGACGGCATAATCGCCACGTGCGCAGGGGACGCCGAAGGCGACAAAGAGATGCTACAAAAACTTCAAAAGTTCAGGAAATAATGGAAAAGAGCAAAGAATCGGCGACAAATTCTGCGTCGCCTGTCCAAACTTTTCCTCTTATCTTCTCTCTCAACCCCCTAATTTTTGATTAATTGTCAACAAATTTGGAAATGTACACTTTTTTCCCTACGCATTGTCGATAGCACAACCCAAAACATGTTTCTGGAATCCAGAAAGCTTTAAGGACTTCCTAGCTTAGTAGCCAGTCACACAAAAAGTGAATAGCGTTGGATACAATAAAGGTCATTGCGATTGAGAACTTGCCAATTTTCACAAAAGGAGACAATATAGGACAACACATCTGTGAAGCTGCCGAGAAACAGGGAACTCCCATCGAAATAAACGACATTGTAGTCGTGACACATGTTGCGGTTTCCAAAGCCGAAGGAAGTGTCGTTAACCTTGATGAAGTGGTACCATCAGAGCGAGCCGTGGAGATAGGATCCAAAGTTGGCAAGGAACCTGCCATGGTAGAAGTTATCCTGCGGGAAACCAAAGAAATCGTGCGCATGGGTTACAACAGCCTCATAGTTGAAACAAAAAACGGCATAGTCTCCGCGAACGCGGGAGTGGACCGCTCAAATGTGAAAGGAGACCGAAACGTCGCGTTGCTACCAGTTGATCCCGACGCGTCCGCACGCAGCATAAGGCAAGAAATAAGAAAAAGAACTGGCTGCAGAGTCGCAGTTATCATTTCAGACACGCATGGCCGCCCGCTGCGAATGGGAGAAATTAATATTACGGTAGGTCTCGCAGGCTTCAAGCCTATCAGAGATCGCCGAGGCGAAAAAGACCTATTTGGCTATGTCCTTCATGTGAAGCAAACATGCATCGCCGACGAGTTAGCTTCAGCGGCAGAACTTGTAATTGGACAAGCCAACGAAGGAATCCCAGCAGCCATAATCAGGGGATACCAATATCAAATCGCCGAAAACGGCACCGCAAAAGATTTGACGAGACCCAAAGAAAAAGATATGTTCAGATAGGAAGAAACCAATCATGGAAGCTGCCACCCCAAAAGAATTTTTTGAGAAAATACTTCCTCAGAGATTCGACCCAACCAAAGCTACAGGCGTGGACGTTATTGTTCAAGTAAGCATAAACGGCGACAACGGCGGTGACTGGATCGTTACGATCAAAAATCAGAAGCTGAACATCAAACAGGGCGTTCAGTCGTCAGCTAATTTGTCGTTAAAAATGAAGGAGAAGGATTACCTGGATCTGGTCAATCACAGGATAAGCGCTGAAAAGGCATTCTTCACCGGCAAGGTGCAGTTCAAGGGAAACATAGCTTTAGCGCTCAAGTTGAGGGAAGCAGGGTTTCTGTAACCTTGAGAACGCGGGTCTATTTTCCGAGTCGCCAAGTGTTTCTAGCCAGTTTTGCCTTTGCATGGCAAAGCCAACAATTGTGTGGCTATCAAATTAAAGCTGAAAGGCAGACTACTTTGTTCTTCCTCAAGGTTTACTAAGAAAGTACCCACGTCAATAATTCGCTCAGTCATATTTTGTTGTATGAAGGCACGAAATTTGTCGTAAGAAGAGTAATCTTCATGAAGAGACATTAGGACGGCATCATATCCTAGACCCATTCCACGTTTAATCAGCATGATGGCACTCGGATCTTTTGACAGCGCATCATAGTGCATTTTTCTGAAGTCACCAATATCTTTAGGAGGGAAAGAAAGCGACACAGCCAATTTCACAAAAGTTAAAGCCAAAATCGAATAGCCGACTTTGCGACAGGTTCGGAATCGAGGTATACTCTTTAACGTAGCCTTCTTTCTCAAGTTTAGTCCTTATCCTAGTGGCAGTAGGCTGCGAAGTACCAATGGCTTTGGCTAATTCCCGGTCACTGCGCCTGGAATTTTTGACAAGTTCAGAGAGCATTCTACGCTCTATCTCTTTCAAAGACATTATCCCTTTCTCCCAAACACTCACTAACCCTAAAGTTCCAATAGATGCTTATTAACCTGATCCAAAAAATGAAACTAAAATTAGCTGATTACTAGTTTTTTTGTGACTTCTTGCGGCAATTCATTCTCGCCAACCTTAAAAGTTTGCGGTTCTGGGATTCGAAGAATCGCCCTTAGCGAACCCGCATCAAGCATTTGAATCAATTGCAGAATCGCCTCTTTGGCTTCCGCTAAATGTTTGTCTAAGATAGTTTTGTTTTCGAACAGAATTCCAGCAAACCCGCATATCTCGGCTTTCTTGAGGTAAAATTCAACCTTACCGGTCTTCAAGTTTATATCAAAAGTCACTGGTCCAGCGCAGCAAGTCTCTGGTTTTACCGAGTGCACACGACATTTTCTTGTTTCTTTGTCATAAAGTTGGCAGAAACCGGATTCATCAGTTGCGAGATGGGAGTATTCTTCATTAACAAACAAGCGAGTTACTGAAATCCCTTGTTCCTTCAGGTGTTTGGCGATTATTTCTTTGCGGGTAGCGGTTAAAGGTGGATTTGCGTCTTGACAACAGACACGTTTGCAGTTTGAGCAAACGTCAAATGAATATGTTTTTCCGTTTCTGTCCTCAAGCACGCTTCTTCTTCCCGGACATTCAGAAGTAGGGTTGGTTATTAACGAGGCTCTTAATAAGCCTTGAATAAACATCCGCGACGGCTTCCTTGAAATCTGTGTGTTGGGCTTTCTCTCGGACGTTTTTGCGGATAATATCGGATAAACTACCGTTTTCGATTCTCTTCTTGATCAATGGAAGATATTTTTTTTCCTCTTTCAGTGCGTTTGCCCATGCTACTTCGAAAAGGTGCTGGCAAACATGTCGGGCGGTGGGACCTTTGGGGTTGAGGACTTGCGCGGCGAGTCCATTCATAATCACCGAGTTGAAGTCCGCGACGAGAAGTTCATGGGGCATAAGTGTTGGTCCAGTTGACATTAATCCTCTTAGAGCGGCACGCACAAAACACCCCAACGCAACGTCGGACTTCATGCATTCTTGTTCATCCATAACTCGGACTTCCAGAGCGGAACGGTCGAAACGGAAAATGGCGCCGCGCGAATTAACCCACTCTTTACCCAGAATCGTCGGAGCGGCACCTGCTTTCTTCAAGTCACGTGAATAACGCCCGATCACTTCGCTATGGTACATGTTGAATGAGGAAACGTACTCTGGAATTACGTCTCCAGTAACCGATGGCACCTCCCGCTGGTTAACTTTATAGAAAGCCAAACGGTTGTCAACATTCTCTCCGAAGGTGCCTTCGTAAATCGGTGAAGAAGCCGCAATGGCGGGCAAATAGGGACAAATATTCGCAAGCAGGTTATGGATAAGAACGCCGTTGGCTTCTTTTTGGTATGGCAGATTCAAGTGGAAGCTCTGAATATTAAGCCAGCCGTGCTGCCTCAGTTTGAAAACTTTACCGTATTGTCCGTAAATCTCTTTATGCCGATGAGGCCAAATGGCAGTTTCATCGAGTTTCAGCAATGGATGCATCCCTGTACCAAGCAGATTCGCGCGGTACTTTTTCTGAAGGAAACCAGAGAGGGTTTCAATGGCGTTCTGCATCGTTTCTTCGAATGTCACAGGCGACTGGAAGGGCTGATTGGCTTTGATTTCCACCACGTGTAGCTGCATTTCTTTCCCAAAGGTAAACTTTGGCAGCTCTACGAAATTCCTTACTTTGCCGCAGTAATCCTTTATTACTTTATCCACGATGGGTAGCGCCTTCAGTTCCTCGTTCACGACTGATAATTCGTGTTCTGGACCAAACACTTGAAGGGGCTTGTACGTTGGCGCATCCTCTTTCATTTTCACTAATGCCGTGCGACTATGTGAGGAGTCAACTTTAAACTTGTCTACGGTTAAACCTGCAACAAGCCAAGTTTTGGGTTTTAATTTATTGCTAGCGTTACCGAGAGTTCTTTTGAAAATCTCTTTATCTGTTGGGTGCTGCTGCAAAAATACTTGTTTTGGAGTGTGTTCAAACGAATTCTTCCGCGATGGCGATTATATCGCTGTGTGAAAGTGCGGGTTCGCAGAAACGAATCCAATCCGTGACCAGGACGAACTCTGTATGTCTTTCAACTTTCATGATTGCCCACGCCAGGCAGCACACATTTTAGTTTTCTGCCTGTTTTTCTAGAACAACAAATTCAAATACAACCCCATGAATCACATCACACAAAAGGTGCCCATTAATGAGTGACTCATACTTCAAAAAGAAACTTGAACCCATCAAGGTCAAGCCGAAAACTGTCAACGAACTCCTAACAGCAATGAGCAAAACCGCCTACCAAGGCAGAAAGTTGGGTGAAGCAGTTGACGTTTGGGAAAAGATGATTAAAGAAAAAGATATTACTATAGCCATGGGATACGCAGGCAGCATGAGCACTGCCGGACAATGGACCATCGTTAACTGGCTTATGGAAAATCGCTTCATTGATGTCCTCGTCTCCACAGGCGCAAACGTTTCCGAAGACATCGTGGACGCTATGGGCTTTGGCTACTGGCAAGGCAACCATATGGCAAACGACGAGCAACTCCTCAAAGACGACGTGAACCGCTACTACGACGTTTACGGCAAAGAAACAGACTACCGCAAGATGGAGGAACTCGTAACCGAATTCGTCATGACCCTCAAAACCGACTACTCCTACAGCAGCGCAGAATTCTTCTACCTCTTAGGAAAATTCCTGAGCAAAAAGAAAATTCCCGCCATCGCTGCAGTTGCCTACGAAAACGGAGTGCCCATCTTCAGCCCAGCTATGGTAGACAGCGCATACGGAGAAACCTTCCTCATGGCAAAAAACCAAGGACACAATGTCGTCCTCGATAGTGTCAAAGAATTCGACCAGTTTGTAACAATCGGAACCAAAACCAAAGATGTCGGCGTAGTCTACATCGGCGGCGGAGTCCCAAAAGACCTAACCCAACTCATAGCCATTTCTGTTTCACCGAAAACCAACGATCAAGGAGTCCAAGGCAGAGATGGCCACCTCCGCAAAGGATTGCAGGAATATTACTACCCGCACAAGTACGCTATACAGATAACAACCGACGCACCGCAATGGGGTGGATTAAGCGGCTGCACCCTAGAAGAAGCCATCAGTTGGGGCAAAATCAACGCTCAACCCAACACCCGCGCAGTCTGCTACAGCGACGCGACCATCGCACTGCCACTCATAACGCATGCCCTTTGCGAACGGGTGAAAACGAAGAGGAAGGGACCAGACATGAGCTGGCTTTTCAAAGGCGTTTCCTAAACGCCAATCCGCCATTTTCCAAACTTCATTTTTTGTTCAGTCTACTGAATAATGCGCCAGCCATCACGGGCAGAATAACTGAAGCATCGCCTTCAACCATGATACGTTTGGCTTTCTCGCTAATTTTGCCCCACGAAACTGCTTCTCTCGGTCTTGCGCCGCTTAGGCTTCCGTCCCATTCATCTGCCGTGCTCACGTAGACTACGTAATCTAAGCCATCTTTGAACTGATTCCACCAGATTGTGTGGTGCTTGCTGATTCCGCCGCCGATGATTAACGCTCCCGATTTTTTTGCGTCGAAAACGATGTTGTTTAGCTCACCAGAATCTTTGAGCAGATTTAGTCGAAAATCGTGGTCTTGGCTGAAAAGCCAGGTTTGGTACCCCACTGCACCGTCTGTGATTCCTGGCACAAAAATGGGTATGCCCTTTTTTGCTGCCCAGTAAAGGATTGAGGTTTCGTTGCAGCATCGTAAACCGATTTCATGGACGAGTTGGCTAGCTGACATTTCCCGTTTGCCCTCCTTGTAAAGATCCGAGAGCAAACCCTGCACTTTCTGTTCGATTACAGTTCCGTAGCTGTCGTTTGGGACGAGCACGTTGCCAAGACGGTTTACGCCTTCTTTGTGGAGTTTGCTGTCGTTCATAACGAAACTTCCTCGGTAGTAATCTTTCCAGCATCTGGCCATGTCATGGTCAATGGTGCCGCAGGTTGTGATAACGACATCTACAAGTTTTCGTTTAACGAGTTCTCGCAGAACACCGCGTGTTCCAGTGGCGACGAGGTTCCCAGTAAAGGAAAGGAACTTGACGCATCCTTTGGCGTTAATCATGCTTTGCATAATGTTTACGCTTGTGGCAAGTTTTCCAGCTGTGAATCCCCAAGCCCCTTCCATCTGGTTGACGAGTTCGTTAACGTTCATTTCTTTAGCAAAATTGTAATCTTTGACTGCTTCTTTCATCCTGTCTTTTCTCCCTTTTCATGTAGATTTGAGAAGGGAACGTAAAGATAAAAGGGTGTCGAAAACGCAAAAAATCTTCGAGGTTTATGAAAGATTATTCTGAGAGGTAATTGATTATTTTGCCGTAAAGATCCTTGTCTTTTTGGTCTTCATAACCAGAGTATATGCTTGGGTTATCGTTGACTTCTACAACGACGAATTCCCCGTCGACTTCTTTCACGTCAACACCGTAGAGCCCCTTCCCAACAACGCTACACGCCTTCAACGCAACCTCTCGAAGACACGATGGAATAGTTTCTTTTTTCAACGCCACAGTTCTTCCCCAAACTATTGTGGGTTTACCACGGAGTTTTGCGCCGTGCTTCCATCTGCCTTTAGGAATCATGTACTTGCACACGTACAAAACGTCGTTGTTCAAGACGCCAACACGCCAATCGAAAGCTGTAGGTGTAAACTTCTGGACAGCCAAAACATCACTTTTCTTAAAGAAGCGCTTTGCAACGTCCCGGAAACTTGTTTCGCACGCGGCTTTTTCCACGTATTTGCTAAAACTTGTGTAAGGTGCTTTTATGACGACTGGTTTTCCGAGTTCGTCGAAGACTTCACTGATTTTCTTATGGTGCAACTCATCTTTGCTCAGAAAAACTGTTGGAATACGTGGCACGTCGTATTTCTCGAAGAGTGCGTACTGGTGAATCTTGTTGCCGCATATAGTAATGGATTCTGGGTCGTCGATAACTCTTAAGCCGAGTTCCCAAGCTGTTTTGGAAACGACGTATGCCGTGTTGAGCGGATCTGTGGTGGCTCTGATGAACACGGCGTCAAATTTGGGAACGTCCGAGATGTCTTCACGGAAAAGGAAATGGAAGTCGTTGCCTTGTTTTTCAGCAGCGTGTTTGAATTTTTGGAGTGCAGCTTCTTCCCTTGGGTCAGAGAAGTTATATTTTTCTACAAAGCAGGCGATCTTAGACACTGAAGAGTTCACCTTGCTCCGAAATGAGCGAAACCTCTTTGGATATCATCAGTAAATCTTGACCCGAAAGCTCCTTCTTACTTACGGGTTGCAACCCAGAGAGATAAGCTTTGTCAGCTGTTATTTGTACATGCAGTTTACATACAGGTACCTTGAAGATTTCGTAGACTCTTTTGCAGATTTCTGCAGCTTCAGAGCTCTGGTTTTGGCATTTGCCGAAGAAGCTTTTGAACGTGACGATTTCGCCTTTTAGGGGTTGGGCGCAAACGGCAAATTTGTAGTTCATGCCTAAGCTCTTCATGGCTCGGTACAGTGCGCTTTTGTTGTTTGCAGTTTTGAAACCGTCGTACATGAAGGGGTTTACTGCGAAGATGACGACTGGAAATCCGAGTTCAGAAGTGATTCTTTTCACGGAATCCGTAACGAGAAACGGTAGCGTCGGAACTCCAGATCTAGCTGCTCTGAGAAGTAGAATAGGAGTTCGGCTGGAGTCTATGATGTTTTCGCAAGAGGGGATGACGCGGTTACCTAGAACTTCAGCGTGTAGAGAAACGTAATACCCGGTTTTGAGGTAGCGATAGTCGTTGTTGATATTGATTATTGCTTCATTGATTGTGGAATCTAGAAACGTTGCCGGATTCAAGACGCGCGAATTAGTGGTTAGGTCGATGTTAGAGACGACCAACACTCAATAGACACCAGGTAATTGAGCCCTCGTTATTCTAACAGCCTTATTTAAAATTACCTGTGAACATTCACCCGTGTAAATTGTTGTTTTATTGCTCTTGGAAGTTACGATTGTTTAAGGTCAATCGGACTTGAATAGGAAATTGGTCGGATTGCGAGGCATGGTGAGATTTAAAAGGAAAGCTCCATATATTATCGATTAATCGAGTTTTGAGAGTTGAAACTTATGTCAAAGAAACCTAGAAAAGAAAAGCCTACTATGACTCCTAACGCGTACATGGACCACGACAAAAAACTCTATTACGTCGAAGTGGAGTTGCCAGGTGTTAAGAAAGAAGACATCGAACTGTCGGTTTCGGATCAGAGCTTCTGCGTTCGTGCACCTCGGGAAGACATCGAGTTCCTAGGATGCTTCATTCTTGCACATCTAGCGGAAACCGACGAAACCAGAGCAAAGTTTGAAAATGGAATGTTGAGCATGGAGATTCCGCTGAAAAAGACGCAGAAAGAAAAGAAAGTCAACATTGAATAGTCGAAACGATCCTTCTTCATGTGAGCAGAAAACCCTAGAAGGAAGCGAACTCTTAGACAGTCCATCTTTGCGGAGTTCGATAAAACTGAGGATTCTATTGGGCGCTTTTTAATGCAAAAAAGTGTGGAAATCGTGAAAAACTCTGCTGACTCAGAGTTCCAGATTGTTTCTTGAAAAAACTATTGTGTTTAGAGAAATATTTAGATAGCTCAAACTGATTTGATTAGCAAATGCCACCAGTTAAGTTCACCCAAAGAAAATTTGTCTCTGTCGACCCCGCTAAATGCACAGGCTGCGGAATCTGCGAGTTAGCATGCAGCCAAGAAAAAGGCGAAGCCAGTCAACTGCAGTCAAGAATCCGCGTTGTCAGAATGAAACCCCTATTCAATTTTGCGTTGGCTTGTCGAAGCTGCGAAGATGCGAAATGCGTTAAGGCCTGCCCTGAAAAGGCACTCAACCAAGCCGAAGGAACAGGCATCATCATTGTCAGCGATAAAAAATGCAAAGGCTGCGACTGGTGCGTACAAGCTTGCGAACACGGCGGCATAGAAATTCACCCAGAAACCGGCTTAGCCATCGCCTGTGATCTATGCGGTGGCGAACCCAAATGCGTTGAATACTGCCCCGAAGAAGCACTGGACATGGTAACAACTGACGAAGAAGCCGAAAAACGCATGAACGAAACCATCGAGAAGTTACCAGCTGAAACTGAACGCATAACCAACATAGTCAAGAACAAAGATTGGAAACCAGTTCTTGCAGAAGCCGAAAAACGCGGCGAAAAGGTCTCAGAGAAACTCGAAGCACTCAAGAAGGCCAAGAGCAAAAAGAAGTAATAAACCGACCGAAATTAGCGGAATCCCAGGAGGCACCGGCCTCTTTCACCAGGTTTGACTGTGAGTTTTAACGATTCTTCGATTGCCCAATAGTCAAAAAGGGGCTAGAGTTTTTCTTCATAACCCGTTAGAAGCTGATCAATATCTATTCCGTTATTCTCGCCGCGGTAGCCACCCTCCAAAACAAAAAAGGTAGGTTTCTTCAACGCGCCGATGCGTCTGCCTATCTGCCGGTAGCTGCCCTCTGTGAGCCCTAGCGACGCCAAGTCACCTGCGTGCGTGTCGAATCCCGCGGAAACCGCCACAATCTCAACCCTTTCTAACTTAACATTGCGCAGGGCGTGGTCCAGCGCATCCAGATAAATCCGGTCACCGCAATCCGCCGGAAGAGAGAAATTGACGCAGTTTGCGTCCGTGAATCGTCCAGTGCCAGGATAATGCGGATGACGATGAATTGAAACGTACCAAACCCGTGGATCCCCTATGAAAATCTCTTGTGTCCCATTCCCATGGTGCCCGTCCACATCCAAAATCAACGTCGGCTGGTCCAAGGTTTTCACGGCGACAGCAACGTTATTTACGTAACAGAAACCGCGTGTTGGAGCACCCAACGCAGCTCCATTTCTTCCCGCGTGATGCCCCGGCGGACGCATCAACGAAAAACCCCTAATCTTAGCAGCCAAACAGGCGGCTCCAGCGCTGAGCTTCGAGTACTCAAAAATGTTATCATACGCCGGAGTGTCAGAATCATCGACCAAGCCCTTCTTGAGGTTCCAGATGTAGTCAGCGTCATGCACCCCTAACAAGTCTTCCTCAGAAGCTGGCTGTGGCTCCTGAAAATTGTAGCCCTTCTCAATCAGAATTTCCTGCGCCTTCCTGATTCGTTGTGGTCCCTCAATGTGCCAACTGCCGTAACCTAGGCACTTCTCCGAGTAGACTATGGGTGTCCTCATAGCCAAACTGCATCCATTACGTAGATAAGCGACCTTTCAATTTAGAATACCGCATCCCATAAAAGCATAGTGTATCAGGGAATTGGTGAATATTACATGGTTTCAATTAACCCTTTCGCAGATTTCCGCAGCGAATGCGAAACCATCCTAGCCGATGCATTAAAAACTGCGTTTCCAGGAGAAAACGTCGAATCCTTGCCTTTCAGCAAACCGTCAAACCCAAGTTTTGGGCAACTCGCTTCATCACTATGCTTTGAGCTAGCCAAGAAACTCCAGAAGAAACCTACAGACCTTTCCGTTCAGATATCTACAGCCGCGGACAAAACCCGCTTCGTTTTGCTGCAGAAGGTGGAGTCAGCGGGCGGCTACGTAAACTTCTATGTTAACTTCGCGAAATTCTCCGACATTAACCCTCGAGTCCATTGACCAGCTGGGGCATGAGTACGGCTTCATAAAAACGGACAAGCCAACAAAAATCATAGTAGAGCACACGAGCGTCAATCCATTGCACCCAATCCATATAGGGCAAGCCCGAAACCCCATGCTCGGAGACTCCCTTGCACGCATCTTTAAACAAAGAGGACACGCAGGTTTCTAGGCACTACTATATTGATGATGTAGGCCGTCAAAGCAGTGTCATCGCTTACGGCTACGAAAAACTTGGCAGACCGGCGCCAAGCGAGAAAAGTGACCACTTTGTGGGAAAAATCTACACGATCACGGCATGCCTCGTTGAAATCAACAGACTCAAGCGACAGTTTGAACTAGCAAAAGCCGTTGAGCCAACCGAGGATGTCGCGAAACTCACTAAAGAGCTGGACGAGTGGCTGTCAATTGCTGGGGAACTCGAAGACAAATACCCCTTACTCTTCAAAGCACTTGCTCGAAAAAATCGGTGAAGACAAAAATCCCGAAGAACAAATCAACCACTTGAATCGTTCTTATGAAGAAGGTGAACCCCAAGCCAAACAGCTTATCCGCGAAGTAAGTGAGTTGTGTTTGGAGGGTTTCCGTAAGACCCAGCGGCGAGTTGGAATTTCCTATGATTCTTGGGATTGGGAAAGCGATTTTGTCTGGAATGGACAAGTTTCGAAGGTTCTGGGGCAGCTTGAAGCCTCAGGCTTTGTGTACAGTGAAAATGGCGTGTTGGAATTTGACGCTGAAAAAGTCATTGCCAACATTGGATTTGCGCAGAGAAATTGGGGCTACGCGAGGAGCAGGAGGTTCCGCCGCTTGACGCTGGTTCGCGCAGATGGCACCACACTGTACACCACGCGAGACGTGGCGTACACACTTTGGAAATTTCAGCGCGCACAAAAAGTAGTCAACATCATCGGTGTGGAGCAGTCGCTGGCTCAGCTCCAACTCAAAGTAGCGCTGTACGCACTCTGGCCTAAGCAAACAAGCCGAAAACCTCGTGCACTTTGGCTATAGTCTTGTTACGTTGCCGGGATACAAAATGAGCAGCCGCCGAGGGCACTATATCACTTTTGACGAAGTACTTGATGAAGCCGTTAATCGTGCGTATGAGGAGGTATCCAAGCGTTCACCTCTGCTGACCGAAGATGAAAAACACAACATCGCCAATTTCGTGGGCATTGGAGCAGTCCGTTACGCCCTTGTTGA
This sequence comes from Candidatus Bathyarchaeota archaeon, assembly GCA_963840395.1. Classification (GTDB taxonomy): domain Archaea; phylum Thermoproteota; class Bathyarchaeia; order Bathyarchaeales; family Bathycorpusculaceae; genus JADGNF01. The sequence goes on along the minus strand of CAWIYU010000008.1, from coordinate 147,036 downwards.
TGTAGATCCAGGCAAACCAGTGGTTTTCACGTGGGACCGCGTTCTCAACTTTGAGACAAACAGCGCGCCCTACGTTCAGTATACCCATGCGAGGGCATGCAGCATCCTGCGGAAGGCACCCCAGAAAACAGAAATACCAGATTTCGGCTGTCTACGGGAGAGTCTGGAGCATGAGCTAGTATTAACGCTGGCTTGCTTCCCTGATGTCTTCGTTGAATGCGCCGAGTACCTCAAGCCCAACATGATTGCGGACTACGCGAACGCGCTCGCGGACAAGTTCAACACCTTCTACAACGCGCTACCTGTGATAAAAGCCGAGTCGCCAGAAATCTCCCAAGCACGACTTGCCTTAACCGAAGCCATAATCACAGTCCTCGACAACGCACTAACGTTGATCGGAGTTGTCGCGCCTGAAAAAATGTGAGCGATCTGACTTCGCCAAAAATTGCCATTGAAGAATCATTCAGTTATTTGGAAAAGAAAGAAAAGAGATAAAGCAGACTTGTGTCAACGGATTTTGCGGTCCAACAGTTTCCCTTGTTTATCCAGCAACGTAACGTCCAACGGCATGTGCCCGACCACGTGGGTGGCGCAGCTTAGGCAGGGGTCAAAGGCTCGAATAACCGACTCTACACGGTTAAGCATACCTTCGTCGAGGGTTTCTGCTTTCACATACTTCTGTGCCACCTGTGTAACGGCTCTGTTGTAGGCAAGGTTGTTGTGTTCCGTTGCGATTATCATGTTGACCTTTGTAATCATACCTTGCTCGTCTACTTTGTAGTGGTGAATCAAGGTGCCTCTGGGAGCTTCTGCGACGCCTACGCCTTCGCTGTTGTTTACGTAGACTTTACGGCAAACCCGCTCTGACAAGATTTCGGAGTCTTCAAGTAGTTCTTTTGTTTTTTCGATGCAGAAGAGCGTTTCGATGAGCCGGGCGTAGTGATAGTGGAAGGTACTTTGGACGATGCCGTTTTTGCCCATCTTCTTGAATTCCTTCAACTCCTGGTCTGCCAGTGGTGTTCCACAGTGCGAACTTATGTTTAGTCTGGCGAGTGGCCCAACGCGGTACATACCATCTGGGTACCCAAGAGGCTTGTAGTAGGGGAACTTCATGTAACTGTAAGGCTCAACTGCTTCGCCTATGTACTCGAAGTATTTGTCGGGGTTTAAGCTGGTCCGCCACGATGTTGCCATCGTTGATCAACAACGCGTATGTTGCCATCGTACATTTCCAACCCACCATCCGCCGTAACTAAGCCTAGATAGTAGGATGGGAAGTCTCCGTATGTCTCGACTTCTTCGGTGCAGCTGGAAAACCAACTCTTGAACATCGTAATTGTCTGCAGACGTCGTCGCCAAAGCTTCATGCAGGTTTGACTTCAAATAGTCCGCACGTTCCTTTGTCAGAGGCCACTTTGCACCGCCAGGAACAATCCATTCGCTGGAGTGTATTTTTTTGCCTGCGACGTTTTCGATGATTTCTTGACCAAACTTTCGGAGCCTAATGCCTTGTCTAGCTAATTCAGGTTGTTTTTCTATTAAGCCAAAAACGTTTCTGGTCGCAGGGTCAGCATCCATACCCAAGAGGAAGTCTGGCGCGGATAGGTGGAAGAAGTTCAGAGCGTGTGATTGAATCATTTGTCCCATGTGCATAAGTCGGCGCAGTAGCACTGCGGTTCTGGGCACGTTCACGGCAACGATTTCGTCGCACGCCTTGGCCGAAGCGAGCAAGTGGCTGACGGGGCAGATTCCGCAAGCTCGAGAGGTTATGCTAGGCATCTCGTAGAAGGGTCGGCCTTCGCTGAATTTTTCAAAGCCTCTGAAGTCAGTGACTTGGAACCGGGCTTCTCTTACGGACAGAGTCTTCGTTGAGGAATATTGTTACTTTGGCGTGTCCTTCTATTCGTGTGATTGGGTTTATGACTATTTCTTTCATCGTTCATTCCTCCAGTATTATCCGAACTTGGATTTCCCTTCCATGTTAACGGGTAACCCACGCATCAGTCGACCGATAACCCAGTTTATGAGTCCTGCAGGCGGCGGGCACCCTGGAATATAAAAGTCAACTTTGACGACTTCATGCAGCGGAAGCGCCTTAGGCAGCAACGCTGGCACGTCAGTTGGGAATTTGTGGGTTCACATCAGCCGTCTCAACATACGCGCGGTTCAAGACAGCAGCTGAGGGCTTTCGCTCCAGGCGTTCCGCAGACCCGTAACGTTGCCAGTCACGGCGCAGTCGCCTAACGAAATCAGAATCTTCGTTCTGGCTCTGCGCAAATTTGAGAAGTTCCTCTTGGTCTTCGTTTGCAACGGCGCCTTCAACCAAGGTAACATCCACGTCTTCGGGGAAAACTTTCACGTCCACGATTGGGCTGTAAACGAGCTGGATTTGCTGTGCCAAGTCTATCAAGGCTTCATCTTGGTCTAAAAATGACATGTGGCAGCCTGAGCAGCCGCTAAGCCAAATTGTCGCAACGCGCACTTTAGTTGGATGCTGCCATTACCGATTCCTCCTTGACAAAACGAACTCTGCAATATTCTTATCCTTGGTCTCCGACAATGCTTCACCTTCCACGTAAATTGCTCCGACTGGACAGACCTTCGCGCATTTCCGACAAGAAGTACAAGAGGTGGAGATTCGCCCCACGCGTCGTCAAGATCAATTATGACCTGTTCATCTTTGCCGCGCATCTTCAAATCCAACGTGTGAACGCCTTCGATTTCGTCGCAAACTCTAACGCAGCGCGTACACAGGATGCATCGGTTTCGGTCAATCACCAAGAAAGTCATGTGTACTGTCAATTGGTGAGCTGGTCCATTCGCGTTCAAACATGACGTGGTCCACGCCGAGCTCGTTGCGAGTTTCTGCAGTTCGCATGCGTTGTTTGAGCACGCAGACGGAGCAGATGTGGGTTCTCTCGGCAAGAATGAACTGCAACAGCCATTTTGCGGTATTCCTTAAGCTTGTCGGACTGGGTAACAACTTCCATACCCGTGCTTACGGGGGTAACACAAGCGGCAAACAGCTTTGGTGAACCGTGAATCTCCACCATGCACAAACGGCAACCGCCGTAGCCAGTCAACCCTTCCAAGTCACAGAGTGTGGGAATAACTATGCCATTGGCCCTTGCCGCATTCAGAATCATTGTTCCCTCTGGAACCGTCACTTCGATGTTGTCGATTTTCAGTTTGACTGTTCCAACGCTCATTGTTCTTCAGCCTCCTGCTGTCTCCAGGTTCCTGAAACACTTGCCCGCACGGCATTTCTTGTCTACTATGTGCTCGACGTATTCGTCTCGGAAGTACCGCAGAGTTGTCAACACTGGGTTCGGAGCAGTCTGTCCTAAACCGCAGAGACTTGCCTCTTTGATGTAGTTTCCAGACTTATCCAGCGCGGCTATGTCTTCCATTTTGCCTGCTTCCGTTTGTTATTCCGTTCAAAAATCTCCTTGACTTTCACCAAGTCCGGCTCTGCAAGGAACACATTTCCCGCAGGACTCTTCCACACAGAAGTCCGTGAAGAATTTAGCAGTGTCCACCATGCATGACTGGTCGTCTATAACTACGATACCGCCGCTACCCATGATGGCACCAACCTTTGTTAAAGAATCATAGTCTATTGGCAAATCCAAAAGCGCTTCCGGCAAGCAGCCGCCTGATGGACCACCCACCAAGGACCGCTTTGAACGGTCGGTTGTCTTGTATTCCGCCGCCGATTTCATAGACCACTTCCCGCAGCGTGATGCCCATTGGGACCTCGATTAGACCTGGGTTGTTAATCTGTCCAGTTAACGAGAAGCATTTTGTGCCTGAGCATTTCGATGTGCCTACTCTGGAAAACCATTCGCCGCCATTCTGGATAATCATGGGAATGTTCGCCAGAGTTTCCACGTTCTGAATGAGCGTTGGCTTACCCCACAAACCTGAATTCGCCGGGTAAGGAGGACGTGGTCGAGGCATGGCTCTTCGTCCCTCAACTGAAGCAAGAATCGCCGTTTCTTCGCCTGCAACGAAAGCACCCGCGCCGAAACGCAGCTCCAAGTCAAACTTGAACGGCATCTCAAGCACGCTGTCACCCAGAAGAGACATCGCTCTTGCTTGAGCAATCGCCTTCTGCAAGCGTTTGAATGGCAAGAGGATATTCCGCGCGAATATAGATGTAGCCTTTCTCGGCACCCACCGCATATGCAGCTATTAGCATACCTTCCAAGATAGCGTGTGGATCAGCTTCAGCTAGAGTTCGGTTCGCAAAGACACCAGGGTCGCCTTCGTCCAAGTTTGCAACAATGTATTTAGGAGTACTATGCGATCGTGCGACCAGGCTCCACTTTTGCCCTGTAGGGAAGCCTGCGCCGCCTCTTCCCCGAAGACCACTGCGAGTAACTTCGTAGATAACGCCTTGAGGAGTCATCGTCGCCAGACACTTGACGATGGCAGAGTATCCACCCATCGCGATATAATCCTCAATCCTCGAAGGATCAATCTTGCCCGCGTTCCTCAGAACCAAACGCTGCTGTTTCTTGAAGAAAGCTTCGTTACGGTAAAGCATATCTTTCATAGGCAAACCAAGAACGATGTGGTCGCGCACTATCTCTCGAACTTTTTCGGGAGTAACGCTTTGATATAGGTAGTCACCGGGCTCGATAATCACGGCTGGACCCACTGAGCAGGTGCCCACGCACCCTGTTCGGGCAACTTTACATTCCTTTTCGACACCAAATTCCTTAACTGCTTCCTCAAACGCCTTCAGCACCTTCAGCGCACCGAAGGGAACGCAGCCACTGGAACAACAAACGTTGATGCGGTGTTTGTAGGCTCTCTGGAAATCGACTTCGTGCTCCGCTATCTTCTGCAAATCAGCTAGCTTCAATGTCCCCGACCTCCACCTTCAAGTGCTAATCGTACACGTTCAAGCACGACTTCTTTAGTGGCTTTTCCAATAACTTCGTCGTCCACGATGATGTTGGGTGCCATGGCGCATGCGCCGATGCATCTTGTGATAAATAGCGAAAGCCTGCCGTCCGGGGTTGAGCCCCCACGTTTCACGTTGAAGTCATGTTCGATTGCAGTCATTATATCATCCACTGCTTTAACGTAGCAGGCGGTGCCTAAGCAGCCTGTGACCACGTGCTCACCCGGGGCTTTGAGTTTGAAGAAACTGTAAAACGTTGCAACTCCAACCACGTGGCTCGGAGGAAGCTGTAAAGCCTTTGCAATGTATGTCATTAAATTCTTGTCAAGGTAGCCATACAGATCTTGGGCTTTGTGAAGAATCTCTAGAAGGGAACTCTCCTCGAAATTGTGATCTTCCATTACTTTGTCAAGCATAGTTTTGCGATTATCATCCTTCAACATTCCTGTTTTTCTCCCAACGGTCCATATTTAAGCGATTGTAAGATTTTTCTACGGCGGAGATACAATGGTGGTCTTACTATATAAAATTAAATTAATGAGAAATCACTTGTTTGGATTATGTTTAGATAGGCGAGCAATTCCTGCTGACGAGAAGAACCAAAAATCTGGAAAGCCCCGGCTCTGGGTTCAATTTCACCAATTTGCATGGGCTTTTCGATAGGGACCTCGCGTCCGAATCCTAGCTTTGGTTTTCTTCTCTTCCTCTTTCAATTTCTGGTCCTCCTTCTTATCCTCAACCGATTCCGCCGCAGCAGGCTTATCCGATTTAGTTATACAACATTCCCCCAAATATTGGATCTAAACACATGTGCGCAGTCTTCAACTGCGTTAACATCCCTGTACTCCTTCGTTAAGCTTTGGGTTACAACAAATTCTACCAAAGCTTAATTCTCCCCTGCCTGCACGACTCTGACAGCCGCGACTCGTGCCCCCAGTTTTTTCGCGCGGTTGGATTATTAATCCGTTCCTACTAATTTCGGCAAAGAAGCGAGTTGCAACCAAATTGCCCTCCGCCCAACCAAATTAAGATAATAGTAGCCCCTGAAAGAAAAAGCACCTCTATGAGTAGAAGCGGTCCGGAAATTTGGCTCCCCAAATAGAGAAGAGAGAACACAGTTGGACTTGCCTATTCTTCCTGCAGTATTTTTGGTATATAGTTGCAGGCTGGGTCGGATTCGAATAGGTCGCCTGTGTAGTATTCGGCGCGTGTTCTGCATCCGCCGCAGATTTCGCGGTATTCGCAGATGCCACATTTACCCTTTATGTTGCTTTTGTCACGTAGTTTTAAGTGCAATTCATCATGCTGCAGTTCGTTCCAGGCCGTTCTCAGAGATTTGTCTTTCACATTTCCTATCCGGTGGCCCTCGTGAAATCCGCACGCACGGTAATCGCCGTTTTCGGTTACGCTCATGTAGTTGCCGCCTATGCTACATTTACCCAGATAGCCATTCCTAAACCAATCCCAGAAATCAGTCGGGTTTCTCTGGCGCACAATCCTTGCGTAGAAGGGCGCATAGACGTTGACCTTGACTTTTCCTGCGTAAGCCACTTGAAGATCGTAGATTTGATTCAACGCAGTTTCGTATTCATCAGGTGTAGGCGCTAAGTCAGGCATGTTCACGCTAGCTCTGCCCACAGGGACCAAGTTATGATAGACGACCATTCTTGCGCCGTATTCCGCAGCCAGCTTCGTAGTGTGCTCCATATCTTTGATATTGTACTTCGTCATGGTTGTTACGATGCAGTCCAAAATGCCGTTCTCAGAGAGTTTCTTTAGGGCGAAAAGAGCTTTGTCGTAGCTTCCCTTGCCTCTAATTCTGTCGTTTGATTCTGGTGTCCCGTCGACGCTAACTGCCGTGTGAACCTCGTTCTTGACGAGCTTGTTAAGTCTTTGTTCATCAAAGGCAAATCCGCTAGTTATCAGGCTAACTTCGAATCCGATGCGTTTAGCATATTCGATTACATCGAAAATATCTTCTCGAACAAGGGGTTCCCCGCCGCTTATACCAAACCATGGAGAGCCGAAGTCATACACTTCATCGACTATTTTGTACCCGATTTTTGTGTTAACTTCTGCTTGTTCAGGTCTCACAGGAGGGGTATAGCTGCAATACTGACACTTACCGACACATCTTCGGGTGCATCGCCAGGTCACCATGTAGAGAGGAGCTTTACTCGTCATTCAACCACATCCTTTATGGGAATTTTTGACATATGGCTCACTCCGCAACCAAGAAAACGGTTGGAAAGCTGAGCACAGTGTCCTTTGCCACTAGTCTTCGACTCCATCGACGCTGAGTGGGCACTGCTCACAAGCAACTATTGTGTCAAAAGTGTTCTTTAGACACAAATGATTTTGTGTCCTGCTGCACATAGTTGAAGGCTGCATGAGTTGCCTGTACTTCAGGATGGCAATGTCAAACTGGAAAGGGTCGACTTTGCCGTTGGGTAGCCACACTTCCAGCGTTTCATTCTGCAATAGTTCTTGAACGGTCAGGGCGTCTTCGTTTGTTACAAGTGGTTGGATAACTGTTCTTCCCGATTGCTCAAAAACCAGTACAGTCACGCATTTTACCTTGGCATCGAGCGCAAGCGGGGGGGCTTCCGCCAGGGAACATCTTTGCCGGGTTACAGGTCCTTTCATTTTGAAGCCTCAGACAAATACTACTGGATAGGGTTTTGGATAAAACGGTTTTTGTAAAGATTTCTTGTCAAAAGAAATGACTACTAACTTTTCATGGTCTGCTCAAGTTTGTTGACCGACTGTTAATGGACTTTTTGAGATAAGTTCTAAAGGAGTCACGCTACATTACTGTCCAAGGGGTCGGAATGTCAGGCTCAGAGGAAGAAACATACTCGATCATGTTTAGCTCATTAAAGCATCCAGCTCGTCGGAAAATACTCCGCATGCTTTCGGACACAACCATGACATTCTCGCAAATGCTCGAAGCACTTGCAATACCCAGTTCGCACCTAACGTATCACCTTGAAAATCTGGGGGAACTCGTCGTTAAGGGAGATGACGGAAAATATAAGTTGTCCAGCTTTGGGAAAGCTTCCGTGACTATGATGAAAGGCGCTGAAGAAGTCCCAGACATCCATGCTAACCGTTTCTCAGCCTTGCCCATCCGATGGAAAACGTTTTTCCTCGTGTTCACAATAGCCACTTTACTTTTCGCAAGCATGTCTTTTGTCCAATTCGCAACGTTCAACCAGCTGTCAACCAACTATTCGAGCCTTCGCCAAGACTATGAAAAAGTAAGGGCTTTGAACGAGCAGTTGTTGTCTTGGAGCGGTTCCGGAAACCAAGCGATGAATATCCTCAAAAACGTCGTTCAAATTGATGTCTCGAAATACCAGGCGACCTTGATAAGCCACACAGCGGAAGCCCGTGGCGACTTAGGCGGAGTCATTGAAGAGGTAAGCAAGTACTCGCTTGTGAACAATGTAAGCAGAATAGAATTAACTATGAGGTTTAGGAACAACCACCTCTCACTCTTTAAGCTAGACCAGCTGGAAGGCTTGCCCAACTTTCCTCCATCTTATACTGAACCTCAATCGACAGACACCATGCATGCAGCCGGCGCGATCCTTCAAAGATACAAATCAGCATCTGGTGACTCTTACCTCGACGAAATGAACACACTCTTAGCGTCTCTGAACGGAACTACAGACGAACTGACCATGGGTAACACAAAGCTGAAGGTCTCATCGTTCGGAGACAACGCGGAGATTACCTTGCAATACACTCAGAACGGAGAAGACTACTCTGGCAAAAGAGTACATATCGTGCTGCAGAACCATGTCGTAACTGAGTTGAGCGATGACTGGTTCTTGTACAGCGTTGCAGACGCGCAAGTGGACATATCCAAAGAACAGGCAATTCAAATCGCAAAAAGCGCTGCAATTTCCTTCACCTGGAATTCGAACGGCACACAAATATCCAGTTTCACGGTCTTAGATGCTCCAGTTTCAGCGGAATTTTATCCTCACCCGAAGACAGAGAATTTGACGTTGTTCCCTTATTGGTATGTCACCTTGCATCTTGATAAAACATACCCTGGTGGAGTAAACGTCATAGCTGTGGGCGTTTGGGGGGACACAGGAGAAGTCGCGAACATCGAAGCTCTCGGAGGACAAACTTAGCTTTGCGAAAAATAGAACCCGCGAGTAAACGCTTCATTTTGGTTGGAGGTTGGTGCGGAGGGTGGGATTTGAACCCACGAACCCCTGCGGGATAGGCGCCTCAGGCCTACGCCTTTGACCATGCTGGGCGACCTCCGCTTTACTTGCAGGCTGCTATCGATGGAGCAGATATAGAATCAGGATGCATATTAAAAGACTTTATGTCGGCTTTTGGGCTCGTACGGCAATCGTTTCTTTCTGGGAGAATTCTCGCGCTGGTTGCGGCGTAATAGCGGATTGCAGGTGCTCTTCTTATTGGTAAATTCTATTTGTCTCCAAGAGATTGGGACGCTTCTCTTATATCTCTCCTTTTCCAAATAGACAAGGAAGGCAAGCTTTATGACTTCAAAGCCAAACAAGCCCATTTCGAAAGGCACAGAAACAAAAAAGAGAGACGGCGAGTTGTACACTTGGAATTCAGAGAAAATGCTTCATAAACTGATGACATGCGAGGTGAAGCCCGCAGACAACTGGGTTGAGTTGAGCTTACCCAAACTAGTCGATGATGTAATTAGGAACTACGAAACATTCGGAGGCATGGACCATCTTGAGGGAAAAGATCTTCCATCCAAAAAAACCGTCATCGAAGTCCTAGAAGATCTACTAACAGTTTTCTTCCCAGGTTACTTGGGCAAGTCGGAAATAACCAAGTCGAACGTGAAATACGTAATCGGCAACATCTTAACGTCAGTCTACGCGAAACTAACCGTAGAAGTGGAAAAAAGCCTCAAACACATCTGCAGAAAGATAAAGGAGTGCCCCGAGGACATTTGCCATAGCCAAGCGCAAGTTGTTGTCAAAGAGCTTCTTGAGAAGATCCCAGAGATAAGGCAGATGCTAAGCGGGGATGTGGAAGCTGCCTATAACGGGGACCCCGCAGCTGTCAGCGCGGAAGAAGTTATCCTCAGTTATCCATGCATTTTGGCCATAACTACGTACAGAATTGCACATGAACTATACCTTCGTGGCGTCCCCCTAATCCCGAGAATAATGAGTGAACACGTGCATTCGCTAACCGGAATCGATATTCACCCAGGTGCCCGAATCGGCAATAACTTCTTCATTGACCACGGCACGGGCGTGGTGATCGGCGAAACCACGGAAATTGGCAACAACGTCAAAATTTATCAGGGCGTCACCCTGGGCGCGTTGAGTTTCCCCAAAGACGAAAAAGGAAAAATAATCAAGGGCAGAAAAAGACACCCAACTGTCGGAAACAACGTAGTCATCTATTCTGGAGCTACATTGCTGGGCCCGGACGCGGTAATAGGCGACAACGTGGTCATAGGTGGGAACGTGTGGATAACGTCGCCGGTACCGTCAAACACGAGGATAACTATAGCGCAGCCTGAACAGAACATCAGAAAAGAAAGAAACAACCATTAAGAGAAGAACCTGACCCTTAAATGAGGCGGAAGTTCTCTTTCACTGTGGTTAGGACTACGTGTGTGTTGGTTCGCTCAACATAAGGTAATGTTAGCAGTCGCTTCGTAAACGCACCTAGGTCCTCTCGACTTTTAAATTTCGCGACGATAACCGCGTCCGTTAAACCTGTCACATCGTAGACGCCGCATACATTCGGAATCTTGGCTACCTCATTTTCGGTTTCAACGAGCCTGCCCTTCGCCACGGTTATTTCGGTTACGACGGTTAACTCGTACCCTAATTTTTCGTGGTCGAGGATGACTGAGTAACCCTTGATTAGGCCCTCGTCTTCCATCTTCTTTATTCTAGAAAGCACTGTGCCCACCGATACGCCGACGTTCTTGGCTATCTGCCTGCTTGAGAACCGAGCATCCTCCAAGAGCGCCTTCAAGATTTTGTGGTCGATTTCATTTAAGGTCCATTACATTTGTCTCCTGCACGTTTTTCCAATGAACCATGCCTTTTTGAAACGTTCTTTTAATTATCAGATAAGTAAGTTTATAAAAGTTTAGCTGTTTCTCGACGGCAGGCAGGCGCGCCAGTCGTCCAAAAGGTACGGACTGAAATCACCAAAAGAAAGGGAGCAATCTTAAATTAGCTAGACTGAACCCCAAATAGTAACCGTGAGCCCGGGCAAAATGCAAACAAAATACGATACGATTCTTGTTCTTGACTTCGGAGGACAATACTGCCACCTCATCGGTAGACGAATCAGGGAACACGGCGTGTTCTCTGAAATTGTTCCCCATCAGATCACTCCCGCCGAAATTCAAGCTCTAAACCAGAAATTCAACATCAAAGGCCTAATTCTTTCAGGTGGTCCCTCAAGCGTCTACGAGCCAGACGCACCACGCATCGACCCTGGCATTCTGCAGTTGAACCTGCCAGTTATTAGGGTTATGCTACGGACATCAACTCATTGCGCAGATCGTTAACGGAAAAGTTTCGCGTGGCGCATGCAGGGAATACGGCATAACGCAGGTTGACATAGACAAACCAGTTGGCGTCTTGGCAGGTTTGGGCAGTAAAGAAACCGTTTGGATGAGCCACGGCGATACCGTATCAGAACTGCCCGCTGGATACGAGGTTTTGGCGCATACCGAAAGCTGCCCAGTCGCCGCATACCGCAGCAAGCAGAAACCCATCTACGGTTTGCAGTGGCACCCAGAAGTTGTGCACACAAAAAACGGTGCCCTCATGCTCCGCAACTTCGTTTTCGAAGTCTGCAATTGCGAAGCTAACTGGAAAATGGAAGACCTCATCGAAAAAATGGTTGAAGAAATCAAGGCGAACGTTGGCGACTCCAAAGCCCTCATAGGTTTAAGCGGAGGCATAGACTCCAGTGTAGCCACAGCATTAGCAGCCGAGGCATTGCGTGATAAGCTGACCGCGATTTTTGTTGATCACGGTTTCATGCGTGAAGGTGAACCCGAAGCCATCAAAGCGACACCTTTGAAGACTTCAACATAAACTTCGTCATTGGTAAATGCTCAACAACGGTTCATGGATAAACTTCGAGGCGTTTCTGACCCAGAGAAGAAACGGAAGGTCATTGGGGAAGAATTCATCCGAGTCTTCGAAGAGAAGGCCAAGAAATCAGGAGCAGAGTACCTGCTTCAGGGAACCATATACCCTGACCGCATCGAGTCAGGCTTCAGGAAAAACTCGGATGTTATAAAATCTCATCACAACGTGGCCGGTTTGCCTTCGAAAATAAATTTCAAAAAAATTGTAGAGCCCTTACGCGACCTCTACAAAGATGAAGTACGAAAAGTCGCGGTCATGCTCAACCTACCTCGAGAACTCGTAAATAGGCAGCCTTTTCCTGGACCTGGTTTAGCGGTTAGAATCATCGGCGAATTGACAGAGGAAAAAGTTGAAATAACCAAGAAAGCCGATGCCATCGTTCGCCAAGAAATAGAGAAGAGTTGTGTTGCGGAAAATTTGTGGCAGTACTTTGCCGTGTTGACCGATACTAAAGCGACTGGAGTGAGGGGTGACTCTCGGGCTTACGGGTATGTTGTGGCTGTCAGGGTTGCGGAGAGTCGTGAAGCCATGACCGCCAACTTCGCGCAGATTCCGTACCAGGTGCTGGAGAAGATTTCCACCAGAATAACCAATGAAATCCCCGAGGTTACTCGTGTCGTTTACGATATTACGCATAAGCCGCCAGCAACTATAGAGTGGGAGTAGCCACTCCAGTTTCAAACTGTTTATATCCGAAACCCAGCGAATAGTAAGTAATTCGCGAGGGGACAGACGGTGAAGGCGTTAATCTTGATAGGCGGATTCGGCACAAGACTCAGACCGCTGTCGTGTACCAGACCTAAAGCTCTTTTCCCCATAATCAACAAGCCTTTACTTCAATGGACATACGAAAAACTTGCCGGTAATGGTGTCGACGAAGTTATATTAGCGGTAAACAAACTTACTGAATTCCACATCAAACAGCAGCGCTTGTGCAAGTGCGGGTTAACCGTGAAATTTTCGCATGACCCACCAAAGATGCCGCTGGGCACGGCGGGACCTATAAAGAAAGCCGAGAAACAGCTGGGACATGAAGACCCCTTTTTGGTTTTGAACGGAGACCTAATCACCGATATTAGCTACCGGGAAATTCTGAAAGCTCACTCGGAAGGCAAAGCTGTGGCGACAATCGCGTTGCATGAAGCGGAGGATCCCAATAGGTACGGTGTCGCTGAACTTGCAGGGGAAAATCGCATCAAACGGTTCGTTGAGAAACCGCCGAAAGGAATGGAGCCGACCAACTTGATAAACGCCGGCGTCTACGTTTTTAGTCCACGGATTTTTGATTACATTCCATCTGGGCGAGCGGTCTCTATGGAGCGAGAAATTTTTCCACGTTTAGCGGAGGAAAACGCGCTCTACGGGTACAAGACAAGCGGAATGTGGATTGACATAGGAAAGCCTGAAGAGTATTTGCAGACGAACAAGATGCTCCTCAGGACTTGCGCCGACAAACAGTTAAAAAACTCGAAATTTGTCTGCAAAAGCCCTATTGCCATAGGAAAAGATGTTGAAGTAGGTGAAAACTCAATTATTGGACCATTCGCCGTTTTAGGAAGAAACGTGACAGTTGGCAAGAATGTGCAGATACGGGATTCAGTCGTTTTTGAAGATGCAACAATAGATGATGATGCAACCATCGAAGGAGCTCTGATTGGCGAAGCAGCAAGAATCGGGAAAAAGGCCAAAATCTCCGAAGGCTGTATAGTGGCGGACCACGCAAAAGTCAAAGACGGTGTTTGCTTGGCGAGCAAAGTTTACGTGTGCCCGGCCAAAGAAGTCACTTAGGTAAGAGGGAACTGCTTTTGCAGCAATGTTTTTCGTGGCGATTAAGCGGGGAACTATGAGACCTTCTGCTAATTAGTCGAAAAGGCAAACCAAAAAAGCATATTAGAAACCCGCATGTGTCTACTCATGCAGCGGAGACCGAAAATCATGAGCCAAAACAAACTTTTCGGAACAAACGGCATCCGGGGGACCGTTAACAAAGATCTCACGCCTGAAATGGCAGTTAGAGTTGGGTGCGCAATTGGCACATTCTTCGGCGGCAGAAAGAACTTACTTGTCGGTTACGACGCCCGAACAAGCGGACCAATGTTTTCCAAAGCCGTAATCTCAGGGTTGACCGCCACAGGATGCAACGCCTACTCTGTTGGCATGGCGCCCACACCTGCATTACAGTTCGCAGTAAAAAACCATGGGATGGACGGCGGGGTCATTATAACCGCCTCCCATAACCCTCCTGAGTACAACGGCATCAAAGTTATCTGGAGCGACGGAATTGAAATCAACCACGAACAGGAAATTGACATAGAAAATGCTTACTTCAAGGAAAAAACCGATTTCGCCGCATGGAATAAACTCGGTTCCACCCAAGACTTGGCAGGCATAAAAGACGAGTACGTGGAAGCCATCAAAGAACACGTGAACATCACCGAAATCGCCCAAAAACACTATCACGTTGTTGTTGACCCGGCAAACAGCGTCGGAGGGTTGACCGCCCCCGCTCTTCTTCGGGACCTAGGCTGCAAAGTCAGCAGCCTCAACGCGAATATCGACGGCACTTTCCCTGGGAGGATGCCCGAGCCCCGACCAGAAAACCTCGAGGACCTTGCCAAGACAGTAAGAGCTTTGGGTGCTGATTTGGGGGTAGCTTTTGACGGTGACGCTGACCGATCCATCTTCGTGGACGAAACGGGGCAGATTCACATGGGAGACAAGAGCTTTGGGGTCGTGCTGAAACAATTCCTTCTTGAAAACCCCAATTCACAGGTAGTAACTCCTGTCAGCTCGTCCACGCTCATCAAAGACATAGCAGACGCGTACAAAGGAGAAATTGTCTGGACCAAAGTTGGAAGCGTCACGGTCTCGCAGAAGATGAAAGAAATTAAAGCAAAGTTAGGCGGCGAAGAAAACGGAGGAGTCTTCTACGGTCCTCACCAAGCAGTTCGTGACGGAGCCATGACCACAGCTCTGATCCTTGGTATCATGTCGAAAACGGACAAGAGACTCTCGCAGCTAGTGGCGGAGCAGCCGCAGTATTTCATAGAAAAGGGAAAAATCGAGTGCCCCGAGGAAAAGAAGACGAAGGTGCTTGATAACCTTCTGGAGCAGGTTAAGAGCATGAACGTGAACACTTTGGACGGCGTGAAAATCTGGTTCCCAGACAAAAGCGCCATTCTAGTTCGCCCAAGCGGAACGGAACCTGCCTACAGAATGTACGCAGAAGCGAAAACGCAGCAGAGAGCGGTGATGCTGGTTAAAGAGTACACCGTAAAGCTTGAAAAGATCCTCAGAACCATTTAGAGAGAACATGCCGACTCTGTTGAAAGGTGAAACCTTGCCCGCAGTATTAAATATTAAACCCGAAGACGTAGACACGCCCGAGAAACGGGGAGGACACAAAATAACTTTTGTCGGATGCGGACAAAAAGCAGTTTTCTATGCCTTAGCTTTCGCCGAGTCAGGGTTCAAAGTCGTTTTTGCAGATGCGGATCAAAGCGTAATTAGACGGTTATCGAAGGGTCAATTTCAGCTCGGTGATCGCCAAGCAGAAGCCAAACTTAAGAGTCTACTCAGAAAAGAGCAGCTTAACACGACTAGCGACCTGAAAGCAGCCATCTCAAATACTAACGTGGTATTCATAACTGTAGACGCAAAGATTGATAAGAAAAAAGACTCCGACGCCTCCGAAGTTGAAGGAGTCTGTAGACAAGTCGGCGCGGAACTTCAGAAAGGAAGTCTGGTCGTTTACTGTGGAGTAGCGGGGTTGGGTTCCTTTGGGAATATAATTAAGGAAAACATCGAGAACGCATCAGGGTTTAAAGCGGGGGAGGATTTTGGGCTGGCGTACAATCCCGAATTTAGCTCTGCAGGACATTCACAAAAGCAGATTGGGGATCAGGAAGTAATCGTTGCTGCAAACGACAAGTTCAGTTTGAATTCTGCAGCCTTGATTTTTCAGCAAATAGCGAAAAAGGGCGTGAAAAAGAGCTTCAACGTTAAGTTGGCGGAGTTAGCGGTGCTTTTAGCCGCAGTTAGGCGTGACGTAAACGAGGCTTTGACTAATGAATTAGCTGTGTTCTGTGAAAGTGCTGGATTAGACTATGTTGAGACGCTCAAGCTGCTAGAAAACAATGCTTGCGAAGAAAGCCTATTGCCCACTATTTCAGAGGAGACCAGTCGCAACGAAACATATTTGCTACTTGAAAACGCAGAAAACCTGAATGTGAAGCTTCGGCTTCCCGCACTTGCTACGCAAGTTAACGAGGATAAGGCTAGGCATGCCACTAGTCTTGTTCAGGATGCTTTGCGGGATACCGGAAAAACGCTAAGAAGGGCCAAGGTCGCGTTGCTGGGAGAGGTTGCAGCTGGAACAGCCGCCGCCTCGTTTGCGGAGTTGCTGAAGGCAAAAGGTGCGAAGGTCACTCGGTACGACCCCGCCGGTTCGGTTGATCAGCAGTCTGATGAGTCTTCCTTTAGGAAAACCTTGAATGAGACTGTCGAAGGAACCGATTGTGTAGTTCTCGTTGCTATGCAGGACCAGCTTAAGCGGTTAAACCTTAAGAAGCTCCGTGCGCTAATGAGGTCACCAGCCGCACTTGTAGATCTAGTTGGAGTGGTTGAACCTGAAAAGGTTGCGTGCGGCGGGTTCACTTACCGCGGTTTGGGAAGAGGCGCTTGGAAGAAATGAAGAAGCTTGGCGTAGCTGTGATCGGAACGGGTTTCTGGGGAAGAAATCACGCGAGAGTCTACGAGGAACTCGAATGCACAAACTTGGTTGCAATCTGCGACGTAAACGCCGACCGCGCCAAAGCCATCGCGAACCAATTTGGTGCCAAGGCCTACACCAGCAGTGCAAGTATGCTGAAGAATCCCGAAATTGAAGCAGTTAGCGTCTGCACATGGTCAACGATGTTGGCGAAGGAAGCACTCAGAAGTCTCCACTCGGGAAAACATGTTCTCGTTGAGAAACCCATGGCGACTAACACGAAGCAAGCCCAAGAGCTCCTGGAAACGTCTAAGGAAAATGGCTTGCATCTGACGGTGGGTTTCTTGATGCGGTTTATCCCTGGGCTTCAACAGATTCGCGAGGCAGTCGCTTCCAAAAAAATTGGGGAGATGGTTTCAGCAACTGCGAAGCGGGTCTCTCAATGGCCTGAACGGATAGGCGACGTAGGCGTTGTTAAGGACACGGCGATTCACGACATCGACGTGATGCGTTTCATCTCAAACGATGATCCAGTCAGCGTATATGCGAAATTGGGAAGCATGAAGCACAGGAAGTTCGAAGACTACGCCCAGATAATGCTCACCTATGAAAGCGGAAAAAGCGCTTTTATAGAGTCAAATTGGCTAACCCCTTACAAAACGCGGACGCTTAACGTAACCGGCAGCGACGCCATCATGCGTTTAGACTACGTCACTCAGGAGCTGTGGGTTGAAAATGCCAAAGAAACACTGCAGCCCCGAATCCCATTCCAAGAACCCCTAAAGGCAGAGTTGCAGCACTTCGCAGACTGCATATTGGAAAAGAAAAGGCCGCTTGTGACAGGGACAGATGGCTACAAAGCATTACAAGTTGCTATTGCGGCTATTCAGTCTTCGGCCAAAAACGCAGCCGTGAAACTGAAGTAGCCGAAAACAGGTTTTACCTCATTACCCTTTCAGGTTGAAGGGTTTGCCTTCGGTGACAATATCTTTTGGGATTTTGTCTTTCCATTTCTTCAAAAACGGCAAATCCTCGGCGTCCTTTCTTAACTCGTCGGGCAGCATTTCGGGGATCTCTTCTCGTATGGGATACCATCGATGGCACTTGGGGCAGACGATTAAGCCCTCTACAATTTCGTCTTTCTCATCAAAAACGTGAAGGTCAAGGGGATGATATTTGTCGATTGGGCAAGCGAGAATATCCATTAGTTTCCGTTTCATAAAGTCCACTTGAACAACTATCGCGGCATCAAACTATTAAAACTTATCAGCATATCACGTGCACGTCGACCTCGATTTGGTGCCAGTTAGGACCGACTGGTCTTACCACGCGGGAAAATGGAACTTCAAAATTGACGTTCAGGGCTTTCAATTTTTGGGTAATTTTCGCGTGAGCTTTCTCCGCTGATTCCGAGGGGTTGGCTGCGTGCTCAAAGCTGTGACAATGGATCCAACCGCCTGAAGTTTTGAGAGCGGAAACGGCGCTGGGTAAATATTCTAGAGCTTTTTCGGGCAGTGGCATCAGAACTCGATCAGCGGAGTGTTGGAGACTGCCCTCGACTATTATTTTGGAGTCGCCTAGTATTGGAACTACTTTTCCGAAAACCCTATTTATTCTGATGTTCTTCTGCATAAACTCAACTGCGTCTGGGTTAATGTCTATTGAGAAAATTCTCGCTGTAGGAATTTTTTTGGCGATGATTATGGAGAAGCAGCCAACACCCGAAAACATGTTGATAACCGTTTCCTTCGACTTGACTAGTTGAGCTACGCGTAGTCTTTCGCCTGAAAGCCTAGGTGAGAAGTAGCATTTTTCCAGGTCCACAGCGAAGAAGCAGCCATGCTCTCTGTGGATCGTGTGAGTTTTGTCAACGCCTCCTATGAAAGTCAGGTTCCGAAGTCGGTATTCGCCGGAGATTTTGGAGGTTTGAGCTAAAACCGTCTTCACACCTTTGTTGCATTTCATAATGGCTTCAGCTGCGTTTTTTGCCTGTGTCTTTGAAGAATCGGTCAGTTTAACAATTGCTATGTCGCCTATAACGTCGAAAGAATTGTAAATTCCAATGTTTCCGCGGTCTCCCGTGGTCTCGCTAAGTCTTCTCTTGAGTTTTTTCCGCAAGATTCGCCCTTCGATGCAGCTTTGACCACAGAAAACGTTTAAAAGCAAAAAACGTTTCCTTTCTACGAAGAGGAAGAGTTCATGGAAAAATCAGGAATTGTTTATGAGTGCATGCGTTGCGGTGCAAGAGTTCCCGGTGAAGAACTGGATCTACGCGGAGGAGAGACTAAGTGCATAATTTGCGGTTACCGAATTCTGAAGAAAGTTAAGCCACCTGTTGTTAAGCGCGTTCAAGCAAAATAGAGAGAAAGAAACGCGCTTGTATTGAGCGCGCATTTTATTCTGCTTTTGTACCCACCCTTTATTCATAGGGTTTAGTAGAGTTCTCTTTCTCCAAACTTGCGAAATGCCTTTCCTTTGAGCTTCACCGGCGTGTCTATGAGGTCTTCAAAATCCTTTTCGATCGTCTGACGCTTCACTGTTTCCCCGCAAATTCCATGCGGTAGCAAACGTCTTTTCAGACAAAGTGAATAAGTACAATTTGCAACGTTGCACATTTCTTCTGTCCAACTGCATTGGACCCCGTCACGACGGAAGAAAGCGGAGTTTTTCCCGCATTTAAAAGATGGGCAGGTTGGAAAACAAGCTTTTGCTTGAGCCAAATAGTACACCTCTAATGTTTAGTCGTAGAATTTCCTGTGCCTCAATATTCTTCATGTGCTTATTTCTTGAACGCAATATAAAGTTTGTTGCTGAACACTTTTCATTGTTGATGTTAACTTTGGGGTTTGCGTCTTAGCTTGAAACCGCCTCTTCTGAATATTTCGACGCCTGTTAGAAGGAGAATCGCTAGGACTATTATGATTATTGTTGCCAGCATGCTTGCCTCTATCAGGACGCCACCCAAGACCACGTATTTTGCCATGGTCAGCGTTATTTGGGCCGCTGAGTCTATTTGCACGTTGGTGGCTACGTAAGCGTTTTGATTGCCTGCGGGATAGGCTGCTATTTCCGCGTTGCCGCCAATAATGTCATTGAACGCAACAGTTCCGTCTGCCTGCGTGGTTGCTGAAAGCGTGTTCATCCCTTGTCTGCTCAGTTGAACGTTCAGGTTACCAATTCCGTTTCCAAAGAAGTCCACTACTTTGACTGAGACTGGAACGTTGTACAGGACGCATTGAATTTGAATCTGGGAATTGCTTAACACGTTCAATATAGTTTCGTTTAGTAACTCGTTGGCGGATGTGTAAACTTCAATTCGGTATTGTCCGAAGGTGACGGGTAATTGCGCGTTTCCGTTGCTGTCGGTTGTGACGCTGTAGAAGATTCCGCTTGCCTGCTCTATGAGAGTTATCCGGGCGTTAGGTAGAACAGCAAATTTGTAATCCACTGTTTTCAGGGTCAGAGTTTCATCTGGGCAGAGAATTGTTGCCTGCGAAGATGCTTGAGCAGGTATAGCGCCTATTGAGTTGTTGCCAGCGTTGAATATTGTAGCGTATTTTGAAGCGGCAACAGAGTAGCTTATCCCAGGCAACGTTGAATTAAATGTGTAAACTCCCGACAAGTCCGTTTGACCACTGGCTTTACCCGACACGCTTTGCCCGGTTCGGGACGTGTACTGATAAGTCAAGTCTAAGGTGACGAAAGGAATAACAACGCCGTTTTTGTCCTGAACCTTAACCTTCAAGTCAGTGAGCCCACAAGACACCGTATAGGTATTGGCGCCAGTTACTGTAACTTGGGCTTCGCCCACTTTGGCTTGATCCCAGTACACGTTTGCAGTGTAAACGCCCTTTTCCATGTATATTATGGCTACTCCATTTTTGTCCGTAATTCCGCTGAGAGTGGAGGCTGTAGATTGATCGAATGCTTCAACCGTTATCTGAGGGACAACCTCGCCAGCCAAATTTGTTGCTCGGAAGTTGATGGGATAACCGAGAATCTGGAAGGTCTGCAGATCAGGGATGAGTTTTGAGGGTGTAGTTAGGGGAGTAATGGCAATAGCATATGTGCCAATGGAAACGTTCGATGGAACAGTCCACGTTGCCGAGACGACGCCTTGGCTTGAAGCCGTGGCTTGCTGAGAGAAAACTACATTATCGTTATATTTGACGGCTACTGAAGCGACTTGACTAGGTTGGTAGCCTGGAGCGTTTATTCTAGCGGTGTCTTGTCTATGATATTGAATCGCATCTGTGAAACCCACTGTGAATGCGCCTCGTGCTAAGTCCTGAGATGCGTTGAGGTAAACGGCATAGGTACCGACAAAGACAGTAGAGGCGTTCGAAGGAGAGAAGCTTACATCAGGGAAAGCGACGAGATACACCGCTGTTCCCAGCGAAGATGCCTGGAGGGAAATTGTTTTTGTGTAGTTAGTGGTTATCCCCGCTGGAGGAGAAACGAGGATTTCCACATTATACACTTTATTCATGTCTCCGCCTAACACAGTAACATTGAGGACAACGTTATTTCCCTCTTGCAGTTGAGCCGGTGAAGTGGGACTGACTGGTTTGATGGCGTATGAAATCAAAATTGGGAACGGGAAGGAAGCATCTACTCCTGACATGGTATCAGTAAGGGTGAAGAGGTAATCGCCTGCAGGAAACTCTGGAAGAGTGAAGTTTGCAACTACGCTGTAGCCTTGGGCGAAGCCAGTTGCCATCAGGGTACCGTTGAAGTAAACGTTGTACCCACCATTGTAGGTGGTAATTGTGCCTGTTAAGGTTACAGGCTGTTCAGCGTTTCCGTATGCAATAATGTTTCCCTGAGAGGTAATTTGGGCAATGGCTACACCTTCTAAAGGCTGTCCTTGACAGAAGGTAGCAGTGAACAGAAAAGCGGTGCTCAATAAGACTAAGAGAGTTATCGTAAAGGCTTTGTTTTTCAAACCAGATATCTCCTATACGCGGTATGGTTTACTCTTCGAGATTGACATTCTACTGCATTGAGGACATTTTAAACTTTGCCTTTGCTTGGCAGCTGGAGGCATCGACAGCGGTATTGCGGATGCCAAAGAAGACTAATAGAAAGCAAAACTGTGCATGATAGCAGCAAATTTTTCAGTGTAAACAAGAGCCGAAAACGCGACGTTTTAATAAAGCGGTTTAACTAAGTGCTTCCAACCTACCCTGGAAACGTGACTCGCAGTGGAGAAGCTGGTTCCAACGTCTCTTATTCAAGCCCTGAGAAAGCAGAAGTACCATCGGGTAGGGGAGCATTCCGCCGTTAAACGGTGCAAATGGTTCCACGAAGCGTTAACCGGTGGCAGATCATGTTACAAGCAGAAATTCTACGGAATAAACTCTCACCAATGCATCCAGATGTCACCCTCGTTGTTCTATTGCACACAGCAATGTCTGTTCTGTTGGAGAGCACAAAGCGGCGATTTGAAGATTTCTTGGGACGAAATGACACTCCCAGAATGGGATCCTCCCGAGGAGATAACACAAGGCATCCTTAAGGCGCAGAATAAGATATTGTCTGGGTATAAGGGACACGCAAAACTGGACTGCCAGAAGTTCAGAGAAGCCCACCGCCCAAGGCATGTCGCAATTAGCTTAGCAGGGGAACCTACGCTCTATGAGCCGTTGGGAGAGCTCATTCACACTTTGCACCTCAGGGACTTAACGACTTTCCTTGTTTCCAACGGAAACTTTCCGCACAAACTTTCGGATTTAAGTTGCGAGCCTACTCAGCTTTACATTTCGGTATGTGCACCCAACGAGAGTGTATTCAAGCGTGTCTGCCGACCCCAACTAGCTGGTGCTTGGGAACGGTTGAACGAGACTTTGCATTTGTTGCCTAGTTTTAGCTGTCCCACAGTCATTCGTTCAACGTTGGTTAAGAACCAGAATATGGAAGACATAGAAGGATATGCGAAGCTCGCGGCAAGCGCGGAGCCAACATATATAGAAGCGAAGGCGTACATGCATGTGGGTTTTTCAAGTTTGCGTCTTAGCTTTGACAACATGCCAAGCCACAGCGACGTGTACGATTTCGCTTTGAAACTGTCGGAGAAAACTGGGTACAAGATTATAGATGAGGTCACTGATAGCCGTGTAGTTTTGCTTAGTAAAAGGGACAAGCCTATTCGGTTTAGTTCTTCCTGAAGCCGCAATTTGCGTCTCAAACCATTCAGTTTTCGATGATTTCAGTTGAATCAAAAATTGGCGCGGTGAAAACTTGAATGTAACCCTTAAATAGGAATTTTGTAGTGCCCTTTAATTGAACCTACAAGAGAAGCGAGAAGGACTAAACATGGTTAATGCGGGGAGAGGGCGAATATTTCGCAGAAAAGACGGCAAGTACCTGATTTACTTGCCTAAGGACTTAGCAGAAGACAGCATGTTTCCATTCAAGGAAGCCAACTCGACATTTGTAAAAGTTAGCTTCAAACTGGGAGATAACAAGCTAGCTGTCGAACAATGGGCTGAATTGGAAACCGAATCCGAAAAAGAAAACCTATAAGCGTAGTTTTCTTCTTCTATTTTTGAACACCAACAGCAAATGTGTCAGGACTTGATACATTGCCTGCAACATTGAAGAACTTACTCACAAGAATTAAGCGGGAACTCACTCAAAAAGAGCAGATACACGAAGAAACACATGAGAACATGCGCAAAGCAACGAGCCTCTCAAAACAGGCACTACTGCTCAGCCACCAAAAGAGAATCGAAGAAGCAAAAAAACAACTTGAAAAGGTTAAAGAGCTAATCGCGAAACTCAGAGAAACAGCAAAAGAATATCCTACATTAGTTTACGGGGGGATGTTTAGTGCAGCATTGCAGGAATATTCGGAAGCATGCATATTCGTAAAGTTGCAGGAAGAAGAGAAGTTCGTTACTCCGGAAGAAATTGACGTGCCGCCAGTTGACTACGTTTTGGGTCTAGCAGATGTTGTGGGTGAATACAGGCGACTATCGCTGGATGCCCTCCGCGAAGGAGATGTGGAAAAAGGCGAAAGATGCCTGCAAACCATGGATGACATCTACGTTGGGTTAGAGAGTCTGGATGAAGCGTACATGTTTGTTCCGGGTTTGAGAAGAAAAAACGATGTTGCCCGAAGGATAATTGAGTCGACGAGGGGCGACATTACTCAAGAAGTCCGCCGAAAAGCGTTGGAAGATTACTTGCGTAACTTTCAGAAGCGTCTGGAGATAAGAAAGAAATTTAGCTAGGGCTGAACTGATGGGCAAAGTCGACGTTCCACGGAGTTCTCATCTCAAGAGCCCTCAGAGCACAAATTTGCATTTCTAGAAAAGTCATCAACCTCGACAAGTTGCCCTTATCCCTAAAGCTGGTCGCGGGGGTGGATTCTGCACATGTAGGAAAGTGGGCTATTGGCACCGCGGTAGTCTTGGACTATGACTCGCTTGAACTTGTTGAGACTCAAACAATCACACAGAAAGTTAAGTTTCCGTACATTCCTACCTTGTTTTCTTTCAGGGAACTGCCGGTCGTCGCTGCTTGCATACGAAAGTTGAAGTCACAGACAGATATCTTTCTTGTTTACGGACATGGAAAGGCGCATCCCTACGGATGTGGCTTAGCCTGTCATCTGGGCGTGGCTTTGAGAAAACCAACAGTCGGTGTTGCTAAGAGGAGGCTAATTGGGGTTCCGACGGAGATTGGGCAAAACGCTTTGTTAAAGCAGAAGGGGGAGATTGTGGCAGCCGTTTTACAGACGCAAAGACGCAAAATCCATCTACGTGAGCACTGGAAATATGGTTTCGCTGGACACCGCCGTGAAAATCGTAAGGCATTGATTACGCAGTTTTCGGGTTCCTGAACCCATTCGAATTGCGCATCTGATGGCGTCGGAGGAACGGAAAGCCAAAATTGCAGCAGCCCGCAATATTGGAGTGGGCGAACACCTGTGTTGAACCCGAAACTGAAGAAATTAACCTACAAAATCCAAGACGACGAACTTCGACAGAAAGTTACCGAGTTTTTGGAGGACCCCACGTTCAGCCTGGACGGCAAAGTGTACAAGGGGCCTTCGTTTGACGTTTCGCCCGGCGGAATATCACACCATCACACTTACCGAGGTGGCTATCTAGAGCACGTGGTTGCAACTTGGAAAATCGCTTCCGGACTCTGCGATGTGGTGGAAGGCGTCTATGGTGGCAAGGTGAACAGGGACTACGTCACGGCGGGCATCTTGTTGCATGATATTTTCAAGCCAGTCACCTACACCGAAGACGAAAACGGGGGCTTTGTCTCTGCACCAATAGCGGATTATTTGGACCACATTTCTTTGGCGACTGCGGAGCTTGTCCGAAGAAACTTTTCAATCCAATTGATTCACATAGTCACGGCCCACTATGGCAGTTATGGCCCCGTCAAGCCCAGAACGGTAGAGGCGCTGGTGGTTCATTTGGCGGACAATGTGGATTCGCAGTTGAACGGGCAAGTGCTTGATGCTGCTTGGTATTTGACTCGAAAGGCAACCGGTGAGGGCGTGGCTAAGTTGAATTCAAAGGAGGCTTTTGAAGTTCTGCGTTCGAAAGCTGTCGAAGGTTGGAGGGGAGTCGGAAAAGCCGTCGAGAAGATTATGCAGGATCGTGAGTCACAGAAAACTTAATACCTGTAGCCGTGAAAAAACAGTGGAGAGCGGAATGGAAGCAGAAAAGGTCGAACAAAAAGAAAATGGACCCGAAATTGGGTTTGACGAATTTTTGAAGCTAGACTTGCGCGTCGGCAAGATACTTGAAGTCATCCCTGTGCTCAACTCAAAGAAGCTCATGCGCATAATGGTGGATTTTGGCGCGGAGAAGAGGCAGGCCATGGCTGGCTTAATGCAGCATTATAAGCCTGAAGATCTTGTGGGCAAAAAATGCGTATTCCTACTGAACTTGAAGAAGCGCGTTTTGGCGGGTTTCGAGTCTCAATGCATGATTCTAGCTGCTGAAGACCCTACAGGTAGCGTTGCCGTGCTCATAACTGAGAAAGACGTGTTGGTAGGTAGTAGAGTCGGTTAGCCAGAAATAACCTACTTTTGGTTCGTGTCAATTTGGTCGATTTACATATTGGAGTCTAATAACCAATCGTTGCGAAAACGATAAGGAAGGAGCCCTATTGACCATTTCCAACTTCAGAAGTATGTTGACAAAACTCTGATAACTGGAAAATCATTGAGAGGGTTTGTGGCTGGGTAACCGCAAGCCACGATTTGTTTTTAGGAAAAGTAAATTAATCCAGCGAACACGTTAGAATGTACCTTTCATTGAGGGTTATTTATGGCAGCTAACGAAGAAGCCGTTATGTGGGTTGAAAAGTACCGCCCTAAAACCTTAGACGAAGTAGTCGACCTAAAAAATATCGTGGAAAGCCTCAAATCGTTCATGCGTAACCCAAAAACGATGCCCCACCTGCTCCTGGCAGGTATCCCTGGCACAGGAAAGACGACAGTAGCTCTCTGCATCGCCCACGAACTATTCGGGAAAAACTGGAGAACCTTCACGTTAGAGCTGAACGCCTCCGACGAAAGAGGCATCGACACCGTCCGCGACCGAGTCAAAGACTTCTCGCGGTACAGCCGCGCGGCTTTCGGCAACGTTCC
Organism: Candidatus Bathyarchaeota archaeon; assembly: GCA_963840395.1. Classification (GTDB taxonomy): domain Archaea; phylum Thermoproteota; class Bathyarchaeia; order Bathyarchaeales; family Bathycorpusculaceae; genus JADGNF01. The sequence goes on along the minus strand of CAWIYU010000008.1, from coordinate 120,655 downwards.
CTTCGCCCTTATCATTCTAGATGAAAGTGACCAGATGACGGGTCCTGCCCAAACGGCGTTGAGAAGAATCATGGAAACCAGCTCCCGAACCAGCCGATTCATTTTGATCTGCAACCAATCAGGCAAAATCATCGAACCCATACAGAGTCGATGCGCCATCTTCCGTTTCTCCAAGCTGGAACGCCAAGCCATGATAGACCAGCTGCGTTGCATCGCCAAGAAAGAGAGCGTCACGTTGTCGCCTGAGGCGGCGGAAAGGATTGTGGATTACGCTGAGGGTGACCTCAGGCATGCTATTAACACGTTACAGACTGCGGCGTCGTACAGGGATGGCGTGGTGGATGAGAAGACAGTTTCACTCGTTGTCGGCGAAGCCAGTCCAGTGCAGGTTCAAATCATGATTCGCAAAGCGCTTTACGGGGATTTCGTTGAAGCAAGAAAAATGATGTACGACCTTATGGGGTCCTATGGGTTTTCCGGCGCCGACATCATACGTCAGATGCAGCGTGAACTCTTCAAAATGTCTACGCTTACCGCCCAGCAGAAAGCTGACTTATCTGACACGATAGGCGAGTACGACTACCGTCTGACGCAGGGATCCAACAGCGACATCCAGCTATCCGCGTTGCTTGCCCAATTCGCCAAAGTCGGCAAGGCAGCAGGCGAAACGAGTTGAGCGAAAACCTTCTTTGGGTAGAGAAGTATCGCCCTAAGATAATAGCTGACGTTGTAGGCAATGAGGAAGCCAAAGCCACCTTCGTAGACTGGTTCAAGAGCAAACATCGCAGCAAGAAGGCGGTTCTGCTTTACGGTCCGCCGGGTGTGGGAAAGACGACGCTCGTTAACGCTGCCGCCTCCGAGTTCGGCTTTAAAGTCATCGAGATGAACGCCAGCGACACCCGCAGCGAAAAAGCTATCAATGCTATAGCTGGACCCGCAACCTCGTTCATGGCACTGGACACTTTCTCTTCTGATACCAAGGGGAGCGTTCTGTTTCTGGATGAAGTTGACGGGATAGCAGGCAACGAAGACCGCGGTGGAGTCAGCGCCATAATAAAAATCGTGGAGAACGCCCGCGTACCAGTCATAATGGCTGCAAACGACCCAGACATAGAGAAGCTGCGTCCCCTCAAAAAGGTCTGTTCACTTGTTCGGTTTCGGCAGGTCCGCATACCACTTATAATCCATACGCTACAGAAGATCTGCCAAAAAGAGGGGGTGAAAGCCGATTACGAGGCCCTGGAGCAGATCGCGCAGAACAGCCGCGGCGACGTGCGGTCAGCCATTAACGATTTGCAGAGTCTTTCTGAGAGAACTAAGACCCTTACGCTCCAAGACACAATGGGGCTCACGTATAGGAACAAAGATATCGGCATGGAGGAGACGTTGCAGACGTATTTCTCGGCGAAGTCTCTGATGGAGGCGTCGACGGTGCTTAGCCGCTCGGGCGTGAACTTTGATGAGTTGCTGATGGCGGTGGGCGACAACCTACCGCTTCGGTTCCAGGACCCCGATGCCCTCGCGGAGGCGTACGATTTTGTTTCGAGGGCGGACATGTACCGGGGCAGAATCGGCACAGAACACTGGCACCTTCTCAAGTACTTCTACAACGCACTCTCGCAGGCAGCGGCGGTTCAGCCTGAAACGTACAAGCCGTTCAAGTTCATTGCGCCGCCCATTCGAGTAATTACGTTGTTCTGGACCAAGGGCAAGCGGACCATGTTGGAGAACATCTGCGGCAAAATCGGGAAGCGCTGTCACGTTTCACGCAAAACGGCCAAGGAGGAGTTCGTGCCTTTCCTGAAGGTGTTGTTGGCTAAGCAGAAGGCGATGGGTGCGGTTTCATGGTTAGAGTTGGCTCCTGAAGAAGTGCAGTTTCTGGTTAAGACGAACAAATTCTAGGGGCTTATGCTGCATGGTTATTTTGAACAAGAAGGCGTTTCGGCTTCCTCGCTTGGAACCTGAGATGTTCAAACTTCTAATGCGTCTGGGGTTAAGTTATGACCGGTACAGCAGCACTTTTTGCGTGGCTAACTGCAATAATATCGAAAAACTCGTGGAAACCCTAAAAGAAATCCTGCATGAAAACAGCGTTGGGTTCACTCAGAGTTGCGTTGATTGTGGCAGGGATTTCCCTTGTCAAGAATGCAGGTACTACGAGTTATGCGAGACCAGAGATATGCCGTCTAGCTGCGTGTGCGGGAACTGCCTTGAAGAGGAAGTCGTCGCAAGGATAAGCATTGGCTAACTTCGTGCCTGCAAAACCTTCCTTTTGATCATGGGAATTTGAAACATCTATATTTTTGGTCATGTGTATTGCCGGACATATGTTTCGTTTGTCAGTGGATCAATTCGTTTGTTTGCACATAATCCACATCAATTAGCATTATATGCTTGACAATTGTACAGAAAAGCCACCTAGAAAGCAATCAAAATGAGCATTTGTATAATGGAGAGAAGAGAATGAGTGAACGTGTACATAAAAACGGTTCATATCTAAATGGAAAATCAACCGTTGGAACAACCACCCGCGTAAAAGACACAAGCACAATCAGCGGCATGTGCCCCATCTGCATCCGCGACTGTCCCGTAGTTTGCGAAATCAGTCTTTCAGCCTTCCGGGGACGCGAAGCACTCTACCCAGAGCCAGTGCAGTTCGGCACCAGCACCGCTGGTGCGCTGAAAAATTTCGGGTTAGACTGGAGCCACTTCAGCATCCAAGCCGGCTTGTTCGACGCACAGGGCATCAAAGAAACCAGCGAAGAAGCCATCTTCCCAAATGTCAACGTGGAAACTAATGTAGGCGGCATGCCCCTCAAACTACCCATACTTACAGGCGCCTTCGGCTCAACCGATGTAGCGCGGATTAATTGGGAAGGGTTAGCGGCGGGCGCTGCCTTAGCTGGCGTATCCATCACTGTCGGGGAAAACGTCGTCGGCATGGACGTGGAATCTAAGCTCACCGGTGGCAAGGTTGTTTCTTCGCCTGAATTGAAACGCAGAGTCGACTTATTCCGCAAGTTCTGGGACAAAAAATATGGCGACGTCATAGTGCAGACCAACGTAGAGGACCAGAAGCTGGGCATCGACGTTTATGCGTTGAGCGCTCTCGAAGTGAACATCATTGAGCGGAAGTGGGGACAAGGCGCAAAAGCCATAGGTGGAGAAGTGCGACTCAAGGACCTGCAGAAAGCTATCCTACTCAAGAAACGCGGCTACATCGTGCTCCCAGACCCCGAAGACCCAGTCGTGCAGGAAGCCTTCAAAAACGGCGTGTTTAAAACTTTCGAGCGGCACAGCAGAGTCGGCATACCCAAAGAAAAAGGCTTCATCGAGGATATCGAGTGGCTACGCAAGCAGGGTGCCAAAAAGGTTTTCCTGAAAACTGGCGCGTATAGACCCTCCGCAGTAGCGTATACCATGAAGTTTGCTTCGGAAGCGAAGATTGACGCGTTGAGCTTCGACGGCGCAGGCGGTGGCACAGGCATGAGCCCCGTTCCAATGATGGATGAGATGAGCATACCCACCCTTTACCTGCAAGCCATTGTGCTGAGGTGTGCGCAAATACTCAAGAAGAAGGGCAGACACGTCCCGGATTTGGTGATGGCAGGCGGCTTCATAGAAGAAACCAGCATCTTCAAGACCATCGCACTGAGCAACTTCGGGCAAGGACCACTAGTTAAAGCGGTTTTGATGGGACGCTCTCCGATAACTGCGGTGATGAAAAGCAGCTACTTCAAGCAACTCGCAGAAGAAGGTAAACTGCCGAAGCAGTTCGCCGAACGTTTCGGCACATCCCCCGACAAGTTCTTCATAGCTACACCAGAATTGAAGGCGAAGTACGGCAAAAAATTCAGCGACATCCCAGTCGAAGGCATAGGCGTCTACACGTACCTTATGGACCGCGTCGGCGTCGGGTTGAAACAGCTCATGGCGGGCAACCGCAAGTGGAAGCTTGATTTGCTTGGCAGAAATGACCTCATGAGCCTCTCAGAGTTGGCAACGAAGGTCACGGGCATTCCCTTGGCGGACGAAGTTGAGAAGGACGCAGTTGAGAAGATTCTCGAGTAAGCATCCGTTTCCCTTTCTTTTTCCTTTTTCTGTTTGATTTTTGCCACAAAATAGTTGTGCGTAGCTAGTTATTTTTAGCTCAACTTGAGACATTCAAAGATTGCCGTATGAGATCTAGTCAGGAATTGCCTTAACAGCGGACTTTTCTCCACTGCTTGAGGAGTCGGCTGTGCTTCAACGAGTCTTCTGACGAGAAGCCCGCCAACATAGAGAGCGTTGAGTACTGAGCTATGGTTCTGTGGAAACTTGTGGTCTTGAAGGGCTTAATTAGTCGCTTCATATTCCACTCGACTTTATCCACTGAATTCTCGAAATAGTTGGCGTTTGTACCGATTTTGACCAGTTCAAAGCATGGATGGGAAATCGAAAAGACGATGCGCCCACCGCTTTCGAGGATTCGAGATACTTCAACCACGGCTCCCTGATATTGGCTGATGTCTTGGAGAGCCATGAAGCAGACAACAACGTCGAAGGTACAATCCGGGAAGCTGAGAGGTCAGCGGCGTCGGAAACGAAGTATTTGATTCCTATTCTCTCATTTGCTTCTTCGTCTCGAGCTAACTCTATGAACTTCTCGGAGGCGTCGACGCCGATGACTTCGCCGCCTTGGCGGGCTATAATACGAGAGCGATATCCCTCTCCGCAAGCTAAAGGCTAATACTTTCTGCCCACGAACATTTTCCAGCAACTTGAATAAGGCGGGATTATTGAGTTCATCCCTGCAGAAATCTTTGCCTTTCCGAACGAAGTCAACCCAGGAATCTGCGGCGTCTCCCCACTCCTTTACTTCCCTGTTTTCCTTTGACACAGAAGGCACTGGCGTGGTCAAAATAGCAAATCGACGAAATATAAGAATGGCTGGTTTCTCGTAGCCTTCGCGAGGATCGTTCATAGGAAAATTAATTAAAACCGCTAAGCTAGATTTCTCTGCAGAAAGAATTATTTTTGGAGTGATAGCTTATGGTGAAATTTAGACATACGACAGTTGAGGAAATCTTGAGCAAGGTTGATGATGACAAGAAACCTATCGCAGAAAGACTTCGAGCCCTCGTGAAGGGTCTTCTTCCTCAAGCCACTGAGATGGTAAGACAAGAACGGATCACGTTCACTCTGAACGGGAAGGACTTCTCGGGCATCCGCATTACAAAGCAGCATGTGGACTTGCTGTTTCTATACGGAGCAAGCCTCAGTTCACCTCAGCTAAAGGGGCAAGGAACCATCGGCGACCCCAAACACATCGAAGTTTATGCCTTCAAGAGTTTCGACGAGGCGGAAGCGCGTAGGCTGCTGAAGGAAGAGGCAGCTGTCGTCTTGATCGCCTAGCCACTGATTAAGGGGGCTGGCTATGACTGAAGAACATACGGGTTTGGCGGTTGCTTTGGCGCAGCTTAAGCTGGCAGCCCAAAAGCTCGAGTTGAATTCGGGAATCCATAAGATGCTCAGCCAGCCTAAACGCAGCATATCTGTAAGCATAGACATCCGCCTAGACAACGGCGCAATTGGCGTCTATAACGGAGTCCGAGTGCAGCATTGGGATGTGCGGGGTCCCTTCAAGGGCGGTATCCGCTATTCGCCGGGCATCACGCTGGATGAGGTTACAGCGCTGTCCATGTTGATGACTTGGAAATGTGCCGTGGTAGACATACCTTATGGCGGCGCCAAAGGCGGTGTATGCGTAGACTCTAAGAAGCTGACCAAGCACGAATTGGAACGGCTCACTCGCAGGTACGTTAGCCTCATCGTAGAATATCTGGGTCCACAACGCGACATTCCCGCCCCTGATATGTACACCGACGCCCAAACCATGGCGTGGATAATGGACACCTACAGCCAACTCAAAGGGTATATGGTTCCTGAATGCGTCACAGGAAAACCCGTTGAAATCGGCGGATCCGAAGGCAGAACCGAAGCGACGGGCAAAGGTGTTATCCACTGCATGAAAGAAGCCGCTCAGAACATGCACCTGAAGCTTGGAGGAGCATCCGTTGCGATCCAGGGTTTTGGAAATGTCGGCTACCATGCAGCTTCAGCGGCAATCGAAATTGGTTGTAAAGTCGTAGCCGTCAGCGACTCCACAGGGGGAATATACGACCCAAACGGTATCATCCCAGCTGAGGTCTTCGCGCACAAGGAAAAAACTGGTTCTGTCCAGGGGTATCCAGGTGCCAGTAACATAACAAACGAGGAACTCCTAGAAACCCAATGCGACGTACTTATCCCCGCAGCGTTGGAGAACCAGATAACCTGCAAGAACGTCCACAAAATCAAGGCTCAAATGGTAGTTGAAGCCGCTAATGGACCGACCACACCCGAAGCCGACAAAGCGCTCTACGAGCGGGGCATCCGCCTAATCCCCGACATCCTTGCCAACAGTGGGGGCGTAACCGTTAGCTACTTCGAATGGGTCCAGAACATTACCCGCGAACACTGGTCGCTGGGAGAAGTAAATGGGAAACTGGAAGCGAAAATGACAAAGGCTTTCGACGATGTTTACGCTCTCAGCAAGAGGGAAGAAAGCGACATGCGAACGGGCGCACTGATGTTGGGCGTTGGAAGAGTAGCAGATGCCATAAAAGTGCTGGGACTCTGGCCATAGTGCTGAGCGCCAAAGATTTGAAAACCACATGATCTCTCACTCAAATGTATCGGGTGACATGAATTTTTTAAAATAGACGGAAGGAGGGACAAATCCGTCAGAAGGCTAAAAGCCTCTCAAGATCGTGCAGAAAAGTTCACTCGTTTTTCATATACAGAATAGGTGGGGTCACAGTCTAGATTTGGACTAACCGCCCTGAAAACTCCTTCCAGATTGCATTAAGAGGGAGGATAATGGATAGAAATTGCGTTTCTTCTAGGGACTTCCCTTGTAGACATGTTATATTCTTGATACAAACGCTTTAAAACGGCTTCTATGTATTTGTGTAACCCCGCTGATTATTTGAGGAATGAGAGTTGCCGCTGAAACTGGAAAACCTGGATTTCCGCTTCGAAAATTCGCGTGTGAAAGTTATCGCGAACAGGAATTACCCTGAAATGAAGCTCGCTGGATTGTCGATTGGTCCATTTCAAGAAGGCAACGAGTACGATGTTTACCACTGGATAGCCAGCGAACTCGCAGACGCTGGAATTGTGCATTTCCGCGAAGAAGACGCTTTGGACGCAACGAAGCTTTACAAAGTCCAATGGAAAGAACGCGTACAGGTCGCAGGACAAATTAGTGAACTCCCAGAAGACTTCTATCCCAAACTCCGCAGATACCTCAAACACCTAAAACGGAACCTTTCCAAGCAGCCTGAGAAAATCCAGGAATACCAGAAAGCCAAGCATCTAGCAGACGACATAGTGAACAGTAGACTAAAGAAAATTGTGACACTTTCTGCTGGTCCAACACAAAGCGAACAGATACTAAACAAGCTCACAGTCGAAGAACGACTCGTCTACATGCAACTGGGTAAAACCGTCAACCAATGGCGAACCCACATAATTGAACATGAAACCGAAGGATGGCCGGTATGACAAGAGAAGACACAACCGACCCGCAAGAGCGCTTCCTCGACTTCTTCAAGAAAGAGAAGTACAGAGAAAAAATCAGTCAAATGGCTATCCAAGGCAAAGAAAGCTTCACCGTAGACTTCGAAGAACTATTTGGGTTTGACCAACAACTCGCCGAAGCTCTTCTCGAGAAACCAGACACATACCTTGAACACGCAAACAACGCAGCCTACGCGCAACTAGGAATAGAAGAACGAGAATACGCCGAGAAAATGGAGAAAATCACCGTTCGCATCGCCAACCTGCTCGGCAGAGAACAACTCCGCAAACTAGGCAGCAAACAAATGGGCAAACTAGTCATGATAGAAGCCATCGTCGTCCGAGCAACACCTGTCAGACCAATGGTTATGCAAGCAGCCTTCAAATGCAAACGATGCGGAACAATCAGCCGCGTTGAACAATCGGGGCAATTCCTTAAGGCGCCAACCGTCTGCACTAGCCCTGACTGCGGAAAAGACGGACCATTTGAATTCATGCAAGACGACAGCAACTTCATCGACTCACAGGATCTGCGACTGCAAGAACGCCCCGAAGACTTGCCACCAGGACAACTCCCCAGAACATTAGCTGTGAAACTCATCGGAAGCGAAGTTGTGGATGTGGCACGACCAGGAGACCACGTTTCCATAGTCGGCATCGTCCATGCTTTTGCGCCTTCTCGTCCAGGAATCGGGAAACTCCGCACCTTCATCCTCCAGCTAGACGCCAACAGTATCCAAGTAATGGGCAAAGAACCCGAAACCACCACAGCAACCAAAGAAGAAGAAGAAAAAATCATCACCCTCAGCAAAGACCCGGATATCTTCAACAAACTCAGAACCTCCATCGCCCCAAGCATATTCGGGTACCAACACATCAAAGAAGCAATCCTGTACCTGCTTTGCGGCGGAGTAAGCAAACACCTCCCAGACGTAAACGTCAGAGGAGAAATGAATGCGCTGCTCATTGGTGACCCAGGCACAGCAAAATCACAACTACTTCAGTACGTCGCCAGAATCGCGCCGCGTGGCTTGTACACTTCGGGCAGAGGAACAACTGCAGCTGGTTTAACGGCGGCAGTTATCCGCGAAAAAGGTGGAAGCATGAGCCTCGAAGCAGGCGCACTTGTCTTGGCAGACAAAGGAATTGCATGCATCGACGAAATGGACAAAATGCGCCCCGAAGACCGCGTTGCCATTCACGAAGCCATGGAACAGCACACAGTATCGGTCGCCAAAGGCGGAATCGTCGCAACATTAAACGCTCGAACTGCCGTGCTCGCCGCAGCAAATCCAGCCTTAGGCAGATATGAACCGAATCGGACTGTGGCAGAAAACATCAGCCTACCAGTCACAATACTTTCCAGGTTCGACATCATTTTTGTGCTACGTGATGTCCCCAACAAGGAAGCTGACGCAAAAATGAGCCAGCACATACTGGAAATTCATCAACGCGGCATAAGCCCAGTGGAAGCACCCATAGACGCCGAACTTCTACGCAAGTACATCAGCTACTCGAAAACCATCCAGCCAGAACTTAGCAACGACGCGCTAAATCAACTCCGTGAGTTCTACTTGGCTATGCGTGTTGCAAGCGAATCCGAAGGCTCACCTGTGGCAATCACCGCACGTCAACTGGAATCGTTGGTGCGCATTTCCGAAGCCAGAGCACGCTCCGCGCTGCGCAAAGAAGTCACGGGTCAGGATGCCGAAGCCGCAATCACTTTGATGAAACGGTCGCTAGAGGAAGTGGGCATCGACATGAGCAGCTACAAGATGGACATAGACTTAATCATGACTGGCAGGCCAAAAAGCGTTCGCGACAAGTTGCAGATAGTGCTTTCCGCAGTGGTTGAGATGGAAAAGCAGACCGGAGCCGTAGAAAAAGATGCGTTGGTCGCAGTGTTGGAGGAAAAGCATAAACTGTCCAAGTCGGAGATTGACCGAATGATTGGGCAATTGCTTCGTGAAGGAACACTGTACGAGCCAGGAGAAGGACGGCTAAAGAAAACCTAATCGCATCAAAAATTGAACCCAGAAAATGCATGGACAAACTGCATAGACACCCGCCCAAAAATTATATCGCTTACGCACCCAACAAAAACCGAGAACCGCACGTACACTTAAGAAATGTAGGTTGTTTTTTTGTCTTCTTCTTTGCGGGTTTCCTCAGCCTGAACTGCACGGTTCTCCTCGATCTTCTGGAGTCGCACAACCATTTTATCTGCCTTGCTGATCTCCGCATCTATGCCTGCCAAATCTATGCTCAAATTAAACATGTTCTTCAGGACTTCGATGACGCTTCTCGCCGACAGCGGGTCTGGAAGATATCCACGAGTTTCACCCAACAGACACAATGCATCGATTTTCTTGAACCTCGCCAAGCCGAGGATTAAGCCCGCGGTCCCCACGATTGGGCTGCCCATCGAAGATACCGTTGCGCCCGCCGCTATGGCTCTTGCCAGAATTTGCTGGTTGGTGCCCGCAACGATTACTTTGGGTTTGCCCTCTGTTTCCATTCGGTAACCGCCGATGGTTGCAATCGTCTGCACGTTATGCTTCTTGGCAAAGGAAAGCATTTTTTCAGCGATATCGTATTGCCCCTCGATAGTCTGCGATTGGCTGTCACCCGTGAATAGTATAACATCATTTTGCCCGTCTAAACTTTTGACGTAGTAAAACGCGCCACGGAGAAGTCTCACGTTACCCTTCTTATTAACTAGAACGAAATACGGAAAATGTGGAGAATATAAGTATGCGAATTTTTCAGCTTTCAGTTGCTTGATGAGGTAGCGGATGGCAATTTTGCCAACAAGTCCAAGCCCGGGCAAGCCTTCGATAAGTATAGGATTGTTCGCCTGAATTTCGGAGCGCTCTCTGATGTAGGTTTCTTTCACTTCGCTTTTTGCTCCTCTTCTTGCCTTTTGTACGCCAATCGGTACTTGAGGTATTTATCGTCTGGCGAAAACTTCGCCGGATGTGGAATATGCACTTTGCCGCCGCATCGTGGACAGACATCTGTCTTCAGGGTGTAGTTGCCGCATTTTTCGCATTTGCGCAGAAGCCAAACCACTATTTCTCCCTTCCAAAAGAGTCTGAGCAGCCAATCTTAGACACTCTCAGCCCTCTCAGTAATTCTTCCTTACTCTAAGACCGCTTGCACATCGCCCTTAAGTTCAGCTTTTCCACCTGTTGGCTCTGCCAGCACTGCGCTACAGACGTTGCAGGTGACTATGTTGACGACGTTGCTGAAAATCAGCTGTTCGTTGCCGCATTTTGGGCATTTAACTCTCAGGAAGGTGCTGCTTGGCTTAGGGATAAGTTTGTTCCATTCACTCATTCTTCTTTCCTCCTTAATTATCCAATAACCAGTTTTCTTAGGCGTATGCCATCTTTGTGTCTCATGTAACCGCACACTTTGCACTTCAAACGCAGAGTCTGCTTCTTGGTGGTTTTTGCGAATTCTTTTTGCAGAGGGTACTTTTGTCCACCGTATCCTTCCTTTTCGCGGGCATGGTGGCGTTCACCTTTTGCCATAGCTCTGCGCTTTCCCGCTTTGTACAGGGAGACTGCGTGCGCTTGATGCTGTTTGCATTTTGGGCAATACGTCGTTACTTCTTTAGGAACGTTCACTGTTTTCACTACCAGCTTTCCATAAAGAAAACATGCGCATTCTTATACCTTTTCGCCATCTTGGGCAATTTAATCGCAGACTCTTGAATTCGGTCGATGTATTTCTGGCTTTTTTCAACGACCAACTATTAAGCCAACGCTAAGTGACTCATAAACTTACTAGTGGAAGGAAAGCCTGCTCTAAAACCAAGACACCGACAGCGCAATACGGAAGGAATATTCTTATTAAAACAGAGAAGCAAAGAACACTTGAAAAGGGCTTGAAGCTATGAAGCAAAACATCTGGGATACCGTGAAGCGCCAATCTAATCTGTTGTTGAAGATCACTCCTCTAATTGCATTCGCGATTCCTCTATTGTGGCTTTACCTCCTGGAGCCAACAACGTTCGAGTTAATGTGGAAAGGAAGGACATTCGAGCTGTTCTTCATTTGGCTCATCAGTTTAGAGCTGGTTTTAGGCTGGGAAGACTTTCCCAAAGACAAAATACGCACACTCGTTTCAGCCCGAACAGCGATTTTTGCAGCCGCCCTTACGCTGCCGGCACTATACGTTGCGGCGTCATACTTCTGGGGGTTGAACGAGGTCATCTTCAACTGGGCAACTGCTAGTGGCATCACCTGGGCGAATGCCATGGCCCTCTCAACGGAATATCTCGCCTTCGCCGCCATGTTCTCAGCGATCGTTCTCCTTTCTTTTGGGATTAAGGGGTTGAAGGCATTCTCAGTTTCCGCCTTCTTCCTGCTCGTAGTCGGCGCAATTTACGCTATCGACAACATCTACCCATACGGGCAATTCACACCATTCCAGATATTCGTCCCCACTACAACAGCCCTCTCTTCCGCAATACTGAGTCTAATGGGATACACCACATCCTTGAGTTATGAGCAAACTAGCGCTCAGGGAAATATGCCACTCTTAACAGCCACAAACCCGGCAACCCATGCCTCCGCAACCTTCTCCATAGCGTGGCCTTGCGCAGGCATTGAAAGCTTCCTCATCTTCACCGTGGTCGTATTGCTGTTCCTAAAACGCATGCCAATCTCGCTCAAAGGCAAGATAGGCTACTTTGCGTTGGGTGCAGCCGTCACCTACATCATCAACGCCTTCAGAATAGTGAATATCTTCAGCGCTGGAATAGTCTATGGAGAAAACTCGGTTCAAGTGCAAGACATCCATTTCTATTACGGTCCACTTTACGCCGTTGCATGGATAGTCTCGTACCCTCTGCTAATTTTAGTTAGCCAAAGTCTCTGGCACAGAATTAGGAAAGGCAAACGGACAACTACTAAAGCTCAACTGCCTTCGCCAAACCCTGCTTAACCAATATCCGCGCGTTCTCTGAAGGAACCGAAGCTACATCCTCAACAAGAAAGGGACCGTAGCTTTTCATGTCCGAACCGATGATAGAGGGAACAGGTTTCAGGAATCGTAGCGTAACCCTACTATTAACCACAGGAAGCTCCTCCGCCGAAGCAGCCAAAGTGCTCACGCGGATATTCATTAACTGACCCCCCAAGAGGCCTTCTTTGAACCTGCGGAATGCATCCCCCGAGGGCCCAACACCGCTGTAGAGTGTTTGCTCTTCAGGACTCAAATATGCACAGGGCATTTTCTGCCCCGCCACAACCAACTTAACCAGCTTGCGGTAACGAACAGAGACCAACTCTTGTGCCATGAGAGCAGCGTTTGCCATTTCTTGCGCCAGCAGGTTCGTTTTTATGCTTTTTGTTGTGTCCATCATCAGGTTTTCTTCTTTAATGTGACGCAGGTAGTCCGCCAATCGCCCGTAGAAGTCAGGGGGCAAACTGGTTAACCCGCTATTGTCGATCTCAAGTCGCCATGCGGCGTAAAGTTCATCGTACATTGCTAGTTCTGCACCTCAGCCCGGCTCTTAAGGATAAGCAACACCGCCGCGGCAGTAGGCAACTCCACTGTCCGGTTCTTGTAGGGGCCAAACGTTTCCCCACATAGCTTAAACTCGGGCGCGTTCGAGATGAAAACTTTGGCGGTGCCCTCTTTAAAAGCTACTGCCCCCACAAAAGGGTCAAACCTATCCAGATCCTTCACGGGAAACTCTACCTTCAACAAACCCGTTTTGCCATGCAGAGTTCCATTTGCGCGAATGAGGCGATGGATGTCGCTGGTAACTACTGTGTCAATACGTGCGATTTCATGATCTTTAGCGTGCTCGGCTAGGCGCATCCAGGTTTCATAGCCTATTCCTTTCACACTGCTCCACCTACCTTCTTCAATGCACCTTTTCGCGATGGCTTCTTTGTTCTTGAAGATTATGTCGGACCCCTTGCTGGAAATTCCGAGTTCTCTTAAATCTTCTCTTGTGGAGTTGAAAATGAGTTTTCGCAAGCCCTTCTTTAGACGCCGCTTCCAACCGTAATCGCCCAAGGTGAACGTGGGCGTGGACGATTTTCCCTTCACCTTCGGAGTCATTTTTCTCTTTTTGTCAAAAAGATCCAAGCCTATGCCTGAAACGTAGTCCACAATTTCCTTGCGGGCCATTGTGTCCAAACTCTGAACAGCTTCGTTTTCCACATGGATGTGATATCCGCGGTGACCAGAAAAATAAGTGTGAATATCATGCTCTGAAAAGCCGAAGTCATCGGTGAGCACGTCGAGGAGCTTTCGGGTTTCCTCCCGGGTGGTGCCGATGCATTGGTCGCATGCCCAAGTTTTGGTCTCGAACTTAAGGCCTCCACAAGCCGGGCACTCTTCAGGGGTTAAGCCTCTTCCACTCAAACCTCCGCTTACGAGGCAGTTGGGGTTGCCGCACTTCCACTCATCATGGATTTTGCCGCAGCCGGTTGGGATGTGGTCAGCGTCTATATCGAAAACCAAGTCCGCGCCCGACCAACCCTTCTTGTCCATGTCGGCTTCCGGGTTATCGTAATAGGCGCAGCTGTGGTAGATGTCTGAGGGAATTCGTTCTTTGACGAAAGATTGAAGGGTATTGGGACTGGCGAAGGCTTTGTGACGGATCATTGCACGTTCCCTAAAAAGCAAAAAAGCGTACTCTCTTTGGCTGAAAGATGTTGGAGGTGGAAAACTATAGTGAGGGTTCTTGTAGAAAGTGCCGAATTTCTCGTATACCCAATCTCTAGAGAACCCCATCAACTTTTGCCAATCCTGCCATGGACTGTAGTTTAAGGGCTCGGCAATTAAGCTCTTTTGGCACTTGCAGTCGTTTCTTCCGAAACGAGCATTTAGCTAGAATCCAAGGATACTTCGAATGTTTTCCAATATGGCGAGAGGATTGTAGGATAGGCTGCCGAACGAGAGCACAAATGCCATGAAAGTCAGCCAGCCCAAGGTGATTCCCAATGTCCGTTTCGACTGGGGAATCAAGGTATAGATGAATAAGAAAGGCAGGTACCAGGGTTGAAAATAGGGCATTGCGAAAAGGGGAAGCAGAGAGAAAACCATGAAGAGAGAAATCAATCGATTGCTTCTCAAAAGGTAAACTGCACAAGTTATAGTCACACCAAGCGTTAACAAGACAGCGAATGCTTGCATTAACCAGGTGATCTGGGCGTGCGGACTAAATGCATTTACACCGTTCATTATCAGCTCAGGTCGCGCAGTTATCAAGTAGGGTGCACTTAGGTAAGCAGTGAGAAGGTCAACGGTGGCTAAACCCACAGAGGCGAGAACTGCTTTGTTCCGCAAAAACGCGGGCACTCCAGAATTCCGTATGAGCCAAACGATGCTCACCAAGATAAGAGGGAAAAGGAAGATGCCGGCTTGATACTTGAAAGTGGCTGAAAAAGCCGCAAGCAGCAGAAAAAGGTCATAACGTTTTCTTAGAAACAAAGCTACTGCAGGAAGACAGAAGAGGATGGCGACCGCATCGAACTGCCCGTTTGAAGAGTAAACCACCAAGACAATGTAAAGAAGGTAGGTCATAACGACTTTGAGGGCGAAGCTAAAATGTCTTTTCCAAAAAGGTTTAAAGAAAAAGTCTTTCAGTGTCCAATTAAGCTCGTCAGCCCAAAATTCTTTCAGGAACAGGTAAAGAGCCATATGGGAAACCGCAAGCAATAGGACAATTTCCATCTTGAAGACAATTGTCTGTGCGAACCCTGCTTGAAGCAACGCGCCGAAAGGAAGAAACAGGAAAACGCTGCCTATCGGATAAAGATTAGGCATCTCTGGCCAGGTCACGAACTTGTAGGTCGAGCTATCCACGCTTGAGAGGGTGCCGAGGGGTGTATCAAAAACTGAAGCGCCCACTTTAGCGAATAGAGTAGAAGTGTAAGGATTCCTGGCGGCGTCGGTGTACCAGTTTTCGAACGTTGCTAATTGGGAGGAATTAACAAGCAGAAGCGAGAACCAGAAAATAAAGCTTAACAGGACTGCAACTTTTAGTAGCCCAAGATGCTTTCCGTTCATTGACCTATGAATTGAAGGCGCCTCTCGATTCTGTTTAGGATTCTTATCTAAGAGTGGTTTAGCCAATACAAGTGCTATAGCGACCCAGCCTAAGAGAAACAAGACTTTTGCAGGTATCCCGAGCCAAGAAAAGCTGAAATTAACCGTCGGCTTGTCAACGAACACTTGGAAGTGTACTTCGTTTGATATTGCTGCCCCTGCCGAAAACATTGCTTCGTAGTAGTCGGATCCTGCCCTAAAAGAATAAGTAATGTCAGATGTTGTGACGTTTGAGTAGAGAGATCCACTATAGGTTAGGAGAGCAAAGTTGATGGGGGAACTGTTCATCAAATTAATGCGTATCGTTATGTTTTCGTCGCCGCTGAAGCTGCCTAACCCCTGCCTGTATGTTTCTTGAGCGGTCATTTTAAAGGAGGCATCCACAATTGTTGCAGATTTGTTTCCTGAGCCCGCAGAAGGAAGAAAGCTTGCTAATGAAAGGATAGCTCCAACAATCATAATGAACAATGCGCCAGCTAGCAAGAACTCATTCAGTTTCAATTCTCAGGTGCCACCCTAAGAGCGTGAAACGGAAACATGTTTGGCTATTTACTTTGGCATGATTCTTAAAGGTTCACCCCCGTTTATGGAACCTGTAGAAGCCAACGAAACAAGAATGCGAGTCATCGATTTTGTCTTGTTACAACGGTCCTGAAAATGTAGGAAACATAATTCTCGATCTCTCTGAGGCTGAGCTTTGATTTTCCATGCTTTCGGTTAACGAACTGTATTGGGATTTCCTGAATGTTGAAGCCTTGGAGACTGGCCTGCTTAACGGTTTCAATTTGAATGTCGTATGTTTGGCTATGTAGGTAACCGATTGTCTTTGTTAGGAAACTCGTGGAATAGCAACGATAGCCACTGGTGCAATCGCGAAGCTTTAAATTCAAAACGCCTCGGGCTACGGCATTGGCACCTCGACTAATGATTTTTCTGGTAAATGGCCATCCTTCTGTTGCGCCATTCTTGCAGTACCGGCTGCCTATGGCTAAGTCGCAGCCTCCGCTCATGGTTGAGACCAAACGTGGTAGGTCTTTTGGGTTGTGCGAGTAATCTGCATCCATTGTAACGACGAAATCTGGAACCCGAGGAAGGGAAAGGAAGGTCCTGAAGCCGTCGGTTATGGCTGATCCTAATCCGTTTTTTTCCGATCTAATTAGGAGTAATATGTTTGGGAATTTTTTTTGGAGTTTCTTGACTGTTGCTGCGGTTCCATCGGGGCTGGAGTCATCTATTACTAGAATTGTTGTGTTCAGGGGAAGAGCTTCGATTTCCACAATTAATCTTCTTATATTTTGAGCTTCGCAATATGTTGGAAGGATCACGCCGACGTCTGAATTAATATTCAGATTGCCTTCCGGAAGACATTGCATCAAAGCGCCTTCACCTCACAATGGATTAATTGCAGTAATAAAGGTTGCACAAATCTATCTGCATCTGAGTATGCCCTCTGAGCATTTATGTGTTCGAGAGCTTCGTCTGGGGTGGCCCGCGTTGTTTCTGGAGATAGTAATTTAGTGGATGATGCACCCTTCGACAAACATCATCAGAATTGGAGCATACACAGTGGGTCTGCAATGTCGAACAACTGGGAGGAGTGTATCGTGTCCCGGAACCCTTGGATCCGGCGATATGTTCCACTTGGTAACGAGTAAGCAGAGCGCTGTAGTCTGAGGAGGTTTTTAACACTTCAGACACTTTCTCGGGCGGCATACCGATGGTTAAGAGAAAAGAAGTCAAAGTGAACCTAGCAACATGCCCCAAATGGCGCCCATGAGAAGCAGCATCATAAAATACCACTATTCAGGGGGAAAGGCAGACTGCGACACTACCTTGGGAAACCCCCCATCTCTGATTCACCAATTTTCTCCTTTGCAAAAGCAGTCATTTTTTCGGCTATGTCCATTACGGGCTGAGGGAACTGGGGAACTTCTTTGGAATCAAGTCGAGTTTCTAAGCGTCTTTGGACTTCTTCCTGCAGTAGCCGCGAAACATCCTGCTGACTAAGGTAAACCTTGCCCGCGGCCAAAAGCCGATTTGCAAGTTTCCATTTGTCAGCCCGCAAGTGCGCGATATTTCTCAAATAATCTGCGGGGCTTACCGAAAAAAATCCGATGGAAGCCCCGAGTCAGTGTTTGGTGCTATGGCCCAGCCGAAATCACGGGCAATAGCCATCAATCTCGCATTATTTTCGGAAATAAAATCCAAGTACGCTTGTTTGGCTTCCGCCCAACATTATAGCAACGGCAAAAGAAGGAATCTCGAAATCGCTGTTGATTTTCTCCCCCACAGAAACAGACTCAATTGCACATTCTAGTCGTTGTTTGGCACGATTGAGAATTTGACGCCCTTCATCCGAACCAACCAACTCATCAATATCCAAAGAAATGCTTTTCAAATAATTTAGATTGGAGTTTTTCATGTACTCAGCTGTTTCTTTAGGGAAAGGGTATTTTATTAAATCGGTGACGTGAACGTGACCGTTTCCAGTTGCACACCTTTTCCTAACTATTCAGTTTCGATTCTGGGCGCCAAGAAAAACGTTAGTTTTCCCTCTTTGGTCTGCTGAAAATCAATCCTAACTGGCATGTCGGTTGAAAACTCAAGCGTTGCAATGTCGCTCGTGGCGGAAGCTGCTTTGATAATTTCAGAAAGGTAACTCAGGCTGAAAGTTGCCTTTGAAGGCTCTTTCGCTTCCAAATCTAATAGTGCGTCGCTGCCTTTCTGCAGGGTAATCGTTGCACCCATTAGGTCACCAGCAGCATTCAACGTTAGTTTTTCGGCGTCTGCCTCGATTTTAACGTGGTCGCTGACAAGCTGGGCGTCTTCGATAGCCTGGCTCAAGCCTTGTGTGGTGGTTTTTGCTTTCACATTGAAGGATATTTTTGGCGTTGGAACCTCTTCCTCTGAAGCTTCAAGAGTGGGCATAGTGAAGTTACGGGCGTACTTTCCCATTATTTTAACTTGTAGACGCCCAGTTTTATCCTCTAAGCTTAGTTCGACGGATTCGTCTTTGCCTGCGCGTTTAAGCAGCTTGAGAAGTTCGCTAATGTTAATGCACATTTTTGAGGGTTCAGAGGCTTCGTACTGTTCAAAAATGGTTTTCGGCCATTCGAAGTCAATCATGGCAACGCGGGAAGGGTCCATCGCCCGCAGTTTCAAGCCGTCTGGTTCTATCTTGAAGGTAGCTTCGTCCACTAATATCGAGATGGCTGTCGCCATGTCTCTAAGGAGTTTTGAGTCAGCCACTTTGAGCTTAAACATCACTGTCATCCTCTTTGTTATGGTATGTTATTAGCCTTTAAAGATTTACGCACTTAAGAGTGACACCCATAAATAAAGCATTTCTCGAAAAAAACGCTTAAGGAAGCCAGGAAGATAGTGGAAAGCAAAAAATCAGAAAGGTATGGGAACAAAAACAGATGCATCCATTTCTGGTTTTCGTAGGAGCTATTTTCCGTATATAAACAACATTTCTATCACGTGAAAACTTCATTTGCATTCGCGAAAAGAAGGATTGAAAAAGTGAAGATAGAGTCTAGCTGTATTCCCTGAAAGTGTAGCTGCACTTGGTGCAACGTAGAAACTGGGTGGAAGATTCATCTGCGCCTCGGGTTTGCACCTGCCAAACGTACGCCGTGTTGTTGCCGCATTTGGGGCATTCTACCCTAACCGTCGGAAGCGTCCGTAGCTTCTGCTCTTCCTTGCCGATGACCGCTACAAGCTGCTGAGGAGAGTGTTGGATTACTTTTCCCACTTTCGGCGGTTCAACCTTCTTACCTGGCTCCTTCTTGTATCCGTCTTTGGGACAAACAAGAACTAGAGAAGTCTCTTTACCACTCTTAGATTTCTTTGGTTCAAGACGAGAACCACATTTAGGGCAGAATTCCATGGTTCAATACTCCGGTTTCCGCTGTTTTCTTTACGCTAGACCTTTTTAACTTTTGCATAATTTACACACCTACGTTGTATATAGGTGTATTCCAGACGCCACTAGATGTGCAACTCGCAGGGGCTCGGGAACTTTGCTTCTGGTCGCCGTCAAACGAAGAATCTCCGAGGCAACTTCCTTGGTTAGACCCGCTACTTCCGCATAAATAGGTTTTTTATCTCTTCGGCGCACGACGGGAAAGATTTCTCCAGCGTTGAGTATGGCTGTCCAGCGTTCTTCGCTGCTCGGAAGATTCTTCAACGCAGAATGCACACGTTCCAAGTCGGGCTTTCTATCGGTCACCGCTATGACAGGCTTACCCGTCGCTAAGTACAGCGCCTTTATATCTACTACGTTGAGGCCACCCAACGTTATTCCGTTCAGCATAATGACGCGTAGTTGTCGATAATGCCGCGATGATTCTATCATGTTGATGAGTTTGGTGGTGGCGTCAAACCCATCCACTTCAACGTGAGTGCTCATCACGCCTTCCAGCCAGTTACCAGCGCGGAAAACAACTCCTATCACGAGGACTTGGCCTTTTGAATGTGGAACAAATCTGCCGTCGTCGATTCCTAAGACGCGAATTTCGGGTTTTAAGGAGCGGAGAGTCTTAGAGCTCAAAGCATTTCCTCATTGGTTTAGGAGAGAATACGTTTTATAAGGTTAACGAGCGGCATGCTTGTCGGGACCTGTCTATCAAGAACGAGGGGAAAGCTGCGACCTTGCAAAACGATAAATAAGAAAACCTTCTAGAAACATGCAGGTTATGTTTATGACATCAGATCTACGTTTGGCTTACAAGAGACTTTTGGAGCGAAGCAAGAGCCTTGCCGTTCTCGGCTCAACAGCAGCCATGGTTAACTGGGACATGGAAACCATGATGCCACCTAGAGCGGTAGAGCTGCGAAGTGAACAACTCGCCCTGCTAAGTCAGTTGCAGCACAAGATGATCACCGCCCCTGCTGTTGGAAAACTCCTGGACGCTATACTTAGACATCGAGAATTGGAGACACTCAGCGAAGTGGAAAAACGCAATATACAACTCGTTAAGAAGAACTATGACGAAAACACAAAACTTCCAACTAGACTTGTTACTGCGATGGCGAAACAACAGGCTTTGTCAGTGAACACGTGGAAAAAAGCAAAAGCTCAAAAAAATTATGCGTTGTTCAAACCTGAACTTGAGAAACTCCTGTCGCTCAACAAGCAGGCAGCGGAGATTCTAATGAAGGTCAAGGAGACCAAAACAGCCTACGACGCCCTAATTGATATTTACGAACCCAAGATGACTAGCCAAGCCACCTCAGAGGTCTTCAGTGAGCTTCAGCGGGGACTCGAAAATTTGTTGAAAGAGATAAAGGCGCAGCGTCAGCCTGACAATAGAGTTCTGCAGAAGCACGTTGCGATTGAGAAACAACGGGAAATCGCCAAGTTGCTCATGCAAACGCTCGGGTATGAGACGCCGCCTTCACCTAACGCGGGAGGGAGATTAGACGAGACGGAGCACCCCTTCACGACAGGCTACTACGACGACGTTCGTATAACCACACATTATCATTTGGACAACTTCACGAGCTCAGTGTTTTCGGTTCTTCATGAGACGGGGCATGCGCTCTACGAGCAGGGTCTGCCGCAGGAATGGAAGTATCAACCTATAGGCACGGCGTGCAGCATGGGAATACATGAGTCTCAATCTCGACTGTATGAAAACGTCATCGGAAGAAGCAGAGAGTTCTGGACAACCATTCTTCCCAAAACAAGAAACCTATCGAAGCCAAGCCTCTCAAATGTGGAGTTAGAAAAGTTCATCCGGGCCGTCAACGTTGTCGAGCCCTCTAAAATACGCATCGAAGCTGACGAAGTCACCTATAGTCTACACATAATTATTCGGTTCCAAATGGAAAGGGACATATTCGCTGGAAAAACCGGAGTAAATGAGCTGCCAGAAGTATGGAACCAGAAATATGAAGAAACGTTGGGCGTCAAGGTTGAGAACGACGCGGAAGGCGTCATGCAAGACACGCATTGGGCAAGCGGTTTGTACGGCTACTTCCCAACATATGCATTAGGCAACATTTACACCGGGCAAATAGTAGAGGCTCTCCAAAAAGATCACACCCCATGGCGCAGTGAGTTGGCGAACGGTGAATTCAGTACGATCCGAAAATGGTTAACAGACAACATCTACAGTTGCGGAAACCTATATGATCCAATTGACTTAATAAAGAAAGCAACTGGAACGACATTGACCGTAAAACCTTACTTGTCATACCTTCAAGACAAATTCAATACGCTTTATGGGCTCTGAGGCAACTTATGGTCTTTTCGTTTGCGTAAGGTTTTGTAAACATATAGCAAAATCAAGGCTATGATTCCGCCTACTACTAGAAAAACGCCGGTCCAACCCGCGGTATCATCGTAATAGTAAGAGCCGTAAAGGAAGAGAACAGCTCCCAGAATGATTAATCCTGCCAATGCCCAATCTTGCCAAGACACAGCTATTGATACCCCCTCAAATGAGTCTTGAACATTTTAGACATCTCTTGAATATATAGAGGTACCGACTGAATACAGGCAAAAGTAGAGTGTCTATTGCAGAAAAAGTGTTTGGGTAACCCTTCGAGCCGACACATTATGTTCAAGGACACGGACCAAACAATAAAATCCACCTTCTTCCGACACTCTTATATACAACATATTCGCATTTTGAACGCGGAGAAAACAACAAATGTCGGGTATTGACGCTAAAAAACCTGAAACTAGAGAAGAATTAAAAAAAATATTGACAGAAGCTGCAAAAAAGGAAGCTGGTTCTAAGGGAAAACCGACAAAACCGACAATTATTGGAATCGCTAAAGCATTAAACATTCACAGAGACACCATTTACACATGGATGAAAGAGTTCAAAGTTGACTTCAAAGAAATCCTGGATCAGATGCCGACAGTTGCAGACGACGAATACGAGGACAACGGACCGGTATACTTAATTGGCGAATCGTTGCTGGGAGAGGGAAACGAAGTTGCTCACATCGACCTCCTAATCGGCGACAAAACCGGTCCCATAGGACAGGCGTTCGCTCAAGGAATGACTATGCTTTCCGCTGGACACACACCCCTGCTCGCAGTCATCCGACCCAACCTGCCCCCAAAGCCGCACACGCTAATCGTGCCTAAAGTCACCACAAAAAACATGGCGGACACCACTAAAATCTTCGGTCCCGCCCAAGCGGCAGTGGCCAAAGCCGTCGCGGACAGCGTCGAAGAAGGCATTATACCAATAGACAAAGTTGATGATTGGCTAATCATATGCAGTGTGTTTATTCATCCGCAAGCAGCAGACTTCCGCAAAATCTTCCAGTACAACTACGGAGCCACCAAAATGGCCATACAACGTGCACTCAAGAAGTATCCATCCATCGAGAAAATCAACTACGACAAAGATCGGGCAAAGCATCCTATTATGGGCTTTAAGGTTCCACGCCTCTGGAGACCACCTTACCTGCAAATTTCACTGGACAACCCCTCGCTTGAAAACGCCAAGAAGATCCTCGCCCAGATTCCAGGCAGCGACCGCATCATAATCGAAGCCGGTACCCCGCTGATTAAACGCTACGGAACCAGAGTCATAAACGACCTCCGACTAGTCAACAAAGACTTCTTTATGGTCGCAGACCTCAAGACACTCGACGTGGGCAAAGTTGAAGCTGACATAGCCTACGAAGACACCGCAGACTCCGTTGTCGCCTCAGGACTCGCTCCGCCAGAAACACTGGATGCGTTCGTGCATGAAGCCAAACGCATGGGCATCTACGCTTTCATAGACATGCTTAACGTCGAAGACATTATGGGCAAACTCAAATCCCTCAAAGAATTCCCTGACGTCATCATCCTGCACCGAGGCATCGACCAAGAGACAGGCAGAAGCAGCGGATTAGAACGTATTGCTATGATTCGACAAGCTTTCCCAGACAAGAAAGTCCTCATCGCAGTCGCAGGCGGAATCGTTCCAGAAACAGCCAAAGAAGCTTTAGAAAAAGGCGCAGATATCCTCATAGTCGGCAGATACATCACACAGAGCAAAGACATCGAACGCTCAGTCAGAGACTTCTTGGAATTGACACCGAGCATGCGCGAAGACGTCGATCTATACAGAGTCCACGTAGAATAAACCCAAACCAAGAGCGAAACACGCTCTCTCTTTTTCCACTAATAATTTCTTATGAAAATACTTTTAGCATTACATAGGCGACCAAGAAGATCACAGCTGCAATCAAAAACGTTGGAACATAGTTTAGATTTGCAGCTAAGAAGGGCCCAAAGAAGGAACCGACTGCCGCGCCTAATCCAACGAGAACGTCGAACACCCCGCTCTTTCCTGCGGGTATGAGCTCCATCGACAGAGAAAGCATCATGATAAAGTACATAGCGTAAGCGAATCCGAGAAACACCAACAGCACTCCAGTTAGAATGTTAGGCAAAATGGCAAATTGGATGGCGCCTACAAGTCCGAACACGAGCAAACTTCGCAGGAGTACGTACCGGGGCATCTGCTTTCTTATATCCATTGATCGGGCTCGTCCGCGGATAAGGAAGTAGCCAAATGTTGATCCGACGGAGTTCAGAAGATAGGCTATGTAGACCCAGCTTTTACTCAGGCCCAATCCTTGGTTCAGAAATATTGGGAGCGGCGTGAAGAAAATGCTTGTAGCTAAAGAGAAAAACACGATGGCTAAGGCGAACCCGAGAAAGTGGTCTTCTTTAAGGGATCCGTCCCAGTCTAATCCGTCCATGAGTCTGGATGAAGACTCAACTCCCCGGTATGTGTAGTCTATCCGTTTCTCAATTCCAACGAGACGTCTTTCAAAAATCATCAAGGGGTCAGCAATCAGGAAAACCGCAAGGACAAAGGCAACAACGCTCAAAACACTGCACAGATATAAAGTGTAAGTTGCTATAACGCTGAAACTGAGACTGGAGGCGAACGCGAATAATCCTATGGCTAACCCAATAATGAACCCGATTTCTGTGAGAGCCTCGTAAAATCCAAAGTTCCGCTCCCAGTCGTCTCGGCTGTAATGCTCGGCAATGAGCACGTTCTTTGGGGCTTCATGGGCTACGTGGAGCATCTGCATAACGACGTATAAAACCACGAATAGGATGATGTTTTGAGCAAACGGAAGCGTCATGAGAAAGAGAATAAGCGCTGACGAAATGAAGGAAAGCAAGATAAAGATTTTGTAGTGACGCGTGGAGTCGCAGAGGTAGCCCCAAATGAATGAGGCAGGGATAGTACAGAAGATAGCGACGGATGCCATAACGCCCAAAGCGACAAGCGGCCCGCCCAGGAGTTCGGTGTTCTGGAACGTCACTACGTACAGGGGGATGAAAACGCTTAACAGACCGAACGCTATCTCGTGGAAGAAGAAACCTAAGCGCCACATAGCAAAAGCACTGTTCAAGAGATGCATTAAAACGTTTACCCAAAATAACAGATAATTTCGGGCTTCTCTTGTGAGAAGAATCTTGATCCTCATAAATCCTTAATAGATAGAGATTCACCTTGATACTGCCCTGAAGAGTTGACGTTAAATGGCAAAGTTCAAAGTTATTGTGTCTGATCCGCAAACAGGAACCTCCAAAGTAATAGAGCTTGAAGAAGCCCGAGCAGCCCCGTTTATCGGAAGAAAAATCGGGGAAGTCTTAGACGGAGCGGCGGTAGATATGCCTGCAACCAAAGTTCAGATTATGGGAGGATCAGACAAGGACGGCGTTCCTATGAAACCCAACGTTCACGGCGGAGTCCGAAGAAGAGTCGTTCTGAGCGGCGGAGTGGGATTCAAGGCGAAAAGAGGTGGAGAACGCAAACGCAAGGCCGTACGCGGGAACATACTGACAGACGAGATTGTGCAGATTAATATGAAAATCGTTGAGCAGCCCAGCAAACCTAAAGAAGTAAAAACAGAGACTAAGCCGCAAGTTCCGGCTGCAAGTCCTGCATAAACCCCATAATTTATTAGTTCGTCAACATTTATTCCTCAGTATTCAGTGTTACTTGTGGAAATTAATATGAGCAAAGAAACCAAAGCCCTGCCGAAGCAGCCAGAAGTTAACATAGGAACAATAGGCCACGTTGACCACGGAAAAACGACTCTTGTGCAATCCTTAACCGGAGTTTGGGCATCTCGGCACAGTGAAGAACTCAAAAGAGGCATCACAATCAAACTCGGCTATGCTGACCTGCCTATCTATAAATGTCCTACATGCCCCACACCGAAAAACTATTCTACCAAACCAGTTTGTCCAATATGCAATGAGCAAGGAGTCTTTGTTCGGGCAATAAGTTTTGTTGACGCTCCGGGACATGAAGCGTTAATGGCGACTATGCTTTCAGGCGCAGCAATCATGGATGGAGCCATCCTTGTCATAGCCGCCGATGAACCGTGCCCACAGGCCCAGACACGGGAACACTTGGCTGCAGCAGAAGTCATTGGCATAAAGAACATTATAATTGTCCAGAACAAAATCGACATAGTCGACGAGAAACGGGCAATGCAGAGCTACCGAGAAATCAAGAACTTCGTCAAGGGATCATTTGCTGAGAACGCACCCATCATTCCAGTTTCGGCTCAGCGGGGAATAAACATCGATGTTCTCCTAAATGCAATTGAAGAAATAATTCCAACTCCAAAGAGAGACGACACGAAGCCACCTTTCATGTATATAATCCGAAGCTTCGACGTCAACAAGCCTGGGACACCTATTGAAGAGATGGAAGGAGGCATTGTAGGTGGAACAATCGCTCAAGGCAAATTCGTCGTCGGCGAAGAAGTAGAAATCCGTCCCGGCGTAATGAATGAACGGGAAGGAAAAACGGTGTACGACCCGCTAATCAGCGAAATCGTAAGCTTGCAGGCAGGCGAACAATATGTGAAGGAAGCCACCAGCGGCGGATTAGTCGGCGTGGGAACACAACTTGACCCGGCATTCTCAAAGGCAGACGGCTTAACTGGGAACATAACTGGCAGGGCGGGAATGCTTCCCCCAACGTTAACCGAGCTTACTTTAGAAACTCATGTTTTGGAACGCGCAGTGGGAACAAAAGAACTCCTGAAAGTTGAAAGAATAAACCTTGAAGAGCAGCTATTACTCCACGTCGGAGCCGCCGTAAACGTTGGAAAGGTCACGGCGGCCAAAGCAAATCTCATACGAGTAAAACTGAACAGACCAGTCTGTGTCCTTGCTGGCTCCAGAGTGGCTATAAGCCGGAAAATCACCGCTCGATGGCGGCTAATCGGTTATGGTATGATAATTGAGAAACCCGGGAACAAGCTTTAGAGAAACTACTTTTCTGCCGCCTGCTTTTGCAGGAAATCATGAGCCTTCTGCAAAACATCTCTGGCGTTTTTGAATGTAAGTTTCCGCATTGCCCCCTCATAGTCCAGCCATTCGAATCCAATGTGTTCAAAAGAAAGCGTAACAGAGGTGTTCCTGGCTTCCATTAGAAAGAAAACCACTTCTTTGTAGACAGTTAAGTTCCGTCTTTTGTAGAAGTAGCTGATCCTCTCTTTGAATCCGTCGATGAAACGCGCGTCTACAATTCCTGTTTCTTCCCCCAATTCACGGACGGTCGTTTGTTGTTCATTTTCGCCTTCCTCTACATTGCCCTTAACAAAATCCCAATGACCCGCTTCGTACTGAAGAAGAAGATACGAAACTCTAGAATTCTTTGCATATACGACTGCTCCACAGGATTTCTCATTCAGTATGTAAGGCACCAGCTCAAGGGTTTGAATTAACTAAAGAGGTCAACCTTTAAAAGTGATTCTGAAAAATTAACACTGATTCCAGGCCTCACAAAATATGATTGCGAAATGAACATTCCTTTCGAAAAGCATTCTGAAGAGTTTAACCTATAAATACGGGGGATTGTATTTTTTTGGCGCACATATAGAACAACAGAATCGCCGCGCTTCATTGCGATTGCGAAGGAAAAGAGCTGAAATGTCTAGTTCCAAAACCCAAAAGCAACTGATGAAAGTGATTATTGACTCAAACGCGTTGTTCGTACCACTCCAGTTTAAAATAGACATTTTCGCCGAACTCGAACGCGTCCTGAACAGAAACTTTGAGCTGGTCTTGCTTTCGCCAGTGAAACGGGAACTGGAAACTCTTGCTCAGAAGAGATCGTCCAAAAATGGCAGGAACGCAGCTTTCGCCTTATCCCTGGCCGAAAAATGCGCGTACGTTAAGGTCACAGAGAAAAAGGAAGAGCCCACTGACGATGCAATAGTTCGTGTATCCAGAGCATGGAACGCGCCTGTGTTCACGAATGACAAATTGCTGAAGAAGAAGCTAAGAGATATAAGCGTGCCAGTGATTTATGTGAGAGAAAAATCGCGTCTTGAAATTGACGGGTTGATATCGTAGATGTTCAAGCTAATTACTCTTCAGGATACTATTCGCATTCCACCAGACACCTTCGGCAACCCACTGGAAGCAGTGGGCAAAGAACAGGTTAAAGCAAAATACGAGGGCGTCGTGGACGAAGAATTAGGCTACGTCATAGCTGTAAGCAAAGTTGAAGTCAGCCCAATTGGCAAGATCATTCCGGGTGACGGCGCCACATACCATAAAGTCAACTTCTCCCTCCTTACGTTTTATCCGGTAATCCAAGAAATAGTTGAAGGGGACGTTGTGGAAATTGCTGATTTCGGAGCCTTCGTACGCATTGGTCCAGTAGATGCACTGCTCCACGTTTCCCAACTGATGGACGACTTCATCTCCTACGACGAAAAGCAAGGGGTTCTGCTGGGCAAAGAAACCAAACGAAAACTCGCAACAGGAGACCATGTCCGAGTAAGAATTACAGCAGTATCCTTGGGCAGAGCAGGAAGCAGCGGCAAAATCGGTGTGACCGCAAGGCAGCCTTTTTTGGGCAAACTAGACTGGCTAAAAGAAGATATGTCGACAAGCAAAGCTGCACCTGAAAAGAAACCAGCCGAAGAGAAGGGAACGACAAAACCCGAAAAGAAGGAGAAAGCCGCATGAGCGAGAAAGCATGCGCAAACTGCCACTTCATAACTAAAGAGAACGTCTGTCCAAAATGTAGGTCAACGAGTCTAAGCGAAGACTTTGGTGGTGTAGTAATCGTCTTTGACCCAGAAAACTCTGCAGTCGCTAAGGCTATGAAGATTAAGGACAAAGGGCGTTACGCGCTAAAAGTCCGATAAGCCAAATAACATCTTTATCGTTCCTTAGAACACAAGCAGCATTAACGGTATGGATTATGCTGCATCCGTATCAAGGTTGAAAGCGATGTCAGTCTCCTTCGTTGTAACGACTGAGGTGCTCTCGAAATTTAAAGACCCTTTTGGAACACTAATTGAAGGCCTTCCTTCCGAAACTATGGGTGAGCTGAGAAAAGTAATAGCAAGAGAGAGCCCTTCCCAGATTATCTCGGTCGGAGATACAGTTACCCGAAACCTTCATGAACATCAAATCGTTCCGCATTTGTCAATAACGGATAACCAGAGTATGCGCAAGAAGCTTGAGCCACGTATGTTCCCACACAAGAGAGTTGTGCAGGTCAGAAACCCTCAAGGAACAATAACCCAAGAGGCAATCCAAATAATCCAAGAAGCGCTTCAAAATGAAACGCAGACGCATATCGTTGTCGACGGCGAAGAAGACCTCTTAACTCTCGTAGTCATTCTGTACGCCCCTGAGAATTCCTTAGTAGTTTATGGTCAACCATCCAAGGGCATAGTGATCGTTAAGGTCACCTTTGAAAAGAGGGCTGAAGCCAAGAAGATTTTTGGCGCATTGAAAACCGTCAAAGTAAAGAAGCAAAGTTCTGCTTCCAATTTTAGGCGCTGTAATCTCGTCCGGTAAGCTTAGCTTCAGGCGTTTTCCCAGGGTCTGAAATTAAGGGCAGCGGAATCGGCGGCGGAATTCCGAGCATCCTGCTTATGACAATTGACTCAGTGAAAACTACGTTTGAGATCGACTGCAGGATGATTTGCGTCGGAGGCTTTTTCTGCTCATAGTCTTGTACTATCTTCTCAATTTCGTCTTTTTCGCCCTGAACAAAGGCGCTCCCTTTAATGCTCATTTGTGCGATAGAAGGGTTATAGTTAATTGTCAAAATGAAAGGAACCTCAAGCGAACCATCAGCTTTCCTGTCGAGGTTCACCACGTTGATATTTGTGGCTATTTGTATGTTTGGGGCGGGCTTTCGGTTATCCCAAAAGCGTTCGGCAGTAACGTTGCTTATTGACACATTGACCCTTATCATGCTATGTCATCGCAGGAGTACCAGCGGGTCAACAGCTTATAACTGTTCTTGCTTAAACCCGTTTGTACCTTGTGAAGCCGCAGTGCCCGCAAGTGAACCTGTCTTGGTGGTCAGCCATGAAGTAGCCTGGTCCGCACCTTTCACAGGTTGGACGTAACCTAGCCACCTTATCGCCTTCGATTTTGTAGATGGAATAGATGCCCTTTTCTTCCTTCTTGGGCTTCTTTTCAGGTTTTGGCGCCGCGGCTGGGGCTTTTTGTGGTTTTGCCTCTTCTTTCTTTGGCTCCTCTGTTTTAGCTGGAGCTGCGGTTTTGGCAGCTGCTGGGGCTTTTTCGTCTTTCTTTTCTACTTTCTTTGACATTATGCCTTCGCCTCTTCTTCCTTTGGCTTCTCTGGTGGACTGTTGCGCTTCATTATGTATGCTGGTTCGATTAGTTTAGCCTGTGCTTCAGTTTCGTAAGCGGTAGCTTCTCCGACTGTGGTATTGGTGCCAGTCATAGTTTTCATTTTCTTAATGAAGACCAATTTGTCGCTCACCTGCAGTTCGCTAGCCACGGATCGCTTTACATCTAGCCTACCGGGGGTTTTTCCTTGAGAGTGCAAAACGGAGAACTGGACTTCATTCCGTTTGAGGAGAAGGTTTTCTTTCTTTGAGATTATTTTGAGTTCCATTCGTCTTCCCTTTCTACTTCAGTGGCACGTACATTGATGATCTAGACGCACCGATACCTGGGGTTCCGTGTCGAACTGGCTTGTTTGTTATCGCGAATTCACCTACGTAGTGTCCGATCATTTCGGCTTTGATGTCTATGGCCACAAATTCTTTCCCATTGTGAACATGAACCTTAGTCCCAACCATCTCCGGCAGTATGAGCATATCGCGCACGTGGGTTTTGACGGTTGTTTCTTTTCCTTTCCTGAGGGCTTCTTGGGCTGCGCGCATCTTTTCAAGCAAAATGCGTTGTTCAGGCGTTAAGCCACGCTGCAAACTGCGACGTTGCCTGGACGGAAGCAGGTTTATAAATTCATCCATAGACATGCCTTGCAAGCTGACGAGCGAGTGGCCACGATATTGGAATTCTTTTGGCATTTTTCTTCAACCTTCATTGGTTATTTTTAGATGCTATAAACCTTATCCTACCGTATAGCTCGTTTCTTTTTCTGACCTGGACCTCTGGCAGCGATTAGACCTACTTTCTGTCCTGGTGGCGCGCCGTGCGAAGTCGTGGTGCATCTGCGTGCGCTGCGTTTGCTACTACCATAGGGGTGTACGGCGGGGACCATTTTGCGTCCACTTGTTCTCGGGTACTTATGGCCCTTGGCTTTCATAAGGTGGAATTTTTCTCCTGCCTTCAAGAAAGGTTTATCGGTTCTGCCGGCAGCCGCAACTACGCCTATGGTTGCCATGCAATAATCGTTAACATATCTTGTGCGTCCCGAAGGCAAACGTATCATAGCGCCTTGGGGTGTGTGACCGACGACTGTGGCGTATGCTCCCGAGGATTTTGCGAGTTTTCCCCTGTCACCCGGACGGAGTTCGATGTTGCAGACCAAGACACCTTCAGGTATCTTTCCAAGGGGCAAGATGTTGCCGATTTCAGCGGGTGCCTTTCCGCCTAACTGGATCTGCTGTCCCTCATGGGTTCCTTCGGGAGAGGCGATGTAGCAGTCTTGACCGTTTTCGAACTTTATTAGCGCCAAGGGTGCGCCGCGTCCAGGGTCATGAACAAAAGAATGCACAATTCCAGCTATCGAAGTTTCGAACGCTTCTTTTGGCGTCATTGCTGGGTATTTGGCTGGAGCTACTCTTTTGTGGGTGGATGCCTGATAAACTGAATTGCCACGCCCTCTTCTTTGAACACGAATTCGTTTTCCCATAAATCAGTCCTCCATGCAAGTTTAAAGTATGCCAAGTTTGATTGCTACGTCGGATGCTTTGTATTCTGGAGTAAGTTTCACAAAGGCCTTCTTTTCACCCTGCGGAGTTATGAGTGTAGTTATTCTTGCCACTTTCACTTCGTAGAGTTCTTCGACTGCCTTCTTAACGTCAGTCTTTCCAGCTTTTAAGGAAACTATGAAAACTAGTTTGTTTTCTTTTTCAACCATGATGCTGGCTGATTCAGTCATAAGCGGATAGAAAATTACTTCGTTGGATTCCATTATGCGTTTTCTCCTTCACCGTAAAGTTTGCCTAGCTTTTCTATGGCACCGTTTGT
This sequence comes from Candidatus Bathyarchaeota archaeon, assembly GCA_963840395.1. GTDB lineage: Archaea > Thermoproteota > Bathyarchaeia > Bathyarchaeales > Bathycorpusculaceae > JADGNF01. The sequence goes on along the minus strand of CAWIYU010000008.1, from coordinate 88,533 downwards.
CCAGAGTGTTAGTCTTCCTGGATGCGTGCCTGGAGCAAGCAGTTCAGCGTTGAGGTTTTTAACGTCAACGATATCTACTCCTGGGAGGTTACCTGCTGCCTCAACTAGACCTTTGTTCTCTGCGACCACGATTAATGGCCCCACTGCTTGTTTCATTTTTCTGCCGCGGTGTTTGCCTTTCCCTGCCCGTGTACCTCGGCTATCTCTGACTCGATAAATGTCAGTAAGCAAGCCTAAGTTGGTCAGGGCTGCTTCCACATCCTTGGTTTTCACGAGTCCTTGAAGACTGTCTTCCACAATGAGTGGAATTTCGAGGACACCTTCAACTTCGTGCCCACGAGAAGCTACCGTTTCTTTGGAGGCAGTCGCAGCAATTGCCGAGAGCAACGCGAGCCGTTTTTCTTTCCTAGGGATTTCTTTGACGATTCGAGAGTCAGCACGTGGTGGATGAGCTTGCCTTCCGCCAACCGTTCCGGGAGCAAATGCGGCGCTTCCACCGCCACCTTTCTCGCGAGGAACTCGAGCGAGGGCCATTCCAGTTCCGCGGGATTCTGCAGAAGTCCTCTTGCCCGCCATGGGATCTCTGCCTTGATGTTGTAGTCTATGAGATTGAATCGAAAGGACAGCACGTTTAATGACGTCTGGCCGAAGGGGAGTGCCAAAGACAGGGGGAAGGGTAGTTTTCCCTGCTGGCTTTCCTTCGAGGTTAAAAATTTGTACGGTTTTCTTGGTCGGCATTGTTTTTCACCGTTACTTTCCTTGTGGGGAATCTAGCGAAACATAGGTGACTTGTGGGGGTGCTTCTGCGACTTGGGTTGGCGGTCGTGCTGGAACTCGAAGTCTGATGGTTCGTTTCTCGGTCCCTGGAACGCTTCCTTCGATGATTATGTAAGGTGATTTGAGGTTACCATATCTGAGGAAACCGCCTTTTACGTTGACTTCTTTACCATCTTTGCCGATTTTGAGGATGCGCTTGTTGAATTCAATACGCTGGTGGTAGCCCATTTGACCTGCACGAGCAACTGAGTACATCAGGTGATGGGGGTTCCATGGGCCTAAAGTGGCGATTCCACGTTTTGTTTTGCGGCCTTTAGCTTGCAGGATTGTTACGCCCCAACGTTTAACTGGTCCCTGCCAGCCTTTTCCTGTGGTTACTGCGGCTATATCTACGTATTGTCCGCTCTTGAAGACTTCCTCGGGGATCACAGTCTTGCCCAGAAGTGATTTGGCGTATTCGAGTTGTTGCTTAATTGTTCCGCCACCGATTTCTATTTCGGTGATTTCTGGTTTCTTTTTGGCGAGGTTTGCTTGGTTTGGCTGAGTGGCGATAATTGCGCGGATGTTTGTGGTTTGCTCTATGCCCTGGTCTATTTTCTGCAACATTTCTTCAGTGTTGAATGTTTCGGGCATAACTAGTGCGCGGTCTAGTTCTTTCGGCGGTGTTTTCATCCAGCATTCTGTGAGTTGCTGCAGTCCGTAGGGATTGTGCGTGTAGGTACGTATGCCGCAAACTAGGATCGGAGGTGTTTCTAGGATTGTAGCTGCTTTCATGACTTCTTTTCCAAAGTTTGGTGAACGTTTCCGGTCTTCTATAGTGAAGACGTAGGTCATGCCGGCTTTATAGCCTGCAAAACCCAAAAGTTTTGGTGTATCCGCGGTTACTTTTGGCCAGTAGCGTATTCTTGCCATTGGACTTTTAGCGCGGTGTCTAGGTAAATATGCTAGTGACCCATGTCTTGGAGCATGATGTTTTCGGTGACCCATCTTACTTCCGCTTCGCGAAGGTTAGCAATGAGAAATTAGAGTTATAAACGTTACCGTTACGATTCGCAATTTAATTAGCGGTTTCGCAAATGCGCGTTTTGGTTGCCAAAAGGCTATAGAACAAGTTTCTTAAGAGGTTTTCTGAATCTGCGGGTTGTCTGTTTGTTGTTGAAAGCAGTTGCTGCAGAGAGACTGATGAATAAGAGAGGTTGCCGCTTCTCTACGCACACGTTTTCCTAAAGTTTATTCTGTCTACTTCTGAGTAAGAGGCTGTGTTCGTAATTGTTTATTGTGATAACAAAAACTCTGCTTGCTATGCCCAAATCGATTCCAAGAGGACCAACTTTTCAAAGAAGGGTAAAGAACATTCAGCCACAATGTTGGTCTTCATTCTAAGGTTTGCGAATTTTGAAAACGTTTCGTCCATGTTTGAAAGCGTAGATTGTAGTAGGAGAATCTTGCCGGACCTTGTCAGGTAGCTGGGTGATTGTGAGATAAATCGGTCTATGACCTCTCTTCCTGTTGTTCCTCCTGCCCAGGCACGCCCAAGCCAGGATTCTTCTTCGCCTCTTTCTGAGGGCAAGTAGGGTGAATTGAAGAGGATGAGGTCGAATTTCGCGGCTTCGCCTAGCGGAGCAAAGAGGTCGCCTTGCAGGAAAGCCAGGTTGCCATCGACGCGGTTTCGTTCGGCGTTTTTTTTGGCGCATAGAATAGCATAGGGGTTCACGTCCAAAGCTAACCCTTCGCTGCCTTGCTTCGCCGCAAGTATCCCCAAAATCCCTGTTCCTGTTCCAACATCCAGCACCCGCGACTCCGGCTTCACATGGAGATTTTCAGCAAATAGAAATGAATCCTCAGAGGGCTCGTAAACGTTCTCGCAAACCTCAAAAACGCAGTCTCCGAAAAACGCTTTCTTACTAGCAGAGTTCATCCGCTATTGCCCCAAAATCTTTTGGTGCCAGTTCTCTGACGCGCTTATCCCCAAAGGGAAGCGAAGCAGCCATTTCTGCAGCTTTCTTCTTGTCCAGTTTCAGTTCGCCTCGAATGAATGGCGATACTGCGTTTTCGAGTTTCTTGTTTCGTTTTGTAAAAAGCCATTTTGCCATCCGCCTGAAGAAGGTTTTGTCTTTTACGTTGAACGGTAAAGTTGCCCAAGGCTTCATTGCTATGATTACTGAGTCTACTTCGGGCTGAGGATGGAACATCCAATTCGGAACGGCGTCCAACAGCTGTAATTCCGCAGCTTGTTGCGAGATTACAGCGAGCCAGCCGTACTGTTCACTCCCCGTAGGTGCAACCAGACGGCATGCGAACTCTTTTTGCACGATAAGCACAGCGCAGTCTAGATCGAGATCAAACAGCCAAAGGACAAGTTGCGAACTGAGATAATATGGTGGGATAGAAACGGCTTTGTTGAAAATCGGAAGGTCAGCCTTCAAGACGTCGCCTTTAATGACTGTGACGTTTGCCAAATCGTTGACTTGTTCACGAAGAACATTAGCTACCTGTGGGTCTTTCTCTACGGCAACCACGTGTTTGCATTTGCCTGCGAGATAGCGGGTGAGGAATCCAAACCCTGCCCCCGCATCCAACACGACATCTTGTGGGCTTAAAGCTGCATGTTGGGACAATTTGGGATAAATTGAGGAGTCCACCATGAAGTTTTGCCCCATAAGCTTGTTGGGGACAATTTGATGGGCTTTGAGCAGCGATTTTGCTTCTTCAAGACTCATCTATGCGCTAAGCGACCTTGCATGTTAATGGAACCGGGTGAAGAGGCGATACTTGCTTTCGCCTTCAAGCTCTTCCATCACGCGTTTAGTTATGAGTTTAACGGGGTCTGGAAGTTCTGTGCGTTTTTTGATGTCTTCGTAGTTTTGGAAAGGCTTTTTCTCGCGTTCGTTTATGACTTGCCACATATATTTTTTTCCTATGCCTGGAATCAATTCTAACGCGTGCATACGAGGCGTAATTGCCCGTGCCGTGTTGAAGAAATTTACGAACCAAGCCTCGCGGTTTTGAACGACTCTGGCTACGGTAGATGGCAGCTCGGCTTTAGCTGAAGCAGTTAATTCTTCATACCCGATTCTGCCGATAATATAGGTTACTTCGTCGCGGCTGTCCTTGCCTACATAAACGCGGTCAGCTGGTTTAAGAGATAGCCCCTCCTTAACCAATGCTTCGAGAAGCGTGAAGAATTCTTCGCCAACACACTGAATCAGAGCGCCTGCTCGGTAGCCTGCGCGTCCAGTTGGACGAAAACCAGGCTTGCCATGCTCCAAGAAATCCAGTACGTAAGCGTGTTCCTCGTATTGCTTCTCCATAATGTTCCCTCTATGTTATCCTGCTTACTGCTTAAAAAGACTTTATGATTTATCTTACTTCAAAGTCCTCTTCTCATTCAAGAGGCCAACAATAGCTGCGAGTTTTTGGGTTTCGATTATTTTTCGTCCTCCAGCTAAGAAAATGCGTAACTCATCGACGCTTTCAGGCATGCAATTTATAATCTGAACCGCTTCGTCTTCATCCAAGCCATATTCCTTCACGAGTTTCTCCATGAGAAATTCAGCGCTAGCAGGGTCCACTTTAACGAATTTCGAAACGTAATCTAACGTGCGCCGCTGAAACTGATCGAGGTTCTCCTCACCGACAGATTCCAGCGTTTGTTTGACTTGGGGCAAAGTGAACTTGGTCTCGCTAATCTCTCGTTTGCTCATGATGGATAGCCTTCTTAAGTTCCCTTGTACGGTTCCAAATGCTCAGTCCGTACGATGATGTCACGTATGGAGTCACCTTGAGCCACGCGCACAATATAGCCGCGACCACGCTTGTCTATTACTTGTCCGATTTTGCCGTGAAACCGTCGGTGGGGAAGAGCCTTCTGCTGGCTAGAATCAATCTTAATTATCACGCTAGCACCATTTTCATATTGGTAGAGGAACTTCGTAAGTTTTGGCTTGCCTTTCTCTCGAACAGGTTTTCGCATGAGGCTGCGGGTTCCCGCACAATATCCTTTTGAGGGTTTCATACATGTTTCACCTTACTGGTCATCCATAATAACTTTTAAAACGTCAAGTTCTGTAATCTTCGCTGGGTTTTTGAGCAAATCTGCAACGCTAGGCACCGTTCGTCCTTCATCGCCTGACACCAATTCCTTAACGTAGAGGCCTCCTTGACAACGTACTTCCATCAAAGCCTCTTTAGCGGATATCTTCTTTACTTTGAGCTTATATATGTACCTTTCCCGCGTTAAATCTGCCCTTCTATGCATAACCCGCACAGGCGTCTGCTGCTTAATTGTGGCTTTGGCAAGTTTTTCTTCCAACAGTTGCACGTCTGCGTCGGAGATTTCAGTCTCAAACGCGATGAGGGCGCGGTACTCTTTCTGAGCGTTTTCCGCCTTTTTGAGTTTCCGCACTGCTTCTCGATTGGTGAAATGTAGTCTTGAAACCTCGACTTTGTCTTTGGCTCCAGCGTTGATGGCTTCTTCAAGCGTCTTAAGATCCAAACTCCGTTTCTTGGGTTTCGAAACTTCAACAACGAATGGACGTCCGGTACCCAGCATCCGTGCGTCTATGTCTTCTCTGCCCGAGGCATGAAACGCTGTCTCCGAACCTTCAGCTGCTTCAAGAAGGGGCTTAGAAGCAAACGCCTCCACCGAATCAGGATACAATAAGCCTGTTCCGCCGCATTTGGAGCATCCTCGGCCACGGCAGCTTGAGCAGAACCATCTGGACTGCGGGACATCCCTGACAAGCTTCTTGTACCGGCCAGCTATGAAAAGAGGGTTCACCTGAAGCTTTATTCTTCCGCCAAATGGATTAATTATTATCATTAAATCAGGTTTTCCGAACTCAACTGCTTTGCCGGTCAACGTCTCCACCCGCTTGCCCAGTCCTCGCCCAAATTCGTGCTTGATGCTTTCGCTGTAGCCGACGTTGAAAGTCGCCTTGAATTCGTCTTCTCTCTCAGCCACCGGAACTGGCAATTCTACCCCAACTAGGAAAGTTTTGTATTCATATGTTTGGACTGCTTCAAGAATTTTCTCCACTAAGCAGTCTAACCGCTGGAATTTTTCGTCGCACAAAAAGCAGGCGCGGAGTTCCTCTTTTGGGAGACGCTTCTTGAGATGATGCAGAGTTGCTTGGGCAATTTGGGAGAACCCGTTTGTTGCTATAACCTTAAGCGCCCTGACGCCTTGAGAATTCTTTTCTGACACCTGCGCGTTGGCTTGCATTATTAAACTGAGTTTTATTGCTTTGCCTCTGTTGCCGTTTTCCGTTCCATATCCTAGAAGTGCGAATTGCCTGCCAAGGCAGTTGTCACACAAAGGGTAGCGCTCAAGCATCGCCAAGGCTTTTTCAAGAACATCCATACATGTGCCCTACTTGAAATCAGTGGGGAATCCCTGACCGCCCAACCCTGGCATAAAGGGCATTTTCCCTTTTTTGCGCTTCATCATCTTGAGCATGCGGCGCATCAAAATGTACTGTTTCAGGAGCTCCTTAACGTCTTTCTCGGTTGTTCCCGATCCGCGAGCTACTCTTCTGGCGCGACTGTAGTTGATAATCTTGGGGTTCTCCTTCTCCTCAGGAGTCATAGACTGGATAATTACACGCCACTTCTCCAGACGCCCCTCAGCCACGTTAAGCATGTCATCAGGCACCTTACTGGACAGCCCAGGAAGCATCTGCATAACCTTCTTGAAGGGCCCCATGCTTTTCACAGCTTCAAACTGCTCGTACATGTCTGTCAATGTGAATTTGCCACTGAGCATCTGCTTAGCTTTCTTCTGTGGAACCTGGATTTCGGCTTCCTGAACTTTCTCCAGCAACGTCTCTAAGTCGCCCATGCCCAAAAGTCGTCCGACGAACCTCGAAGGAACAAACTGTTCGATGTCTTCGACTTTTTCTCCTGTGCCGATGAACTTGATGGGTGCACCTGTGGCTGCTACAGCGGAGAGAGCGCCGCCACCTCTAGCGGAGCCGTCCAGCTTAGTTACAAGTATGGAACCGATGGGTGTGGCTTCATGGAAGGTTTTTGCCTGAGCTAGCGCTTGCTGCCCGATGGTGCCGTCGATAACCATCATTATTTCGTTTGGCTTAACGTTCTTCTCTAGATCTTTCATTTCTTTGATTAGTTCTTTTTCCTCTTTGTGGCGCCCGGATGTGTCCACAATTATGATGTCTTTATCCGGGAACTGCTTGAGCCCCGCTGCAACTACCTTTACGGGGTCCTTGGCGTTGGGGTCGCCGTAAATGGGAACATTAATCCGGGTTGCCAACTGCTGCAGCTGTGCATACGCGCCGGGACGGAAAGTGTCTGCGCAGATCAAAGCCGGTTTGAGTCCCTTCTTCTGAAGGTACCTTGCAATCTTCGCTGCGTGCGTGGTTTTTCCCGACCCCTGGATGCCCACAAGCATGAGAACGTATTTCTTGCCAGTTTCCATTTTCAGGGGTTCGGGCTTGTCGCCGACGAAGCGGGTAAGTTCTTCATAGACCACTTTTATTACATGTTCACGCCTAGAGATTCCTGGCGGCATTTTTTCTTTTAGGGCACGATCTTCAATGCGTTTGGAAATTTCTAAAACGAGTTGGACGTTGACGTCTGACTGCAGAAGTGCACGTTGTATGTCCCTGACGAGTTCCTTAACCGTAGCTTCATCTATGACGGATGATTTGAAGATTTTTTTTATGGCGTCAGTAAGCGAGGAGCCTAAGCGGTCTAGAGCCATCGAGTGTCTCCGAGCCTAAAAAACCCAAAGCACCTTAAATATATATTGCACAGAAAGCTTGGCCCATCCATGTCCGTTTTCTTCTTCTATTCGAAACCGCGATTTAAGGGTGAAGCCTCAGTTTCCCCATATTTGAGTTTTCGTCATAAGTCCTACGGCTCTTCATGCATCATTGGCTTCGCTAGTACTGCAGCACGCATATAATTAGATGTGACGGAAAATCTTTTATCAAGCCAACGTCAGAATCAGGTATTCAAAGGTGAACCATGTTGACAGCTGAAAGAACCATACATGTAGCCGTTTTCTTCCTCCTTCTGGTTGGGTTATGCACAGTGAGCGGATGGGCAATCTACAACTATGTAGTCGACCTAGTCCTCAAAATAGCAGGCATCACCCTGAGCTGGGGAATAATCCTGCTCTCGTTGTATGTCGCGTTCAAAAGAGTAGATTGGTGCTGGTGGAGTTAACTCCCAACTCGACAAATTCAAAGTTTCGTCGAACGGAAAAAATTGAGGAAAGAGAAGAAGGCTATTTGACTCTGGTTATCTTCACTTTGCCCAGAATCCGCCAGTATTCGATTTCAACGCCAGAAACAAGTTTGCTTTTTGGAACATCCTCTTCGTCTGGGAAAGGAGCGTCCAAGTACTCGTAAGTTTCCAAATCCATGATCTGGACCCCTGTTGGGTTGATGGCGAAAACCTGTCCGGTGCGCTTGTCAATTATGGGAACTTCGGCGCCGCTGTCCACAGGCTTCACGAATTGTCTTTTCTGCCCATCGAATACGCCTATGGCGACTATTCTTGCTTTGGCGGATCCATGCTTTCCCGGTTTGGACTTGGTTATGTCCATTATTTTGCAGGGTTCGCCGTCTATCATCATGTAGCCTCCAACGCGTAATTCTCCAACGTCAACTGGTTTAGTCATGTTCTTACTCTCACGGAATGTCTGGTCAATTAAAAGCAATTCTTAACAACACCCATATATAGATTAAGGTATCGCTAATTACTGAACGGTGCCAAACTTGTTAAAAAGCGTCGGAATAATCGCCCGATACGACAAGAAACAAGCGCTGACGTTGGCTGAGGAGTTATCCGAGTACCTGTTGAAACAGGGTTTGAATGTTTACCTGGAAAACACGCTTGAAGGAAAAATGAAAACCCATGGCAAAATGGTTTCTCTCAAAGATATGAAAACCGACTTCATAATCACAATAGGCGGGGACGGCACCATCCTTCGAACATGTCTTTCGCTACCTAAGCCTGAACCGCCAATCTTGGCAGTAAATATGGGAGTCAGAGGATTTCTGACTGAAGTGGCCCCAAAAGATGCGTGTGACGCAGTTGACAAGATCTTGCATGGCGAATTCAGGATTGAAAAGTGCACAAAACTTTCAGCGTTTGCCAATGGAGTAAATACTCCTGAAGCATTAAATGACGTCGTGGTTTCCGGTGGCGAACCTTCAAAAATCGTCTATTTACAAATCTTCAAGGACGAATTGCCCATTCTGCAGCTTGAAGCGGACGGAATCATAGTTGCCACGCAGACGGGTTCAACTGGGTACTCGCTTTCAGCTGGAGGACCAGTCTTGGATCCACACGTCGACGCCTTAGTGGTAACCCCTATTTGCTCTTTAACAACGGTTCGAGCCATGGTTTTTCCGGCAAACTCCAAAATCAGGATAGAGCCCGTTAGACCCAAGGACATGCTCGTACTATTAGATGGGAACTACCGGCTCACATTGCCGTCGAAATGCTCATCTGTGAATGTTGAACGTTCAAAGAACGTGACCTCTTTCATCAGATTCAAGCCCGAGTTTTATAGCCGCCTACAGAGTAGATTGCTCTTTAAGGGAACGTGAAAAGCTATAAAGGAAGAAAGGGTTGCCAAACGTGTAGTAGTTCTAGACACTTCTGCCTTCATCGGGGGATTAGATCCCTTCGTGATCCATGAGGAACAGGTCACTCCGCCTATGGTGGAAGAGGAGGTCAAAAGGAAGAACATGACCTTACTTCGGTTCAACACCGCGACGGAAAGCGGAAGATTGAAAATTCTTGAGCCTTCTCAGGAATTTCTGGATCAAGTGAGAGTCTGCGCGGCTTCTGCAGGGGATTCATTCTATCTTTCTCTGACGGATATGCAGGTTCTCGCGCTAGCGCTGGAAATCAAGGCTAGAGGAGATATCGCGCAGATAGTCACAGATGACTATTCCATTCAGAACGTGGCGATGAAACTGGGATTGAGTTTTATCTCTTTAGCAACTTTTGGGATAAAGCGGGTGCTCAACTGGATTAGGTATTGCCCAGCTTGCCACAGAACGTATCCTGCCAACTTCAAAGCCACTGAGTGCCCTATCTGCGGCACAGAACTCAAACGCAAACCACAACGCAACTATCAAAGGGTAGACTCACAGAAGAGCAAGCAACAAAATCAGAAGTAACCCTTCCGCTCCAAAGATTGGTGCAATTATCCTTTTTGCCTTCTGAATTGTTTGGTCGACGAGGACAGACATGACTCCCAAACTCCCTCCTCCTATGACCCGAATTTGGGGTACCGTGAAACTGCAGTATCCGGCTCTGCAACTCTCAAGCTTTCCGGTCGCTCCCAAAGCCGCGTTCTTAATATGTTTAATCAGCGTATCGTGGTTTATTGCTTCACCGATCGGATGGTATCCTCGACGCCCGACTACGACCGCGCTTACCAGATGTGTATCAGTTGTGAAAACTTCGCTCTCCGAAAACCCGGCAGAATTCAGGGCAAACAGAATTTTCTCTCGGAGTCCTGAAACCATGTTGTTCCCGTCTATGACAACGTAAACGGTCTTTTGGTCGCCCACCTTAACAACTATTGCAGTTATTCCACCTGGACCCATGCCGTCTCTCAAAGTAAACTCGTAGGGGTGAACACTAGCGGCGCCTACTTCAAATCTGGATTTTTCCTGCGAGACCGCCTTCTGCAGGCATTTGGCTGCCACGAACCGCAAGGCCTCTAAAGAAGCCTCTATTTCGGTGTTTTCAGTCAAGCTGTTATGTGAATTGATAACGACTGCATTTAGTCCAAGCTTATCCGCTTCCCCTTTGACAAGGTCACCCAGCTCCCGTGGGAGATCTTCTGTAGTTTTAGGGGATAGAGTGAAAGATAGGAAGGCCGTATTGCCGAAAATCTGACAGGAAACGGCTATAAAACCTTCAGATACCCTGACGAACGGAGTCCCCATTTCTATCGAAGACTGGAAGTTCGCTGATGTAATGACGCTTTCTATAATCTTGTGGTTTTGGGCTTGGGAAGCTGCGTCCAATTCGTGTCCAAGCAGACCAAGTGGAACGCAGGCGTCACAGCCGAATCGTTTCTCGTATTCTTCCTTCAGAAGGGCAGGGAGAACGCTGCTTCCGATGTTTTTGAATGGACCAGGATGTACTAGGGGAACTATGAGCGCCGCTTTGGGCTTGGCTGAATCAAATTTGAGAAGTGAAACAGAAATGTCTGCATCTTCACCCATTTGCTCGAGGTACGTTTCCAGTGGAGCGTTCACTCCTGCAACCCAGTTAAGCATGAATGCCTTGAAAACGTTTATTGACGGTACCTTGTAGGTTCTCTTTCCGATTTCATCTAGCACATGAACGAAAAAGTACGCACAAAAGACAGCAATGAACGGTGAAACTACAAGAAAGGGCAAATACAATATTAGTTGGACACCGTGACTAAACCAGTACCAAACGAAGGGTATGACGCAGACGAAAGGTTCAAGCAAGATTGCTAAAAGGCGGCGACCAAACCCCGTGGAGGAAACACATGTCAGAACAACAGTGCGCAAAGTTATGAGGGTTGCAAACCCTAAAAGGCACATTTTGACCCACAATGCTAATCCAAAAACAACAGCCAAGGCGGTGCCTATAATGATGAATAGTAGCCAGAAAATCCAACCGAACAATGAAAGAACAACTATTCTTCTGAGCACAAAAATGGGGTCGTTGAGAACTTTTGTGCTTAAGACGAAATCCACTAAGATGGTGAGAGTGAAAAAGGCAGCTCCAAGAAGTAGTGCGTTGATTAATTCTTGGTTTGAAGACAATGTTGCTGATGAAAGACCCGCGACGGCGCAAGCAACTGCTATGAGTACTAAAGCTTTCTTGAGGGAAGGCAAATAGAACAGTGATGAGTAATGCCTCTGTGCCTTGTTCATTGACTGGCTAAGAGGATCTTCATTCTCCACTACCATCATCTCAAATTGAATTCTGTATGTGAGAGCGCGCTCCTATTAAATGCTAGCGAAAGAAGGGCTTTCCTGAGATTACACATAAAGCAGGTTTGATACAAGTGAGGGGGCGCTAACTTGGGATTTTTTACACAAAAAAGGCACAAATCAAGAAGAACGTTTTTTTCCTAATTGAGGCCACCGCCAATTTGCATTTCTTTCCGGTAGCAACTGTTTTATCTGTAAACTCAATATAGTAGTCGTTTTGCGCAAGCTATGCCAGACCAAGAGTTGCCCCCATCAATCTTTCACATGCTTGAAAAGAACGTGGGGAAAAAGGTTAGAATAATTCTCGATCCCTCCTACGGATTTGAAGGCACTTTGATAGCTGTGACTGGTGAGCCGGCTGGGATTTGGCTTTCAGACGCAGAGGCAATTGTTCTGCGATCAACCATGGCGCAGCCAATACCTCAAGTCGCGAGCAGAGAAGAAAGAAGCGAGATTTTTCTCAACCTGCATTCAGTTCAGCGAATAGAGGTCTTACACGCTACAACGGCAAGACGATGAGATAGAGGTTCATGGCTTAGAAGATTTTTGCCAAAATAGAAACCACGACTAATCCTACGGAGAGAACCATGAGAATTTCGGGTCTAATCTTGATTCCTTCGGTTTCTTCTTCGAAGAAACGCAGCAGCCCAGCGCTTGCTGCAGGCATTGGACCTTGACTCTCTTTTTTCTTTCGACTCACGGCAATCACCTTATGTTGATACCAAGCAATATGATATCTATTATTTAATGTTACGCAGGCGCATAAAGAAAAGGGGACCGTATACGAAAGCATCAACCAAACATCTCAAAAGTGCTCTCTTAGCAATTCATTGAACGAATTGGTCGACTATATTAAAACCTTTGGCAGTAATCACTCTCCAAGGGAGAGGTCACAATGCATATTTTGAAATTTCAAGAAATGATGAAAACCCTATATTTTCACCGTGACTCCGAACGGGGTGTACAAGGAACTTACGAGTGGTTGAAAGACGAAATTGTGGAGCTCGGCGAAGCACTGAAAGGAATCGACAAGGAAGCAACCGAAAAGGAGTTCGCGGATGCACTGGCGTGGTTGGCATCCCTTGCCAATCTGTTAGACATCGACTTGGAAAAAGCCGCCCTAAACAAGTACCAACATAAGTGTCCAAAGTGCCAAAAATCGCCTTGCCGATGCACGTTTTAAGAAATCAAGCGTTTCTGTCCCAAACCCGTCATAAACCACACGCAGGGTCTTTTTCCTCGCCGACTAACAGTCTCCTCTCCCTCAAGGAGCCTAAGGTGATGCGCCACGGCGGCGTACGACATTTTGCTGTTTTGGGCGAGTGACTGCGCACTGACTGGCTGTTTGTCGAGCAAGTTAAGGAGTTTGGTTCGGGCAATCAGACCGCTACGTACATTTCTGACATGCTGAAGGTAAGAGTTGGGGTGATAAGACTCCTTTATTTTGGACACCAACAAGCATAACATGGGTGGCAGTGTTGAAAAGCTTTAGCTTTATTTCCCGAAGTCGAAAAGACTGGTCTGCTTAGGTTTGTTATTGTCAAACATAGAATGAATTTCCTCCTTGATCAGAACAAGACGCTGAGTATAATACTTGGGAAGCTCGTACTTGTCAACTAGCTCTTGTGCCGCGTCAAGGTACTTTTCGATCCCGCCACGATATACCGTCAGAGTGAGAGGCCCTCCGCATGAACACTTGCCGTTGAGTGGAATCCTGCGGAACTTCTTGTTGCATCTCTTGCATCGAAAGGATTGGGTAGAGAAAGCGCGCAGGTTACCGGAAATATCCCGCAAAAAATGTTTCGTGAGAACTTTCATGGCGACACTTCTGACGTCCACCGCGTCGATTCTTGAGCCCAGTTCCAGTTGTAGGTGCAACTTCTCAACCATCGACTTAAACAACTTGTAGCTACTTTCAGAGTTGCCCATACTAATATCAGAAACGGGCATAGTGTAGTTGAATCCTTCAAATTGTGCTTCGGTTCCTAGTCGGTGACTAATTACGTCCATGATCGCACTCACCTTTTTAGCTTCAGCTTTCTCTAGTGTTTTCTCGTAAAACTCGCTTGAGTAGACCGCGTCCACGTCGAAATCGTGTGCTTGGCGCTGCACCTCTTTCGTGTTGACGAACGGAATCACGAGAAGTGGAGCGTCCATTATGCCACCAATCTGGGCGGGCAAGTAGCGATTGGAGAAGTTTAGAAGCGTATCTAAAGCTAACATTATAGCGTCTTCATCCCCATCGCAATCGCGACGCTTAGCGGAATGCCAAAGCGGATGTGCATAAATCACTTTTAGGTCGGTGAAACCCACTACCCGCCCCAGAATCCCCACACAGGTGTGCGGAGCCAGACCGAAAATCAGGTGCCCAACTATGTCTTCTGGGTTTTTGATGTTATAGTAGCTGGGAAGCTTGTAAACCTTGGTTAAAAGGTCGTCCAGGAACGCGGCGATCTGCATAAGGTATTTTCCCGCATTCCGCGGGATCACAACATCCTGGACCTTGAGTTCTAAAACTTGGTCTGGGCTAGTCAGTGGCATGCAGCTGATGTCATGGGTGTAACCGAGTCGTTTGAGCTTCTCAACGGAAACATCGATTTCTCTCGGTTTGATGTGTGTCAGGGGAGCATTTGTGCCGTCGAACCGAATTGTGCCATCCTTGTATACTGACAGGTCGTATTTTGCTCTCAAAATTCCTTTCTCAATAATCTCAGGGGTTTTGTCGGCGTTAGTCAAGCCTTTCACCCCACGTAATAGTTTGGGCGGAGCAACACCAAGGTTGCGAGATGCCGACTCAACCAATTCTTTAAAGTTGATGGACTGCTTCTGGTAGGGTACAGCATCAGCTTTGCATATAGGGCAAATTTTGTCTTTTAGCGATCTACCACATCGAGGGCAGCTTTTTTCGTGGACGGTCTCGCAGTTGCAGCTTGCACATTTGACTCGGAAGGTGTAGTTTTTGCAATGGGGGCATTTCCGTTTGACAACGTCTATGAAAGAGGGGCCGTGTTTTCCTGCTTCGACCAAGTCACGGTGGGAACCGCCCGTTAGGCTAACGGGGAAAAGAACCTGCACCAGCGGCTTCATCTCCCTTCTCTTAGCTTTTTCTGGGCGTCCCATACGTGCTCCGACAAAGGAAGGTGCCTTATCGCGAATCTCCACGCCCGACAAGGAGCTAACGGCTTTGAGCACAGCTTCCGAAGGAAGCACACCGACTAAATTAGCTGTTCCATATCCCAAAGAGATAGCCAACGCGCAAGCGTTCTCGCCTTCCAAAATTATTTTACCTTCCGAAATCTTGTGGGGGGCGTAAATCTTGCGGAGAATTCTGGAAGCTTCTGCATCAAAGGCGCCTGAGACGCCAACAGGAAAGCCCTCGATGCAGCTCACTTCGGATTTCGACAGCCAATCCTTCAGCATAATCACATCTTTGGTCGAGAAGAGGTTAGACCAGAAAAAGGTGAACCTTGGATGCAAGGGTATTCTTAACTTCTGAGACAAAGTAAATGCTTCTTTCGCCGTTATCTCATTGAAGGGGTTCTCCAGCATACGCTTCAACAGATCTAGTTGAAACCCGTTGCTTTCAGCTGCTTTAGACGGCTTTTCGGCAAAGCAGTTTTGGAATGCTTTCTCTAAGTCTTTGACCCACCACTCTTCAACGTATCCTGAAGGGCTGAGAGCCTTGTTGCAGTAGAGAAAATCGCCAAAACTAATGAGCATATCGCCTAAGAACAGAATCTTCTGGATTCTTCCTTTCACGACTTTAAAGTTTTCAAGGGTGACCCTTACCACGGACCCATCTTTCAACAAGACGACGGGAGGTTCAATCGAATCTACGGGCATACTAACCCCGCCTTTGCCCGGCAGTTCCAAACGCATCTGTGTGCCAGCAGCCAAGAAACTCTCAAGCACAAGCATAGTTGCGGGGTGAATGCCCACTGCTGAAAGCCCAGTGTTTCGGGATCTGCCATACCTTAATCTGAAGCCTCCTCGTCGGGACGCGAACGAAAAGATTGGGCGTCCAGCGATGACGTCGTCCATGAAACCGGCGGATTTCTTCTCGGATTTCTTCTTGAATTCCCGTAGCCAATCCCAGCCTTGGAAACCCATTTTCTCCACAATAACATGCACTTTGAGGGCGCGTCCCACAATGCCGTCGTTGATCACACGTAATGCACCGCCTCTGACGCGGTTGGTTTCGATGCGAGGCAGGTTTCGGTAGGAGGAAACCTCGATGGGGTCGGATTCTGTACCAGTGACTTCGATGGTTAAATAATCGAAGGCTTTCTTTAGCTCTTCGTCTGGAATGTGATACTGGAACCGTCCAACTGAACGCTCATAGAGGCGCAATTCTTCGATGAAGCGGGAAACTTCTTCCTGCGTAGCCTTGTAGCGATCCAAGCCGAGCAGACGACGCACGAAATCGCCAACCACTAAAGTCAAAGCTTGATCCGTGCCGCCTGCCGACCGAATTGGTCCTGCAAAATATATCGCAAGGTATCTTGTGTGGTCAAGGTTTGTCTTAATTTTTACTTGAGCGACACCTTGGATGGGAGCTGCGGTTAAGCCTTCCGTGAAGATTGCGAGCGCCGTACGAATAGCCTGCTCCGCCGCAGGTTCAGGAGCCATTTCCCCAAATTTTCCAGTAACAATTTGTTCCGCCACTTTGAAAGCGATTTCTTCCCGACCAATCTTCGCGCTGAGCTCGCGTATGCTAGTAGCAACGCCCTTGGGGCCCACAAGACCTTCAACCAAGTCGGCGATGTCTTGGGCAATTATGCTTTCAGTCTTTAGTTCGGGATCTAAACCTTTTTGCCGTGCAGCCTCGGTTATCGTGTAAAGTCGTTTGAGTTCGCTACCCATAGAGTCAATGTAGCTCCGGTAGGAATCACTCATTCTACTGGTCAGGCATAGCTCCCCCTCAACCAGAGTGAATAACGCATCTATTTTGGCTTTCTAACACAAAGCACGCAAGACAACAAATATGCCAAAAACCAGCAGAGTAAAGAATCAAAGACCTTTGATGGGCGTAGACTTTCTGGTTTTACCGTATATCTTGTCCGTGAACATACAATAGATATCTACTTCGCCCTGAGCTTGCTTAATCGGGAATTCTTCTTGGAGCCCACAACTGCTACAACCTACGATAGAGCGGCTATCATCACGCAAAATTTCGACTCGCACTGTTTCTTTTCCGCATCTTGGGCACGAGAAGAACTTTGGCAAATGTTTCTTTGGAACATGAATAACCTTTTTTCTTCTTCGACCCATATTGACGATCCTCGGACGACAAGTTTAACGTTTCTAAGTATTTATCCTTGCCCTTAAATACTTGCCTACCTCCATAAATGAATTGGATTGGTGAGCCCCTTGGAGCTTATGCCTTCAGTTCTGGAAATAAATCTGACTGAGACGGAAACCAGAATTGAGCGGTTTATCCGAACCTATCTAGAAAACTCGGGAGCCAAAGGCATAGTTTTGGGAATGTCTGGCGGAATCGATAGCAACACCATAGCGGCACTATCAGCTCTCGCAGTTGGCGGCGAAAAGGTGCTTGGGCTCATGCTTCCCGAAAATGAAACATACAACCCCAAAGACATCCAAGACGCAAAAAAGGTGGCAGACAAATTCTGCGTACAAACGCAAATCTGCGACATCTCCCCTGCTCTAGAAGGGTTCTATAAGTCAATACCAATCTTTGACCCAGCGGAGAAACTCTGCAAAGGTAACATTAAAGCCCGAACCAGAATGACATACATCTACTACCACGCGAACAAACTAAACAAGATTGTTTGTGGAAGCAGCGACAAGTCTGAAACCAT
Source organism: Candidatus Bathyarchaeota archaeon (assembly GCA_963840395.1). Lineage (GTDB taxonomy): Archaea > Thermoproteota > Bathyarchaeia > Bathyarchaeales > Bathycorpusculaceae > JADGNF01. Next base: position 70,973 of record CAWIYU010000008.1, on the reverse strand, counting down.
GATGGGGTACTTTACCAAATGGGGAGACGTTGCCGCGGACTTATCACCAATCATGGACCTGTACAAAACGCAGGTCCGCAAACTGGCCGAACACATCGGCATCCCAACCGACTTAGCAAAGAAGCCATCGACTCCTGCCCTGTGGGCAAACCAATCCGCCGAAGAAGAACTTGGAATAAAATACGAAACCTTGGACCTCATCTTGTTCGGAATCGAACACTTCATGGACATTAAAGAAATAGCCAGTCAGTTAGGCATAGAAGAAACGATAGTTCAGGGTGTAAAGAGAAGATGGCTGGGGATTGAACATAAGAGGCGAATGCCGCTCACCCCAAAACTTGAATATCGAACTATCGGAACCGACTTTAGATTACCGCACAGCACATACTGATGGGATAAAATGTGAAAGAAAAAATAAGACTCGCCTTGGCACAATTGGCTAGCAAACGGGAAAACAAGGAAGAAAACATAGAGAAGATAATAGAAATCACTGTTAAGGCCAAGAACCAAAACGCGGACCTCGTGATTTTCCCCGAACTTTTCCTGACGGGATATGTTGTTAGAGATCAAATCTACGAGCTAGCCGAGACCGTGCCAGGACCCGCATCGCAAAGGATCGAGAGGATCGCAAAGCAAACTGGAATGCATATAATATTCGGGATGCCCGAGTTGAGCGAAAAGACGAGAGCAACTGTGTATAATACTTCTGTCTTCATCGGACCCGACGGATTAATTGGAAAATACCGAAAAATGTACTTACCCAACCACAGCGTCTTCGAAGAGAAGAGGCATTTCAGGCCAGGGTACAAAGCAGCCGCCTTTGACACTCCAATCGGAAAAATTGGTCTCTGCATCTGTTACGATATCTTCTTCCCGGAAGTCACCCGTTTAACACGTCTGCTTGGTTCTCAGTTGATTGTTTGCATTTCAGCGTCGCCTGCCGTGCGCAGAAGCTATTTTGAAATCCTGACAGCGGCAAGGGCTTTAGAGAACACCGCTTTTCTAGCTTACGTCAATCTTGTCGGTGTAGAAGATGGACTACAGTTTTGGGGTGGAAGCCGCCTCGTCGGTCCCACAGGCGACCTTATCGCGAACGCGAAATATGACGAGGAGGACTTTGTGATATGTGACGTTAATTACGGAGACATCAGACCAGCGGAGGCGTTCATTCCGACACTCAGAGATCTACGGCCTGAACTTTTTGACGAACTTAAGAAAGGCGCAGAACGCCTCTAATTCCATATCTTAAAGCAAGAAGCAGCATAATTTGTTGGCTAAGCCATTAGAAAAAATAACGAATGAGAGGATCACGAATCACAGGCGTATCACATACCTGTGACGTCATAGAAAAGCAAACAAAATTACTCGTGATTTAGCTGTGATCCAAGAAGGACCCATGGTGATCGGTGATGTCACACACCGTTGCAGGCAGCTGAAAGTAGGTAGCTGTTGCCTCCTTAAGATGCTTTAACTCCATGTGTATCAGGAATTTTGACTGTTTTCAAAGTCGAAATAATTGATGGGAAAATAGCTATTCTTATGATAATGTTCCCGCTTGTTAACAAGAAGAAGTTGTGCCCACCTAGAATGCCAATACTGCGCCCTTTAAAAAGGCTCAACTCATGACTTGATTGGCTTTATAAGACCTATTGCAGCCCAATAACCTATCTTACGGCAGAATTGTGTCGCTATTAGTTTATGAGGCGCTTATCTCCAAGTATTTAGGCTCAGTTTCAGTACAAATGCGCACAAACGTTCTTAAATTCAAGGTTGGGTATACAAAACTGTATCCATTCAGCATAACGCGAGGAAGGCAACTTTGAAGCTAAAAGACAGCGTTCAACTCTGGCTAAATGGTGCTCTAAACGACCCCGTTGTCAAAATACTCTCTAAAAACAGCCAATTAACAAAAACACAGCTTGAAACCTTATTAATAGACGTATTGGCTGAAAATATGGCGGACAAATCGCTAAATTACGATGAAAAAGCCAGATTACGCTTAACTAAGGGTAAATTAAGCCGAGGATCCTTTAATAGGACATTACGACAGTCTAAAGAAAACGTAATTAAATCGATGTACACGGTGCTCCTATTGGGCTATCTGGGAATTTTTGAGACCACAACTCTGGACCCTTACCTCGAAATCGCGAACAAACTGAAGGAGTATATGGAGGCCCATGAGAACCTTCCTAAAAACTTAGATGGGGTGCAGGAGCATCTGAAGGTCATAGAAATGATCCGAGAGGAGCTTGAAACAAGCCTAAAAAGGCTTTCTAGCCCATCAGAAAGCAGTTTGTGACGTCACAAATCACAAGAAACAGGTTTTAAATTGTTCAAATCACTGGCAATAAAAAGCATCACTAAGATACCCAATAGGATCATAAAAATTCCGCGAAATTCGAGGAATTTGGGCTAAACAGGCAAAATTTGAGGCTCTTATTGAGCGTTAATAATCGCCGGATGTTTTGGGCAACACGTTTTTGATATAGTGTGATGTGTGACGTCATACTTCTAGTGATAAAAATGAGACCATAAACCTTAAATTTCCCATCCAGAACTGTGATGTGTGATGCAACAGCACAAATCACCGTGAATCACAGACAAATCACGGACAAGTCACAGAAGGAGAGAACGTGGTAGACCTCACATTGATATTAGCAGGTACTTTGCTATCGGCATTGATAGCAGCAACAACATATGCAGCCGTTGAATATTACAGACAATTGCGTATGGCACAAAAAGAATACGAAAGGGCCAGAGATTTTGTCGAGGACATCGTGCTTAGTTTCAATAGAGAACTCAAGCGTGAAGCGGAAAGAATAGAGAAAGTTTTGAACAAAGTGGAAATAACCGGCTCCAAAGCTGACGCAGGTTTTGACAAAGCCGAAGACATTGAAAGAAGAATTATTCCATTCGAGAGCCAAGTCGGCCAAATCGGCAGTCAAGTCGAATCCATAATCACCACCATAAGCACCCTCTCGAAAGCCGCGGAAAACCAATCCAAATTTGAACTGACCAACATAAACTCAAAAGTGCACGATATCGAATCGTCACAAAAAGACCTGATAACCAAAATATCTAACATTGAGGAACAGATGCAGAAACTGTCCGCTATTTCCGAATTCAAGGCCGAAACCCCTCTAGCAGTCATGCCCATAAAAAGGGACAAAGCCCTATCAGCATTAACAGAGACAGAAATCACAGTGTTAGAATTCCTTTCTGCGGAGGGACCAAAAACCGCGCCTGAAATCAAGGAGAAAGTTCAGCTTAGTAGAGAACACACGGCGAGGCTAATGAAGCGGCTCTATGAAGAAGGCTACTTGGAGAGAGAGACGAGCAAGCTGCCGTTCAAGTACAGCGTTAAAAAAGAGATGGAGGGGTTTCTGAAAAAACCAGAAGATCCAGCAACCCAGTGAAGTTCAAACTAAAGCCTACCAGAACCCGTCGCTCGAAGCTGATTATTTCAGTTTCTGTTTTATCACAGCTTGAGGAGTAGCTGACGAAATCCGATACTTCAAGTCGTTAGCACCCCCAGTCCGCACAAGGAATCCTTTGGTCACCATGCGCGAGAGATAAGTTGAAACCGTGCTCAAACCAATCGGCTCCTTGAGGTCCTGTTCAAAAAAAGACTGAATGTCTTTCGATGAAAACCAGATTAGCGGAAAACTCTTCTGAACTACACCTCGAACTTTGTCAAACCTCGAAGAGCTACCAACTGCTGGCAGGGCTCCGGCGCCCGAAGCTGGACCTTCACCAGGCATGCCCCCAAGCAACTCTACCAGATCCAGAAGCCGTAAAGCCTTATCCCTTGTAATCTGCCCTTCGAAAGCAACTGTGTAACGATTGCCCTCACCGTCGAATAGCTCCACGCGCATTTTTCGAGCTGGCATCTACTGTGTGCACCTTGGTAGGGTTCACACCTTTACTCTTCACATCTTATAGCTGTTATGGTGAAAACTTCCAATTTGAAAAACCCAATTTTAGCCTAATTACTTGAACCGAGCAGGAAACGCAGGCAAACCACGATAACAGGCTTCACAAAAATTTCGAATTCTAAAAGAATTTCAAGAACAACCTGATCCGGTATCTCCAGTAGAAACGTAGGGGTGTGCCTTTCACTGTAAAGAAGCATAATTACGGCATTTCGGAGGATAAGGCCTGATTTTGCGAACAGATTTTTGTCCAATTTCACATCAGGTTCACAGAAATGTGAACAGCGAATAAAGCAAGCACCCCTAAATCTAAAAACCTCTGAAAGGGAGAAATCTTTAAAGTAACTATTGGTTCCATAGACGTGGGGAAGACATTAGATCTTCATTGCCTCATGGAATATCTATGTTGAGAAGAGACACCCCTCCATTTCCGCTCCAACACATTTTAGTTAACGGTTGATTAACGGCGTCGAAAAAACAATTAGATAATTTTCATCTAAAATCTTTAACAATAATTATTAATATACTTACTAAGGTATAACCTCACAGAGTATATTTCTTTTATATCATAATCTTACATATTCTAACTAGAGTATTACAAACTTCCATTAGAAGCTCAGGGGTGTGTCTCTCAAGGCTTAAGGCATAGCTGCGAAGGTTTTCCATTTGGTTTTAGGATTGTTTAGGTTCGGAACTAATTTTTTGTACTGTATCCTTTATCTGTTCCACACGAAATAACGGTGTTGCCTCTGTGGTAAACTGGGGAATCTGAATGGGCGACATGAATATACTGGATGATGTGTTCGAAAAATTCGTTAATAATGCAAAATTGTTCAAGGATAGAGAAGTTTTAAGGCATGACTATCTCCCCGATAAGCTTCCACATCGTGAAGAACAAATACGTTTGCTTGGCCAAGCAGTAGCTCCAGTTCTCAAGGATTCCCGCTGCTCAAACATCTTCATCTATGGAAAAACCGGCACAGGAAAAACCGCCGTAACAAAATTTGTGGTGAGCCATTTGGAATCCAAAGCCAAAGAGTACGGAGCATCAGTCAAATTTTGCTACATAAACTGCAGAATGGTAGGGTCAGAATACCGCGTGTTTGCGAATCTCAGCCAAAGTTTAGGCTTGTCCATTCCGTTCACAGGTTTGTCCGTGGGTGAAGTTTTTGACAGGTTCCGAACAGGCTTGGATTCTACACGCATAATCTTCATAGTTATCCTCGACGAAATTGATGCGTTGATCAAGGACCGTGGTGACGGGATCCTTTATGAACTGACTAGAATAAATGAGTCCCTGAACAAGAGCAAGGTTGCACTCATCGGGATATCTAACGATTTGCGCCTTAAAGAATTTCTGGACCCTCGGGTCTTCAGTTCCTTAAGTGAAGAAGAGCTAGTTTTCAGACCGTATGATGCTGGTGAATTGAGGAATATCCTGCTTGAAAGATCCAAACTGGGCTTCTCTGAAGGTGCCCTTTCGGAAGCTGCCTTGAGCGTATGCTCTGCACTCGCAGCAGCTGAACATGGTGATGCCCGTCGTGCACTGGACCTTTTGCGGGTTGCTGGGGAAGTCGCTGAGCGACAAGCTTCCGCAACCATAACCGAAGAACATGTGCGTGAAGCCGAAAAACACATTGAGCACAACAAGGTGGTGGAGGCGCTCAAAAACTCAACGCTGCACTCAAAGCTCGTTCTCCTCAGTGTTTACCACCTGGGCAAGGCAAACGATAGCAGTGCCATAACTGGAGAAATCTACGATGTATACAACGAATTATGCGGAGAACTAGGCGTCAGTCTTCTCACTCAAAGACGACTTGGCACATTGATAAACGAGCTTGATGTGATGGGCCTTCTGAATTCTAAAGTCGTAAGCATGGGCAGATATGGTCGCACAAAAAAAATCCGCTTGGAAATCTCACGCTCGCTTATCCGTGAAGTCTTTGCGACTGACACAAGACTCGGAAGACTAATTAGCTATGAACCAAAGTTTCCTGCTAAAAACAATCATTCGTCGCGTTAAATATCGCAGCGTGGCATCTGCGGGCTTGGGTAATATTCTCTTTAGAGAAACGAGAGGATTGTTACTTCCATGGTTTGCAGGTTTACAACTGGAACTTTCCCGGGAGTCGGCATTAACCCAAGTTTTGCCATGTAATCCGTTTGGTCTTGCCAACCACCCGAGTTCACCACAACAACCCCCCTGTGATTGCACATGCCCAAAACATGTATATGCCCTGCATGGAAAATGTCCGGAACACGATCGACCACCAAAAAATCCCGGCTTTCAGGAGACAAGGTAGTTTTGCCACCGTAGATTGGCGCCAAATGCCGACCTTGCATGAGAAGTTTCATGGCCTTCTCTGGGTGCGCGTGGTCTGTGCCCGGGACAGAGCCGATTATGTCGTCCAAACTTCGTCCATGATACATCAAGACTTCGACGCCGTGGAGGCTGACCGTGCAAGGGTTTCCAAGTGAATAGATTCTTCTTGACCCTTGGAGGGTCGGTAGGTAATCTTCTGTTATTGCTGGTTGCGGAAGTGCCTTTCTTGGGGCGTCGTGATTTCCGGGCGAAACTATGATCTCTATGTGTTCGGGAATTTTTGAAAGGGCGTTTGCCGCCATCTTGTACTGTTTATGGACGTCTCGGATGTTTAGTTCCAGTGCTTGTCCGGGGAAAACCCCGACGCCGTCAACAATGTCTCCTGCAACCAGGCAGTATTTTACATGGCTTGCGATTTCGCTCATTTGTTCGTTTCCGTACTGTCCGTTTAGCCAATGTATGAATCGTTTGAAGGCATCTTTGGTGAATTTGTTGCTGCCGATGTGGATATCTGATGTAAGGACAGCGTAAACTGGTTCTGCAGCTCTGCGTGTCGGTTTTTGTCCAACTTCGGGAAAGATTATGTCTTCGGCTAGAAAAAGGTGCCCGCGGGTTTTTGTGACAGCAAAACATACAATTTGGTCCTGTAGAAGTGTTTGGGCTTTTCTTTGGACTTCCTCTGGAGCTTTTGTGGGTACAAGAATTGTGGCGGTTGCGTTTAGGTCTTCAATGGTTACGAGGAGTTGCTTTTTAGCCTCTCTTTTTTCTGTAACCATACCGATTATTTTCATTTTTGTCTTGGGCTGAGATTTGAGGGCTTCAGAAATGGGTGTTGCGGCTTTTACGTCCATTCTTTGCCGCAGGAGCTTTTCTATTCGTTTGAATCGATCTTGGAAGTATCCTAGAAACTCATCCATCGTTCCGTTCGAGCTGAGTTTCCCCGTTGGGTCCTCGAGGACAGTAATTTGCGCTTCTATATCTTTCGCGTAAGGTCGATGAGGGCTAGATGCTGCTGGGAACTGTCTTGGCGCTTCTTCCCTTTCAGGAACTGCCTTTTCAGCTTGAGCGGGTTGCCGGGTTTGGGTTTCTTCTTGGGGCTTTTCTGGTTGCTGGAGAACAGACTCCAAAAAGTCTTTTCCAATGAAAAATGGTTTGTCCTCGAGACATTCAATAACCTGAAGTGCCTTGGTCATTACAGTTGTGGGGTCGTCAACTGCAGCAACGGTGCTTAGAAATTCGAAGGCTTCGCTATCGATCTGGTATCCTGCTGCCACTGTTAGTGCTATTGCTTTCTGAAGCCTTCCAGGTTCGCTCATTCTCAAGTTTTTCTCCGCAGTTTCAAATGCCTTGTGTGCTTTCTCCTCTATTAGTCTATTCACTTTTGCGGAAAGAGACTCCATTCCTTTTATACGTGCAAAGATTGGGAACGGTTAACGCAGCGCTGCCTGTGTTTGCGACTTTACGAAGTTTATACCAACTATATATTGAGCCGTTCATCGTAACATTACGGTTAGAGTTTATATACTTCCGCCTTGTCGTTAGGTGAGTATCCTTTCAAGATCTTTTAGACTCGGAAGTGTATTGATGGCTGATTTGCGCAAAGTGCAGCGAACTCCAACAGGAACCTACTTTGTCTGTTTGCCTCGCATTTGGTCGGAAAAAAACGGGTTAAAGAAAGGCGAACTAGTGGAGCTAAAAGAACTGAGCAACGGGAAGCTTTCCATCGATCCAAAGTATAACGATGAACCATTGCCACATGTCAGCTCCCTAGGTGTAGGTCCTTATCTGGGGCGGGAAATTGTGGGTCACTATCTATTGGGTTCAGACATCATCCGTATTGAAGCTAAGGAGCGCATAGATTTTGAGGCAAGAAAAATGGTTAAGGCAACTGTGGGCTCTCTAATTGGATTGGAAATTGTGGAAGAAAACTATTCACAGATTGTCCTACAATGTCTTTTGGAGCCTTCGGGTTTTCTGCCGGAAAAGATTCTGCGGCGGAACTACGCGATAGTTGCGGGAATGCATCGGGACGCAGTCAATTCCTTTATCGATGGAGATTTGCTGCTTGCCAAAAGTGTAATTGCTAGAGATGATGAGAACAACAGGCTCTATTTCTTGTTGGTTCGAATTCTTCGTACAATTATTCAGAATCCGCGACTAAGCGAGAAACTTGGTTTGACCACGATAGAATGCTTGGATTATCGACTAGCTGCAAGTCTAATTGAAACGATTGGAGATGCTTGCGTGCAGGTCGCGGCAAAAACGGTTGAACTTAACGGTGAAAAGCCATCGGATGAATTGCGGAATTTGCTCTCTAACTTGCAGACGGTTTGCTACGATGCACACGAACAAGCTTTGAAGTCATTCGTGAACAAAGACATTAGCATAGCTGAGAATGTTCGTCAAATGCGAGAGAAAGTTCAGACTTTGTCAGTTGGAATCGAGACTGTGGCAAAGGATCAGCCTTTGGAGGTTATGCCTCAGACTTTGGCGATTACGGCTTTTCTGAAGCAAATCTACGAGCATAGTGTAGACTTGGCTGATCTTGTCGCTTGAAATTGGTTGCTCTCTACAGCGGTCACATATAGTCCTTTTCTTTAAATAGCCCTACACTGTCCGAAACTGCCTTCTAGCACATACTTTTTTGCTTGCCTCTTCTTGGCATTGGCACTGAAACGTTTTTAGCTCAAAGCACCAATCCTTATTACTAAGCCGGGGTGGCGGAGTGGTTATCGCGCTGGCCTCGAGATCCAAGTTTGCACAGATAGGGCCGTGCCAAAATGGGCAAGCCAGCCAGTGGGCTTCGTGCCCGCAGGGGTTCGAGTCCCTTCCCCGGCGCCACCTACCAAACACCCCCTCGTATTCCTTCTAGAGTTGAAACACAAATCTCTCTTCGATCTTGTTGATGGGCTGCAACCGTCTCCACCTTCAACTTAGCTTAAAGTAGACACGTCTGTTGTTCTTGCCTTTGTTCTCGGTTTTAAGAAGCTCAACTTTCCCTACTTCTTTTAGGCTCCTCACGTGGGTACCTCCGTCCGCCTGCCTGTCTATCCCGACAATTTCGACGATTCTAAGAATCGGAAGATCAGGAGGGAACGCTCCCGCCATCTTGACCACGCCAGGGATTTTCATGGCTTCTTCCCGGGGAAGCTCGTACCACTTCACAGGAATGTCCATTTTGAATAGATGATTTGTCTTCTCAACATATGACTCAAGGAGCGCTTTATCGAATTTTTCGAGGCTGAAGTCGAAGCGGACATGATCTTCTTCAAGCTGATTTCCTGTGATTAGGGCGCCCGTCCCCGCGTTGAGTAGTGCAGCTAGCACGTGGGCGGCGGTGTGGCTACGCATCAACTTGTACCTTCTCCCCCAATTGAGGACGCAGTGAACAGTATCTCCTGGTTGGAGTCCGGGGCGGTTGACTTCGTGGCTGATTTCCCCAGAGAATTTGCCGACATACGCAACGTTGTATGTCTCTTCGCCCTTTGTTATCTTGCCGGTGTCGTGCGGCTGACCTCCGCCTTTGGGGTAGAAGATTGTTTGGTCTAGAGTCACATACTTTCCATCTTTGACAGTAAGCACGGTGGCGTTCGCTTCTTTGAGGTAACTGTCAAATAGGAACAACGCTTTGACCATAGCAGAATCTCCTTCGTAATCTCAAAGGAGTTCTTTCTATGGAAACTCTATTTCAGCCTTTGCCAACTTTCGCTTAAAATTGTACAGCTACACCGAAGAAATCTAGAAAGGATGGTTGTGTGCCCCATTTTCTTGCGTATTGACTTCTTAGAAGCCTAACCTTGTTTTCTGTTTTGAGCCGCCTTCGCCGTGCTCATTTTCTTCTTCTTCGGAAATATGGTGTGCTACGTGAAACGCTAAGCCCGTTGCGGCGCCTGCTGAGAGTCCGAGCAGAAGGTTGGTGAGCCAGCCGAACTGTGGCAAACTAACTAGAGCAACGACGACTAGAATGTCAAAACCCACTGCAATGCCTAGGTATCCGTAGCACCAAGCTTTGACGCTTATCCCTCTGGGCTTGTTTATGCCTATGCCTGTGAGCATGCCAAACATTATCAAGAAGCCGGCTAAAGCCCAAATCCATTCGAAAGTCACGTTGCTTCCCCCATTTTGATAGCCTATCTCTTAAGGTTTGTCGCTTTAATAGCTTATGTGGATGCACTGGTGCTTTCTCATGAGGCATAAGTTAGCAGACTGGTGCGTTGAATACCGCTACCTTTTTTACCGAACCCTCCGTGTAGATACCGTCCAGATGGTGGTTCGGGTAACAAACTTCGACGAAAGGCACTGCCATAAATGGGCTCTACTCCTGCTCCAAAGACAAGAAAAACTGAATCGGCTCATCAATAGCGTCAGCTCTGAAGACTTCAAAATAGCAAACTGCCTATTCCAAGAGATTTTCTTCGGAGTGGCACGTGGTGATACGCCTGAGCCTGGAATGGCGGGGTCTCTTCTGTACCATATGGCTATGGTTACCAAGATGGAGACAGAAACAAGTGTTCTCCTAAAAGAACTGGGTATAAACGCGCCGGATGTCACTGATCAGTTGTGGCGGTTCTACGGCGATTTCGCCTCTGATGCATCTCAACTTGTCGCACCTGTTCAGGTCAGCATAAGCGCGCGTGGAGTAGCCTTAACCTCCAGTCCTGACAGCACCGGGAAAATTAATCTATTTACGAGTTTAAACCAAAAAACAAGTAATGCAGCAACACTGCTCAAGGCCAAAAACCCAGAAGCGGCAGAGGTAACGAAAATGCTATTTAAGGAATGGGCAACAGCAGTAACCAACATGCGTTTTCGGCAAGAGTTCCAGACGATCAAGGGGCTGCTGACGCTCTCTCAACTTACTAAGAGGCTGGGCGTTGAACACTTGAGTCAAGCTATGCAGCGTGTCCAAGACAAGTTTGGACAAGAAACTGTAAGCATAGCTCTCGATGTCACCTTAAGAGTCGGTATGCGCAGAGAGAAACTGCAGTCAGTCATGCTTAGTGACCACTACATTGACTACACGATGAGTATGCACACGTTGGATGGGCACATGCAGTTCTTGAACTGCCCAATACATGGCGGACACAAATACATCGGCGAAAAGCTTGGCATCACTGATGAAGTGGCCTCGCTTTTCTGTAAGCATTTTTGCTTTGCCCATGCCAAAGCCATGCTTGAAACGGTGCTACCTTTCACATTCGACTTAATCCAATCGAAACGGATGGCAACTGATGGCAAATGCGACTTCTACTTGAGGCTAGGGTGCTCTCCGACGGCAGCGGCAAATGAGAAATTCATACCTCTTGTCGTTTCTTGGAACATCACAAGAAAATGCAACTTGAAATGTTCCCATTGCTACATTAACGCCACATCAAACGAGCTTACCGGTGAATTGAACACTGAAGAATCCAAAAGGCTCATCGATCAGATAGCCGAGGTCAGCCGGCCTCTCCTTATACTGAGCGGTGGTGAACCCCTTCTTAGAAAAGACGTCTACGAACTGGTTCGTTACGGCACCGAAAAGGGGCTTCGGATGGGCTTGGGAAGCAACGGAGGATTAATAGACGTTGCAGCTGCCACAAAACTCCGGGGCGCGGGAATAAAGACCGTTTCGATAAGCTTAGACTCTAACATTGCAGAACAACATGATGAGTTCCGCGGCGTCGTCGGCTCCTGGGAAAAAGCTATAGCTGCAATCAAAGCGTTGCGGGAAAGCGGGGTCTTAGTCCAAGTCAACACAACGCTTACGCAGCAGAATTATAGCCAAATAGATGACATAATGACTTTATCTGAGCAAATAGGTGTCGAAAACTTCCACCTATTCTTCCTTGTGCCCACCGGTCGAGGCGCAAAGATAGCTGATATCTCACCAGATATGTACGAGAAAATGATCACGAACACCTTCGCGAAGACTCATAAGCATCGCCTAAACGTGCGTCCCTCATGCGCACCACAGTTCATGCGAATAGCCAAAGGAATGGGCTTGGACATGCGGCAGTGGATCCGCGGCTGCATAGCAGGTTTGTATTACTGCCGAGTCTATCCCAACGGAGACATTACCCCCTGCCCCTACCTTCCGGTTAAGCTCGGAAACATCCGAGAGAAAACCTTCAAAGAAATCTGGTTCAACAGTCCAGTATTCAGAGCATTGAGAGACCCGACTTCTCTGAAAGGCAAATGTGGCTTATGTGAATTCAAAACAGTTTGCGGAGGTTGCCGCGCTAGAGCTTATGGGCTCTCCAGCGACTTCATAGACTACTGCGGGGACCTTCACGTACCAACCGAACTGAAAGGCGATTATCTAACAGAGGATCCTTGGTGTGTTTACCAGCCCAAATAGCATCAAGAAACCACGTAGCTTCCTCAGTTGCCGCGAATTCTTGATTCTAATGAAAACAAGTCGGCTCTTCTATTTTAGAAACCTATTTAAACTCTAATATTTCTCCTGAATAGAAAATCTAGGGTGCCAGTTTAAGGGCGCTTGGCAAGCCATCGACAAGAATATCGGTGTCTCCTCAACGCAATCGGTGCCCTCGCAAGAAGGCAACTTGGAATGACCCACACTGGCGGGACAGGCTTCTTAAAGACGTTGAAAGAGACGTTCACAGCATTTACTTTTGACCTAGCAGGGTTAGTCGCAGGCTTTCTCGTCGGTTACCAACTTCACATTTTTGAGCGGGCTCCTTGGGTGATTGCGCTCTACCCCGCTGTATTGGGCGCAAAAGGTGTTATCGAAGGTCTACTTAGCGATCGCTTAAACACAGCGCTGCACTTAGGCACAATTTACCCAAGATTTTCCAAAAACACCAAGAGTTTCTACAGTCTATTGGAAGCGGTAATCTTTTTAACTTTGATAACGAGTTTGGCTATAAGCGCGTTTTCAATAGTTTTCGGTAGCCTATGGGGCATATCCTTCGCAGATTTCCCAAGCATCTTGGCTGTGGTTGTGGGAACGATGACTTTGGGGCTTGTTCTTCTAGCGGTCACCGCAAAAGTGGCTTTCTTCTCGTTCAAAAGGGGAGTAGACCCCGACATAGTAGTCTACCCTGTGATGTCGGCGGTAGCATCCATCTTCGTCACGTTATGCTACGTTGTTATCCTAAACTTGTTCTTTTCCTTCGGGGACTTCGGGATAGCTGCAACCGCGCTCCTAGGGGTAGCCAACCTGCTTCTTGTTCTTTCCATTCTTCCAAAAAACCTGCACAAAGCAGAGTTCGTCAAGACAGTGAGGGAATCCCTAGCGTCGTTGATGATTGTTGCGGTATTAGTGAGCGTCACTGGGACCGCTCTCAAAGGAATCAGCAGATACGCAAGTAGTCGAATAGAATTCTACACAGTGTATCCCGCATTGATCAGCCTAGTTAGCGATGTTGGTGCCGTCGTCGGCTCAACCGCAACCACGAAACTCGCTTTGGGCATGCTAAAGCCAAAGCTCTCCTCGATAGGACATCATGCAAAAAACATTCTTGCCGCCTGGATCGCTTCACTTGCCATGTTCATAATACTGGCCTTCGCAAGCCTCTGGATTCACGGCATTTTCACGCTTCCTGCCCTTAGCAGTCACTTGGTGGTTTTGCTCTCGACGAATGTCATCGCAGTCACCTTAATAGTGGTTTTATCCTACGCAATCGCGATTTTAACTTTCCAAAAGGGTCTTGACCCTGGCAACTTTGTGATTCCTATCGAAAATGCGTTAGCAGCCAGCATTACTTCTCTGGCTCTGCTTCTTGCCCTAACAGTTCTAAACGTCGTTTCTGTGATATAGCATGATTAAAATATTCCACATTCAATACATACCTTCGGAGCGCTTCTGTTCATATGCCACGCTTTGAGAAAATCGCCTACAAACCCATCCCTGTCCGAGAGCTTCTTGTAGAGATGAAGAATCTTTCAGAACTCATGATAGATCTAGCATATTCTGCAGCCTTATTCAATGATAAGGAACTCGCCGAAGACGTGTTAGAGCTGGAAGGGCGTATTGACAATTTGGGTTACCTTTTAGGAATAGAACTCATGATTGCATCTAGAGGCGACCCCAAAGACGCGGAAGCTCTCATCGGCGTCTCGACGGTTGCAGCTGCCACCGATAAGATTTCCGACGCAGCCGCGGACATCGCGGCAATAGTTACCCGCAACATAGGAGTCCACCCGATAGTCAGTTCAATCTTTGAAAAAGTCGAGGAGCGCCTCATGAAAGCAACTGTGAAGGAAGGCTCGATTATTATTGGAAAAAAGATTGGCAAACTAGACTTAGCAGCGAGAATGGGCATCGACATTATCGCCATTAGACGTAACAAAGACTGGGTCATAAACCCCAAAGGGACAGAACGAATTTTTATTGGCGACATCCTGATAACCCGTGGGGCACCCTTGGGAACGAAGGAATTCAAGGATCTAGCTGAAGGAAACACAAAGCAACTGGAGGAACAGTATTGACGGAGCAGAAACAGTTTGAGGAAATAGTTACCCGCTTTGTAGAGCTCAAAGATACGTCGGAACTCATGATGGACTTGGCTTACTCTTCATTGCTCTTAAACAGCAAAGAATTGGCTGAAGAAGTTGAGCGGTTAGAAGAATACATGGATAATCTGCACACAGACTTCGAACTCCTCGCATTGAACAGCGATTTTAAAGCTGAAGAAGCATCAGGCTTTCTGGGGCTAATCCGACTTGGCGTGGCGACTGAGAAAATAGCGGATGCTGCTGCGGAGATGGCTGAGGTTGTGCTTCGTGGAATTGAACCTCACCCCGTGCTCAAGCTTACTATCAGGGAAGCCGAGGAAACAGTGACTCAAGCATGCATAACTCAGAAATCCCCCCTTATAGACAAAACTCTGAAGGAAGCTCGGGTGCATGAGGAAACAGGCATGTGGATTTTGGCAATCAAGCGAAATGAAAAAACCCTACGTCCGAAAACTGACTCGAAATTTCAACTAGGCGACATACTAATAGCGTCGGGTTATGCTGAAGGCGTGGAAGACCTGAAGCGACTTGCTTCTCCTGAAGAAACCTGCTCTGTTGAGTAGTTTACCTACTTATCCCAAATTCATTAATACTATAAAGGTGGTTCTCCTTTACTCTTCAGAGGAGGGTACGCTATCACCCATCTACAGGAAACCTCAGAGGCGAAAACTGGATTTGTTTGTCCTAACCCGTCTTGTAGAAAGATCTTTGCAACCCCCCTTAAGACAATCAATGTTAGTGGCGGAAAAGAAGCCTACAACGCCTGCCCCTTCTGCTTGACCGAAATCTCCCCAAATGAACAACCAAGCGTGGTTCCACCACCAAAAGGCGACACAGCTCACGAAACAGATGCCCCCAGGCAAAATCAGCCTTCCAACGCTGCTATCGAATGCAAGAGAGAATTTGGCTACCTGGGCCTGAGAGTGGGCAAAGAGCCAATACCTGACGAGTGCCTGACTTGCAGCGTCGTAGTTCAATGTATGCGAAAGCCTTGATTAAGAAAAAAGACAGTTATTTATTGTTACGAAAATTCTTTCGTTTCTAGAGCTGAAAAGCCCGCTATAAAATGATTTGGTGCTGATCAACGTGGAGGATATTCATAGCATCCAAGGAAAGGATCAGCGAAAATGAAGCTTGCTGTGAAAGATAATAAAGAGAAAAAACTATAGAATCGAAAATTAAGGAAAAAAGGATTGGTTACAGCTTCTTCTTCTTTTCAGTTGCTGGGGCTTCGCTTGCTGGTGCTGCTGGTTGCACTGCGACAGATTCCTCTTTCTTCTCTTCCATCTCAGTTGTGATTTCTTCAATTGGTTTTGGCGGCGGTGTTGTTGCCATTGTCCAGCCAATCCATGCGCCAATAAGCAGTATCGCGACGAACGCTATGAACACAGGAACGGCGACGAGCCAGTATTGAACAGTGCCTTGCCATGCGACTGCAGCTTCGGAAACGCCTAAGACTGTTAGCCAGCTTGGATAGAATAGTGTGACAACGTAGAATAAGGCAACCAATACGCATACAACGAGTATTGCTCCACCTATAGCTTGGTCTTTACTCATTATGTTCACCACTTTATAGAAGCATGTTTATAGTCTTAGTCCTTTTAAAGTTTACCGTGCAGTCCACCTTTTATAGTGTTTAGGTGGTTCCCATTTCCCATGTTGAGAGGTACTTCTTTTGCTCGGGGGTTAGTTTGTCGATGTTTATGCCCATGGATCTCAGTTTTAGCTCGGCGACTCCTTCGTCTATTTGTTTCGGAACAGTGTAGACTTTTGGTTGCATTCGGTCTTGTTTGGCGATGCTCTCCGCGCATAGCGCCTGGTTCGCGAAGGACATATCCATTACTTCAGACGGATGACCTTCTGCCGCCGCCAAGTTCACTAGTCTTCCTTCCGCGAGCAAGAAAAGTTTCTTACCGTCTTTTAGTGTGAATTCTTCCATGTTCGATCGGATAGTTCTCTTCGACTTCGTCAGAGACTCCAGGTCCGATAGGTTTATTTCAACGTTGAAGTGCCCGCTATTGCAAATTATCGCGCCATCTTTCATTTTCTGCAGGTGCTCTTTGCGTATAACGCTGATGTCTCCGGTGGCTGTGACGAAAATGTCGCCTATGTCAGCCGCTTCCGCCATCGGCATAACACGCAATCCATTCATCGCTGCTTCCAAGGCTCGAGTAGGCTGGACTTCTGTCACGATAACGTTCGCTCCCATTCCCTGTGCCCGCATCGCTATACCTCTACTGCACCATCCGTAGCCTGCTACGACAAAGTTTTTGCCTGCGATGAGCACAGATGTTGCTCTGAGTATGCCATCCATTGTGCTCTGTCCCGTACCGTAACGGTTGTCGAAAAGATATTTTGTGTAGGCATCATTCACGGCGATTATTGCGTATTTTAGACTGCCGTCGCATTCCATGGCACGCAGTCGAACTACGCCTGTGGTTGTTTCTTCGGTTCCGCCCTTAACCTTCTTGATTGATTGTGGTCTCTTGCTGTGAAGTGTGCCGACTAGGTCTGCGCCGTCGTCTAGCGTTATCGAAGGTTCAAAATCCAAGACTTTGTCTATGCACTTATAATATTCTTGGGTGTTCTGTCCTCGCCAGGCAAAAACGTGTATCCCTTCATCTGCCAACGCAGCGGCTACCTCATCTTGCGTAGAAAGCGGGTTTGAGCCGCAGAGAACCACCTTCGCTCCTCCAGCAACCAGTGTTTCAACCAACACGGCGGTTTCTTTGGTCACGTGCAGGCATGCCCCAAGGGTTAGCCCTTTAAACGGTTTTTCTTTGGCGAACCTTTTCTTGATTTGGCACAAAACCGGCATGTGCGCTGCTGCCCACTCGATTTGCAGTTTGCCTTGCGGCGCTAATGATTTATCTTTAACTTGAAATTGTTCCATAGTGATTCACTTCCTTTTCTAAGGGTTTGGCAAGCGTTAATTAAATGTTTCCAGTCGAAAAACCGTGTGAAAAGGTGTGAGCACTTTGGCGTCTGGCTTTTGGAGATAACTTCTAAATAGGAAGTTTACCTCTACCATGGACTGGGAGAGATTGAAATGAAGGAACCCTTTGCCAGATTCATAAGAAACGAGCTTGACTCTAAAACTCTGCTAATTACCTGCGGGCTGCCTGCAAGCTACAAAACGGAGACCGCGGAAGTAATTGCCAAAATCAAGGGATTCACAATTCTGCGAAGCGACCTCATTCGACTTGAGGTACTCAAGAACGAAGATGTCTTCGATGTTAAAGTTGCTGGAAACATGAACAAACGGCTATCCGTTTACGACGAAGTCTTTCGGAGGGCAGACGATCTAGCCAAGAAGAAGGCGTCGGGTATTATATTGGATGCAACTTTCGTCACGCAGGATCTACGGCGACGTGCGGCTGAGATCGCAGCCAAGAACCATTTCACTTTTGTTATTATGGAGACGAGTTGTCCACAGGAAGTCTCTGTCGCCAGAATTAAGAGAAGAACCAAAGAGAAGTATGAGTCCAATGCCTTAACGGAAGAAGCATATCTTGCTAACAAGGCAAAGTTTGAAGCTATAGACGTGGATGACCTAAAGAAGCAATATCCCGAGCTGAAGATTTTTCATCTAACAGTTGACACTTGCCACGACGAAACTGAAAGTTGGCGCGTAATCGGCATGGAGACACGGTAGCGCTGGCGCTTTCAGCATGATTACGGACCTGCATATTCACTCCAAAAATTCAGACGGCAAATTTACTGTCGAAGAAATCGTGAAAGAAGCAAAAACGAGAAACATCACCTTCCTTTCAATCACGGACCACGACTCCGTCGTCTGCCAAACCCACGCTCGGCAAGTCGCGAAGAAAGCCGGAATTCTCTACGTTTGCGGGGTCGAGTTGAACGTGACATTTTCGCATCCACGTTTCCGCGAAGGGAAAAACACCTCATTGGACTTTCTGGGTTATCAGTTTGACCCAGAAAACGAATTGTTGAAGAGCAAATTGGATTTGATGGCGAAGTATCGTGAAGAACGAGCAGCAAAAATCCTGGAAAATCTTAACGTTGAATTCGCGAAAGAAGGCATTGAGAAGCTCAGAAGAGCGGACTTTGTTGAGATTGAATCATCGGTTGATGGCGTCTTAGGTAGACCTCACATCGCAGATTACCTGGTCAAGAAGAAGATTGTGGCATCGAGACAAGAAGCATTCGACAAGTACCTCGTAAAATGTGATGTTCCCAAGTACCCGCTGTACCTTGAAGAAGCTTCGAAGCTGATTAGGGACGCGGGGGGAAAACTCGTTCTGGCTCACCCCAACGACCCACATGGGACCTCGCTCGCTGCCCTCACGAAATCGTTGAGTGAACAGACTCAGACTATTCAGGAATCAATGCTTCCCTTCATCGACGGCGTGGAATGCTGGCATAGCAGAAACGATGCTTCCACAACACTGCATTACATTGCGTTTGCAAGAGGCCAGTGTTTAATCATGACAGGGGGGAGCGACTGTCACCAGAATCCCCTCCTGATGGGTACCGTTCAAGTTCCTGATTGGGTCGCCGGCTACTTTGGCTAACTCGTCTTTCTAGAGTTTTTCTGCGTAGGAAGAGGCAAGCTCCATATACCCTCTTGCTACTTCTTTAGCTTCTGTCTTTTCTTTGTCGCATACGTTTGGGTCCGACAGCCTAAAGCCCATGACTTTTCCCCTCACGTAAGCCCTGTAGCATTTGTAAAAAGGCAAAAGTTGCATCAGGTCTTTGTCTTTGGAGTACTCGACGTATTTCTTGACGAAGAAATCAGAGAGATCTCTTTTGCCCTTGAAATCTAAGTCCATGGCTAGAAACGCCATGTCCGCTGCGACGTCGGAGTATCTGAATCTTTCGTTGAATTCAATAGCGTCGAAGATGTATACGCGATCGGTGATGAAGATGTTGCCCGAATGGATGTCTCCGTGGCAGTCCCTGACTTTGCCCTCAGTCGTCCTCCTCCTGAAAAGCTCCTTATTCTCTTTCATGAATAACCCGGTTCTTTTGGCGATTAGCTGGAAAGCGTCAGGAGATATTGTTTTGCCGACCGCGTTTCGGGTCTGTTCAAAATTTTCGTCCCAGTTGGCTTTTACTGTCTTCAAGGAACCGATTTCGCTTATGTACTCATTTGTTTCTGCCTTTGAATGGAACTCTACAATAATTTTCGCTATTTGATCGATGCGCTTTTTGTCGACTTTGTTTTCTTCAAGGAGTTTGCTCATGATCCTGTCTTGTGGCATACGCTTCATTTTCAAAGCATACTCCACGGTTTCTCCTTCGCCTTTAATCTTTATGACTTTTCCTTCGCGATTGATGGATCCGACCTCTATGTACATTTCTCCGCATAGTCGTTTGTTTAGCTCCAATTCCTTTTCGCAGAAGAAGCGTCTTTTCTCTAGTGTGCTGAAATCCAAGAACCCAAAATTGACAGGCTTCTTAATTTTGTAGACAAAGTTTTCGGTTAGAAATACGAAGGATATATGAGTCTGAAGAATTTCGATATGGCCAGGGGGGCTCTCGTATGCTTGAGGCTCCATTAAGGCATCTATAACTTGTAGCTGAGTTTGCATAGTTCCATCCGCTCATGTGAACAAAACTTCTGTGAGCAATATAGGAATATCTGAATTTGGATATGTGCGCTTTGGACATATTACGGTGTGAGAATTAATCGTTAAATATCCTCAGCATACCTGACTTTGTGAGGCGACGCCGAATTGGAAATAAACAAAATTTCAGACTTAAAGAAACTGCTCAAAGAGAAAGGGTATTCCCAGAAAGCAACCGAAGAAATCGCCAAATGGTATTGTAGCCCAGCTACTTTTTGATGTACGCTGAAATTGCATCAGCCTGCGCTTTAGAAATGCTCTTTGATTTGCATAGCGTTTCCACAATTTCTGAAATTCTAGCTAGAGCATGCACTTTATAGCCTATTTTTTCGAGGTTTTCCTTGCCTCCCTGCTCTCTGTTAACTATTACTAGCAAATGCTTCACGTTTGCTCCTAGCTCCTGCAATGGTTTGACACCTTCTATTTTGGATAAGCCCTCACTGATGACATCGTCGAAGAAGAGTATGTGGTCTCCGTTGGCTACTTCTGCTCCGGCAATCCTGCCTGTGACGCCGTAAGCTTTTTCCTCTTTGCGGACTATAACGCATGGCAACCCCAGTCTGCAAGCGATGCTCGGTACAATTAACGCGCCTTTCAACTCTATGGACGCTAACTTGTCGATTTTTTCTGACGCAGCTATTGCTTTTATTTTTTCTGCTGCAGCGTCGGTTATGATGCAGAATTCTTTGGGTGCAGAGAGTAGTCGAGCCATGTCAATGTAGTAGGGGCTCTGGGCGCCAGACTTGATTTTGAAAGTGCCAAACTTGATGCATTCTGACCTAAAAAGTGCGCCCGCAACTTTCTCTGCCGTCGTGACCATTTTGAGTTCCCAGATTTGGTTGTGCCAGCATACATTTATCTATTACCCATTTCCCGAAAGAAGCTTGCTTTTAAACGGGTTGAACCGCTACAGTCAAAAGCCAGAATACTAGTCTTGAATTAGAATTCCATGTCAAATTCGCCGAAGAACGTTTACTGCTTCGTTTCGGGAAAAAACTGGAAGCTTTCGTTAGCCGAGATAGTCTCATACCTGGAGGCTAGGAGTTGCCCGTTTGAGGTTTCCGAGTTCTCTCGCAGCTTTTTCACTTTAGAAACTCAAGTTTCCCTCCAGGAGTCGATAATTGACGATTTAGGCGGTACCCTGAAAATAGTTGAAGTCGCGGCTTTCGTTCCTACAGAGCACGTGATGGACGCGTTTCTTAAGGAGAATAAGCAGGCTAAGAAGCAGTTGGTTTATGATTTTCCGTTGGATGTTTTGGCTAACTGTATGCCGCGTGCCGAATCAGGGAAATCAGTGTTTGGTGTAAGCGTCTACTGGGCAGACCCAAGCTTCCGACCAGCGGCCAGGGCAGCGCAGCGTTTTCTCGGAAGTGCGTTGAAAGATGAGCTCAAAGAACAAGGTAAGAAAGCGCGGTTCATGGGGTTCCCTCGGGACCGCAATAATCCGCAACTCACGCCAGTTGAGGTCCTCAAACAGGGCTTACTCGAAAACCATGCTGAGGTCGTATTATGCATAGGCAAACATGAAACGGCGATAGGCATAACGCGTGGGGTTCATAACCCCTTCGAATTCCAGAAACGCGATATAGACAAGCCCGTGCAACGCAAAATCTTCGGCATATCCCCGCGCGTAGCCAAAATCATGGTTAATCTTACTCGCTGCACATCCGGAAAAGTTTTCCTTGACCCATTCTGCGGCGTAGGCAACATTCTGCAGGAAGCGCTTCTGACTAAGGCGAAGGTGATTGGTGTAGACATCAACAGGTGGTGTGTCGACGCCGCCAAAAGGAACCTTGACTGGTTAGTTAGAGAATATGATGTTAAAGAGGCTGATTACGTGGTGATACAGGGGGACGCTCGGAACCTAAGGCAGAAAATGCGAGACGAAATCGACTGCGTTGCCACGGAACCCGACTTAGGTCCAGCTCTGCGCGAAATCGCCACGACACCATACGCCGAGAAAATCCTCGAAAAACTCACCCCTTTGTTCAACGATTTTCTGCTTGAAGCTTACGCTGTACTGCAGGAAAACGGCTTCTTGGTGTTGGTGACACCATACATTAGAACTCGATCGGGTATACCAGTCACCATGAATATTCAGGAAGTGGCGCAAAGCATTGGCTTTGAAACAGTTAAGCCATTCGAGAAGGTTGCTTTCGTGAGGGACGCTCTCGCTTTTCCTCTTAGAGACTTATCCTGCTTTGTGGATGTTGATGAACGGCACAAGATTGGACGCGAAATTGGTGTCTTCAAAAAGACCCCGTGAGTTGGCGCCGTTACTTTTTGTCCCCTAATAGGCAAACGATGCAGAAAACGAGGGGAGGGAAGATTCCCATTGGCGTTTTCTCAACAAAAGTTCGCTAGAAATGAGTTGTCTATTGGCGGACAATGGCTATGGCAGCTATTGGCCATCGTATTTTTCGAATTCATCGTTCAATATTAGCAATTCGAGTCCTGCCTGCTTAAACATCTTGAGGGTGTCCTCGTCGGCATGGTAGCGTTTCTCGCAAACAACACGCTTGACGCCCGCATTTATTATCATCATGGCGCAAGTTCTGCAAGGGGTCATCTTACAGTACAAAGTCGTTCCCTCCAACGGGATGCCGAACCTTGCCGCTTGGATGATAGCGTTCTGCTCCGCGTGTAGAGTCCGAACGCAGTGTTGGCTGATTTTTTCGTCGTATCCGACAACTTTGCGCATGTCATGTCCAACATCGTCGCAGTGTGGTAAACCTGCGGGTGCGCCGACGTAGCCAGTGGTCATGATGCGTTTCTCTTTGACGATTACGCAGCCCGCTCTGCCGCGGTCGCATGTGGCACGTCTGGAAACGGCTTCGCATAGGTCTAGGAAGTATCGGTCCCAGTCGGGTCTTTCTGTGTCGGTCAATATTTTTCTGTCCTGTTTGTTTGGAAATAGTCTACGGAACAAATTAATAAATGTAAAGCGCCGAAGCTCCAAAACAGCAAAACCCACGTAGTTCAGCATGAGGGACGATTGCGCGCGCTTCTGAGAAGCTACTTATTCTTCATGAACGTGTCATTCCGAATTCTCGTGTTCTTCCTTTACGGGAGTTACAAATCGTTTAAATACCGCTTGAAAGTATCTCCTAAAACGGGATTATCCGATGAAGGCTACGCAATTACGGTCCTGTCAAAGGACAGGCTTACACACGCAAAGAATACGTTAAAGGTTTTCCCCCGCCAAAGATCGTAAAGTTCACCATGGGTGACGTCAAAGGGACGTTCGATTACGAGGCAAGGCTCATTTCCACTCAAAGAAAACAAATTCGCCACGTCGCACTAGAAGCTACCCGAGTAGCCACAAATCGTGTTCTAATGGACAAACTCATTAACGATTACCTGATGCAAGTTTTGCCTTTTCCACACATCATCCTTAGAGAGAATAAGATGATCTTCGGCGCTCATGCTGACCGTCTTCAACAGGGAATGCGAAGGTCTTTTGGCAGAACCATTGGCACAGCCGCCCGAATAGAGCCGGGTCAAACTATTATTACGGTTAGAGTTAAAGCCAAAGACGTCGAAGTCGCCAAAGAATCCCTCAAACGCGGAATCGCGAAGCTACCCCTCACCTGTAGAATAGTCATCGAAAAACTTGTACCTAAAGTGGAAGTCGAAGATGACGCAGGTAAGGTGGATGCCGAGTGATTGATGCGAAAAGAGAACTTGTAAGTTGGTTTGAAACACTCCGAGTCACTGATATTCCCGTTGTTGGCGGCAAAAACGCCAGCCTGGGCGAAATGATTGAAGCAGGGTTGCCTGTTCCTCCAGGCTTTGCAGTAACCGCTTATTCTTATGAAAAATTCATTGAAGAAACTCGTTTGGTTGAGAAAATTTACAAAGTCATCAATGATGTCATCACCGACAAGAACGACCCGCAACTGTACGATGTTGCTTCAAAGAAGATTCGTGAACTTATCGAAAAGACCCCTGTGCCAAAAGACATAGAAATCGCCATAAAATCAGCCTACAAAGAACTGAACAAGAGGCTGAACCTGAAAGAGACTTTTGTCGCCGTTAGATCAAGTGCAACCGCTGAAGACTTGCCCGACGCTTCTTTTGCTGGGCAGCAGGAAACCTTCCTGAATATTCGCGGCACAGAAGACTTGATGGACAAAGTCAGGAAGTGCTGGTCTAGTCTGTTCACTCCTCGAGCTATATTTTACCGCAACGAGAAAGGGTTTGCTCACGAGAAAGTTTTCATCAGTGTTGGCGTCCAGAAGATGGTGAACTCACGAGCTGCAGGTGTAATGTTCACGATTAACCCGACGACTGGCGTAGCGGACGAAATCATGATTGAAGGCAACTACGGCTTGGGTGAAACCGTCGTTTCAGGTGTAGTCAACCCCGACAACTTATTAATTGACAAGAAGACGCTCTCAATTAGGGAAAGAAGAATTTCCAAAAAGAACGTCATGTACGTTCGTGACCCGAAAACAGGAAGCACAATCCACTCAGATATTCCCGCAGATAAGCAGAAGGTCCCTTGCGTTAGCGACGAGGAAGTTCTGAAACTTGCCGAACTCGCCAGCCGCATCGAGCGACACTATGGAAAAGCCATGGATATCGAGTGGGCAATCGATCAGGACTTGCCTTTTCCAGAGAACATGTTCATCGTTCAAGCTCGACCAGAAACAGTTTGGAGTTCGAAACCTGTGGAACAACATGTAGCTGAATTGGAGAAACCTGAAGAACAGCTGAAAGTAATCGCTAGAGGAATTTCAGCTGGGAAAAAAGGCTACGGCGTAGGAATCGCCAAAGTAGTTCTTAACCCCGATGAAGCCAACAGAGAAATGAAGAAAGGCGACATTCTGGTCACCGACATGACTAATCCAGACTTTGTTCCCTTCATGAAAATTGCAAGCGCCATAGTTACGGACAAAGGCGGTGTCACCTCTCACGCAGCTATCGTAAGCCGAGAACTAAACATCCCCTGTGTCGTGGGTACAGAAACCGCTACCCACGTTATGAAGACTGGTCAGCAGTATACGGTTGACTCCAGAAACGGAATTATCTATGAAGGTGTGCTTATCCCAAGCAGTGCAACCCACCGCGGCACCACCGAATGGCACGACAACAGCCGCGATGGTGACTCAGATTGCTGAATCAGCACCAGTTACCGCTACCAAGATCTACATGAACTTGGCCATTCCAGAGAAAGCAGAGGACTACAAGAATCTACCGTTTCAGGGAATCGGCTTAATGCGCACTGAATTCATCTTCGCCAGCTACATAGGTGAACACCCCTGCAGCTTCGTGGACTCAGGTCGAAGCCAGATACTCGTCGATAAACTGGCTGACGGCATCGCAATAGTAGCCCGCGCAGTTCAGCCACGCCCCGTAGTGGTCAGGTTCAGCGATTTCAAAACTAACGAGTACCGCGACCTTAAAGGCGGCGACAAATATGAGATCGTGGAAGAAAACCCGATGTTGGGCTGGAGAGGTTGCAGCCGATACATAAGCCAATGGTACGAACCCGCGTTCAGGCTCGAATGCCAAGCAATCATGAAGTGCCGCCACGAATGGGGTCTCAAAAATGTTTACGTCATGCTCCCCATGGTTAGGACAGTCTGGGAAGCCAAGAAAGTCCTGGAAATCATGAAGCAGGAAGGTCTTAGAGCGCAGCCGCGACTTCAAGATATGGTTCATGGCTGAAACTCCCTCGATAGCCATTATGGCTGATGAATTCAGCAAACTCGTCGACGGCTTTAGCATAGGCTCAAACGATATGACTCAGGGCATACTCATGATTGACCGTGACAGCGAACGTTTAGGTCAAATGGGATACTTTGACGAACGTGACCCAGCAGTAAAACGCATAATTGCGCACCTCATCAGAGTCGCCCACGAAAACGGCTGTACTGTGAGCATATGCGGTGAAGGTCCATCAAACCTGCCGGAGTTCGCTGAGTTCTTGGTTCGCGTTGGCATCGACAGCATATCCGTAAACAACGACGCCGTCGTCGCAACAAAGCAGAACGTTGCCGCTGTGGAGCATAAGATTGTTCTTGAACGCCTAGCTGAAGCAGCTGCGTTAGCCGCCGGAAAACCGATTAAGAAGCCCACTCCCGACTGGGAATGGGATCCGTAACAGCTCGAAAGCTCTGTGGCGTCTGCGGCAAAACCTTTTCTTTCCCTTAGCCATATTTCTTCATCGTTTGATGTGGGACATAGCTATGAAGGGTTTTGATTTTGAAGAAGAACGCATAAAGCAAGAAATCTCCCGTCTAAACGCCAAACGAGTCCTCCTCCAGATGCCTGAAGGACTCAAACCTGAAGCGCCTCGACTGGCGAAGCTCGTTGAGAAAGCTGGTGCTTTGCCTATAGTGTCTGCGGACCCCTGCTATGGCGCTTGCGACTTAGCAACCGCGGAGGCAGAGAGCTTGGACGCTGACTTAATAATTCATTTTGGACACGCAAAACTGCTCAAGCACGAAAAGGTTCCTACTCTCTACTTGGAGGCAAGAGCAACATTATCCGTTGAGGCCGCCGTGATAGCAGCTGTCCCTTTGCTAACTGGATGTGGCAGAATCGGGTTGGCAACGACGGTACAACACGTGCAGACCCTTGATGCAGTTAGAGAACTATTAGTTAGGGCGGGAAAAACCGTTGTAGTTGGAGACGCAACCCGGCTACCTTACTCCGGGCAAGTGGTGGGCTGCGACTATAGCAACGTAAAATCTATAGCCAAAGATGTGGATGCCTTTCTTTTTGTGGGTGGCGGAAAATTTCATGCGTTAGGCGTAGCCTTAGCCACATCCAAACCCACAATTATTGCGGATCCATATGGCGGAGATGCTTACTCCGTGTACGAGGAAGCTCAAAAAGTCATCAAGCAACGCTACGCTAGTATCGAAGAAGCCTCACACGCGAAAACTTTCGGTGTCCTCATTAGCCTAAAACCCGGGCAAAAACACTTGGAGGAGGCGCTCGCCGTCAAGGATACCTTGGAGAAAATGGAGAAAAACGTGTGCCTATTCGCTGTTCGAGAAATCTTGCCAGAGGTGCTCGCGGAATTCCCGACAGTGGATGCATACGTGAATACGGGTTGCCCGCGCATATCGCTCGATGAGGCGTCAAAGTTCAAGAAGCCCGTGTTGACAGTTCAGGAGTTTAAGGTTGTTTCCGGAGAATCGTCATGGGAGAAACTGCTCAAAAGCGGCTTATTCGAAAACTAGACTTAGAACGGTTCCTCAACCAGGTGAAGCCGCATCCCTCGCCTAACGTGAATTTAGAGCAGTACACCCTTTCGGAATCTGCCGCTGCAACTATGCTCTACCTGGTTGCATACACCTACGGCGATATCGTGGGCAAGCGGATTCTTGATTTGGGCTGCGGAACAGGCAGGCTTGCGCTAGGAGCGGCTTTCTTGGGAGCGGAATCCGTGGTTGGCATCGACATAGACAAGGCAGCCGTGAAGTGTGCTTTTGAAAGCTCGGTGAACGTCGGCTTGCAAGACCGTGTGGATTGGGTTGCAGGTGATATTGACGCCGTGTTTGGCAGATTTGATGCAGTGGTTCAGAATCCGCCTTTTGGCGTCCAGAAGCGAACCGCTGACCGAAGGTTCCTAGAAAAGGCTCTCAGTGTTGCTGACGCAGTGTATTCGTTGCATAATCATCCGGTTACTGACAAGCGGCTGATTGCCCAGTTACGGTCAGGTGGGGGAACTCCGTTGAGAGTGGAGGCATCCTCGTTTATCAGTCGGTTTGTTGAAGAACATGGCGGCAGAGTAGAGGCAGTTTATGCCCTTCTCTTGGCGATTCCCAGAATGTTCGATTTCCATACCCAAGCCAGACACGAAATCGCGATTGATTTGTATGTGATAAGAAAAGAACGGTAATTACGGTTTTTGGGTTGGTTCGAAGTCTTGACTAGAAGAAATTGAGCCACTGACCTACCCTTGACCGAGTTGTCAGAAAAGACTCAATTTGTATCCATCGGAAAAGCAGACTCTGAGTTCGTTTACGTTCCGTTGATCATGGGTTAATCAAAAGGTTTATTGCACAGCTCAGAATCTATGGAATGTACTCGTTCGGCGAACGTCCAACATCACTTATCGCTTCAATTAAGGGGAACGCTATGACTTTGAAAACTGAACAAAGAAGCGGCACACTCGTCGTGCCCGGAGAACGCTTAGGGGTTATCGAAGAATTCATCCCCGACTCAGGCACATATGTCAAAGATGGCGTAATCTACAGCAAAATAATCGGCCGTGCCCTCATGGATATGCTCAATCGTCGTGTCTCCGTTTATCCGTTAACCCAAGGTGTTGCTGTCCCCAAAGTTGGCGTCACTGTGTTGGGTCAGGTCGGCAACGCTCAATCCGACAACGTTCTTGTTCGCATTTTCCAAGTGGGTGCAAGGAAGAAGATGTCGGGTGCCTTCGGTGGAATTTTGCATATCAGCGACGCTTCAGATAGGTACATCGACTCGATGAATGAAGTGTGCAGGCCCGGCGACATCGTTCGCGCCAAAGTGGTGAGTGACAAAAACCAAGTATTCCACTTGACAACCAATGACAAAAACTTGGGCGTGGTTTACGCTTTCTGCTCAATATGTGGAAACTCCCTTGAGCAAAGAAGACAAGAGATGTACTGTACGAAATGCGGCAATGTGGAGAGACGCAAAACCGCGTTGGACTACGGTAAAGAAGAAATGATCGGGGAAGAAGTGAAACCATGAAAATAAAAATACTCAAGCAAACAGAAAACGAACTCAAAATCGAGATTGAAGGGGCTGGCCACGGTGTCTGCAACCTGTTGCAGAAGAAACTGTTGGAAAACAAAACCGTGGATCAAGCAGGTTACGATGTGCCCCACCCGTTGGCTTCTAACCCGGTTATCTATGTTCGAACAAAGGGAAAAGGCAACCCTAAACAAGCTTTGATTGACGCCGCGCAGGAAGCTCGCGAAGACAACCAAGCTTTCGGAAAAGCTCTTGCAGCCGCTTTTAAGTAATTTCCCGTAATTTTTGTTGTTCAAAATACGTGCTTACCCTGCAACTCGCTGGTTTTGAAAGACGATCTGCTCTGTATTGTCTTAGTCTGTGAAACGCTTCGGGAATTCACATATTTTTAATACTAGAACCGTCGTTAAAGCGGTTAGGGTGAACATTTGCTCTTCAGTCACAAGAACAAACCGCAAGTAGATTTAGGAGATTTGCACACAGAAAAAGAGAATCTCTCCAGCTTCTTGCAGGCAACCTTCAAAGCTCCTGTGACCACCGTCGGGAATAGGTTGACGGTTGAGTCCGAAAAGGCATCCCCACAGGAACTGCAGCGGGTAATTACAAAATTTATCTACAAACGAAACATAAACAACACGTACTATGTTGCGTTGGAAGGCAGCGTTCTGAGAATTCACACATTCAAAGGGGCAATCAAAAAACCGGAAACCCCAAAGAACAACGCGGCTCACCAAACAGCCCCTCAAAGCTGGGGATTATAGCAGACTGTTCACGCAAAGAAGCGGAATGAAGGGGAATGGTGCTCCGACCGGGATTCGAACCCGGGTCTTCGGCTCGAAAGGCCGGAA
This sequence comes from Candidatus Bathyarchaeota archaeon, assembly GCA_963840395.1. GTDB lineage: Archaea > Thermoproteota > Bathyarchaeia > Bathyarchaeales > Bathycorpusculaceae > JADGNF01. Next base: position 41,110 of record CAWIYU010000008.1, on the reverse strand, counting down.
TACTTGACCGGACTATACTATCGGAGCTCCTGTTTTGAGAAGAGCACAAGCAGAATGCTTTTTCCCTCGAATAAACCTTACCCTTCTCTTGGGCAATGTGCTCATGCAGTAGGCTTTTTTTCCTTAAACAAAAAACCGGTTATTTGCTCAACCAGCTTGCCTGTTTGCTGAAGCTTCTCTTCTAGGTCGGCTACTCTTTTCTCGAGGTCTTTAGTCATGATTTTGCCCTCTATTCGGTTGGCTGACCGAAACATGAGCAGCATCCGGAACACTTCGTTGACGGCTTTCTCTTGATCCTCAGCAGATGCTTCCTTGACGCCGGCGCAAGTCATCAACAAGTCCACGTAGTGTTCCTTGATTTTGAGTTCCTCGTTCAGGGAGGGATCGGTTGGAAACACTATAGCTAGCGGGTTTTTTTTGCTCAGTTCCGCGGCTGTTGGGAAACGGATGATTATGTCGCCCCTGATCCATGATGACACGAATTCGGTGACGACGCGGCGTACATCTTTTGAGGAGAACAATGTGGCTGCTGTTTGTGGTTCCGGTTTGCTTTTGCGAATTTTTACTTTGATGATTTTGCTCTCTTCAATTTTGTCTTTGCCGATTTTCTCCGTGGTGTTCCTTCTCCTGAACTGCGCTTTGCGCTATGTTTCATTCGGCGTGTTTGCGAATTAAACGTTTCCGCTTCAGTAGGAGATTTTGGCTGTTGACGGAATTTTGCCCAGTACCTTCGAGGTGGCTTTCTCTACCCGTTCTCGGTTCTCTGCGTTTGTGTAAACCCGCAATATATTGATGAAGCCTTTTAGGTTCTCAAATATCCTGGATATGTCACTCATGCGGTACAAGGTTTTTGCGCCTGCGCTTGTTCTGCTGAAGACCGGGATCTCCATGTTCTCCATTAACGCCGAGTGATGATATGGCACCGAAGGCACCGTTGGCACGTCGATTATGACTGTCTCAGCGGCTACTCCTGCTTCCTGTGCAATCTCCGCTTGAATCTGCAACCTGTAGGAGTCGCGGCTGAAAATGTTCGAGATCATTGTGTCTTTGTCGTAGAATGTTCGTTCGTATGCGCATTTGAGTATACGTCGTCGTTCCAGGTCCTCGATGATTCGTTTGGATTTTTCGCATTTCTTTGTCGCTGCCCAAACTGTGTAGTCGTCCATCGCGAGGTACTCTTCGGGCGTTTTGAACGAGGTTAAGCCGAGTTCTTCGTTTGCCTTTTCCATGGCCATGGCTAGCATGATTTGAGCTGCGCTGCCTGTGCGGTGGAAGTAGATGCTTTTGAAGGATTCAACGCGTGCTATAATGAAGGACTCTAATGCTGACAGTGCACCGAGTTCGACTGCAAGGTTTTCGCCCAAAACGTCTAGGGCGTGGATTAGTCTGAAAACGTCTATGAAGCCGTATTCTGCGCCGGTATGATAGCTGTCTCGTACGATGAAATCTTGTTTGTCCACATCGACGGCGCTGCTGATTATCTGGTCCAGGAAAGCCCTGTTTGGCTTGTGGAGTTTGCCGACGGCGAGGTTGGCGATTTCGTCGGGGTGAAACCCACTCTTGCTTAGCCTATCTGCGATTTCGCTTTTTTCGACGAGCCAGGATGTAATGTCTTCGTGGGTTTTGTTTAGTTCTCTGACGAGTAAATGTTCAAAGACGTGTGAGAATGGTCCGTGTCCAACGTCATGTAGCAACGCGGCTATGCGTGTGGACTCTGTCTCTTCATCTGTGACGATGCGACTGACGTTTGGGTTCTCTAAGACTTTTCCCGCGAGGTACATGACGCCTACGCAGTGTTCAAACCGTGTGTGGTTGGCACCTGGATATACGTACTCGGAACCTGCAAGCTGTCTGAGCCGCCGTAGCCGCTGCACTGGGATAGGAATCAACTATGGTTTTTTCCGGTTCGGTTATGTAGACGTATCCGTGGACGGGATCTTTGATTTCGCCCCAGTAAGCTTTCGGCATAGGTGTCGCGCTCTGATATGTGGGAATATTATTTATGCGTCTACACATTAATGCTTAACCGTTATCAAGAAATCAGGCTGCGTGCTAGATGGTTAGGAAAGGCGCTTTCATAGTCGTTGAAGGATTAGACGGTTCAGGAAAAACGACGCAAGCAAAACTCTTGGCCGCTAAATTGGAAAGGAAATGCGGCGCAATCTATACGGCGGAGCCTAGCCGAGGCAAAATTGGGCATGTTCATTCGAAACCGCATCCTGTATGGAGAAAGTCGTTCCCCGACAGCCTTGGAAGCGTTGCTTTTTGCCGCCGACCGCATAGACCACGTCCAAAATGAGGTTATCCCCGAATTGGAAAAGGGCAATCTAGTGGTTTCCGATCGTTACCTTTACAGTTCTTTGGCGTATCAGGGTAGCGCAGGACTTAGCTTAGACTGGATTCTAGCTGTGAACAAGTATGCTTTGAAACCTGACTTGGCATTATTCATTGATGTAGCTCCTGAAGTGGTGCTTAAACGGCTCAGACGCAAAAAGTCCATAATGGAGAACCTTGAAACACAACGAAAAGTCCGTGAAGTATACCTAAAGTATGTGGAGACGGAGGAGCTTTGCCGAATAGAGGGGGACAAACCCAAAAATGAAGTTGCTGAGGAAGTTATGAAGGTTGTTGAAACTTTTCTGAAAACACGTGGCTAATCTCGTTTGGTGCGTTTGAGGGTTTTTCTGCTCGATCCCTGATTGACCTTGCGTTCTGCAAAGGCTACTAGCTCTTCGGGGCTGATATATCGTGGTCCGCGCTCGTGGAAAACCAGAAACTCCACGCTTCCTTTTTCTGTAAAGCCCATTCGGAGCATATAGTAGTCGAATCTGAGTGGCGTTCTTTTTCCTTTTGTGTTTCGATAATATCGGATGCTGCAGAACCAATCGATAACCTGCAACGTTTCTTCCGCTAAAGCTTGCTGGATCTTTCGGGCTTCTTCCTCGTCTAAGTAGTTGAAGTCTTCCCCGTTCCCGACCCCGAACTCAAAAATGATGGTGCAGTTTGGCTGATTTGGGTTGCCGACTTCTTCAAAACTGAATGTCTTACGGTTCACTTCTTGGAAAACTTGAACGATTTTTTCTTGGAGTTTGCGCTTTGAAAGAGTCGATGTTAAGGTTTCGGCTAGATGGATATTTGCAGGGAAATTCTCATAGAACCCGAGCATCCGCGTTTAGCTCTTCTTCATTTTCTTTATTTTTTCGAGACTGTTGAGCAGTTCATTAAGCGTTGAAGATAGCTTTCCCAGTTCTTCAACGTTGTCGGTTTTCTCGATTTTGTCTTGGATGCCCTGAACTTTCGTCATGAGTGTGGCTTCAAGCTTATCCATCGCGGAGCTGCCCTCGGCTTTCGGAGGTTCTTCTCCCTCTTTAACTACGACGACTTTCTTCTCGTCTTTGCCACACCACAAAGTGCCGTCTTGAAGCCTGAATAGAGGCGAAGAACAGTTTGGGCAGGCTAAGTCGGTTAGGGTGGCGCCTTTACGTAGCAAGTCAGCCATGCGTTTAATGTGTGAGTCGTCTTGCTTGCTTGTCATTGATGGACCCCAAAGTAAATACGTATCAAAGCTTATATAACTTGGTTGCTGCGTCAGTGCAGTGGGTGCCGTTTATGGTGCGTAAGAAAAAAACCGAGGAATACGAAGCGCGGATAAAGCAAGCGTTGGCTGTGCTTGGAGAAGTTTCTGAAGATAGCACGACGCCGAGAAATATTAGGCGGGCTGCGAAAGATTCGATGAACGCGTTGCAGAGTGGAGAATACACGAATGCAGTGCGGGCTTCAAACGTAATAAGCATCCTTGATGAGATTCTGCAGGATCCCAACATGCCTGGTTACACGCGGGTTAAACTGTGGAACATCATGAGCCTAATTGAAGCCATAAAAGACTAGTCGAGATTGACCGTTGAAAACGGTGAAGGTAAATGAACGTTTTTCGTTATGACACTGTTAAAGCGGAAGATGTTGTCACCGAAGGCGCATCCAAAGTTAGAGTCCGTTGGCTCATCACTAAGGAAATGGGTGCTAACAACTTTGCCATGCGTGTTTTTGAAGTTGACCCCGAAGGCTACACTCCCCTTCATTCGCATTCGTGGGAGCACGAGATCTTCGTGTTGGAAGGCGCGGGTCAACTATTTGACGGCGAAAAAGTGTCCCTTTTCAAGGCAGGTGACGTAGTTTTTGTCCCGCCTAACGAGCGCCACCAGTTCAAGAACAGTGGAAAGGCACTGCTTAGGTTCATTTGTCTGATGCCGTACACTCAGAAATGACTTGGAGCGTTGGGAAGCTCTTTTCTCTTTCCCAAATGCAATTGAGTGTGGGCTTTCGCTAGTAATATATCCTAGTTGCTGCATCTAACTCTGGGTTCCAGGGAGTTAGTTCACTTTGAAGTACGATGTGATAATTGTTGGGGCTGGTCCAGCAGGAATCTTTTCAGCACTAGAACTAACTGAAAAAAACAACCTCAACGTTCTGGTTCTTGACAGGGGCGCAGAGTTAGATGAACGCAAATGTCCCTCAAGCCGCGGTCTGGAATGTCACCATTGTGAGCCATGCTCGATTCTTTCTGGCTGGGGCGGCGCGGGCGCCTACAGTGATGGTAAACTTACACTCTCGACAGAGGTTGGCGGTTGGCTTAACCAGTACGTTTCAGAGAGGGAACTGGATGCCCTCGTTAAGTACGTTGATAACATTTACCTGAAATTTGGTGCGAGCGAGCAGGTTTACGGCGGAGACATCGACGCCGTGGAAGAAATTGAACGACAAGCAGCCGCGGCAGGGATGAAGCTGATTAGACAAGAAGTTCGCCACATGGGCACGGAGAAATGCGCCGAAACCCTGCGTAGTGATGCGTAAGGAGCTAAACGATAAAATTACTTTTATGCCTCGAACCGACGTCGAAGGACTGATCATCGAGAACCATTCGGTGAGAGGTGTCGAAACTGCTGGCGGCGAGAGATACCTGGCGAAGTACGTGATTGTTGCGCCCGGCAGAGGCGGTGCGGAGTGGCTGCAGACTGAGGCCCAGATTCGTGGCTTAAAGACCGTGAACAACCCCGTTGATGTGGGTGTGCGCGTGGAGGTCTCGGCAACCGCAATGGAACGCCTAACCAAAGTGCTTTACGAGCCTAAACTCGTGTACTACTCTAAGCTTTTCGACGACATGGTTCGCACTTTCTGTGTTTCCCCCTACGGTGAGGTTACGACGGAATCCTACGACGGCGTTTTGACAGTCAATGGTGGAAGCTACGCTGAAAGAAAAACCGACAACACAAACTTTGCCATTCTAGTCAGTACCTCGTTTACCGAGCCTTTCAAAGAGCCGATTGCGTACGGCAAGTATATTGCTAGACTTTCCAACTTGCTCAGCGGCGGCGTTATGGTGCAGCGTCTGGGCGACTTAGTTGCTGGGCGTCGGAGCACTCCTGAGCGCCTTGCACGGAGCGTCGTTACTCCGTCTTTGAAGAATGCGACGCCTGGGGACTTGAGCTTCGTTTTGCCTTACCGGTACCTTCAGGACATACGTGAGATGCTTCAGGCGTTGGATGTCATTGCTCCTGGGGTTCATTCGCGTGATACGTTGTTGTATGGTGTGGAAGTGAAGTTCTATTCTTCTCATTTGCAGCTGACAGACTCCCTGGAGACGAAGATTCCTAACTTGTTTACAATTGGCGACGGTGCAGGGGTCACAAGAGGTTTGATTCAGGCTTCTGCTTCGGGCGTTATCGTGGCTAGGGAGATTTTGAAGCGTGAACAATTGAAGGTGTAAGAATGGATGCAATAGCTCAGAGTATCAGGTGCAGCCATTGCGGCGGTCCTGTGGATTATAACCCGGGGGAAATAATTGCTACCTGCAAGTACTGCGGCTTTACAACGGTTATAGAAACTGGGCAGACCTTCAGCTTTGAACATGGCCTAATGCTAAACAAGTTTGATATGATCACGGTGGAAAATGCGGTCAGGGAATGGATGAGCGGTGGGTTTCTGAAGCCCTCTGATCTTGCTCGGAAATCTAAACTTGTTGAGAAGAACTTGGTTTATCTGCCGTTTTGGGTGGTTTCCGCGGAAGCTAAAAGCACTTACAAGGGTATTTTCGAGCGCATATCACCCGCTATCGTGAAAGAGGGGACTATCTCCAAAGAGTATGACTGGCTAATTCTGGCTAGGGAAGTCTCAGATTTTCCCACGCGAGAGTACCAGGTTCCCCTAGAAGGAAAAATTCCTTATGATTTTCGGCGGATTGAAGGTTTTGCGAAGGTTCTAAACAGCGAAATCAACCGCGAAGCTGCCATTGAGCTTGCAAGAACCCAAATCGATAACCACCACCGCTTTTTGCTTCAGCAGGACGTAGACAAAATCATAGAAATTAGCACCGAAATCACCCTGAAACAGATAGTTTACCTGCATGCCCCCATGTGGTTCATAAAGTACGAGTACAAGGGGAGCGTTTACCAGTTGATAGTCGATGGCGCTACGGGCATGGCTCTTAAAGGCGATATCCCTACATCTAAATTCTAAGCTCTGTTTTCTCTTAAAAAACTTTAAAAGCGACCCCTTATTATCAACGAATACCAAAAAAGGCGGAGATTAGAAAATGAGCGAGAATAAAGACGTGTATTCAGACGTGAAAGGTCAAATGCGCCTTTCAGAACGCATAGCCGCGTTTCTTCCTGGTTTCCGCGGCTACAAAGAGAAGGAACTGCGCCGCGAAAGCGACAGGCTAATCAGAAACCATCTCTATCAGAAGCTATCCACTGCCAAGAATGATCTCAGATTAGTCTCTCAAAAGTTGGCGGACCGCCGCTACATCGACGTATTAACTGATATGGATCGATTAGTTGCGAAGATGGACCGTGTAGTGGAAAAAGTCAATCATGCTTCTTACGGGTACAGCGGTTTCTTCGACGCCGTTAAAGTTAAGGAGGAAAACCTTGACCGAATGATAGATTTCGATAATAAGCTCATCGAGAGCGTAACAGCACTGGAAACCGAAGTTGATGCCTTCAAAGCGGAATTTGCAAGTGGTGTGACAACAAATTTGAAGACTAGAATTCAGGCAGTCGTAGACAAGCTTGATAGCTTGGAAGATACTTTTGACGGTCGCAAAGAAGTAATTTTGGGAGTGAGCTAAAATGCCGCAAATCATCGAATGGCTAAACGCCGGTGCTGACGACATAATCTGGAGATACCCCAACGAAGCCATAACATGGGGCGCACAGCTAATCGTTAAGGAATATGAAATGGCAGTGTTCTTCCGAGACGGCAAAGCATATGACGTCTTCAACGCGGGCAGACACACACTTACGACCCTGAATCTGCCTCTGCTTACGAGTCTTCTTACGCGTATAGCGGGTTTTGGGGGTAATACGCCGTTTAAGGCATCTGTAATATTCATCAGCACTAAAGTTTTCAACGGAAAATGGGGCACCCGTGCACAGACCACTGAGCTAGCTCCGCTGCAGGTGTTTGGGCAGTTTCTCTTCAAAATCGAGGATGCGTCGCTGTTCGTGAATGAGGTTGTCGGGGGACAAAGCGCTTACACCACTGAGGACGTGAACGGTTTCCTGCGAGGTTTTCTGAATGAGAAGATAATTGGGGAAATCTCCCACTATGACTTGGTTACCGTGTTCACGAGGCTAAACGAGACATCGGTGATCGTGAAGAACTCGGTTTTGGACTACTTCAAACGGTTAGGCATCGAGTTGACTGATCTGCGGTTCGAGGGCATCGACACTACACCTGAGTATCGTGAAAGGCTGTTCTGGCTTAAGACCGGTGGAACCCCTGCGGATACTGTTTTGCGTATGGAAACGGTGAAGAGCGCTGCGCAGTCACTTGGGCAAGGGGGCGGTGGCGGAGGAGCCTTGGGAACAGGAATGGTGCTTATACCTCAAATCATGACTCCGACGGGTCAAGCGCCGGCTCCAACGGCTGCACTGGTGATTTGTCCTAATTGCAAGGCGCATGTTCCTGCTACGTCAAAGTTCTGCCCTGAATGCGGGACTTCTCTTACGCCTCCTGCAGCTGCAACGATAAATTGCCCCAAATGCGGTCATTCAATTCCAGCAGGCTCTAAGTTCTGTCCTGACTGTGGCGCCACGATATCTTAGGAGGACACGGCTATGTCTGAAATGAGAAATCAACTACTAACCATCGGAGTCTTCTTCATCGCCCTTGTTGCGGCAATCGTGCTCTACATAGCCGGAGCCATTAGCTGGACCCTGATTATCCCAGTGGTTCTGGTGGTCTTAGGCGTCTGGATACTGGCATCGGCGGCGATGGGGCGCGCGAGCCCGCAGAAGTACGCACGCGGCTCTTTTAGCACTGCAGCCATGGGTGTGCTGCTGATTGCAATAGGCGGCGCTTGGTACCTGTTTGGCTTGAACTGGCTGTACTCGCTTGTGCTGATACTGCTGGTTTGTGCTGGAATAGCCATCGCGGCAGCGTTGAAACGTAAGTAATTTTCCTGAGGGTTTTTTCCCTCTAAACATTTTTCTATACCTGTGTACAGTCACAATGCAGAAGGCTCACAGTTATGAGTGAAGAGACTATCGGCCGCGGCACATGGTACGACATGATGGCTAAGAAAGTCATCGACAGAGAACGTCAACTGGGCAGAAGCATGGATCGCGTCAGGACGGAGATGGGTCTTGGCGCCTCCGGGTTCCCCCACATTGGCAGTTTAGGCGACGCTGCGCGTAGCTACGCCGTTACTCTCGCGTTGAAGGGCATGGGTGTCAGTTCTGAGTTGGTGGCTTACTGCGACGATAAAGATGGCTTGCGTAAAGTTCCCGCGGGCTTGTCTAAAGATTTGGAGAAGTATCTTGGGTATCCGGTTTCCAGTATCCCTGACCCGTTTGGTTGCCACGAGAGCTTTGGCAAACACATGAGTTCGCTGTTGCTTGAGTCTCTGGATAAGTGTGGGATCGAATACCGTTACTTTAGTGCTAAGGAGGTTTATGAGAAAGGCATAATTTTGCCTGAAGTCCGCACTATCCTGGCTAACGCTGCGAAGGTGGGCGAAATCGTTAAGGAAGAAGTTGGTCAAGAACGGTATACTGAAAGGTTGCCGTTCTTCCCCGTCTGTGCAAAGTGCGGGCGAATCTACACGACTAAAGCCTACAAGTTTGAGCCTAAAACCGACAAAGTTCTCTACAAGTGTGAGGGGCTTGAAATCAGGGGCAGACTAATCGAGGGATGCGGGCACGAAGGCGAAGCGGACATCGCCAAAGGTGAGGGCAAGCTCACTTGGAAAGGCGAATTCGCCGCCAGGTGGAAGGCGCTGGATATTAGGTTTGAGGCTTTCGGGAAAGACATCGCTGACTCGGTGCGCATCAACGACCGCATTAGCCGCGAAGTCCTCTGCTATGAGCCGCCAAGCCATGCTCGCTATGAGATGTTTTTGGATAAGGGCGGAAAGAAAATCAGCAAGTCCGCCGGAAACGTTTTCACGCCGCAGGTGTGGTTCCGCTACGGTAGCCCCCAGTCGCTGTTGCTGCTTATGTTGAAGCGGTTTGTGGGAACGCGGACTTTGGATGTTTCTGATATTCCTGCGTACATGAATGAGCTTGATGGTCTTGAGGATGTTTACTTTGGAAAGAAGGTGGTTAACGAGAAGGAAGCTGCCCGGCTGAAGGGTTTGTATTTGTATTGTTGGGTGATGAAGCCGCCTGCGAAGCCACGCGTTCACGTCCCCTATAATCTTGTTGGCGTTTTTGGCGAAGATGGCGCCTAAGGAAGGCGCGGAGCAGTTTATGGCTGAGAAGTTGCAGGGTTACGGTTACCTTCCCAAGAACCAGCTGCTGGATGAGGATCTGAAGCGTCGGGTGGAGTACGCTTTCAACTGGAGTGTGGACTTCGAGGAAATTAAAGAAACTCCTGTGGCCCTCACGGAGCAGGAGAAGAAAGCCGTTGCCGCGTTGATTGAAGTCTTGGGCACCACGGATGATCCGGATTTGATTCAGAACGGCATCTTTAATGCAGCCAAGAATAATGGGATGCAGCCGCGGGACTTTTTCAAGGTGCTCTACACGATTCTGATGGGTGCTCCGCAGGGGCCGAAACTGGGGCCTTACGTGCTTGCAATGGGTAAACATAACGTTGTCGCGGCGCTTCAGCGTGCGTTAGCCAAAACCTAACCGCCCCTGGTTAGAGGGTTTGGGAATTGGCTTGGGTTTTGCAGGAGAAGTTGCAATTTAGGGGGGTAGGTTGCATTGGAAAAGGTTGATTTGGGCTTAGATTCATTAACGTGTCGTGTTTTGCGCTTCTTTTGTTGCAAGGACTTGCAAGAATTTGCTGCAAATTTGCGTGTTTTTGCGTTTCTTAGAGTCTTTTTTGGGGTTTCTTGGCAAGCCATTCGAACCGAGTTTTAGAACTGCGAAGAGATGATGTAGGTTAATGTGGCCGCTTTGTCCCTAAATTATTTTTGAGGACCTTGGTGACGCATTTCTTGCATTATTTGGGTTAACAAGATGAATGGATACGAAGCAAGAGGCTTCTAACTAGTATTTTTTCGGTACCTTCCATGCATTCCTTTGAATTTAGGGACAAGCCAGCGCGAAAATGTCCTCTCTGCGATGAATACTTTCCAGACTACTAACCGTTAACTTCAGCACTGGCTAAACTTTAGGGTGTTTCGCTGCGACTACGTTGTTGTAGATTGCCTGATAGGCTTCGTTGATTCGGTTAGAAGTGATTCATGATAAAATCCCTAGAGGTTCTATGACTAGCCATGATTTCAACGATCTTTTTTGTACCTTGGGTTAATTGCACATCAAACAACCTTGTTATAACCAACGAAAGCGCAAACACAAATATGCCCAAGATAATTCCCGTAATAGCGTTTATTGTGCCTACCGACCATATGAAAAGGAATGTAACGGCCGCACCTATCAACCCCATGATGGCTGATCTTATGATGAAATAGAGTCTATGCAGCCACGTAGAAAACAACAGAACCTTGATCACTGCTCTTTTCTCAATCTCACTTTCAGATCCACCGCTCTGCTTTGTTGCTATCTGTTGCAGCACTCTTCTTGCGTAATGAATGTCTGCTAAATGCAAAATCTTTCTTGCATAACGAACGTCTGATAAATCCGTGGATTTTGCGCTTTCAAGCTCTAACAAAATCCTTTGCGCTATTTCATCTATTATGGAATCTATTCGGTCTACTTTAGCATCTTTAGTTACCATTATTCCACCCGAATACTCTAGTATTTGATTACCAATTCGCCTAATATGACCTTTGTCTGCTCAGCGGGCGCGAACTGGAGACTACCGCGCAAAACTTGAGCAAGAAGAAGTAATCGTGAGAATCCCCAAAACCCCTCTATGATGCATTACTCTCTTACCTCAACAAACACCCATACTACGAAGACGTGCAAGAGTTCATTCTAGAAGCAGTAAGACAGCCGAATCTAGACCACGTTTTATTCCAGCGATAAGGAAAGCCCAAGTTTTTGGGCTAATCTCTTCTTTTCTTCAACTGAGTCAACCCAAGATACCGTATACTCCTGTTTCAAACCACATATTTCGCATTTCCTATGTTTTGAATCTACGTATTGGAAATTGTGTATGCAGAATTTCTTGTTTTTAAAACTCATTTCGGTGGCTCCTTTGATTATTGACTTACAACAATACCAGCGCTCAGTCTTCACCACTTATCTGGATTAGAATACTTCACTTGTGGACCTCGCTCTTGAATGGCGTCGAACAATTTGAGGAAATCCTTTCTTGAGCTTTTATTCCGCTTTTTCCATTCGTAAGATAGAACCACTGGATTTTTTTCTTTCTGGACGAGTTCCAACGTATACCCCTGTTTTACAGTTTTAATGAGAAAACCATTATCTGCTTTATGAATTTCAAAGAAGGATTTTGAAACAGCGCGCTTTGTTTTCTTTCATGGCTACTCGGCGGTCTTGTTAGTGCCGTGAGGCATGTTGCAGGAAGGGTCCGCCTTTCCTCCCCAGAAAATAAGACTTATGACCACTTTACACCAATAAGGGACAAGCCAGCGCGCGATGCCGAATTTCGACGCTTTCCAAAACGATAAAGAACGTAAATTCCTAGTATCATAATAAACCCTGCCGTAAACTGGACTGTGGTGAAGGATTCTCGCAAGACGACAAATGCAAGAGCTGCGCCGAACAGAGACGACAGCGAAAAGAGCCCAATTTGCAGAATTGTGCTTATCCTCGCAGTTGAAAGAAGAATTACTCAGGGTTGTTGTGGAAAAGGGAACTGGAAATCATCATATTCGCTGTTGCTCTGTTGCAGGCAGTTGGTATATTGTACAGCACCGCAATTCTCAGGACCGCCTTCACATCAACGTCGTGAGGCTGAGACTCCAACGGATCCCAAAAGAAAATCAAACAATCCAGTTTTCCGTTGGCAATCATCGCTCCAAGCTCCATGTCTCCCCCGAAGGGACCACTCTTAAGCAAGTTAACCTTGAGTGATGTTTTCTCAATTATCCTCTTTCCGGTAGTTCCAGTTGCATACAGGCAATACTTAGAGAGTGTTCCCTTGTTGATATTGCACCATTCAACCAAATCTTTCTTCTTGTTATCATGAGCGACAAGAGCAATATTTTTCATATCATATCCTTCCAATCTGCGCGCTAAGGATAATTTAGGTCCTCGTTGCATAAACTCTTTGTCTCAGCGGCGCGCGGCGCAATTAAGAATATGTTGTTTTTACAATACAGCAACAAGCCATATTCAAATCGGATAGCCACAAACAATTCTCTTTAGTATTAGTATTAGAAGGGTGGATTTGGCAATTGCCGCTATGAGTGTTTTCTTATTTATGCTCAATTTTTTCTCTTTTTGAAGTAAACCAGTGCGCCTACAGCAACGGCTATCACTATTGCGCCGCCAAGGATTATTGTTTGGGTGAAATCTCCAGCTTGAATATTATTCGATGTTGAAGTAGGCTGTAGAGTTGGTTGTTCTGTTGAGGAGGGGGAGGGTGAAAGGCTCGAAACTGGTAAGATGTTGAATTCCACGGTGAGCGTTTGGGCTGAATTGTTGGCGGCGTCGGTGACCTGGACGTAGACGTGGTGGCTGCCAACCGCTTGAGTGTTTGTTGAGTAATATGGTGAATTGCTGGTTTGCACCAACTGATTATCCATATACCAAGCGTAAGTGTAGGGTTTTGTTCCCCCGTCAGCGGTGACAGTGAAGTTTACAGTATTACCATAATTCAATGCACTCGCTGACTCAGACAAGCTAGCAACCAAAGCTAGTGTGGATGTTGGACTTGGAGACGGAGAAGGTGATGGTGTTGTGTTGGGTTTGCTAGAGTCTGGAAACTTGAAATTAGTTATCGGATTTACTAATGGATGATAATCAATGCATGTGTTGTCGCCCACAGGATTGCTACTCACGTATGGGGTATCCCAAATTCCTGAACGTCCCACCTCTTTTGCATTGGGGTATTTTGCTTTGTAGTCACTCCAGTAATTTTTGTCTACAATCGGTGCATCAGATAAACCGACCCATATTGAGCTGCCGTAAAAATTGTTTTCAGTGATAACATCAAGTCCACCAAGGTTATAATCCACAAAGATAACCGTGTCATTGAAAGTGTTGTACTTTACTTGGTTCCCTACGTATTTTTCGCTAGCCATAAGGTGCATGCCTGACTTTTCAAAGTAGTTGCCTATGAAGCTGTTGTTGCTTGCGCCCACAGAGTATATGCCTTCGCCACAGTTGCGTAACCTCAAATTCATCACCAGCACACCCTTGCATTCTCTGTGGGATAAATCAGGTCCAGCTAGAGTTATGCCACTCCCACTTTGGTCCTGAAGAGTATGTCCTGCGCCGTCAATTGTGATGTAGCTTTTTTGAACCATAATGGAGCCAAAAATGTCACCTTTAAAGGTGTACGTTGTTCCGCTCGCGCTTCTCTGAAGCAAACTTGTTCCTGGTTCAACGCTTCCATCGGGCTTGATAGTTATTGCCTGGTAAGTCTGGGCTTCAACAACTTGAATTCCAGCTGCTGCTATTGGCAAAAGAATCAAAAAGACTGTGACTGTTGCCATGAATGTTTTTCTTATCGTAGCCATTCAACGTCTCCTCCTATAATAGAATAGGACTCCTACAGCGACAGCAATAACTCCTATTCCACTCAGAACTAGTATTGGCGTTAAATCCAAAGTTTGATTATCACCGTTTGTTGGTGTAGCTGTTTGAGTGGGCTCTAGGGTTGGTTCTGATGTTGAAGAAGGAGAAGGACTCAGAACAGGTGACGGCGTGGGCTCTGGAGTGTCTACAGTGAAGAAAATAATGTCAGATTTACAAGTAGTGCTGGCGGTGTTGTTTGAGTAAACAACTATGCTGTGTGTGCCATCAGATAAATCTGTTAACGTAACGTTTCCCAATATAGTTGAATTAAAGCCAATCTGCACAGTCTTAAGTGGTACAGTAACGTTTTCTTGGTTGTCTAAGCTATAGCCTGTCCATGAAGGTTGACTAGCCACTTCAAAATTCAATTCAGCGCTCGGAGAAGTGTAGGTTTTGTTTTCTATAGAAAGATGTGAGATTGTTGGGGGATTTTCATCTACACTAAAGGTTACATAGATGGATTTGCTGTTTTGTTCTCTTAACGGAGTACTGGTCATGCCTCCGTAAAAATGCAATGCAGACACAAAGACTAGCAATGTGTGTTTGCCCGCTGTCAAATTGCCCAATTCAAAAGTGTAATGACTATTTCCTTCCAAATGATCAACTACGTCGCTGTTGCTGAAAACAAGAGTGAAGTTGCCGTCGATGGTGTAACTTATGGTTGCTATTGAACTGCTGGGCGGTATGCCATATCCACCCCAAAACCATGTAGAGTCTGGCTTTGTTACGTTGAAGTCTAAGGTGACGCTGTCTTTGGGGTAGCTTCCATTTTCGGTTGGGGTTTGCACGGTAACTATTGGTAGAGTCATGTTGGGTCTATCTGGAAAGAATACATGGGGATTGGCATTTGCCACGTAAACTCCCACAAACTGCGACATCAATATTGCTGAGATTGTTATTGCTGCCACGAATGTTTTCTTGTTCATAGCTTTCTCCTTCTCTTTAGGTAGACTAGTGCAGCTGTAGCCAAAACAACAATTGTGATAATTGGGACTGCAATCCATGTTATTGGCACAGAATCCTGAACTGCTTCATCGTTTGAAAAAGTGAATAATATATCTCCTGGCAGAGGTTTATTGTATTCTGAAGTGACCTCAAATGTTACCTCTTGTTGTGCACCAATGGTCTGTGTGGTATAACTTTGCTCATTTCTGTCATTGTCATTTGGTACTGTGTAGATTTTGAGGTTAGACAACGGTGTCTCCGTTTTTACCTTAAAGTATGCTGTTGAGTTTGGGCTAGAGGCTGAGAGGTAAGAGGCTATGTTTAGGTCGTATAGGAATTGGTAAGTGCCGTTAGTCTGGATGATTGGGTGTTCATAGTGTATTGCTAGAGTGAAGAAGGGTGATGGAGTGAATTCTGCTGCAATCATTGCCCAATCTCCTAACACAGTGTGATGTAGGGCGGTGGGGAACTGTTCTGTGAAGTTGCTCCAGCTGAGGTTGGTGCCGTTTACTGTGATTGTTATGTTGGTTGTGCCTGGGGGTGTTGGGTAAACCATGGAGATGTTTTCAAAATTGTTTGCGTTGGAATAGTAAATGGGGTAGACGCCGTCGATTATTGCCCATGGAGCATCATCTCTTTCTGTTATTGTGTAGTTTAGATATTCTTTAGGCATGGAGAAGATTGGTTCTTGAGGTGGAGAGGAGGGTGAAGGACTGGGAGAAGTTGAAGGGGTTGGAGAGGGGCTTGGAGAAGGCGTAGGTGTTGGTGGACTCACCATAAATGTGAATGTTGCACTTGTAGATACATCATAGAAGTACCAATCGAAACCTCCAGTAGGAGCGTAGATGGTGTCTGCTCCAACTTGCATCATTAATGTGTGTTGTCCTAAAGATAATGAGTTTATGTCTTGTCCAAAATTTAGAAATCTTGTCCAATTGTAAGTGTCAGGTTTCCAATCAAGCCATTCACGTGTTACATTTTCATTTAGAATTTGTACTCCGTCAAGGCTGCAAGCTACTGACCTGATTCTCCCTATGAAGGATGTGTACGGACTCCCAGACGTGGTGCTGTACCTGTAGATCCATGAATCCGGCATATTTACACTAAAAACAATAGTTATTTTGTCTTCTTGTATTGTTGCATTGTCTGTTGGTATTACCAAAGAGATTGTGGGCTTATCCGTCACTGGGTTTGGATGTGGGATTTGATGATTAGGTAAGTAGTTTGGATTTGCTTTAGCTAAACTTGTGAAACTCAATTCAGCCGTTGATGCTAACAGCAAACAGAGCATTGCCGCCATGAATGCTTTCTTGCTATCAGCCATTCAGTGTCTCCTCTTGAAGATAACGAGGGCACCTACAGCAACGGCAACCGCTGCTATGCCACCAAGAATTGCCGGAGTGAAATCTGCAGACAGGACATTGTCTGTTATTGGGCTTGGAGTAACGGTTGGCTCTAAAGTGGGTTCTTGTGTTGGTTGCTGTGTTGGAGAAGGAGAAGGATTAGTGGATGGGGTTGGTGTGGTTATTGGCTGAGTGTTTACGGTGAAGAAGTAGGTGTCAGATTTTCCTGTGTACCCAGCTGCATCCTTGGCGTAAATCGTTAGGCTGTGAGAACCATCTGCTAATCCCTTGAGCACAAAAAAGTAGTTGTCTTTGCCGTAAATGTGAGCCAAAACAAAATTATCAGTAAATGTAACATTGTTGTTCTCATCTATGTTGTAGGAAATCTCAGAAACTGGTTCACTCACAGTGAAGTTTAGGGGAATATCAGCTGTCTCAAAGGTTCTGTTTTGCTGTGAAACTATTGAGACATTTGGAGCGTTGGCATCTATGGTGAAGTTCAGCTGTCCAGAAGATGTCCATGAAGCAGTTCCCCAACCAACCTGAGCAGTTATTCCACCATAATAGACAGTTAATGACTTCACGGTTACTGTTGCTGTAACCTCTACTGTGTGTTCCCCATCTTTAAGCCCAGTTAAGTCAACTGAGAAAACTTCACCTGCCTTCAGTGCAGTGTTAAGTGTTCCCTTTATTTCTCCATCTAGCCAGTATTTGAGTTCAGAGTATTCTAGAGTACCCCAACCAGGGTTGTTTCCGTAGAATGATAAATTCACTGAATTTTCATAATAGAGTGATAGGCTGAGGAGACAATAAGGTTATTTTTGGAACATAATTAACAATGAGTATTGGATTAGCCTTTGCCAACCCAACAGAAAATATCATAGCTGAAGCTGAAATAAGTAAAGTAAAGATGATTATTGCTGCCATGAATGTCTGTTTACTCATAGCGCTTCCACTTCCGTATAACTACAGGTTAAATTTTGCTTAAGATGTTTTTTGTAAAGATTCCTTGACACAACAAAAACCTACCCGTACCAGACCCCGGTAATAGAAGCAAGAAAGAAAGGGCGCTCGGGTAAGCCATCAGCTCTTCGGGGACGCCGCGGCTTTATGGTTGCGCCTCAAAAGGTATGCTGCCAAACCCCCAACCGCTAAAATGACCGCCACCGCAACTATCCAATAGGCATCTGCCGGGAATCCGCGATTGGTTTGGGTTGGTGAAGGAGAGGTTCCATTAGATGGATAAGCTGGTTCCTGCGTGAATTGAGCAAGCTAGATGTCCTTATTCATATATCCTATTACGATTCTTCCGTCCCGGTTAATCAATAGAAAAGTGGGTGCGTAAGAGGCGTTCCACATTAGTTTGCCTGCGGAGTTCACTTTGACTAGTTTTGAGCCGCCTGCGACATATCCGCCGTCGCGCGTTTGAGCAACAGAGTCAAATGATCCGCCATTCTGTAAGTCTTCGAAATGATAAGTCCATGAAGGGGTGCCTTGGGAATCGGTCTTTATCAGCCAGGCGCGATGCCGATTATTCCCTTCTGTTCCCGCTAGTATGAAACCTCTGTCGGCGGTTTCTGAAAGTGAATTTAGGACTGCATCCTCATTTGTGACGTCGCTGTAAGTGAGGTTGGCCTTTACGTTGCCGTTGGAATCTATCTTTGCAAACCAGAAATCTGTCCTTCCCCAAGTTCCTGCGATAGCGTATTCCTTGTCGCTCGTCACCCTAAGATCATAAGCCCAAACATCCACGTATGGTTTTCCGGAGCTGAATGTTGTGTTCCAAAGGGGATTGCCGTTTCCGTCTGTCCTGATAAACACGGTGTTTGAGCTGCTGGGGTATTGGTCACTAGTAATTCCGACCAGAGCAAATCCGTCGCCAGCAATTTGGACTGTGGATATTCTTGCGATTCCTTCGTAGGTTTTGACCCAGTTTAGGTTTCCTTGAGCATCCGTTTTCAGAAGCCATTTGCTCCCGCTTAGCACGTAGCCTCCGTCTTGAGTCTGTGCAATTGAGTTAAAGTAGCCATCCACTCCTGTGTCTTTGTCGTATACTCTTTTCCACTCAAATTCGCCACGATTGTTGGTTTTGATGAGCAGAGGAGAGTAGAAGCTGTAGCCGCGGTAATCTCCGCCGGATGCATTCTCGCCTGCGATGGCGTAGCCGCCGTCAGAGGTTTGAATGGCTGCTGAAACAGCGTATTCTTTGTAGGATTGTTTCCAATCAATTGGTGGTGGTTCGTAAGTCGTTGTTTGCACTTTCGATTCTGGTCCGAACTTCGCTAGCCAGATCTTGTTATTCAGAGCTCCGGCAACCACAAATTCTCCGTCATATGCATCGGCTAATCCGGCTGCGTTAAACCCGTTCAATCCGTAGGACATTTCCCATAATACATTGCCCAACGCATCGGTTCTGACAAAAAGAGAAAGCTGCGCGCCGTTTATACCGTAATAGTTTCCAACTGCCAAGTATCCTCCATCCTCGAGCTGAACAACTGAGTTGAAGCGGGTTCCATTTTCGTATCTGTGAATCCATTGCATGGTTCCCTGAGAGTCAATCTTCATCAGCCAAGGTGTGGCGAACGATTTTGTAACAAACCCTGCAATTATGTATCCGCCGTCTGATGTCTCAGCAATGGCGCCATTTCCCATAGCCTCTCCGTTCATGCTGACATCGTAATTCCTCTTGAGCCCCAGATCGCCATTTGAATCTATTTTGGCAAGCCAGACCCCTCCATAATTGCCAATTAGAACGTAGTCTCCGGCCTTTGTCTTGGTAGCGCTCATGATCCAGGATAATTCCTCACCGTAAGTTCTGTTCCACAGCAAATTGCCGTTCTTGTCTATCTTGAGCAGCGCAACTTCACCCGAATGAGTAATTAGGTCTCCAGCCAAGAAGTACCCTTCATCTTCAGCCTCAAGCACGATAGAACCCTCGACGTCGAATTGTTTATGCCATTTGAGGTTTCCTTCAGAGTCAGTTGTAGTTAGCCAGCCCCGATAGGCGCTCATAGCATAACCTATGATCTCGGGTTTGAATAAGGGAATACCCGCTGTAAAACCCTGATCCATACTCTTTTCTCCAAAGTAGTTCACCTGATGAATCGGTTTTGATTAGCCCATTTTCAATTGAAAGTGCGTAGCCCCCGTCGTTGGTGCGAATTGCGCCTGCGCCTCCATCACCGTAAGTTTTACTCCATTCCAGTGGGGGCACCTCAAAGGATGCGGCGTCGGCGACTGTTAGAAACAAGGGAGAAAGCATTAAGAGAGCTAGCAGTGTTGAGACCGATATTCCTACCCTACGTGATTTCCTAGACATGGCATTCATTTATTCTAGTTTCAACTTCGCCTAAAAGGCTGTTTGTAAAGGTTTCTTGACACAACAAAAGTTGGGCAGTTGAGGCTTTGCATAAATCTTTGGGGGTACTGGCTCCTTAATCTCGAGTTGCTTGAGATTTGCCTTTGCCCTGTTTATGGAAGGATTTTTTGGGTTTGGTTCCAAAGGTACTGTTCTGAGTAGTTTTTTGTAATGGGTTTTTCGTCGTCGTAGATTATGTCCAGTTTTAGTCCGTACTTTTGTGTGAAGGCATTTAGGTTTTGCCAGATTATGGCGGAGTCGTTGTCTGCTGGCCATAGACCCCAGATTTTGTCGTCGGGTCTTCTCATGCCCCATCCGTAGTCTTTGGGAAGAACAAGTGCGACGTCTGCTTGTGTTTTCGCTGGGTCTCTTGGGTGGGTTTTGGCGTAGTTCCAGAACTCCTGCATAGCCAAGAAATGGTCGTCGTTTAGTATTCCGTACTCGTTGGTTTCGGGGTACTGTGGGTGGTTAAACAGTAGGATGTATTTGGCGCCTGCATCGTACGCGGTTACCATGTCGATGAGAGTTTCTGGTCCGGTCTCGAGGTAAGGTGGCTGGTTATAGGTCCAGGTTATTATGGTGCCCCAGTCTTTTCCGTGCGCTGTTGCTGCGCCGCGGCAGAGTGCAATTTCTTGGGTTCTGCTGTTGTTCCATCCTTGTTCGGCGAAGATGACGTCAAATCCTGCTTTGTAGTCGAACCAGTAAAGCGCAAAGTCTGACGTGACAACTGGGACATCATTGTTTTTTAGAAAATTCATGCTGTAAGTTGAGCCGAGGTTTTCTACGTAGCTTTGGGCGGCTTCGCTGTAGCTTGAAGCATTTGGCACTGTTTCGTTGAGTTCTATTTGTCTACCGCCAGGTTCGTCCCGCAGGTAGACGCCCAGGAATTTGTCGCCCCATGTTTGGTTTGCACTAGTCGCCCATTCTCGTTGCCAAACGTTTGGGTAGAGGGAGAAAAAGTAGACAAAAAAGCTGAGGTTTTTTTCTGCCGCGAGGTTGCAGACTGCATCTAGCTCGGTTTTGTCGCTGCTTATGCTGGATGAGTCTATGACGAAGATGTTGGTGTAAGTGTGTACTTTGTCGATGAGGAGTTTTGCGCCCTCCACTGTGTCTTGGCCATAGGTTACTCCGAAGAAGAGTTTGCCTTCAAAGTTGGGCTTTTGGTTTGAACTGAAAAGAACTGCCAGTGGTATAATTGCTGCAGTAGTTGTCAAAATTGCGATAATTAGGAGGATTCCAAATCGCTTCATTGCTAACACTTAATTGACAGTTTTTGGAGGCCGAATGGAGATAAATCTTCTCCAAGTTACTCGCCAATTTGTGACATCAATCGCCGTTTACTCGCGAATACTGGCAAATTGAACTCATGTTAATGATTAATAAAATGCGCGTGCAATCTCTTGTCCAGAAGCGGCAGCTTTCGAATTTTATTGGCAAATTTTATTAGCTTACCTTGTTAAAATAAACTATTGGGAGATTGTAATGAAGGTTAGTGAATTATTTGACAAAACTATTTTTGCAGAAGGGCTGAATGTCGGCAAGGTCATAAATGTTGTTGTAGATATGGAGCAGATGAAAACAACTCATCTGGATGTAGAATTGTCAAAATTGGCTAGCGAGGAAATTTTGGGAGTAACGCCAGGTATCTTTAGACCTGCCAAGAACACATTGGCAATTTCGGCTTTAGAAAAAGGCGGAGCTTGTTGCTCTGACAGAGGCTTAGAAGCAAAAGTATCGAAAGCACAGCTTGACATTTATCTATCTGCGAGTGCTAAACAGAACGGCTCCTGTTTGAGGTTTGGCGAAATTATTGACAAGAAAATCTATGCTGACGATTTCTTTGTGGGTAAAGTGAAGGACCTTTACGTTGACGAGGAAGAATGGAAAATTACTCACCTGGAAGTAGAACTTACAAAGGAGGCCGCAAAAGATCTGCTTGGCGGATTAACAGCTGTTCGCAATTCTTTAGCTGTCTCGGCTTTGGGGAAATGGCCTGACTGCTGGAAAGATGACCAAATTAAATTGGGCGTTTCGAAAGGTCAGCTAAACATCTATCTTAGACCACCAAAATAACCTCTTTTTTTCTTCTTTTTTGTTATTCTGAAAATTAGGGTTCATTTGCCGTTGGGTTTTAGGCAAGTGGGCTACGTGTCTTTTTGCCATAAATAATGGTCGAATTCTATGTCTGCCATTAGGAGCGAAATGGCCTATGGAGGCCGAGTGGAGATAAATCTTCTCCAAGTTTTTCGCTCGTTGCCAACATCAATTGCGCGCGCGGCATTGGGATTTGGCTTGGGTTTTGCAGGAGCAAATTTGCGTGTTTTTGCGTTTTTCTACAGCATCTTCAAAAAGTCGTCGTACACTTTGCTGCGGTGTCCAACGAATAGAATAACAACTTGCTTTCTGTCCTCATCTATCTGGTAGATCGCCCGATAATCTCCTACCCTTAAGCTCCAAAAATCCGATTGCCTGAGCGGTTTTCCGATTTTTTCCGGGTTCTCCCGCAGTTCCTTTGCCCGCTCAACTATTCTGGCTCGAGTTTGGCTCTCGATTCGTTGCAGTTCTTTCGCTGCCTTGGGATGCAGGAGAACGGAGAATGTCACGTTATGTCCTCAATGGGAATGAGCGTTTCTGGGTGTTCTTTGGCTTCTTGGCTGCGTTTGATTAGCATGTTAAAGAAGGTGCATGTTTTTTCGCGTTCTTCGTAGTAGTTGATTATGGATTTTATGGCGTCGCTTCTGCTTTTGAATCGTCCTTCTGATACCCATTTGTCTATTTCTTCTAGGGTTTTTTGGGGGAGCCTTAGTTGAACTTGAGCCAAAATAATTCACCGTAAACAGTACTGTTTACAAACCACTTAAACATTTCTAACATTCTGTTGTGTTGCTCAAGATTCAGCTTCAACCCATTTTTCGCGTCGTGTACAGAAAACGGCAGAGTAGCCGAGTCCGGACGCAGTTAAGCAATAACAATTATATATCAAGACATCAGACATGGGCCTGTAAAATGATGGAAAAAAGAGAGATAAATTATGTCTGAAGACTTTAAAGATAAAATAAGCAAGCAAGAAAACGAAAAGCAAGAGCAGCCATCGATAGCTGCAAAAGAAGTGGCTGAACCGACAAGTGAAGACTGGGCCTCTCAAGTGGCCATGCTTAAGCAGTTGTTTCCGGCGGCGCTGGATTTTGAAGGAACCGATTGGTCTTTGATGACATCCCCAGAAAAGGAAATCGAGGACAACTACTTCGCTGTCCGCAAGTACCTGGTGGAGAGGTACCCTCAGCCGGTGCAAGAGGCCTTGGCTATGTGTCAGCCAACGGATGCGGACGGTGAGGAGCCCTACGACATCAACATTCATAAAGCCGCTGCAGACCCGCAAAGCATAGTCTTCCTTAAGGGGCTACATCAGGTAAAGACAATTCACGACAAAGTGCACACGCTGCAGGCCAACGCCACGGAGTATGAGAAGTACTGCATACGTTTCTATCGGTACATATCCCTTGAATGGAATCGCCACACTGATTTAGGCTCCTGTCAGCGAACTCCTGTTGGACAGTGACGTATTCGAGACTGTAGAGGCATACTTTAAGATCTGCAGAAAATACCATGTACCAACGTTTGAGGAACCCTACTACTTTTTATCCGGCAAGGAACGTCAAGACGTAAAGCTCGAAGGCGAGATGCTTAAGCGCACAACCAACTACACCGACAGTGACTCTGAAATCTGGGTTTCATTTTTGGAGGGCCTTGAGTGAACAAAGTCTTAGAGCGGCGTCTGGAATTTCTAAGGCTCGAAGCCAAAGGCTTCCCGCTATGCGATGCAGTAAAGTACCTGAGCGAAAAATACCATACCTCGGAGAGGACTATCTATAACGACGCGGAAACCCGCGGTACCTGGCAGCCCGTTTTGACTCAGCTGTTTGATTTAGACAAGGCGCGGCTAATGGTGATTAACCGCTACGACTTCCTCTATCAATTGGCAAGCATCAACTTTCAAACTGCGGGCGACGCACAAAAACCCGCTTACCTTTCGAAGATGGTGGAAATCACTGACCGACTAGTAGCAATGCTGGGTCTGGAAACACTAAAGCAAAGACAGGAAGCTAAGAAGAGGGCAGCTGATTTGGAAATTGAATTAGCCAAAAATGAAGATTTGTTGCACACACTGGCGAAGATCTCTAAGTAATTTGCTGTGGACGCGCGCGGTGCACAAAATATCCCTTGGTTGGATGTTCCAGGATAACGCCCCCGCTTGCTTTGGCGGGGTTCCCTTTTTACGGACGGTTTTCTTTGGGGCGCCAATCTGTTGCATAAGTTTCTTAAGCAGTTCTGATGAGTCATCTCGCAAAAAGTGAAGGTCATGAGTGGAGACAGCTGGTTTAGTTCCGCGGTGCTCGGAAAATCGGGTGAAAGTCGCCAGTGAGTTTCCGTTTTCACGACCCACCGGAAAAAGCCTAAAACCACAATCAACATTTCAAGGAAAGGCTCAATCATTAAAACAAAGTGCAACCAACTAACAGAAAGTATCATGGAGTTGTATCCAGACGGCGTGATAAGCGACGAAAATTTGCTTTGCTTAATCCAAGATTGGATCGGAGCAGACAAAGAAACCGTACGCGCCTACAAAGGATACAGCGGCCACATACGAGCCGGAAGATGCGGCGACAACCGGATCGTTGGCGTAAGCCGCAAAGGCTACCTAGAAGTAATGGGCTTCATGCGCAAGATCCCAGGACACAGATGGGCTGTTTGCCAGGTCGCCCTTCTTCCCACTCAAGTAAGATCTAGTGAAAGGGTTAGTGAGAGTGTTGGCTCCAATGAAAATTTCTCTATCTCCCCGCCGTTGGAGAAGAGTGTTCAAAACGAGTTGTTTTCGGAGCCGAAACAAACGACTGACGCCAGTTGTAGTAGTAGTCTAGAAAAGAAAGAAGTAACCGAGAAAGAGAGAAATATTAGTCCAAAGATTTCTCCAAAGAATTTAGAGTGCAACCTAGTAGATGACGAGAACTTGCGTTTCCTTAACCAGTTAGCTAATGCTGGAAGGAAGGCGGATACCTAAATTTTGGAGAAGCCTACTACTTTGGGGGGGCTCTCATCTTGGGCTTTATTATGGCTCTGCGTTTGACAGGGTTTCAGCTCTGTTTTCATCGCAACTCTTTCAATCCAATGTGGAAAAGGGCTTGAAAATGCAAGCGCTCAAGAACGCCGAGTAACTCTTGACTCTTTGTCAAAGACAATCTATACAAGGGCCCCTGGGTCAGGAGACTCGCAGCTAAGCCCGAAAATGAAGCCTGCTTCCTAATCACAATTCCAAAAATCTAATAAGAATAATTGATTCAATACTCATATGAGCGAGAGTTAAAATAAAAAGATGTCATCATTCTATAATGAAGAGAATAAACTACTTTTTCTCCTTGGCCGATTCAATCAAGAAATCGCGAATGACTGCATCGGCAGAGCCAGGATAAGCAGTGCGTGTGAATTGATGCCCAACCCATTGAAAGCTGAATGGATAAGTGCACATAACAGTGGGAAGACAATTGCATTTCGATTTCAGATAAAGAACGCCCGCTATTTTCTGCTTTCGCATCCGATATCAAGATTCCGCGGACCCGAGACTATATCATTGGTGGCGAAGAAACGAGTTTTTGTGCCAAACTTGGCTTGATACCCGCTTACATGGTAAACCTGAATAAGTTTACGCTTTTAAAGCCCTGGGGTGAGCTGGCGGAAAAGCTCTTTTCAAAGGTTGCAGAACCGATACCCTAGTCGGAAAAGGTCTATTGGAGGTTAGTCCCCTTGGGAAAAAAACCTCCAGGAATACAAGCGCCAATTTCATCTTACGACAAAATGCTCAGTTTGATGAATATACTGGAAAATACAACACGGTTTTTGATGACTATTTCACGTTCGGATTCTGGTCCTTTCCGAATCAAGGATTCTCGAATTCAACCATAATATTGAATGACAGCGAGAAGGTAAACACTGTACTTCGAGCCTCAAAGTCGCTTTTTGTTCCAGATAGAATCTATTACAAAGAAATGGATTTTGGGAGGGAAAAAGTTGACGCCAAAGTCTTATCGTTGTACGCACTTTCAAAAGGGTTTTCTGGATATGAGTTGGACTACCGAGAGGACATTGTCTTTACCGAAGGTTTATCAAATCAGCTGGAAGCTGAGAGGGCGAAGGGAAGCGTCTTAATTGATGGGATAGTAACGGATTTTATTAGACGATCAATACAGTTTCCACACTCACCGATGTAGAACTATTTGAAGTTTCCAACAACGATTTGTATATGTCCCTTCTTGGAATAATAATCGACGAGAGATTCGGTAAGCGTGAACAAATGGCATCAATGGGTTCAGCAGATGAAATTCAAAAAGATATGGGGAGGATTTTAGATCTGTTGCTTGAGAAATCCTGTTTAGACGAAACTTTTGCCGACGCAGTCCCAGATCAATTCGTTATGGCTATTGATTGCCTAAAACCAATTGTGACAATTGATCAATCGGAGTTGCTCTACATGCATCCCGCGGTCTTTGTTGCTTTGCTGGAAAACGGACTTGGTAGCATAATTGGCAAGCCTGAACAACTTGTCGCAACATTGAGACTGATGGACAAACTCCTCTTATCACTTGAAGAACCGTTCTTCTCCACTGATGAGACAGACTACCTTAAGAAAAGTGGTCATTTTCCTGAGAGCGTTATACCAGTTTTGCGTAAGGCAATTGAAGAAATTCATCTTTCACGTCTCTTGAAGAACCCCAGTTATAGGGCATCCGCCGATAATTCAACAATTCGAAAAGCGCAAGATGTTACCGAATCTCCGATTCCGCAGAACCGTGACACATTGATCACACCAAATCGCAATTTTGACCAAATTAGCGCAATAGCGGAAAATCAACAGGACTTCTTCAAACGTGTGGTCAGACTGAATAAAAAGACCCAGGAATACGAACGTGATAGTCAATGAAAAGTTGAGAGACTGCCCTTTTGAATTGAGACAAAAAATTCGTCTATTGTTTTACTATTCTGCTTCTATTGTCTCTTGAAATAGCGTCAATCAAATTGCCAATTTTCTAGTTGCTGTTGGGCCTTCAATGAACAGTCCCAACTCATGGTTAAAACTAGCCCTCTCCAGGTTATGTTAAGGAGCCAACATAAGCTGTTGTCCTGTCAAAGACTATTGTTTTTGCATGCAAGTCTTCTGAAGTATTTTCGGGACAAAAATCTAACAGAGTAAATTGATGGGGATACTCCTTGGAGAGACTTAGTAACTGATTCCTTATCATGACAATCGACTTCGGGGGTGGAGGGACCCGCAAAGTCTCCTTCGCCCTTGCCGTGCTCGTTGCGGTCTCCTTCCTGCTTTCCTGCCTGTTCATCCCGCCCTACGTCGTACCGCTGAGATCAGGCCGCCGCGCAAAGCCGCGTCCGCCTGGACCTGTAAGCAGGGCCGTGCAGAAGGCAGGGAGCCTTGCACAATCATTGGCAAAGCGAGTTGTGACAGCCTGCAGCTCCCGGATTGCGAGGCCGCTGATCGGGGGTGCCTTGTGTGCCGCCGTCGGGATCTGGGCGGTTGGCAGCATTGGAATAGACCTCGAACCGCCGCCCCAGACCGACTCCGTGGCGGTCCACGTGGAATGCGAGAGCGGGTCTTCCATCCAGTCCGTTGATTCCCGGACCGCTGCCTTCAGCGCGAAGCTTCGAAAGGTCCCCGAGTCACAGTCGTGCAGAGCACCTCCCGGCGCGGGAGCGCGGAGGTCGAGGTGGGCTTTGATCCGTCGCTCCTGCCAAGGGAGAAGCTCGCCGGACTCATCCGGGAGGAAGGGCGCGGCATTCCCGGCGGTTTTGCGTACCTGCCTGAAGGGGCCGGCGTCACTGAGCGGGCGCTGGAGATCGCGATCACGGGAGATGACGATGCTGCGCTCAAGGCATACGCCGCACAGGCAGCACAGGTGCTTGGCGGCCAGGACAAGGTCCGGGAGGTCGTTCTCAACTTCAAGGAGCCGGCGGATTCCTGGGTATTCAAGGTAGACCCCAATCGCGCCGCTCTTGCGGGGGCCACGGCGGAAGCCGTTGCCGGGTCATTGCGATGGC
Source organism: Candidatus Bathyarchaeota archaeon (assembly GCA_963840395.1). GTDB lineage: Archaea > Thermoproteota > Bathyarchaeia > Bathyarchaeales > Bathycorpusculaceae > JADGNF01. The sequence continues at coordinate 13,244 of CAWIYU010000008.1, read as the reverse complement.
ACCTGTATGGTCCCGTGGCGCTGAAATGGATGGGTGGGGATAGAGAGATCGACCTTCGCGTCATGGGACCGGGCAAGACAGCGCAATCGCAGAAGGAGCTTGGCAGCGTGCCGGTGTCCCTGGGAAACGCGCGATCCGTGCCGGCGGACGCGACGGGGCGGTTCGCGGTTGTGCGCGAGGGGGGAAAACTCTATCGGCTGAACAGGCAGCGGGCCGTCTACCTCACTGCCCACGTAGAAGCCGGCGACATCAGGGGGATTGTCAGAAGCGTGGAGTCAGCCCTGGCCTCCGTCAACCTTGCCTCCGGCTACGCCTTTGACGTCGGCAGGGACCTCGTGGAGCAGGCCGAGCGGTTTCAAACACTCTGGCTGACCTTTGCGCTCTGCGTGCTGCTCATCTACCTTGTGCTTGGCGTGCTGACGGAGTCGTTTCTCTGGCCGCTGGTGATCCTTGCCGTGCTACCCGCCTCCATCACGCTGCCGCTCATCATCATGCGTCTGGCCGGGCTCCGCCTGGTGGTGCCTGTGCTCATAGGCCTCATTGTCCTGAGCGGAATGGCGGTCAACAACTCCATCCTGATCGTGGATGCCTTCGCTCTCGACGCGGCCGCGGACCGCGCGCCGTCGCTGATGCGGTGCTCTCGCGCCTGTCCGCGCTGACCGCGACGTCAGGCGCCACGGTCCTTGGGCATCTGCCGCTGCTCTTTGCCGCAGGGGCAGGGGCTGCTTTCATGAGGTCCCTTGCTTTCGTCATCATCTGGGGAATCGCAGGCTCCTATGCGGCAACCGTTCTCCTGGTCCCTGCGCTGATTTCGCTGGCGGACAAGGGTGGCGACCCGCGGAAGCCCGGACGAAAAAGCTCGGTGGTTGCGATATGATCTTTTCAAGTATTCAAAATATTTATACTGTCCAAAGTTTCTATTGAAAAATTGACCTTACATCGAGGCAAATATGAAGGCGATTCGTCCCTGTGGAGAGCCCTCATTGCCTGCATCTTCGCCCTTGACGGCCGCCGCCCTGGCGGGACAGGAGCTGCCCGGCAGCATCAAGGGCTTCAAGAAAGAAACGCTGGAAGTCTACTTCAACCGGGCCGACCTGGAGCGCGAAAGCTCTGCGTGGGAAAGGGTGGCCCGATTCGGAGCGGAGGCCGCTATCTCCCGCTGGGAGCGGGAAGCCTCGGATCTGTACACCGATCCCGACCAGATTGCCCAGGCCAGGGCGCAGCTTTCCGGCTGGGTGGGCACGCCAGGTGCAGGAACGCTACGAGTCGTGGCTGACCCGACGCTTCTTCGACGACAGGGCTCGCTGGGGAGCGAGGCAGTGCTCCGGGCCATCACGGGTGCCGACCTGCAGTACCTGTACACCACGGATGATGTGGGAAATATCGTTCTGGACGAAGAACGGTGACCCGGTCCTGCGCGGGGCAACACGGCGTGGATGCGGACCGTGCCGGGCTGGAGGGCGCACGTAGCCTCGGCCACTAACGAGGTTCTTGCCGCGTGGGAATCCAGAGTGGATGCGGCCTTTGCGCCCGAGCTGGGCGGCCTTCTGGGACCGGAAGCACTGGCGAAATACGGGGAGTACAAGGGAAGTCTCGAGGCAGGACTGCGCCGTGAGATGGAGAGGGTGGCGCTCCAGGGCGAGTTGTCCCTGACGGTGAGGCGGCTTTACGACCAGTACTCGCTGCGCAAGAAGAGCGAGTCAGCCACCGCGGATGCGATAGCCGACCAGATCGTGAGGGAAACGCGCGCCCAGACTGATGAGGGAATTGCAGCAGATCAAATCGGGGCTGGCGCTGAGTCCGGACTCCGTGGATTCCAGCGTCCCTTCGATAGATGTGCAGCAATGGTTGGAAAGCTTCAAGACAGCATTCGAGAAGGGCTTTCCAAATGGGATTCGGCGGAGGAGAAGTTTCCTCACCAGCCGCATGGAGTGGGAGAGAGACGCGGGGAGCTCCTACACGGAAGGGGAAGGCGCGTGGTCCTCCGCATTCGACAGGCTGAAGACAGAGAGACGAAGCTGGGAGCAGCAGGTGGACGGACTTCTCCAGCAAGGGGCGGCACGGTGGGAGCAGTCCAGGATCGACCTGCCTCTGCCATAGAAAGCGCGCGCGGGGAGTTCCAGAAGGAGCGGACCGAACGGATCAGCGCGATGCAGGACCAGGTGGGCGCGCTTGTCGACATGTACGCGCAATCCGTGCAGGTGATCTCCACCGCGGTTTCTTCGGGCCAGGAGCTTGTCGGAGAAGCTCAACATCAGGGACGCAAACGGCGAGTACGTGAAGTTCTCCAAGGATGCGGTGCCCGCGGTGACTGCCTGGAGGCGGCAGACGTGGGCGGGATATATCAGCTCGCTGAATGTCGAAATTGCGAGACCTGAGAGAGCAGCGGGATCCGGTCCAGGCAACGGGTCACAAGCGTATCAGGGTTGCTCCGGCGAGGAAATCAGAGTCAGGACAGGCCATTCGACTGCTATTGGATCGTCAAGATATACAATGACAAAATCGCCGCAGAACAGCGCGAGCCTACAATGCAATCGACAACTCGATTGCTACAAGGGCGGTTCTGGTCAACCAGATGAACCATGTCGTTGCCGATGGACCGGTTCAGGGGGAGAACCAGGCCCTGACCATCGCACTTGCCGCATATAGGAGCTTCCTGACCCAGACCGGAAACTCTTCGCAGGCGGACTCCGTTCAGACGAGCTGGGAGCGCGTGAGCCGCATGGGAGACTGGCTGACGCTGATCGACATCTACACGGCGCAGGCGAACATTGCGAAGCAGCAGTTGCAGCAGACCCTTGGGACCGCCTTTGGGACAGAGGCATCCGATCTCAGAGACGTGTTGAAGACCGATGCAGACTCGGGCATCGCCTACCTGGATGAGTACCAGCTCGAGCTCCTGCGGGCCAAGGCTGTTGCAGGACTACTGGAAGCAGCGGAAGGCCGTGGCGGACCAGGTGGTGGCGTACGCGCAGGACATCTCCAGCGGCAGGGAAACAGAGGACGAGGGGGCAAAGAAGTACGCCGCGGCGCGCGCGGCCTACGAGGCGCGCATGGCTGAGTACGATTCGGTCCTGGCGGAGCTGCAAGCAGGGGGAACCGAGCTTGCAGCCGCGCGACAGGCTCTGGAGGCGGCGCAGCAGGCTACAGATGCCGCCTCCGCGGTTTATGAAGAGGCACGACAGAAATATCTCGATGCCCTTGTGTCGACACAAAGCGGTAATGTGGACTTCTATCGCGGACAGATCGAGCAGAAATACGCCGAGCTGCTGGCTGCAAGCGGGATGACCACTAATGACACGGAGCTCATCGACGCATCAACGCAGTACTTTTCCGCGGCGCGCCGCCATGGCTTTGACCTTGCGGTGAACAGCGCCTGGCAGAATGCTTCGGCGCTTGTGAAGGGGAGATCCCGAGTCAGGGCTTGCTTCCCTTGCGGACTTGAAGGCAAAGGCGGAGCGGATTCTGGTCCCGGCCACGGTACAGGCCCTCCCCGCGGCGCTGGAGGACCTTGGAGTTGCCATAGATGATCCTGACTACGTAAGAGTCTCCGGACTGTATGCCGCGTGGCGTGACGCACAGGCAGGTGAAGCAAAAGCGCTTGCAGGGTGGAAGCTCGTACAGTTCGTCGCGATGGCTGCAGCGGATGCCAGGGCGGCCTACTCGGAGCGGCTGGCCCAGGTCAAAGCGTACGGGGCGGTTGATGCCGGCGCGTGGTACATGGAGGCAGGGGGAAAGCGGAGCACGGGGATATTGGAGGATCGGCTGACGTCGGACTCCACGGCCGCGGTTCTCTCCCTGGTTGCTGCCCGGGCCGGCCAGTGGAGAAGCAGGGGCCTGGAGGCATGGGTTCAGATGCAGGACGGGCAGACCCCTTCGGACCAGGATGCGCTCATGCTTGCCCGCTCCGCCCAGGGACGGGCTGGATCGGACGGAAGCCCTGGGACGGATTGCGGCGCTTGGAGACCTCATCACCGCGCTTGGGGGAGTTTCGGAAGACGTGGATGGTGCCGCCGCACGGCTTCAGGCAGCAGACCGGAAAAGGCGGATGGATCCAGTCCTTCGTCGGCGGACTGGGCACATTCGTGGATGCGCAGGCAGGAGACCTCGTGCTTGCCTTGTGCAGTGAGCGCTATGCGGAGGCGCAAAGGGCAGAGTGGCTTGTCGCGGCCTGGCAGCGGGCGGCTTCTGACAGTACTGCCCTGGTATCGGAAAGGGAAGCTTCAGCACTTGAAGCCGTGAGAAAAGTATTCACCGATCACGGCATGATGCCCGCGGCACGGCGGTTCTCCCCTCGTCAGAAGACGCTGCCACGACGATCAAGGCACTGGGACCCAGCGAGAGCTGGCAAGTACATCGCTGACCTGGGGCAGGCTTTGCAGGGCTGCCGCGGCCGCTGGACCCCAGTGGCTGGGAGAGAGGGTCCAGGAATACCTGTCCGCCCTTTCGAGCTACGCGGCCGCCGAGGCGGTGCGTGCAGGTCGAGGCGCAAACCGCAGCCGCCAAGGCCGCCGCGGCGGACGCCGCGGCGACACTTGCTCCTGACTCGGCCTCGGGCCTGGGTGATCTCGGGACGCACTCTGGGAGAGCAGCGGCTTGCCTCCCTCGTCGAGCTGTACACCCGGGCGGACACGCTTTCAGCCTCGGCGGCCGCGATGCGCGCGAGCTGATCGTCAAGCGCAGGGGCCGTTCAGGCTGCACGAAAGTCCCTTGCCGACCCGACTCTCTCACTGAGCGAGCATTGCTGCCGGGCTTGCCCCGGGCATGCCTGCTGCCCTTGCGGCAGACATCGCGGGCCGCGCCGCACGAGTTGCTCCTGACGAATAGCAGCGGGGGAGCCGCAGGCCAGAAGATTGCCGCCTATCGCACGTGGAACACTCTCAGCGTGGTCCAGGCAACTGCCGGCTTGACGGTCAACCCCCTGGCTGCTGAAGCCAAGAGGCTTTGGGATGAGGTTGCTTCGCGGAACTGGGAGGATCCGGGAACGTTGAGCGCCGCCCTGGCGGACTATCTTGCCAACTTTGGCCAACCGGCATCCGAGGAGATCCAGGCGCTGTGCGCGCAACTGGAGGCCGGGCTGGAAGACAGGGAAAGCCTGTTCCGAAGGTTCCTTTTCGGAGATGAGCTGGACGCGCGCCTGGCATCCTTCGGCGACCTTGGGGCTGCCGGGGCTGTCTACCAGCGCGCGGTTGCACTGAGCATCTCCGCCCGCGCCCCCGGCACTCCGGAGGGCAGGGAGCTCGCCGGCTTCCTCGTGGAGAGATCAGGGATAGCCAACGCCCAGGACGCGCCTGAGTTCGCCGGTCAGGCTTTCGACCTGGAAGAGGCTGCATTCTCCGGCAGCGGCGACCTGGCAGTCCAATACTACTGTAAGCAGCTTGCTGCACGTGGCTATTCCATTCCAGACAATTTACTGGCCGCTCTCGGATCCTCCAGTCGTGACGAGGTAATCGCGTTCAGGGACAGGCTGGGCAAGGTGCGGGGGTACCTGACTGCCCTTGACGGCAGCACGCAGGACTATGCGCGAGGAGAGGGTGGAAGCTTCATGCAGCGAACTGCTCTTGCCGCAGCCATTTCCGGAGGGCAGTGGGACGATGCGCTGTTTGCCGTATCAGGACAGACAGACTACCTGGGCTGGTACGAAGGCGTGATTGGCGCGCAAATGGATGCAGCATCTCCGATCCTTCTCGAGGAACTGGGTCAGGCATCCATGCGTTTGAACGGGGAAATCTCTGCCCGGCGCATCGAGGCCGCCTACTGGCGCAGCATGGCCCAACAGGCTGCACAATCCACCTCGTGGCGCAACTACCTGAGCCAAACGAACGTGGGGTCCGCCGCCACTGTGGGCAGCGCTTCCAGCACACAGACACGGGATGTGGATGGCTATATGCGGAGCGCTGCCGAGGCATCGGAGAACCCTGCCCTCGAGGCATTCAACGCCCTTGCGCGGGAGGAGTCGGCATTTAACGCCCAACTCGCGGCGGAGGCAGGAGATCAAGGGGCCCTGACGCGATTCCATACGTTCCTGGACTCTTTTGCCGTGGGAACAGCACTGGAAACGGATCTTCCAGAAGCGGGTGAGCTGGGATTCACCGCAGCAGACGGGGCTTACCGCGCAGCTCTTTCCCGAGTGGAGGGATTGAAAGAGGACATACGAAGGTTCGGCGAGGCACTATCACTGCTGGACCTTGGCACTGAGGAGCGGCAACAGAAGCTCGCAGCTTTCAAGCAGGCCATGGATGGACTTGCCGTAGTGGTGACGGGGAAGCAGAGTGCCGCGGATGCGGCGCTGGAGGCGTTTCAGGCCAGCGGGAGCTCGTACAACGGTTTGTATGCGGAGCTCCAGGGCGCCTCGGGAAGGCTCGAGGAATCACGATTTACCCTCAGGGTCAGTGAGGAGATCCAGGACTGGGCAGCCAGCGGCTACCTGGCCACAAGCGGAGAGACCGCGGTCAGCTACCAGAGCCCGGTGCAGAGGCAGACGGAGGCAGCGGACAAGCTCGTCCGGGCAACCGCGGCGCTGGACGCTCTGAAAGAGCTGAACGGGTCTGATCCAGTGGCGGAACGGCCTGTGGGGGATTCCGCGACGTTGACCGCCTACGACTCATGGAAGGCGAGCTACGCCGAGCTCTTGCGGATGAACAGGACGACCGGCGAGCTCGACGAGGCCGTGGTGAACCAGGTCAACAAGACAGAAGCGCAATACGTATCGACTGCAGGACTCTCTGAAGACGATCCTGGATTGGACAAGGGCGGACGGCAACCTGGGAAGCACATGGGCCACGAGCACGGAGGACCAGGCGGAAAGAGCGGACAACTGGGCAAGCTATCTTCGACTCGAGAACGGGGAGCTCTCTCTCAACATGTCAGATGGATTCGTGCTCCAGGCGCAGACCACGCAACCTGAGTGGCAGAGCCTCAAGGACTACTTCGAGAGACGGGAGAGCCTGGCCGATGATCCCGTGGAGTCAGCAGGCAAGAGTGCGTTCGAACGGAAAATGGACTCGTGGCTGTCCACCACCGAAGCCCTGGCCCAGAAGTTTGGCGGCATGAACGACTTGATGGACCGTTGGGGCTATGGCGGCCGACTACTTGAAGCGGCGCCTCTATGACAACAACGGTGAGGCGGTCCGCGGGATCCTCGCGGACTACGCCAAGGACGAGGATTTCATGCGGGAATCCGGACTTCCTCAAGCTGGATCATATCGACAATGTCAATTTCAGCGACGCTGCCCGGGAGTGCATTCTTATTGCCTCCACGATTTCCCACACCCGATACAACGATGTGATGAAAGATCAAACGGAGCGATGCAGGCCTTCGAATTCTATTTCGCGATCGCGGCTTGGCCGGCGCGGGTGGGAATGACTACAGCTTCGATCAGTTCAACTCAGGACAACCACCGTCTGGCCCTGGGCCACATTCTCGCAGCAACTTCAGGACAAGGCGAATGAGCTTCGAAACAATGCGAATGCGCTCGCTCGGTTTGCTAGGCAATCTTGGCACCGATGGACGGACAAGGCGAATCAGCTTGACGGCGCGAATGACAAGGTAAAGGGGATACTCGGAGACCTGGGTTACCGCGACGGGCAGTGTCTCCCGCGAGCTGCCATCTCCACTTTCGCGCGGCGCGAAAAGCGACTACCTGGCAGGCTGCGCGAGACTGGCCGAGCTGCGCGGCACCAATGGTACACCCTTGGCAAAGCGTTGGACGCCTTCTTCACGCAGTATAGAAAGCTCGCCTGCCAACAGCACGGGTCTCCCTCCGGATCGCGTGACCATTCCTACCGACCTGGAGACCTCCTTCCGCTCGGCCTGGAGCAGGCTCGGCGTCGCGGACAAGGCATCGTTCAGCAAAGCGCTGGACAAGATGACGATTCTCGCGAATGCAGATGCGGATGAGGCGCACAGAAAGGCCGTGCTGGCGGCTCAATCATGCCCAGGTGAAGAACGACAGAGGCTCAGCAGGCCTACCGCGCAGCGTACGAGGCCTATCTGGCAGGAGCGGATCGCAGGCGGATCTGCTGGCGGCGGCCCGGCATGCCTACCGTGGTCGCCCTGGGTCGGGAAGGCAGCGCAGGAGCTTTCAACCTCAGTGTATGACGACGCCTCGTTCTCGGGCGGCGTCCTGCTGAACGCGGCGGAGACCGCAGCTCGAATCAACGCCCTCAACGAGTACGCGCAGGGAATACGTGAGCGCGTACGCGGCAGCGCTTGATTCACGCGGCTCCGCCCTCGAGCAGGAATGGGGCCAGTCGGTACAGGACCTTGGCGATCGGAGCCAGAGCTGGTACGCGCAGGTCGGGCTGGTCCGCGCCAAGGCAGCCAGCAGCTGGGAGGCAAGCCAGCAGAAGCTGGGGCGCGCCTGGGGCGAGTGGCGACAGGGCTTCCAGCAGGAGTATGCCGACAAGAGTGAGGCCTGGAGGATGGCCTACCTGGGCATGGACGAGAGAAGCTCGAGTGGGTGGAGGCCACGCAGGGCGAAGGCAGCGCAGGCGGGCAACGAGGCGATCCTCTCTGAGGTGGGGGCAAGCGCCGATGACGGCACGCGCAATCGCCAGCACGCTTGCTGATCGCCGGCATGAGCTACGACCCGAAAGAGGCCACCTTCGAAGGTGGAGGGGCTGCTGGGCGCGGTGGGAAGCGCGCAGTCGCTGGCGGCCCTCGGAGGATGAACGCGGGAATCAGCCATGGGGCAGGTGGTGGTGGCCAGCGGAAGGCTGGGGGTGGACACCGCGGGTGCGCGGATCGCCGCGGAGGTGAAGCGGTTCGTGCAGGCAAGCAGGAAGGAGCTAGCGGCACTTGCGGCGCGAGGGCTTGCCGATGATGCGCGGCAGAGCGTGGAGGAGGCGAAGAAGGCGCTTGCGGAGAGTGTGAAGCAGGCCAACGAGGGCTTCGAGGAGAGCATGGACGAGACGTTCATCGCGGAGGGCTACGCGGAGGAGCGCGGGGAGTATCGGCGGGAGGCGATCGTGCGCTCGACGTTCTTCGACTGTGCCAAGACCGAGACCCAGCGTGTGGGAGCGTATCGGTGGTACGCGATGCCCGCGCTGCGCTGAAGGTGGACCTGAGCAGCAGTCGGCTGAGCGGACTTGAGGCGCGGGCGGTGATGGACCTGGTGGGGGTGGCGCAGGCGGAGGTGGGAAGCGCGCAGAAGCGGATCTTCGGGGAGGGCAAGAAGCTCACGAGACGAGCAGAAGAAGACCGCGGGGCTGGTGTTCGAGTTCAGCGCCAACGATGAGACGGTGAAGCGGGAACTGGGCCAGGGGGAGTTTGGGCAAGCACATAGGGTACACGCCCGAGTTCACCAAGGAACCGGACTTCGACGAGGGCGCGCGACCACAACATCGTGGTGAGGGGCACGGGGGAGCTGGGGCGGCTGATGGGGGACTTCATCTGGAACCAGATGAAGGAGAGCCGCGGGTGGGTGAGATGGGCCTTCCCGTGTGGGATAAGCCGCTGTGGGACGACACGGGGAGCTGGTTCAAGGCGCCGAACCTGAGGACTGTGGGGACGATCGGTGCGGCGATAGTGGCGGCCGTGGTGCCCGGGGGTCGAGGGGCTGGCGGGGGTATCTGACCGCTGCGGCGATCACGACTTCGGCGACTGTGCTGTTTGACGGCCTGGATGTGGCCTACGGGTACAAGACGTGGGAAGAGGCGGGGCTGGACGTCGGGAAGAGCTTCCTGACGAGTGCGGTGACGAGTACGATTGGACTCGGGTTCAAGGCGGTGGGCACGGCATGGTCAGGGGCGTCGGGACGTTTGGCGAGATAGGCAAGGGGGCGGTGGGAAAGACACTGCTTGCGGGGGCGCAGAGCTTCACGACGAACACGGCCACCAGCGCGATCAACGCGGTGAATTGGAACAGCGGCGGGTATCTTGAGTTCAACAATGATGCGTTCAACGAAGGTGCGTTCGGGAAGAACGCATGGGCATCGGTGGCAGGGGCTGCCGGAAGCGCGGGTGTCAGCACCTTCTTGACGGGGAACATCACAGGGTTTGGCAAGATACACGCTGAAGACGTGAGCTCGGTAGCCAACCTTGCGGGAGGGCTTGCGAGTAGCGGGATCCAGTATGGTATCTCCGGAGAGACGACGCTTAACGTGCTGAACTTCGCTGACTTGGGTGGCGGGAAGAGCTACGGACTGATGGAGATGCACCTTGGAGGCGATCGAGGCTTCGGGATGAACCTGGGCTCCAACGGCACGGACATGAGCATGGGCACGATACGGACGGGCGATGTCGGGGATGGGCACGTTCGTCAAGCAGCAAGAGTTCAACTGGTACGAAGCCTTTGGCGGGGTGCAGTATGCGGAAGGCTACACGGGAAGCCGCGAGGTGGGGACGCAGCTGAGAGAGAACTACAGCTTCGGGGATGCCGCGGCGCTGGCGCAACAAGCGAGACTCCTGTTCCGGACAGGACAAGCTGAAGGTCGGGTACATTGTCGATGAGGGGCGGACGACAGCCCTTGGGGACTCGCGGACAGTGGACCTGGCCACCTTGGGGCAGAAGGGGAACATCGCCAGCCAGCTTGCCGCAGGGATCGTGATGGGGCATGAGGCGTATCGGAACGGGATCGATGACGGCGCGCTGATGCAGGAGTACGAGACACAGCGGGCTGTGCTGGGACACACGGAGATGGCCCTGCGGGTGGCGAAGGAGTACGGGATGGGGTTCATCACGCAGAATGCGAAGCTCAGCAGAGACGTGGCGGAGTACTTAAAGGGCCTGAGTCCTTTGCAAAGTACGTGGGAGATGCCTATGACAGCAGCGCTGACTACTGGAAGCTGAAGAGCAACGGGGACCTAGTCAAAGACCAAGATGGATCGTGAAGGGACGAGAATGGTAGCCTGATCATGGACAACAGCGGGCATCCAGTCGGGGCAAACGGCATAGAGACGGGACTGTTGAATATCCTCAACGGCGGAACGAACAATAGATCCTATGAGCAGTTCACAGATGCGCAAGTGCAAGCTGCGCAAGCGTTAATGATCGGGGCAGGCTTCCAGTACTTGGAGAATAGTGATGCCCGGTTGAGAACATGGCAAATAGGTAACGACAACAAGACAATAGACAATTCCGCCATTTCTACAAGGGTTCGGCGATACAGTCGTGGCGCCGTTTTTCTAAATGAATGGTCTGGATATCCTATCAGACCTGACCCTGTTCGGAGGAATCGGGACAGGAATTTACTCGTACATTAGTTCCGGGTAAGGCGTTGGATCGGTATGATTCTTTCGTTGCAGCTAAGCAAGCGTTCTACAAACGCACCGATAAGCTCGTAGACGACAGCGATCCTGGCTCGTTGAGGTACAGCCAAGCATTCCAGCCAAACTATCAGATCAATAGCAAGACCGGGGAACCCTATTACCCGGACCATCAACACAAGGGAATTGACGTGTCAGGTCCGGAAGGGGACGTCCGTTTACGCGTTGTTCGGAGGAAAGGTGGTCGACAAACTGCAGGACACGACCAGCTCGGGCTTCTCCGTTGTGCTCGAATGGCTCCACTTTGGCTAACTACTTCTATAGCACCGGTGCTTGCGCACAAATGATGCATCTCTACTCTTCGTCGCCCTTGGAATTTTCGGGGACAGGGTGATAGGCGACACTCTTGTCGGATACATGGGATCCACGGGAGAAGCTGATGGTAGTCATCTGCACTACCAGTTGATGGGCGATCGAGCGGCATACGATCCCAATTCGCCCCGATGGGACATGTATCAAAGCAGGCGCGATACGTTCATGAGCATGGTAGACAGTCCTTTGGCATCCAACTGGAGCAATAACCGACCGACATCAACGCAGAACTACTGGGCTGGCGATCAGAGATATCTGAACTTCTACTACGACACCAACAAATTGCTTCAAAGGATGGGCATCCATGTCGGTCGGTAGGATAGCTTCACTCTGCTGCACAGCGATAGTGATATCGGTTCTCACGGTTTGCACAAAGCCACAGCCGAAAAATCCCGACGAAGCGCTCAAGGCATATGCGATTAGCCGTGGAGGCGAGTGGGTCAAAGAAGTTGGTGTGTTGAATGGACGGAGTGCCTCTATTCTTGAAGAGATAGGATCACTTCCGGGAGATTCGCTGCAGCAGATCCAAGGCATAACTGTCACCGGAGCTACTGTACGGAGAATACCAGATTTACATCGTCTGGTCTCCTTGCCGAGAGCAACTTATCAAGATCGGAGCTTCGGAGTGGCTTTGCCGGGGCTCCACATCACTTACCTCGATTTGGGAAACAATCATTCACTGAAAGATGTCGAGGCCTTGTCATCGTGCGCAGAGCTTGAGTATGTGACTCTTGTCGGCACGGGTATCGAACGCCTGCCTGTACTTGTCCGCGCTGCATAGACTGAGAGGCCTGGGGCTTACGGATACGCCACTCCTTAGTCTCGTGAATATCGATTCCATTCCCAATGATTTCGATCTAAACATCATGGGGTGTCAGTCTCTGCACGATATTGGTGCGCTGAAGTCTGCAAGAGTAAATACTCTCTTTCTCGATAGAACTCTCTTATGAGCAATTCAAGCCATGGTTTGATGAGCATCTGGATCAGGTCAAAGCAACGCGTCCAAAGTTTAATTTGAGGTTTACAATGACGGAATAGGCAAGGTGCAGCCATTGAACGCATACGGTGTGGCACGTCTGTGAAGACGTGACGCTACGGGCTACCCTCGTCCCCCCGCCGCTCCCCCTCCCTGGAACCCACCCCCTGGGCTTCCCCCCATTAAGGTACCAATGGTCGTCCAGGGAGGGGACGCTCATGGGGGACTCGGCTTCCTACCGCTCCTCGCCGCGCTCGGCATCCCTGCCTCGCTGGACTCGTCGCTACGGAAGGCCCTCCGCTATGGTGGTGACGGTCAGGGGCGACAGCGTCCTGCATGCCGAGAGGGCCGACCGTCGTCGGTTTGCTGATCGTGACCGACGCGGTGTTCGGCGGGGCAGCCGCTGCGTCGGCCGAGCGCGACGCTGACCGCTGGGTCAGCCCCGCGCCGAAGGCGCCGCCACGATCGGCGGCTGCCGCACGCTGATGCGGCCGCCCCTGACAGTGCGAGACGGAAGCGGAGGGCTTTCTGTAGCGCTGGAGCGAGGCGCCAAGGACGCGCGCCGAGTGGAGGCGCGTACAGAAACCGCGGCCCCCCTAAGAGTCTCCCCCTCCCAGACGACTGGAGGGTTCCATAGCCGGGGGGTGTGCAGAGGGGGAGGGCCTGGAGGGGAGACGGCAGGGGGGCG
>CAWIYU010000007.1:0-421850 GCA_963840395.1 Candidatus Bathyarchaeota archaeon | reverse complement strand
TTGTTATGGTGAGTGTCTGCGAAGCGCCTGGTTGAAGTACGGTGCCTGAAGCGTAGTTCCATGTTATGGTGAGGTATTGTTGTGCAATCAATGGGACCCAGTCATCAACCGACATTGAGAGCGTAGTAGGAATAGTGCCATTATTAATAACTGAAATCTGTCGAGTAGTCGTTGAGCCAGCAGACAAATCGCCCCATTCAATCGATTGCAAATCAGCATTTGAGCCAACAGCAGTGACTTTCACTCCGATAACAACGATGCGGCCGCTCGAGCCAATCTTTCCCTGAGCTGACAAAAGAGCGTATGTGGCAGCAGCGGTGGAAGCAACAAGCAGAACAGAAATCAAAAGAATAGCAAAGAGAGTGTTTCGAGAAATAGGGCGAGCAACACCATTTTTCGTGAATATCATGCTGTGTTGGTCTCCTTTGCTTTGTTTGCGTCAAGTGCCTTGTTGGTTGCGTCGGATGCGCTTTTAGCAGAGAGTCCCTGAACCAAGTTGATTCCGCGGTTTGCAGCGTCATTTAAAGCGTAGCCAGATGGGAAAGCCATCAGGAAAACAGCGACAAAGTTGATGTCTGGAGGAACAACCAAAGCAAAGGTTCCAATTGCACCCATAAACGAGACAATTATGCTCATTATCATGGTTGCCCAGTACTTCACGTCAAACTGCAACTCACCCGATGGCGTAGTAGCTATCTTTGCCAGAAAACCATAAGCCGTCCGGATAACAGCGCCTGCAATGTAGAATATGAGAGCCCACATTAAATTATCCATTTTTTCAAAACTCAACTCCATACAATTTTTTGTGACAAAAGTCACCGTGAATAAGGCCGATGCCTTAGCTGGATGCGGCACGTTTAATGGCGAAGCTTTCAAACAAGGCAAGGCGCTCTTTAGCAGTCGCCTCTAAATCCTCCAAGTAAGCTGATGCCAAGTCGCTTGGAAGCGCGCACACACGTTTTAGAAACATTCGTTCACCTTTCAACAATCAACCTCACCTCTCTCACAATTATTTACTGAAAACAGCTCAGGGAAATTCACCTTAGATTAAACTGAGAACAAGAAGGGAGATGCTAGCGGAGCCAAAGATCCACCACCAGCATAGAGCCCAAAGAGCAACGGGGCTCCTCCGTAATTGTCCCAGTCACCACGATCGTGCCAGGCGTTGGTTTCTTTGTAGTAATCCTGGAGACGCGACGGGTCCAAGAAAGATGGGCACGTTCATCCAGACGAGAGGCGGAAAGTGGAAGTCGAGCCAACGCTTCACCCACCACGCCACATCTAAGCCCAGCGGAAAATACACAGCCGCAAAAGCCGCCAGCAGCCAGGACCCAGAAAGCGCCAAAACCACAAGCGCATTCGCCAGATCCAGCAATGCGAGCCAGCCGTGGTAAAGCCGGAAGTGGTGGCCAGGAAAATACTCCCCAGCCTCACGAAACAGCCGATTCTCTACCAAACCGTAAACATGCCCAAAGTTAAGACACAAAAACAAAGCCAAGTCCCTAATCAAAACGCATTATTCACCCGCGAATTTTCATCCAAACATCTTAAATCTGAAAACACCAGTATCCATAGCAAGGGTTGTTTAGTTGGATAGGAAACTGAAAGTCATCCCTAAGCCACAAGAAGGCACCAGAACGGTCCGTATTAGGGAGCCAACTCAGGATGATTTTCCCTCGATCATAAGAGGAACTGGCGATCTAAACCTGCTTTGCGGATGTTGTGAAACCGTTCTCGCCGAAGGCATAACTGAAGGCCAGATAAGTAACATAGTGCTTAAGTGCCCAATCTGCAACAACTACAACAACGTACCGTGAAATGCAAAAACTGCGGTCACGTAATATTAGCTGGCGAAGGTAAAGGGGTTTTCAGGTAGTGCTGATGGGTTCTTGTGGGTCCTCATTTAGGTTGAAACTGGACACGGGTACTCTCCATTTTTCCCTTGAGTTTTGTAGATAGAAAGGGGATTCCCGATCGGATTGTCTTCTTGCATAGAACCATGTCGCGCCATAGGCATTCACATTCGATTCTAACAAGGGTCAGCTTCTGGCTAAATCACGACTTCTCTTGCTGAACATTTCTCTAAAACTTGGATATGCTGGGAACGAAGTATCATTTATGCAAGCAATGTCAACTCGCTCAACATTAGGCGCCCTTTTTGCTTCGTCAACTAGCATTTTAATGCTGGCAAAGTCTGTGATTGGAGCGATAGCGAGTAGATCAAAAGATCCAATTATTTCGGTGACTGTGATCACATTCCTTATCCTTCTGAGGGCTAATATGGTCTCCGTTTTGGTTTGTTGTGGAGAAACAGTTATCAAAAGAAGGGCTTTGCCCTGGTATCCCAGTTTTGATAGATCGATGCATACGGTGGATCTGTAGATTTTTCCTTCTTGTTTCATTCTTTCGTAGGATTTTCTTATAGTATAGGGCGAAATGCCTAGCTTTTTTGCGATTTTTGAAAAGGAGGCTCGCGCATCTTTTTCAAGTTCACTCAGTATTAGTAGGTCGAGTTTTTCCATTATTATCACATTTCGTAGGTTGCAGGTCAATGTTTTCAAGTGTGAAGTTTGGCCTACCCGACCAGACATTCACGGTCACTTTTCTTACTCCACGAATTCTCTTTACCTCGCTTACCACCTTTTCTAAATGGAAAATATTATCCGAGATTACTAATGCAGTTAAATCGTATTTTCCAACGCATTCTGAAAGAGAAATCAACTCTGGGTGTTCTCTAACAAACTCTATGATTTGATCTTGATTTGACTCTGTCTCTACCCCAATAGTTGCTGGCACCTTATTTCCGAGAAAATCCAAGTTAGGTAAAATGGTTGCTCCTGAAATAACTCCAAGGTTCTCTAAACGCTTAATTCGGTTTAGGATTGAAACCGAGGATACTCCGCAATCTTTGGCGATGTCTTTCAGTCTGGCGCGTGCGTCCTTTATTAGCATCCCAAGAATCTTTTTGTCCATTTCGTCAATTTCAACTATGGTACCCATTTTTCCTCTTGGGAAATGTTACTGCTCTTCATAATATATAACTGTTGGAAACTGATCTATGCCTGGCTCTTTAAATTAGTCTATTAGCCAATTTACGCTAATTTTTAGAACAAATACGCAGTGATTAGCAAAAACTTATAACCAAAACTCTCAGAAAAAGTAACATTATAGAAATTGAGGAGAAAAATATATGAAACCTGCAAAAGGAAAAATTATTGTTGCAGTCTTAGTTATGCTGCCTAGCTCTGTCGGCTTTTGTGACGCTAGGAAATTCTGTAATTATCAATTCTTCAAAAGAAGCTACGCCGCTTTCAACCACAAAAGATTACGGTGACCTAATGCAATACGACTGGTCACAAGCTCAAGGTGACGAGGGACACACGGGATCCAATGCTGGCCCGGCACCTGACAGAGCCAATGTGTTATGGAACGTCAGTACGTCTGGCTCTGGCATGGTTAGTGTCTTCAATGGAAAAGCATTCGTAGTTCAAGGCACACGCTTGCTCGCGTACGATGCCCTAACTGGCGCGTCAATTTATAACGTTGATGCTCCCGGAACGCCTTCACCGAACAATGTAAACCCCATATTTAAGCTCGACGATACATACCTCTTAATACAAGGGACAAGCGGCATAGTGTGCCGCAGAATTGCAACTGGCGAATTGGTATGGAACGTAACTATACCTACAGCCACTGGTCATCCAGGAAGCGCTCCCTACTTTTCTGGGCGATACTCAACGAGCATGAAGATGTATATCATGACTGCCTTCGACACCACTACCCTGCAAGCACAAGTATTAGGTTATGATCTGTCAGATCCTTCGAAAACACCGACGATGGCGTGGATGTACGTGGCTGATGCTTCATGTGAGCTTCTTTGTACTGGTGATGGGAAGGTTTTCTTAGGAACTACGGAAGGAGCGGTAGACGCCTTAGACAGGAACGGAATACGTGTTTGGCACTCTGCTACGTTAGGAGGAATAGCGCAACAAGCAGCCATCTACTATAACCATAAACTCTACGTCTCAGCGACAACTTGGCAACTTGTTTGCTTCGATGGAGAAACAGGCAAAAAATGGAGTGGCAAGCTCAGAAAGGTATCAGAGCTTTCTCCGCCTACCATGGCGCGGCAGGTGACGGAATGATTTTTGAAAGCACTGTGGAACTTGACCCTTATGGTACTATCGGGGCGTGGGATGCTGAAACGGGAGAACGGCTATGGAAACAGGCTGGATACTTCAACATTCACTATGCCACCATGGCGTATGCAGATGGCAAAGTCTACGGTATCAAATGTGACCAGGCAGCTGGTCGATCAACTGGCGGATTAGTGATGCCTGGAACGTCGTTTTCATGTTGGGATGCGTACACTGGAACAGAACTATGGAATCTGCCTGGCATAGGCTTTTCAACGCCGTCGATTGCCTACGGAAACCTGTATGGAGTTTCCGGCGGTAGTTTGTACTGCATTGGGGGCGATCCAGCAGACTGGAACCAAGGTTTCCTGAGGAAACGTTTTGAACCAGAGAGTGGCTGTAGGTCAGCAAGGGCCCATAGACATATCCACGCCTAAATGGGAATTCCAAACAGGCGGCGACGTGTTCAGTTCACCCGCAGTCGTCGACGGCAAAGTGTACGTTGGCTCCGAAGACAAAAACTGGTATTGTCTGAATGCATATACTGGCGCAAAAATCTGGAACTTCACGACTGGGTTCTTTGTCAGGGCTTCGGCTGCTGTGGTTGATGGCAAAGTATTCACTGGTGCGGATGATGGCTACTTCTACTGTTTAGATGCAAATACAGGTGCTCAATTATGGAAGACTTCTGCTGGAGGGTTCTTCCCGCAGTATCTATCATCGGGCGAAGGTGAGCCTCGATCTTCTCCAATAGTGATAGGCGGCAGGGTATACTGTGGTTCTTTGGATGGCAAAGTATACTGCCTTAACCCTGAAGATGGACGCATACTATATACCTACGCGACGGGAAAACCAATCATGGGTTCGCCCGCCTACTCGGACGGCACAATCTACATAGCATCTACGGATAGCTACCTGTACGCTCTAAACTCAGCAGACCTTAGCTTCAAGTGGAAAAGCTTCCCGCTTGACATGGATGTACAACCACAACCCTCAAATACGCTTTACGCCACTGGCACGCCGGTCGTAGGGGGAGGCTGCGTCTATCATTGGTGGCGGGATTTTCCGCGGTCTTGCCAAAACAGGCGTAAACTACGCTGCGCAGAATATGAGTGTTCCAGGAGGCGGTAATGGGGGCGGAATAAGATACTTTGCTTTTAACGCGACGACAGGAACAAGCATCTGGAATCAAACGCGCGCCGGAAACACTCAGCCACTTTGGACATCAATATACTGGAAAGGGGAAATCTACGCCTCTGAGTTCTTTGAGGTCACAGTTATCAATGCTACGAAACCAGATTCGGGAACCTATTTCCCGCCTGATTATTCGCAAGTGGGAAGGCTCAATCAGAAATCGTACAAAGGGGCATGGTTAGGGTACCAGATTCAGTCTTCAGTTGCTTACGCAGCCGACTTAACTGGTGGGAAAATTTACATTGGTTGCGACATCGGTAGCGTCTATTGTCTCAATGCCACTGACTTGAGCACTTTGTCTGTATTCACAGCTGGCGGAAACGTGCCTTGCTCTCCTGCTATTTGGGATGGCAAAATGTACATTGGCGCGACAACCGGCAAAGTCTATTGCTTTGACGATTCCCCCATGGTTGACTTCAGCTTGTATGCGGCAGCCAACAAAGGCGATTCAATGTGGAATAATGAAACGATCAGCGTAGGCGGCCGGCTAACAGCGAACCCAATGATGAGTGTATGGAACTATGACAGCAAATCCTACTTACCCGAAACAAGCGAATATCATCCAGGACTTCCAAACGCGAGCATTGTAGTCTCCTTCACAAAGCCTGACGGAACATCGTTCAACGTGACGCAAACAACTGACAAAGAGGGCGACTTCGTGGTTTCTTACAGTCCTACAGAGGTTGGCAATTGGGGATGGGTAGCTTACTATGAAGGCAAACGCACAGACGGACTAACATACAACGCGGCATACAACCAATTTAACACGATAAACGTAGTTGCTGCTCCAAGCTCTCAGCCTGTTACTACACCTACTCCAACACCTATTGTGACTATTGCTCCTACTGCTACTCCTACTGCTACTCCGGTTCAGACTGCTTCTCCTGAGGTTACAGCTACTCCGATTCAGAACGCGGGCTTTCCGATGGAGTATGCTTATGCTATCATTGCCGTCATCGTCATAGCCATAGTCGCAGTCGGCGCATACGTCTACCTCAAAGGCAAGAAGAAGACACAGTAAAAACCAACCATAATCTTCCCCTCTTTTTTGGGGTAACAATCATCAGAAGTACATTGGGGCTGAATGGATTCCTGTGGATCCTCATTTAGGTTCAAACTGGATACATACATTTCCTCTCCATTTCTCGCCACCCGCAGGAATCCCAGCAAACCCACAAAAAGCCTAATCTTCTCAAGTTTGCGTGAATAAGTCCTATGCCTTAGCTGGATGCGGCACGTTTAATGGCGAAGCCTTCAAACAGGGCAAGACGCTCTTTGGCAGTTGCCTCTAAATCCTCCAAGTAAGCCGATGCCAAGTCGCTTGGAAGCGCGCATACACGTTTCAGAAATACTCGTTCACCTTTCAACAATCAACCTCACCTCTCAAACAATTATTTACTGAAAACAGATTGCCGTTTGTCTAGTTCTCTGGAAAACTTGAACGGGGAAGCAGAATACTTTCAAGGGTTAGAAAATAAAGACTTAATATGAGAATGAAGTCACTTGAGTAAAAACGGAGACTATTGAATGGCGCGGAGTACAGCTGCAGGCGTTCCCCTAAACGCAGGAACAGGGATCACCGTCTACTTGCGAGCCCTCAGATGGCGAAGCTGGATAGGCTGGCTGTTCTTTTTCGGACTCGGCACCACTTTATTTGCAGTTCCACCCTACAATGTGCTTCCGATTTCGATTTCCTTTTCCCTAGTTACTGGAGCCATTTTTGTACTCAATCAATACTTCGATAGAACAAGCGACAAGTCAAATCCTCAGAAAAAACACTTGCCAGTCGCCGCCGGAGAATTATCTCCGACGCAGTCATCAGTTCTTTTCGTTTCCTTGTTTGCACTAGGATTGCTTCTTACTGCAGCAGTGGACTATACAGTTCTTTTCTTGTTCATAACCTATATTGGAATTGGGATAGCTTATTCCGCCCCACCTATCCACTTCAAAAAACGACCCGTAATAGACCTCTTAGCGGTAGGAATTGGCGCTGGAATTCTGCCTTTCCTAATCGGACTGCAGGTATCAGGTCAACTAACCATAGATTCTTCGTTGCCATGGAGTTTGAGACGATACCAAGACATACTCCTATGCATAATACCACTGGTTCTCTTCCAAATCGCAAGCCACATTTTCCAAGCAATCGGAGACTACGAGGCAGACAAGGGAGAAAAAATCACCACTTTCGTAGTTAGGTATGGAAAAGAGAAATCTGCCAAAATTGCATTGTTGTTTTCCTCGTTGAGTCTGGTCCTTCCAATTGTGTACGGGGTTCTTAATCTTGCAGCATCAACAGAGTTGGTGTACTGGTATTTGCTAGTACTTGTATTCTTTTTACCCTTCGTCATCTACCTGATGAGGCTCTCGGCAAACCCAACACACAAGAACATCGAGAAGCTAATGAGAGTCTCTCGCAGGTTTACACCTATCCTGTTGTTGGTTCTTTACACATGCATACTCATCTTGAGAGTCTACTTGAAATAGTCAGACAACAGAAGCTAAACTTGTTTATGGCGAAGATTTTGTGAGTAAGCGTAGGTTTTTTGATTTGCCAGAGTGTACAAACTGCATCTATAGAGGTAGCAGTTACTGTTGGGGTCAATGTTCCTTTAACGTCTGGAAAAGAACCAGGGAATACTAATTTCCTGGAATGTTTGTGAAGTCAGAAAGGGTTTGGGGGGTAATGCTTGCTTTTAGGAAGAGGGATTTTGAGAGGGATAAAGTTGAGCAAGCACTACTTTGCCTTTCACCCTTAAAGTTAATTGCTTTGGTCTGCACTTAGCTCTTTTTGTGAAGAAGAGTTAGCTTATTTTCCAACAGAAATTGGAAAGGCTAAACCAAAGACTAGAATGTTTTTGAAGTGAAAAATAAGTTGCGAAAAGGTTTAGGTTCCTATGAGTACTTTCAGGGCGTTGCTTGAGGTGTCTATGACTTCGTTTGTTGTGTGGATTAGTTCGTCTATGCTGTTTTTCAGGGCAGTTAGGTATTGGAGTTCTGTGTCTAGGGTTTTGTTTTTGAAGACGGCGACTTTCTCCTGGTTCGCTTTTAAGTCAACGTCTGTCATGTCCCATTGTACTGATTCAGTGGACGCGATGATTGTGTTTAACGCGTCGATACGTTGTGCAAGGTTGTTTGAGATTGCTTGGAGTGTAGCCATTTTTCAGTCACCTTAAAGTGTGATGCTGCAGCGCCAACAAGATCAAGCACATGCTTCATCTCTTTTAGAAACGGCTGCTTCGCAATATCTATTCGTAGTAGACTTCTACATAGAAGGCTTGATTGCTTTCCACAATGAATCCGGAGTATGCATGAGTCTTATGTGTCTCCCAATAGGGAGGTTCCCCGTCTTGGTGCTGTAACTTCTGCTGCAGCATGCACCATCCATAAGCAAACTCCTCAGAAGTCTTCGCGGGTTTAAAGTTCACCCAGAATTTGTCAGGTAAAACATAATATGAGATTTTGGCGTCCTTGTCGATTTGACCGTTCCATGCGTGCGCTACGATTGTTTTTACATCAATTTCTCGAAGCACCCTCCCGCTGTTCGCTATGAGTATTCTCTTGGCGATTCTCGTTGTCAGTGTTTCTTTGGAATCGTTACTCGCTTGTGAAGGTTTCGGGCTTTTTTTAGAGAACAAATTCCCAAAAACCCCTTTTTTCGGAGTCACGAGTGGTGTCACTCTGAGAGGGACCAAACCGGTTTTCCACCAGTGTTTAGCGTCGGCGCTGGCTATTACGAGATCAATTCGCCTCAATCTTGCGCCCTGTTCACACATGAGGATCGGATTAGTCTTTCCTGGCGGAAGAATTCTTGCGTAACTTGAGGCGCCATACTGTTTGGCCATTTTTGCCAAAGGATCCTCTTCAGCCAGACGGTTAGCTTTGCGATCTGCTTCTTCATCGGTGCGCGCGTCACGTCGGAAATCAACGAGTTCTTGTGGTATATACAAGTAGCCTGTCCCTCTTGGGATTCGCACCTGGGGGCATGGACATGCGTTGTCTGAACAGACCCCGTCTCCAGCGGGCCTTTTTGCCTCAAAATATTTCAAGTGGATCGCTCCCCACTATCTTTCGCTGATAACTGAGCTGATAATTGCACATAAGCCTTTGCATCTTTTCAGATTTCCCAATATCAAGAAATATCTCCACTGCAAATTGCGCGGAATTAGCCAGAGGTGCCAATGCATGATACGAGTGTTTCTTAGCGGACAACACAATGGTCACAATCTCACAGCCGTACCAACTGCAAGCCTAAGCGGGCAAACGTCACGTTTTGGATAATACCATGTTTTAAATAACAATATACCATATTTCTAGTAGTTCTGGAGTTGTTCCTGATTGAGCAAGACCAAAAAGAGGAGCAAAACCAAGAAAAAAGCCACCGTACAGACTACGCAAATCCCTGACGTTGCCAAAATGGTGGCCGATAAGCCAATTTTTGAAGCAACGTTGAAGGAAAATAGATTCAGTTTCCCGAACATATGCTGTGTTTGTCTTGGTCCAGCTGAAGAATCAAAAAGAATTTCCGCCCATCGCTATCAAGTGGAATTATCTATTGAAATACCTTATTGCAAACAATGTTATCATAAGCTTCGTCCATGGCCTTTTGGAAAAAAAGCTGTGGGAGTAGAGTTTGGTCACGTGATTCAGATACTGACACTACGTTTCAAAAATGAAGTCTACTATGAAATGTTCATACGAAGCAACCCTTTTTCCGTGCTCCGAGGAGCAATTTATTCTTAACACCAACGTACGCTCAACGTTCAGGACTGATTATGGGCTGGAACTCAAAGCTGGGTAATTAACAAAAGATTGAAGTCTTCACATGGTGAATCATTAACGAATTTTCCGGCTGTGTGCATGGTGGAGGATTCGTTTTCTTTTCACAAGAAGGTATCCTTTCTTTATGTCAATGTAATGGTTGAAAGAGGTGAAATAATAGTCTTCATCAAGCACGCGTGCTCTCTTATGAGGCTTATCATCAACAGTCCACGTTTTATTTTCGTGGGGGTTATCACGACCTCTGCCTCTAACATCTACAAATTCCAGGTCCATGTAATAATCGGTGACCTCTGATTCTTTTGCGATGCCGTTTGAGATTGCTTGAAGAGCAGTCATATTCCTTGCTTCTTAAAGTGTGATGCTGTAGCATGCTGGAGAAATATGCGTTTTCCCGCAAGTTAAATTAACACCTTGCCCCAAAAGAGCAGATAGGAGATTTAAACCTAGAATTGAACGTAGGGGTTTTGCTTCTCTCCTTCGTCGTACGTGGATTGGGATTGATTCTATCCTTAGTGTTTTCCGAACCGGCTGGCTTTGTAGTAGACAGTTTGGGTCTCGTGTTCCTTATTTACGCGATGTTTACTTGAGACAAGGATGAAGGGGTCATGGACCTAACTGTCCGGCAGTATGACTTGCCTCAAAAAGTCTGTTAAGAAAGGCGCACGTATTTGATGTTCTGATGAATCAGTTCATTTATAGATTCATGAATCTTTGAGGGCTTGAATGAAAAGAATCTTGTTGCCTGACAATCTCGGCATTTGCACTCGATTATGTCGTACGTTGCCAAATTGAAGGTTCTCCTGAAGTAGTGCACGTTGGAGTAATTGCCACCGCATTCGCAATTTAGCGTGTAAGTGTACTTCAAAATATCGTCATCCCATTCAAGGGTTAATGCGTTTCTTATAATCTCTTCTTCATAGTCTGGACCACATACGGCATTGATTCTTTTTCCGTCTGTCTCACTTTTGCTCGTTTTTGAAAACCATTTCAATTGGCACTCAATTCCTATTTTTCACTTATGTATTAGTTCTTTTTATGCTTTGCCAAGAGATTCAAGTAGCGCGCTCAAATTCCATTTTCTAAAAACCTACTGCTTCTCCAACCCCGAGTACGCGGAAGAATTCCTCAGCATCAATAGATCCGCGGAAAAAGAATAGAAGAATTCAAGTTTCAGTCAACCTTAGAGCGTGATGCTGTAGCTAACGATCAAGCTGTTACCTGCAACGAAGGAAACGCCCGAGCCGAGGATGTCGTGAAACATCATGAACGTAGCATACGAAGGCGTAGAGTTTCCGTAGTTGAAGACGGCGAAGAATCCTGTTTCGTTCACGGTTCCGCTTCCTCCGGCGGTTACGGCTCCTGAGAATGAGATTGCGCCTCCGCCGTAGCTTCCGACGCTGCACCCAAACTGAGTATTCTCCGGAGCCGTGCCAAACGCTGTCTGAATGGCGTAGTTTGCTCGTGCTGCTGCTGTTGAGCCGCTGCCAACTTGCAGGACAGTTCCGCAGTCCATGAGCGAACCGTAAGCGATAGTCATGGCGACGCCTGTTCCAATGACACCGTAAACTCTTAGGGTCCTCGCAGTGTTTGTCACGTCTTTTATTGTAGCGGTTACCGTTGTTGCGATTGGCGTTATCCAGCTAGCGAGCCATTTGCCAAAGTTGTCAAGAATCAGGTCTTCGGGAGTGTTGAAGCCGACGTCCAGGATCTTGCGGTTCTTGTCTGTTGACGCGCACATTACGCCTTCGTAGATGTTTGGAAGCAACTCGACCTTTCTTCCAGAGATTTGTTTCTGGACTAGGTCTTTTTGCATTTCCAGCCGGATCAAGTTGAGATTCTAAGCCATGCTTACGCAGAGCTGCTCGTTCGAGTCGCTTGTCGAAGGTCAACCCAATCAGGTTGTCTCTCCAATGCTCATCATTTCTTCTAATTGGGTTCTTGTACATGGTTTTTCACTGTCAACTTTGTGACTATGCTGGTCTGAGGGATACGACGTAGCTGTATCCATACGCGGAGCTTCCTCCAAGAGTGAAGGGCATACACCCATAACCGCCAACCGCGTATGATGGACTGTAGGCTGCTCCTGCAGAAGCATCACTTCCTGCGGTGCTGCTGTTCGAGCCACCTAACGTGAAATACAATGGAGCAGTGATTGATGTGTAGTCGTCTGTTTTGCCGAATATGGCTACTGCGCGGCCCCTATCGTATGAGATGCTGAAGGCTGGAACAGGCGGGTTCACATATCCCTGCCATTCAGTCGGGTGCTCCTGACTCGCTGTCTATTGGTGTCGAAGCGTGGGTTCCATGATAGACTGAGGTTCCCCAAATAACGTCGCTGTTTGCTACGCTAGAGGAAGTCCACGCGAAAGTAGTGTCTCCAGCTACGAGCACGCGGTAGCCGACGAATAGTCTGCCTGGGTAAGAGCTCGACGAATTTTGTAGCTGGGTGACGGCAGCGGGTTTGGTGAAGGTTTTGGAGCTGCTGCGAGTGTACCACCAACAAATCGCCACGTCTCCAGCAGCCCATCCGGCGGGCAAAGAGAAGTTCCCTGAAGTTGTGTCGTTTCCGGTGCTTGTCGCTGCTCCAACATAAGTGATTAAGTGGCTCTCTGCTCTTTGCGTTGGCGCTTCGCTGATTGTTTCGCCGGCTGTCGTTGTTGTGGTAGCTGCTGATGATTCGCTCATTGAGTTAGAAGCGGTTGGCGTTGTAGTTGCAGCTGCTACTTCAGTTATGCTTGGGGGAGTTGTTGAGCCACCGTCGATGACGCCCATTACTCCGCAGCTGCTCGGCGGCAGTTGGTTACTTTGGCGCCAACGGAAAACCGCAACTAAGCTGTGTGAGGTTCCGACTTCCTCGGGATCAATGGTCACGGGGTTGTCGCTGCCAATTTGGACGCCGTCGTAAGACCCACTCGTAAAACTCGTAGTCAAACTCGTCTGACGGCAGAGCGCCTCGACTTCTATGTCTTCCCCATCTGGGATCTCGTAGGAGTCGGGTTCGGGGTCGGTTGTTCCCATGCTCGGAGGAGAAGCATCTATGCTTAGAGTCCAAGTTGTTGCGGCAGCGCCTTTTTTCACAAGTCGAGCAAGGGGAAAAAAGTAGAGTTCTTGCACCTCCTGAGCGCCCAGAGCCCGAGTCCAAAGCATAAACTCCGCAATTACGACGTTTGCGTCCTCGGCGAATAAGACGTCGTTTGCGCAGGCGTCTACGTTTCCAGAAACCTCGGCTTCGGCAACTACCGTTGGAGATTTAAGCTGAGCATGATACATTTTGAGAGTTGCCCCATCGTAAACGACCATTACGAAGTTCCGGCTGTTTTCTAAGCAGCTGCCATCAGGAGAGTAAATTTCGTATTGTTGAGCGCCAACATTTAGCCCAGCGGCGATTCTTTGGTTGGGACCGTCATAGCGTAGGTAGAACTGAGCTGAGCGGTAGAAGACGTATGTGTTGTAGTCTCCTGAGTCGTCTCTGGGAGTGAACCATCCCCCGAAGCTCATGTGGTTTGTTCCTGACGCGTCGAAGTCAGCGCCCACGTTAACGTGTCCACCATTCGCAGTGAAACTGAGAACTTTGCGTTCCCGGTATGACTCCGTCAGTCCAGAAGCTTCCGACGTTCATCTCGGTTATTTCGCCGTCGTTTGGAGTCTCATTGTTTGGTCCGCTATCCTTGGCGACTGTGCCGTCGCCCTCGTTTAGGTGATACAACCCGAAGAGGCCTTGGGTGACAAGGGACCATGGGGTGAGTTGGTCGGGTTCGATTCTGTAGACTCCGAGTTCACCGTATTTTTGGAGGTCTAAAATGATTTGTTCGAGCGTGGGTTTTGCTCGGTCAAGCTCGACATCAACCTTCGTCGCCGTGACAGTTGCCTTCTTAACTTTGCCCCAGCCGCCATAGTCGAAGACGGAGCTGTTAACGTAGACGTTGTCTCCAGCTCGGATTTGGTAGCCCTCATCGATTGGTATGACCGCTGGAATCCCGTCTGTTTCATAGTGCATTTCCTCGTATTTTTTCTGGGCGAGGATGTCAAGCTGCTCTTTTGTGGAGGCTTTCTTCTCGATGAAAACTGCGGTGCCTCCGCTGCCTTCTTCGCCGTATTCCCCGATGATTTGGATACCTGACTCATCCACGCCTCTGATGCGGACGCGGTCTCGGCGTTGGCTTTGGTCGATGTTTATTTCTTTAATTCGTAACCTGCTTGGGTAACGACTGCTTGAGTCGTCTCCGACGCCAAAAAAGTAGGTTTCGGCTCCAGCATTGTAGTACCCATAGAAGCCTGTGTTGAGAGATTCAGCGACGAATTTGGCTGCGGTGAAGCAGTCCGCATCCTCAAACCTCACTGAGACGGCGGTTTCAGGGCAGTAATCGAAGTTTACTCCAGCAGCGTCGCAGATAGCAGTCATAACGACGTTTGCGGCTGTGTTCACGTAAGACCCGGTGATTCGGAATTTCTCCATCCGCTTATATGTGGCGTTGTACGCGGTGCATTCAATCACTGTGGCTTTGACTTTGACGGGTCCGATTTGAGCGTCGCAGACGTAGTCGTCGTTGTAGAAGATGACGATGTTGGGGTTATTCATCATGTAGTAGAAGAGGCCGTTGGTTCTTTTTGTTTTGAAGGTGACCTGGAAGAATTTGTTTTGCTCGTAGATTATGCTGCCCAGCTTCGCTTTGAAAGGAGTGAGATTGTAGTTTTCATCGAAGAAGTTGAAGCTCCAAAGACCCATTAGTCGGGTGGACCTCCCTCTTCAGGCGTCTGGGATAAGTCGAGGTACTCAGTGCTTTGCTTCAGAACGATGCGGAACATGAAACGTGCGACTTTGTCGCCTTCAGCAACCTCATTTAGCGTGATGCTCCTAACGAGCCATTCTCCGGTGTAAATCATCCTGGGATCAACGAGAGTCTGGACCGTTCCCCTCATAGCCCGCAGCGCAATACAATAAGAGGCATCCAAAGTTGCTTTATCCGATGAGGAGCTGCTTATGGAGCCATTCAAAGTGAGCGTCCGAGCTGCGAGACTGCTTGTCATAACTATTGGGGTGTCTCCGTCGATTGTGAAGTCTTCGCCTTCGCTTGGGTTTTCATCGGTGATTTGGTTGACTGTGGTGAGGGCGACGTCTCCAAGCGACCACGGTGCAGACCCCGTGTAAGAACCGAAGATGCCGATGATTAGTTGCGTTTTCAATCCGCCTCCTTAATCATCGTCCATGCACCACCATACGCCCGAGGATTGCCAAGCGAACACGCCTAACGCAGGGGTTGGAAACTCGTCCCAATTGCCGATTGTCGCGATGTCGATTCGTTCTTCAAACTCGGTGGAGAAGTCATATCCGACGAGGGCAACGAAGTAGACTCCAGCCTCGAGCGGAGCGCCCCCTGAAAAGGTGAATTCAACTTCCTCATAGACCTCGTCGCTTACGTCGTCGATGGCTGCAACTGAGCCCGCGATGAAGGTTTCTTGGGCGTCGGGTTTGGCAGCGGTGCTTCGGAAGGCATCTGAGGAGCCGTAGATGATTGCTTGAATCGTGGCGAGCGCGTTTGAGTTTGTTCTTCTGAGCTTTAGCTTGATTGACGCTATGGTTGCAGCTATGAATAGCCTGAATTGTATGGCGCGGCCTGTTGTATAGTTGTCAATTGACGTGGAATCATCGGGCATTTCGCTGAGGTTAGAAATTAAGGCGGCACTCATGATAGCAAAACTCCTTTTCCTGCCAGTCCCTTGGCTACGCCTTCCGACGTGGCTTGCACAACGTCTTCCATTGGGACTTCAGCGGTTACGTTGCCGATCGAGATGTTGACGTAGATAACATTGTTTTGGGTCTGTTGAGCTCCAGCGTTCTATGTTGCCCAGGGGCACGATGGCTTCAGGGCCTGATTCTCCGATTAACGCAAGAGTTGGCTGCGGTGACGATGCCGCCTTCAGCCATCGGGGGAACCGGAATCAACATGCCCCCAAAGCCTAAACGGAACTGTGGAGCCTGGAGATTAGGCGCCTCCGACTGGAGCTGAGTTGCCGGGTGAAAGGATCCTTTGATTTGCGTCGCCCGTTATCCGCAGCCGCTCATCCGCTGCCTTCTGAGTTATCTCGGTGAGCTCGTCTTCGCGGTTCTGATAAATTGTCTTCAGGTCCTCAGAATGCTTGTTTTCGATGGCTGTCGCGGTCGGCTGTGATTTCTGCTAAGATGCTGTTGCGCTCTTCGTTGATTTTTTGGATCTCTAGCGTAGCCTCGCGTTCAACTGCAGCCAACTTTGCTTTCTTTTCGCCTAGCAAAGCAACTTCCTTGACTGTGTGGTCAGCTTCAATTTTCTCTAGCGCAGCCGTGCGTTGGGCTTCAGCGTTTTCGATGTTGGCTTTGTTGGCGATTTCTGCCTGGAGCTCCTGCACCCGGTAGTCCTCGCTAATTCCCTTACGTCGGTTTTGGTAGGCCTTGTCAAGGGTTTCCATTTGAGCTTGCCCGGCTGCTGAGGCGATTGTGCCTGCTGCGACTCCGTCTTCGATAGCTTGCTTTTGCATTAGGTAGGTGAGCTCGAGCGCGTTAAGGTCATCTTCCCTTGCGGATTGCACGCCTTTGAGTTTGGACTCGGTGGTGCTAATCATTTCATCATAGAAAGAATTAGTCGCATCAATTTGGTCTTCGTAGGCAGCTCTTTAAGACTGTCAAGTTGCGCGTCTGTTTGCCTCTTCGATGGCGTCGGTTTCGTCGGAAAGTCTGCTCCGGACAGCCTCAACGAGCTTGTCGGCATTGTCGTTTTCCAGAGTTGAGGATCTTGTCCCAACCCTTGACTTCGACGTTGAGGCGTTCTTCCCAGGACTTGATTGCGGCGTCTGTTTCTTCATTGTAGGCGGATTCGACCGTTTTGACTTGCTCATCGTACTTCTTGTTGACGGCCTCAGTTTGCTTCTCCAAGTTGTCTTCGACGATGCGGAGCTGATCTTCCATCTTGCGCTGTACCCGGTCATTCACCGTTCCGGTTATGGCTGCCCAGGCATCCCCAAACCAATTCGCCAAGGCACCTATGCCGTCTGCAAGCCACCGGATGGCGCCTGCGACCGCTTCAATGCTCTTAATGAAAACATTCACCAAAAACTCGCCCAGGGGCACCAGGACATTATTCCCAAAGCCACGTTAGAGCTCCCACTACGACGTCTATTGCAGGCTTGAGGGTATCCATGATTGTTTTTCCGAGTCCGTCGACTGCGTCTTTGAAGGGTTTGCAGTAATTGTATGCCAAGACGAATGCGGCGACTAGCGCAGCAATGGCAGCCACAACGAGGATTATTGGGTTAGCCAACAGAACAGCGTTAAGAGCAGCGGCCGCAGCGGTTAAAGCTGTTGTCGGACCCAGGGCGAAGGCTTTGGCAAAGGAATGAGCATTCTCGCTAATAGTCGCAAAAACAGTTGAATCTCCCAGAGCCTTCTTGACGGCTGCAAGACTCGCTGTCATCGTAATAACAGAGGGCAAAACGCTTATGGCGCTGCGAACGATGGTCTCGTTATAGTTGCCCTGGAGCATATCGGCTCGCTCTAAGGCTACGCCGTTTCGTTCCACTGCCAAAGTAAGGTCGCTTTGAGCAGCCTGAGCCTCTTCACTCGCAGAACCGTATTTCTCGACGGCGTCGTTGTATCTGCGCTGGGTGTCTTCAAGTTGATTCTGGGAGCTCTTAACGGCGAGGTTAGCGCGGTCCACGGAAACCATCATGTCACTGATATTGTCATAGGCATTGTAGAGGGCGAATCCTGCAGTTGCGACTCCAGCGACGCTTATTGTTAGGTCCTTGTAGTTTATGGAGGCTCGCTTCGTTTCCTCGACGACTCTGGATTGAGCTGAAGCTAAGCCTTCCTGAGCAGCATTCAGGTCCCTGACCGCTGCGGCTGCCTCTTTGCTGTCGACGCCATATTGCCGGATCACCTGATTAAGCGTCTCCTGCTTAGTCTGGACTTGCATCTGGGCGTCTTTGAGTTGAAGAGAAGAAGCCGCTTCTTGGAGTTGAGCTTGTTCAGCATCAGTTAGAGGCGCAACAGAGTTGCTGACTGCCCTAGAAAAATCGTTTTGTGTGGCTTCGACGTTTCTGAGTGACTCCGCGATTTTTGCCGAAGCTCCAGCTATGACGCTGCTTGCATTGTCAACTGCTGTTATTTTCAGCTCTATTCTGTTGTCGCTCATCGCGTGTCACCTGTTCCGTTTAACCCACTCGGCAGCTGAGGCGAGGAACCTAAACTGGAACAGCGTTAAGGCTCCGAGGTCCTCGAGACGATACTGTGGAAAAAGCTGTCAAGACTTGCGCGATTTGTTTCGCTTCATCGTTTGCGCTGAGCCACGCAGGGATTGCACTCGTAAAAAAGCAGGGGTTCCTTTGAGAAACTGCAGCAAAACGGCGCCTTCCGCAAGCGGCATAGACTTAGCCCATTGCTGAATGTTCTCCGGTGTGTACTGGGGCATTTCTGGGTAGGCTTTTTTCAGCATCAGATAGGCCGCCATGCTTGATTTGTCGGCGTCAGTTTTGCATTTCGCGATGGTGAATGAGTCGTCGAGGGTGAGTTCGCCGTACCTGAGTTTTCCGAGAACCGGAACAGTGGCTTCATGGATTTGTTTGGATTGCTTTGTGAGCTCCGACGGGCTGAAAAGTTTTGACGCTAAGATCTTTCGCTTCAGCTTCTTCTGTTTCCTGCTCTTTGGCTTGCAGCTCCCACTTAGTCGGTTTGCTGAAATCTTGTGCTTCGTCTTTTGCAGCGGACATTTAGATCACGTCTAAGCAGGTGGGGTGACGCTTTCTGCTTCACCAGAGATTGATTCTAGAAGAGCTCCTGATTCGCCGCCTTTGCGTTCGCAGCTCAAGAATCGTGCAGTTTGCCCATGTCTCGTTTCTCGTGGTTGTTGGTGTTCCGTCGGGACCAAATACTAAGTCGAATTTGGTTCCAGCTAGCAGTAGGGCTATGTAGGTTTTGTCGGTGAAGAGGCGCTCAGCGCTCCAGGTGAAAGTTTGTTTGCCCGCTCCAGAAACAGCAGGGGTCAGCGCGTCCATGCTGTAGTCTTTGATGATTTCTGCTTGGGCTTTCACGGATATGTTTTTGCAGTAGCCGATTGGGGTTCCAGATTTTAATAGTCTCGCGTTTCTTCCAAGGGAAGGTGTTGACATATTTTTTTCATTTTCCTCCTTTTCTCGGGTGAAGAGGCGAGCTCTGCACCATTCGAGCGAGGTTAACAAGATTACTAGACAACGCGACTTCAGTGAAGTCCCGTCGGTAAAGCATAAAATGTTCTTTTGGCAAAAATGAGAGGTCATC
The DNA here is from genome assembly GCA_963840395.1 of Candidatus Bathyarchaeota archaeon. Lineage (GTDB taxonomy): Archaea > Thermoproteota > Bathyarchaeia > Bathyarchaeales > Bathycorpusculaceae > JADGNF01. Next base: position 402,455 of record CAWIYU010000007.1, on the reverse strand, counting down.
TATCCACTGGCGCTTAATCTCAAACACGAGCTCTTCCGGCTGCAGATCCAGCCGCGACATCTCAGCTTCCGCCAGCAGGTAGCTTAACCCGAGCCAGGCACGATAATAGCGGTCTTGCTCAGCCACATTCGCAAGCAACTTAGCAGAGACTGACAGGAAACGTTCAAAGTTTCCGTCCGGCACATCAAACACGCCCTTCGCAACTTCCAAGCGGTAAGTTCCCCGCATAGTTCTGTAAGTGTGCTGAAGAATCCTGGTTTGTGGATACTTTGCATCTGGAAACTTAACCATCTTGTCCAGGAGCCGAAAGGGCACATTCAAAATCGCCTTGAAGAGTCGCAGCTTCCACTCCGGGTTCATTCAGAAAACTCCTCAATTTTTACAGTTAATCGAAGTTAGAAACGCGATCGGTAATAGTCGCCCACGGAAAGCGCTGGACTTTTGGGATCAAGAATATGTTACCTGGGGAGTGTAGTTTCTTGTTTAATGGTGTTCAGAATACAAAATCAGAATAAACGATGAGGTGATACTATCCTCGCTATCTTGGAATCAAAAGAATAGCAGCTGGGCTTTGATCAAATTGAAGCAAACGCTCAGTATTGCTCAGTCAAAATTCCCCTTCACAAGCTAATCCGACGCTATTATTCGAATTCTCGATTAATTTAAGCGCTGCTATGGAGACCTGGGGAAAACCTTAAGCCAACTTCAGACATTAACAGCTTTGGTGGCAAGTTTCTCGTTAAGTTAACACCTCTAAGAAGGGAGAAGAACGCAGTGGAAAAGGTGTAAATGTCGTTTCTCGATTCGCGTGCTAGTGTCATGTCTAACCTGCGTGGTTGTTTTTGGTCTTGTTCCTTGTCAGTTCCAATCTTGCACGTTCCAAGTTCAACCAGTTTATGCATCCCCTGGCTCTTACAGTCACTCATTTGCCGGCATCACGTTCACTGTGGAAGGAGCTGAATTTTGGGACGTCCTCTTAGAGAATGTTAGCACCGCCCCCCTGATGCCGTCTCAGGCTCATTATCGTTTTTATGCTGACCGTGGGCATGAAATTACGGTTACTGCTTCAATGATGTCGTCGGATGTTCGTAGCGATTTTCTTCAATTCGAATTCCTTTCCCTTGAGAATAACCTCCTCGATACTGATACTTTGTTAGGGACTAACGAACCAGCGCGAACTCTTCAAGTTGCAGGCTCCTTTGTGTTCAACGGCTCCTGCGGCGCTAAAGTAGACGGCGCGCGCGAAGACAGTATGATTCATATACTCTTTTCTTTCTTTTTGGAACCCACCATCACACCATCCACTACACCCGCAGAAACCCCAACTCAGCCAACGCCTCAAGACCAACTGGATACCTATCCGAGTTTAACCATAAACAGTTTGACAGGCGACGTGGAAGTGCTGTGGGCGGAATCGGAGACCGATTGGTCTCCAGCAACCCTTGGAATGATTCTCAGGGTAGGGGATTCGATAAAGACCAAGAAAGAATTCTATGACAGGGTAGCCTTGGCAGTGGTGGAATCTATGGGTTGGGTGGCTCTAGCGGACTTTTATGTTGCGCATGGTGGCGGCGTGAAAGTGCTGCCCCCAGCACCAGCGCCCAAGCCATTCAGCAAAAGCGTGAAGGTATTATATTTTAAGGACCTTACGCCGCCTGGATTCAGCGGGTCTTATTACATTAAAAGCTCGCCCTCTACATCAAGCACTTCAGGCGCTAACCCACGTCTCTGTATTGAAACTCCCGATGCAATAATCACCGACGTCGGAACACAGTTCGAGGTTCTTGTGGATGACACTGGAACAATGGTTCGCACGTTCAGCGGCTTTGTGTATGTCACTGACATAAACAACACCTACTTCGTAACGGTAGGCGAAAACCAAACGACCTCTGTTCCAAAGGGAGGATACCCCTATGTGCCAACCCTGTTCGATTCTTCCACGGTTGATCGCTGGTGGGAAGCCCTTCCTTCCCCAACTTCAACGCCAACAGGATTTGATCTCTCGAACTTCACAATACTGCTTCCCCTCATTGTAATAGTAGTAGTTATTGTAGTTGCTGTAATCATAGCTGGAGTTGTCTGGAGCAAAGGAAGAAAGACCAAAACTCAAGTTTATTATCCAGCCCCTCCGCCTCCTCCAAACGAATAGAATCGTTTGGTAGGTGCTTTGAAGCATTTTAGTTTGCGGATACTTGGGCTCGGGGAATCTTAGCAGCCGATCCAACAACCGAAAAGGCACATTCAAAATCGCCTTGAAGAGTCGCAGCTTCCACTCAGGATTCACATAGAAAACCCCTTAATTCTTACAGTAAATCGAAGTGAGAATCGCGCTCAGTAAAAGGCGCCGTCATGAATTCGAGCCCGCTAAACCTGTGGTTGAAGCTTCCATGACGAGAAAGAAGGGCTTTATGAAGCGCGCAACCATATAGCACAAAGAATAGCACTAAAGGAAGTGAGGAGTGAATTGCATGGTTTCTAGCCATTTGTTCCCCAATTCTCGCATGTTCCTGTACTTAGGAATTGCTCTTGTTGCCCTTGCTGTTGTTACTCTACCCATAAAAATACCTCTTCAGGCACAGCCAGGGGACGTTGATTATTATGGCATAGGCTGGCTTTTTGCGCCGATAATCGGGATTTGGGGTTTTGCAAGCATAGTTTTAGGGCTTGTGCACTCTTCTTCTCCTAAAAGAACTATCGAATCTTACCTTCTGCCCGTGCTGGCTTTGGTAACTGTTGGTTTGGCATATGCAACATACATGGTTGTTTTCTTCGGTTCAGGAATAATACGCAGTGCAGGCAGAGGTGAACCCTTTTGGTGGCTTTACTTTCTGATGATTCTAGTTCCAAGTTTGTTGATTTACGCTTCAGCAATCAAATTCCTGAAATCAAAAGGACCAATAGATCTCTTCGCAAGTCAAAAAGTAAGGGTTGCTACCTTTGTCATATTGGCTGCTGTTCCACTATTATACACATGCATCTTTCTACTATTGATGCATCTGCTTTGATCCTACCAAATTTCTCTCCTTCAACACTGAAAATCGTTTCTGCAGATACATGTTCTCACAGGTGATTGGAATTGGATCTTGTCAAAAAAGTGGACCGCGGGAGGGCTACTCACCAGTGGCAGTTTTGTATGCTTGATCCTTTGCGTAGTCGAATGATGCTCTATGCTTTGGCGTGATAATGATCTTCACCCATCTGGTCAGGCTCAGAAGACCTTTAGCGTAACTTTCCGCTTTGTCTTTCGGAATGTATTTCTCGCAAAGAAGGGTGAATTCTTTCAACGTGAGATCGGCTACATCCATCTTCGCTTCGCCGTAAACCACGACGCCCTTAGGCCATATTCCCCTTGTCTCAGATTCATCTATCAAAAGCGTGACGTTCCCATTGCGCCTTACATTTCTGGCTTTGCGGCTTTCAACGGGAGTTGCCACAACAATCTTCCCTTCCATGTAACTGTACCACACGGGAACCGCGTGAATTGTACCATCCACGTTATGACTACAAAACCTCGCAATACTAGTCTTCTCGAGTAAGGATTCGATTTCCTCGTTAGTGAGGTGAGGCGACTGAGTATATGGCATCTTCTCGCTACTCCAATTTCTGATAGGACCTTTGCTCATTTGAGTTTTTTGCAGGCGAATAGAACGCAATAGAGAAAAAAGTGGATCGCGGGAGACGTTCCCGATGAGAGAGAACGATTGAAAAAAGGAAAAGTAGGCGGGAGACATGTCCGCCGTTTCAAGCCGGTGGTGGCGGAATTACTGTGGTGATTCCATGCATCGTTACGAAAGCGTCATGTGCTGTTTGCATGTTAACGGGGGCTGGCCATGTTGGGCAGGTGAAGGTTGCGTCTGCGTAGAAGCCCATATGCTCCATCGTTAACGTGTAACCAGAAAATACTACGCCCGGTAGTGTAGTCGTGAAGGTTCTTGAGGATGTGAAGTGTATTGAGCCTCCGTATTTTTCAAGTTCCAAGTGGAAAGCTGGCAAGACAAGCGGATACAATACAGGCGGGATTGTGCTGGTTGCCGGCGGTGGGTTAGGATTGGTCATTACGTAGTTTCTAGGCCAGAATGGTGTGTTAGGGAATTGTAGCGTAATTGGGGACAGAGGGGTGAAATCAACCGTTATGGAGTTGCCATGCCTCTCTACTTTGAGTTCTTCATCCGTGACTGGGAAAATGTTGTCCAGCGTTTGCATTACGCCACCACTGTTGGTTTTATGGATGTAGACTGGAGTGCCACTAAATGATGCTCTTTGAACTTCAGCTGCGACGGGATTGGTCGTTATGAAAGCCCATGGAAACGTCGTTGGTACGCCAGACATTGTTATGGTCAGTGTTAGGACAAGAGATTCTCCTGTTCCCGCGTTTCCCCCAATATTGTCGGTTGCAAGTATTCCGAGCTTGGCTGTGGGCCAATGGAAGGTCGCAGGCACGCTTATCGTGGTGTTTCCTCCCGAGAAATAGAATATTGTTTCTCCCTCTGGAACATTCACGTTCTTTGCTAAGACTGCTGAAAAGCTGCTCGAGGCAAATCCTACTAGAAGAACTGTTACAAGTGCACCAAGAACTGTTAGCTTTTTCTTTCTCATCTATTTCACCTCCTTTCCCTCCAAAACTCCTAAGAAGTGAGCAAAGGTCTTGGTTTGTTGCGTTTTGTTTATATGATTTGTGGAATCGTGTTCTATGAATCATCTGATATTAGATAGTCAATAATTTTAATCTAAGATGAGGTTCTTGGTGCCCTTTTTTCTTTTTCGTTTCTCAGGAAAATCTTCCGTTTCTCTCGATTGCACACCCAGCTATAGAAGCATTTGCCGCCAAAGGCCTTATCAGCATCTAACCCAGCCACTGCCTTTTCGACAAAATCAATAGTGCCAAAGAAGTGCCCATTTCACGGTTCAAAAAATAATACCCCTTCCAGCGTTACTTGTCCACCGTAGAAGGTTTTGCCTCGGTATGAGATTGTGCCTGGACTAAAATTTGTCGGGTAAATGTCTTGTACTGCGCCGCTTAAGGTTCGATCTGCAAGTAAGGCGTCAACTACTTCTCCCATAACGTCGATGACGCCGTCAAACCAGTCTTGGGGAGCCTGCTCGCGGACAAGTACAAGCAAGTTTACCCGCACAGTAACTTCCAAGGCCGAACCCATCTCAAGAGGCGCAACAGAACTTGATGAAGCATCAATCAAAATAACGGGTGTATCTGGGGTTAGAGCAAAGTTTTCGCCTACAAAAACGGTTTTAGCTACTCCCGAAGAGGGTACAGCGGGTACGGCGGGTATTTCTGGTTCCCCATCATGCGCAGGTACAGCGGGCACTTCAGGAACGCCAGGCACATAATCAAGCACGTCTTAACCGCCAAAAAAACCGCTTCGTAAGCAGTATAGAACTGTTTGCCATTTAGTATCCCTCGTAGTCTGTAACTTCATACCAGGCTTCCCCAAAGAAACGCGGAATCTCCGCTTCAGTTGCCTCTTCCTTGACTCTCTGCAACAAATCATTTGGCTTAGTACCAGGATGATTAACCAGTTTAGTAAAGACAACTCCGCTCCCACTTTGAAAACGCAAAACAGAAGCAAACCGCGGACGGATCTGATGAGGACTCGTGCCTTCAATAAAATAAAGAAAGTACGGCGCCCTGTTGCTTAAGGCACTGTTCAAGTCACTTTGCTCAGTTACATACCAACTTTGCCGCATCAACCCAGATGCGAACAGGAGTCAACTGCTCAGCACGTCCTTTAGCGTGGGTAACAGCCTTCTTCAAAATGGCCTTAGCAAGCCTGGGCATGTCAGAGGCAACTTTGCTCAGAGAAACCCCTGTTTCAGTAACTTCAACACTAATCATACAATTGCACCTTTTGAAAACTTGATGGAAAACCTTGAAGGCCTCAATATGATAGAGCAGCCAATCAGCCAAAACTGGGAGGCAAACAGTTGCCTGTCTAATAATTTTTTTCATTAAATTTTAATCCCTAAACCCAAACTGACTTCTAATAACTAATTCTGATTAATTCTCTATCTTCCGTTCCTTAAATTCGCGGATATATCTTCTCTCTTCTTCCTCACTTCACCGTATATCACGTATATCACACACCAAACGAGAAAGCCGAACGCTTACTCAACGCACGCACACAAAAAGAAAAAAGGGAAAAAGGGTTTTTGGGTTAAGAATGCTACTTGAACTCTATAGATATTTCAACCGCAAAATCGGCGGGGTCATGAATTTCTAGGTCACTTGTGAAGGTGTATGTGCCTTTCGGGTAATCGCCATTTAACCGCAGCGGACCCGCTAGTGGTTTATTGGGGTAAAGCTTGTAAGCTGCGTATTGAAGTCCGTCAAGCAGATCGTAGTTGCCTTCACCATCGCTAGCCAGAACGAACATGGGCATCTGTAATCCTGCTGGTCTGATGATGCGCCACATTAGCCATTGCCATGTTCCAAAGGATGCAGAAGCAGCTACTCCTCGATGGAACCAATAGAGGTAGAAAGCTGTACCCAAATCGCCCGTCGGAGGCGTTAGGAACCATCCGTCCTCCATTTCCTGTAGGTCGGGTTTGATGAATTTGATGTCTAAGTAATACCAAGTGTCGGGATTACCGTCGAGTTTTAACTTAAAGTCTGATAACCTGATTGCCTGGTACTGGCAACTCCTTTGGGTCGAGCGAAGTCCAATAGACCATATTTACCTGCTTCAGGGGTCGCGGTGTAGCGTTTACGAATCCCACAGTTAAAACCGCGAGAAGACAAATGACCGTTATTACAACTTTTGTAGTCTTATTCACTTTTTTCACCTCCCTTCCTATTTTCCCGTTCTCCACTGTTTATGTTGGAAGTGAAGGCGAGCCGCTTATCGCGACTGAGATTCAATTAGGTCGTTTTTCGAGAGCTAAACAGCGTTCTTTGGGTAGCAACCAGTTAGTTGTGCGACTTTGATTACAGTGAGTCCGAAAGCCCTTGGATAGTTTGTAACCTATGCCCTAGCGGCTTCTTCTCTCACTTCGGTGAGCGTATGAGTGTTACTTGGTTTAAACTTTGCGAAAATAGGTTTCACATGATTTACTACAATCCATATTTTTTCTCATAGAGCAACATCTTGCGAGCAAGAAATTAGACTGTGATTCTTGGAAGCCACTCTTTTCTTTCGTTTCTCAGATACTAGGCAAACAACAATGCTTCTTCACTAATCAATGCATCAATAGTCTGTCTGGTTTCATACATCAATAGGATTCACAATGAAAGTTAACTGTGTTTTACCCGTATGTATCGTCTGTTCCAATCACAATAGGCAAACCTTGGGCAGCTTCAGCTGAGCTGATGCGCCTTTCGGCAGCGCACGATAATCCTCAGCAGAAGCAAACTTGACAGAGTCATTTAGACCAGCTTCAACCGTGTAGTATGCAGCCCTTGTTTTGGGGTCACGCATCACGATTTTCTCAGCCGTCAACAACATGCTAATTTCCTGCAAAGCAGAAGCCGAAAGCCCACTTAAGCCGCGATCTGCAATTTCAGCATCCGACAAAGCAATCAACGCGGTTATGTCGGCTGTCGCTGATGCTGGTATTTCACGATTTGTTTAACCTGGGTGTATGTGCAGTTTGCAGTCAAGATTTAATCTCCCAGATGCTCACAAACCACATAGCCGTCTATTGCTGCTGAAAAACCAGCTTTGCGGATGTCACGCCAAAAATAAACGTCAAAACTGGCAACCGAGAAATTATTGATAAAGCGTATTCCCGCTCAAACACGCATCGTTTAATCAAGATGCACCCTGTGCCCGCCACAAGCTTTCCATCCTTGAAGGTAACAACTTTGTCTCTGTATTCGTCGAGTTTTCCGTTTGTGACAGGACGCACATCATCAGGATCCAAGAAGACGCCTGCGCACACAGTGTCTTTGTACATGTCGTTTAGGGCAGGGTTCTTTGGGTAACTGTGAAAAGGAACCACAGCAACTGCGACGTCAACGTTCTGCTCAAGCAAATGCGAAAAAGCATTCTGGGGTATCACAACGTCGCTTTCCACAATAAGCACATAGTCGAAGCCTTCAGCGACCACGCGATCAGCCACTTTGTTGTAGGCGTCAACCACGAAGCCCCATCCTAGACTGTTTGGGTCTGGGAGGTCAAAGGTGTAGGGAACTTCGCCTAATGCAGCTTTAATTGCATCAACCACTTGTGGGCGAAACTGCATATGGCTGGTTAACGTGGCTGGAATAGAAACCAAAAGCTTAGGGTAAATGGCTGAACTTCTCGTTTAGGAAGTGATTTGGTTTGTTTTTGTTTTTTCTCCATAAATTTCACCTGTAAATAGAACAAAAAAAAGAAAATCTGGGAAAAAGAGCCAGCTTAAACTGGGCTCTCAAATAGTGGTCATTTTCGCCAAAGCATTTGCCTGATACACTACTGGTAGACCGCGTACGTATGCTCTGCCGAACAAGCCTTTCCCAGATCTGATAGACTCAATTTCTGTCTCTACTGCTAAGTCTTCTGCGACTACGTACTCGAACATGCCAACAGGGTTTGCCTTCATCATCAAGCCTGTGCCTGCTGTGATGCCTTCGCTGACAAAGATTTGTCCGCCGATGCGTTTTTGCACCCAATCCATCCAAGGCGTTGCAGTGTTGGCGATCAGCGCCATTGCGTAGCCTTCCTGGGTTGGATTGAGAAGTAGGTTGTAGGGGCGGTAGATGTGGTCTGCTGCGAGCAATGCGATGGTTGCGTTAATGCTAAGTGGAATGTTTGTTGCGGTTCCCCAAGATAATGAAGTTGCTTCGCTGTTTGCTGCGGCTGCATAGAGTCCATTGATTGTGCCTGAGCCTTCAATTATGCAAGTATCCTCTAAAAGTCCTACTTGGTAGGCTGCGGCGTCGCTGTAAGTTGTCGGCAAAGGCGTTCCAGTTATGTAGCTGGCGTCTAGGTCTGCTTTAGGAATCTCGAATTCTTTGTGGTGGCATGGAATGTTAACTGGGGTTCTGCCTATGTTAACTGCGTCTAAGGTTTCGCGTCCTGGATACTTGGGGTCTGTTCTTCCTGCACCCATTTCGCTTAAAGTGTCGTAGCTAAAAGTCTGGGTTTCTTTTGGTACAAAGCGAATAGGCAACAGTTTTCTACCTATGAAGTCTCTGCGAGCTACTTTTATTGCGCTAGGTAGCAGGGTTAAGCCTTGCTCTGCAGTTAGGTATTCGTCTCTTCCAACTTGACTTAAAGATTTCATGTCTAAGTCTCCTTAGATTAGTAACCTGGCCATTATCCAGCCTTCAACATCTGTCGTAGCTACGGATTCTTCAGCTTCAGCTAACGCTATGCCCTCCGTTGAGATTGGTCCGGTGACTGTGGGTTGGGCACTTGTGGATGTGACCGGGGTGCTGCTGTTGGGGATCGCTGCTGGTGATGCTTTGCTAACCATGCCATCAGCGGCAGCAACAAGCTTGTCTCCTTTGGCAACGGTTTGCGATTGTGCAAGATAGAGCAGAACTACTGTTTTTCCTGAGAGTACAGGTGCCTGGTCATTTTGGGCGTAGATGGTGTCTCTGGTTGCAGGGCGATGCGTTTTTGCTGCTTGTTCGTAGCCTAAAACTCCGATAGCTGCTGCTCCAGCGGTGCAGACTACAAGGTCGTTGTCGTGGGTGCCTTTCTTAACAAGTCTGCCGGGGTAACAGTTTGTTGCGGTTTCAATGTTGAGGTATTGGACGTCGGGTTTGCCTGAAACAACGATTTGATTTTTCGGTTGCGGTCCAACACCAGTGTCAGCAGAGGCGGAACCATAAGTTGGCGCGGTCACCATTAGAGGCCTCCTTCATATTTGCCTGTGTCTTGGTTGTAGGAACCTACTGTTCCTTGGGTTTTGGGTTTAGTTTTTACTTCTTGAGCATCGCGCATAACTGAAATGAAGGTTTTAGGTTGAGATTTCTCTATAGCATCTTTGAAGATGTATAGTTCTGCAAGCGTCATTTTGTCTAAGTTCTCTCGGCTAAGTTTACCGTTGCCGTCTCTAACAAGCGATGTTACAAGGCTGTCTTTCTCTGCTTTTTCTGCAACATCAAACTTGGCTTTAACTATTGTAAGAGCGTCTGTGGCGTCTTTTAGTTGGTCTTTGAGTTGGGTGATTTCGGTTTGGAGCGCTTCATTTTTGACTAGCGCTGCGCGATAATCGTCGAAGGAAACGTTTGGTTTTTCACTCAATTTGTTTTTCTCCTTTTTGTTTCCCTGTTTAGTCACGAGGAGCGTGAAGCCACGTTGTTTAGTCACCTGTGGCAAAAGGTGAACCCAAAAAGAAGGGACGTCTGTTACACGGTAAAATTGGGTAACTATGGGGTTTAAAAAATGGCTAAGAACATGCGTTGTTTTATGGTTTCATGTAAGTTGAAGCTGGTGAATAATATATGGTCGAGGTTACTTCACTGATTAAGCAAGTTGCTTGGTTCTACAACATTGACAAGAATCATTGGGAGCCAATCTTCAATAAAGTGTGAGGTACGATTATTGGGTTTATATTTTTAATAGAGCTTTTCTTGCAGCTTACTTTAGCCATAAAGAGGACCCTAATATTTGCAATCAATTCTACTTTTCAGATTGCGAAGATGAATTACCTTCGCTGCTGGTCAATCATTCTAGTTAAAAAGCTTCTGTTAGTTTCAAATTCACTATTTTTCCTATTCACTTTCATTAGTTGATTGACCAGAATCCGAATTGTTTGTCTGATTTGATGTATCTTGTGATTGATTTGTATTCGTATTTGTATCCTGAGGTGTGTAAATTAGTTCACCGTTAGCATTAAAAGCAGCACAAGCAGTACCTGAAGGATCATATCTTATACTGGTGCCATCAGAATAATAATTCGTTTTATAGCCATTAGCATCTGTCTCAGTTCGAATAACAGGATTCATCTGTGGATCACTAGGTGTGTAAATTAGTTCACCGTTAGCATTAAAAGCAGCACAAGCAGTACCTGAAGGATCATATCTTATACTGGTGCCATCAGAATAATAATTCGTTTTATAGCCATTAGCATCTGTCTCAGTTCGAATAACAGGATTCATCTGTGGATCACTAGGTGTGTAAATTAGTTCACCGTTAGCATTAAAAGCAGCACAAGCAGTACCTGAAGGATCATATCTTATACTGGTGCCATCAGAATAATAATTCGTTTTATAGCCATTAGCATCTGTCTCAGTTCGAATAACAGGATTCATCTGTGGATCACTAGGTGTGTAAATTAGTTCACCGTTAGCATTAAAAGCAGCACAAGCAGTACCTGAAGGATCATATCTTATACTGGTGCCATCAGAATAATAATTCGTTTTATAGCCATTAGCATCTGTCTCAGTTCGAATAACAGGATTCATCTGTGGATCACTAGGTGTGTAAATTAGTTCACCGTTAGCATTAAAAGCAGCACAAGCAGTACCTGAAGGATCATATCTTATACTGGTGCCATCAGAATAATAATTCGTTTTATAGCCATTAGCATCTGTCTCAGTTCGAATAACAGGCTTGTTTTGTGAAATCTGTAGAATATCTATTGGTAAATTCTGATAAAGAGGTTGAGGTGGTTTTTCACCACTTAATGGACTAATAGGGTGGTCTTCAATAACAGAATGTTCACCCACACCAACGCTTCCAACAGCTGAACCTGCAGAAGCCCCGGCGTGGCCGCCAGCCACAAAGAAGTAGAAAACAACGATTCCACCTACAATAGCGGCTGTGATTCCGCCTCCAATTAGAACTGGAACCAAAGGAAAGCTACCAGCAACTTCGGAAGGGGTTGAGGGCACAACCACAGCGTTTGGCTCTCCAATCTGATAATAATCGTATTTCGCGTCTCCTCTCCAAGGAGAAACCAAAGCCAGACTTGTAACCTCAGACGGCGCAGTGTCTTCTTCAGTATAAGTGTTAATGAGATTGCCATTGAAGTAGAAAGAGAAAGTATTGCCCTCTCTAACCATCGTCAACACAACATATTCGTTGGCTTTCTCTGCGTAATTGCCAAAGTGAAGGATTTTTTGGCTATCTCGATAAAACGAGTACTCTTTGTAGTACCCGTCAGCTGCCCAACCATATGAGTGCTCCGCAGTACCTACGAAAACACTCAGGACACTGTGCCCCTGACCCAACCACATGGCTCGAACCTCAGCTTTCCAATCATAAACGTTGCTGGAGAAACTGGTAGCGCGACTAATGGTGCAGTCTCCATTCGTACCATCCAAAGTCACCGCGCCTGCGGCGACGCTGATGCCTGAGGGGCGTGTGAAAGTCCAATCTGCAGCTTGCATCTGGTCTAAACTGGAATAGTTGAAATCTTCTTTAAGATAGATCTGCCCCGTTTGGGCACTAACTAACCCCATAAAACTTGAGGCAAAAAGTAAAGACGCAAACAAAAGCCATAGCCTAGCCTTCAAATGCCTTCTTCTCCAATTCAGATATTGATGCAACTTTGATTTAACATTTTTCTCTCTATAGACTTTGAGAGCAGAGCTGATGGGTAATTATGGAGCTTGAAAGATTGTTAAGAGTGGACGTAGGTTTTCTATTGCTGCTTTGTTGGCTTGGATAACGTTGTCGGTCAAATCATCTTTTTGCTGTGCAGCTTTTTCATCAGCATCTTTTGTGGAAGGTAATTTGTGGCCTTCAATCACTTCCAGCACGTCGGCGCCATACTGCTTGTAGAGTCGTTGAGCTGCCGTCATGTAGCCAACTTCCTCCATCCTTGTGCATACGGGACAGTCTTTGTGGGTTCGTTTCTGCACCCACTCCTGAGCCTTTTCAGGAGTGAATTTGGCGGAGTCAAAACGGTAACTCACGCCTAAATCGGCATCTTGAACTTCCACAACCGGCTTATCGTCATCGACTGCATCAACGCTTATGCCGCAGTATGGACTTGGGCAACGTCCCTGCTCAATTGGCGCAGCAAGGTGATCTATGCAGATGTTCCGCTGCACGTAATCGTATTTTTGCCCTTGAAACTCCCCTGGCGTCACATCTTTATCGCAGCTAAAGCCAATGCTGTTGTCTTTCAGCTGGCCCGACCGGATCTTATCCAGAACATCTTTTGCGGTGCGGTCTTTGAAAAAGCGTATATCTACCTCTATACCGCGTCTGCAGGGTCTATTCGTTTTGGGGTCGTTGAGGTCTTTTCTGAAGCGGGGGTTTTCCATGCGCCCGTTTATGTCGTTTACGTTTCTGATGTGGTCGCTTGTAGGATGGCTTAGGGCTTTTACCCATCTGCCCTCAGCAGTCCAGGCGGCTTTTTCTAGTTCGTCAGCAGGTTTGTATGCCATGCCATCTTTGTATTTATGCACTATTTCGGAGGCTATCACTGCTTTAACAACGAGGAATTTGTCGTCATCCTGGATGATTTTGCTATCTTCCAAAATGGCGAAGTCTTGAACAATTTGCCTAATCAATTTTGGTCACCATGAATCTATAAGGTAAGATTCCAGAACGCTGCAAACTCGGATTCTGCAAAAGGAAACCACACATCCCACAGATGTGGGCAAAACGGGTGTGCAGGAAACTCGGGCATGAACATGCCTTGCCGATAGATGCGCCCATAATATCGAATGCAGTATTCGCATTTTGGTTGCGGACCTGCCATCTTGAAGTACTCAACGCCATAGGCGGGCGCTAACACTTGAAGTGCATTGTTGTAGGATCCTGTGTTGATGGCGCAGTTAAGCATTTCAAGACGCATACCAATGCCTTCGCCACTACCCCAGAAGCCTAACGAATCACTTAGCTGAGCCATTGAGATGTCACCCGATGGTATGAGAAGTGATAAGCGTGAGAGGCGCTCAAGCCATGGTATGAGCGCCTGTGTTTGTGGTTTGGATGTGCATAAGGAATCGACTTATGCGACTATTTTGACCCCTGAAGGAAAGATTGTTAATCAAATGAAAATGAGCAATGAGAAAGTGCTTATCGTACTTGTCTCGCTTCAACGTTTGCAAGGTTGCTATGGAATCTTCCAACCAGGTTGCGGCACTGTATAGAAAGTTGGAAAGCAAAGGTTACACCGTGATTGTTTCTCATCCAAAAAAGACACGTTACATTGCCGAGGCGAAGATTAAGAGCGACCGGGTAGACTCTAAAGTTATTGCTGAGCTGACGAGGTTAGATGCGTTGCCATTAGCGTATATGCCTGAGAAGGAAATTGCTGCGCTTCGAGAACAGGTGAGGCGAAGAGCGTTCTTGGTTAGAGAACGAGTAAAACTGAGAGTGAAAATCAAGAGCGTTCTTACCTATGAAGGAATCAAGTGGCCGTCTGACTATGGATTGTTTACTGAGAAAGGTGTTGAGTGGCTTCATTCGTTGAATCTTGAGCCTGTGGAATCGTATCTTCGCGTTCTGGATCCATTAAATGACGAGATTAAGCTGGTTTCAAGTCAACTTAAAGGAATAGCCGACGATGACGAGGACATGAAGCTTTTGATGACGATTCCGGGAATAGGGTACTATTCGGCTTTGTTGGTTAAAAGTGAGATTGGAGACGTCAACCGTTTCGCTTTTGGAGATAGGCTTTGCAGTTACGCCGGTCTTGTGCCGTCTACGCATGCTTCTGGCTCAATGGTTTGGCATGGTCATATCACTAAGGAGGGTAGTCGTTGGTTGCGTTGGGCGATGATTGAGGCTGCTCAGGTTCATGTTAACAAGTATGATACGGCGATTACTCGTGCGTACCATCGGATAGCTGAGAAGAAGGGTAAGCAGGTTGCGGTTACGGCGGCTGCTCGCAGGCTGCTGATGTGTTGTTATTCGGTGTTGAAGAATAAGCGGCCGTTTTATGATCAGGCCTAAATGTTTTCCTCGTGGATTTGCTGTCCCGAAGTGGTGGACGTTCACCCGATTGAGGAGGGTCTGGATGCGAAGCCATAGTGCCCCTTTGGTGGGCGGATAGGCGCGTGCCCTGCTTCAATGCGAGGAAGAGGATGACAGAGAGTTAAGGAGAAAAACTGGAAGGAAAGGTTAAAATAAAGACTTCACATAGGCGCAAATCCCATTTTTTTGTTTTCGCGCAGAAGTGTGGACCACTAGCACCACAATAGTTCGCTCCTCTCTATTTCCCTTTCAGTCATTCCTTGTATCGGCAAGCTTCGCGACTGTTCCAACTGAGAGGGGGACAAAACCCATAAAATTTCCTGTAGTACTCTGAAGTGTTATCTCAGCTGGTTGAACTAGCGCACGATATAGACCGTTGTTGAAGGACTCATTCCTAAGTGAAGCTTCGCAGCTATCCCTCGTTTTAGGTATCTCCATAATCCTTCTCAACCATGGAATGCCAAGCGGAAAGAAGATCGTTTCTGCTTTCCTGCAATGCCTTCGCCTGGACCATTTTTGCTTTCGCAAACTGGATAAGAACTTTTTCGAGCGCGACAGCCGCAAACTGTTCTGGGCACTCACGAGCTGCTTTGATCATTCGTTTGGCTCGTAGGTTATCCAAGCTTGGGTAGAGTTGTTGCTTGGTTAGTTTCGTAGAGTTAATCAAGTCTTTTGTGCTCCGAGGGCCCTTCTTTGCCAAAAAAACATAAACTTGTGCCTCCGTTCGCGTTAGCCCTAAACTAACAAGTGTATCAAGAATTTGTTCCAGACTCATGCAGTCTCTTCCTCTGCTACCGCATCCAGTGAACTGACCAATCGATGTTCAAAATCATAAAAAGGAGGGAAGGTTTTTGATAGCATCCTGTTTCTTTGCGGCACAGCTAAGCAGGGGCTACTACGTTCATATCAAGCCCAATGTGCATCGACGTGTCTTGGTCTCCAACTGCTCCACAATACTTCCACGCAGGGCACACTAAAGTTGCGCTCGCGGCAAAATACGTCACGTCCATTGTCCACGTTACGCCTTTTGGCAGAGTAAGTACTGAATGTTTAGTCTGGGCGAGACCGTATCCTCTTAACAGCAAACACATAGGCGGCAGCGTTAATGCGGGCGACACTATTGGCACCGTCCAATATGCTAAGACTGTCTTGCCTACTCTGAGCACCTGAAGTTCCCAGTGTTTGACCAATAGAACAAACCCCGCGGAGAGAACATCCTTGTTGAAGGCCTCAATTGACGGGCTGTCAGTTACAACAGCAACCGGCTTCCACACGGATCTGCCTAGTGGAGGGACATACTGCCATGAAGAGACCCAAATACAATCTCCGACTCCGTGATCGCCTCTGTCAAAATGATCCAATTCTATCTTAAATCTGGGTTGATGGTCTGCAATGTCGATGATTACGGCTCCGCCTCCAGAGGCATGATCATAGAAAGGTGTTGAGGCGAAAGCTGGAGCAACGCAGGCAGCTAAAACAATGAAGCTAAGGCACAACGGCAGAATGGTTCCGAGAATAATCTTCTTCCTCATTTTTTCTTCTCCTTTTCGGTGAAAAATACCAACGTAACTTTACCTATATTCGCTAGGTAGTCGGAAAAAATACGACTAAGTAGAGAATTCTTCCACAATTGACTTAAACTCAAAACGTTCATAACTTACAGTATTAGGAGGCGGGTTAGTTTAGCCAAGAACAATTGCTCAAGACGCTTGCGAACCTCGGATTCGATGAAGTTGACGCTCAAATCTACGTTTACCTCGCAAAAAAGGGGATGAAGAAAGCAAGTGATATATGCAAAGTGCTGAAGTTAGCCAAGCAGCAATTCTACCCAAGCATAAAACAACTCCAGAGCAAAGGCATAGTAAGCTCAACTATAGAACACCCAGCACGCTTCAGCGCAATGCCCTTCGAAAAAGTGCTAGACATATTCATAAAAGAAAAGATTGAAGAAGCACGGCGGCTGCAGCAAAGCAAAGAGGTTATACTTTCCAATTGGCAGAACCTCAAACTAGAAGATGACACATCAGCAAGGTTTGCAGTTATCCAAGGCAGAACCTACATCTACGCAAAGATCCAACAGATGATACAGGAAACAAGAAATCAAATTCTGGCCATAACAACCATACCCTTCTTGGCGCAAGCGAACGAACGCGACATTTTCGATGCCGGCTACAATTACCCTTTGAAATCAAAGGTTCAATTCCGGTTCATAGTTGAACTGTGCGAGCAAAACGCGCACGTCATGAAATCTTTTCTGAATGAAACCAAGAACACCAATCTAAATGTGGAGGGAAGAAACCCTGACCTAGGATTGACCTTGTTCCCTCAAATGCTCGTGAGAGATGAAGGAGAAGCCCTGTTTTTCGTCAAACCGCGAACGGATACATCAATGATAGAAAAAGACGATGTATGTCTGTGGACAGACTGCAAAACGCTCGTAAATGCATTCACAACAGTTTTTGAGGACCTCTGGCGCAATTCAACTGACATAGCAGAAAAACTACGTGAAATCGAAACGGGCAAACTGACACCAAAAACAATCATTATATCCGATGCCGAAACAGCAAAGAGGAAGTATTACCGAATCTTGAAAACAGCCAAAGAAGAAATCTCGGTCATAACCTCCTCCAAAGCCCTAGTTCAATTAGCCGAAGACTTGTCAAATCTTAACAATTGGACCGAAACGGGCGTTACAATGAAAGTAATGGCCCCAATAGTTGGGGAGAACTTAGATGCAGCTAACCATCTTTCAAGATTTTGCTCGGTTAAACACGTTCCACCTAACTACATGCAAACCACTATTGTCGATGGAAAATACCTCTTCCAATTCGCCACATCAAATCAGAAAAAAAACCCAAGCGACTCACAACCGCAATTCGCAAACACTTTGTTCACAACTAATCCAGAATACGTCAATAGAACTAAGGCAATGCTGCAAGAAATCTGGAGAAATTCCAATCCTCCATCAACGGACAACCTGAAAACGTTATTTGGAACAAACCTTCGCAGCCAAAGCGCCTATTTCCCAGGTGCAATCCGCAGTCCTGGTCCCTACGGAACGTTCCAACCTGTTCCTCCAACTGACCCCGCAAAGAAAGATCATTATTCAATCGTTGAAATTGTTGATGAAGACCCCTTGGGAAAACTAACGGAGAAGGACGTGTTGAACGAAATCATTGATGCACAGAAATCTCCACCCAAAAACCAACCTGGTCCAAATAGAATCTATTCCACTCAGGCAATAGCTGTAATTCATCTTCCAGACTTCTTCAGACTTCCATCGCTGCTGATTCGCGTCCATCACATTGAAAAAAACTCCACTTTTGGAGAAGAGGATGCTGTAATTATTAACCTGTGGATGGAGGCCACGAGCAGTTTTGCTTATGTTCCAGTTGCTGTTTTTAGCAACAACCCCAACGCTCAAGCTATTTGGGGTAGGCATTTTGAAGCTGCACCTGCAAGTCGAAACGTGCAGGTTGCTAAGAAAGGCGAGTTGCAGGTATGGGTTCATGGCAACACTCTGTTTGCTGGTTGGACTCTGCCGATTCTGCTTATTCCACCCGAGTATGTCCTTCCGCCAGCATGCTTGATATTTGAAGGCTACGGAACCGTCAAAACCGAAGCGTACTCGGTAATTCAGCCCTCAGGCGGTAGGTTTAGGGCAATGCAAAATGGCTTTGATGCCTTCGTAACTTTTATGCATTCGTCATCCAAATACTCTGGACCAGGAACAGACGGATTCTTAGTAAGAGATTTTGTTATGGAAATCACTCCTAAATTCATGGAAGAATTCCATCCAAAGCTTGAAACAAGATTTATTGAAAACGGAAATCGAAATGAAAACTGAAAAGTTTTCAGGTTCAGGTAATCTTTACTCATATAGGTACACCCCCTTCTTGATCAAATTTTAAATAACATATTGCTGATACGTTTGACCAGAGCTACTGATGAACGCCCGGTCAATTGCGTTAATAGCTTCTTTTTCCGCCGTTGCCATAGCTTTGAACACTATTGGAATTCCCGCGATTTTCTTGCCCGGCTTTTCTTACCATTTCAATGAAATACCAATAGTTGTCGCTTTCCTGCTTTTTGGTCCAAAAATTGGCGCCTTAGTTGGAGTTTTTCACCTCGCAGGTCAGCTGGCATTGTTCCCCATCGGTCCGGTTGGCATAGTAGCGTACCCAATGGGTTTTGTAGCTTTGGTTGTCATGGTTCTGGGCGTATTTTTGGCAAGTAGACTCATCTCTCGTAGAGCTACATCTGAAAAACCTTTCAATGAAAAGAGGCGAACGACTGTTTTAACTGTGTTTGCAGTCGCGTTTCGGGGTGGAATTATGCCTTTCTTGGATTACGGAGTAATGTATCGTGTCCTGTTACCGCTAGTTTTAGGAATTAGCATTCCAGAAGCAAGCATAACAGCACTTGTACCCAGTTTCATTCTGTATAACGTGACAGTGCCACTGTACACGATCCCACTTGCCTACATCACAGCAGCAAAGGTGAGCAAGTACCTGAAGATTGAATCTCATCTCATCAACGACGTCTGAGAATAATGTGGTTTATCTTCTTAATGCGGTCAGAGCCATCTGATTACCAGTTGTCGAGAGCCTCAAGACAACTGCAACTTCAGAAAACGGTAATCAAATCACCAAAAGAAAGCTCATAGAATACCAGAAAAATACATGCATCAGTGGTCGAGGAAAATTTGAACCCAGTCGAGAGTGGAGATGTCACCCGAAATCAGACATCACATGACCGTATTCTTCAATTGAATTAATGTAAAAAGTTGCTTAGAAACCCAGATAGGGGAATCCCATTTGAGTTGGGCAATCGGCACTAAACTTCTAGCCGCTTCTTCAATTCTTCTGCTTCTTTCAATTTCGTAGAGGTAATTCGCTTTGAATCACTTTGCCGAGGCATTTAGGGCATCATCCATTATCTTCACAAACTGCTCCAGGTACAATTTCCGCTGCGCTTCCAACTGTAATTGCATCTCCGGAGGCAACACCAAAAGCGATGGCTGATTAGTGCGTTTCTGAAGCCAATTCAAAGCATCCTGCTCACGGGTTCGACTATAATTTCCAATTAAATGCTCGGCTTCATGAATTGCAGCAGCCCTTGTTAACGCACCTATTTTAGCGGCGTCGATAAGCTTCTGCATTGAAGCAACAAATTCAGGGTGCGCATTCGAAGCCTTTGCATCTGCTAAGTTCTGGCTTTGCGGAGACGTCGAGACACCAAACGAGCTGGGTGTTTGAGACTGCTTCAACGTTTGGCCTTCACCTAAGGGCAACGGAGGCAAGTTCTTCTCTGCCCGAACCTCATCTTTGAGCATATACTCAAGTTTGAGGCTGTTTCCCTGCTCCGCATAAGGCTAATTCGAGCCTCATCTAACTCGTTTAGTTCAAATGCGCTGTTCCACTCAATCTCATAATCAAACCTCTTAGGCGCTGCTGATCTTTGACGTGCTGCACGACACGGCGAAACATACGCTTCAACACGGAACCAGCAGGCTCGCTGTCATTAGCTGAGGTTTGAGAGTAACCTTCAATTTGCCCAGCCGAAACAAGCAAATCAATTACCCATCTTACTGCATCTTCAAAGTCGCTTTGGATGCCGCTTATTTTCTTGTAGTATTGCTGATCATTCTTCTCAGATCCAGTAAGCGCTCCGGCTTCAGCGCCTTCCAGGATGCTTTTTGGTATGCCAGTGGCTTTTGCGATCTGTTTTGTGTTTGTGTCAAAAAACGGTTCTGGGTTGAGGGTTGCGCCTTGGGCGCCTTCAAACTTGAAATCCATCACTTCATTGAGGATAGCGATGTATGTGCGGTGGGTGATGTTGCTCCATTCTTTACTATTTGCCCAATCCTGCAGCTGAGTCTTGGATGTAGGTTTTCCCATTGTTTCTTTGGGGAACTTTATGACTGCAAAGCCGCCGCCCACACGATAAACCCATTGCCCCACACCCCAACGAATATTTCGCCCACACGTGAGGTCATCCCAGATAAGGTCTAAAATGCTGTTTCCGTTTGTGCGAGTCTGTGCTTCAAAACATCGACTCCAATGAATCTCAGTATTATACTGACGTGTTAGCGGTTTCTTTGAGGTCTTGGCTACGCGCCATATTCACCTTGTAAACTTTGGGTAACCCGTATCTTAGGCTTGTAGGATCCGAGTCACGCTCAGAAACCGTAAACTGATAACGAGGATAAGCAACAACCTGCAAAAGCTCAGCATCCTGGGCTTTCTCATTTCGGAGATCTTGCACAGACTTCGCATCAGCAAACCCTCCAACTAACAAGGCCTTGCCGTAGAGACGCTCAAACTCTATCAGCTGCTGCAAACCATTTTTGAATTTAAGCCGACGCAACTCCTTCTGGACAGCTTTGTCGAGTTCAGGATCCGCATCTGAAGTGTCAGGATCATTTACTTTGAACCATTTTTCCACAACATCTGAAGCAATGCCGTAAATTAGGAAACCAGCAACGGGTTCACGATCTGCAGCAAAACGGCGATTATCATCCGTTATGCCTTCCCCAAATCCAGCGCCCAGGCTAGTGTCAGCTTGAGGTATTCGAATGCTACTTTCGCCTGCTGTATCCGCAACTGTAGGATGCACTACTAAGCCGCCGTCGCGAGTAGAAGTTACAGGTGAATCGGGATTTTCAGGCATAATACATTGTCACTTTTTGTTATCCAAACACCCAACTGGGCTCAGCTGTTCCGTGACCACGGTTCATCAAAGCGTAGCGTGTGGCGTCAATTGCGTGATCATTTTCTTTTACGTCAGCGTTGTAAGTCATAACTTCGCTTATCCAGTTAACGCACTTAGATAGCACAAACAAGCGTGGTTTTCCATCTGCTTGCACCATCGAATCTGCCGCCGAGTTCATGTATCCCCTCTTCACGCTTTGAAGCATCAGCCCCAGCGTTTAAGCCTGCCCTGCGGAACATGTCAATTGTTTGGGGTTCACTGCGGTCACAGAATATTTTTCCTTCACCATGCACATCTTGCATGAGTCTGAGTTCTTCAATGAGAGTTTCGGTTTGGCACCTATTCTGATAGAACTCATCAAGAATGTATGGCTCTATTGTCACCGTCGAACCCGACCGCGATAATAGCAGAGGGATTTGTCCAGCCAAAATCAACGCCGTAAATTATGCTTCGAATACTGTCTTCTCCTAACTTGATCGATTTCGTGGATTGTGCTGTCAAAGTCAAAACTTCCAGTTCCCACAGGCACAAATAAACCATCAATGAAGCGTTTAGCTAAACTGCCATGGTGAGTTGCCAGGATTTCTTGTTTGTACTGCTTACTCAAATAATCGTTGTCAAGCATGCTCCAACGGTAAACTTTGCTATCTGGGTTTCTTGTTTTCGGGTTCTCATAGAAGTCGTAGAGTCTACATTTCGGAAGCAGAGGAGGAGGCGAAGTTGTAATAATGCTCTGTGTTATGTCGCAGGCTTAATTTTCCTGACCCACGAAGCCGCCGTAACGCAACATCTTGCGATTCAGCAAACCTGCGAATATACTGAGCCTCGTCAATCCAAATAACATCGACGTTGGCGCCTTCCGCATATTCAGGTTCTTCCAAGCTGCCAAACCAAAATGTTTGGCCTTCAATTAATTGAAGGTAACCATCGCTTCTATGGTAAGATACAACCAAAGGGTTGGATTCAACTGGGTTACCAAGTAAATATTTACTCTCCAATGTTGGAATCAAAATACGCCTAACCATTTTGTAGGTAGGCTCAAACCCATAAGCTACAGCACCCGGATTCTCAAGCAATATCCCTGATGACTTCAGCTAAACCACAGATTGTTTTTCCAGCGCCTACACCGCAAAAACATGCACGGTGCCTAATTTTGTAGCGGTCATTGTGGAAGAGTTCCTGTTTAGACTGAGGGTAATACCGTATCGTTGTTTCGAGGCCTTGCATTCTCAGGCTTCCACATATGAATAATCACTTGACGTTTAGTTATGTCAGCCACACTTTTTCAGGCACCTTCTCTATTTGACCTGTATCTGCAGCATTTCGAAAGCGTCAAGATTAATGGTTTTCAAAAGGTTTATCGCAGCTATTTTCTGCGCGTTATTCTCTGCCTGCATATACGTAAGTGCTGCTTTACGATACAACTGTTCATGACGGTTAACAATTGTGTGAAGTGCATTGTTTAACTTCCAATAACAAGAGGCTGCCACACTGGTTTAGTAGCGAAATCATGGTAGATTGTACTCTTTGCACACCCATATTTCACACTTAATCTTTCAACTATTTCTTTACGAAAATAGCCGTATCCTTCGTCCTTTAGTAATTCTAAGCGTCTTTCAAGCGTTTGCTGCTGCATTTGCGGTCACATTTTCTAAGGTTTTTGTAATTTTAGCTCTACAAGATAAGTTTTGATGGGTCTTAAGTAGATGCTTTTTCACTCTTTTTTTGAGGTTAATCAAATGAATCAAACTCAAAATAGAGAGATTTTCTCCAAAGAGGATTTAGTTAGCACCTATTTGAGCAGTGAAGCTGTTGAAGACGGATTTCTATTCGACCTGGATCTCATAGTTAAGCAGTCTCCTCTCGGCAAATTTGTTCTCCAGTACATCACAACAAACCTTTTAGCGAAAGGTTACTGGAATGAAGATCAAACAATCAATATCCCAAACCTACGCGACCTTATTGAGCAGTCGCTTAGAATACTTCGCAAGAAACCTGCAGACGACTATTTCGTAAGCGGAGTTATCGAGTTGCCATCCGGGAGTAAACAGAAAATCTTTATCGCACAAAACGAGTCAGGCCGCTACACAGTTATGCTACCAGAGGATTACTAACGTCTTCTTTTTCTTGGCGCAAAGTTCGCGAGCGCATTTGGGTGAAGGCTGAAGAGCTGTTTATGCAGGAGCAGATGCAAGCGTTTAGTTGCGACATTAAACCTGAGCGGTGTGAGCTTCGCGAAGGTGGATATTTTGACCGTGCTAAACTCATTGTCCTTCGAGAGATTTACTTAGAGGAGGAAATCTGGGTTTAGTTGTGGTTGTTTACGAGTTTGAGGTTTGTACTTGAAGCTGAAAGTTAAGCGGTTTTGGCTGCTGCTGTTAATTAGGTTTTTTTCGCGTCGAAACCTGTTATTCTTGTTTACGCTATGTCCTGCTCTCTTCAGGATCCAGCAGGGGCTGTTGCGTAAATGTATTAGCTGAGGATTACTGGAAACGATGAAAAAGTCCAGGCGTGTTTTTTCATAGAAGTATTGGGCTGCCCAAGTCAAGAGCCTTGTTCCAATGCCCACACCCTGGTAATCTGGAAGAACCACGAGGCGGCTAACCCGCCAATATTTGTATTTGTACTGTGAACGCCCTATCGAGATGAACGCTACGGGTTTACCGTTGTAGAGCGCCACATAGTGTTTGTTTGAGGTTAGGATGTTTGTGTTTAGATAGTGATATTGCCTAAAGAGGGACCAAAGACTCCGAGTGCACTCATAGATTTCAAGCTCAATTGGGGGTCGTGAACTTTTTTTTTATCACGAAGCTGGAACTTCATGGTGTCAGTGTAGAGTACCCAGTCTGGTTCAAGCCAATCTTCAACATCATAGTGGCATGTGACAGCGATGAACTGCTTGTTTGAACGCTTAATTGATTTGCTGATGGCAAAGGACGCTATTTTTGCTATTTCTCGGTCAACTACGCTTGTGAACTCATCAAAAACTATGAGCTCCTTTCCAGTAATTTGGTTAATGGGCATCTTAGTGCAGAGTGCTCGTGCGATGTCTACCCGCATTTTTTCGCCTTGACTTAAGCAATCGTAGCTTTTGAGCCAGTCAGGTGGAGACGCAAAACCTACATTGCAGAGGGCTGTTGTTATTTCGTCAACTGTGTTTTCTTTAGGAAAATCAGCTAGGAAGTTCTTGTGTGTATACTCGAAGCTTCTGATGTAGGCGTCTGGGAACTTTTCTTTTGCTATACTTGTTTTTCCTGTTCCGGAGCGCCCAACAATTAATCCGATCTTCCAGTCAAGGCCTTCAAGGGGGATCTCTCCGGTAAACTGTTTCTGAAGTTTAATGTCTTCAAGGGTGAAAGACGCTTTGACCGCTGCGGTCCTGAAGTTTTCTTCTGGAACCCAGGACTTTACAATGTTAAAACTCGGCATTTGTACCCTTCTGAAACTAATTTAGTGTAGATTGCTTCCTGGTTGATTTCGTCTTCACATTCAACGACTACTTCAAACTGTTTTTCGTAGCCAATTGATTCTTCTTCTTTGAGGTACCCATCGAGTTTATCATCAGACAAATCAAGCAAATACTTAAGGTCCTCTTCTCGCCCTAGCTCTATTATTGTTTCAAACTCTTCTGCATCCAGTTCGCGGTCATGCGTTCCTTTAAGCTTGTTTAATACCTGACGAATTAAGTGCCTATCGACTTCTTCAATAGGAAGCCTGATTACTAGAACATTTGGCATTGCGAGTTCTTTCGCAATTATCCATCTTTGCTCTCCATCCGCTATAAGCAGGTCTTTGTTTGTGATGATTGGCACAATAAAGCCGAATTTCTTTATTGAAGCCTTTAGGCGGTCATGCTGCTCCCGCGACATCTTATTGGGGTTTTTGCCATCTACCTTAAGGACAGAAGTAGCCACAATCTGTGGTTCAGGAATTAAAATCTCTAAAGCCAAGATCATGCAAACCTTGTCAGAAGATAAGTTGTCAAAGCTGTAATAACAACAGAAACTGCAATGGGTTTAATCAGATCCAGCCAACTTGCAGAAACCCTATTTTTCGCTTCCAAATCATCGAGCTTCTGAAGCATCCGATGAATAACTCCACTGTTAAGACCTGTTCCATCTTCGCCCAAAAGCGAAATCAATGCCTTATCAACCTGCTTCATGCAACTAGTGTTAATGTTAATTTGAGTGACGTATGGGCAAGAGGGGTTTTTGTAGGCCTCAGAACATTCAGCGACTTCACTCATTGAACTGCTCCAGCCAAGACTTCGCCATAAACGTGATTTAAAACTTGAGATTGAAAAACAGCTTCAGGAACAGACGGATACTCCCTTGCTAAAACGTCAGAAACAATCTTCTCTGTTTCCACTGTATGTACCGTTTCCGCCAGTAACCTATCGTGAAAACTATATTTTAGAAATAAGTTATTAGCATCACGCTTACTGTAGCGTTTTTGCTTTTTTTCTGGACTTCTTAGGTTCCCCAGTTAATATCTACTCTCCATTTATTGTTAATGTGCCCTGATACGCCGCTCTTTTTCTGCCCTGGTGGCAAGTACAAGGGAGTTGAAAACTGTGTGTTTGATCATTTAATTTGAACGGCTAAAAGCTTTACGATTAACTCCTGAGCTGAAGTGAAAATTTATTTTCTTTTAACGTGTCTTTTGGATAAACGTGTGCTGGAAAAACCTTAAATAAAAAACAAGCTGAATAGCGTTAAGTCCGAAAAAGGGGTAAAAATGAAGGTTCACGAAAAGTACGCCTGGATGGACGCTTGGAATTCGTATAAAAGCAAGGTTTAGCGGAGGATTGAAAATGAAAGCAGCAATTTATGAGAAATATGGATCGCCCGAGGTTTTAAGCCTCAAAGAAATAGAAAAACCAGTTCCAAAAGACAATGAAGTACTGATAAAAATCCACGCCACAACTGTAGCAGCGGGAGACATAAGAATGCGAGGCTTCAAAGTCCCAACGAAATTTTGGCTCCCTATGCGGTTAGCTTTAGGTTTAACAGGGCCAAAAAATAAAGTCCTTGGGATGGAAGTATCTGGGGTAGTTGAAACAATTGGCAAAGCTGTAGAAAAATTTAGGGTCGGTGATGAAGTCTTGGCTGCAACTGGTTTTGGTGGGGGGTATGCCGAGTATATTTGTCTTCCAGAGACAGACGTGGTGGGAAGAGTAGTTATCGAGGTCGCAAAGAAACCTGCAAATTTGACTTTTGAGGAAGCTGCTGCTGTTCCCATTGGCGCAATGACTGCGCTGGCTTTTCTTAGGAAAGCAAACGTCAAGAACGGACAGAAAGTTCTTGTTTATGGCGCTTCGGGAAGCGTCGGCACCTACGCCGTTCAGCTTGCTAAAAATTACGGGGCACAAGTTACCGGTGTATGTAGTGCTTCAAATTTGGAGTTAGTCAAATCTTTAGGGGCGGATGTTGTGATTGATTACGCCAAAGAAGACTTCGCCAAAAATGGTCAGAGGTATGACTTGGTTTTTGACGCAGTAGGCAAAATTTCGCGTTCAAAAGCAAAGGGATCGTTGACAGAAAACGGCGTTTTTCTCTCCACTTGGGGAAACGGGGGCACGGAGCCAAACGATTTGTCAACACTTAGTGGTCTAATTGAAGCTGGCAAATTAAAAGCAGTCATCGATAGAACGTATCCTTTGGAGCAGATTGCCGAGGCCCATCGCTACGTGGAAGTCGGACACAAAAAAGGAAACGTCGTCATAACTTTGTAGCATAGCTTGCCCGCTTAGTTGAATGATTGGCTAAATAGTCAACTGAGAGGCGGTTCAGATATTCTCCCCAAATAGGGAGCGTTCTCCAAAAGTTAAAATTACGTTTTGCGCCAAAGATACCCAGCTAAAGCTATTATGACAAGTTTCCAGGCTGACCAGATTAGCCAAGCAACATTTGGCTCAAAAATAACCCCCAGAGCAAGCACTCGATTAACTACCGAAACGGCAATAACCAGAGGCGGTGCCCACTTTAATTTACTTAACAACCCAAAGACAGAAACAGCGTAAACCACCGCGTAGCCTAAAAGAATGGCGCTTGTTATCATAACGGCACCATTTTGTCCCGCAAAACTTGCAATCAAACCGCCGTATACTGACAACTCTCCTAAGGAAGGGTCCCACAGAAAAAACGCTGCAGCTAAAACGTCTCCAGCAATGTTGAGTATGACCAGAACTATCAGAATTTTGGTAATTAAGCTAGTATAATTTGGCTTTGAAGTATTGGCGCTCATGACTTGCCTTTATGTCTTTTTCCTTTATTTAACACCTATCTCCGAGCGCGCGCCCCTCATGATGACTTTGATTGTGCCTCTGTTAAGCATCGTTGTTAAGCTTAACATTTATGACCACTTTTCCTTTGACATGTCCTTCACCAAGATACTGAAGAGCTGCAGGAACCTCAATTAACGAATACCGTTTATCAATAAATGGAACGATTTTGCCGGCTTCACAAAGCTCCGTTATATAAACCAAATCTTTTAGATTCGGTTGAACCGCCAGGAATCGTATTTTCTTGCCTGATGTTCTTCTAATCCATGGTCCCAGGAGCAAAATCTGGAAAAGTCTAGCAGCAGAACCTCCAACAGCAAAATAGCTTCCATTAGGCTTTAGCGCCCGCTTATATGCGAAAACCGAACGATTCGCAATAACATCAAGTATCAGATCATACTGCTGTCCATTTTTGGTAAAGTCTTCCTTAGTGTAATCAATGACATGGTCAGCACCAAGCGAACGCATAAAATCCAGCTTGCCGGCGTTATCCACTCCAGTCACCTCAGCCCCGTATAACTTGGCAAGCTGCACTGCAAACATACCAGCACCGCCGCCAGCACCATTAATCAAAACCTTTTGACCTGGCTGGACTTGTCCTTTATCTCGAATCCCCTGCAAAGCGATCACAGCACCTTGTGGAATTGTCGCTGCCTCCTCGAATGTCATACTGGTTGGTTTCAGCGCTAAGGTTTCTTCGAAAGCGCAGGCATACTCTGCAAAACCACCCATACGAAACGAGGTATCTCCGAAGACCTCATCCCCTGTTTGAAATCGCGAGACGTTTCTGCCAACCATCTCAACTCGCCCAGCTATGTCCGATCCGAGTATCTGGTACCGTGGTTTAAGAAGACCCCCAAAGCGGGCATACAAAGGTGAGCCTGTCAATCCCTCCCAGTCAGATCTATTAACGGATACCGCCTGAACCTTAATCAGTACTTCATTGTCCTCGGGAAGAGGTCTCTCTACCTCTTTGATTCGAAGAACATCAGAAGAACCGTATTTTGTGTGGACAATCGCTTTCATTTTGATATGTAGGAATAATTACTCTTAAGGATAATAGTATTTTGCCTCAAACGTAAATCAGAAATTTTTTCGCACGCGTAAGTAAAAGCAGTTACTTGACATTTTCTGGGAAGAGTTTCTTTCCTTTCTCAGTGTATTCTAACACAAGTCTTAAATCCAAATCGACAGATAACCCCATAAAATGTCAATGTGGGGAGAGAGATAAGTCTATGTTAGAAGATTTGAAGATAAATGTGAAGATAAAGCTTTCAGCATTATGGGTAGCTTTAATGTTTTTTTATTTATATAACGATGTTTTCGGATCCTATAGGCAAGATATAGTAGAGAAAGTACTATCAGGAGAAAAAGCGCTTAATCAAGTATTTTTGGTTGGAGCTGCAATATTAATGGCTATTCCGATTTTTATGATTTTCTTGTCTCTGGCATTGCCGGCTAAAGTGAATCGCCGGGTAAACATCGTTGCGGGTATAGTCTATGCTGGTGTTTTGGTCCCTGCACTGCTTGCACCAGGAGAGACTTGGGCTTATTATGTATTTTATGAGATTTTAGAAGTTGTGTTTATTGCACTAATTGTTTGGTATGCATGGAAGTGGCCTAAACAGGAAGGTTAGCCTTCTCCATCTCTTTTCAGAATCAGGTGCGCTCTATTCCCATTTTCCACTGCTTTGTTTAAACTGCATCTGAACTACACGACAATCTTCGCACCAAATCCTGCGCAACTTCGCGACAGGGCTTTCATGCGTATCTTTGGTGTAGTGCCGGGTTTCTTTCTTGCAGACAGGACACACTAACCATCCTGCAAAGTGCGCGTCAGCTTGATTCATCTAACATAATCTCCAAGTTTCTTCTGGCCTTCAACAACCTCAACTGAGTCTGGCTCCTCCAAATCCGCTACTCTGCCCAGCATCATATCGGTTAAACGCTCATTGGCAGCAGCCAAACGCTCAAACTGACCATACAAAGCATCCAGTTTAGCCTCAAGATTAGCTAAAACCACTGGAAACTCGACTGCCGAAACGGCTAACCGCTTATTTTGGATCATAGGCTACTGGAAAATCTGCAGCTCTTGCAGCAAAACGCTTGTTACTATACTCAAGATGAGGTTTGCCGCTTAGAGGATCCTGCTTATCATGAGTTGGACTGTGATCTAAAGCTCCAACGCCTTCAACCTCCACTGTACCCGCTAGAAATCCACTCGTTACATTCTGGACGATAAACTCGCCATCTGGGAGGATGCAAGCTGGATCCCGCTTTCAGAGAGCAACATTCCAAGATTCTGCTCCAAAACAACTCGTGTCCGCTCGACAATCCGCGCAGCCTCCATCTCCAACTCATCAACATTGAAGCCCTTAACTTGACCTGGATGAATAATAACTGAAGGCTCCAACCCCAAGTTTAGCTCCACCCGAACATTTCCAATCAAGACACCGAGCTTTCGCCAATTACGAGGTTCACCTAACTTCTCCCAATCAACCTTACATCGCTCTCGACGCAAAACCTGAAACTTTAATGCATGATCCTCAAAGACCATGGGCAGACGCATCTCACCGTCACTTCCAGTGAGAAGTTTTGAACCGTAAGGCGTTAGCTCGTAATATTTCACAATACCATCCTGCTTTAAACGCAGGGCACCCGCTTGGATGAAGCGATCTTTCCAATAAGATACGTTACTTTTCACGCAATTGGCGATTTTGACTGCTTCGCTAGCTACGCCATCAGCCCCTAAGACAGCAAGAATCTTCTGTGCCTTCTCCGGTAAAGGCTCCAAGAGTTCAAAACTCTTATTGAACCTTTGAACCGCTCCCTTTGAACTGGGTTCAATGACACGATTATAAACCAAAAAAAATCATCCTACTACTGTGCCGCTGGGTTTTCTACCTGGAAGAGCGCACGTTTTGTTATTTCTTCAAGTTCATGGAAGTTAGCGCCAAAGTTGAGGGCTAAGCCAGCGAGAAACATTTGCATGTAGACGGTTGCAAGCTCAATTTCTCTCTGTTTCATCGAGTAACCTCCGCGGGTTCTTGGTCGATAATTATGGATGGTTTGGGCAGGGCATGTAAATGCTGAAGTTGATTTAGCATGGGAATAAGATCCTTCACTGTCCGCGAATCATCACCAGTGGCGATGTAGGGCAAGAAAGCAACGGTCTTGGAGCTCTGAAGCAGATATGCAGCTTCTAAGTGGGATTTGATGAACCAGAACATGACGCGCATACTAATGTCCCAGTTTATAGCTTCTGCTTTGGAGCGGGTTTTGCGATCCCATATCGCTGGCGCCTCAACCTTAGCTGAAAACTGTCTGGGTACATCATCGATCTTTTCAGCGATTTTAAACTGGACAAAGACTTCGTTGTTGTCTGGATCCCAACGCCAGTAGGTGTCCTTGACTCCCCATTTGGCGAACAAGCCATCAATCTCGCTTCTAGTGTAAAGTGCTTTCAACTTAGTAGTTTTATAGGGTAAGTTAGGGTCATCACTATAAATTTTCAAAATCTCTCCTCCTCGATATATTTAGATAAATGTGCTAGAATGAAAAAAGGGAAAGAAGCTGCGAAAAAACCAATGGAGTGGCGATATCGCCCGCTGACTGTGGGTTCAAATCCCACCCCCTGCACCACTATTTTAAAACATACAGGGGTTCACACATGATTTCCTGAGATGTTTGTCGTCGCGACCCAGTATTATCTATTTTTGAATACCAGCGTACCGTTCTTCTCATCAACGACAATTGTCGAGTTCTTATCGACTTTTTCTGCCAGAATCATCTTTGACAATTCGTTCAACAAGTTTTTTTGAATGACACGCTTTATTGGCCTCGCACCG
The DNA here is from genome assembly GCA_963840395.1 of Candidatus Bathyarchaeota archaeon. GTDB lineage: Archaea > Thermoproteota > Bathyarchaeia > Bathyarchaeales > Bathycorpusculaceae > JADGNF01. Next base: position 370,791 of record CAWIYU010000007.1, on the reverse strand, counting down.
AACTGGGGGTCAAAACCAATTTTGGCAATGAATTCTACGGCTTTTTTCGTAGTCGTCAGCTTAATGCTACTTTTTTCAAGCATATTCTGAACGTTTTTCAGTTGAAGTTCCACTATTCTCTGCACTTCCTCCTGCGTCAATGGTTGAAACATTATTATTTCATCGACACGATTCAAGAATTCGGGCCTTATGCTTTTTTTCAGCAAATCGAAAACCTGCTTTCGTGTTTGATCCAGGATTTCCTCACGGTTTTGGTCATTTACCTTTTCCAGATTTTCTTGAATTATGTGAGAGCCAATGTTTGAGGTCATTATGATTATGGTATTTTTGAAATCCGCCGTTCGCCCCTTGTTATCAGTTAATCTACCATCGTCAAGCACCTGAAGCAATATGTTGAAAACATCCGGATGAGCCTTCTCAATCTCGTCCAAAAGTACCACAGAATAAGGCTTTCTCCTAATCGCCTCGGTTAGCTGCCCACTTTCCTCATAACCCACATACCCAGGCGGCGCCCCAATGAGTCTTGAAACAGTATGCCTCTCCTGATACTCAGACATGTCAATTCTAACCAAGCTATTTTCATTATTGAACAAGAACTCAGCCAAGGCCTTTGCTAACTCGGTTTTCCCAACCCCAGTAGTGCCCAAAAAAATAAAAGAACCGATGGGCCGTTTAGGATCCTGCAAACCCGCACGATTTCTCCTAATAGCATCTGACACTGCACTAATTGCTTCATCCTGTCCAACAACCCGCTTATGAAGCTCCGTTTCCAAGTTAAGCAGCTTCTGTCTTTCACTCTGAAGCATTCGACTGACTGGAATACCTGTCCAGCGTGAAACCACCTCAGCGATCTCTTCAGCATCCACCTCTTCATTAACCAAGGCTGATCCTTTCTGCAACTCTGACAGTTTCCTCTTCAGAGTCTCAATTTCTTTTTCTGCTTCCGGAATTTTTCCATACCGAATTTCTGCGATTCTTCCAAGATCACCATTGCGGTTCGCAACCTCGCCTTCAAACTTAAGCCGTTCAATTTCATTCTTCTTTATCTGAATCTGTTCAGCCAAATCCTTCTCAGACAGCCATTTAGCTCTAAGACGATTACGTTCTTCACTAAGATTCGCAATCTGCTCAACAAGCGACTTAAGCTTAACCTCATCCTTCTCACGTTTAATAGCCTCACGTTCAATCTCCAACTGACGAATCTTCCGATCCAATATCTCCAGTTCCTCGGGAGCAGAATTAATCTCAAGCCGAAGCTTCGACGCCGCCTCATCAATCAAATCGATCGCTTTATCCGGAAGAAAACGATCAGAAATATATCTCTGAGAAAGCTCAACAGCAGCAATTATCGCTTCATCCTTTATCCTAACATGATGATACGTCTCATAACGCTCTTTAAGACCCCGAAGAATGGAAATAGCATCCAACGTATCAGGCTCATTAACCATAACAGGCTGAAAACGCCTTTCAAGAGCTTTGTCCTTTTCAAAATGCCTCTGATACTCCTTCAAAGTAGTAGCACCTATCGCACGCAACTCTCCCCTGGCTAAGGCAGGTTTCAAAATGTTAGCCGCATCCATTGCTCCTTCACCTCCACCCGCTCCGACAAGCGTATGAATCTCATCGATAAACAGCACAATGTCACCCTCAGCTGAAACCACTTCCTTGACAACACTTTTCAACCGCTCTTCAAATTCACCCTTATATTTTGCACCAGCAATAAGAGCACCCATATCCAACGAAAAAATTTGCTTCGCCTTCAGATTCTCAGGAACATCCCCATCGATTATACGGCGAGCAAGTCCCTCGACAATTGCAGTTTTCCCAACACCCGGCTCTCCAATTAAAATCGGATTATTCTTTGTCCTCCGCGACAGAATCTGAAGAACCCTTCGAATCTCCTCGTCACGACCAATAACAGGATCAAGTTTACCTTTCCTCGCCAAATCATTCAGGTTCAACGCAAATTTACTCAAAGAATTGTAGGTCTCTTCTGCAGTTTGAGACTTAACAGTCGAGCCCTTCCGCAACTGCTTGATCGCAGACCTCAGATCCTTCTCAGTAACTCCATTATTCTCAAGCAACCTTGAAGCTGCATCATTCAAAGTCAAAATACTCAGCAATAGATGCTCGATGGAAATGAATTCGTCCTTGAATTCAGAGGCCAACTCTGATGCCTTCTGAAGCACGCGATTAGAATTAGACGAAAGATACTGTTGCCCACCACTAACCTTAGGCAAGTCATCAACTAATCCGTCAAGCGCCCCTGAAAAAACATCAAAATTAACATTCAGTTTCCTCAGTAAATAAGGAACCACATTTTCATCAACTACCAATATTCCTTTCAACAAATGTGCGGGTTCAACGGCTTGGTTCTGTTTAGCCGCAGCAATTTCCGTGGCTTTCTGAAAGGCTTCTTGCGATTTAATGGTGAAATTGTTCAAGTCCATCCTTAATATCCTTCTGCACAGCGTTTTTCTGATCCAAAATTGTACAAGTTATTCTACAGTAAGTAAATAGTTTCGCACTATTATATTGTAAGTACTTAGCGCCCACGAAAAGACTCTATTCTCCAGAGAAAGAAAACCATGATTATTGCTTATTCTAAATCTTTGGAGTAACTAAGTGAATTACGTAAATACAATAAAATAGCATTTATGAAGAAAGCATTATTAATCGTCGTCACTTCAGCGAGCACTGGAGTGAGAAAATCGTCTGTCTTTCATTCTTTGCTAATTTTTTGAGCTCTGATCCTTTGTGCATGGCTAAATGGTCGGTTTTGTCGCTCTTAATCATGTACTATGGTTCCTCCTTCGAGGCGTGAACCCGTGTACCACTTGAATTTGATTTCAGAGATAGAGTTCCTCTTAATGGTCCCTTGAACTCGGCCTGCTTCTGAATTCCACTCAACATGAGTCGCCCGCTTTAAAATCGTCACCCACCAAACCAACTCCAATTCTCTTAAGAAATCCACAATCCTGCACTGATTTAATACTTTCCAAGAATCTTCGACAATTATGCTTAGAGAGCATTTGCCGGCACTTTATCCCTGACAACGAGACCTCTAGCCCTTAACCGTTCGAGGTGCTGCTGCAGAGTGTTATGGCTAAAACCAACTTCTCTCAGTAGGGCAGAGAAATCTTTGTGCTTGCCATTCTTGAGCGCAGCCAAAATCCCTTCGTCAAAGAAGTCCATTCGAGCTCTAATAAGCAAAATCAGACTTACAACCATTTTTAACCATTTTCGGGACAAGGCAACGCGCTAAATTGGAGACCAAAAATCACTCCTCTTCCGTTTCCATGTCGGACTTTTTAGCGTTGATTAAATCTGCGAGAATCGACTGTGCCGCTTCATCACTTATGTCTTCAAACAGGTCTTCTACGCTGTTGGCGTCAAGGAACAGTGACAAAGCTCAAAATTGCAGCTGCGGCGGGACGGTTTCTCAAACCTATTAGGGTTGCGGCTTGTTGATTTCCCCAAAGTTTTTTGCTCTGTTTGACATATTAGGGCTAATTCGTCAGAATTGGGTAAAGTCTTAACTATCTTCATGCTTTAAACTTGCTGAGGTGCGGACGTTTAGGAAACTGGTTGGTTTTCTTGTTTCTTTCGTGTTGATATTTTCTTTTTTCACGACCCCCAGCCTAAATCTGTCCAATAACGTTTCAGCGCAAAGTCAACAACCTGACGTCTATGTTGGCGTTGACATGGCTTACGGAATAGGCTCATCAGCAGCGAAAAATCTTATTGATCAAGTTAGCTCGTACACAAACTTGTTTGTTGTTGGTACAACGGGATCCTGTTGGGCGGAGACTCTGGGAGAAATCTTCCAGTACGCCCACGACAAAGGATCTTTCATTCATGAGTTTTACGCCCGGGTTTGGATGTGGACCAGCTAATTGGTCAGACTACAACAGGACTCAGTGGACCTACTTCAATTCCACTCGGTGGTTCGAGTATGCAAAAGCCAATTGGGCTGATCATCTTGTGGGCTTTCTGGATCCTGTGGAAGATGAGCCTGGTGGTCAGATGTTAGATGGGACTGAGGACCGTCCGGTGAGAATAACAAATGGAGATGTTGGGAGCGGGATTTATGTGAGCAATTACACTGAAGCGGCAAGCGCATTCGTAGAAGGGTATGGTGCACGACTTGAGCGGGACAGGACCAGCAGCATTCTAAATGGGACAGGTTACCCATTGTTCACGTCGGATTATGCTCTGTATTGGTTTGATTACAAAGCTGGGCAAGATACCGTTTTTGCAGAGTTTGGCTGGAACTATAGCAGACAGATAAATGTGGCTTTAAACAGAGGCGCAGCGCAAGCTCAAAGCAAGGATTGGGGAGTGGTGCTCACGTACACCTATAATGTTACACCTTATCTCGAATCTGGCGATGACACTCTTCAAGGACATGGTAACGGCATATGATTCTGGGGCAAAATACATCCTGATCTTTGACACGAACCCAAGCTACACCCAAGACATTCTGCAGCCTGAACACCATGAAGCCATGCAGAGGTTCTGGCAATACATCCAAAACAACCCCAGAAAGAGCAATTCTGTCTGGGAGAGAACCGCACTGGTCCTTCCCAGCGGCTACGGCTACGGATTTAGAGGCCCAAACGATTGGGTTTGGGGGCTTTGGCACGCTGAAGACTATTCCTTTGCCCACAACCTCAACATAGCCATCGGCAACCTCCTTGAACAGTACGGAGACAAACTGGACATAATCTACGACGAAGGAACGCAGGCAAACAACAACATAGGCTACCAGAAACTGATCTACTGGAACGACTCCAGTTTGCAACCAACTCCATCGCCAACTCCTACGCCCACACCGTCACCTATGCCTAGCCCCACGCCCGAACCCACCCCTGAAACTACACAATCGAATTCTCCTGCGCCCTCCCCGCAAAAAACAGCGTCACCCACGTCAACCCTGCAGCCAACTCCCACGCTCCAAGAGCGTTACTTGCCCGCAGAGTATTTGTATGTGGGATCAGCAATCTTGGTTTTGTTGTTTTTCTCTGGAATCCTTTGTGCAACTAAAATGAAAAGAAATAACCGTGCATCTAGACTAATCTGATCCGGTTTTGTTCTCTCGATTTCTTCGGGAGTTTTGTTTCTTACCAGTTGGATGTTGAGATACTCTTGTTTGGGAGTTGTTGCAATTCGTCCGCAAAGTCAAGCAGAACTTGAGATGTTTGTTACTGTCTATCCCTGAACCGAAGCCCACCAAATCGTAATCCTGAAGCTCTTCTGGGTTTGTTTGCTGCGGTGTCTTTAGTTGTGCATTCAGAACCTTTGCGAAGACGCCTGCAATTTTCTGAGTATTATTGTGATGATACGAGAACAAGACTATGAGAGATTTCATTGGTAACAAAGCGTCCCAAAATCATTAGTAGAACTCATTATAACAACTTATCACAGGGAAAGATTAGAAGGCGGGCCAAACTTCACCTCCCTTCAAATTCGCTGTCCTACATATTGTTATATTGTGAACCCTAAGAAATGCTGGATTTAGCCTGCGCTAGTGAAGAGCGTTTTTCATCAGTTATTTCGTCCTCATCAAGCATGATCAAACAAGAAGCCACACGCCCCAGTTAACGTAATTTTGATCCCACACAAGTGCCGATGTTCGGGATGTCTTTGCTATTTGAGTTCTTCTTCGCACATTGGGCATCTTAGAGGATATTTTCGCCTGCAATTATCAGGCATAGCCCGCCGTAGAAACAGAAGCATATGTTACATTTTGGGCAATAATGAAAGGCACAACCATTGGGCTTACTGCAAGCATAACAAGGCCTAGATAACCACTTCATTTTGCGTATACAGTTAAGAACGGATAGCTTAGACAGGGGAGAAGTGAGCAAAATCTCATATACATAAAGAATTCATTTGAGTTTTAACCAGAAAGGAGAGAAACAAATTTGAATCCTGTTGGCTCATGGACTCTTCACTTTGACTGGGGACCGAAAGGAAACTACAGCTGGACCCCAATATACTTCAACTTTGATGGCACCTTTGGATTCTTGGCCGGAGCCAATGATGGAACATGGACGCAAGTTGATGACTTGATTATGTGGAGATTCAAGAGACAACCGGACACAGAAAACAACACGGTATATTCAGGAAACGCTACCAGGAATTTTATGTCTGGGTTAATGTTTTCGTTTGATGGAGAGAAAGGACACTGGTACGCAGTTAAGAAAGGAACCAAAGTATTTGCACTTCAAGAAAGAATTGAATTGCCCTACATGATTGAAAAAGAAAGCAAGCCAAAACTTGACGCAGTAGGCAAGAGAATAAACTACTAAACCAGAAGAGATTGCCTTCACGTTGAGAATGCAAAGAATGAAAGAACTAAGTCCAAGGTGCTAAAGCGAGACTTTGTCTTTAGGAAATTCAACGATAGAAGCAACTGGCAAGAAACAGACAAATGGCTATTCTCAGGTAGTGTCCAAAATGCCGTTTATTATTCTATGAGATTGCCTAGGTAATTAGGAAAGCCAAACTGAGATTTGTCCAAATTGCGAAGACTTACGAACAGAGAGCCGATTCTTGAACGAAATATTGCTGTTTTTGAAATACTGCATTTATTCTGGTTGATGCTTGTTTAATTTCGCGTTGGGAGAAAGGAGAAGGTCTCCTTTGCACGCAGGAACTGGGGACGTCACCTCCTCCTCAGTTCCTGTGAAAACCTTCCATAGCGCTAATTTCTTTGAATATTTCGGTAGATAGAGAAGTAATGCTCACGAGACAGCCCGTCTAAGCTTTAGATGCTGCGTGTTTGTGTTTGTTCCTTTCAATTGCTTCTTGGATAAAGGTTTTGACGTTTCCGAAGCCTACGGATCGCGTTTCGAGGATCTCGAGACCAGTTACCAGTTTTTTCACATCTGCGTTGAGTTGAGCTGCGTTTCCCAGGGTGTCTAAAAGCACTATGCGTTTAAGTCCGTTTAGGTTAATACATAAATCCTCAGAGAGGCACATCTGTGAAGCTGTGGCATTGGGCAGGTGTGGGAATCGCCGTGGATAATGACTGATTTTACGCATCGGTTTCCGCATCGGCAGTTCGTTCGCAGCTAAGAATTGTGTAGTTGGTGCAGGTCTCATACTGTGTGGCTTCGTAGGGGCTTCCTTGAGGAGCAAACACAAAATTGAATTTTGTTCCAGCCAAAAGCAACGCAATGTAAGTGTCGTCTGTGAATAGGCGCTCCATGCTCCAAGTGAACGTCTGTTGTCCAGCTCCGGACACTGCAGGAGTCAAAGCGTCCATGTTGTAGTCCATAATTATTTCCGCGTCGCCTATTCAAAGGCAATTCCGCGATTGGCTACGGCAAAAACATCGTGAAAGCAACAGCGGAAATCATCAAATGTTAAAGGTTGGACATAATTCTATACGAAACATACCTCTTTGAGCGCCCGCAGTGCATCAAGAGAAACACAAGCCAAAGTAAGTGATTCTCTGCACGAGTCGAAAATTTCGTGCAGCACTGCTAAGGCTTCTGCTTTATTCAAGCCCCTCAATCCCAAGATCGGCTTTGTACGGACTTCCCTATCATAACTTCTGATTCCCAAAGCGATCGAACCCATTTTCAAGATTTGACCTCATTAGAACTTGAAACAGAGCAGTCTTGCTGACTAATTAGATAATTATATATGTTATTCTCCAACCCAATTGTAATAAGCTGTGTATTTCTGAGGTCAAGACATGACGAGGCAAAGAAGAAAACGTAATTTAACAGTTCTAGCTATCATCATCTTGATCACCGCAATTGCATTAAGCTCATTTGTTTACCTTACTTCCCAAAAACCGTACACAGGCATCATAGAACCTATCACCCTTGGAGTCTACCCTTCCGAATACAATTCATTAATTTACATAGCAAACGACCAAAAATATTTCTCCGCAAACGGTCTTGACGTAACATTAAAGAACTATACTTCGGGAGCTGCTGCCACAAGAGCAATGCTAAACGGAGAAGTAGATATCGCCACCGCCTCAGAGTTTGTGGTAGCCAACAACGCAATGCAGAATGCAAGCCTATACGCATTTGGAAGCGTTTCGAAGTACCTTAACCTATATCTTGTTGGTAGAACCGACAAAGGCATCAACGATGTCTCCGACGTCGCTGGTAAGAGGATAGGGGTTGCGATAGGATCATCCAACCAATTTTATCTTGGAAGATACCTTGATTTAAACGGCATAAATCTAAGCCAAGTAACGCTTGTTAATCTCAACTTTGCAGAAACGCCCAACGCCATTGCAAATGGCACTGTCGATGTAGCATTAACGTTTCAGCCTTTTCTAAATCAAATCCAAGACCTCTTAGGCAACAGAATTGTGGTTTGGCCAGCACAAGCTGACCAGTCAGGCTATTTTGAGGCAGTTTGCACGAGAAACTGGGTGAAAACGCATCCAGATTTGGTCGTTCGGTTTTTAAAAACGCTAATTCAAGCCGAAAACTTAAACACAAATTATCAAGATCAAGCTATTGGTATAGTAGCAAGAAACCTAAACTTCACTACCTCGTATACAGCATCTGTTTGGCCGGACTATGAATACTCAGTTGCCCTCAACCAGGCTTTTGTATTGTTAATGCAAGATGAAGCCAGATGGCTAATAGGCAACAACCTAACCAATAGATCTTCAATTCCTAACCTGTTAGACTACATTTACGCAGACGGCTTGAAGTCTATCAGACACGAATCTGTAAATATTATAGGCTTGGGAACGTAAAATGAGAATCAGAAACCAGAATCTCTTAAGCATCACAATTTTTACAATATTTCTAATAATAATTGTCGCTTCTGCATTTGTAACCGCCCAGCAAACAGCCTACTTGAACAATCAGGAAACCCTCTCCCGTGACATCCAAACCCGCGCAAGCAACCTCCAATACCTTTCAAACGACTACTTTCTCTTTCAGGACAGCTCTGGATTGCCCCTATGGCAAACAGAATTCAACTTACTTTCCACGGACATTTCAAAGCTTAGACCTAACAGTCTACAGCAGCAGTCAACAGTCAACAGCGTGAAAGATGATGCAAGACTACTAAATAGCCGCTGGACAGAAGTAGCTTCCTATCTCGAAAATGCTCCACGCAACCTTAGCATTAGAATTATTCCCGCATTTCAAGCCATTTGGAGTAGGATGGCTTTGCAAAACCAAGCCCTTTTAATCGATGCTCAGCATTTGTCGCAAAGTTTCGGTACTGAAATTGACGGGCTTAACTCCACAAGCCTGATTCTGATTTTTGCGTTACTAGGATTGTTTGGCGCTTACTTCGTTACATATTATCAAATAACCTTCCGTAATACGCTAAGGTCTATTTCCGAACTGCAGTCTGGAATAGCAGTTATCGGCTCAGGAAATCTTGATCATACCTTGAAATCAGACAATAAGGATGAAATCGGTGACATATCCGGTTCCATAAACCAAATGACTAAGAATCTGAAAACGGTTATGGCTTCCAAAATTGATTTAGAAAAAGAAATTGAAGAGCGCAAGGTAGCTGAACAGGCATTAAAGGAAAGCGAGGAACGCTGGTCGACTACCCTGTCAAGCATTGGAGATTCAGTTATAGCCACTAACGTGTCGGGCACAATCACATTCATGAACGCTATCGCAGAGCAATCTACGGGTTGGACGCTCAGCGAAGCCTTGGGAAAACCGCTCAGCGAAGTGTTCCACATAGTCAATGAGGAAACCCGCAGTGAGGTAGAAAGCCCAGTTCCCAGAGTCCTACAGAGGGGCATGATTATTGGGTTAGCCAACCACACAATTTTAGTTCGGAAAGACGGCAGTGAAGTCCCTCTTGATGATAGCGGTGCGCCAATAAAAGACGAAAACGGTAACATTACAGGTGTTGTGCTTGTTTTTCATGATATTAGCGAACGTAAAGAGTTGGAGCGGAAACTTGAAGATTACAGTACGAATTTAGAAAACTTGGTTGAAGAACGCACTAAACAACTTAGGGACGCCGAACGTTTGGCTAGTATTGGGGCGACTGCTGGTATGGTTGGCCATGACATCCGCAATCCGCTGCAAGCTATTACAAGTGACGTTTACTTGGCTAAAACGGAATTAGCTTCAACTGCCAATACAGAAGAGAAAAAGAACGCATTAGAAAGCTTGGAAGAGATTGAAAAGAACATTGTTTACATTAACAAAATTGTGCAAGACCTGCAGGATTACGCTAGGCCTATCAATCCAGTAGCCAAAGAAACCAACCTTCAAAAGCTCATAGAGGAACTTATCGACAAAAATGGCGTTCCAACAAACATCAAAACACAAGTAAAAGTGGCAGATGAAGCAAAATCTCTTTGGGCAGATTTTGACATACTGAAACGAGTTCTGGGGAACTTGGTGGCTAACGCAGTTCAAGCGATGCCGGAAGGCGGAAAACTCTCCATCAATGCTTTCAAAGATGCAAATGACTCTGTGATAACGGTCGAAGACTCAGGTGTCGGGATTCCTGAAGGGTTAAGAAGCAAACTGTTCACGCCCCTGTTCACAACCAAATCCAAAGGACAAGGTTTTGGCTTAGCCGTTGTTAAGCGAATGACAGAAGCTTTGGGGGGCACCGTTACCTTCGAAAGTGATGTGTGCAAAGGCACCAAATTCATTATCCGCCTCCCCCCCAAAAAAACCAGCGGAAAGCCAAGTTGAAACGCCAAGCGACAAGATTATTCTATTTTCTCGAGTTTCTCGCAAAGGAGGTTTGTTTTATAGCCGTCGATGCGCGTGCTCATTGCATCGCTAGATTGCCAAGAGCGTATTCTTCGGCAGCCGCGAAAACGGCAACTCTGCTCTTCAACGCGGTCTCCAAATCGGCTTTCAGGTCCTGGAGTCCCTGGGCTGAAATCTGCTGAAGCTTCAGAAAAGTCTCTTCGTCCATGGTTAAACCCAGACAATAGGTTTTCTTGCGAGCCAACGCCACGTCCTCCAGCTCCCTTTTTGGTAGTTTTACGTTTGAGGTTTATTGCATAACGCACACGCGCTATAGTCTTTAATACAAGTTGATCTGATACAAAAGTGAGGAATCATATTGGGAAGTTATTCTGAAATTGTAGGTGATGAGCATCTTCTGCAACAAGTTGGAGATGCAAAATCTATTACCGTAATTGGATGCCCCTACTGTGCTAACCAAAGCGTTGCCTATTCTAATGGCATTTCCGTTATAGGAGAAACATCCCTTGGAGGTTTAAGGTCTAAAATGTATGCTATTAGCCAAGAAGCTAATCGTGTTAAGGAATTGCTAGAAAGCAAAGGAAAATCTGCGAATGTGAAGATTTTCGGGTTTCCTCATTGGGGTCTATGTTGGCAGAATGCAAAGGACAGAAGTGCGGTAGTTAAAGCATGTGAGAATTCTGATGCGGCAATTGCTTTGAGTTGTTTTGCTGGTTGTGAGGGAATAAGAAGTGCTTTGCCGGAATCCTTCAAAGTAATTCCAGGGATGGCTAATGTTGGCACGATTTCTGCTTACCTTAGTGTTGAGAAAGGAAAAGTTGTTATGGATTTAGCCAAGACTAAAGTGCATCGGTTCAAAGAGCTAAAGCAAACTTGAACGAAATAACAGGCCACGGTCTATCGCTCGTTGAAGGCTCGCTTTTGCCTCCAGAATCGCGTGCGTGTGATTAAAATTCCATCAAGAAATTAGAGCCTTGGGGCAAGTTCTGAGTTTTGTGAAACCTTGCTCACGCAAAAGTGAGGGCCCAAAATCTCAAGCGCTACGCTTATAAGATTTATGCAACGCCTCAACCGCCCAACTTTTTTGTGTCAAGAAATCTTTACAAAAAACATCTTAAGGAAAGTTAAACCCATAGTTACATGAACCCAATGAGAAAGAAAATATTCATGGCAGCAATGCTCTGTTTGCTGTTAGCATCAACGGCTGAATTAGGCTTCGTGAACTTGGCTAAAGCAAACCCTATGACGTCTTTTCTATACTACTTTAATATAACACCTTTAACCGACAAACCCATCATATCTTTATCTTCACCAACAAATGGAACAGTCCAGCAGAATGAAACAAGTATAGTTTTTGATGTGGGTATGCCTCAAACATGGGCTTGGAGTTATCCTGGTTCACCTCCTGGACCTGCATCGCTGGGTCCTTTTACTCTATTTTTGGGTCAAATAAAGTCCGTGACGTTTAGTCTTGACCAGACTCAAATCTTATCTAATGACACATTATACGGTTTTGAGGGTTTCTTCATTCAAAGAGGTCCAAATTATGACGTTAGGAACATTAGATATACACAAGATGTAGGTTCGCTATCTTTAGGGCAGCATAGCCTTACTATTTCAGTTGCAGCATACACCGTCTATAACTATCAGTCTAACAGCTGGCATGATGTTTCTATCAGTGTAACGTACACGTTTATGGTCGGTTCTCCAGTCATAGCCAATTTGTCAATAGAGAACACAACATACAGCATACCTGACGTTCCATTGGTTTTTAGTGTTAATGAAACTACTTCATGGCTTGGATTCAGCTTGGACAATCAAGCAAACGTGACAGCAAACGGAAACCTTACCTTGACAGGACTAACAGAGGGGAATCACAGCATAGTTGTCTATGCTAATGACACATTTGGTAAGATGGGAAAATCTGATACTATTTTCTTCGCCGTCAGCCTTCCAACACCTACCCCAAGCCCTTCACCTTCTCCTTCCCCAACAATAGAACCAACTTTGGAGCCTAATCCCACTCCTATTCCAACCTCAGATGATAATCAGACTTTAGAATTAACGCCAATACTAGCTCTAAGTGGAATTGTTGTTATTGCTGTAGCTGTGGGCGCGCTGGTCAATTTTAAGAGGAGACGTTGAAGGCTGTTCTTTCCGGTTACCGGAATTTGAAGGCACAAAGCGGATCCGCAAACTTCAGCGGCAGCCCGTATCGGACGGCGTCTGCTGCGTGGTCTCTTTCTTTCACTTCGACCTTGTGCTGGGCTTTTCAGTTATGAGATTTGTGGTTTGAGGGAAAACCTTTATGGGTGTAGGAGCAGTAAGTTATTTGTGGTGATTTAGCGTGGAAACTGGTGTAGAGGTCAAAAAAATGGATGCTCAGGGGCGTCTCATCCTTCCTGCGGATTGGCGTGCATTGGAGCTTGGCGAAGGCAAAGAAGTCTTCGTCATCAAACGCAAAGGCTACCTTAAAGTGGTTCCCAAACGCCAAATTGACCTGAAAAAATGCTTTGACCAAGTCGATTTAGGCGTAGACTCCATCGGAAGCTGGATTCGATTCGAGAAACAATTCTACGAGGAAAAAGAAAAATGAGGTTTCTAGACGCGAACGTCTTCATCTATGCCTTCTACAAACCAAAAAAGCCTCTGTCCGAAAAAGAGAATCAGATGAAAGAGCAAGCTAAGAAAATAATTTCCGACATTTCGGAGGGCAAAGAAGAAGTGCTGATGACTGTGGTTCATGTCTCGGAGGTTGCAAATATCCTAAAGCATGGCATGCAGCGGGAACAGCTTACAGAAGTGATGAGGGGTTTGTTTATGATTGACAACCTGAGAATAGTTGGTGTTTCGCGTGACCAATACTTTGCTGCCGTCGAGTTGGGAGAAGACCTCAAGCTTGAATCTAATGACGCACTGGCGGTTGACGTGATGCAGCAGAACAGTGTAAGGGAGATTTACTCTTTCGATGAGCATTTTGTGCACGTAGATGGAATAACAAAGTTGCCTTAGAGCCTTGAGGGTAGTCAACTTGACCCGAAGGCACAAAGCGGAGCCGCAAACTTCAGCGGAAACCTGTATCGGAGGGCGTCGATTGCGTGGTTGCCTGTTTGCCTCAATGAAGGTAATGTTTGTTTTTCTGTGATTGGGCGTTTTGGATGAGTACATTTTTGAGGTAAGAAAGTAAGAATATATTTGGGTTAGCTTATGGTTCAAAGCGAGAAAGCCGACGTTACGGTAGTTAGCGACAAAGGCCAAGTCGTAATTCCCCAGAACATACGCAAGAGACTGGGCATAGAGCCAAAAACTAAACTTCTCGTTTACGGGTACGAAGATGCCGTTATCATGACGAAACTACAGGTGCCTGACGTAGCCAAAGAACTTGAAGCAATGTACAACCGAATAAACAAACGCATCGCTAAACATGGCGAGCTGCCAAACAAAGAAATAAACCAGGCAATTTTGGGCTGCAGAAGAAAAAACAAGCCTGCAAAGGCCGAAGGGTTAGTCCACAGGCTACGAGCGCCTATTGAAAGAGGATTTGGTGGATTACGTCGAATTCATCTTTCTGGAGTTTTTTGCCCTTTTCTATCTTATTGACAACCTTCCAAAAATCACTGTCGTATGTCCAGCCTGCACGGGATTTCTTTATTGCTAGTAGAAGCAGAGCGTTTTGTTCTAGGAGTTCCACAATTCCACCCCGTTTATCATTTCTGATTAAACACTATACATCGACGTACAAAACCGTATAAAGGCTGTTTCGAGCGCCATAATGTAGCAGAATCCGAAATATCCACGCTTGTTGTGGATGCAAGGTTTTATACAAGCAAGTCAATAGTACCGGTTCAGCACGGAGAAAAGTAAAACTTGGAGTCAAAATCAAAGACAAACAATTACACGTGCTATAATTGCAGCGGAAATTTGGAACTGTTTGAAGTAGATGTGACTAAGGGAACTAAAATAATGAAGTGCGAAAACTGCAGCCTGTTCCATCTCTACAAAAAGGACTTCTTTGGTGGATGGAAAATGCTCAGAGCAACCAAGGACCCTTCACATGTCCAAACCCCTGAATAAACAACGCACGTACGTTTAGGCTGCGCCGCAAAGAAAGAACTCAGGCGCTAAGCGCGCGTGTTATGCATCTTATTTGTTTCTGGCGATTGTTGTTGGGGATGCCTGCTGTGTCTGGTCGTCCAGTAACTGTGGTGGGCAGCGGCGATCGGAAGCATTCCTTCATTTCAGCTGTTGATGTATTGAAGTTTATTGTGGGTTCGGTTGATAATTCAGCAGCTCTGAACCAACGTCTAATTATCGGTGGCCCCAAGGCCTTATCTTTTCGGGAGGCTGCAAAGATCTTTGGGCAGGTTTTGAGTTGCGATGTGCTGTTGAGAGTGTTGGTTTTGGTCGCCCTTTGGCCGGTTTTCCTGACCCAGTCGCTGAGCTTGTAGGTTCGTTTGTCTTCTATGACTCTGATGTTGGGATGACTGATCTCTCGAAGGCTTTTGGAGTTAAGCTAACGTCTCTTGAGGAGTCTGCTAAGGGTTTTGTTCATGGAGCCAAACGCTAATCGCGCACAAAGCCTTCTCAGTCCTCTTTTGATTGCGGGCCGTCGTCTCTTTGTGTCACAAGAATCTCTCCCAAAAGACAAAGTCTTGTCTGTACCAGTGATCCTTTATTTCAACAATTTTTCTGAATCCAACTTTTCTAAGTAAACTCTTTGAAGGCTCGTTTGTTGATCGGGTGTCACACCATATCTTGTGTGCACCCCGTTTCTTGCTTGCTTCAAAAGTATTTTCTAAGAGTGCTTTGCCAATTCCATTGCGTCTCAATGTGGGGTCTACTCCGTACCAATCAAGGTAGACCGTGTAATCGTTAAAATGGGAAAAAGTGAAGCCGACGACTTTTTCATTGCTGTTTTCTGCTATGATTATTGAAAGAGGATCATTCTTCAACCTTTCCGACAATCTGCTTGGAGTATTCTTGTTCAGTTCTGTTTCTTTGGCTAAGGTATTGTAATATTCCAAAGAGGTCACTATGGATCCAAAAAGTTTTGAAACTTTTTCAAGATCTCTGAAATTAGCCGGTCTCACATTAAATTTAGCTGCCATGCTCTATTTGATTACAGGTTAAGATAAAAAAATATCGAACCCAAAAATGAAACGCTACGATAATGCGAGCACCCACTCTTTCTTCTCTAATTTTATTCATGCTATTGGTAATCAAAAAGAAAAAGGGGTTTTGCTGGTGATATCTCAGCGAGTGAAGAGGTTCGAATCCCAGCCCCTGCACCGAGGCGAACTATTGAATCTATTTCTCCAATAGATTTGGAATCTATACACTCATGATTTGGAAAGGCAACCGCAACGATTAATAGCGAACGCGCAGAAAAGCTTGGGCATGTCAAAAATACTCTCAGACTCGCACAGGATACTCATTCGTCTAGTTTGGCTGAACATTGCTTTCGACGTTCTCTCGATTCCCATCTGGATAGCTTTGCCCCTAACGCAGACGTCGTTTTCAGGCTCCACATTAGCCGTAGACCCCATTATGGCAATTGCAGACGCCGGCGTAGCCGCTGCTGTGTTCGCAGTTGCGTTTCTCGGCATAATGAGGAAAAGAAAGTGGGGCACCCTGCTTGCCATTGCTGCAACCGTTGCGCAGAGAATCGCCGGTTTCTTCTTGTTCGCCTTGAACGTGGGCATGGCGGTCGAAGTCGTCTGGAGCCTCCTGATTGTCTTTTTTGCCTATAAAGAATTTCAGAAACCAAGAACGGTCACGCCTGACCAGACCCCAAAAGGTAACTGAAACCTATTACCAACTTTTTTCAATCCTGTTTAGCTGACAAGGACCTTATTTTGTTCAAAGTCGACATTGCGTCCAAAAGTCAGATCCGAATTACTTAAAACACAGTAGGCATAGAACTCAGGGTGGGAATATCCATGGGGCTGTATGGCATGCGCTCGGGAAAAGACGCAGTTATGTTTCGGATAGCTTTGTTTGCGTACAGCTGGGGAATCACGCCCAACATTATGACGTCTCTGGGCTTGACGTTTGGCATGTCAAGCGGCATTCTATTTGCCCTTCGCGAGCTACCGCTAGCTTTCGCCCTAGGTATCCTAAGTGTCTTTTGCGACGTCCTGGACGGAACAATCGCTCGGAAATTCCATTTAGAATCTAAGTTCGGCTTGGTGTTTGATTCGATCGCTGACCGCTCAGCGGAGTTCGCCGTTGTTGTTGGCGCGCTGATAGGAGGAATAATTCAACCGTTGGGAATGTTTGCAATCATCGGTTCGATATCCCTGCTTGCACTCCGGACCGTGAGCTATCGCTGCGGTTTAAAAACGGATTACGTGCTGTTTGGACGCTTTGAACGTTTATTATTCATCTTATCAGGACTCCTCTCCCCCATAGTTTGGCTAAGCACAGTTTGCTTTGTAATTGCGGGACTTCTTGGTTTGGTTTCGTCAGCCCAAATCGCATTTTCCTTGCATAAACGAACCAAATGAGGAATATTGAAACTCTTGGGATAGCTCAGCACGAGATAAAACTCTTCATTCAAGCCTACTGAGTAGAAGCAGCCTTTCTTCGCAACAACGCTTTCACCGCGTTTGACAATGCCGCAGTCGCCGTCTGCCTCACTTCTGTTGATGTATCAATTTCTATGCTTACGATTTCTTTCTCTAAACTCTGCACCTTCTCGATGGTTACTTGCTTCTTTATCTGGTATTCATCGTGGAGCTTATCCTGTTCAATGGTGAAGTTCTGCACGGCAATCTCCAGTTCGCCCTTAGCCGCGGTGAGTCTTTGAGTTGCTTCATTCTGTTTCTTCGCCTTGGCTTTCTTGTTGAAACCAAAGAAGCTTGTATTCATTTGACCGATTTTGTCGAGTTCCTCTTCACAGTCGCGAACATTCCTTGTGAGGCGTTCGATTTCGCTGTTGCTTTTCGCTGATAGCTCTCGAGTTTGTGTTGCATATGTTGCATCCGTTTCTACGAGAAGGTGGTTGCTCTCTGCAAGCGTCTTCGCCGACGCTTCAAGCTCAGCTTCTCTTAGTCTCTTTTTCGCCAGTTCTCCCTCGATGTTCGCAAGTATTTGAACGCGATCCTTCACGAACTCTTCATCCGCATTTACGGTCGCATTAGACTCGAATCCTGAGACAACTTGCCGCAGATTAACTAGCCAATCGTCATAGTACTGATTAAAAGGTGAAAGCGCAAACGTTTGGGTGCCAAGCATACTTAGGCTAGCCATGGTTTTCTCCGCGATCTCTTGCGCTGAGACAACAGGCTCTTCCTCTGCGTACTTTACATTGGACTTGTTCTTCTGCGTTTTAGGTTTAGCTTTCTCATGAGATGATTTCTGGAACTTTTCGCCTGCGCCCCGGCGAGAGCCAGATTGACCTCGATAGCTCATACAAAACCATCATGTTAAGCGATATTTAAACTGTAACATCAGGTCTCAACTGTAGGTATTTCTTGTAAGGCTGTTAGGGAAGCCACAAATGAGCAACGAGTTTTAGTTGTTCCCAGCGACGAAGGCCGCAAGATTTCTTAAGATTTTTAAGACCTGTTAGCCATCATTCAAGTAGTCAGGGAGTCTTGAGAGAGAAAAAGTGAGCGATCGGTTAAGGATACAACTTTTCAGCAATGCTCAATTAGTGTATGCATGAGGTCAGTCTTCGTGACCATGCCCAAAAGTTTTCCTGATGAATCTTCAACCAATACGCGACCGGTACTTTGCTCAGTCATTTTCTTGAAGGCGTCAAGAGCTGTTTCGCCTGGGTGGACCACAGCGGGTTTCGGGCGGGGGATTTGGCTGAGTAATGTTTTCTCTCGGCTGGCTTTGTCAAATTGCCATGCCTCCTCTAGGGTTGCGACTCCGACAATCGTTCCTTTGTCATCTAGCACTGGGTATGCCATGTGGTGTTGCTTTACCACTAGATCAGTGAACTCGCTTAGTTTCATATCGGGGTGTACGGTTTTCACGTCCTTGGTCATGATATCTTCTACTTTCACATGGGCAAGCGCGTCTGTTTCCCTTAGCATAAGAACCGGAACATAACCAACCTTATCCTCTAGTTTTTTGGCCTCCTGAATTGCAGCAGTTCTCTTTTTCATGGCGGCTCTGACTACGCGTTCGTACACTTCGGGTTCCTGTTCAATGACCCAAGTGTTGATTACGCCATTTTGCACTGCATCGTAGAAGAATTCTTCTCCTTTTTCAGTTCGGATAATTACTGTTGACCAGTCTTCGAGCGGATAGGCACTGCCAATTGAGATGTCTGCTAGTTCGGCGGTAAAATCCGTGCATGTCCTGCAACTGGGCATAATTATGTTTTCAATTTCTGAAACGGGTATACGAATTATTTCTTTTTCTGTTTGAACCACAAACTTGTTGGATAATCGCAGATGTTTAATCTCTGAAGGTTTGACGTGATAATTTTCCTCTATGTACTTGAGCAGTGGCGCCATGGAGAAGGTTCCGAAGCAGAAAAGCCCTATGGCTATTCCCAGGTTCTCGCCGATCTTGTGGTGCCAAGCTTCGATTTTGCGCAAAGCCAGCATGTGGCAGGGCACGCCGACGAAGGCAATTTTCGTTTTTCCGTAGCCAAAAACCGCGCTGCCGTAAGCCTTCGCAACTGGAGAAGGAAAGAACTTGCTGCCCACCGCAGACAGAATGTCGTCTGGAACGGTTGCAACTGAAGCTTTCGGCATGGCAGGATTTTCTGGCTCAGCCTTGGAAACAATGGCGCTGTCAAAACGCTTCTTCTCAATACCATATGTCAGAAGAGATGTGACCACTCCGCCACCCCGGCTCAGCTTCCTCAATTCTGGGTCGGTCGCTTGGGCAAGAACAATTTTACGGTAATACCCCAATGCTTCATTTTTGTTAGGGGCATCCGACACAGATTTTTGGGCTCTAAGCTGGAGTGCTTCTGAATGAGGGCAGACCTCATAGCA
Source organism: Candidatus Bathyarchaeota archaeon (assembly GCA_963840395.1). GTDB lineage: Archaea > Thermoproteota > Bathyarchaeia > Bathyarchaeales > Bathycorpusculaceae > JADGNF01. The sequence goes on along the minus strand of CAWIYU010000007.1, from coordinate 351,140 downwards.
AATCGGACACAGATCCAGATCTTTGGAGCAGTCGTGCAGATGGCGATTGTTTTCGTTCTCTATAGAAATGGCACCCGTCGGACAAGCAGCTTCACATGCTCCGCATAAAGTGCAAAATCCCTTGCTCACTATTTTTTTGTTTAGAACATTGTACGCGATGAGTGCGTCCTTATTGGATTGCATGAACCCCCACCCTAACAATTAATGGTTTTGTGCATCTTAAATACGTAATCGTTAGCTACCAACTTCTATTTCAAGACAAGAAGCTTGGCTGAAGTGCGAAAATGAGAAGTTGAGGAGCGTTTCGGAAAAGCATTACAAAGTTGGGACTAAAACATTTGTATGTTCAAAGGCGCAGGTTCTAATCCAGTTTATAAGTAAGTTGAGACTATATGCTGTCACGAATCTACTATACAAAGGAGGATGAAAAATGACTGAAAAACAACAAGATGTCATCTTTGTCGGGAACAAACCACCAATGAGCTATGTGCTAGCAATCATAACAGCGTTCTCTTCAGGCACACTTAAAGAGGTAACGCTGAAAGCACGTGGTCAAGCCATTACAACCGCCGTCGACGTAGCTGAAATCACCAGAAGCAGATTCATGAAAGACCTCAAAGTGACCAGCATAGCCATCGGAACAGCTGAGATGCCGCCACGCGAAGGCGAGACCAAGTCCAGAATGGTTTCCACGATAGAGATAGCGATGGCAAAGCCTTAGAGGATCAACTCAAAGTTTTGCTTTCAAACTCTTTCCTTATTTTGTGTTAAAACAGCCCAACATAGTCGATATTGTGTGTTAAGTAGCACCGGGTGCTTTTTGATTTCTGATTTGTTCTCTTTGTTTGAGGTATGATTCTACTTTCTCCACGATTCCGACGAAGGCTTTCGCTGCGGCTGAATCCTCGTGTGAAATGACAAAGGGTTTGCCGCGATCCGCGTCCGCACCAATCTTGGGGTCTATTGGGATGCTGCCTAAGAAAGCAGCGCCGGATTCCTCTGCCATTTTTTCTCCACCTCCTGACTGGAAGATCTCCGTTTTGGTTCCGCAGTGGGGGCAGACGAAACCGCTCATGTTCTCAACTACGCCTATGATGGGCATGTTCAGTCTGAGGGCGAACGTTATGGCCTTCTTAACGATGGCGCTGGAGAGTTCGCTGGGCATGGTTACGACTATTACACCGTCCATTTCGGGGAGATATTGAGCGATAGTTAGGGGTTCGTCGCCTGTTCCTGGGGGCAAATCGATGAACAGTATGTCTAGGTCGCCCCATACGATATCTTGCAGGAACTGGCGGATGGCGCCCATCTTTAGTGGTCCTCGCCAAATGGTTGGGACTTCTTCGGGTAGAAAGAAGTCAATGGAGATAATTTTGATGCCTAAAGGTCCTTTGACTGGAAACGCTCCCGGTGGACCCAGCTTGACCTGTTGCCCCGACAAGCCAAGAAGCCGCGGAACGCTGGGTCCATGGATGTCGGCGTCCAAAATGCCCACGCTGTACCCGCGTTTGGCAAAGGCTGCCGCCAAGTTGACGGTGACAGTGCTTTTGCCAACTCCGCCCTTACCGCTTATGACAGCGATCTTGTGTTTAATCTTGCTCATGCGACCACGGAGCTGCTCGATTTGATGCCGCTGTTCAAGAAGCCTCTGTTTCCGTCCTTCCGTCAAGGTTGCTTGTTCGGTTGTGCTCATGAGAAACACCGTGCGATGTGAAGTTTTGATGTTTAGTGGGTTAAAAAGAGTTTCGGGTTTACAATGTTAGAGTTTGTAGCCTATTTTCCGCAGGAACTCTTTGCGTTCTTTGACGTTGCTTTCCGTTTCTATGCTTTTGCTTCGGAAACCGTCGACTACGCCCATTATTCCTCGCCCCTGCTCCGTTTCTGCTATAACAACTTCCAGCGGGTTCGCTGTTGCCGCGTATATGCCGCAGACCTCGGGGATTGCCTTAATTTTGTCCAGGACGTTTATTGGGTAAGCATTGCGAAGAATGATTAGGAAGCTGTGTCCACAGGCGAGTTCAAGTGCTTTTTCGGATGTGACACGTTTTAATTCAGAGTCGTTGCCTTCGCTTCGAACCAGACAAGGTCCGCTACTCTCGCAGAATGACAAGCCGAATTTGACGTTGGGCACGGCGTTCACGAGGGCTTCGTAGAGGTCTTCGGCGGTCTTGATAAAGTGAGCCTGCCCTAAGATTATGTTGGTGTCATGCGGTGGAACAATTTTGACGGTTTTTAAGGCGAGCATTAAGGCCACCCCTTAATAGTGGTAGTTTTTGTTTTATGGCTTTTGCGGTTCTCTCCGAAGCTACAAACTTGCATCGATCCCCAGTTTCTGATACTGTTTCTATAAGCGTACTCATATTCGTGCTTTAACGAATCTTCACCAATTCAAGCCCCCCATGTGAGAGAGTTTGCGGCTACCGTTCTTTGTTTGGCGGACAAAAGCTAAATATCATGGGTTATTTCTATCTTTGCTGAAAGTTCAGCACGGGCTGGTAGTTCAGCTGGTATGAACGCTTGACTTGCACTCAAGAGGTCGGGGGTTCAAATCCCCCCCAGTCCACTCCCAAATGGGTTCAGACCGCGACAACGCTTATATGCAATCGCCTCACAAAAGATAATTATGACGCCCCCGCAAAAGAAGACCCAGCCTAAAAACAAGTATTTGTATCTTTTTGAAGACCCAGACGTAAGGCGCTGGTATGATAACTTGGCAAGGGGATCCCGAGCTACTGCCGACGTTTACTTGAGGCGAGTTGGAGCATTCTGCGAGACCGCGAAAACAACTCCGAAGAAGTTTGCCCTTTTGGGTGAGCTTGAAATCTACAACTTGATGCTCGATTATGTTTCCGCCATGGAGAAAGAAGGTTACACAGGGAGTTACATAGACTCAACTCTAAAGTGTCTTAAATCCTGGCTTTCCCACAACGGAAAAGAAGTAAAGCGCAAGATCAAGATTAAAGGAGCCCGAGATGCACCTTCACTTAGGGACGAAAGAGTCCCTACTAAGGAAGAGCTAAGACGAGTTTTTCATTCCGGAGACAAGAAAACAAGAGCAGCCTGTGTACTTGTTGCCCATAGTGGAGCGCGTATAGAAGTTTTGGGAAACTACACAGGCGAAGATGGGTTGACAATTGCAGACTTGCCCGAACTAAAAATTGAGAACAATATAGCACGTTTTGAAAAGAAACCCGCAATGGTGGTCGTTCGCCGAGAACTGAGCAAAGCAGGCCATCAATACTTCACTTTCCTAAGCGAAGAAGGATGCGAATACATCCAAGACTATCTTGACGAAAGGTTAAGCGAAGGAGAGAAGCTCACAGCAACGTCACCTTTGATCACGCCGAAGCTAAAGATGAAGCCCTTCATAAGAGCGAATAATATTGGAGACAACATTCGAAACTCCCTAAGAGCGGCCGGACTCAAATGGCGACCATATGTCTTGAGGTCGTATTTTGATACACAACTAATGCTTGCGGAATCAAAGGGGTTGGTGCTTCGTGATTATCGGCAGTTTTGGATGGGCCACAAGGGCGATATTGAAAATCGCTATACGACCAACAAGGCTCGACTCTCCGAGAGTGTTATTGAAGATATGCGAGAAGCTTATCGGAAAAGCCAAGAGTACCTGCAAACAACAAGAACGGAACATAATGCGCAGGAGGAAGAAGAAAGACGCAAAAGGCAAGTAATCGATACCGCAAAAATGCTTGGTTACTCTGAAGATAGAATCAAGAAAATTGAAGATGCCCTGGCAAAATACAAGCATATTGATGAAGCGCTTGACGAGATTAGAAAGTTAAGCGAAGAGCCGAACAAAAAAAACAATTTGGATTCCGATCAGCGAAGCCAGATGAGTAAATCGAACCTTAGAAGAAAGGAAATAAAGATTGTTAAAGGAGAAAACAACCTGCTTCAACTTCTTGAAGAAAAGTGGGAGCTGCTAAAAGAAATATCGGATGACCGCTTCGTATTGACACGACTATACGAGTAGCTCTAATAATAGCGTGCACGTAGACGTTTTCAATTTCTGGAGACCAGGGTGGGATTTGAACCACGGACAAATGGAGATGTCTCCCACAATTCCTCATTTTTCTGTATCGCAAGCACAATCCCCTTTCTTTCTCTAATCTGACGAAGCTATACTCTTCAGGAAACGAAAATAGCACGATTAACGAATCGGTCTTCTGGTTGATGTGGTGGGCACCCACCATTTTCACGTGGGGTTTAATAAAACCAGTTTATTCAGCTTTCAGGTTCTCTTCTTTCTAAGTCTTGTTGCTGCCAATAGCATTATCATCGCAGCTACAGGGAGAACTATCCATGCTGGAAACTCTGGGATTGAAGGTGAAGGATTTGGAGAAGGCGAGGTCAGAGAAACGTCAATTTCGCTCAGCAGTGGATAATGGTCTGCGTTGTTTGCATCAATGATATATGGAGTGTCACCAATGCCGTCATGGTTCAAATCTGTCCCGTTGTAATCGCTCCAGTAGTTATCATCCCAAGTATCACTCGACCCAGGCGACGTATCTGTCTGTGCCGTGTTGTCCACGAAGTTGTTATGGGAAATAAAGTTGTTTGAATAGCCAGAAAGCTCGATGCCAACGTCATTGTCTGTTATTGCGTTTGTAGATATGATGTTGCCTGAAGGGCCATCCAAGAAGACACCACCGTCGTTATTTGCTATGCTGTTTGCAGATATGATGTTATTGTTTGAAGAAAGCGAGAGGTAGATGCCATCGTTTTGATTGTTGGTTATGGTATTTGCTGATATGCTGTTGTTTTCTGTATTAGAAAAAAGATAGATACCATCGTAGTTGTTTGTTATGGTATTTGCAGTTATGCTGTTATCGTTTGTATAGGAAAGAAGGTAGATGCCATATTGTGTGTTGTTTGCTATGGTATTTCCAGTTATGCTGTTATCGTTTGCAGAGTTAGAGAGGTATATGCCATCGTTGTGGTTATTTGTTAAGATATTTTGAGATATGCTGTTATCGTTTGAAGAGGAAGAGAGTCTGATGCCATCGCCACTGCTGTTTGTTATGGTGTTTGTAGATATGATATTACCTAAGGAAGAAGAGAGGCTAATGCCATAGTTGGTGCTGTCGGTTATAGTGTTTGCAGAAATGATGTTATAGTTTGAAGAGGTATAGAGGTATATGCTATCATAATTCTTTGTCATGGCATTTGAGGATATACTATTACCTGAAGAAGAATAGAGGCTGATGCCAAAGTTGTTGTTGTTTGTCAGGGTATTTGCGGATATGATGTTATCGTTTGAAGACGAGAGGAAGACAGCACAGTAACTGTTGTTTGTTAGGGTGTTTGAAGATAGCCTGTTATTGTTTGAAGAAGAATAGAGGTAGATACCAACACTGTTGATGTTTGTTATGGTGTTTGAAGATATGCTATTATCGTTTGAAGAGGAAGAGAGCACGATGCCATAGATACTGGTGTTTGTTATGGTGTTTGCAAACACGCTATTATTGTTTGAAGAGGAATCGAGGTAAATGCCATAGCTGTTGTTTGCCATGGTGTTTGAAGAGAATGTATTGCCAGACGAACTGTTTAAAAAGATGGCATGATTGAAATTTCTGATGGTTATGCTTCTAATTGTAACGTTGCTTCTTCCAGTTAGGGACATGCCGTTTCCAGTTCCTGCACCCTCAAGCACGTGTCCTGCACCGTTAGCCAAGATGTTGTCGCGCTCAACCACGAGTGAATCGTAAATGTTATCCGTAAACGTATAGGTGACATTGTCAACCGTTGAAATCGGAGCCGTAGACGGGTCTACGCTTCCACCCGCTCTGATGTAAATGGTTCCGCTGGCCCTAACCGACGGAACATTCAAAACCACACCAAAAACAGCCACCAGAAGAACTAAATCCATCCAGAAACCGACACCCAAACCTACCTTCTTCCTATCCAAAACCTTCTCCTCCCTCTAGTTGCATTATACACGCTAACTTATCTTTAAGGTTTCTTTAGATTCATCCCAGGACAGCCAAATCCAAAAACATCCCCAAAAGTCACCCTCAAAATCCCTTTTTGCAAACGTTGGGATTTGAACCTGGGACAAGTGGAGATGTCTCCCGCAAAACTCTTTTTTTCTATTTTGTGGAAGGGCGGAAGCGAGAATTGTATCCAAGCGAATTAAAATATGCAAAATGAACAATATACGTCAAAGGCGCCAACAATGACTGCAAAATATGGTGCAGCAATAATCGGACATAACCAGAAAATTGAAGATGACATCTTTAGAATGTACCGTCAATTGGCTAAGAACCGTGGTTGTAAACAATGTACTAATTATTTCGCAATAAACTCTAATGACGTCCCCCCTCTGGTGAATGACGTTCTCCTGTATCATTTTTTGTTGTGGGTAGCAATTTCAGGAATGAAAAAAGTATCGATTAATGTTTGTTGGGAAGACCGTTCAAGATGGTTGGGGCAAGAGCAAAGACCAAGGTGAAGACGACCCAGTGGATGACCTCACAGGCTTTATCGACGCACGTTTCGGAGGAAAAAAGCTTTGGGACTCGGCATCTAGAAAATCCCCGATTTGGGAATGTATAGAAAAGGTCTGCTCTAACATTTGGGAAAATACAAACAAAGAAGAACTTTGGAGGAAAATTGCAGCGACAAATTTGGTAAAATGCAGTAATTCACCTTGGCGTGATAATACAACTCGAGAAATGAAAGCGAACTGTATCAATGTGGCAGGTTATTTGAAGCGAGAAGTGGAAATCATAAAACCTACACATCTCGTATTATTTACTGGGCTTCATTATGACGATTATCTTGGAAAACTGAAGTTTGAGGATACCAAGCCCTTTGAAAAAGCTATAAAACCTAAGATAATCACAGGAGAAAAACGCCAAGTGGAGGTCGGATGGTGGCATAGGCAATATTGGGAAAATGGAAAAGTCGCTATGCATTTTCTCAGAACTTATCATCCAGGTTACCTAAGAGGGAAAGGCTTGCTTTCGAACTTTTGCAAGGAAATTGCAGATTGGGTAAAGTATAAGGAATCAAACGCAAGCGAAGTTTAGGTCTCCTCGAAATTTCCCCTCACAATACCCAAGTGCATTATTCACCAAACACGCGACTTTTCTCCCTTCGAAAACGGCATTGCTATATCTCTGATTTATCCATGACATCGTACGGTAGATTTCTCATTAGTCTTATTGTTTCTTCCAAGCGATTACGGCACATGTCCTTATTGACTTCAATGATAGAGTCATAGCGGTCTTTGGTAATTCCTTCTTCGTCCATGGCGTAGCCCTGCCCGTCGTTTTCAATTCTTAAACGCAAGGCGTAGCACTTTCCTTTTTTAGCCTCTTGTTTCCAATGCTTGAAATCAGGCTTCGGTAGCGAATAATCGTTCAATTTCGCGGTCCAATAGTCTTCAAGTTGCTTCAGTTCAGATGCGGTGTCAGCCCATTCGATAAATGTGCGCTCTTTGTCCCCAAAGAGGACAAGCAGATGCAGTTCCTTTTCTGATTGTGGGTTACCGATTGCCATATAGGTCACCTCCTTCAGTTCCCTAATAGCCTGCGCTTAATATCACTAAAATCCCGCTACACATGTAGAACCTGCTCGGAGCCAGAAGACCCATTCCCTAACTGAAGCAACAGTTTTGATTGAAGCTCGTTTTAAATACGTCACTGAGATGGATGGCGTTAGACTCTTCAAGAAGAGAAAGTGATGAACCAAGCGTACACAAGCGTTAAATTTTGAGTTCTTTGAAATATCATTTCAGGTTCAACCGTTGACAGGTTCAAACGTAGAGTTCAAAATATATGCTGCCGTTGTTGCCGTTCTTCTTATTGCCATTGGATTTATCATCGTTGAAAACAGTAATGTTGTGGTTGGACCTCAAGTCCCCATGCAGCATGTAGAATTTAGTGAGATGTCATTCAACAACTTAACCAATGTTTTAACTGTAAACGCAACCCTGAAAGTAATTTACATCAATGAAGTTAACCCAAAGTATCGTAAAACGTACTTTGAAGTAAAAGGACCCTTCGCGTTCAATCAAGCAGAAATCTTTTCAATAGAGGAAATTTCAGGAACTCTCACTGAAACCCCCATAACAGTTGTCAATTTGACTGCTCCGATTGAATTGATTGAAGACAAGCCTTCAACAATAGTTGTTAATCTCGATAGGTCAATAGCTTCTGGAAATTATAGTGTGCGGTTCAAGCTGCCCAATGACGGGACTTACTATGAACATTTCACCGTACCATAGCCCAATGCTAATTGCGCGCGCGAGCGCAGGGTTTGAACCTACGACCCATGGAGATATCACCCGCACAACTTCCCTTTTTTTCTTTGTTTAGAGACTATGAGGAGAACGTGTGCCTATCCAGTGTAACGCTTAAGAGTAAAACACTAAGAGTAATCATTATAGGATGTTTGGGACTGAATGAACGCGCTTGTAACCTACTATTCTAGAACTGGAAACACCAAAAAAGTCGCAGAAAAACTGACAATTCTTCTCAAATGCGACAGTGAAGAAATTCACGACACAAAGAACAGAAAAGGGTTTTTGGGTTGGCTGAGTGCTGGCAAAACTGCCACCAAGAAAGAGTTAACTACATTGGAGAAGGTGAGCAATGACCCTGCCGCCTACGACATCGTCATAATCGGAACCCCATTGTGGAATCACACGGTGTCGACGCCTATCAGAACTTACTTAACGCAATACAAAGACAGTTTTATGAAGGTGGCTTTCTTCTGCACCCACAAGTACACTGATGACAGCCCATTTAAGGAAATGGCGTCACTCTGTGGAAAGACCCCTGTTGCCACACTAATACTAAATAGTAAAAAGGAAGTCAAAGGCGACGAGTATATCAAGAAAGCTGAAGAATTCGTTGACAGACTAGCTATTTCTTGAATGGCTCAAAATCGGATTTGAACCCTCAATCAGTGGAGATATCACCCGAACCCCAATGTTATATGTTAGTTGTCTAATCCTCAATAGGCATCTATTGAGAAGTTTCATATAAAGAAAATGGAAGAAGGTTCTATGCTGTTTACATACCGGAGATTTTCATAATGATTTCATGGTATTTCTTGTCAGTAAAGTCTTTTTCACAAGCTACCAGTACAAGTCTGCTTTCGGTTCCCTTACACCGATATATCGTAAAATATTTACCGTCCTTAATTTCTTCTCCACACAATCCACACTTCTTCAATTTTTCCCCTCAATTCTCTATTCTGGGCTATGCCGATTTAAGACTTTGGACCATGAAAAAGGTGCATAAGAAGAAATGAAGAAATATTCTATTTAATTCAAAGTTTTCAGATTTACTCATTTCGCCAATTCAGTCGTAAAGAACTTTAACGGTATCCAAAAGCAATCCAAAGAACAAATAATAAGACAGGTACTAATGTTACCTTGCCGATTTCAGTCAAGACTTTTGCTGTAGTTCCGACTTTCTTGTGTTTTTGCAGAAAAGTCGCTGGTTCAAAGTATTCTTTGCTTTCATTTGCGAAAAATCGTAATGCTCCAACGCTATCTTCAATATCTGGAGGAACTTTTGAAAAGAGCGAATTTGCCAGTATGTACAAATTATTGGAAAATTCATGTTGCATTTTTTAAGCTGTTTCAAAATCGCCATACCGTTTCTTCCTTTTTTTTGCTCATGTCGTTCTCGATATCGCCCAGAAACAGTTGTTTTACTGAGCATTTGAAATGCCCAAGTTTCACTTTTTCCACTTCAGAAAAGGGCTTAATGAACTCAAGAAGCTTAATAGCAAAAAAACTGCCTCTCGTCATATTTCCCTTTTCCAGAGCCTCAGCACCACTAACTGAAGCATAAAGACAGACTGGTTTGCATAGTCTTTTGTATCTTCTCCTCATTTCCCATACAACAAAGGAATTCAAGCTTACGACATAGATTACCGAAAGGAGAAACCCCCAAAGACTATTCGGTTCATTAAAACTCAAAGTACCAGAAAAGAAACTTGCTACTGTAAGAAAAGGAATAAACAAAACAAGCTGAATTGGAGTTAGGAAAATGAAGCGTTTGTACATTATTTGCCTATTAATGTAACTGCTTACTTCTGAGTCGATTTTTTGCTTTTCATCTAAAAGTTGCTTCTTAGTAGCCTCAGATATTCTTGATATTTCAGCCAAATGTTGTGACCATCAAAGGATTGTTTAGATTTTGATTTATGTTTTTGCATCGCTGACATTCTTGTTATTTTTTGGCGCGCGCTCAGAGGCAGTAGAGATTAATTCAATGCAACGTTGTTTGTTTGCAGTGGGAGGCTCATTGGATGTTGGAAAATGATTGACATAAATTTTGATTTTCACGCAGACTCTTATGGGAAAGACCCCGATGTATATAGCTCGACTCTCAAAAAATATCACAAAATTCTTTGGAGCAAATCATTGCCGAATGGTAAAATATTTAATTTACAGGACGACAAAGCTGGCGCATATCTATATCATAAATCTGAACTTGGTCAATTCTTTTTAGGGAGCGATGCAATTTCACACTCGTACAAACACCATAAACGCAAACAATGGTTGACTCGACAAATCTCCGAAGCAGTTAACCAAGTTTATTCTGCTGGAAGCACAATTGGAGCGTATATCATTTTTCCTAATAATAAAATTAACAACAAACAGACTATCAACGGTGCACGTGGGTGTAACGTCAAAATTGACGACAGATTTGATTTAACATTAGAGTGTATTAGACGATTTTATCTTGGGTTACCTAGTCCGCTACACGATGTGTTCTTGCGATACCAAGACTTTTTTGGTTTATTTAGGGATTTTCGTGGCTATATTGACTTCTTCTTATTACAAGATTTAGTGACAGAAAATTACGCAGAGATTAAGTTCTATCTACCATTCGATAATTTTATGAGCCCTCCAAATTTTCATAGCGTAAATGGTTACTTAATTTATCAAGAAGGGGTGATTGATTTCATAAATAAAAGAGGTAGCAGAATTGATAGAGTGTATAATAGGGGAGAAAATTGAGTGAAAATAGCGCATGCTTGTTCCGAAAATGGTTAAAAATGGTTTTAAGTCAGTTTTTTAGATTCAGAGTCAGAATTGTGGTTTTCTCAGTTTTCTATTCATTAATTCGATTTCTATTTGTCTTCTAAATGAATGGTCCGCCTGAAAATAGCTGAAAAAACCAGTTATTAAAAAATCAACAGTTTCCCATCCAAAAACCCGCAGCCAAAACACTTCCCACTCGAACGCTTTCCGCAAAAGAAGACTTTTAACCATTTTAGGCCAAATTAGGAACAGCCATGCGCGCAGTTTCTATATCCTAAAACATTAGAAATTTTATTTATTGTTCGCTAATATAATTTATATTCTCTACAGAACAACTCTTTAGGCATGGAATCCTATCGCTGTGTTGTCTGCCAAGAGGAAATAACTGCTAAAGAACACATTTATTCGACAAATTTGTTTAGTATGGCTCTTTGTCGGAAACATCAAGATATTCAAAAACAAATCAGGGCAAAAGCAGAGACCGAACAAAAAACAAAACCTATAGAATCTAAAACCGCTTCTGGAATCAAAAATTCTTTCTGTGTTGTGTGCCAAGAGGAAATAACGCCTAAAGAGTACAGTTACTCTATGAATTTGTTTAATATGGCTCTTTGTAGGAAGCATCAAGAAATACAGAAGCAAATTAGGGCAAAAACAGGATCTGAACAAAAAACAAATTCAATAACAATAGAGACTAAAACTACTTCAAATGTCGAATCTAAAAAATTAGAAACACCAGTTCAAAAGGCACAAATTCCCGAAAAAGTTGACGATACCATAATTCAATGGTTAATTCAATGGGCATCAGCTAAACCAATTAATCTAGCTGTAGAATCAAAACAATTCTTTTTAGAAGGGTTAAGGCTTGAAGAATTAGCAAGAGACCTTATTGAAAAAGCTAAAGACGAAATTTTAGTAACAAGCCCCTATGTTGATAGTTGTCACCCCATAACACTTTTAACAGAAGCAAAGGACAGGCGAGTAAATGTTAGAATAGTTACTACCAGACCAAAAAAGGACAAAGATGATGTTAAAAAAGTGGAATGTCATGCCCTTTTGAGAAAAAAAGGAGTTAATATTCATTACATCAATACTATTCACGCTAAAATCATAATAATTGACCATAAAGTAGCTATAGTCTCTTCAATGAATCTATACAGCGGTTCAACAGGAGGAGGACTACTTGAAGCAGGAATCGTATCCTTCGAAAGCAAGGTTGTAGAATCCGCAAGTAAATATATTACTGATTTATTGGCAAAAACAGAATCTCCTGATATAACCACTTACTCCAAGTATAATAATTGGAGACGCTGATTTTAGAAAAATCATTCACAATATAATGCGGGATTGATATGCTCCCAACCCCAAGTGCAGATGTCACCCGCGACAACTTCCCTTTTCTTCTTTTTTGTTTATCCCGCAGAACGTAAGTGTAACTCTCTCGCTAGTCTCCAAATGAAAAAGCCAACTGCACTGACAATGAAAGATATGATTGTGAAAGTGTCTACTCTTATCCAAGGTGTCAGATGAGATAGTTGGAGAGTCAGCCACTCAGGGTGAATTAACTGTACTAGTACTCCGTACACCCAAGCAAGAAGCCCATATAGAAAAAGCAGTTCGCCAACTCCTTTGATAATAGCGACGGATAACACAGACTTATTCATGCTTAGATTTCTCATCGCCAGAAATTTAAGGTTTTACGCGATAACCCTAGTGGAGATGTCTCCCTCACTTCCCTTTTCTTCTATTCCAAGGACGACGTATTCCTGAGATTTTCAGCATTCCAACTTTCACCATCCACAGAAAACCGTCAAAAGTCTTTAAGAGCAGTAACAAATTGTACAGTAAGCTTGAGAAACAAGTCGCATCAGAGCAAGCTGGGTACGTTAGTGTGTCGGATGCTGTGAAAGACGCAGTTCGAGAGTTGCTGCGAAAGCACAAAGTATTGCCTTAATTTGACGTCTCCACTTGTTTTATTTTGAGATTATAGGCTATAATCGCTAGAGATTAAGGTGGTGTCATTCTCGTTCTCTCGTCTCTCAGCAGTTTCTTTCATGCTTTCAACTGCTTGGCTTATACTGGTCATGGGTAACAAGTTCCCCAAGACGACTGTCCGTGATATAGGCTTAAGTTGTTCACTATCTGCGATGACCTTAATCTCAAAAATTGTCATCTCTTTATCTGTCACGTAAAGTTCTATGACACAGTCTCTGGGATGGTCCTCAGGAACTCCTCGAACAATTATTGCGTAATAATCATGTTTGCCTCTTGAAAAGAGGCTTCCCTCTGAGTCAACTGTTGTCCAATCTAATGTTGCCACTTGCTTTCTCTCCTATGCCTTTTGCTCATATTTGGTTGAGTGTTGAAGTCTTTCCACTTCACGCGTTCAGGTTATCTGCCTTATTTGTCATATAGGTGCTTTTCTTTTTAAGTTCAACAGAAATTAACCGCATTATCAAAATCTGGATTGAGACTGTGGATAACATCAAAGAAGCATGGAAAAACCTTCAAAGGAAAGGATTTGAGCCTGGCCCACCAGGGTCAAACATCGGCTAATAGCGCATTATCTAAAATCAGTTGTGAAGTTGAAAATTTCGGTCAGGTTGTAATGATATTCTCCATTTCTGAAGAATCTGTGGATTCTTGTGTTATTTTTCGGTGTAGTGTCCCTCTTATGTAGGCACTGAACCATTTTTGCATCAAGTCTAATGAGTCCAATGGCGATAGAGCCAAATTGCGTTAAGTATTCTTCTTGAGACAGGTCGTCTTTCGATGCTAAAGAGTCTATGAGACACTCCAAGTTTTTGACTATTACAGAGTAATCGTTTCGCATTTCAGGTATTGTTGGCAATTCCATTCTTAACCCTCAAGGTCATTTACACACTCTGCAGTTTTACGTCTTGTTACTGTTTGGCGATACTAACGATGTTTAGGTTCCTAGGCAAGGTTATTTTAGGCAAAATTATTTGCAGGCTTTTTTTGTTGCTGAAATCAAACCTTATAGAAGTTACGTAACAACAATATCTATCTAAAATGCTAACAACCAAAGTCCACCATGCTGAATAATCAGGATTTATTGGCAACATCAAGTCCTTTTTAGTTAACTCTTGCACTACCTTAGGAGAATTAAGCCTTTTCTTAAGCTCTTGTTCTATTTTTTCAGAAGGTTTACTGCTAAGGAAAGGCATAACGCCGTCAGCCATTTTCGCATATATATCTAAGTTGGCGTTCTTTGGATTTGAATAAGATGCTAACCTACTAATTGAAGATTGAATGCATATAATGTTCTGTTTTATCTTCGTGCTGTTTTTGGGGTCTTTTCTCAAGTTCCAATATCTCTGAAGCTAATCTTTTGATTTCATCTCTTTCTTTCTCAAGCATTTCTCTCTCTTTTTCTGTTATTTCCATATTCTCTATGTTCTCTTTAACTCAGCTTTTAGTCTTTGTGCCTTTTCAAAAGAGTCACTCGGTCTTGTTAAAAAGAAGCTCAGGTCACTAGCACGACTTTAGAGCCTGGAATTTGTTAGTCTGTTTATTGGCTTGTAAACGATTATGAAGCCGTTTTCTTCTCTTAGTCGTAATTTGTATTTGTCAAGAATAGGTTTTATGCAATTCTTTGAGTGAATGTCTATGTCACACTTCATCTTTATTTGATAACCATCAGTGGTTTCCATTATCTGAGAGCTGGGACGGTCGATGCTTACACAACTCATTAAGAGCGATTTACATACATCGTTGATTTCGAATAGCACTTTGATAGCTTCTGCTCTGTCTATGTCCCTCAGTCCCCAATTCTATTGGTGTTATAAGCCTTATTACGTTATGCTTGAAACCCGAATACTCTCATCCAACTAGCCATATTGCTTTCTTTTCTTCAGGGTCTATTGCTTCGTGGACTTTCAGAATCTTTTGGTTGAAGGTTATAGTTCCCATACTTTCCCACTTATTGCATCAATCAGGTCTGTTCTATGAGAACCATCATGAGTTACTAAATTGCTGACGTAGAATGGGTAGTACGATATTGAAACATTGTTTACTTTAGCATTCCAATAAATTTCTATTCGTTTGATTATGTCACTTGCCTCTATCTTTGGTGAATTGAATGTGGCTTCAGTTTTTGAAATCTCCTCTACGGCTAGTGCATCAGAGATTGACCTTAGAATGCGTGGGTCTTTTGGGAACTCCATCAGTGTTGGTATATTGTTACACCTCTGTATCCGCTTTTAGCTTTAACTGCTCCCACAGTAGCTAATCTACCTAGAATCTTTCTAGCTTTACCTTCAGACAGACCTAAACCCGCTACGTTTTTTGAGGCGTACCATCCGTCTTCTCTCATAGCTTTGAGAACCCGAATTTCATCTTCTTCAAGGTGTTTCAACTGTGGATAACGGATAGAGATGCCTTCTTCATTGAAAGTTGCAATGTCCCCTTTTTGGGCATCGAGATTAACTCGGACCGTTGCCACCTTCTGAACAGTTCTCTTGCTTCTCAAACCAGTTTCTTCATCTTCACTTATTGAAGCTTGGATTTCAGCCTCATAAAAAGGAAGATATTGTAGAGAGATAGAATTTAATTTTTCAATTATTTTCGCTGTTCGCAAGAAGCCACCTTTTGCATGTTGCTCTAAGGTGTTTTTCTCTATTCTCTCTGCGTCTTGAATGGATAATTTGAATTTGACTGCACGTTCTTTTACGGATATTTCTGTGGGCAATCCCTTTTCTGAAGCACTTATTTCAATTTCTCCGAGCAACTTTGCAATTTGTTCTCGATTCCAGAGTTCAACATTGTGTCCCTACGCAGTTGGCTTTGACTACGCTTTCAAAAAGTAAGTTGTCTCAAGGATATTGAAGCTTTCCACCGCACATTGGGCATTCAAGCGGGAACTTCTTTTGGCTTCACATCAGTTGATAAGAGCACAGTTAATGCAATAAGCACTTAACCCAAGTGTATATCACAATCATGGTGAAAAGTAGTATAATTACTGCGACTTCCTCCGCAAAATCCATCTTTTTTTCTTGATTGAATCTCAAATCCATATCGCTCTAAGATAGGTTTAGATGAGAAAGATAAGAGGCATGGTCATTACTTCCTCGGTCGGACTCTACCCATGCAAAGGGGCAGTTGGTGCTTAACTGTTGAAACTTTAAATTCTCTAGTAAAACATTCATCACTTCAACAAATCGAATAGATGAATGCCCTTTAGCGGTTTTCTAAACAATCTGGAATCAAGCGGGTACGTCTATTTTTGACATATTCTTTCTTTAAGCATAATGTTGATTTCACAACCTAATTCAAATAGCATATCGTAACTCTTGACATTAGTTGGTAATCCATGCAAGTATCAAAAACAATAGAATCCATCTCTTCAATTCAGCTTGTTATTGCAGCATTAAACGAAGAACAGGGAATCGGTCTAACCATCGCAGAAATGAAAGACACACTAGGCGACATACCAACACTAGTGGTTGATGGCAAAAGCACAGATAAAACCGTGGAACTAGGAAAAAACATGGGCGCAACCGTCCTAACACAAGACGGCACAGGCAAAGGAGATGCACTCGCAAAAGCCTTGGAACACTTAGACCCAAATGCTAACAACATCATACTCACGGATGCAGATTACACTTATCCAGCCGAGTACGTTCCAGACATGCTAAAAATTTTAGATGACAACCCCCAAGTCGGCATGGTATGCGGTAACAGATTCAACGGAAACGTAGACAAAAAAGCACTATACAGAATATTCCACATAGGAAACAAACTGTTAGCGTTTGCACATAAAACCTTAAATTGTGTTGCACTTGAAGACCCCTTAACAGGATTGCGTGTGATACGCGCTGATATTCTGCGTGAATGGCACATCGAATCTAAAGGTTTTGACGTAGAAGTTGAACTGAACAATTTTGTTCAGAATAAGGGATACACTACTCAAGAAATCCTGATTAACTACAGGTCAAGACTAGGCGAAAAAAAACTTAAAGCCAGACACGGCATAACCATACTCAATCGAATACTAAGAGACATCCTCCAAACTGATTTTCATAACAACGCCAAAGGAAGAAAAGTACATATCCGAATAGGCAGAAGTTGAAACAAAAGCTCTTTAGCGGGTTACCATCTATTATGAATTGAATAGAGCCAATGAATAAACAGAATCTTGCCATATTGGTGTTCGTGGCAATTATAGTTGTTTTTGCTTCCTATGCAGTACTCGCTATATATCGTTACTACAATACACCACTAACTTTTTACGATAATGGAGTTAGTGATGAAGAGTACATAGCAATAACAAATCAAACAGTAGAAGCTCAGAAATTTCTGGAAAAATATCCTGATTCAGTTACTCAAGTTGATAGAAGTGGGGGGTTAGCTGTAGATTACAGGGTAAATGGACACCTCGACTCAGAGTATCTTAGGTTGCGACTTTTCATAGATTGGAGAAGCAACAAACCTGAAGATATGTTCGTTGATAATTCAGGAACTTACATTAAAGAGAATATACTGGAATACTTGGAAACGGTAGAATTTCCTAAAGATAGATGTTAAGATCTACGCTCTAAAGCCTAAGTATTTCGAGTCCAAATTCAAAGACTTAGATGGCGACCCTGTAAGAGCGCTGGAATACTCGCTTATCAAGAAATTTGAACCTGCATGGAACAGAAAAGGAACATAAGTTTTAGTGTCCGTTCGTCGCCCAGCACAGTTTTTAAGATTGGACTTGAACCTGTTGGGGTATTCAACCCATAGAGATTTTGAACCTGTTTGGGTTATAATCCTCACATTAGTTCCCCGAACATGTTATCTGACTCCTCCGTTAGCTGGTCGTCCCAGCATTCCCTGCACATGCTTTCGTAGTTATCGTAGTCTTCTTTGGTTATTTCTTTACCGCAAACTGAACAATTACATTTTTCGCTAGTTATAATATATCCCAGCGGTCTTTGCATTCTAGTATTAGTTGTGCTAGCTCGTGTTTTGGCTTGACTCTTTGGCGCCACCAATAATACTGTTTATCTTTGTAGAAGTATGGGTTGCGATCATGCGATGGGAGTTCTTTTTTCATTTTGATAAAAGGCGAATCAAAAAGTGTCTTTGTGGGCACTATGCAGGTTGGTCCTCCCGCTGCCCAATAATCATAAATGTGGGCAAAATCGCTTTCCCAATGCTCCCTCCAGAAGACCGCTATGTAATAAGGGTTAAATTCGGCAGAACAAGAGAAGGTCAATACTTTGTTATTCTTAATCATAGTGTTTTTTTCCAGCGGCTTGTAGCCTAACGCCAAAAGTTCAGCTTCAAGACGATGCCGTGCTTGATGAATAGTACGATTCTTCGGTGCACTCATATTTCCACCACAACGGTTCCTGTGCGTTTAGTTAATATTAGCTTTAGCCTAATGAAATCTTACTTTTCCCCCAACTCACCCATTGTGTCTTTTCACCGTTAAATTGGAGCTAGAATCCCCGCGCAGCACCTTATCGTATAAGGCGGTCTGAAGGCGTGCATCTATATGTTTTTAGCTAAAGATTATGTTGTTCTTAGTTTGATGCTAGTTATTACTTTGCGTAGTTTTATTGGGCAGGATGCGCACGAAGTTTTTCAACGAGTTTCTGAAATAATAAAGCACGATTTTCCTCAATTGCTCAATATTTACAACGAAATTATGATAATGGTTGCAGGTAAAGATGCGGTTGAAGATGGCTCGGTTCAGAGAGCGATTGACGATTTTTTCGGAAGAAAAACAATAACCTATTGGGGGAATACTTTCTATTTGAGATCTTGTTCAATTCCTCCGTTAGGCTGTTTGGCAATTAACACTTCTATTTTCATGAAGTTTGACGATTGGCAGAAGGATTTTTCTGTCCGGCATGAATGTTTTCATTTGCTGCTAAGAGAGAAGCAATCAAATGCATTAACAAAACTTCTCGAAAAATATGAACTTGATTACCTCAAGCATTTCGTTCGTTTTCAGCATGAATATCTGGTTCACCTAAACATGATTAGGAGATGGCCACAAGATTGGCTGAAAGAACCCGTCGGGTACGTTGACAATTTGCCAGATCCAGCTTTTGAATGTAGTGAGGAGAGAAAAAAGTGGGGCAAGAAAGCGGCAATGGAGTTTGAAGTGCAGAATATGGTTCACTTGCTATCGCTACTAGACCTATACGGGAATATACCTGACGAATTCAAGCATCTAGTAGGAGAGAAGAAGGCTGCAGCAGAACGATATCTTCAATCGTTCTACAGCGAACTGATGAGAGACTCCAAACGCTTTCCTGAGCCAAGTGTTTGGTTTACCCCGGAAGGTCTGGCTTCGGAGGTAAAATTTTTTCAAAAGGTGAGAAAACTTTTGACTATCATTGATAGCGAATCAACTAATGCGCGATGAAAATCATTCATTTAGAGAAAGCGAGAGAGAATCGGTAAGTCGCGAGACCTTAAGCGGGAAAACCAAGTGGCCCAGCGTCTATGATGGAAAAGTAATCTATAACGCCAGCGAGCGCAACAAACAGCTCTTCGATAAAGACCCAAGACGCTACTCGGTGTGGATCGGCGGGTCCTAACCGCGCGGAACTACTTAGTATTAAAGTCGCAAGTACGCCAGTAAAGTGCGAGGTGAGGTATTTTCTATCGTATGGCGTAAATCAACCGTAACCTTTTCCCTTTTTTCAAAGTCCACATGTAAAATCCTCGAGCTTGTACTGCTGAAACGTCTTTAGGACTTTGGCTACTGCTTGTGCGTCTTCGTTGGCGCATAGCCACGTAGGGATTGCGCTCGCAAAAAAGCCGGGGTCCCACTCAGAAACAACAGCAAAGACGCGCCCTCAGCCATCGGCATCGACATAGCCCACCGTTTAATATTCTCCGGTGTGAATGTTGGCATTTCTGGGTAGGCTTTTTTGAGCATAAGGTAAGCTGCCATGCTCGACTTGTCTTCGTCGGACTTGCATTTGCTGATGGTGAAGGAGTCGTCCAGGGTGAGCTCGCCGTATTTGACTAATCCTAGTCCGGGAGCTTCCGATTCAGTTATTGTTGAGGCAGATTTCATGAGCTCGACGGGGTTGAACAGCTTAGTCGCTACAGCTTTTGCCTTTGCTTCTTTGGCTTCCTGCTTTTCCGCGTCCAGCTCAAACTTGGTCTTCTTACTGAAGTCTATCGGCGCCTGTTTCGGTGGACTTGCCATTTAATTCACGCCTAAGTAGCTGGGGTAACGCCTTCTGCTTCGCCGCTGAGCTTCTCAAGGACCGCTCCAGTTTCTCCGGCCGTTCGCTCACAGCTAAGAATGGTGAAGTTTGTCCAGGTTTCATATTCTGTGGCTTCGTATGGGCTGCCTTGAGGGGCAAAGACGAGGTCAAATTTGGTTCCAGTCTTCAAAAGCGCTATGTAGGTGTCGTCAGTGAATAGGCGTTCCATACTCCAGGTAAACGTCTGTTTCCCAGCTCCAGAGACAGCTGGCGTTAATGCGTCCATGCTGTAGTCCTTAATTATTTCCGCGCTTGCCTTCACGGAGATGTTTTTGCCATAACCAATCGCCGTTCCGTCCTTAAAGAGGCGGGCGTTTCTTCCCAAACTAGGGTTCGCTGACATTCATAATCCTCCCATTTTTGAAATAGGAGTTCCTTGCGAATCCTTAAAACACTTATTGCATGGATTTGCCTGCAAAAATTACGGGCTAAGGTTGGGTTGTTCTCCCTCGGGGGTCAAAGCACGTTTTGGTTTGACGCGAAATGGGTTAGCTCGCGGCCATTATGTTGGGCTAAGTAGCCTTCGCGTCGCACCAAGGTTGACCCGCCAAGTAGGGAAAGTCTTCCCGGGAGGAGTGTTCCTGTTTTGTCTAATGCTTACTTTGGGGATAAAACGGTTTTCAACCATGATTTTGTACTTCGCAGTTCAAAAAAATTAGACAAACAGCACAAAACAGTCCATTTAGCAGAAACCATAATGGGAGTATCAGTTCAGTTTGGGCGAATTTTCATTTGGGACAGTTTTTCCAGGGCATGTTATGCGCTAAACATCTAAGTATATTCCAGACACCACCTTCCCGCAACAAGTAAATGGCGTTGTCCTTCGGTTTCAAGGAAGATTTTCGAAGTGTTTTCGTCTAACCTAAACCGCAGTTACTCAACTGACAGCTGCTTTACTGCGCTGGGAGAAGAATATGCAGGTTGGCAACTTTGCTTTCTTAGCTTCTCTTACGTTTCTTAAAGTAAACTAATGCACCTATAACAACAGCAATCACTGCAATACTAGCTTAGAGCTAGTATGGGCGTTAAATCCAAAGTCGGATTACCTTCATTTGTCGGTGTAGCTGTTTGAGCAGGTTCCTGGGTTGGTTGCGTTGTTGGCTGCTGAGTTGGAGAAGGAGAAGGGCTGGGTAAAGCTGAGGGAGTTGGAGCGTTGACACTAAAGGAAGTTCGTGTAGAAATCCAGTCAGTCTGATAGCCACCTACGTATCCGATTCCTTCAAAGTAGGCTCTGGAAGCGTTGTAGACGCGAAACCAGCATAAACCTCTATTGTGTGTTCCCCGTTCTGCAACCCGGTAAGTGTCGTGTTCCCGTTATATGGTGACGTTAGATTGCCCGTCTAAACTGTAAGATAGTGCAACGGGAACTTATTGGTTGAGAAAGTCAAAGGAACATCTGAAGAGGTGAAGGTTTTATTCTTAATCGAGGACAGCGAAATGGTTGGCGGCGCAGTTCTTATGGTAAATTCTACTGTTTCTTGGCGGTAATAATAGCCAGATTGTCCCGGCACTATGTATGGCTCTCTGGCAATAACTGTCAGGATGTGGTATCCATCACTTAGCGGCGGTAAAGCTACAGAAACTGTAAGATTGTTTGACGTGAGAACACCATGCGAAATTTCATAGCATATGTATTCTTTCTGTATCCGAATGTTTTCTTCTCCATCCACGGAGTAAGTTATGTAGTAGTATATGTCGGAACCAAAGTGCTCGCTATTGTAGCCAAAGATTGTGGGAAAGGCAATTTTTAGTAACAGCAAGTTTGTAGTGTAATTGTAGTTGCTGATTGGAGATTTGATTATTCCATTATTGGAATTTTCAGCACTGCTTTCTTGTGCATTAACAGGGTGGAAACCGACCAAAACTGAAGTGAAGAATCCTAAGACAAGTACTGCCAACAGAACGATTACTTTTCTCATTTATCGTACCTGCAGTTAGCCAACAGCATTAAGCTGACGTATTACTCTACTCTTGGAACACAATGTTCCCCTAAAAGAACACCCCTCAGATTGGTGCTGCCATGACTCTTTTCTTTCTCAAGGCTTCCTCCTCCAAAAATAAACCAAAGCGGCTACAGCAACAGCGACCACAACAACGGCTGCAAGCACCATTGGAGTCCAATCCACAGCTTGAGTGCCATTTGATGTTGGGGTAGGAGTCAAAGAGGGTTCCAGAGTTGGAGAAGTTGATGGGTTCGGTGTTGACGTTGGTTGTGGAGTGGACTGCGGGGGCGCAAGTTGTATTGCTTGCTCAGCGCTGATGGGGTTAAGCAGCGGGTGGTGGTCATTGTTGTTCGCGTCAATCGCGTAGGGAGTGCTCCAAGTTCCTGTGCTATCTACTTCTGTGGCGTTTGGATATTTTGCTGCAAAGTCGCTCCAGTAATTGCCCACAACGCCATTATCCCAGAAGTTAAAATCGTCACCCTCGCCCATGGGATCAACAATTACCTGACGAGAATTGTCCACAAAGTTGTTGCCGTAGATGCTGTTGTTTGAGCTTCTCACAACCATACCGTTGTCGATTCCTTGAACGTAGTTACCAAAAATCCTGTTGTCAGAAAACTCCACATAAATTCCGTTGCTCGTATTGCCAAATATTGTGTTGGCAAACACCGTGTATCCCACAAAAACACTAATTCCAGTGTAACATCTTGAAACACGATTCCAAGAAATAGTGCTGTTTCCGTTGGACATGCTTATGGCGTTTATACCAACTCCAAAACCTGATAGATTGTTTTCAGAAACGTTCAAAAAAGTTGCATCAAGGTTAATGCCTATTAAGGGAACAACAGATTTGTCGAGGTTTGATATGATAGAGTTTCTGGTTATGTTGATTCTTGATGAGTCGTCAACATTAATTGCATTGCCTGTTGGAAGCGTGGGGTCATTTGGATAAGAAAGTGTCACGCTGCAACTTGTTATCGTGACATTGTGGGAGTTGTCCACTTTTATGCCGTTCTGCAGAAATCGAATATCCACATTTCTTAAAGTTACATTAGTTACGCCTGCCATGCTTATCGCGTAATATGCTCGCAACCCAGGATCTGACGCTCGCAGGCTAAATCCTGCGCCATCCAGCGTAATGGAGCTTCTCTGAATTACAAGGGTGCGATTGACTATGTCGCTTGTCAGGGTGTAGAGGTCTCCGTTGCGTTGAATATTGGTTGTTCCTGTTATTGAGCCGTATGGATTGATGAATATGCTATCAGAAGACTGTGCTTCAGCAACCCCAGTAAACTGTATCCAAACCGGGAAAATTAGAAATACTGCAATGGATATTATTGCTATGAATGTTTTCTTTCTCACGGGCATCATGTGACTATGGGTTTAACTTTGCTTAAGATGTTTTTTGTAAAGATTCCTTGTGTAAAGAAAAACTTGGACTATTACCCTGGAGCTTTCTGATTATTTCGCTGCTTTCCTTCCATTTGATAGGCATCACCCAAAAACTGTAGAATAATATTGCTGTCCACTTATTGCCTTTATTTATCGTAAAGAGTCTTCCTCTCCAACGAGCCTTTATTCTTGCCTCATCAAAAGAAAAAGTAACAGGAAACCCCTTGAAACCTAACAAGTAAACCCAGGGGCTTCTAAATGATACTCCTTGTTTGTCAATTCTCATCTTAGAAAAGAAGGCAGCTATCAATAACCCAACCAGCAAAATGCACCACAAAATAAACCAAACTACAGCGAATACATTCACCTTTTGTCTGAGGATTTCAGGTTGCATTAACCCGTAGCCAATAGCTGCAACAATTAGGGAAAGTGGAATGATTGGCAACGCTACATGAAGAGATATTACACTTGTTTCCAACTCTTGAGAACGTGCCTCTTCATCCAAGTTCTACTCACCAGACTTCAACTAAATACACTCTAACTTCCCTTAAGATGTTTTATGTAATGATTTCTTGTGTAAAGAAAAACTGCAGGCACGCAACTTTGCTTTCTTAGTGCAAAAAGTTAGGGCAATTTACTTAATGCCAAAACATCAAACCTATCCGAAGAAAATTCTGCTATTATGGTTCCTTTCATGTCTTCATTTTGACTATCCAAAATAAAGTAAGCAACGTTATACTTGCTAGTTACTTCGCTAAAAGTTCCTGGTGCTGACCCTGCTCTATAACTTAATGTCAACGCTTTACTAGTTGACAGTATTTCATGCACTTGATTCCAATTCATGGTGTCCTCTTGTATGCTTGCTTGTTTCAACAGATTTGTCAGGTAGATGCTAAGTGTGTCTCCATCACCATAATAGAGAAGCCCAGAGGTTCCATTTTCAAGCCTATAATACATTCTAATGAATGACATAGTAATTGGTGAATTCGCTGGTTGTGTTTCATTAATGTAAGAGTGATAATTTCCCAGCAAATTCTTTGCTGTTTCAACCCATGAAGTGTCTGTTTGATTATTCCTCAGATTTGTCCAATAATACCCAACTGCTAAAGAAGATACTGCCAAAACAATAATGACTATTGCAGCAATGACTACTTTCTTTCTCACAGCTATCCCTTTCTCCTCTTAAAGTAAACCAGTACACCCACAGCAACAGCAACCACAACTACTGCCACGTCAATTATTGGTAATGTAAAATCTTCTGTTTGATTATCACCGTTTGTTGGTGTAGCTGTTTGAGTAGGCTCTAGGGTTGGCGGTAGTATTGGAGAAGGAGAAGGGCACTGGACTAGAAGTAATAATGGGAGTAGGAATAGGTGTTGGTAAAACTATGTTAAAAGAAACAGTATCTGATTTCCCCATAGTACCAAAGGTGTCATTAGCGTAAATAACTAGGCTGTGATTGCCTCCTCCTAGATGAGTTAATGTTGTATTTCCATGTAAAAATGCAGTTACATTAGCTAGATTGTCTAAACAGTAACCTGCCCAAGAAACCTCTTTGTTAACATTGAAAAAAAGAGGAAGGGTATCCTTGTCATAAGTAATGTTAAGTGGAGACCTGCTCGTTATGGCTGGAGCTGAAACTGCAAAAGTATAAGAAGTATAGGCATGAACATCAAATTCGTAAGGATATGATTTTTCAATTCCTGTGTAGATAGAAACTGTGTGTTCACCGACCTCTAAGGATTGCAAAATTACTCTATAGAAGTCAGTGACAACATACATAGCAAAAGAATAATTGGGGGACTGGTCAGGAAGTTCTACTGCTGTTCTATGATACAAGCTGGATACTTGGTAAACGTCTCCATTATCAATGCTTATTCCTACATCTGTATCTCCTCCACCATCTGGGGGCCATAGTGATGCGGTTTCTCTATTCAATAGTGTTTGGAGCTCAACAATAAAAATAATAGTTGGGCCCTCGATAGATTGAATTCTTATGCCTGCTTCATTAATGCCATTATCATAGGGAGTTGGCTGAGAAGGAAGGTGTACTGGGTAATGAACTTTATCAGTTAATTCTTGAGCACCAGCAATATCAAGTTTCATTCCAACCACAGAAGCTAACAGCAAACAAAGCAATGCGCAAGCAGAGATTCTTTTGCTTCTTGTTGCCATGAATGTTTTCTTATTCACAGCTACCCCTTTCTCCTCTTGAAATAAACTAGCACACCAATAGCAACTAGCGCAATCACTAGAACTCCGCTTAGGGCTAGTATGGGCGTTAAATCCACAGTTTGATTATCATCTGATGTTGGGGTTGGTGTTTGAGTGGGTACTGGGGTTGGTTGTTGTGTTGTAATGGGGGAAGGTGATGGAGTAGGAGAAGGTTCCATTATTGGATGCATGAGTGGATAATGATCTGTGTTATTATCTTCAATCCTGTATGGTGTGTCTCCAATTCCATCACTTCCAGTGAGATTCTGGTAGGGACCACTCTTCAAATCAACACCAGTATAATTGCTCCAATAGTTGCCACCAGAAGGATACCCATCGTCCCAAATACTAGTTGAGGCAAAGTATCTATCCCAAAAAGGCACTACAAAAACAACTCTAGCTTGCTCAGAATTGTCAACAAAACTGTTATGAACTATTACGTTTCCTGTGTAAACACTCCATTCAACCCAAATACCACAACCATTGTCTTCTATTTCATTTTCTGAGACTGTATCATTTGGAGAGGTTGTAAGTTGGATGCCTAGATTCTTGTTACGTGCAATAATGTTTCTGGATAAATTACACCCTGAGGAAGATAGCAGCCTGACGCCAAAATCATCATTATCCTGAATGATGTTATCTGATATCGCAAAGTTTTCAGAATTTATTATATGTATACCTCTGGAGTTGTTTGTTATTAGGTTGTCTGAAATTGTGCAATCACTAGAATTGTGGTTATAACCTGTATAGATAGCTGTATTGTCCTGACCTATGAGATTCCGAATTGTGTTATTTCTGACAATAGAATTATTGGAGTTAGTTAGTAGGACACCAGTCAAAGCGTTTTGGATGACAAAGCCAACAATGCTGACCTTTGAAGCATTAACATTAAACGCAAATGAACCTCCACCTCCATCAACTACTGTTTGGTTGTCAGACCTTATAGTTACAGATTTGTTGACAACTAAGTTTTCAGTGTAGGTGCCTTTAATTACAATTATTGTTTCTCCGTTTGCAGCATTGTCTATGGCATTTTGAATTGTAGAATAGTCAGTTGGAACAATGATGGTTCTGGGTGAAGGAGTGGAAGATGGTGATGGGGTAGAAGCATCATCAGCAATAGCAAAATGTACTGATGTGTACCCTGATGAGAAATCTGGTTCATAGCCTGTTTTTGCATAGACTTCTAAGATGTGTGGACCAATTGACAACTCTGGCAAGGATAACGTTCCATTGGTTACAACCCAATTGGGTTCTGTTTCGGTGTATTCTAATACTGTAATTGTGACGTTAGGCTGCTTGTCTATGCTGTAAGTGATTGTTCTGTTGAGGCTATAAAAAAAGGCTGCAGTGAAATTTAGAACAAGCAAGTTAGAAGTGTATGTTTGGTTTGCTGGGGATGTAATTGTGATAATGGCTTGGGGAATAAGATTACCTTTAGCCAGCTCAGCAAACTGCACTCCCAAAACCAATGAAATAAGGAGTGCTGAAACTGTTATTGCTACGATGAATGTTTTCATACTCACTGCCATTATTTTCTTCTCCTCTTGAAATAAACCAAAGCGGCTACAGCTACAGCAATCACTACAATAACACTTGAGAACTAGTATTGGCATCAAATCCAAAGTTTGATTATTGTCTGTTGTTGGTGTAGGAGTCTGAGTAGGTTCTAGTGTTGGCTTTGGTGTTGGAGATGGGGAAGGTGCTTGGGTTGGGCTTGGCTGGGGGACGTCTATGGTGAAATGGACTTCTGAAGAGGGCAGCCAAACGAAGCGTGAGCCGCCTGCGGGACCAATCGATGCGTCATAAACAAGGCAAGACGCATAGACTATCACTGAATGTTCCCCGTTAGATAGCCCTGTTAGTGTTGTATTCCCAGAAATAGATACGTTTTCTTGGCCATCTAAACTGTAGGCAAATTTAGAAGATGTTTCGTACAAGGCGAAATTCAAGGGAACATCCGAGGAAGTGAAAGTTTGGTTTCTGGGGGAAACTACCACAGGGTCGGTGTCTACGGTGAAGTACACGATATCTGAGAAGCCGGAGCCAGGAGCAGGAGGACCAGGTATCCATGGAGGAGGGGCAACAACTTGCTTAAAATCTGCACAAGCAAGGACAAATAAACAGTGCGAGCCATTTGCCACGTTATACAGAGTTGTGTTGTAAGAGACGGTATGTCCAATGCGTAATTCGTTAATGCGTAATTCGTTTATTGAGACCCCGTCCAAGTAGAACTTGACGCGAAATACGTCTCCAATTTCGTACCAAGCGTAGGAAGAAGGATTTCTCAGTGTGAAGACGACGGAAATACTGTGCTGATTATACGTTTTGTTTTGTGGGGATTGCATGGAAACGGAGATTACGTTTGGAGCATCTGGCGCCTCAAAATAGCCGCTGATTTGGGTGTTTGACCACAGCGTTATTGTTGAAGGATTGTAGGGCTTTCCATTTAGGGGTCCGTCCCAACCTTTAAACTCTAAGCTGGAATCGATGGGAACGCCTTTGAGGGTCACGCTTGTCCCGGCTGGGATTGTCCAGTTTAGCACTTGCCCTTCAGACACTGTGATGGGATTACCTCTGTTTATGTTGGGCGACTGCACGGTCACTGAACCTCCAGGTTTAGACCCGACCGTTAGCGTAACCATTGACTGCTGAGCCCCAACAATTGTGAACCAAAGATTCGACAGCAGTAAGAGCGCAGAAACAAGCAATAACACGGATTTCTTGTTCATGGCCGGGAGTTTCTCCTCCTGAAGTAAACTATTGCACTTACAGCAACAGCAACCACAATTACAACTGCTAAAACTATTGGCGTTAAATCCAAAGTTTGCTTTTCATCATTTGTTGGTGTAGCTGTTTGAGTAGGCTCTAGTGTTGGTTCTAATGTTGGTTGCGTTGGAGCATCAGTGCCATTCATAAAAGTCACTAATACATCCCCAGGCAACGGTTTTGAATATTCTGATGTTAAAGTGAAAACTGCCTCTTGATTTGTGCCATCTGATTTCGAAACATAGACCAGTGGATTTCTTTCGTTATCTGAGGGACACGCGAAAACTTGAAGATCTGCAACAGGGCGCTCCAACTTTACTGTAAAGTATGCTGTGGAGTTTGGACTGGAAGGGTACAAGTATGACCTTATGTTTAGATCATATAGGAACTGATACGTTCCGTTGATAAGCAATATTGGATGTTCGTAGTGGATTGTCAAAGTAAAGAAGTCTGAGGGCACAAACTCTACCATAATCATTTCCCAGTCACCCAAGGCAGTATGGTGGTTGGCATACGGAGCTTGCTCTGTTAGGTTTGTCCAGTTTAGCGGAACCCCATCAAGGCTTATTGAAATGTTGGTTGTGCCTTGAGGAATTGGGTACACCATACCAAAGTTGCCCAGTCTACTTGCATATGGAAAGTGAATGGGGTAGACTCCATCAATTGCAGCCCATGGAACACCATTTCTGTCAGTTATTGTGTAGTTCAGATATTCTTCTGGCATGAATTGCGGTGGTGGGGGTGCAGAGGAAGGAGGTGAAGGACTAGGCGAAGGAGTTACCGAAGCTTCTGAAATCACCTCAAAGGTAACCGTTGAGGACAGGCCGCTGTGAAAAGTGGTTTCCCCACTTACAGATATGACGTGGCTTCCCTCAGAAAGACCAGTTAGGTTAATGTTGGTGCTTGTTCCGTGTGCCATCGTAAAAGAGACATCTGCGCCTGCTGAATAGAAATCGCCAGGTGACACCCAACTTAATGGTTGAGGCGTTCCTCCGTCCAGACTATAATTGAGCCATTGGATGGTTTCAAACCTTAGGAAGCCACCAGAAACATGGTCGTATCTGATGCACAGTGTTGTGGTCTTGAAAGAAACATTTGGGAAGTAGGTGGTTTGATTGCTTGGGGAATCTATGGTTAAGTAGGGCAAAGGGTAGGGATAGTGGGCATAGGGATTAGCTTTGGCTAATTCACCAAATTGTGTTCCCAATAGCGAAAGCAGAAGGGCAAAGACTGTAATTGCTGCCATGAATGCTTTCTTTTTCACAGCTATCCTCTTCTCCTCTTAAAGTAAACTAATGCCCCCACAGCAACAGCAACCGCCACAGTACCGCTTAGAGCTAGTATTGGCGTTAAATCCAAAGTCTGATTGTCACCGTTTGTTGGTGTGGCTGTTTGTGTTGGTTCTAAAGTTGGATTAGGAGTCTGAGTAGGCTCTAGGGTTGGTTCAGTTGCTGGAGAAGGTGATGTTGTTGGGGTTAGGGTGGGGTTTGGTAGCTGGGTTGCTGTTGAAGTGGGGGAAGGTGTGGGATTTGGCGAGGGTGTTGGTGTAGGCAGAGTAATTGCTATGGGCTCATAAATAATGGAAATGGGATTCGCCATTGGCGATTGGTCTATTCCACTGTATACGTCTCCAGCGACGTTAGTAATTTGGGATTCAATATTACTCCAATAGTTATCATAAACTAGATTGCCTATGCTAGTATTTCGGCTACCTTGATAGAAGAGTCCAATGTAATTATTTATAAAGTTGTTTTCAAAAATCCTGTTGTGAGAATTTGGGCCGTACATGTAAAGTCCGATTCCGAAGGTAGGACTTTCTAAATTATCAGTTATGTCATTTCTGCTTATGTTTGAGTAACTAACGGTTAACCATCCGCCGTGAGAACGATTTCTTGAAATTTTGTTATAGGCTAAGTTGAGGTAACTTGCATCCATAATAAACAAGCCTGGGCTTGAGTTATCAACTATGTTATTTCCTATTATGCTGCAATTAGTGCATGAATCCATGTAGATGCCATGAGTAACTGAATTTGTAATGGTGTTTTGAATTACTGTTATGTTTGAAGAGACTCTGATATTGAGGCTTATATCGCAACTTACAAATTTGGTATTGATTATTTGGATATTGGTTCTGTTGTAGATTCTTATGGAATCAGATCCACCTACTGCTAAAGTGTCATTTGGATTTGCTTCTGAAGGAGCAGTGAGCGAAAAACCATTTCCATTGAATATTATGTCATCTCTGAGAATGTGTATTGTTTTGCTCGTGTTTCTGGTGAGAAAGTAGGTGTTTCCAGTACGTTCTAAGATTTCTTCAGCTCCTTCAATTGTACCATCCTCATGAATGTAGATTGGGGCTGGAAACTTTCTGGGTGGACCTTTGAAGTTGCCTTCAGCTAATCCAACAAACGACTCAGACATTACGGAGAAAAGGAGTGCTAAAACGAATATTGCTGCCATGGTTGTTTTCTTTTTCATTGGCATCTTGTAACTACTGGTTTAACTTTGCTTAAGATGTTTTTTGTAAAGATTCTTTGTGTAAAGAAAAACTGTCTCATACCAACTTCTAGAAACCAAACTCATATTGAAGCGTAAGACCGACCTTGCATAATGGTTGTTTAGAGAACCTAATTTTATAAGTTAACAGCTCCTAACATGTTAGATTTATGGTGGGGACGCATACCATAGTAGCTGGATTTAGAAAACTTGGAAACAAAAAGTATCCAATAGAGCTGATAAACGAAAGCTACCTCTTCGTAGAAATGAGTGAAATAATTGATTCAATGAAAACTAAGAAAGAATAGTCAGTTCTAAAAAAATGTAAAGTGTGTTGCAAGGTAAGGAACTCAAACCTTTTTTCACTTCACAAACATTCCAAGTAGTGGAGTGAGGTGAAGTAGATGAAACAAGTAGTTCAGAAATTTATGATTCTATAAATAATGTAGCTATTAACTTTCTATGTTCTACTATTCTCATCTGCAATTTTCCCAATCATTACATACATGATGTTCATACGTAAACACATTATCCAATCTACAGTACATGTAGCTTACATCAGCTTTCTTACAGTTGGTGCAGTTTCTAAACAACTTCTCTTACTCCTCTACACTTCTTATGGGAAAGCCTTCCCCTTTCTCCTCGCCCTTCTCCAGCACCAATGGAATCTGATACAATAATATAAGCCATGTTTCAGACTGGGAATATCCCAAACAAAATCTCGTATCTCTCTTTTCACTTCACAAACATTCAGTATTTTCATTCATGACTCTTAGAAGTTCCATCCATTGGTGATTGGCTTAGGCGTATCTTTCTTGCCAGCGCGCGCTGAAATCTGGAGTGTACGGCTTTCCATGCCAAATTGATGATGACCCCCTGCTTGATCTTGTTCTTTCTAGAGAAGACAATTTTCCAAACTCTGAAGAGAGAAGACTATTCTACGTTGCTGTCACAAGAGCTAAGAAAGAAGCATACTTGATAGCAAACAAGAGTTCAGTATCCCAATTCATTGTTGAAGCTCTCACCAAAGACTACAATGTTCAAGTGACTGGAGAAGCTTTAGGAAAAAGCGCCAACAAAGTTGAAAAAGATGAAGTTAAACCGTACTGCTGTCGAACTATACGAAGGTATGGTTGGTGTCTGCGCGAAGAATGCCACAGACTGAGAAAGTACTACTGATCAAGCTGTGAGAAATATGGTATCAACGAAGACTCAGCGTTTGAGAGATAGAGTGCGAGCAGAGGTTAAACATGCAAAGCAAACTGCGCTAGGTGATCTGCCGGAAAAGCCGAAAGCTGAACTTGTCAAAGCAGAAGCGCCTGCGCCGAAGAAACAAATTGAAATTACTGAGATAAGCACTTCCACGCGGGAAGACGAGCTGGTCCTTAAGATTTGTTTCAAGTTGATGCCTACCAGAACTGCCTTTTCACGGGTAACCGCGGACTTGTATTTTGACGAACAGAAAATTGACTCTCTGCGTTTGCGTGTTCTTCAGGGACCACTCGCAACAGCCAACTCAGAGTTTTCTTCTGCGTTAGACATGACCGGAATAGGTGAAGGCCAGCACAAACTGCGAGTTGAAATTTATGAGCTTTGGTCTGAAAATGAAAAACTTGCATTCACATCCAAAGAAGTGGCAATAGAATACATTCCAATAAGAAGAGAAGACAAGCTGATACGCGTCCCGATTATCAAGAGCGTTGCGGGCGGAGATTTAACCATTGTCTCGGATTCAGAGAAAAGAATCTTCCGCGAAATGGACGAAGAAATGAAAAAAGAGCCAAGCCATAACAGTCTAGATGGGTTTCAAATCTCGATCTTCTTTAAGCAGTCAGGGCAGTAGTAATGGATGTGGTTAGAGGAAACAGTCACATACTCGTCTTCATTGATGCGTCTGTCGCATTTTGAGCAATACATAGAAACTCCATGCTTTTTGTAGTATCTTCCTAGTACCCTTCGGGTTGCTTTAATCTGCTTCAAACTTAGACCTTACACAAGATTTGGTCCTTTCTATATATTTGATTTTCAGCTAGACACTCTCTCCTCTCTTGGTTGCACGTTTCAACTTACCCCTTAAATCTGAAAACTGCTATTCGGATTCATGCCACATCAAATAATTAAAGACGGAAAATGGTTTTGCACTCACTGCAACTTCGCAGACAAAAACTATGCCGTAGTTTCTGAGCATGAAGTCAAAGTTTGTACTCCAAGAAAACTCCACGAAATGAATCAACTACTAAAAAAAAGCAGTTTCTAAAGCAAAAAACCTCCATTTTTTCCTTTTTTTGATTAACGCGCATAACAAAATCTAATCCTACACCAGATTATGCTGTACGCAAATCATAAGACTGCCCGACATACTGCTGCAACAAGCATTTGTTAATTCTCGAGGGATTAAATCTTGTCCCAAATCCAAAGCTCTATCATTTATAGTCACCATTTCACCTTTAACCCGTTATCCGAAGGCATAGATGTAGCCGTCCTCTGTGGTTATGTACATTGTGCCGTTGGCGATGGCGGGAGAGTTCAAGCCAGTGTCGCCCTCAAGTGCATAATTCCAAACTATGTTTCCCGTGAAGGCGTCGAGGCAATAGACATAATTTGAGTACCCAAAGAACACGTAGTCGCCGGCAACCGCAGGAGAAGACCGCCCCCCCAACAAGGGAACACCCATTGATGCGTTTGGAAAACTCCAGATTCTTTCTCCGCTCAAGGCATTAAGGCAGTAGAAGTGATGGTCGTATGACCCCACATAAACATAACCAAAGGCGACAGCAGGCGAAGACGTCACCCCAGAACCAGTTGTGTAGTTCCATACTTGTTTGCCGTTTAAGGCATTGAGGCAGTATACCTTGCCGTCAAGTGACCCCACATAGACAAAGCCGTCAACAACTGCTGGGGAGGACGATACAGCATGCGCCTGGCTAGGGTTATCTGCGCCAGTCATGAAGCTCCAAACTTTTGCACCCGTGTTTGCGTTAAAGCAATTGACGTTGCCGTCTCCGGAGCCCACGTAAACAAAGCCGTCAACTACTGAAGGTGAGGAAATCCCGGTACCTCCATTTTGATAGCTCCACTTTTTGCTGCCCGTCAAAGCATCAAGACAATAAAAGTTCCCATCATAACATAATATGTAAAGGTAGCCATCGGAAACCGCAGGCGACGAGTAAAAGACGGCGCCCTCCCGGGGTCTAAAACTCCACACTTTAGAGCCATTTAAGGCGTCAAAACAATAAACATCGCTAGAAGCCACATATACGTATCCGCCAGCAACCGCCGGCGAGGGGTTTATCGTTGCATAAGTTTGGTAACTCCATACCCGTTCTCCGCTGGAAGCATTAAAGCAGTAAACGGTGCCATTTTGGCTCCCTACGTAGAGATATCCATCGGCAACCGCTGGCGAATGTACGCTCTCGTTTGTTGGGACATTAGGAGGATAGTGCGGGGTATTGAAACTCCACAGCAAGTTGGGCGATGCTGGAGCTGTACTAGTTGAGTAGCCAGTATTGTTTAGGTCGTGGCGGAACATGGGCCAGTTGTTTGAAGACGGATTAACTGTGATGTGACTACTTGGCTGCTGCAACGGGTAAAGCGACGAAATTAAAACTACACTGATAATCGCGATTAAAGCAATGACGAAGAGGACTAGGCGCGCACGTTTATTCTGTAACATTTCTTTCAAGGTTGCTTCCCTGCTTGTATAGCAACGGTGCTTGAGCAGCTAAAAGGTTCTTGTCAACAATTCTTGACACAGGATTTCTGCCAATCAAAATTTCCTCTCAACTCTAAAGAATTGATTTTATGCACTCATATGGATTACACGGAACCGTTTTGTTTTCGAATCTGTGTAAGTTCTTTCTTTATGACTTCTTGCAGCTGATCACTCTGGGTGGATATGGTCGCGTTAGCTTTTTGCTACTTTGAGTTCTGCGACTATCACTTTGTTTTCAGCTTCTAAAACGTTGATTCTGTCCAGGGCTTGTTCCATGCTCATTCTTACTGGTGGGAGCGGGTTGGGTTCCCCAGCGGGTGGGGTGTTGCTTGGTGGGTTTTCAGGCAATTTGATTTCATCTCTAATGGTTTCGGGTATCGCGAGAAACGCTTAAAAATGCTATTGCATAAAAAAGCCGGGTAATATATTGCGTAGTTTTTTCTGTTGAAAGCAAAAGGATACCGTGCATTCACTCAAACTTGAAGAAGATTAAAAAAGACAAACCTCCAATTGAGTTGCAAAGGGTAGCATGTTTGCAAAGGAAGAGAGTGCTCGCCGTTTTGCTGATCGTGGTGTTTGCGTCTGTAGCGATATACTTTGCCATAGTTCAGATTAGGGGTGGATTTGGGCAGTACACAAAAGCATTCACCCGCAACTTTAGCTCCAATGCAGAAGAAACCGCATTGTCCGCGGCTGAAAACGCGAATTACAGCGATATTTTCAAGATTCAACGTCTCGACGGATACAGCAACTCAACCGACTACCAAAAAGGACTCCCAGACTATACATACGCAAACTTCATCGATACTCAAACTCTGGAATATTACAGCACCCGTTATGATTACCTCAAAGGAAAACCGCTCCAGATGAGTTACACCTATAGGGCTAAAGTGTATACTTTAGATGAAGTTCATTTCGAAAATGCTTACGCCTACTCGGTGCGTGCCATATTCTCAAACGGGTCAATTGTGGTGGGCCAAACAGGTGGTTCCTTCGCAATCCGAATTGCTTCTGGCTTCCAAGTTGTGAACGCGAGCGAGGTTAACTTCACGTTTAGAAACTGCTGCGTGGTCGATTTGGAGTTATTCTACTCGGAACAGTACGCTCTGCTGGCAGGATGGGCATCAGACATTCACCAGACAGTTGTTGTAGATGAGTGTTATGAGCCTGTTTTTGTGTGCATTGAATCGAGTAAAGTCATCAGCTAGGCATCCTTTCACGCACGCAGCGGCCATAATTTTCACCTCGGGAAGAGTCTGTTCCAGAATCTGGTTTTGACAGTTTTTGTTTTGTCAAGAAACCTTTACAAAAACCGCTTTAAGCAAAGTTAAACCAATAGTTACATGATGCCCATGAGAAAAAGAGCATTCATGGCAGCAATAACAGTCTCCACACTTCTAATTTCAATAGTTGCTGGAATGCAGCTTATCAATGTGGCAAAAGCTAATCCTAACGCTTCGAGGGAATTTTATGCACGCTTAAACCCATACGCAAAATCCCCCACAATTACTTTAACAAGCCCTTCAGATACAATGAACCAAAATGTTACAGTTGCCTTCACAATTAGCATGCCAAGCTTTTGGAGCCAGAATGTAGTAGGCACCATTAGATATGTGGAATGCGTTCTTGATAGCACACAGACTATTGTTCAAGATTTCACAAGCCACGTTTACAACAATAATTATTCACGGCTTAACTATGCTAGACAAGTTGGACCTTTGGCTTTGGGGACACATACACTCTCAATTAGAGTTGCAGCAAGCTGCACCTACTACAATTCCACTACAGGAGAATACGCAACAATTGACGTTTCTACCTCAATAGGGAACAGCTTTACCGTTGGTCCAAAACCAGCTCCCACAATCTCGGCTAAGCTGCATGAACCAGATAGCCCCTTTTACTATGGTAAAAAAATATACTTTTCAGTGTATGTTAGTGGACCCCAAAAACCATACAATTATACTTGGTATATCGATGACCAAAAAGTTGATGTCAAAACCTCTTCTACAGGCTCCTCATATTACCATACCAGTACTCTAAGTATTGGTATACACCAAATCTATGTGGAAGTGACAGACGAGACTAATCTTACGGGAAAGACGTCACTAGCAACTTTTGAAGTGCGGCCAGCCCTTCCGCACGTAAGAATCCTTTCACCGGAGGATGGCAAAGTCTACAATACGTCAGAAGTGGCTGTAGAGACAGAGACATGGGCGGAACGTTTTACTCTCAATGGCACAGTCCAATATGAAACACTGAAATGGCTTAACTACAGCATAGACGGAATATCCTATTCCTTTGAAAATATGACCTTCATAAAACAGCCCCACCGGCTTCTCTACAATACTCAGGCAAACGCTACCCTCAATAGTCTGCCTAACGGGTTGCATAACCTTACTGTTTATGGAGAAACAACCTTTGGTTCCAACGTGAATTCAAATGTCACCTTTTGGGTATTTGAAGGAGAAGCAATACCAACCCCTCTCACAACTGACCCTCAAGGACCTCTCTTGTCCATGCCTCAAGAATACCTCATCTACACAATTGAAGAAAGAAACGGCTCACAATGGGCAATTGTTGATGGTGCCTACCCGATTTACTGTCCTAACGCAGAAAAAGTATCATCTATCTCAATGGTTTATCCAGTGCCTCCTGCCACAACAAACATCACATTCAATCTAAACTCCTCTAATCTTAGCTGGAGCATCCTCACAGAGCAATTTCCCAACACTCTGCACCATACTGTCTTGGGGGATTGGGCAATGATTTCCACAGAATTCAACCTATCAAGCTTCTTTACCCTATCAATCCATTATGAGCACCCAGTCATGCTGACTAATGGCTCTTACCAATTCCTCTACGACTTAAACATAGAATCCTACCTGTCCTCTTACTGTCCAAATTCAACGGCTTTCTTCACTCTAAAAACAGAAAAACCCCTGCCCAACTTTGAGATCTTCAAGATTCCTAATGACACTTCCAGAGAGGAGAAAAACTATGCGACCCAAAGCGACGGTTCACAGCAGATTTTAACATTTGAGGTTACTTCAGAATTTAACAAAACCTTGCCAGGGGATGTGCTGTTCACTTTTTCTAATAATGAAACAATTCAAGAGGTTACGCACTCAACAGAAATTCTGTCATCCGTAGCTTTGGCAGCAATTGCAGCAGTTGCACTGGTTTATTTCAAGAGGAGAAAAGGATAGCTGTGAAAAAGAAAACATTCACAGCAGCAATAGCAGTCTCAGCACTTCTGGTTTCACTAGTTGGAATACAGTTTGTTGAAGTGTCAAAAGCAGAAAGCTTTGACCCTAACCAACCCACAGTAAGATTGATTTCTCCAATCCCTGTAAGAGCCTACAACTCTAGCAGCATAGAATTAAGTTTAGAAATTCTAAAACCAAGCTCATGGTGTCTTTATGGTTGGTTCTACAAGCAATCATCAAGCTCTTCAGGCATACCATTTGACCCCCAGAATTTGGCGTTAGGGTACGGTTGCATTGGAAGAATCGATTATCTAGAGTGTACTTTGGACTCAAACACGATCCAGACATTTTCAGTAAACGATTATACCCCCTTCGCTTACTCTGAACACCCGTTGAGTACCAAGTTGCTTTTTTCTCAGAGCCTAAGCGTACGCGAGGGAAAACACACGTTAAAAATTACCGTGTTTGGCAGCTATGCTACTGACAATTATTATCCTAATGGCTCGAGAATTTACCAAATTGTCAATAGTGCAGTTGAAACAGCCTTCTCTGCATGGTACACAAACCCCAAAATATCATTTGCATCCCCAGAAAACAAAACCTATACTGAAAAAACAGTTCCAGTAACTTTTTATGTAGATAGACCTGCGTCCTGCACATACAGTTTAGATGAGAATTATAATTTGTCTTTGGCTGGAAATACAATTCTAACTGAACTAGCAGAAGGACCGCATAATCTGGTTGTCTATGCAACTGATTCTGCTGGAAACATGGGCAAATCTGATACTATTATCTTTACTATAGCTGCACCAATCCTATCTCCAACACCTTCTCCCTCTCCAACTATGCAGCCATCGCTGGAACCCACTTTGGCTCCTACCCCAACATCAAATGGTAACCGAGGTGTGGATTGGGCTGCAGTGGTTCTTGCAGTCGTGGTTGTGGTTGCTGTGGCTGTAGCTGCTTTGGCTTACTTTTGGAGGAGAAAGCCTTGAGAAAGAAAGTATTCATAACAACAGTAGCAATCTCTGTGCTCCTTGTTTCACTAGTTGGGATGCAGTTTTGTTGAGGTGGCAGAAGCTAACTTTGGTCCAATTTTACCACCTGAACTTCCTTTTGCTACAGTATTTTCTCCAACAAACGGTACAGTGTACAATACAAGTTCAATTAGTTGTATGTTCAGCGCTGGCACATTAAACTCAAATCACATCGGTATACAAAACTATGAAGATTGGGTTATTGTCTACTTAGATAACAAAATATTACAGACTCTTTATTTTCTGCCTTATTCCTACACCCTAACCTTAGAAAACCTAACAGATGGACCTCACCATTTGGAAATCACTGCCAATACGAAATCCGCCATTCTCACTGCTCACCTTGAAAGCGGAAGAACCATAGTTGATTTCACAATTCAGGTACCTAGTACTCAGCCAAGCATTCAGCCAACACCTACTCCAACAGTTATTCCCACTTTAACGTCCACACCAACCCCATCGCCTAACCCATCACCGACACCCTCTTCACCTCCAACACTAGACCCAACTTTGGAACCTACTCTGTCATCTACACCAACAGATGAAAATCAAACTTTGGATTTGACGCCAACACTAGCTCTAACTGGTCTTTTTGTGGTAGCTGTTACTGTGGGCGCACTAGTTTTCCTTAAGAGGAGGAAGCCTTGAGTGAAAAGACATCTTCACTGCTTAGGGGCAGTTTGTGTGTGTTTGATGTTGCTGTCTTTGTTTTTGGTGCTTCAAACCAAAGCAGACCTAACGTGGAACATCCAAACAGTAGATTCAACGGGAATAGTCGGCTTGTACACTTCTTTAGCTTTGGATTCTGCCGACTATCCACACGTAAGCTACTACGACGAAACGAATGGAGATTTGAAGTGTGCTGATAGGACTGAATACGGCTGGTAGCACTCAAACCGTGGATTCAGCCGGAGACGTCGGCAGATACTCTTCTTTGGCTCTGGATTCTTCTGGCAACCCACACATAAGCTACTGCGACGATACGGATGGGGATTTGAAGTATGCTGTTTGGACTGGCTCAGACTTGGAGCATTCAAACAGTGGACTCAGCGGGAGACGTCGGCTGGGACACCTCTTTGGCTTTGGACTCTTATGGCAACCCACACATAAGCTATCGCGACTGGGCAAATACGGATTTGAAGTATGCCAGTTGCAAAGAAAGTACATGGAGCATCCAGACTGTAGATTCAGCGGGGCTAGTCGGCTGGTATACCTCTTTGGCTTTGGACTCTTATGGCAACCCACACATTAGCTACTGTGACCGTACGAAAAACTATTTGAAGTATGCCCGTTGGAACGGCAGTTCATGGAGCATTAAGACTGTGGATTCAAGTATGGGCTGGTACACTTCTTTGGCTCTGGATTCTTTCGGTAACCCGCACATAAGCTACTTTGATGCTGTAAATACTGACGATTTGAAGTATGCCCGTTGGAACGGCAGTTCATGGAGCATTCAGACTGTGGATTCAACTGGAGGCTGGTGGACATCTTTGGCTATGGACTCTTCCGACAACCCACACATAAGCTACGAGGGGAGTGGGGGTCTGATGTATGCTGTTTGGAACGGATCGAGCTGGAGTATTCAAACTGTTGATTCAGGGGGAGGCAGGTACTCTTCTTTGGCTTTGGACTCTTCTGGCAACCCACACATAAGCTACCACGACCTCGGCAGCGGCTACGGCCATATGAATTATGATTTGAAGTATGCTTCAGGAACCCCAGCGCCTACTCCAACTCCAACACCTACGCCGATATCCACGTCCACACCTACACCAACACCGACTCCTACACCAACTCCAATTGCCACCCTCCCAGATTCCTGGACAACAAAAGCATCACTTCCGACAACAGGCGTTTTTGAAGCAACCACGGTAAACGGCAAGATATACGCCTTCGGATCAACAGTAACGTATGAATATGATCCCGCTGCGGATGTGTGGGCTTCCAAAAAACCAATGCCTACTTCAAGACAGTGGTTTGCAGTTGCCGCTTCCCAGAATAAGATCTACGTTATCGGCGGAATATCAGGTGCATCTACGGGTGTCAACGAGGTTTATGATCCAGCCTCAGACACTTGGGAAACCAAATCGGCTATGCCTACAAACAGAAGCCAGATTCAAGCTAGCGCTGTTAGCAACAAAATATACGTGACAGGTGGAAGAACTGTTGGTCCTTACTCGACTGTTGGCTTCACAGAAGTCTATGACATATCAAATGATTCATGGTCCATAAAGGCGTCAATGCCATATCCGGTTACCAGTTGCGAGTCAGCGGTTGTTGACAACACGATCTATGTTATAGGCGGACAAGACGAATACGAAAAAGACCTGAACCTAAAAGTTGTTCAGATATACGATCCAGTTGCTGATGCATGGACACTTGGGACTCCTGCTCCAGCCGTAGTCTGGCAAGCGTCGGCAGGAGCAACAACCGGCGAAGCTGCGCCAAAACGAATCTATGTAATTGGCGGAATGCAAGGCTTCGCTGTGGCCCTAACCTCGAATTATGCCTATGACCCACAAACTGATTCATGGAGCGACGCAACTGCCCTGCCAACTGCGCGTTACAACCCAACCGTCGCAGTAGTCAATGACTTATTGTACGTTATGGGTGGCGGAACAGGCTTTCCATCTTTAACCTCAGCCAACGAACAATACACGCCCATTGATTATGGGTCACTTTCAACTCCATTGCCAACGCAAACCCCAACAACATCCACCACTCCACCAAGTTCCACTCCAAGCCCGTCGCCTAATCCCTTGCCAACTCTAACCCCCTCACCCAACCCCAGCATTGAGCCTTCCTATAGTCCAACTCCAACCGCTTCACCTTCCCCTACACCCACCCTCTCTCCAACCACACTAACAACAGCAACACCCAACCCCACTTCTACACGAACTCCATCTCCAACAATAGAACCAACCCTAGAGCCTACTCAAACAGCTACACCATCAAATGATGATAACCAAACAATGGATTTAACGCCAATACTAGCCCTAAGCGGAATTGCTTTGGTTGCTGTTGCGGTAGCTGCTTTGGTTTATTATAGGAGAAGAAAGCCGTGAGAAAGAAAACATTGGGCATTCTGGTTTCTTTGCTCGTTGTTTCCTTTATTCCCCTTGCCTTCTTTGTTGTTTTTGATTACCCACGAGCCGAGGGTTACATTGCAGGATTGCTAACTGGGCACGCTAGAATTAGCTTTGATGTTGCAAGAAATTGGTTTGATATTTACTCCACCGTGTATTTTGGCTCGATTCGATTTAGTTTAACCTACATAATTTTGCTTGTCACCTCTTTTGTTGTTTTTTGCACTTGCTTAGCGCTTATTGCAAGAAACCTCTACTTTTCCTTCGGAAAGAAGAAAGGTAGAAAACAAATCTTAACTAACTAATTTTCTAAGCTTATCGATTAGGCAACTCGTTCTTTCCTCGGTATGTGTCAAGGTTACTGATGGGTTCTGTTTTGGAGATTCGAAAATTGCAGGTGTTGCCAGAGGATCTTTTGGCGCCGTAGTAGCGGCGCTGAGCTTTCATCGGGTTTGCTGTCGTTTGCTGCTTCGAAGTCGAAAGCATCGCATCCTAGTCCTATGAAGGGTGCTCGCATGCGTCCGACTGGGACGCCTACTGCGACGTGGTTTATGAGTAGGTTCTGCTGGACATAATCAAAATGTTCGCCAATCCACTCGCCCGGCTTGTCGACTGTGTCGTAGGTGAATCCTACGGAGACGTCTCGGCGCTTTCCGCTTTTGATGTCTTCTATGAAGGCCTGAGAAAGTGTTTTCTTGTAGAGGTGCACGTTGGCTCTTACTGCTGGGCTCTTCTTCCCAGCCGGGTTTACAGCGTCAGAATCCAGGTGAACATCGGTTAATTCGCCTTTGATTTGGCGCTTCCGATCCGTAACTATGCAGATGAGGTGCTCAGGGTGTTTCTCTGCCGTCACCCAGGCTTTGTTGAAGGTGAAAAGGGCTTCCTGGAGCTCTTGGGCGCTGCGGTAGGCTTTTCCTTTTGGGTAGGGTAAAACGGCTTCAAGGGCAAGAATTGCAGGCACCACAAGCTCGTTTCTGTTTCCGAAATAGCTTTTGTTGCGTCGACTACGCCGTTGAATAAACCTATTGTAGGAATCCAAGTCTCCGGGGCGAGGTATCCAGGGCTGAACTTAAAACGTTTATTGCATGGCTGACCAAATCCTAATCCCAAACCCTACAGGATTCAAAAACTAAGAGTGAGACTTGCTGCGCTTGACCATAATTCCGTGTTCGGGACCCCATTTCGTAAACCACTGCAAAAAGCCGAACAACAGAATCAGAACACCAGCCCCTCCAAGAGCGAAACAGAAAAAGGCTACATAATCCACGTAGGTACTCTGCCCGTCTCCTGCACCTAAGAGAGGCGGGTAGCCTGTAAGGGTTTGGTAGGCAAGAATTACCCCGCTGATGAGAATAAGCGAAACACCCAGCAAAACAACCGCAGCGATTTTCATAAACCATTCATTTGTAGCGTCTTCTTTTAGAACTTTTGCATTGTCTCACGAGATTAAGAATAGTCCAATTTTTGGTACATTGTTGTCCGCAAGAATAGAACGCTTCGTTCCATTGCATGGCATAAAATACGGCATTCCCCCTAGCTTTTTCCAGGAAAGAAATTTGGGAGGAAAACAAATTGTTGAAAATGAGTCAAAGGAAACACGCGATTTGCACCCTGATGGCTGTGTTGCTTCTTTCGGTAGCATTGGCTTCATTTGTAAACGCCCGCGCCGAGGATGTATCTTCTCCATCAGCGGTGAATGAAGATGGCCAGATAGCAGCGGACACGCCGAATCTTGTTATGACGCTGGACGGCAACT
Source organism: Candidatus Bathyarchaeota archaeon (assembly GCA_963840395.1). Classification (GTDB taxonomy): domain Archaea; phylum Thermoproteota; class Bathyarchaeia; order Bathyarchaeales; family Bathycorpusculaceae; genus JADGNF01. Next base: position 307,261 of record CAWIYU010000007.1, on the reverse strand, counting down.
TTACCGCACCGGACAGTCAGAGCGACCAACCGAACCTGTACCAAACCCAAGATGACTCCTCTGCAGTTGATGGCAATTCGACGCGGGTTATCGCTCAGGACGACTCAGAAAGCAGTCCGCAGGAAGAAAACTCTCTCATTGCAGCTCAGACTTCTCCTGACTTCACCGTTCCTATCGTGGGCATCGCCACCTTGTCTGCGGTCGCAGCCGTTATTGTCGCGCTCTTGTTTGTTCGTAAACGAACAGCAAATTAGAGCAAAGAACCCGTAGTTGAGGTTTATCCTCACATTCTTTTTCTATGTTCTCGCATTGCTTGGCAAAAAGAAAAGCGTGAGAATTCATGGCAAACTGAATAAAGTGTGCTTTGAAGAACTGAAACGCTTATTGCATAGCAAGGTTACTAAGAGCGTATTCTTCGGCAGCCGCGAAAACATCCTTTCTGACGAAGGGCGAGTCGTCGCCTGGGACTTCTGAGATGCCGTTGCGATGGGCCATACATACTGTGGGCGTTACTGCTTTGGGTGGCTTTTTTTTAGGGTGAGTTTCAGCATGGGCTGGTCACCCAAACCTCAAGCGCTAAGCTTATGAGATTTATGCAACGCCTAAGCTGCCCAGTTTTTGTTGTGTCAAGAAACCTTTACAAACAGCCTTTTAGGCGAAACACGCCATTCTTACGGTTGATGCCCATGAGCAAAAGAGCCGTGATAGCGGCAATTGGCGCGGTGGCTTTGTTTTTGGGGAGCCAGCGAACAAAAAGGAGCAAACGCAGACTCCTAAGAACCTGTTCGAGGGGTCGTTGGAGAAAACGGAATTGAAACTCCCGAAAAGCAAGCTGGAAACGATTGTTTGCTTGGCTCTTGTTTTCAGCGTATTTTTATCTGCGTGGGCAGAATCGGCGGTAGCCCAGAACTCAACGCAACCGCCCTACTTGCTCTGGAAATTCACTCCAGGAAGCGTCATCTGCACTACTCCGGCTGTTGCCAACCACATCGTATACTTTGGCTCCTGGAACAGCAAGTTCTACGCTGTGAATGCCTTCTCCGGAGAAGAAGTGTGGAATAAAGATTGTGCCGGCTGGATAACCTCATCCCCAACAGTCGCCGCAACAGTCTTCGGCGACATCGTCTACGTAGGCACTAATAACAATCACGTGATCGCCTTTGAAGCTTTCACTGGCAACAATGTTTGGTCCTACTGGACCCGTAGCTGGGTTAAATCCTCTCCAACATATGCAAACGGACTGATCTACGTCGGTTCGAGTAACGGCAACATCTCTGCTCTTGATGAAATCAACGGTAAGAAAGTTTGGAGCAGCGCCACCAACGACCAAGTTACTTCATCTCCAACAGTCGCCGACGGCGTTGTCTACGTCGGTTCAGACGACCAAAACGTCTACGCCCTTAATGCCCAACACGGAAGAAAAATCTGGAGTTACCAAACAGACGGCTGGGTAAAATCTTCCCCCGCAGTTTCAAACGGCATCGTCTACATTGGGTCAAACGATACTCGGGTTTATGCTTTGAACGCAACCGATGGGAAACAGATCTGGAGCTACAAAACAGGCAACTGCGTTTTAGGTTCACCAAGGGTTTCAGGCGGCTTGGTCTATGTGGGCTCGGGGGATGGAAACGTCTATGCCTTGAACGCGGCGAATGGCACCAAGCTGTGGAGCTTCTCTACCGAGGACGCAGTTTACTCCTCGCCCTGCATTGTTGATGGCGTCGTGTATATTGGCTCCAACGACTTTAACATCTACGCTCTAAACAGTACAGATGGCAGTAGAATTTGGAGCTATTCGACGTACGGTTGGGTTTCCTCGTCACCCACCTATTCAGACGGCGCAGTGTTTGTTGGCTCGTGGGATGGAAGTCTCTACGCCTTAAACGCTATCAGCGGCGAGGAACTCTGGAAATTCACAGCTCCTACCTCCATTAATGCATCTCCAACTGTAGTAAACGGCATAGCCTACTTTGGCGCGAATAACGGCAACCTTCATGCCAGAAATGTTGTTGATGGTTCTCAACTCTGGAGGTACACGACTGACGCTGTAGTCACTTCCTCTCTGGCTGTGGTCAACGGAGTTGTCTTTTTTGTGTCAAGTGAAGGCTTCGCGTACGGTATGAACGCAACAGATGGTTCCAAGCTTTGGAGCAACAAACCCGTTGGAGTTGGTGGGGAATATGGCTGGGCAACCTCGCAGCCAATTATTGTAGGCGAAACGATTTATCTTAGCTACAGGCGGTCCCGCACATTTCGGCGTTGAACGCTGCGGATGGAACGGTGTTTTGGACTCAATCGATTGGAGGGGAAAAATCTGGGAAGTGTGGGTCTAACATTTGTTGACGGAGTCCTCTACGCGAACACGAACGACGGATACATATGCGCCATTAATGTCGTCAACGGAGAAACCTTGTGGACCCGGTTAATAAGTCACTTTGACTCTGCCCCAACTTTGGCTAACGGAGGATTCTTTGTAGGTTCATTTGATGGCACCATGCATGCTTTGAACGCTTCTAGCGGTGTTCCCCTCTGGAATCACACGTTAAGTCTATATCAGAGTCTATACCCGATAGGCCAGATTTATTCTTGGTCTTGGAGGTCTGCGGTTGTGGGTGAAGCAGTCTACATTCAGTGCAGGTACTGCACGGTGTAATTGATGGGTTAGACAGGTATCTTTACCCTATCTACGCCTTTGACAAGGGAATGGAGCAGAGATCTGGAATTTCACTACCGAAAACTATGAGATTACCAATCCGGTGTTGGGGGAGGGCGTAGTATATTTTGGTCTGGGAGGTGACGTTTACTCTCTGGATGCTGTGAGTGGAGCCAAAGGTCTGGAATTTCACCACCGACAACTATGGAGTTACCACTCCGATGGTAGTTGATGGCACGCTTTACGTTGGTCTGGGCGGAGTACGTTTATGCTCTGGAAGCCGCGGATGGAGCAAAAATCTGGAACTACACCACAGACGGCGCTATTGAAACTTTCATCCTGACAGATGACGTTGTCTATGCGATTTCACTGCAAGATGCCCTCACTTTCTACGCGCTGGGGAACACCGCAAGTGTGGTACCAACTAAGCCTTCCCCCACACCCACGCCGACTCCCAGCCCGTCGGTTTCGGAGTCTCCTCAACCTTCCCCAACTCTGCAGCCATCATTTGAGCCCAGCCCAACACCGAACGGCACTCAGCTTGAAAACCTTATTCCTGCTTTAGTTCTGATTGTTGTTGTAGCGGTGGCTGCTGTCGCTGTGGGTGCACTGGTCATCCTTAGGAGGAGACGGTGAGGCCTACGAGCAAGAGAGCCTTTGTTTCAGCAGTTATATTCGCAATAGTGCTGCTGGCAGCGGTATTTTCAGCAATGCCTATTCAGCCTGTCCGAGCGCAGACGATTGTGGCGACGATAACTGTTGGCAGCGATCCGCACGGAATAGCTGTCACACCCGACGGGGAATACGTGTACGCTGCAAATTTCGGAAGCGCATCGGTTTCAGTTATTAGCACGGCAACGAACGCGGTGACGGCGAATATACCTGTTGGATCTGTTCCTCACAATGTGGCGGTAACACCTAATGGAGAATACGTCTACGTCACCACAGCAAGTTCGGTGTCGGTTATTAACACAGCTACAAATACCGTGAGCGCGACTATAGCCGGCTTGAGCTCTATGGGTGTGACTGTAACGCCCAACGGCAAGTACGTCTATGTCACAAATAATGGCAATATCTGGAATAATTTCGCTGGAAATGTATCGGTGATTAACCCAGTAACTAATACCGTGACGGCGACAATAACTGGCTTTGTCGGCCCGTTGGATGTGGCTATATCGCCCGACGGCGAATACGCGTACGTTGCAAATTACCAAGGCGGCTATGTATCGGTTATTAGCACAGCTACAAATATCGTGACAGCAACAGTACCAGTTGGACGCTTTCCAATCAGTGTGGCGGTAACACCCAATGGCGAATTTGTCTATGCTACAAATTTACTCGGCGAAACGGTCTCGGTGATTAGCACGGCAACGAACACGGTGACAGCAACGGTCCCTGTTGGATACCACCCATTCGATGTAGCTGTAAATCCTAACGGAGAATACGCGTACGTTGTAAACGGGGAAAACGCGTACCCTGAAAATGACCTCGGTTCGGTGTCGGTTATTAGCACAGCTACCCACACTGTGACGGCGAATATAACTGTTGGAGCGCTTCCTAACGGTTTGGCAGTATCGCCCAACGGAGAATACGTCTACGTCACAAACGAAGTCAGCAATGCGGTCTCGGTGATAAACACGGGTGTTCCGCCCTTTACTCCACCGCCCACTCCGATGCCAACGCCATATCCATTGCCGACAACAACATCAAGCCCGACCCCAACCCCGATGCCCACTCCTACGCCAACGCAGTCTCCAACCTCAAGTTCGACCCCAACTCCCTCACCCAAAACAAGCGCAACAACCAGTCCATCACCCTCACCTACCCCAACCATGACAATAGAACCAACACAGCAACCAACTCCAACGCCCACCGAGTCACCTTCACCCCAGCCAACGGAGGTGCCTGGGCAGTCTCGGTTTTCATGGGTTGAGGTAGCGTTGGCGGTTGCCGTTTTGGCGGTTGGGGGCGTGGCGGCTTTCTTTTTGATGCGCAGCCAGAAACGCGGGTAAGTTTTTGTTTTGTCAACAAATCTTTACAAAAAACATCTTAAGCAAAGTTAAACCAATAGTAACATGATGCTTATGAACAAGAAAGCATCCATGGCAGCAATATTGTCCGTGTTAGTTACAGCAACATTGCTGGTTGGGCTGGGAAAAGCAGACCCCTTTATGCCTCTACCAGGACCGCAAATTACCTTTAGTTCGCCAGAAAATAACAAAATATACTGCGTGAACAATGTCTCCTTAACGTTCACGCTAAGCCTATCTTCTCAAGCTGCTTATAGTGCAGGTCAATACGCGAACGCAAAGGGACTAAAGTCCATATCATATCGGGTAGATCACCAAGGGTCGGGGCAATTCGCAGACTCCAATGAATTGTCTAAGACTTTTTCGGTCACCCTGCAAGGACTATCTGAGGGACCACATACTGTTGAAGTCTACGCAACCGCAGTTTGGGACGTTAACATTATCCAAAATATCCCACCCGGATCCTTCAAGGAAATCAGTTTTGAAGTTGACACAGTCACCCCAAAAATCCAGATATTGTCAAAGCTTGACATGAAATTTGCCCCAAACAATGTTCATTTTAACTTCACAATAAGCGAACTTGTTCGATGGATTGGCTACAGCATAGACTTGCAGGACAACGTTACAATCTCTGAATCTGCCAGCCCACCCAGCTACTACTACGGTCGATACAACTATGCTATGGCACTAGTTGGATTGGCAGAAGGCTCACACATTCTAAAATTGTATGCGATGGATGGGGCAGGAAACACGGGCGAATCCGAACCATTGCAGTTTAGCGTGACTTTGCAAGTTCCATCATCCTCGACGCCAATTGAAACAGCAACCCCAACTCCATCTCCAACGGAGCAACCAACCACAGAACCCACTTTAGAGCCTACCGTTTCTCCAAGCCCAATAACGGACAATGTGTTAGTTGCAGATTTCACTCCGGCAATTCTGGTTGGCATAGCAACAATCGCCGTTGCCGTGGGTGCACTGGTCATTTTTAAGAGGAGACGTTGAAGGCTGTTTTTCCTGGTCACCCAAACCTCAAGCGCTACGCTTATGAGATTTATGCAATGAGTTTGTTCGAGGAAACGTACAAAAAAGCCTTTATTGAAGTTAAACCCAAAGTTAAAGAAGCCCACATCTGTGGTGGAAGCAACGGACAGAAAACACGCAGTCATAATAGTTCTATTCATATCCACAACATTAGCTTCAACCAATTTCATGCCTGGGTGCGCATCTACCCCCGATTCCTGGACAACGAAAGCACCCATGCTTCAGCCAACAAGCATCAACTCCATTGGAATCGCCACGCTAAATGGAAAAATATACGCCGCAGCCCCAGCAGGCACTGCAGCCGCATACATAGAAGTTTATGATCCTTCCCTGGATACTTGGACCCAGAAATCCACAATACCGAGCGACTTTCATTTGCATGCCTTTAAAAGCACTATGGCTGCTTGCCAAGGCAAATTGTACATTATTGACGGCTCAAGAGGTCTAACCGTTTCATACGACCCTGACGACTGACTCTTGGGAAAACAGAACCTCTATGCCCCGCGAATTGGATTCTACCATGAGTGGCATGCAGGCTAACGTTGTAGGCGGAAAAATTTACGTTGTAGGCGGCAAGTTCGCATATTCCTGGACAACGTTTGATAAGATTTTGCAGACGAACGAAGTTTATGACCCAATGGCCGACGAATGGTCTGAATTGGCGCCAATCCCAATTGGAGTAACAGATTACGCTTCGACTGTGATGGATGACAAGATTTACATTATTGGAGGAGTCAAAACAACCGAAACTACGGCTCTATACAACTTAACGAAACGTAGTACATATACGAACCTTGTCCAAGTATATGATACTAAAACTGACCAGTGGACCAACGAAACACCTTTGCCAACCAAGATGTCTGCTATGGCAGCAAGCGCAACCACTGGTGCGCAGGCGCCCAAGCGCATTTACGTGGTCGGCGGAATACCTGCCAACGAAGCTGGTGACCCTTTATACGGTGAGCATGAGTTCTACCTTCTCGTTAATTGGATGCAATCCTATAACCCAGAAACTCAGAACTGGTCCAACGTAACCTCTATGCCTACTGCTAGGCGTGAGCTGTGCTTGTTGAACTTGAATGATAAGCTCTACGCTTTAGGCGGGGCATATGCAAGCGGAACGTACACCCCCGCAAATGAAGTTTACACTCCAGCGGATTACGGGACAGCTGTTCCTGAGCCGTCGCCCACAATCCACGAGTCCCCTTCCTCAAATAATTCTCCTTCGGCATCGGAGGTGCCTGGTCAGTTTCGTTTTTCATGGGTTGAGGTAACTTTGGCAGTTGTCGTCTTAGTGGTTGGGGGCGCGGCAGCTATTTTTTTGAGGCGCAGCCAAAAACGCAAAGCAGCCACAAAGCCTTGACAGCTCACCCAACCCTCAAACTCTGCACTAATGAGACTTGCAACGCCCAAAAAGCGGCACTCTGGAGTCAGCTACGTTTGCCCGATGCTGCAAACAAGTGTTATGGTTTAGTACACGTCTAGAGGCATCATGGCAATTAGCCAGCGTGCTATTTAGATAGACTTCTTTAGTTAGATTCTCTTTTCAATTATTTATGCGCAAAGACTTTGTGCTTCTATTCATGGTCGTTTGGCTCGTAGTTACGGTTTTTGCTTTGTTATGGGACTCTACCTACAACTGGCCTGACAACGTACATGTGGATTATGGGTTTCCTCTAACGTGGGCAACGAACACCTTAAGCACCTTTGCGGGACCTGTTGATCTTTGGAGCGTCAACGTTTCCAATCTCCTTGTTGACCTGGTATTATGGATGGGCATAATGATTGTCTTAGTTGCAGCGATGATATACAAACTCAAACAATAAGATCCAGGATCACCCGAACCTGAAGGCGATGCCCTTGTGAGATTTATGCAACGCCGAAAAAGCAAAAAATGCGTCCCAGGTCTTGTCACAGATACCAGTCAGAGTCATAGTTGCTGGATTCGGAGATGACCCAGCCACTTCCTTGATAGAATCCTTCCCGGGGAATCAGTTCGCCATAGTTAACGACGTACAATTTCCCGTCGATTACAGTCTCACACCAAACATGGTTGCCCATGGTGCCGTTTGCAGGCACCGTTCCCGTTACTTCCAGGGTTTTGTAACCCATTAGTTTCAGAATTGACATCGTTGCGAGGGTTGCATCTCCGCATCGACCGATTCTTCCGTGAGTGAAGTAGTAAGAGGGAGTGCCACCATAGTCGTAACTGTTCCAGATCTGGGTTCCATTAACAAAAAGATGGCCCGTTCTATTGTTGCTGTCCCATGCTAGGTTTGAGTGTTCGGCTAAGTACTGAATCAGCGGGTCTCTGATTGAAACCTCAACTATCGCACCATCACCTGAAACGCTTCCATTTGTTACATTATCGTGAAAAACAACGTCAGATGTATCACCAATTCCTCCAAAGGATATGTACCACTGCCTCGGAGAAACGTTAGGTATCACCGCTAGAAATTGCTGGATTTGGGTTTTGTTGTTCGGGTCCAGACTGTAAGTGAATATCGCGTTGAAGTCGTCGATGCCCAAGCCTGATGTATCCATTTTTGTTGGGTCAGTTTTGTACCTTTCAACTTCGTAGACGTTGCTGATGTAGTCGTGGTCAAGGTCCAAAAAAGCTGCTACCTCACCGTCTGTCACTGTACCATCTGTCAATATGGCGTCGAGAGCATTTTCAACGATCGAGCTGTTTAGGTAGGTTTTAACGATTGAGCCGTTTGCGAAGGTTTGAAGGCGTTCCAGCGCATAGAGCAAGCTAAAGTCTGACTGGTTTAGATGCCCTTTGTTTCCAAGGGGTCTCAGCCTTTCGATTATTTGCGGTGGCCAAGTTTCATCGAGGTACATATCGATGGGGTTGTTGGATGGCGTGTTTACGGGTGCACTTGGGGTAGGAAGCGTAATGAAGACAGGTTTCATCAAGGGATGATTATCCTGATGTGTGTCCGTTTCTGGACCAGTTTTGTTGTATAGGTACGGTGTGTTGCCTATTCCTGATGAACCCATTTCTGTCGCATTAGGATACTTCGTCAAGTAGTCGCTCCAATAGTTCCTATCAACTATTTCGTTACCGCTTATTTGCAGAAAAATGCCCCCTGAAAGGTTGTTCTCGGTTATGGTATTTCCGCTTGATAGTGACATTCCAATGGCTGCTGGTGAGCCGGTAATGGTACAGTGGGTAACGTTGCTGCCGCTGTTGGTCAAGCCCAGAAAAACGCCGCCGCCCACTTCATTCACAGTTTTGTCTATGTAGTCTTGGTAGAAGGTGTGGTTGCCTCCGCCTCTTACAATTATGCTATAATTAAAATCCATAATTCTCAGGTTCTTGATAGTTACGTTGAAAAGTGTTAGAGGAGATGGAAACTGAGTTATGTTGCTGTCCGTTAGGTCTATTCCAGTTCCGCCGTAACCCTGAAGCGTGTGCCCTGCGCCGTCAATGATGATGTTGCTTTTCTGAACAGTTATGCTTCCTGAAATGTTGCCAGTTAGAACGTAGACGTCTCCGCTGCGTTGAATGCTGTTTGTTCCTGTGATGGAGCCGTCGGGGTTGATGTAGATGCTGCTGAGTGTGAGCTGTGCCAGGCTCAGCGATCTTTGGAGGTCTCTGATTATGCTGTCTTGTTTACTTGCTTGATTCTGCAGAGATAACGCTTGATTGTACTCGAAAATGGCTATAACTAGACTTCCGACTAAGAGAAAAGTCAGGGCTACCGCTGCTGTTTGCCACGCAAATCTTCTCTTCCCGTTATCAATTGTTATTTTCGTTCCTCTGTACAATTGTTATTTAGCGCGGATTTAACTCTCTCTAGAGAACAGTCTGTTCTCCAAAAAGAACGCGCCATACACGAAAGCGTCCTCTTAGCGGGAAAACTAAACGTACAGGTTGCAGTAGATTCTGCTTTTATTGTCCTAGTTACCCAAATCTGAAGGCACTCAACGGAGCAGCAGACTTCAACGGAAGCCCATACCTTGCATCGTCAACAGCATGGTCTCTTTCTTTTACTTCGATCTTGTACTCAAGCAGTTCACTAATTAGATTTATGCAGTGGATAGACATGAAGATACGAGGTTTTCCGTCGCCTGCCTTCAAAAAACGAGCTCCCAGCTCTCGAAGCCCATCATCACGCTTAAACTCGTAAGGCGATGCATCAAAACCTTTGATGCCTTTTTCTGATAGTCCTCGTTGGAATTTGGCGATGGATTCGGGTTCGGATTTGTCGCAGATTACTGGTCCGGCGCCGTAGACTTGCGGAACATTTTAACTCCACAATTCCATTTACTGTATCAGCTAAGACAAGGTGTTTTTGGTATGAGTTATTCGAGAAGGCAAGGCGGCGGTTACGAGGGAAAACGTGGTCATGGCAAGGGTTTTAAGCGTTGCCCAGTCGAGTTGGGAGAAGAATTAGAAGTAGAAATCACGGAATTGAGCCCAAAAGGAGAAGGAATAGTTAAAAATCAAGGCTTTGTAATTTATGTGGCCGACGCAAAACCTGGAGACCACGTAAAAATAAAGATCACCAGAATAACTGACAAAGCAGCAAACGGACAAGTAGTCAAGTAGATACGGGGTCCGCACAAAATCAAGCGGAAATTTCCTAAAAATCGACGTGTATAGTTCTAACCGTAAATAGTCGGTTAGAATCGTGCTGTAATTTCTAAACGGGTTTTAATCCCTGGGTGAGGTTTTAGCTGCAGAGTGAGCGGTTTTGGAACATTTGAAAGTGTTTGGTCCAAAGTCTCTTACTGGTCAAATTCGTTTAGAATATAGCTCTTTTGTGTCAATTTTCAACTTTCGACTCTTTGATTTCTATTGGATGAAGAAACTCTGAAGTAACCTCCACCATGTTGAGGTCTCCTTTGAGAAGGCACTTAACCATAACATCATGTTTCTCATCACCTATTTTTGTTCCAGTTGAAAGAAGCATATCTTGCAGAATGACTGAAGGACTTGAAAAGATCAATAACTGTTCTATTTGAGAACTCATGACCTTTTTTCCAGAAACCAAGCAAGGCATATTATTGTTATAGGGCTGAACATAATGGGAAATTAATTCTTCAGACGAACAATTGAAGCTGCGAAAACGCCTTACATTCTTTTTATTGCCAGGATAATACTTGATAGCTAAAAGAAAATATGCCATTTTAATCTCATAATATATAGGCTGTAATAGCACAAAAACTTTTTCTCATCGCCCGTGGGGTTCAACTCTCGTCAGATTTAGATTATATGGAATACGGGCGACTTAGAGCTTTGCTCTATAACATTTTATAAGCTGCTTCCTACAACTGAAAGACAGCCAGTTTAGAGGATGTCTGGCAAAGTGGTTATTATGCCAGGAACATACTATGAACGCGACGAAGATTGGTTGATAACCTGTCCAGAATGCCACGGTAACGGGACGGTAGGCACCGACGTATCCAGAAGAAAATGCCCAAAATGCAACGGAGCCGGAAGAATAAAGCGAAATAATATCCACGTTTTGTAGGCAATAATTATTTTGATGAAATAGGAGAAAGAAGGGAATTTAGCGGGTGATATCTCCAATCTGGCAGGGGTTCAAATACAGTCCGGGTCGATTTTGGACAGGGAGTATAATTAAAATTGCCATGGGCACTTGGCAGTTTTACCGGAAGTGAAAGAGATTGCGGAGAGACTCAAGGATTGCGCATCTTGAAATGGCGTCAGCGGCGGGTAAAGGAGAATGTTAAATACCTATTTCACAAATAATAGCAAGGTCGAAACATGTCCACCGATGAAAACACGGATCTGCTCTTAGGTTTGGGTTTGAGTCTTAATCAGGCAAAAGTGTACCTCGCAATACTCAAATTGGAAAAAACAACAATCGGGCAGGTAGCGAAGTTTTCAAAAGTACGCAGAGAAGACGTCTACAGAGTTTTACCGACACTCGAAAAAATGGGTCTAATCGAAAGACTGATGGGCAAACCAACTGAAGTCAGGGCTACTCGTATTTCGAATTCCTTAGCTTCACTGGTGACGGAAGAAAAGAATAGGTCCGAGGAACGGTTGTCGGGCATGAGGAGCATGGTCCAGAAGTTATCCCTCAAAGATTGGAAGCAGCCACCTCCTGATGACGAAAGCATCTACATACTCATAGCGGAAAAGAAAGCAATTTTGGCAAAAACCTCAGAACTAATTAATAACTCGGAAAAAGAAGTCGGGTTGATCGCAGACAAGGGAACAATCGCGCAGGTTTTGGCTAATTTTCCAGATGAACATAAGCACGCAATAAAGAAAGGGGCGCAGATTCGACTAATCTTTGAAGGAGAAAACCCAGACAGTTTGCTTAAGGAAAAAGTCCGAAAACTCATCGGAAGCGCCTCGGTTAGCGTCAAGTTCCATCGTGAAGCTTTGAATCACTTCATAATGTCCGATGACAAGGAAGCACTAATTACTACCTCTAAAGAAGGCGGGTTAGGCGAAAGCTCCTCACTTTGGACAAACAACAGCAACCTCATAGGCGTATTAAGAACAAGTTTTGAATCCGACTGGAAAAAAGCCGAAAACTAAACCGAAAAACCCAGTTTACTTCAATTTAGTCTGTTTCTTTTCAAACAATTAAACGATTCAAGCAGGTAAAACCACCAGATGTAGGTGTAGCTTCACAGTCACACACGTTTAACACAGCCGATCCCCATCGATATGCTAGGAAGTCTGTTATGAATACGCTATTAACAATAGTTGTTATTATAGTGATACTTTGGGCTGTTGGATTCTTTGCTTTACCAGGCATAGGTGCATTAATACACATACTGCTCGTGATTGCCGTTGTCTTACTACTAGTTTGGCTGTTCACAGGCAAAAAATTGTGGAAATAACCAACCACTCCTTTAGAAAAGGGTTGGTGGAAAGAGCCTTTGTTGAATGATTTTGACAGAAGATACGCCGTCGATGTTGTAATTGCAGCCTTGAACGAAGAAGAAGATATCGGCAACACCATGGCTGATATCACGCAACATTAGCAACTGTCAAATTCTAGTCGTTGATGGCCATAGCCATGATCGCACAGTTGAGATAGCTAAAGACGCAGGCGCTAATGTGTTGTTTCAAGACGGCGTTGGCGAGGGTGATGCGGTGGCGAAGGCTTTCAGTAGCAAACCCATAGGTGCCAATTATGTTGCATTAACTGATGCGGACTATACTTACCCTGCTGAATACATCCCCAAAATGATAAACGTACTTGAGAGCAATCCAAGTGTTGGGATGGTTTGTGGGAACAGATTTTACGGCTACGCTGAAAAAAGTGCGTTGCGCAATTTGTTCTTTTTTGGGAATAAGCTCTTGGCTTTCTCTCACAGTTTGCTTAAAGGGGTAAATTTGCGGGATCCCTTGACTGGTCTGAGGGTTATTCGTTCCGAAATTCTAAAAAATTGGGAAGTGAAGTCCAGAGGTTTTGACATCGAAGTGGAACTCAACAGTGGTGTAAAACGTAGAGGCTTTGGGATTATTGAGGTGCCCATTAGATATAGAAAGAGGCTTGGAGAAAAGAAATTAAAGGCAAGAGACGGAGCAACCATTCTTAAGAGGATCCTTATAGAATCTACTTTTTGATTGGAATCTGTATCTCCGCCGCCATGCTACTTTGGTTGCTTATGCCTTCTTTGGCTTTATTACTAGCTTAACATTGACCTCAACGGTATATTCTTTTTCCATTTGTCCAACGTTAAAATTCCAGGTCTTCACTTCTACGTCCATATCCTTAAAATGTTTCACTAATGAGTCCTTATACTCACTAACCGTTTCTCCTATTTCCTTCAACCGCTCGGTCACATCAACATGTTTATCAGTCACTCAAATACACCTCCTGAAACACAATTCGATATGACAGTAAAACCTGAAGATAACTCTTAAGGCTATGTGACTGGGAGCTAGCACCCACGCTTTAGCATTAACAATCAAGTTTGCTTTGTTCTCAATTGCTTTCTTATGAAGAAGAAAAGCACCAAAAAGAGCAGCCCCGCCAATGGCCGAAGTGAGACCCATGATACCCCAAGCCTGCCATGCGGGCATCAAAGTGCTAAGATACTTCAGCGACCCAATAAGCAGGAAAAAAATACCAGATCCGATAAATGCAATTACTATGGCCAATAAGCAATGATGCAAAAGAATATGCAATTGAAATCAAAATATGAACTAGGTGATTTGAAGACACTAATTAACTAGAAGTTGTTCATAATAAAATCCCTAGTCCTTCTATGACTAGCCATTATTTCAACTATCTTTTTTGTGACTTGGGTTAATTGCACATCAAACAGTCTTGTTACAACTAGTGAAAGCGCAAACACAAAGGTGCCAAAGATAATTCCTGTAATAGCGTTAATTGTGCCCACGGACCATATGAAAAGGAATGTAACGGCCGAGCCTATTAATCCCATGAGAGCTGATCTTATGATGAAATAGAGTCTGTGCAGCCAAGTAGAAAACAACAGAACCTTGATCACTGCTCTTTTCTCGATCTCACTTTCCGATCCACTGCTGTCCTTTTTTCCGATCTGTTGCAGAATCCTTCTTGCGTAATGAATGTCGGCCAAATGCAATATCTTTCTTGCATAACCAACGTCTGACAAATCCGTGCAACTCGCGCTCTCAAGCTCCAACAAAATTCTTTGCGCAATTTCATCTATTAAAACGTCAACTTTTTCCAATTTTGCATCTTTAGGTATTATAATTATCTCACCCAATAATTACAAACTGAGTTGGGAACTCGAAAATCTCCATTACCTTTCCTAATCGATATGTTATGTTCGAGAGGCTTTTATGGCCATGTCTGTGTGACTCCCCAGTTACAACCCAAAATTTTCCTTGGAGTACATCATGCTAATAAGCTGCAGAATTTCGAAAGAAGAAGACGCAAGCGCGCCCGGTTTCTTTCAAGTCGCCACTTTGTTACTGTGGGGTTACAGTTACACACATTTAATAGTGGTTAATACGTCCCTTCTAGCATAAGGAGTTGTGAATTTTGGGACTCATAGATGACATATTTCGGTTTATTACTTCTGGAAGCATAGGCGGTTTACCACCAATTGTGGTAATGATTATTCCATTCGTCATCGGACTGATCGTGGGTTATCTATTACACAAAATGCTAAAGATCGCTATCATCGCTGCAATAATACTCGTCGTGGTTGCTTATTTCGGTTTTTTCGGTCTAAGCATTGGCGCATTAAAGGACCTTGCAGACACATACGGTCCAATAGCACTTCAATACGGGGTACTTCTGATGGGCATGCTGCCGCTAGGCATAGGACTCATAGTTGGCTTTGTCATTGGCTTCATATTTTCGTAGACTCAACGTCACACCGGACCAAACCGGTGTTGGCTACCGGTCAAACACTGTCAAGAACTCAATAGACTAATTTCCCTGGGCTTGAACGGAGATAATGATGCTAAAAAGGAAACGACCATCCAATTTCAGCCAAAATAAACGATCAAGTGAGTCCAAGTTCGACAAATTATTACGGTGGAGGTTTGAAAAATCTCTTGCTTTTGCTATTTGCAGGATTTTTACATGAAAAATAGAAGCCTAAGAAAGAAAAGAAGCCCGAATTAGGCATCTCTTGTCGCTGTGGCATAACAGTCACATAGCTATTTATCCAAACTGACCAATACTAACTCAAGCAAGAATCCCCAAGTTGGTTGATAACAATGTCTGTCCCAGATGAGTTAAAGAATATACTTGGCCCAAACGAAAATATTGAGCTATTTATTGAGGAGAAAATCTATCACCCCCGAATTAATATTGAATCCGTAGTAATCACGAATCAACGAATAATTCTGCGGGAGCCCCATTCTCTTGGTTTGAGGAAGAATTATACCGATTACAGTTATAGAGACATCACGAACGTAACCCTAGACAAAGGAATACTGCGTTCAACCATTAAACTTACCCTTAAACCCAAGGAAGGAAATCAGGGAAAGAATCTGGAAGAGTTTCTGGAGTTGGATAAGTTGCCAAATGACCTTGCAGAAAAGGGGTACGGAATCATCAGAGAGAACATAGGCAAGTTCCAGTCTCCATTTTCAACTGGGTATGCAAACGCTCCAGACACTCCCAAATAGTCACTTGGACGAAGCCCATAAGGAAAATCAGCATGAATCTTCCCACGCACATCGTCTTTGGTGCATTAATAGGAGCTCTCTTTTTTGGGAGATGGGATATCATGTTGCTTGTTGCCATCGGATCAGTGTTGCCGGACATGGATAGGGAGTATGGCTTTTTTAGCAAAGATTATTTCCGCGAGCATCAGCTCCATCGAGCGCTATACCACAACTTTGTTTTCCTTGGGATAGTTGCGGTGATTAGTCCTTACCTTGCTTTGGGTGCTTTCTGTCATACTCTTCTTGATGGTCTGAATACAGCGAAAGACCGTGGGGTAGAATGGCTTTATCCATTTTCAAGGCTAGTGAAAAAGCTAGGTATGATCATGACGGAAAGAAAATTGCGTTCGACCTGAAAACGAGGTTGTACATGTACCAAAACGACCCTGTTGAGCTTACTAGAAAAACCGCTGAGGACATGAAAGACTATACTCTCAGGCCTTGGCGAAGGATTTACGGGCCCTTCTATTCGGGTGGCATCTTGGATATAGGAATCCTTGTTGGCTCCATTGCGCTAATCTCGTTTTTAGCTCTACTGTCCGTCTTTGGGATTAAAACTTTCATCGATTTTTACCAACCCCAATTTAGCTTCAACTTTATGGGTCCTTTATCTTTTGGCGTTTTGGGCATTTCATTAGTTTTGGGCGTTGGTGAAACAAAAAGGCGCCTAGAGGCTAAGAGACCTTCTCGGTCACCGCCGATACTTTATAAGCTATCCTTCTTTTTCTCTTTGTCCTTGATCGCCTTCGGGGTTGCTCTCGGAGGATATCTTAACCCTGGTTCATCTACTGCATTTGTAGATAATCTTCCATACTTGGCGGCAGGTCTTTTAGTCGTATTCTTAACTGCCTTCATAGTACTGAAAATTTACTCTTCAAGGTCAATGTCCAGCATGAGAAAGGGCAAGGATGCATATGCAGTCTGACGCAGCAGTGGATTGCGGCGGGTTGAGAGCAAGTTTTGAATCCGACCGAAAAAAGCAGAAAACTACCCGAAAAATTCAGCTTGCCTTTTCAGTTTGGAACCTCAGTCTCAGTCAGCAGTTGGAAGTAACAATGCAATTGCAAACCGTTAGGATGTCGGTGTGGGCTTACAGTCACGCACGTTTAACACCATCAATGACTATTATTAGGTAGGTGAATTCGCTTTGAATATTTGGTTGACGATAGCAATAATTGTCGTAGTTCTTTGGTTGGTTGGTTTCCTTGCTTTGCCAGGCATAGGCTCACTGATACATATACTGCTCGTAGTTGCCGTAATCTTGTTCCTCGTGTGGCTGTTCACAGGCAAAAAACTGTGGAAATAACACAATTCCCCTCTTTATTGAGTTTTAGTCCCAACCAAAGAATATAATACATAGCGTTAGCGCGTGTTAAGTGACTCAAACCCCAAGAAAAATAATATCAGAATTGCGAGCATTGCCGAAGCTTAACAATCGGGAGAATAGTTGGAAAACATGTTGACGCAAAAACCACAATTCAAGAAGTGGGTCACTCTATTAGCTGCGCTTAGTTTCGTTGTTTTCATACTCTACTTCCTATTCTTCACAGATTTAGGACAGGTTGCAGAGGTTATAGAAGGGGTAAACGTCCCAATCTACCTTCTAGCTTTCGTATGCGTTATAGGCGGAGCGGTGTTTAATGCGCTAACTTGGAAGGCCACACTTGACAGTGTTTCAGTAAAAACTACGTTTAGAAGAGTCTTCAATCTCAGTTGGGTTGGAGCTTTCCTTGATTGTATTATCCCAGGAGGCTGGTCGGGGGACGTTTTCATGACCTACTTAATAAGCAAAGACAAAGGTGTTGATGGATCTAGAGCATTTGCATCAATAATAATTAAGGATGTTCTTGAGCTTGTAGTTGTCTTAGGTTCCTTAATTGTTGGTATGATTCTCCTCTTTCTAAATTACAGCGTAAATAGCGTCTTGTTGATCGCTGTAGGAATAACGCTGGTCTTTTTGGCATTGCCGCTTCTTCTAATTATTTACTTGAGCACCAACGTTTCAGCAACCAAGAGACTGCTTCAAGTCGTTGAAAAGCTGGTATCGAGAATTAAGAAGAAACCGTTCGACTCTACCGATCTTGAAAGTAAAATAACTGACTTTCATGATGGAATAATGTCGATGAAGAACCAACCGAGAACCATGGTGAAACCAATCATTTTCCAAACCATTACATGGATTTTCGACATTATAGCTTTGTATGTTGTCTTTGTAGCTTTGGGATCAATTGTTGGAATAGATAAGATTGTAATTACAAATACTATAGTTAATAATATTAGAGGGCAAGGTGTGGCTCTTGCCGGATTTTCGCAAATAATTTCCAGTCAGCTTTACATAGTTCTTGGAATCAAAGACTCGCTGGCGGCGGCTTCGAGTCTGCTGGCCGGATTTGCCAATTTCTGGTTCAGATTGGTGGTTTCTTTCGTCTTTTTCCAGTTGTACGGATTAGGGACTATTGCCGAAAAGTTGTTGAGTAGAGCGTTTAAAATAAAAACGAAAAAAGATAAAAAGGATTTCAAGAAACGAACTGACGGTAATCAAAGAGACTTTGAAGAAAAAACCGATAGTGACAGGAAGGTTTTCGAGAAACAAAGTGATAGTAACGAAAGAGATTACAAAGAACACAAAGATAGCGCCAGAAGAGACTTTGAAGAAAAAACCGACAGCGACAAAAGTGACCGCATAGAACAAAGTATTATTCACAGAAAAGATTTTAAAGAAAAAACCGACAGCGACAGAAAGGACTTCGAGAAACTACGCGATACTAACGAAACAGATTACCAAGAACACAAAGATACTAACAGAAGAGACTTTGAAGAAAAAACCGACACTGAAAGGAAAGACTTCGAGAAACTAAGCGATAACAACGAAAGAGATTACAAAGAACAAAGAGATAGCAACAGAAGAGACTTTGAAGAAAAAACCGACACTGAAAGGAAAGACTTCGAGAAACTAAGCGATAACAACGAAAGAGATTACAAAGAACAAAGAGATAGCAACAGAAGAGACTTTGAAGAAAAAACCGACACTGACAAAAGCGATCGCGTAGGACAAAGGGATATTCACAGAAAAGATTTTAAAGAAAAAA
Organism: Candidatus Bathyarchaeota archaeon; assembly: GCA_963840395.1. Classification (GTDB taxonomy): domain Archaea; phylum Thermoproteota; class Bathyarchaeia; order Bathyarchaeales; family Bathycorpusculaceae; genus JADGNF01. Next base: position 288,331 of record CAWIYU010000007.1, on the reverse strand, counting down.
CCGACAGCGACAGAAAGGACTTCGAGAAACTACGCGATACTAACGAAACAGATTACCAAGAACACAAAGATACTAACAAAAAAGATTTCGAAGAAAAAACTGACAGTGACAAAAGCGATTATGAAGATCGAAAAGAAATTCACAAAAAAGATTTTAAAGAAAAATTGGTTAAAGATAAAAAAGATTTCCAGGACAAGAAAGCTTCCCGGGACAAGGAAGATTCTGAAAAGTGAGAAAAGTGTAGCTTGAGTTTGAAGTTGTTAGAATTTCCTCAAATTTCTGCCCTTGACGGTGGTAATGGTTTTCTTTTTTGGAACTTTGACCCTTAGATAATTAGGTAACAGGAAATAGGGGAATTGTGGGCAACATCTCCACTTAGGTGAAGTTCAATTCCCACCCCCAGCTCTATGAAGTAGATCCTCAGCTTTTGACCGAATCCCCACCCTTTGGAGATGTAGCTTATTTGCGTTTTCAGACTTCATAGCGACTGAAGAATAAGTGCTTCAAGCCCTCAACTAGAAGGAAGTAGCATCCGAGTATTCCAAAGATTAATCCCAAGAACCATAGCGGGGGCTCGACGAACTCCAGAAACAATCCGAGAGGGGAGTAAACAATAGCCAAAGTTACTAATGCCATTATGATCGAGGCTGCTATCATGAGATTGCTGGGTCTTGATTTGTAGAACTTCCTTCTGGTTCTTATGGAAAAGGTAACCAATATCTCCGATATAACAGACTCGATAAACCAGCCCGTTCGGAAGAGTTCAGGGCCAGCATGAAGAAGGTAGATCAGAGATGAAATCGTGGCAAAGTCGAAGATGGAGCTGATCAGACCAAAAAACAAGGCGAACTTTGCGATTAATTTGATGTTCCACTTCTTTGGAGTTCTCAGGCCTTCCTCGTCAAGGTTGTCAGTTGATATCGTGAGGAGCGGGGCATCAGAGAGAAGATTAGTTAAAAGTATTTGAGAAGGCAAAAGCGGTATAAACGGAAGAAACAAGGAGCCCACTGCTAAAGTGAACATGTTTCCCAAGTTCGCGCTTATTGTATTCATGATATACTTAGTCATGTTGCCAAAAGCTTTCCTTCCCTCAGCTACTCCATCAGCAATTGCGCCCAAGCTCTTTTCTAAAAGGATTATTGATGATGCTTCCTTAGCGACTTGAACTCCTGACTCAACGGAAATTCCTGCGTCTGCCAATTTTAGGGCTGGGGCATCGTTGACCCCGTCGCCTAGAAATCCTGTTACATGACCGTTTTTCTTCAAAGCACTGACTATGGCGTATTTCTGCTCAGGGGTCACACGCCCAAAAACATCGTTCTCCTCCACGGCTTGGCGTAGCTCGCTCTCTTGCATGTTTTCAACGTCTACCCCTGTAAGCACTCTCCCCTGAAAGTCGATTCCAAGCCTATGGCAAACGTCTGCCGTTACGACAGGATCATCACCGCTGAGAATTTTCAGCTTTATTCCTAGCAATTTCAATCTGGAGATGGCGGGAGCAGCATCCTCTTTAAGCGGATCTGAGAGAACAATAAATCCGGCAAGTGTTAAATCAGACTCGTCTGACGCCGAGTAACCCGGTTTTTCCTCGATTTCCTTAAACGACAATGCTATCAATCTGTTTCCGGTTTGGCTGTACTTTCCGATTAGCGATTCGACGTCATTTCTTACCTTCAACATTGCCTGAGCCCCGGTTTCATCACCAACTGCAGTCGTAACATCAAGGATTGACTCGGGGGCACCTTTTGAAACTAAAAGTCTGCGGCCATTGCTTTCGATTACCGCACTCATTCTTCTTCTATTGAACCCGAATGGAATTTCATGGACGCATGCAAACGCATTGAGGCCTGCTTCATCGAATCTTTTTTCTCTGGAGTATTCCCAGATTGCTACATCAATTGGGTTGCCGAGAATTCTGTCTCCTTGAACCACCGCCGAGTTGCAGAGGAGTGCATATTTGATCAATTCTGGATCTGAATGATCTTTGGAATCGACGATGTCCTGAACCTTGATCTTGTTTTGAGTCAAAGTTCCGGTTTTGTCCGTGCAAAGTACGTCGACGTTTCCTAAGTCTTCTATTGACTCAAGTCTTTTGACTACGACCTTCTTCTTGACTAGTCTGAGTGCTCCTTCAGATAGTCCTACAGTAATTACCACGGGCAGGGCTTCGGGTATGATGCCTACTGCCAATGCTAATGAAAACAAAAGTGATTCTAAGACGCCATGGCCTAAAATTGAGTTAACTAGAAATACGAAGGCGGTTAACAACAAGATTACTTTCACGAGAAAACTCCCAAAGCTTGCAATGTTCTTCTGAAAGTCGGTCTTTGGAGGCAACAAAGAGAGACTAGAGGCTACGTGGCCGAAGTACGTCTTTCCTCCAGTTGCAACGACCAATCCTACGCTAGAACCATTCATTACTGTCGATCCCATTAGGGCGATGTTAGACAGTTGATGTGGGAGTGGTTTGTCTAGCGCAACTGGCGCAGTGTTCTTGTCGACCGACGTTGACTCGCCAGTCAAAACTGATTCATCCGTCTGGAATTCGTCAGCGTCCAACAGTCTGATGTCTGCCGGAACAACATCGCCTATTGCTAAGTGGACAATGTCTCCAGGCACCAGTTTGCTTGTGTTAATCACAAACTTCTTTCCACTTCTGACAACTATCGCGGTGTATGATAGGTACTTCCTAAGCTCATCCACGGCTCTTTCCGATCTATGCTCTAAAGCGAAGCCCAAAACAGAATTGGCAAGCACGATTGTAACTATGATAATGGCCTCGGTCGTGTCCCCTAAGAAACCAGCTATTGCTGAAGCGAAGACGAGAACGTAAACCAGAGGGTTCTTGAATTGAGCAGCAAATATGCTGAACGATGTTCTGCGTTGAATTGAAGAAACCTCGTTCGGCCCATATTCCTCAAGTCTGCGGGCAGCCTCTGCTTCATCAAGTCCAACTGCCGACGAATTGAGCTCTCTAATAAGCTCATCTTTCTGCAATTTCCAGTAGTTGATTTCCTTGGTTGTAGACATGAATCGGTACAGCCCAGTAGACTTGCGGAGGTTCGTTAAGAGGTTATGCGTCTATTCTCATTAATGACTCCTTCGTCCCTTTCTTCTTCTTAAGAAATGGAAGTTACATGTGAATATAGCCAGTTTAATGTTGAGGAACTGAATACAATAGTACAAAGACAAAAAAGAGTTCCCGGGTGACATCTCCACTGCGTTGATGGTTCGAAATCCCACCCCCTGCACCAACGAGGATCCCGCATTAATCAGATAGTGAATTTTGGAATGTGGCTACTGGAAGAGGCTAATTTGATAATTGAGACAGCCCTACACAACATGGTTAGAAACTGTTGAAGCTAAACAATTCCTCAAATGGTTTCTTCTTTCTTGGCTTTGGTTGCTCAGCAGGATAGCCAAAAGTAATCAATGCAACAACTTTCCATTTATCAGGGATTTTCAGCAATTCCTTGACTTTTTCTTCGTTGCAAGCTCCTATCCAACACGAACCGACCCCTAAAGTCCAAGCGGCAATAACCATGTTCTGCATTGCAATTGTGGCGTCAACAACAGCCCATTTTCCAGTCAAAAGCGATTTTATGTCTGCACACCCAACAATAGCGACGGGAGCATATTTGACAAAACGGGTAATCAAAGTATCGCACAAGTTCTTTAGTATATCATGATCCTTCACAATGACGAAACGAATAGGCTGTCTATTAGCTGCAGAAGGAGCCTGCCTGCCAGCCTCAAGAATTTGTTTCAGAACTTCTTCAGGTACATCTTTGGTTTCATAGCGTCTAATACTTCTGCGAGTGAGAACAAAATCAATCAATGACATAAATCTCAGTCTAATTAATCTACCAAAAAATCAAGGTAATATGCTTTTTGATTCAACCAAAACACGAATTGAAGCCTACACATGCTAAGGTTGGAATTCAGCATATGTTAGGAACAAAGTCCTAAGAAGAGAGAAAAAGAAGGGTTTTGCGGGTGATATCTCCATTAGGCGGGGGTTCAAATCCCCCCCAGTCCACTTCAACATCGCCAACACTGATTCCCGGGCGAAGGTTTCCTTTAACCGCGGAGAGGAGAATCTAACTGGGCATCACTCTGCCACCACACGCGCTTGATCAAATCTTAAATTTCGTCATCAATAATAGCCAAGTATGCCTCAGAATAGCTGGTCAAATTTAGCAGTATATTGTAATAGTTGCTTTTGGCTTTGGGTTATTAATTTTCGGAATCTGCTTTTTCTATTTGTGGATGAGCTCCGTGGAAGCTGATTCTAATGACTTGCTGCCTTGGTCCCCTTTGCATGGTAGCTGGGATCCTTTGCATTGCAGGTGGAATCTTCCGTTCAATACTATGGGTTAAGAAATCAAAGTGAAGCTTCTAGATAACTTGAAGGCCAAACAAATCAAATCAACGTTTCACTAAAGTGTCTCAATTGCGGTGCCAAAAAATCATGGCGCGCGTCTGGTGTAGAGCATTTTTAGCTCCTTAGAATTGAACCGATGTTGCACTGTTTTCGCGGTTCTCTTGGTTTCGACCTCAAAATTCAAAGTCATTTCCCCGCCGTGTGCTTCAAAACATAAAGTGATGTCTCCAAGAAAGAACGCCATGTGACCCTCAGAACACTTAGTGAACGCTTTCATAACAGAAAAGAATTCTTCAGTAGACAAGCCTGTGAGTCTGCAACTTTCCTCAAGCGCCAAATAGCGGTCCATAAAGTCCATGGCAACATTTAGTTGGCGTGATTGTGGTCTACGACTATTCTTTCCCATTCTTCTCGCCTATGATTCGTTTATTACTTGCTCTTGTTAAGGGTTGTCGAAGTTTCTAACCAAATAACAGCTGAATTGTTGATCCAGGTTCTCATGTTGCTAGACAAAGAATGCTCGAAGTCTCGGCTATCCACGCTCTCTTAAACAAAAAGGATGGAGCAACTCCATATTTGGATTCTATAAAGTCCTTGCCCAGGTAACATGCCAAGAACTAATCAAAGTTGCATTATTTAACGGGATACACAATAGAATATAGTTACGCGATAGAAATGGTTAAAACGACAAAATCTCAGCGGTTGAGAGAAAAGATGCGAGCAGAAGTTAAGCATTCAAAACAAACTACGCTGAGCAATCTGTCATGTATGCCGAATACTGAGCCTGCCAAGGCATCCGTATCTGCCCAGAAGAGGCAGATAGAAATCACTCAGATAAGCACTTCCACACGGGAAGATGAGTTAGTTCTCAAAATTTGTTTTAAAGTGTATCCTTCCAGAACTGCCTTTTCAAAGGTAACTTCTGACTTGTATTTTGATGAACAAAAAATTGATTCTTTGCGCCTTCGCATTCTTCAGGGGCCACTTGCACCGGACGATTCAGAGTTTTCTTCTGTGCTGAACATGGTTGGAATTGGAGAAGGGCAGCATGTTATCCGAGTTGAAATGTACGAGTTCTGGGCTCCAGATGAAGAACCCACAAGCACATCTAAAGAGGCAGCTATTGTTTACGTTCCTTTGAAAAGAGAAGACAGACTGGTAAGAGTTCCAATCGTCAAGAGCGTTGCGGGAGCGGATATATCTACAGTCACTAACTCTGAGAAGAACGTTTACCACGAAATAGAGGAAAACATGAAAAAAGAATCAGTTAGCAGCCGAGATAATTGGTGAAGAAACAGCTAATTGTCTGAGAAGTGGTTTGTCCTAAGCTTTTAGACGATAAAGAATTAGCACATTCCCAGTCTGCTTCAGCGCCAATTTGTGTTTGCCTACCACAAAATCTACACATCGCCTAAGGTCATCGTCGACCATGCAGGCTATATGCACCTCAAAGCGGCCATAATCCTCCAGCGTTTTAGGTGCAACGGGCACCAGCAAAACACAGCGCGCCAAAAGAGAACCCGCACATTCAGCCAAAACATCCCGCAAAACCTGCATTGCTTCCTGCTTCTCCACAAATTGCCACCTGTCCTCACCCGCACAATCAGCGCAGGCCTTATAAGAATTTCAGTCCTCAATACCAGTTTCAAGCTCTCACCTATCATTGACGTTTTTGTTTGTGAAATTTGGCGCACTCGCATGTTACATTTAAGAAGGAGACTGCCAATATCTGTGGGAGAAAAGACAGCACTTGCATCAAAAAGTAGGTAACTAGATTGAAGCAAAAACCAAATTTCAACAATTGGGTGGAATCTGCGGCTCATCCAGCAATTTCGAGACTTCCAAGTAGCATACGTCTATTCTACACAATCTTGTTTGGAATTGAGCTCATTATCATCGGTACAATATTTGGAATTTAGTCAGCGAGAGCTTCTCGGGCTTTGCTTTCCCTTCTTGTACTCTTCTCACTTTTCTATGACTCATTTATCTGACTGGTTGTTAGGCGTTCTGCCCCTCGGAAAGACAGATCCATATCCTCAAGGGCTTTGTTGAATAGTCCCCTTTGAGAGGGTTAACGCGCGCTGCCTTGTCCCGATATTATGTGTTGAAGTAGGTGGGGGAGACTGCTTTGTCTTTTCTTCCAATGTTCTCCGCTGCTTCTCTGTTCAGAACCAAGCATAGTATACTGTAGAGAGCGTAAACTGCTGTGTTACTCAATCCTCTGACTTTGTTCATTGCCCTGCTGTACTGAGTTTTTAAGAAGCTGTTTACCGCTTCTATAGGAGGTCTCTTATGATATTCCTTCCTCTGGTCTTCCGGTCCGAAGGTTCTAAACTTCTTATCCACCCGCAAAACGTCTGCAACGCCTTTTCTCTGGTTTGCAGGATAAGGAATCACTGTGTTGTCAGCTGCCAATCTGATTTTCGCGTCGCTGTATTGGCTGTCTGCTATCACGCTTCTAAGTTTGGCTCCGGACCTTTCCAGAATTGCCTTAGCTTTCGCAAGTATGGCCAGTGAGTGTTTCTTCTCGTTCTGGTTTGCGGACGCAAACAAGCTGGAGAGAGGAAGCATGCTCTTAGAATCTATGGATAAATGTAACTTGTAGCCCAACCCGAATGTTCTGCCTGTTCTTCCAACCCTTGCATCAGAATCAGAGTATCCTGTCTGGTTGTCGACTGGGTCTCTTGTGCTCCAGGCTTTAATGAAAGAAGCATCCAACACGACGTCAACCTCTTTTGCTTGGCTGCTCTTGAGGAGCAAGATGACCTTCTCGTCTATTATCTTGTTGAGATTATCTTCTCCCACTTTTCTGGTGAACCTGCTAAGCACACTTCTGGGATATGCTGCTTCACCTGGCTTGATCAAGCACAGTTTTCTAAGTCTTTGGTCGGTGTCGAGGAGTCTGGTCATTTCTCTTAGGCTGCGGATGCCCTTCATTCTCATGACGATGAAGGTTCTGAAAACTCCTAATGGGTTTCTTGGGGGCCTGCCGGGTCCATCGATGTGAAAGCAACCCTGCAACGTTGCTTTAGCAAAACTTAAGTCTATGTTTCTGAAGAGGGTTTCTAGGGTCTCGTGTTCATCTTGTCCCGCTTGGGGTCACCTCCTAAGCTTGGACGTAACTCACTTGATACGGGACCCCAACTCAAAAATAAAGATTAACTTAATTTAGGGACAAACCAGCGCCCGCAAAAAGCATATTAAGAGAGCCTAGGCACTGTCTAAAAAGGGAGCGAAGGACTTTTGAGTGAAAAGATTCTGCGCCCAGTCCGATTGGATGGAGGCGTTTTTGTTCTCTACCTCAAATAGAATGATAATTGCTAATACAGGGGGCAAGGTCGATTACTCTTACCTCGCCGTTGAAGGTGCAAGTTCAGGCAACGCAGCAGGCGGGCTATTTTCGGCTATCATTGGGAACGCCTTGTCTGAGTCTAGGCAAAACTTGAAAAAAGGCAAATTGGAGAAACTTTCCGCTGAGCCCTTTACGCAGTATTTGCTAAAAAACACTTGAATGATTACTTCGTACAACGGAAGTTTTGAATCTGCTAGCAGCCGACAATCTCTGCTCTAGCTTGTGTAGAATGTTTCAGTTGAGTGAGGATGTTTCTCGATTGGTAGATGTTCTTTTTGTTTTCCGTCTTTCTCCAAGTACCCCTGTTCGCTTAGCCAATTCATAACGATTGTTTTCAAAACGTCCCTGCGGTCCTTGCCAAGTTTACCCACGACTTTCTTGTCCAAGACTTCGACTACTTCCTCGGGAAGAGATACTTCGATTTTCTTCATCCACTATGCACCCATAATTTCAGTTTCTTTTAGTTTAGCCCTAAGCACTTATCAGGTTTATTTGTCCGGCGCCCACACAGGAGGCGGGAGTCAGCGTTTTAGTGAAGAAACTCCTTGACAAAGACAAGGCAAAAATCCTTAGAATCATCGAGAGGAAGAACAAGCAACCAAAATAGTTTATCGCAATTTTCGTTTTCTATTAGAGTACCATATCACGGCTGCGACAGCGACCACAGCAGTTACACCCACAATCGCTGTGAGGAAATAGGGAAAAGACACGGGAGATTCAGATGTTGCCTGCGCAGACCATATTCTAAGATCAGGATCGCAAAGTGAGCCATTGTACATGCACCCCACAGTCACGATCTCGACTCCGTTATCATCTAAGCCACCTGTAGCAACGTTCCAAGCCATGACACCCTCGCCAATTACCCAATCCTGGCTTTCTTCGAGCGCTAACGTTTTTCCGTCCCAATTCCAAACCATTAGCTGAGCTGTCTCTTTTTGGGTGGAGTTTGCAGCAAAGGATCCGTAACTAACCGTTCCTCCGCTAGTCACAATTTCGCTTTTCCCATCGCCGTCGACGTCGTTGATGGATATTGTTTTGAGTTCCGTAATATCCTGATTCGCCCATTCGCGGCTTATTTCCAGGTTCAAGGCTTTTCCAGTCCAATTCCAGATCCTTAGTTGAGCGTCGACCCCAACTCCATCATAAGTAAACCCGCCTGTCAAAATTTCCGGAATACCGTCGTCGTCCACGTCTGCCACTTTAACATTGCTTACAGCAGTATTGCCCTGCGTGTTTCCAGCGCTGTTCAAAGCATATCCATCGACCATTCGCCACTCTACGTTCGAGTCTAGAGACAGGTTTTCTCCCACAATTCGCCAAACACGGAGTTGAGCGGTGCTGTTCATTAGGTTATTTGAGTAACCCGCTGTAACAATTTCAGTTACTCCATCATTGTTCAAATCGAACGCGAAAACAGAATTTGCGGTCCCATTTTTGGAATCTACGCAATCAATACGCGCTTTTAGTGAAAGGGCATCGCCATTCCAGTGCCACGTGCAGAGTTGCGCTGAGCTATTGTAGGGTTTTCCAACTGTGACTACTTCCTTAATGTTGTCTCCGTCAACATCAGCAACGCAGACCGAGCTCGCGTATATTCCACCATAACTGCCCCTTAGAAGCATCGTTTGACCATCCCAATTCCAGAATCTGAGCGTTGAAACGCTTCCGCTATCATTGTATACGCCGCCGGCCGTTATTATCTCGGCTTTGCCTTCGCCGTCAACATCCGCGGCGTAAACTACACCGATATTGCCAGTCCATTTTTCGGAGTATTCAAGGGTTATGTTCTGTCCGTTCCAACTCCAAATTTTAAGGGGTGCCTGAGCGGACAATCGGGTACCGTTCGTCGACACTTCATACGAATAGCCGCCTGTAATTATTTCCTCAGCGTTATCGTTATCGATGTCTGACACGAAAAGGTTATGTTGGCCAGCTATGCAGGTTCCCCCTATGCCGTAGGTTTCCCAATGCTGCTCACCTTCCATAACCAAACTGTTTGACTGAGCATGGGCACCCGGTATCGTGGCCAGACTGAGAAGAACAAAAACCAGACCAAATACGGATAAACTCATCAGCTTCTTCTGACCCTGCAAATGCTTTTTCTCCGGTATTCCGATAGACCGGCTCTACTAATTAACAGTTGCTGGATTAGAGGGGATCAAGTGGTTAGTTGAAAAAATAGCAGCGCTCGACGCATTGTGCGACACGAGGAAAAGTTATCAGTCAAGTTGATTGCCAGTTTTTGTTGTTTCGAGCCAATTCCTTGATTTCATTACAGTTTTCCCGGCAAACTCCAGCCTCAACGCGCCTCCGTAGGGACACATCTCCACACAACGTGCACACAACATACAGTTAGACTCGGTAACATCGCCGCCTTTATTCTCGTACATCTGGGTGGCTTGGGTTGGGCAGACGCGCTTGCAAACACCGCATTTCGTGCATTTCTCTTCATCCTTCTGGAGCTTTGTGAGGGCTATCTGCTTGAACGGGGTGAAGGTGCTGAATAGCGCCGTTAGTGCACCCAGCGGGCAGATGCGGCACCAGAAACGCCTGTAGGCTATTGCCAATATGGTTATGATAATGAGGACAGCGAGGTTTATCGATGTCACATAGAAACCTAAAGAATAAAATGAGTTTTGAGCGTAAATCGCGAAAACGTAGGAGGACTTCATCGTTCCAATACCAACCTCAGCGAGGACACAAAGCGGCCTGACGGGGCAGACGAGGCAGAAGGGCTCGTTCAGATACCCTGTTATGCCGGCTTCGGTTCCTTGAGGCCCGCCAACGTCAGTTCCGGGAATAATCTGAGTGCCGAAGATGGCTTGAGAGCCGAAAATGACGCTTAAAATCAAGAAAACCGCGATTATTATGTAACTGAATTGTCGAAGCCTATCATTTCCCTTCTTGGTGAAGCTGAGGTGACGCTTTCCAACAGCTTTTCTAAGCCTTATGAGCACGTCCATGTACAACCCAAAGGGGCAAACCCAACCACACCAAGACCGCCCAAGGGCAACAGACATGACTATTAGGAAGCCAACGACTATGGCGAGTTTCTCCAGGCCAGTTGTGGTATAGTATACGCTATAGCCAGGTCCCACCCAATCCCAGAAGGGAAAAATGTAGGCCTGAAGCTGCCATATGGGACAAGTTACTGTTCTACCAGACGGATAGTAGCATGCAAGGAAAGGCACAGAGATGCCATCGGGAAACTGGGTTCCGAGTGAGCCTCTTCCTATGAGGTTGTCGCGGGGGGCACTGCCTAGGGACGTCCATCCGGGAACATTAAAGGGGCCTATAAGAAGCCCCATGAAGACAACTATCAAGGCTGCAACTTGAACAAAAAGCCGCAAAATGCTGACTTTCTTGGTTTTGTCTTTCACAAATTTCAGGATGCCTATGACACCCACTATCGCTACGACGACGAACCCCAAAATGGTCAGAGTTGCTGAATCTATCAAAGACGTCTTTCCTTTAAGGTTGGTTCTAATCAGGATATCGGTTTATTAGTCTATCTAATTTTCGGCAACATGTCTGAATCTTTGGCTTTTCTCCGTCTTCCTAAAATAACTAATCTAGCAGCCAAGGCTAGTGTAACCACGGCTGTGGCTGTGACGCCGATAGCAATGATTACTGAATGCTGCTCAAAGAACGACTGGTTGGATGTGTCCCCGCTTCCTCCGAGGTAGCCAGGATTAACTCGGTATGACAAGCTGACGTTGGAGTTTGCGGGAGCTCCGGTTATTTCTATTGTTCCTTCTAGTTTGCTTTCCCAATCGCGATGTCTGACAAGGTAGTTGAAACCGTTGTAAGTAACCATCCAATAGGCGCCTTTCATAGCATGATTGAACCTGAAGATTTGAGTGCCCTGTCCTGAGATAACGTACCTGAGCGTTGCCGTTAGAGAGGTTGTGTTAGTAAGTCTACAGTTCGTGATGTTTATTATGCAATCCTTGACGGAGACGGTAATATTTACGCCCCCACCCGAGTAATTTAGTCGCAAATTCACAAAAGTCCAAGCCCCGTTTTCCAAGTTAGCAGAGTCGTAAGAGCCATTTACAGCGAACATGATAACGCCGTTGGTTTCTGGAATCAGAAAACGGTCAACAGATGTGAATTCGCCAGTGTTTTGGGCCTTAGCCAAAGAGAGCGCCGAGAGAAAAGATCCGGCAACTAGAAAAATTGCCGCAAAGGCCAAAAACGATTTCCTTACAACCATTTTGCACACCCTTAGGGCAAAGGCGCTAAACAGACAATACAATTTGCCCAGCTATAATCCTTCCCATTTTCTATGCAAACGAATGTAAGACTTGCAGGTGAACATCGAAAACTTGACTTTATTCAGATACCAAACTGTAATTACGCGAAATTTCTTGTGGAACACGCGTTATTACACGCATGAATCCGAAAAAGCCACACCGCACGATGTGGCCGTCTTACCCGAGGGGGAATTGCTGAGTTTGTTTGCAATAGTTTTAAGTTGTTTGGCGTCAGATGAAAAGCAAGCTGAGGCTCTAACCATGAAGATGCGGACCATTAATCTAACCCCAAAACTGCTAATGGATGCCCTTCTTGGCAAAACAGATGTATTTGTTTCCAACTTGCCGAATGACACAGAAATTCTGGATATCAAGTGTTTTTTGCAGACGGGACAAATCGTGGCAGTTGTTAGAAGTGAACGCTTTGAAGACGTCGCAGATGTATACCCGATTCCAGAATTCAAACTTGTATATTCAGCAGCCTCGAAACAACTTTTTGCTTCAAGTCCTAGCTTGAAAGCCACTCCTTCGCAATCAATATCTTCACTGAAAATGGACTCCAAACCTGCTCCTGTCTCCAAGTTTGAACCTACCTCCACGAAGAATAAGCCGGATGTGCGCAAGCCGAACGCAAGCTTGATGGAGGAGGAATTCAGCTCAGAGCAGCGCAAACTACTAGGTTTCTCGATTGAAGGGGATTTTCTCGTTGTAAAACCTGTCAAGTTCTTGAAGGCAGAGTGGGATGACATAAACGAGGTTGTCCGAAGCCTAGGCGGTAGATGGGTGAAAGGAGACATCATCAGTTACTGGGAAGTTCCACTTGGACAAGAATGATAACTTAAGAGGAAAATGTGGGAGTTAATAAAGGCACTTTCTTTTCCGTTTCCGCTGCACAATGACAGTTTTTCTGAAAGCCTATTTGATATCTTTGGGAAGCCAGCTAGGCGGATTGGCTATTCTTTGTGGTTTCAGCGTGTATGTAGTATTGTTTTAGCCACCTGTGGATCTCGAACAACATCAGCAAAACCAAGTTGGCGCCGCCAATCCCGATTAGGGCAAAAAGCGCCACAAAAATGAGGTAGTTGTCAAATGGATTCAAAATTGTTGCGAAGTATACTCCTGCAGCTGCGCCCATAACTGAAGAGAGTATCATATTAATAATCGCGTCTTCCAACGGACTGTCGCCTCGTCTCACCAAGGAATTGTCGCTGCTGCTTTTCTACTTTCCCTCAACGTCGCTATGCCTTCTTGAGTTTAGCGATGAAAAAGCCATTGCATCGGTGGATGTGAGGATAAAGCCTCCTGCACTTGTCTAGCCCGCGGAGTCCAGGCAAACCCATTTTTGGCGTTATCTCCATCAGCGAGAACTCGGGGTGCGTCTGCAAAAATCGCTCCACAATCATCTCATTCTCCTCGACAGTCACGCTGCACGTTGAATAAGTCAGAAGACCCCCCGATTTGACTTTCTCCGCGCAGTTGTTAATCATATTCCACTGGATATCACTCATCTTCTCGATGCTTTTTGGAGATAGGCGCCATTTGGCTGCTGGAAGCTTGGCGAAAACGCCCGTGCTAGTGCATGGAGGATCCAGAATCACTACATCCGCCTCCACACTCATGGGCAGCGGTGTGCAAGCATCGGCTATGACAGGTTCAGCGATATTTACCCACATACGCCCGACCTCTTGTCGCCAAACCCGCATGCGCCTCCGCGAATAGTCAACAGAGTAAATCGTGCCTTTGTTATGCATGAGTTGGGCGAGGTAGGTGGTTTTGGCGCCTGGTGCCGCACAAACATCAATCAACGTCGCCTCGGGCTTTGGGTCGGTGGCTTCTGCGGCGAAGCAACTCGCCTTGTCCTGGATGTAAAAGAAGCCAAGTCTGTACGTGTCTAAGCGGTTTAGAGGACCCTTCGTGCTTAGAAGCCTATAGGTGTACTGGAGGGGCTCAACTTTCTCCAGCTTAACACCTTCCCCTTCGAGCTTAGCGACAATTTCTTCTTGGCTAGCTCGTAGAGTGCTGAGCCTGATGCATGTCTCAGGAGGCTTGAGGTTTCCTTCCAGAAACGCTACGGCTTGCTCTTTGCCGAAAAGATCGAAGCAGTACTTCACGAACCAAGTAGGATGAAAAGTTAGAAGGGCAACTCTTTCATCCTCCTTTGCCCCCTCAAGGACGGGTTCAATTTTTTGCGTTAGAAGAAATCCCAGTATAGGTTCGACGACGCGCAGGGTTTCCCAGCCTAAAATGGCGCGCCCCATCTTCGCTATGTGTTCTGCTTCTTTCAAGTCGTAGCCGCGCCAGTTTTTCGTAACACGCGTTTGGTAAACGTAAAGCCTTAGGAACGCTTGGACACCCATGTCGTATTCTTCTATGGGTTTGTCTCTGAGTTGGCAATTGATGAATTTGTCGATCAGGTTCTTGCGGCGGATTGTCTCAACGACAAGCCCGTAGCTTAATCGAACGGCGTCGGTGTCGCGTATGTTTAGCTGCTTCACGGTTTTTGCGAGCGCCATGCGTTCACTGAGCTTCTGCATCTCGATCCAGCTCAGGGTTTCGATGGCGAGACTCCAAGCTTCCTTCAACAAATCAATACACAAGGGTAAACTGGAAAAAGATCCTAATAAGAGTGTGACGGAAAAAAAGTGGTTTTCACCCACATTTCGCCAAAAAAATTGTGTGAAAGCGTATTGTAGAAGACTATTAATGCACCACTAAAGAATATAGTCTGATCTTCCCGTAGAAAGATCAAGGTCAAAAACTGCATGCACAAGCAGAAAAGCTTATTCGACTTCAACCCACCAGCCCAAAAAACCGTTGAAGAAACATCGAAAGCGGAAGCTACGCCTCCAACGCCGAGTGCGGAGCCTGAAAAGCAACATAAACGTCGACCGTACCCGCCTCGGGCACCCGACAACTTGCCAGCATCCTACTTCGTCTCCGCAACCTATGATGGCCGTCAGAGGAAAGCGGTTGTTAAGCTTTACGAGCCGGTTTCAGGCAACATCCTCTTCTGGTACGACAATACGGGGCACAAGCCATACTGCCTCACGAATCTCTCCCCTCACGACCTCAAAAGGATGCCCCGCGTCGTCAACCACGAAGGCTACGACCACACCGAAATTGTCGAACTCTTCGACGCGCTCGCTGACAAGAAAGTGAAGGTCACAAAAATTGTTACGAACGACCCTTTAGCCATTGGAGGTAAACCTCAGGGCAGCATACGGGACATCATACCCGAGGATTTCCCCAAAGACGCTGCCATAGAACCCAAGGTTTGGGAAGCAAAAATCAAGTATTACCAGTCATACATCTACGATACTCGATACCTGCCAGGTATGATTTACCAGGTCAAAGACGGAAGCCTTATTCCATGTGTTCTGGACGAAGCGGAAAGAACCATCGTCAAACTCAAAGCCCTCTTCAAGGAAGCTACAACGGAAGAACTTGAGTATGTTGAGGAATGGGCAAGGCTAATCGAATATCCTGCACCCAAGTTCCGACGGGCCGCTATAGATATCGAGGTCTATGCACCCATGAGTACGAGGGTTCCTGACCCTCGGGAAGCAGCCTATCCCGTGGTCTGCTGCAGTCTTTATACGTCAGACAGCCAGAAAAAAGTCCTCGTTCTCAAGCGACCAGGAGTCCGCGAAGGCAACTGTCCCATGCCGCCTGACTCCAAGATTGAATACTACGAGACCGAAACAGAGCTGCTTAAAGCTATTTTCGACATCCTCTGGGACTACCCGTTCATATTAACATTTAACGGCGACGACTTCGACCTCCGCTACATGGTGCACCGAGCCGTGAACCTGGGAATATTCAGAAACGAGATTCCCATCGATATCGGCAAACGCGTGTGTCTCCTCAGGTACGGCGTGCACATCGATCTCTACAAGTTCTTCTTTAACCGAGCCGTCCAAATCTACGCTTTTAGCAACCGCTACCGCGACGTGACCCTCAATGAAGTGGGCAAAGGAGTCCTCGGGCTGGAGAAAATCAAGAGCGAGAAAACCATCGGCGACCTGAGTTATACCGAACTTGCGGCTTACTGCCTGCGTGACAGCGAAATTACATATAAGCTGACGAGTTTCGAAGATGAGCTTGCCATGAAACTCATCTTGGTGCTCACTAGGATCAGCAGCATGCCAATGGAAGATGTAAGCCGCCAAGGCGTGTCTAGGTGGATTCGGAACTTCATGCACCGCGAGCATCGACACAAAAACATGTTAATCCCCAACTCGGAAGACATCTTGGAGAAAAAGGGCAAAACTGCGACAACCGCTATTATTAAAGGGAAGAAGTACCAGGGCGCGATCGTTGTGGAACCTGTCCCCGGCGTTCACTTTAACGTTGCAGTTATGGACTTCCCCAGCCTATACCCTTCCATAATCAAAGTCTGGAACCTCGGCTACCAGT
The DNA here is from genome assembly GCA_963840395.1 of Candidatus Bathyarchaeota archaeon. Classification (GTDB taxonomy): domain Archaea; phylum Thermoproteota; class Bathyarchaeia; order Bathyarchaeales; family Bathycorpusculaceae; genus JADGNF01. The sequence goes on along the minus strand of CAWIYU010000007.1, from coordinate 271,923 downwards.
CAATACTATGTCCGCACCCCGAATGCAGAAACAATCTTGTTCCCAACACGCCTCACTGGGTTTGCAAACGGAGACGCGCCATGGAGAGCCTTCTCATTGGCTCGTTACGGGATCTGAGGGTCTCGTGGTACAAGTCGCGCTCTAAAGACAAAACCCTGCCTCAGGAACAGAGGAGCTGGTACAACGTTGCGCAAGGAGCGCTCAAGGTCATCTTGAACGCGAGCTACGGCGTATTTGGAGCAGAAAGCTTCGACCTCTACTGTCCTCCGGTTGCTGAAGCCACAGCAGCAGTAGGCAGACACAGCATCACTCAAATCCTCAACCACTGCAGACAAGTGAACATCGAGGTTCTATATGGCGACACCGACAGTCTCTTCCTTAAGAATCCCACAAAAGAGCAAACGGAAGAAGTAACCCGATTCACCGAGCATGAGCTCCACATGGGCATTGACGTGGACAAAACATACCGCTACGCTGTTTTCAGTAGCCGCAAAAAGAATTACCTGGGTGTTCTCGAAGACGGCAGTGTAGATGTGAAGGGGTTAACGGGCAAGAAAAAGCATATTCCAATCTTCATAAAAGATGCCTTCAACCAAATGAAGGAGCGCCTTGCTCAAGTCAAAACTCCGGCAGACTTCGAGAAAGCCAAAAAAGACATTGCCAACATCGTCCGCGAAAAATATATGATACTTAAACGCCGGGAGTGGGAGGACATGAACGAGCTCGCCTTCAACGTGGTGTTGGGTGAAGAATTGGATCGGTACACAAAGACGACCCCGCAACACGTGAAAGCTGCAAAAATTCTCAAAGAAAACGGAATGGAACTCAGAGCGGGAGACCTTATAAGATTCGTGAAAACGACCCGCCCCCCTCACGTAAAGCCCGTGGAATTGGCATCAAAGAACGAGGTTGATGTGGACAAGTATGTGGCTTACTTGCACAGCACGTTTGATCAAGTTTTGGATGCATTGGGTTTGAGCTTCGACGAAATCATTGGATTAACTAAGTTGGAAAGATTCTTGGCATAATCATTCTTGACTTATAACTTTGAGTCCGTGAGACCTCAATGGTTTAAGAACATTTTCTCGGCAAAGAATTGACAGCAACAAGTATCCCAAAACAGCTGTTGCAATCAAGGTGCTTGCGGTTATGCTTGTAATCATTGCAGCCCATGCTGGAAGAGCATTGAAAACTTCTGGCGGCGACAGAAATGGGAAGAAAAGCCAAAGATAGCTGCCAACGATGACCCCGATAGGTAAAGCTCCAATAACACATGCTATAAAGCGACGCTTTCTTAGGGACATTATTAAACTTGCTGCGATCAGATTTGCTATTGGACCCAAAATCACATCTGGAGCACCCAGGAAATAGTAAGCGTTAGTTAGCACGCACCCTAAAGTGAGGCCCCCAACGACTGGCCAGCCGAAAAGTGCAGCTAACGCAAGCAGACAATCGGCAACGCGCAGCTGAATGGGACCATAAGTGAAAATCGGGCTACCTACAGCAAAAGACTCCACAATGTTTATAATCACGTATAAAGACGCGAAGACCGCTGTTAAAGTCAAATCTCTACTATCTAGTTTCACTTTTTGCACTCCTACGCCGGGGTTTATTTTGCGGCGGAACGGGTGGAGGCCCACTTACCCGCCGACATCGGAAATCAAATGTCTACATGTATTAAAAGCTGTTGAAGAAAACCTCCAACAATGATGTACATCTTATGCAATGCGATAAAGAATGCCTAGCGCCGTGAAGACAGCAACGATTGCAGAGATTATCGCTACAACTTGCCGCTCCGTCAATGGCTTCTTGTAAGTTATTAGCGTGATAAGGCTCCGTTTGTGGTCTGATAGAAGACGCGTGCCGTCAAAGAGGACGTTAGCTTTCTTTCTAATTAGGAGCACCGATAGCAAAATAAAAGCTGAGTTGAAGATGTAGGGAAGAATTGAGATCACCAGACTTGATTTCAGGTCCGTTACAACCGCAAACGATGTTATCGTTAACCCGATGGCGAATGATCCTGTGTTGCCTACGAATAGTTTTCCCCTTGCGTTAAAGTAGGCAAGAACTAGCCAGAAGACTAGAGGTCCAGCCATGAGAATCTGCGCAGTACCAGAGGATATCGAAAGCAAGCCGAATATTACAATTGCGGGGCAAACTGTTTCTAAACCATTCAAGCCTCCGAGCATGTTTATGGCATTTGTCACAATCATAACTGTCAACGGTATTATCAAGAAATAGTAGAGGTTCCCGAAATCAATCATGCCAATTAGGGGTAGAGAGATTGAGGTTCTCACAGTTGCCGAGTTGACTAATGCGTAGTACATCAGGGGCAAAGCAGCGATCAGGGGCATGAAAGCTTTATAGCGCCATTTTAGGTCGATCCAGTCATCCAACATTCCCATGAATCCGCCAAACAGTATGCAAACCGCTAGGGTTAGGGATGCGGAAACGCCATTAGGTGATGAGTCTATCTTGAAAAAATACATTAAGAAAAGATAGACGGTGGCAAACAGCACGTATGTGACGCCTAGACCCCATGGAACAAGCGGATTTCCAGGCTTGTGTTGATCGGGGACTCGGGGCCACACGTTACTATCTCACCCTAAGGGGTAGCTGTCGAGTTAGTCGCTGCGTCGAACGCGGCCCAGTCGATCTTGAACAGAGCAACCAGCGGGATTAATCCGCTGTATTGTTGGTAGGCTGCTGTGGGAGTAATTTCCAAACCCGAAATGAACTCTATCGTGAAGAAGGAAGGCACTGCACCTGTCTGGTCGCTCACAGTGACACCGTTTTGGGCCGCCCATTGTTGCTCTGCGAAGCTCATCAGCTTGAACACAGTTGAGTTGAGTCCCATTTCGTTCCATTGGAAAGTCTGCTGCCCTGAGGTGCTGTCTGTGGTGTAGTTTCCGAAGCTGGTTTCGTTCGTCCATGAGTACTCGCTGTTCATCCATCTTGTTCCGAAGGTTTCATCGGTCATGAGCCTGCTTGCGCCCTCTCCGGAAATTCTGGCCATCCAGAACCATTTGCCTTCGTCGCCGTAGCCTGCAAACTTCACTCCTTCCAAGGAACCGGAAGTTGATATCTTCAACTGGAACACCGGAAACACCAGGACGTACTTAGCATCATAGTTCCTCAGCATTTTCAGCGCTTGAGTTTCGTTGGCCATCATGGCGTAAGCTACGTTTTCGATCTGTGTTGTGTTGGTAGTTGTGTTATCGCAGAGGGTCGTGACGTTTCCAAACATGCCGAGCCAATCACCATAATCCCACCAGCTGGCAACAACGTCCGTGGTCTGCAGATTGTTTCGAGTGAAGCTTAGCATATTCCTCCACTGCGGAACTGGTTCGGCGGGTGCTATCGGGAGACTCGCTGCGCTGATTGTTATTGGGGCATAAACTGAGCTGTAGACTCTTGGCTGGCCACCTGTTTGAGGTGTAAACGCGTACGTTGACATTAACAGCATGAAGACTATGATTATAGCGATTGCACTGTATTCTCTGCCAATTCTTTTGGCACCACGTTTGGATTTTAGAGCCACTTGCGATCCTGACTCCCGTAACAGAGTGTAAAACGGCTTCAGTAGTCCCAGAACGCCAATGGAGACTAAGAGAGCAAAAGCGGGTGCGAACAAAACGAGCAAACGCACCATTGACCCTGCGAAATACAAAGTTGTTAACCCAAAGATTACCAAGAACACGTTCCGTGTGGTCGGATTCTTCAATGCAAAGTACATGCCCATGAGGAAGAACAAAATTCCGATTCCCAGCTCATAGTAGATGGAGCCCCATGCTGTAATTCTGTGCTCAGCAACTGATTCTATAATGGGTAAGCTTGCGCGTGCGAAGGGGTCAAGGACCGAGCCGAATTTTGCCGCTATGCTGGATAAGTCGCCTAAGCCAGCTATAGCAAACACTCCAGCAACTAAGATCACAAGAAATGCGGCCGCAATTATTGTCTTGGTTCGCGCAGTTAGTTGGGCGCGAAGGACTTCCATGATGCAGAGTAAAGCAAAAACTCCCGCAATTGGCAGTACCACACCTGTCGTCAGGTAATGGGGCGAGAGGAAAGGAACCATTGTAGCAACGAAGAGGCCTAGGCCGAAAGTTATGCTAAAAGAGAGCAGCAACCTTTGGCTATACCTTCTCATCAACACTAGAACAACGACAAAGATCGAAGCCAACCCAATCAGGTAGTAGGCGCCTCCCCACCCACCGGCAAAGTAGGCTAGAGCTCCAGCGGCACCCAATGAGTAGAACATCATAGAACGTATTGATTTGTTTTGGTCAATTGCTCTAAGGAACAGAAAGATAAAAAGCAAAAGAGAAAGTACACCGACTGTTTCTGTATCGAAAAATCCTAAAGAAGACCTTTGGATGACTGATGGGCTTAGCGCCATAATTAGCGCTGCAAGCATGCCTGCTGTTTTGCCACCCAGGTCTTTTCCGAGGAAATAGAGTACAAGTACTGCAAACAACCCCAAAACCGGAGCCATGAGGGAACAGAAAGACATGAGGTCGATATTGACGCCTAACGCAGAGACAATACCATAGAGCACAGCTGTTGTCATAGGCAGTGATGGAAGTGATAAACCCAAGTCTATTCCCGACGGATAAAACTGTTGATAATCAATCCTCCACGGACTGTTAGCCGCGTAAATTGAGAGTGGACCATGCTGAACCAGTAAATTTGTAACAGTGTACTGGTAGTAGGGGTCAAACTCGTTTAGGCCTAAAGTGCCTGAAGATGCTTCCCAGCGGATTGGAAGCACGCGTACTGTAAAAGCAATGAACAAGATCAGGAGCAAAGCCGTATAGGTTAAGACTGAACCGTGACTAACTTGGATACGACCGATGCCCTTAAGGCCTTTTGACAATGTCTGCTTGAACCCCATTTGAGCCATCTCTTCACACAGGATTAATTGCGTTGTTTATTATTTTTGCGGTTAACTGGGTTATATCATAGAGCCATTCATATATGCCTTTCCAAGAATCCGAAGTTCCGTCGGAGACAATGCTTAGGTGGACTTTGCCGCATTCAGCATGACCCAGGGGCTTAACCGGGGAAGTTTTCTCAATCCGAAGGTCCTTTCTGCGCTTGCCAGAATTGGTACTAGCCTATTCTGAGACATCCTGCCAAAAGGCAACCAACTGTAACCTAACTTCGCATTAACTTTAAAGCCCACTTTAAGGAGGCTCTGCATAACTTTACGATAGGAATGCATGTACGTTTTCCCGCGAAGCGCTCTAAGTTTTGCTTTTAGGCTGGACTGGTTGCCGAAAGACAACACAAAAGGAGAATCCGATTTCAATACCCGGTAGCATTCGCCTAAAGCTTCGTCTAGTTGGGGTATGTAATCAATCACTTCAACCATGAAGACGCCATCGAACGAGTTGCTTTTGAATGGAATGTTTCTCGCATCGGCTTGAACCACGGTAACATCTTTGTTTTTTTGTTTCAACCTTCGAAGACTGTATGCGTCTATATCGATGCCTATAACCGAGACGTTATGCTTCGCGGCCAACAGGGAGAATCTCCCAGCTTCTGCCCCAACGTCGATAACGGTACTGTCTTTTGACGGCATGAATGTTTCCGAAATGAATGCTGTTTCTAAACGGGTTAGATATGTTCCCATGCGGGTTTTGGCGGCTTTTTCCCAGTGTGTCTCATTGGCCAAATTTGAGGTGGGGCTGTCCAAGGCTACTCGTAACCTGCTTATCGTGAAGGCTTTACTTCAACGTTCATGGGCAAGAGGGAGAGTTTCTTCGCACATTTTGGGCATTTCCCATCGTGCATATGAATTATTTCATCAGGAGGTCTAAGCTCTGGCCCCTCGTACAAAACATAGTTACATCCATGACAAATAACACGTTGCGGCATCACGTTCCCCTCTGGCGTAAAAGAATGACATGTGGTATATTTATCGATTGCTACTTTCTCAATCGGAAGACTTGCAGAGTTTACGCCAAAAATTTTTCCGTAATCATGCCAGAACAAACGCAAACCAATCTGGAGTAGCCCAAAATAGCGAAGCAATGTCAGAAATCGATGCACAGGTTTGTCCTCATCTGGTGTTAAGCCGACAATTTGACTGCAAACTTTATTTTCCTGAAAGGTCGAATGACAGCTCAGAGCGCTGCAACGCTTGAGCAAATACACCCTTATCATTACTGAAAAGCCAGATGCTGCCCAAAGGTTAGCTTCCGCGCTTGACGACACGGGAAAAGCCAGAAGAATTCTGGAAAACGGAGTGCCCTACTACGAAGCGTATAGAGACAAGCGAATAATTGTTGTACCCGCTTTGGGGCACTTGTACACTGTGTCAACCGATACCAAACACCGAAATAAGTACCCGGTTTTCAACTACGAATGGGTTCCAAGGTACAAAGCTGAGCGGGGAGCAAGCCGAATCAAGTTTTGGCTTCAAACCATAAGCAAACTATCTAAAGAGGCCGACGCGTTTGTCGATGCCTGCGACTATGACATTGAAGGGAGCATAATTGGCTACTGCATCCTCAAATACGCTTGCGACGGCAAAGAAAGCGTAGCGAAGCGAATGAAGTATTCAACGTTAACCGAAGATGAACTCAAAAACGCTTACGCGTCACTCCTGCCGCATTTAGATTTCAACCTCATAGACGCAGGGTTAGCAAGACACGAGGTGGACTGGCTTTACGGCATAAACCTCTCAAGAGCCTTGACGAACGCAGCTAAAAATTTTGGCAAGAAATACGTCACGCTCAGTACGGGTCGAGTTCAAGGTCCAACGCTGAAATTCCTTTCGGCACGAGAACGCAATATAGTCTGCTTTGTTCCCATCCCTTTCTGGAGCGTGGATGCAAAGGTAAAAATTGGGCACAAGGTTTTCGAAGTGGAGCACCAATGTAGGGCCATCTACGCTAAGGAAGACGCAGAAGCCGTGGTGACGGCTTGCAGGGGGAAAATCGGCAAAGTAGAGAGTGTCGAAACAGAGAGGTTCTCGCAGGCACCACCTCTGCCTTTCGATTTGGGCTCTCTGCAGTCGGAAGCCTACCGCGTGTTCGGATATGCGCCCATGCGCACCTCCAGTGTCGCCCAGCGGCTGTATTTAGATGCCTTAATCTCATACCCTCGAACCAGCAGCCAGAAGTTTCCATCAAGTATAGGCTACGAAAAGATTATCGAAAACCTAGCCAAAAACATCAGTTGCACCAGACTTGCAGGGATCCTTCTAGCTAGACCTACGTTGAAGCCCACTGAAGGAAAAAAGCAGGACCCAGCGCACCCAGCCATTTACCCAACCGGAAAAATTCCTCAGAAAAACCTCGCTGGGGCGGAAAAGAACATTTATAGCCTTATAGTCCACAGGTTCATGGCCACTTTTGGCGACCCCGCTTTGCGGCAAAGCATAAAAGTTACGCTAAACGTCAACGAACAAGAATTTTTATTAAATGGAAAGCAAACGCTTGCGGAAGGCTGGCTCTGCTTCTATGAAGGCTTCGTTCGCCTTCAGGATAGATCTCTGCCTCCAATAAAAGAGGGCGAAAGAGTACAATTCCAAAAGGTTACTTTACAAAACAAGTTTACCAAGCCCCCGCCGAGATACAATCCTGGAAGCATATTGAAGAGGATGGAGCAGGGAAACATCGGAACTAAAGCAACAAGGGCTGGCATAATGCAAACCCTGTACGACAGGGATTATATTCGGGAGAACAGAATCGCGGTAACGGAGCTAGGGATCGAAGTCACGGATATTCTTCGCACGTACTGTCCAAGCGTAGTTTCCGTGGAGTTTACCCGGGAGTTGGAAGAGAAAATGGGTCGGGTTGAGGAGGGAAAGGAGACAAAGCAGAATATTCTCAATGAGGCAATCGAAATTCTCAAACCTGTGATGGCAAACTTAAAAGTGAATGAGGATGCGGTAGGGGAACGGTTAAGCCGCGCTGTGAACCGGACAGAGTTGGAGGAGATAACTATAGGTTCATGTCACACTTGCAGAGGCGGAAAACTGATTATCCAACATTCAAAGAAAACTGGGAAACGTTTCGTCGGTTGCACTAATTATTTCAACGGCACCTGCAAAACCGCGTTTCCGCTACCCCAAAGAGGCACCATAAAAGTCTCGGGCAAAACATGCAAAAACTGCGGCTGGGCTACAGTGATCGTTTGGCTTAAAGGTCGACGCCCCTGGAACCTGTGTTTTAACCCCCAGTGCCCGTCGAAGAAGTTTGCGGAGGAAAACGTTTGAAATGCAAAGTCTGCGATCGGGAAGCTTCAAAGGAAGGGTTCTGTTCGTTGCATTTCAAAGCCTACAAGAATTTAATAGACAGGTTTGAGGGATGGAGAAAGGCTTTAAAAATTTCTTGGAAAGGATATTTAAGTCAGATTGCAGAGAATTCATCAGCAGGAGACTGGGTGAAAGAAGTAGCCGAGTACCTAATTGAAAACGGGGAAACATATGTCAGAGAAAGTTAAGAAACAGGCATCAGGGCTGTCGTTCTCGTTCAGCCGATGGTTCAGCAGAATCTCAACGATGAAGCCGTCGTCAGTCTTGATTACAATTGTTGTTTTGGGGGTAGCTGTTTTTCTTTTCGCCGGGGGACTCTACGACATAATTAACCAGCCGCTTCCTGCAGTCTACTACAACTCAAGGTTCTATTTCCTTTATCCGTCTTTGAGCGAACAGTTCGTATTCGACACCGTCGTTTCAGGAATTCTCTACGTACTGGGCTTCGTCGGTTTGCTGGCAATTTACCAGAGCAGCAGACACGCATACAACCAAAGACAAGCTTACATGACGATGATTATCGGCTCGACACTCCTGCTCATTGCGTACCTGTTCATAGAATACTTCGTCCAGCTTAAAATCAGCGGGGCATAGTCAGAAAAGCCACAAAAAAAACTTTTCTGTTTCCTACCAAGGATTCTTTTTCAGCTTCAACTTGTAAGCCAGGAAATTCGTGAATAAATGTATAGGCGGAGTTATCAGCAATACCGTTATCGCGGTTTCCCAACTTAGTAGCATAATCGGAAGCGAGAACACAAGCGCGCCCACGACGAAGTCGATTTGATCAACCACCGGAAGCAATCCGCCGGGGGCAATGCCCAACCGCCGTTTTAGAAACGCGCCCGTCAGGTCACCAAACAACCCGCCCAACGGAGTAAGCACCGCGAACAACCATGGAAAACCGAACGCTACACAATCCAACGCGCCCACGGCTATGCCTATGGCTAGGCCGACGAAAAATCCGCGGAAGGTTTTGTTTGCTCCAAAGATGCGTTTGCCGTCGGTGAAGTTTTTTCCGAGGTCGAGTGGCTTTCCACCGCCGCCTAAGACCGGGGCACCATTTGCGCAATATGCGGGGAATATGAATTTTAATGCTTCAACGATCAGTACTGCTATGTCCATTCCATCTACTCATTGTCGTGTATTCCGGTTTGTCCTATTCTCAAATAGCAGGTGGCTTCTTGAGGTTTGCGGTTTTTTTCCAAAACCGCTTTGATCAACTGTGGGCTCTCGGTGGCTTTTAGAGCGATTACGATGTCTGCCCAGAACTGCAGCACACGACTAGCCACTGGCGCCACGCTAACCGAAGGCCGGTCAAAGACCGCCTTAACTTGACTGGTCACGATTATGGGAATGTGCTGGATTTTTGCTGTCTGCGCAAGAACCGCCATTTGCCTGTTGAGTTCGCGGTTTACAGAAAACGAGACTTTAGTGGTCGTGTCGGAAATTTCGGCGCGGTAAAGAGAATTGAAAGTATCGATTACGACTAATCCAAAGGATTTGGACACATAGTCTGTCAGGTTGTCCACGAGTACGGTTTGCTCGGCGAAATCGTTTGGTTTTACGAGGATTATTTGTTCAGCTACGTGACTGAAGTTTTCGCGGGTGATTTGGTAGAGGCGTTCCGGCGCGAAGCTGTTGTCGCAGTCTACAAACAGCGTTTTTAAGCCGTGCAGGGCGCTGTTTGCTGCACATTGAATAGCCAAGGTGGTTTTTCCAGTTTCGGGTTCCCCATAAATCATAGTTATTGTTTCGGGTGCGATTCCGCCCTGTAGTTTTTGATCGATGCAGCGACTGCCCGTGGATATCCTGCCAATCACGTTGTGCACGCCTGTCAAATATGGGTTGACGCTAATAATCTGTTTTGCCCCGAAAGGAGTGAGTGAGCGCGGAAAAGACCCAAACAGCATATGTTTTCAGTTGTTTCTCGCGTTTGCCCACCAACCTTTAAGCGTTAGCTGCACTTTATGATGTAAGTCGTATGAAGGCAAAGGTAGCTGTTGCAACAGTTCACGGGAAAGCCTACTTTTTCATGGTTAATGAGTTGAAACGTCGCGGCATTCCATTTTTGAGCCTCAGCCCTGGCGAATCTGTTCCAGTGGAAATCAGGGTTGTGGTTACCACTCAAAACGAGAAGCAAGAAATCACGCATGGCAAAATTCTGGTTTACGACCCGAAAAAAGACCCCGAGGTTTTCGGAAGTGAAATCGTGAAAATTTTGCACGGGAAAGAAGACTACTCAAACATCATCATAGGTGTGGACCCAGGTGAAGCCTTCGGATTAGCAGTCATCGCTGACGACTCAGTTATCGACACAGATAATTGCTTTAGCACACAGGAGACCCTAAACATGATAAAACGCTTCTTGAGGACTGTTGACCTCTCCAAGACCGCTATCACCGTGAAAATCGGCAGCGGTGTTCCAGTCTACCGTGACCTTTTAGAGTTGTTGGATGAGGAGTTGCCGTCGCATGTTTCACTCCAAATCGTCGGTGAAGCTGGAACAAACCTCTATTCTCCCGAGGCTAAAAATAGGCGTGGATTCAGACATATGATTTCAGCCACTCGCATTGCTAGGAGACCTGGATACGTGTACTCGAGGAGGAAGCCTATTGAACAGGACAGTTGAAAAAGACAAAACCCTCATGGTAGATGGACCGGCATCTGTTACGGTGCTTTCGGGCAAAGTTGAGATTTTCGGTTTTCTAGTTATGGGCATAAGAAAAATTGTTATTCGCGAGGGTAATCGACTGCCTTTCGCGGTCCAAGAAACAGCAACTTTCGATCTGGCACTCGGAGCCAAGGCAGGTGTGTATGAAGTGTCGGGTTACACTATCCCAGCGTCCTGGGGTAATGCTTACGAGACAGTCGTGAAATTAGAGAAGAAACCTGCGGTTATAATGGTGGTTGGCGGAATTGACTCAGGAAAAAGCAGCTTCTGCACTTACCTCATGAACAGGTTCGTCAGCGAAAAATGCAAAGTCGCGATCCTCGACGAAGACTTGGGCCAATCCGAGATTGGCCCACCCGGAACCGTAGCATACGCTTCTGTGGCTAAGCCGGTCACGGACCTTTTCAGCTTAAAACCAGAAAACATTATTTTCGTAGGAGCCACCTCGCCCAGGAATGCTACCGACAAAACGGTGGAAGCTGTAGTTTCTTTGAAAAACGAAATCATTTCTAAGGCAGACACGGATTTTGTTGTTGTCAACACCGACGGCTGGGCTGTCGGGGAAGAAGCAGTTCAGTTTAAGTCACGGCTAGCATCTGCGCTTGCTCCTGATGTAGTTTTTTGCCTCCAAAATCGAGACGAGGTTCCTTCTTTGTGCGCTACATTCGGCGATGCCCTGGCGGGGTTGAAGCAAGAACGGGCAGATTCTCCCGTCGATGTGATGGAAAGAAACAGAGAAAGCCGGAGGAGCCGTAGAGAACTTGAGTTCGCCAAGTACTTAGAGAACGCGAGAGTGAAGGTCTTTCCGATGAACCACATAACAATCGAAGGAAAAGAGACCCACGGGCTGATTTGGGGAGGGGCAGCTGACAACCTGCTTGTTGGGTTCTACGACGCCCAAAAACGGTTTCTAGGAATAGGGGTACTCCGTTCAGTTGACTACGAGAGAAAATCCCTAAAAATCCTAACAACAGTTTCAGAGAAGCCTGCCTCGGTAGTTTTCGGAAAGGTTAAGCTGGATGCATACCTTCGGGAAATTCCCCAGAAAACTAACGCTTGAAGAAGCTCTGAAGTTCTTGTCCTAATACTCCATCTTTGGCAGGCAAAACTCGCAGGTCCCGCAACACCCAAGAGGGCAAAAAGGACTTGCAGTAGCTGCTGGCGAAGCGGGAGTCTAAGAAAATAATGGCTCCCTTATCCTCCAGGGTTCTTATTGGTCGCCCTGCGCATTGCGATGCTTTTTTCATCGCGGGGAGAAGGTAGCCGTATTCTCGTCCGCGCGTCGGAAACTTTTTTTCGTAGTACGCAATTTGGGCTTTCACCCGTGGTGTAGGCTCCGCATAGGGTACTCCGATTATTACGACGCTGTTCATTTGATTGCCTGGGAAATCCACGCCCTCCGAGGTACGCCCGCCCTGAACCCCGAGGAAAACAGCGCCGCCCGTTAATGCGTGTTCCTTGAATTCGGCGACGAGTTTCTCGTTGGTTTTACTAGTCATGCCACGCCTTTCAAAGAACAGAGGCCTCTCCAACGAATCTTGCAGGCCTTCCGCCATTAGACTCCTTGAAACCTCAAACGAAGCGGTGAATATACCTGTGTTGACCGGGGTGTTGCGGACGACTTCCTGAATCCGCCTAATAAACGTCTGGTACATCTGGCTAGTTCGGCTTTCCATGGCGGTCGTGACTCCACAGCAGACAACAGCCAAGATGTGTTCTCGGGGGAACGGCGAAGCCGCAATGTGTTCCACCGTGCCCTCTGGCATCTTAGTTATCTTTAGATATGCATCCAATGGCTGAAGGGTCCCAGACATAACCACGTTCGCATAAGTGGAGGAAAAAACTGGTTGAGTGGTCTTTGAGGGGTCCAAGGCCACTATTTCCAGCTTGGCAGTCTGCGCTGTTTCCCGTGTGAAGTACTTGCTAATCACGTTAATGTAAGCTTCGTCGCCCACTGTGTCCGTCCACTTGAGCAGAAATTCGCTCAGAGCGTTGATGTAACTGCGTGGATGCTTGCCCTCCGACAGCAACGTTTTCTTCACTTGGTTACCGATTTCTCCCAGGTGTTGATAGAAGCTCCTTGGAGCCAGAACTCCAGCTTTTTCCCTGACCAAATCCAAGAACTCTGATGGAATCTGCTCCTCCTTGCGAACACTGGTTGCTCGTTTCTCTGTTTCAGCGTAGAGTAGCTTCGCGAAGGCTTCCGCGTCCTCGTAGCCGAACCGTTTGGCTTCGAGTTCCGCCTGCCGCATCATGAAAAGCGATAGACCACAACTGGATATGTCTACGGCGGTTTCAGGCAGATTGTGAGCTTCGTCAACAATGAGGATTACTTTTTGCATCTGTGTTTCCAGACTTTTTAGAAAGGCATTGCGGATGTCTGGGTCGAAAACGTAGAGGTAACTAAGGGCTATGACGTTAACGTCGCTGAGTGCTGATTTGACGAGCTCGTAGGGGCATAAGTTTTTTTTCTTGCAGATATGCATGATTTCCGAGGCTTTGTAACTTCGAGTGCTAATCATCTGCTGCAGCTGCAAGTATTCGTAACTGCGCTGGTCTGCGCTTTTGTAAAAAGGACATGTGCCTTTGGCCTTGAGGAGTTCGCAGACCTCCATGAGAGACTTCGCGTCATAATGCTGATTACTGCTGAACCGGTAGAGGCACATCTCATTGCGTCCCCGAAGAGAAACCCCCGCGACGGAGTGCTTCTTGCTGATAGCTTTAAGTTCCTCAATGACGCGTTCATGCTGCCTGTGCGTTCGTGCCACGTACAGAATCTTCATCCTCTTCTCTATGGCAATCGGCAGCACTGCGGATAGCGCTGAGACGGTTTTTCCCAATCCGTTGCTGCCTTCGATGAGGATGCTACGGCGTTCTTTCACGGCTGAGTAGATTTTGCTGATGAATTGGTCTTGATATGGGCGTACCGTCTCGTAGGGGAAGTATGCGGCAGCCTCTTTGGGTAAAGCGGCAGGTGAAGTCACGACTTATCCCACTTCCCGTTTGATGGGCAATACGAATTCACTGGGCAATCTTTGCACAATGGTCGAGGGGCTTTGCAGGTTTTTCTGCCGTGTGCAATAAACAATAGGTGAACCGCCAAGTAATCGCTCCGCTCATAAAGTGCTTGAAGACTGCTCCGCACCACCTCATAGTTGCCTTTTTCAGGTGAAAACCCTAAACGTTTTGCGACGCGGTTAACGTGCGTATCCACGGGGATAATTGGCTGTTGGGCGGAGAAAAGCAGGACCACGTCTGCTGTTTTCGGGCCCACACCCGAGAACTGCATCAGCTTCTTTCTTGCTTCTTGTAGAGGGAGCGTCAAGATTGGCTGAAGACTACCATGGTATTTTTCGAGGATAATTTTTGATGCTTGGTGAATGGCTTTGGCTTTACTTTTATGGAGTCCCGCAACTCGGATGGCGTCCTCAATTTGTACAGTTTTCGCTTTGGCGAGGGCGGCGGGACTGATTTCGAGACTCTCAGTAAGGTTTTCGAAGGCTCTTGCCGTATTATTATCAGTGGTGTTCTGAGAAATTATTGTAAAGACGAGGGTTTCGAAGGGACCCTGCTTTGCCTTGGTCCACGCGGGCAGGGGCAGTGTTTTTTTCAAAATCTGCAGAACTATTCCCGCCCGATTTTCCATCACGTTTCTGTCTCGCCCCTTTGAAAATGAATTAGATACTGAATCGTTCAGGCTATAAATAGCATCTGGACAAAAATTTCAAGAAGTTCTTTCGCGAATAAGTCGGAGAAATGGGTAGCTGAGACCGAATTTTGAACGTACCAGCCCCTAAAGAGCCTTAAATGCCACTGCAAAAGGCTATTTCTTCTTCCACCAAACGCAGTTGACAGGGTTTTTGGTAATTATGCCATCAGCAGAGATTGAACTGACTGAGTTGGCAGAACAAGTCTACTAGTCTTTTTAAGCAGTTGCCCCACAAAGAATTACAGCCACTTTAACTGGAGACCGCGAGATGGAGCGCGCCAACGTAATCAAAGAAGAGATAACTGAAAAGGAAAAGCGGTTTCTAGCCGTTTACGTGGAAGCAAAAAACACTTGCCTCATCCTACTAAGCGAAAATGAAGATAAACTCGGCACCCTAGCCATCGCCGTGCCCCGAACCAACGACCCGCTCGGTCTCGTGGCGTCGTCTTCGGTTCTATTAGGTAACAAGAACGAGATTTCGGCGCGCATGTTTTCCGAATACGTTGCGGCAAAGAAAGGAAAAATCGCTATGGTCTCTGTGTACTTAGACAAGCTGACCGAAATGGATGCGCAGTGCTATTTCAAAAAACTGATTGAGAAAGTCTTGGTTGCAGACAAGGAGAGAGCAAGTGAAAAGACATGACGACGCGGGAACCTCGGGAAAGATAGGTAATTCGCAAAATTCCGCCTTGCAACTCAAACGAAATCGCAAACTTCGTTATCGAGGCTGCTCAAACTGCAGAGTTGTTATCCAGTTCAAGCATTTGAAGAATAGTAAGCCTCTATAAAAGAAGAAAAAGCGGTGGTAGCCTCATACTTTAAAAATGCCTAAACTCATTTTCACATGGGCGTTGTCCTTGAAGCAAACAGTCATGCTCAAAGTAGATTCTGAGAAACCCGAACCAGAAAAAATTCAGGCAGCTGCCGCCATAATCAAAGCGGGCGGGTTAGTAGCTTTTCCGACGGAGACGGTTTACGGTTTGGGTGCCGACGCCTTGAACGCGGAAGCCGTTCTGAGGTTATTCGCGGCGAAGAAACGCCCACTAGACAACCCGCCTATTGTGCATGTAGAAAATCTTTCGGACGTTTTCAAACTTGCTGAGGAGGTATCGCCGAAAGCCGAGTTGCTCATGAAGCAGTTTTGGCCGGGACCCCTAACGCTGGTTTTCAAGCGTTATCCCACAATTCCAGACGTGACTACTGCTGGCCTAGAGACTATTGCCGTAAGGATGCCAAAACACAAAGTAGCCCTAGCATTGATTAAAGAAAGCGCATGCCCCATCGCAGCTCCCAGCGCAAACCTCGCGGGAAAACCTAGCCCCACTTCTGCAGAACACGTTTTTGACGACTTGAACGGGCGAATCGATGCAATACTAGACGGTGGACCCACATTCATAGGAGTAGAATCTACTGTTCTAGATGTGAGCGTTGACCCGCCTATGCTTCTGCGTCCAGGAGGAACCTCGCTTGAAGCTTTGCAAAGGTCGGCAGGAGAAGTTAAACTTCATCCATTCATAATGACAGAAGAGGAGCTTCCCGAGGAGAAAGCGCGGTCGCCCGGAATGCGGCATAAACATTACGCTCCCAAAGCTCAGGTTGTAGTCGTGGAAGGCATAGTTCCTGCAGTAATGGCTAAAATTAAGGAGCTTATTGCCGTGGGCTGGATGCGAGACAAACGCGTTGGAGTGCTGGCTACCGACGAAACAGCTTGGGCATATGAGGCAGATGTGGTAAAGACGCTAGGGAGCCGTCGCAACGTGGATGCAATGGCGCCAAACCTTTTTCGGCTCCTAAGAGAGTTTGACGCTGAGAACGTGGACATCATCCTCGCTGAATCAGTTCCCACCGAGGGCTTAGGCTTAGCCGTTATGAATCGGCTGCGGAAGGCGTCGGGTTACAACATCATTAAGGTGTAATGACTCGTGGAAAAACTTATATTTATAGGTCTTATTGTTCCGTTTAGCATCTAACAATTGTAAACAAACAAACTGGTGAAATGATATGTCTCAAGGTGGATCAGTCCCAATTCTTGTACTAAAAGAAGGCACCGGCAGATCGACCGGTCGCGAAGCACAAAAAAACAACATAATGGCTGCAAAAGTCGTAGCTGAAACTGTGAAAAGCACCCTTGGCCCATGCGGAATGGACAAGATGCTTGTTACTAGCTTCGGAGACGTCGCTATCACAAACGATGGCGCAACCATCATGAAGGAACTCGATGTTCAGCATCCTGCGGCAAAAATGCTTGTGGAAGTCGCCAAAGCCCAGGACAACGAAGTCGGTGACGGAACAACAACAGCAGTGATTTTAGCTGGAGAATTACTCTCCAAAGCAGAAGACCTTCTAGACAAAAACGTGCACCCAACCGTCATCATTGAGGGCTACAAGAAGGCAAGCGAGAAAGCCCAAGAAATCCTGGAAAAATTAGCTATCCCAGTGAAACTTACCGACGAAAAAGCACTGCGAGACGTAGGCTTAACGTCCTTGGCAAGCAAAGGCATCGCCAACGCCCAAGATCTTTTCGCGAAAATCGCAGTGGACGCCGTTAAGCAAGTAGCCGAAGAATCGGACGGAAAAATGAAAGCAGACATAGACCTCATCAAAATAATTAAGAAACACGGCAAAAGTCTCGAGGAAACCGAACTCGTCAAAGGCATGGTCATCGACAAGGAAATCGCCAGCCCCCAGATGCCCAAAGTCGTTGATGGCGCAAAAATCGCTCTCCTGAATGCAAAATTGGAGATAGAAAAGACAGAGTTTGACGCTAAAATCAACATTGAAAGTCCCGACCAGATGAAAGGCTTCCTCGACGAAGAAGAACGCATGCTCAAAGACATGACAAACACCATAGTGAAGTCCGGCGCAAACGTGGTCTTCTGCGAAAAAGGCATCGATGACTTAGCAATTCATTTTCTAGCCAAAGCAGGTGTGCTGGCAGTTAAGAGTGTAAGCAGCAGCGACATCGAGAAACTCGCACGGGCGACAGGAGGCAAAATCCTCTCGAATATTAAGGACCTCACGGCGGATGCGTTGGGTAAAGCCAAGAAGGTGGAGGAAGTCAAGATCGGCGACGATAAACTCCTCTACATACGCGACTGCAAGAACCCGAAGGCAGTTACTATCGTAATCCGAGGTGGAAGCGACCACGTCATAGACGAGGCTGAACGCAGCCTACACGATGCGCTCTGCGTAATCCGCAACGTAGTGGAAGACGGAAAAATTGTTGCAGGCGGAGGCGCACCTGAAGCAGAAATGGCTAAAAATTTACGTGCTTTCGCAGTAAAAGTAGGTGGGCGCGAGCAGTTGGCTGTTGAGGCTTTCGCTGATGCGGTTGAGTCAATTCCCCTGACGTTAGCTGAGAACTGCGGCTTAGACCCCATTGATATCATGGTTGCGCTCAGAGCAAAACATGAAGCAGCAGATTCCCAGACTTTCGGTATCGATGTTACCACCGGCAAGATTGTCGACATGTACAAAATGCTGGTTCTGGAGCCTTTGCGCGTGAAGCTGCAGATTATTAAATCAGCCACTGAAGCCGCAAACATGATCCTCAAGATCGACGACCTAATCTCGATCAAAGGGACAGGAGGCGGCAAGATGCCACAGATGCCCCCAGGAGGCATGGGAGGAATGGGCGGTATGGGTGGCATGGGCGGCGGTATGGGCGGAATGCCCTACTAAGAAACCCAATTCTTTCTTTCTTTATGTTTTCAATCAGTTAATCTTATACAAAGTTATCTTATTTAGCGGTCACAGCTGCTTTTGAATAAACGCATTGCCCTGACCAAATCTTATATTTCCGCATACCAGAGTAGTCTCTATCTATGGAGTCTGAGGGAAAACCGCTTTGAAGCACATCAAGATTTCGGCGTTTGACTGCCCCGACGCATGGTTCCAAACGTTAAGCCATATCTGGAACGAAGGCGACATCTTCAAAGTTGGATTTGGCTCAGAGGAAACCGAGACAAAGAAGCTCAACCTGTCAATTGAAATTAATCACCCCGAAAATAGGCCACTCGTTAGTGATAAGGCGCCTTGCGACATCAAATACGTTCAAGGGTATGCTTTGGAGTACTTGTGGTGCGGCGAGAAACAAGATGAAACCTACACATACGGGAGCAGACTCAACCACCCAGTGAACCAGATTGAAGAAGCTGTGAAGCGGTACATGGAGGAACAACGTGATAGGCAGGTCACGATGGTTATTAGACTCCCAGATGACATCAAGAAGTTCGACAGGCAAAACAGGAAGTCAGAGCCGCCATGCTTAAGCCTTATAGATACTGAGATAATGGAGGATAAAATGCATCTTACTTGTTACTTCCGCAGTTGGGACGCATATGCGGGGTTGCCAGCAAACATTGCTGGGTTACAGTATTTCAACGAGGCGTTTGTGTCAGAGATTAACAACAGAGGCAACCTTAGCTTGAAAACTGGCAAGATGATTTTCCATAGCAAGAACTGCCACATTTATCAGCGCCAATATAAACTAGTCCAAGAATTGCTGAACCCGAAAACCAGCGGCAAAAGTCTATCGGATTCTCTGTACTCGAAAAAAGGCAGCGGGGAATCATAGTTAAGAGAAAGAAAAATGTGTTGATACAAAGGGGCTAAAGCAACCATATGGACATTACGAAAGCTCACCAGAAACACGGAATGTAGTCCCTAACCCGAAACTTCGCATTCAACGCATTCGCTATTTCCTTAACTTTTTGAACGTCGACCTCGTTCATTCTGATGGCTGAAACCTCGACGTCTAACCCGGAAGCTTTCGCTTTCCGAACAAACTCCAAAACCGCCTCGAAGCCATCTCTGACGGAGGGTCTGCAGTTTTCGCTGTATGTTTCCTCATTGTGCCCGTTTAGGCTAACGCTGGTTTTGGATATACCCGCAGCCTTAAGCTCACCTGCAACGTCTCTACCATGATTGAGCGCGTACCCGTGACCGTTGGTGTCCAGCCTAATCGGAACCGTTCGGGCATGCGCCCTGATCCAACGCGTCGTCTCTAACAGCAAATCAAGCTTTGAGGTTGGTTCGCCGAACCCACAAAAAACCACTTCACTCCAACGCCTCGATAGCAACACCGCTTCCAATTCGGAAACAACTTGCGCCATGGTTGGTTCTTCTTTGAGTTTAAGGTTAAAACCGCCTATTTCTGACTTGTAGTTGCGGAAGCAAAACCAGCAATTGTTGCTGCATTGATTGGTGATGTTAAGGTACAAAGTATTGTTCATCCAGTAGACTATGGCGGGTTTCTTGTTGCTGTTCGTGCTCGCAACCTCTCCTTACCCTAAATCAATAGAAAGGGTTGCTAAAAGGAATTTTTCTATATAGTTTATTGAGTCTATGGTCAAAACCGTTTTAACTGTAACAGACGCATTGCAGAGATAGTGAAGGATTAGCATGAAAAAGACGCCGCTTTTCGAGTACGAGATCCCAATCTACCGCAAACGCCCAGCAAACTGGGACGAAAATAAACAAACTCGGTAACGCGGGAACCCTGAAACAAAGAATTTTGCGAAAAACAGCATCTCCCCTCCGTCAGGTTTGAACTCTCAGCTATTAAGTTTAAAAGACCAATCCCTCTTCAGATTAATTGCTATTTTCTGGCGAGAATTTGAGTAGTGGAGGTTAACGAATTCACTGAAAAAATGAATAACCTTAAGCGCTTGGAGGTTGCGGCTTTGGGTGCAGGTTGTTTTTGGTGTACCGAAGCGGTTTTTCAGCTTATCCGCGGAGTCGAAAAAGTCGACCCAGGCTACGCTGGCGGCAACCTACCCAACCCGACCTACGAGCAAGTTACGACGGGCACAACAGGGCACGTGGAAGTAGCGAATATTACCTTCGACCCAGACGTCATCAGCTTTAGAGAGATTCTGGAAATCTTCTTTGGCACTCATGATCCGACGCAATTGAATAGGCAAGGTGCGGATGTGGGCAAGCAGTACCGCAGCGTCATATTCTATCGGACGCCTGAGCAGAAAGCTACGGCAGAACAACTGATAGCGGAACTGACTGCCGAAAAAGTTTACGACAAACCCATAGTCACTGCTGTTGAACCACTTCAGGTCTTCTACCCAGCAGAAACGTACCATAAAGATTACTTCAAGAATCATCCACGGGAGCCTTATTGCCAAGTTGTTATTGCGCCGAAAATCACCAAGCTCCAGAAGACTTACCTGTCAAAACTTAAACTGCCCTAAGAAATCCTGCGGCAACAAGAATTCCTATGCTGAAGCCATGAATATGGGGTATACTGTTCCCTGAGCATTAGCTTCCCGCTCTAGAGCTCGATAGTCACACCCAAGAAAAGGTCGAAGTAACCAAACCTTAGTTATCGGAGCATGTTGTTCACGGGTTTCTAGCCAGATAGACGCACAGAACCCATCGAAAAATGCACTTTCGCGATTATCGTTTAATTTTTATATACATCGTAAGCAATGAGAGTACAGAGGAAAATCATGGCTCTCGACGACACCATAATCATTGTGGCGTTAGCGGTAATAGCGTCCATCGCGATAGCTGCGTGCGTTGGCTTAGTTTTGCTCATGCGTAGACGCACCCAAAAGCCTGCTCCTAAACCCCCTATTGATCCCGAAATGGATCCCTTTCGGGCTACTTCTTCGGGTTCTTCCACCTTCAGGATAGCTAAAAGCGTTCAATCAACAGACGCAAACCGCGCCAAAGACGAGCTTCGCATCCTCGACTTGGAACGAGAAATCGTCGCAGACGCCATACGTCACCTGTATGAAGCCCAAGCAGAGGGCAAAATATCGGAGGTCGAACGTGAACGCCTTGCCAGCAGCTACAAATCCCGCATGATGTCGATTAAAGATTCCATGGCTAAAGACGAAAGTATCGTTGCCCTCCACGAGCTTGAAGGAATGCAGGAAGACTTGATGAAGTTGTTTAGTGAACGCTTCGGAGAACTAACAAGTAAAGTCGAAGAACTTCGCACCAGAATCGACATCAAACCCATAAGAGAAATCAAAGTTCAAATGCCTAAACCCGAAGCGCCTTCATTCCCGGACCAGATGGAAAAAGAAGATGAAGAAGAACCAGCAGAAGAGGAAGCTGAGGGCGAACCCAAAGAGAAGCCAAAAAAACTTAAGAAGCCTCCCGCAGAAAAACAGAAAACCGAAGCTGAACAGCGTATCGACGCGATTCGCAACCAGATCGATGATGTCATGAATAAGCTAGGACAGATGGAGATGGAATCCTAATTGCAGGCCTCACCAGACGCCGCAAAACGTAACGCGGGATACGCCGCAGCCGAACACGTCAAAAACGGTATGGTTATTGGACTCGGTAGCGGAACCACTGCGGCATACACCATAATCGCTCTTGGTGAACGCATAAAACATGAAAACCTCCAAATTCGAGGTATACCCAGCAGCTACCAAGCCTTCGAGCTCGCAGTTCAAAACCGAATAGCCATAACAACTCTGGAAGAACACCCAATTATAGATGTGAATATCGACGGCGCAGATCAGATTGACCATGATCTGAACTTGATCAAAGGCATGGGTGCCGCGTTGACCAGAGAAAAGATCGTCGCCTCAGCATCAAGAAAGAATGTAATCATTGGGGACGAGAGAAAATACGTTAAAACCCTAGGCGAAAACAACCATCCAGTCCCAATCGAAGTTTTGCCCTTTGCGATCGCTCTGGTTCAACGTCGCATAGAAGCACTTGGCGGAAGTCCAATGCTGCGGGAAACAAAGGGCAAGCTGGGACCTGTGATATCAGACAACGGAAACGCGATAATGGACGCAACCTTTGGCACACTAAAAGATCCCCAGTTACTAGCCCAGAACTTGAAGATGATTCCGGGCGTGGTGGAAACGGGACTCTTCATAGGCTTCACCGACATTGTGTATTTGGGGACACCCTCAACCGTGAAGAAACTTGAGCGCAAGAGAGTCTAACACCCGAAGCCATGGCACATTTACCGATCTCAATGTATTAAGCAGAGTTGGACCCCTTCGCTGTACAAGTCCGAGAACATTTTGTATGCGTTAAAGTTTAAATGATGGTGCACAAGTTAATTTATCCGCTAAATGCTGTGCCGGGGTAGCCTAGCCTGGCTAGGGCGCCAGACTCATAATCTGGAGATAAAAGGGCTAAAGCGCTCTATACCAGAGGTCGCGGGCTCGAATCCCGTCCCCGGCACCAAACAACCTCAAAATGAGCTTATCGTCTAGCTTTCTTCGTAGCATATAGTGTTTATTTGTTTGAACACCCATAATTTTTAGTCAAGATGAGCCGCATGGAACCTGAGCTTAATTGGGCAGAAATTTTTCTGCGATGTAAACAAAACGTTCTGGCAAACATTCGTCCACTTCTGAAAACTCTGAAGGAGCCGCAACCTGAATTGGGCACGGGTGCAGGAGGAGACAAAATGAAATTAGCGGATTTGGCTGCTGAGAAAGCCATAATCGAAGTCCTGGTCCAATACGGTGTTTCGTTCACCCTCGTAAGCGAGGAGTCAGGAATAAGTAAATTTGGCGGAAATCCTGAAGAATGCTACGTTACAGTTGACCCTGTCGATGGCACAACCAACTTGGTCCGCGGGCTCCCCTTTTATTGCTCATCCATAGCTGTATCGAATAAACCTCTGCTCTCCGACGTTTATGCTGCAATGGTCACGGATCTGTTCCACGGCAACACGTACACGGCTTCAAAAGGCAAAGGCGCATACCGAGATGGCGCGAGAATCGCCACGTCAACTATCACGTCTTTGGATGAAGCTGTAATAGGTCTAGACTTGAACACCTACAAAATCAAAGAACTTGCTCCTCAAGTATCCAAACTCATTCAGGGCACCAAGCACATTCGGCACTTTGGTGCCAACGCATTGGAGCTATGTTTTGTGGCTGAAGGCTTAACGGATGCATTTGTGGATATGCGTGGGAAATTGCGGACAACGGACGTGGCTGCAAGTTTTCTTATACTCAAAGAGGCTGGCGGAACAATTTCGACACCCGAAGGGGAAAGCGTCGATGCAAAACTAGACCCGAAGCAAACACTTGTTTTTGTTGCTTCTGGGAACAAAAAAATTCACAAAAACATCCTTAATTTGATAACGAGAAAGTAGGGAAACACAATGTTCACCCTCTTGAAGCCCCATCCTGCGGCCATAGTCAAAGGAACTTCAAAAAAAAGCATAATCATCTCAGACCCGCATTTGGGCTGGGAGTTGGCACTTCAAGAAAAAGGCATCTATGTGCCGAGTCAAACCCAAAAAATCCTTGACAGACTTGTGGCTTTGCTCTTGGAGCATAAACCAGACGCGTTGTACGTACTCGGTGACGTCAAATACACAGTTATGACATCGGAGCCGGGAGAGTGGCGTGATATCCCTGACTTCTTTAGCGAACTTGGAAAACACGTTACAGAAATTGGTGTAATCCGAGGTAACCACGACGCCAACCTGGAGCCTATGTTGCCTGAAATGGTACAAATGCACCCGGCAACGGGCATCGTTGTGGATGACGTAGGCTTGTTCCATGGACACAAGTGGCCTTCGCCCGCTCTTCTAGGTTGCAAATCCCTCGTTATGGGACACTTACATCCAGTGGTTGTCTTTCGTGATCAGGCAGGTTTCAAACTCACGAGGCAAGTCTGGATGCGAGCAGATTGCAACGCTGAAGGCTTAGCCAGAATCTTGCTCCAGAAATACAAAATCAAAATTGAAGGTACCATAGAAGAAACACTGAAAAGACAATACAAAGTCAAGTTACGCACTAAGCAGATTTTCATTATGCCTAGTTTCAACGACTTTCTAGGCGGCAGGCATGTAAATGAAACTCGACCCAGAAAAGATTTTGCCGCCGAAGCACTCATCGGACCTGTGCTGCGTTCGGAGGCCGTTGATGTGGACAACTCAGAAGTGTATCTTCTAGACGGTACTTATTTGGGAACCTTGAATCGGCTACGAAGCCAATAGACTTCCAGCAGTGGTAAAATACTTATGCATTTTAACTGTAGGAATAGGCAAAACCAAAAAGTCACAGAAACAATAATCACAAACAGGCTATTTATCTAGGAGCTCCTATTTCATAGGTAGCCGCTAATTGTGACCGTGTAGTCCTAACGACGTTAAATCCCGTTTTGCCACATTATGTTCATTTTGCTTTCAGTAGCAACCCTTATTGGAGCGGAAAGCGCACATCTTTTTGTGTGGTGACTTATAACTATGCCTTCAGACGATGAGGACTACCCTGAATGGAACAAGCGCCGCCGCAGTCCGTTTGACAAAGACCCCTTCTTTGGCGACGTCGATCACGTATTTCGCGAAATGGAAAAAATGATGGATGAAGAATTCAAGAGCTTCACCGAGAAAGTCCCCAAAGACTACGTCAAGGAACGTAAACTACCGGATGGCAGCACCGTTAAAGAGTTCGGACCCTTCGTTTACGGGTACAGTATGAAAATCGGTCCAGACGGCAAACCTGAAATCCAAGAGTTCGGCAACATCAAAAAGTCGCTCAAGGGACTCCCCCAAGTTAAAGAAGAGCGGGAGCCCCTCGTGGATGTTGTGGAAACGAATAGCGAAATCCGCGTGGTCGTTGAACTTCCGGGCGTGGAGAAAAGCGAAATAAAACTGCACGGAACTGAAGATTCACTAGAAATCAGCGTGGACACGCCGAATTATAAGTATGGCAAAGAAGTTAAGTTGCCGGACAAGGTAAAGGTGAAAGAAGCAAAATCTACCTACAAGAACGGGGTTTTGGAAGTCACATTTCCCAAAGTTGATTCCTCCAAGTCCAAGGGGGAACCCATAAACATAGGCTAAAACCGTTTCGCTTCTTCCCATTAATCCGCGAGTACGTGACTACATGACCACAAACGGTAAGTCAGAGACATCTGAAATCGACAGCCTTAACACCATTTGTAAACAAGCGAAAGCAGAAGACAAGCTATCGGGCAAAAACCTCACCGACCTCTACGATCTTTTTGGGCAACGGTTCACCAAGGCGTTGGAGGCTTTGAAGGAGAACCGTGTAAAGAAATACGTGTTCAAACCCAGCAACCGTGTTGTCTGGATAGTTGTGGGTCGCGAACGTGACTACCTCTTGATGCCTGAAGCGGAGTTTTGCACATGCGACGATTTTTATTTTCGGGTTTTAGACAGGAAAATCCACCTTTGCTATCATCTTATTTCACAAAAAATAGCGCGTAACTTGGGTTGGTATGATGTCATCGATGAAAGCGACGAGCTCTATCAGAGCCTAATGACTGAGTGGAGAAAAGCTATTGCTTAAATACCTAAATGCTACATCAGATAAGCATCAAAGAGGAACCTAACATGGACATAGGTGGATACTTCCAAATACTCATCGGCGTTTCCATGACAGGCACGTTCATTGCTCTTGCTCTAATAATCCTTAATGGCTACTACGGCAAGGACGAAGAAAAAGAAACAGAAAAAGAATAGGCGCCCTCGTTTTTCATCTTTCCACTGAGTCAGTAAACTTTTTTATTAATCGTTTCGGAAGCGTTTCTATCAAGACAGGTCTTGTCGTAAAGTCCTAAACTCATTGGTCGTTGGTTTTTCGTTTCCGAAACATTAATTCGCTAGGCGCAACACCATTTTACAGCAGAGGCGATTGAGTGAAAAAAGAAAAAATGGATCTGCCTCCTTGTGAAAGATGCGGCTACCCTATAGACGACTGTAAATGTATTTGTCCTTACTGCGGCGAAACTTCTGGTTGCGATTGTTGCGCTGGCTATAGTAGAGCAACAGGCGGATAGCCAAGAAAACCCTGCTCGTTCGCTTCTTCTCATCTTTAGGTGAAAACTAAATGGCAATTAAGAGCATAAACTGGATGGCAGGAGGTCCACAGGGAAGCGGCGTCGACACAGCCTCGAACATTTTCGGACGAGCCTGCGGATATGGCGGACTCTACGTTTTTGGTAGACGTGAGTACCACAGCAACATCAAAGGCTTGCACAGCTACTTCCACCAACGAATTTCCATGCAGGAACTTCTGGCAAACGTAAATGACGTTGATTTGCTAGCGGCTTTCGACGCAGAAACCGTTGTGCGCCACATGAACGAGGTGGTCGCGGAAGGCGGAATAATCGTAGATTCAGCGCAGCTAAACGTAAAGGTGCTGGATATTCCTACTTTACCTCCTGAATTCAAGGTCGAAATGCGCAGTTTCATGAAGGCGAAGGGCGTTGGAGAGACCCTCAACGACTGGCTGGAGTACACAAAAAATAGGAAAGTACATGTTTTCGCTGTGCCCTACATGATTTTGTTAAACCAGATCGGGCAGAAACTGGGCATTGAACAAATCAGCAAAATCACACGAATGATAAACGTGCTGACGATAGGCATGTCTTTTGGGATTCTGAAGTACGATCGCGCCCTTGCGGAGAAGGCGGTAAGAGACACGTTTGCGGAAAAGGGCAAAGTCGCGGACATGAATGCTCTCGCCTTTATTCACGCATATGATTACGCGCTTGAAAACTTCAAGGAAGACTTTAAACACCGACTTGGAAAGGCAAACACAACTGAAGAACGAATTTTCCTCACCGGAAACCAAGCCGTCGCAATGGGTAAAGTTCTCGGCGGGTGCCGGGTTCAAACCTACTACCCGATTACACCCGCGGCAGATGAAAGCGAATACCTTGAGGCGCATGAAATCCTAAAAACCAGCAAGGAAGACGAAGCAATCATAGTCATCCAAACCGAAGATGAAATCGCAGCTATAAACTCTGCATCGGGAGCAGCTTTGGCGGGTGCCAGGGCAGCCACATCCACTTCGGGTCCGGGGTTTTCGCTTATGGTTGAGGGCTTGAGTTGGGCAGGCAACTGCGAAGTGCCAGTCGTCGTCACTTACTACCAACGTGGAGCCCCAGCAACGGGTTTGCCTACAAGGCATGGACAAGGGGACATGCAGTTTGTCATGCACGCAGGTCACGGCGAGTTTCCCCGCATAATCCTCGCATCTGGTGATATCAAAGAATGCTTCTTCGACGCTGCCAAAGCGTTTAACCTCGCCGAAAAATACCAAATGCCCGTCGTTCACCTGCTCGACAAAGCTATGGCAAACTGTTCTCAGACGTTCCCAGTTTTTGAGTACGCCAAATTCAAGATTGACCGAGGTTTGCTGCTTACTGAAAAAGAGCTTGAAGGCAAAGAGTACCGTAGATTCCAGTTCACGGAAACGGGTGTCTCGCCGCGGGTTCCGCTGGGTACGAAAAATGGAGTGCACTGGTACACGGGGGACGAACATAATGAGGAAGGTCACATTAGTGAGGAACCGCTAAACCGAAGGCTGATGGTGGAGAAACGCATGAAGAAACTTGATTTGGTAATAAAGGAGGTTCCACTTGAAGACAAACTGGCTTTCTTTGGAGACCAAGAATCTGAGAACCTCGTCCTCAGCTGGGGTTCTCCAAAAGGCGCTATTATCGAAGCCCTTAACATGCTCAAAGAAGATGGTTTAGATGCAGGCTTTGTGCAGGTACGCATGATCAGCCCATTCCCTGTTGACGAAGTAAAGAAGGCACTTGACGGGAAGAAACGCATAATCGACATAGAAGATAACTATGGTGGGCAACTTGGACAGGTAGTTAAAGAGAAAACAGGTGTTGCACCCAACTTCTACATCCTGAAGTACACAGGACGTCCCACGACAACCACAGAAATATACGATGCACTCAAGCTAATTCTAACTGGCAAAGCAGCCGAAAGGCAGGTGTTGATTAATGGCTCTTAAACCCTCTGACTTCAAAGTAGCTAACGTTTACGCAGATTGGTGTCCCGGATGCGGAGATTTCGGTATAATGAACGGTCTTCAAATGGCGTTTGCAGAGCTTGGCTTAGAACCACATCAAATTGTTTTGGTTTCGGGCATTGGCTGCTCAGGCAAAGAACCACACAACGTCAAATGCTACGGAGTTCACACACTCCATGGCAGGAGCTTGCCGTTTGCCTTAGGCATAAAAGCGGCTAACCCGAGCTTGGAAGTTGTGGCTATTGGTGGCGATGGTGACGGTTTAGGCATCGGCGCAGGTCACTTCGTCAACGCTGGCCGCCGAGATTTGGACATGACGTACATAATCCACAACAACGGCGTCTATGGCTTAACGAAGGGGCAAGCGTCCCCCACTCTGCGTCGTGAGCAGAAAACCAAAGCCTTGCCTAGACCCAACATTAACGAGCCCGTTAACCCGATTGGACTTGCGCTGATTTCAGGGTTCACCTTCGCGGCGCGTTCCTACGCCTATGATGTTAGGCATTTAAAGGATACAATTAAGCTGGCTATTCAACATAAGGGCATGGCGTTTGTTGAGTGCCTGCAACCTTGCCCAACGTACAACGATATTACGACGAAAGACTGGTATGGGGGAGAAGATCGAAAAGACGCGCAGGGTAAGCCCCAGAGCCGACTCTATAAGCTGGAGGAAGCAGGCTGGGATCCGCTCGTGAAGGATTGGAGTGAGGATTTCAAGAAAAAAGTTGCGGCGCTAGAGAAGACGCAGGAGTGGGGAGATCGGATACCCATCGGCGTTTTCTACAAGAATGAGTTGGAACCCACCTTCCAGGAGCGCTACAGCAAACGCATCCCATTCTACATGGCAAACCCGCCAGCGAAACAGAAACTAAGCGAAGATGGATACAGCCACGTAAATCTAAAACAGTTTCTAGACGAATTGAAAACTAGCTAAATGCAAGAAAAGACGGCAAGAGGAACCCGCCTTACAAGGGGCCAGTTTCTTCTTCTTCGTGCTTCTGTCTTTCAACCAGCTCCGCCTCAGCAAATTTGCTGCTAATTCGTTTGACCCTTATGCGTGCATGGTCTCCAACCCTGGATTGAGGAACAAAAACTATGAAACCATCTATGCGTGCTATGCCGTCGCCGCGTTGACTCATTTCTTTGATGTCTACTTCGTATTCTTCGCCGATTTTAACTGGTTTCGGAGGATATCTGCGTGGACCCCGGAAACCGCCTTCTCGGTCTCTACCAAAATTATCTTCCATATTTTTCACCTCGCATTAGTAAGAGATGATTTCGAAACAGGAAAAGTCGCTGTTGTTTCTGCGGCTCTTAGAGAATTGTAAGCTTGCCGAATTTTCCAACGTTAAGCTGAATTTCGCCTTTGAAGCTGGTGACGTAACCGTTCTCAACTTTGATTTTGTCGCCTACGTTCACCTGGTCGATTTGTTCGTTCCACAGCGTCAGTTTGATGTTTCCGGTCTCATCTTGGACGACTGCGTCTGCGACGCTAAGAGTTTCGTTGCCGAATCGGGACTGAACTTGGCGTGGGTTCCCTTTGTCGACTACGTCGGCTTCTACATCGATTCTTTTCATTCCGGTTTGTAACTCTTTAATTTTCAAGTTTGATTCTCCTTGTGGTTATTCCATGAGAGCTTTTTGTTCTGCCGGTGGACTTTTACTTGCAGAGTAACTCGCCAATCATATAAATCTTGCTAACTCCCGGTTTTCCACATTTTGGAAACGTAGAAGATTTAGAAAAAGCGGGCATCTGTGTTGTTTTCGGCTGCGGATTAGGGATTTTAATGGCTGAGTCGGTTGACTATTACACTATTCCGAACGCTGACAAGAGGCTCAGGATGATGTATGTCAGGACCACGCTCGTTGCAGATGCAAGAAGGCTCTTTGTCCAGGTGAACTCTGTTATTGCGCGAACGATTGCAGAGCCTATCAAGGTTATCCAAACATACGTTGCTATGACAACGATAGTGGTAACCAAGGTTAAAGTTGCCAGTTCTGGGGCTACCACAGAATTGTAGAAGGCTTGAGACGCAGCCGAGAATAGGGCAACGACTTGAGGGTTGTATGTCACTTGGAAGCCGTAGGCAAACTCGAACGGATATCGAATCTGAGCGGGCAATGTTGCAGTGGTTATAAGGATGATTAGGGTTTGCACGATCATAGTTACTAGGGCGAATGCTATAGAGATAAACACGGGTTTCCATGTGACTGGCCCTTTCATGAGTTTCATTACTATGAAGAACACAACGGAAAGGGCTAGCCATTGAATTATGAATGTGAATAGTCCCGAGAAAATTACGCTAGCGGTGAACCCACCTGCACCATAGATTTCGATCGGCGTCTGATAGAATCCACGGAAAAAGAGTCCGCCTATTCGGACTGTTACGGTGGAGGTTTCAGGGAACGATAAGGAGATATTCATGCCCGTGATGCTACTCCAGCTTGGCGTACCTGTGCTCTGCCAGTTTCCAGAGCCCACTGGAATCGTTAAGTTGCTCCAAATGGACGAGGTTTCGTTACTGAGCGACGACGTCAGGTCAATTTGGAAGTAGTTTGAAGTATCTGAAAACAGCCGCAAGGTCGCAATTGACGGCGCAGTAGTTGGCTTGACTATTTTCATTTGTAGGTACAGATCTTGGAAGCCCGATGGACCACAATTTACCGAGCCATTGAGGTCGTTTATGGCCATAGATAGGCTACTGCTGTTTGCCTGGTCGAATTGGAGACTGATGTTGCCGTAAAACGTGGTGTTCATTATGTCTAGGACGTTGCTGCTTACGGATGCGGTTGGGGTTGTTATCCATTTGGTGGTGTTGTCGGTCCAGGAACTCAGCTGACCTATGGCGGGTTGTGTTTGTTCGTAATAAGTTTTTGAGTATTGCGCGTAGTATAATCCTGTTTGTACTCCAGTGAAGACTAACAGCACCAAGAGTGGACCCCAATACTTAGGGTTCTGTACAATCTGCTTGAACACTTTGTGCGGTGCATACAATACTTTAAGGACATCGGCTGCAAACAATTTGTTAGGGCTCCGACTACCATCTTCACTATGGGATTTATTAAGTGTTTTCCATAATCTCAAAAGCCAGAGCCTACATGCCCTGCTTTAGGCGTCGATACGTGGTATAGTCCACGTACTGTTTAAACTGGTTCTCGGTTAAACTCTTCACTGTTACCTTCTGACGTTTTCTCTTATCCAACAACTGATTTGTCGTTCTCAGGAGGTACGCATCGCTTCCAGCGCCTGAACCATAACTAGCTATTAAGATGCGTTCTTCGGGCTTGGCAACATCGAGTACCGCGGCTAAACCAATAGGTGAGCATGCGCTGTAGGTATTGCCGAACTTGTTGACTTGAAGCGAACAAGCATACTGTTCTTCTCGGAAGCCAAGTTCTTTAGCTACTTTAACCGGAAAAGCTGAGTTAGGCTGGTGGGGCACGAAGTAGTTCACGTCTTGGGGTTTCAAGTTAAGTCTGCCCATGAGTTTTGTAACGGATTTTTTTACGTGCTTGAAGTATGCAGGGTCGCCGGTGAACCTGCCTCCGTGCATCGGGTAGAGTTCGCCATCTCGACGCCAGAAGTCAGGCGTGTCCGAAGTGACCGAGTACCAACCTTCAATCTCTGCGATTACGTCGCGTTTGCCCAAAACGAAAGCTGCTCCGCCAAAGCCCACGAAGAGGTCCAATTCGCCGCCTGGGCAACCTCGGGGTGCGGCTTGGCTGTTGTCGGCACCTATAACCATAGCGTTTCTTACGCCTGATCCGGGGTAACTCACCAATGCAGCGGCATCCTTCAGCATGCTCGTGGCAGCTTTACATGCGAACTCTGTGTCGATTGCATCTATTCCCTGCATATCTCCGTCTTCTTCGCCCAACTTCAAAACCTGAGCAACCTTCGAAGCAATAGGTTTGACAGCGTAGGGATTAGATTCGCTGCCCACATACACCTTGCCCACGTTTGAGCTGTCTATTCCTGAGTGGATAAGTGCGACTTTTCCTGCTTCCACAGCTGCTGTCACCGAGTCTTCGTCGGTATAGGGTACAGCACGTTCGATGCCGCCTTCTTTTATTCTGAAACGCGACGTGTAGACACCGTAACCAACGATGCCTGGCAAAGTGTACTCTTTGTTTTGCTCGGAAACAGTATATTCTTGATGCGGGTAATATTCATCTGCAAGTGTAAACGCCAGCGAAATCGTTGGAATAACATCGGCTTTGTTAACGCTGTAGCGTCTACGGAATCTGGGAATTACCTCCCTGCCCTCTAGCGCTGTTAAGTCAATGGTTTCGTCTTGTTTCAATATCTGATCGGTGAGCCTGCCCGGCACACGGATTTTGCCTTCGTGGAAGGAAACAATGCCGTAAACGAAGCTTTCCAGTTTTGTGAACTTATTAGTGGGTTCCGTGACTCGCGTGCATAGCTCGAGCTTCCCCTTCTCGTAGAAAAGGTCCACAGAAGACATCTTCATGTAGCTCTTGCGCCCGCATTTGCTGCAGTAGTCTCGAATCTCGAAATATTCTTTGCCGCAGATTTGGCATCGGCTTGCCTTTAGCCTGTCACCGAGGTACGACAGTCTTCGTTCTATAGGTTCACTGCTCAGACTTGATTCCTCCCCAGGATGGAGACGTAGCTTTTAGTGCCGAAACCTTCAAACTCAAGCGCACAACCATACCGTGGTTCTCTATCTAAAGGCGCCTGCCGGGCACCCGCTTCGCCTCGGAGCTGCTTGAAAACTTCAAAAAGCTGCGCACCGCCCGTGGCTCCTAGGGGGTGACCGTCTGCTTTCAAGCCGCCGTTGAGGTTGGTGAAGAGTTTTCTTCCTTGCACCTCGTAGTAACCTTTGTAGTCTTGGCAGCTGTCGAAGATGCTTTTCCAGGCAGTTCCTTGTTCGCAGAATCCCAAATCCTCAAGCGAAACCATCTCCATGACCGTAGATTGGTCGTACAATTGAAGAACTTGTATGTCGGCGGGTTTCACGTTGGACATTTTTGAGGCGTTACCCATGGCGATTTTTGTCGCTGTGAAGTGGGTCAAGTCGTCTCTTGCTGGATAATTCAAGTAATCTGTGGCCGAGGCAACACCACAAACGAAAATGGGTTTGTCAGTAATCTGTTTTGCTCTTTCTGCGCTGGTAAGAATCAACGCAGATGCGCCGTCAGAGATTGGCGCAAAATCATAGAGTCCGAGCGATTTCCTAGCTGCTTTCCTAGCGTTCATGACTTGGTCGACAGTTATCCTTCTCTGGTACTGGGCGTACTCGTTTTTGGTCGCGTTCGCATGGTTCTGAACGGCGATCTCCGCCAACGCTACATTGAGTTCTTCGAGGTCGTTTCCAGCAATACCGTACTTTTTGATATACGCCCTGAGCATGAGCTCGTGGTTTGATTCAGGCGTGCAACCTGCGTAGTAACTCCAAGGATCCTCCAGGATCATCAGGTCATCGCGGATTTTGTCCCAGCGATCCGTCATTTTCTCGATGCCGCCGACCAGGACGGTGCTGTAGATTCCTGCGCGTATTGCGTGGCAAGCAGTTAGGAGTGCGGCGCTAACGGAACGGGTAACCTCCATGGGAACGTGAAGTTGAGTGAGTTCAGAGAGGAATCCTTCCTCTAAGCCAAGTTTATTGGTGATTGGTAAGAAGCAGTCTGACATGTAACAGGCTTCTAGGTCCTTGCGTTCTACACCGCATTCTTTTGAGGCGGCAAGCCAGGCTTCCTCGATTAGTTTTTCCGGCTCTTTGCCGTAGTGTTCGCCAAACTTGGTTCGACCCACGGCAACTATGGCTGGACAATTCTGCATAACATCGCTCTTCTGAATAGCACTATCCCTTTTCTAAAAAAGCTTTTAAGTGTTTGCCAACTTTCATCCGTTTTGCCCATTACCGAGACTTCTACGAACTCTAACGCAGAACTTCGGCTTTGGTAATTTTCCTTCTCAGAACCGCAATCAGATCCTTTAAGTCTTTGCTTAACTCGACCGGGTACTTAGGCGGATCAGTTAGATTTTTGTACCGTTGGGGAAGGTGCGAGAGGTTTAAGGCGGTTGTGTTTCTAATCTCTTTCAGAGAGGGCAAAACATAAGTTACTTTGCCGTTTTCAACGACTTTCCTGAGGAGCGATTCACCAATTGATTTCTCGGCTGCAAGTGTAATTATGTCCTTAACTAAATCGCCGTTCTTATCGTACACACGGTAAACCTGCTTTCTTCCAGGCAACGTGTTCTTGTTTTTGCTCAACTTCATTATCGGAGAAAACTCGCCTTGATCGTTCATTGTTTCGCACAATTTGTAGATAACATCGATGTAAGGATAATCTGCGGAAGTCCCCATCTTTGTCCCCACCCCGAACCCGTCAATTTTCGCTCCTTTGGAGAGCAGTTCAGCTATTCTATATTCGTCCAGGTCTCCACTTGCAAAGATGATAACATAACTTAAGCCGTTCGCGTCCAGCAAAAGCCGCACCTTTTTGCTAGTTTCAGCTAAGTCGCCGCTGTCTAAGCGCACTCCAGCCAATTTGAAGCCCTTTTCCTCAAGCTCCTTCGCAATTACAACTGCCTTTTTGGCACCTGCCATGTCGTTGTACGTGTCAATGAGCAGGGTAGTCTTTGTCGGGAAGGTTTTTGTAAAGGCGTGAAAAGCTTCAAGTTCCTTCTCGTAGGACATGACGAAGGAGTGTGCCATTGTCCCAAAAACAGGGATACCGTATGCCATTCCCGCGAGGAGGTTGGAGGTGCCCTCGCATCCTGCAATATAGCTGCTACGAGCAACTTTCATTCCAGCGTCAATACCATGTTCTCGACGGAGCCCAAATTCGATAACTGCTTTGCCGTTCGCTGCCTCCACCACTCGAGAGGCTTTCGTGGCAATCATGGTTTGCAGGTTAACGGTGTTTAGCAGGAAGGTTTCGATGAGCTGTGCTTCAATTATGGGCGCGGTCACCCGAATGAGCGGTTCATTTGGGAAAACTACTGTGCCTTCGGGAACAGCGTAAACATCCCCGGTGAACTTGAAATTGCGCAAATATGCTAGGAAATGTTCGTCGAATCCTTGGGTGCGTAGGTAACTGATTTGTTCCTCGGTAAATCTTGCACTTTCCAGATAGCGTAGAACCTGCTCTAGACCGGCGAATAGGAAATAGCCTCGTCGAGGGGGTAGTCTGCGGATGAATATGTCGAAGGTGGCGAGTTCAATTTTTCTGTTGTCAAAATAGCTTGCACACATGGTTAGCTCGTAGAGGTCGATAAACATGCTCATGTTTTCTTCGTTCTGATAGCTCAAAATACCGTTCATAGGCTACACTTACTTGACTCTTGATTTAATCTTTTCCAAGCAAGGCAATATTTGTCGAAGAACTTGCTATGGCGACAAACAGTGGCATATTGCGAGTTTTCACTATATCATATCACGATACAGTTAATGGCTAGTTTTCGGTTTGTCTCACAAATTCCTTATTAGAGTGAGTTGAATTAGTGGGGTAAAACTTAAGGCGAACAGTCCACACCTTCGGCAAATCTTGGATTGAGAGTAAAATGGCTGAGTTAAAACAGAACATAAGCATTTCGACGGACAATATGCAGCCAAGTGCTACTCTCCCGGTTCCAGTGGACCTGATTCGTGCCGTTGCGTTGTTCTTGGTAGTTCTTCTTCATGTGTCTATACAATCCGTTGTCGTTCCCACGAATTTGCAGATTAATGCTTGGTACGCTTTTGATTTCTATAACTCAATAGCACGACCATGTGTTCCGCTCTTCGTCATGTTAAGCGGCTATTTGATGCTTCAGCCTTCCAAAGTCAATGAGCCTATGAAGGTGTTCTTCAAGAAGAGGTGGGCGCGAATTGGCTTGCCGTTTATCTTTTGGGGAGTGATCTATTTCGTATGGGTAGGCTTATTTGATAATGGAAGCTTTGCGCCAGATTCTATGGTGCAAAGCATGCTCCAAGGACCGTACGTTACATTCTGGTTCCTGTACATGCTTGTTGGGCTTTATCTTCTCACTCCAATCCTACGCGTGTTCGTAGCCCATGCAAGAGAAGATGTCATGAAACTTCTCCTAATAGTTTGGTTCATAGGCACCGGGCTCTTGCCGCTTGCAGGTCTCATCGGATTACATCTAAACAATAATATGTTTATGCTTCCGGGATGGATAGGCTACTTCCTGTTGGGTGCTTATCTGCCAAAGTTGAAAGTGAAACCGCGTCCTTGGCGATTGTATGCGCTATTGGCAGGGGGGTTCGCCTGGACTATGATTGCAAGTGCCTTTATGGAGATAAATCCTGGGCCTCAAATCTACTTCTTCTATGACTACTTGGCTGCTAACGTAATCGTTGCTTCGGTCTCCATGTTCTTGCTGTTGAGCTCGGTTTCGTCAAGGTCTCTCAAGAAGATGCCTTCAGCTGTAAACAAGTTGTTGCACATAATAAGCGAAAATACCTTGCCGATTTACTTGTTCCACATGCTTCTTGTAGAGGCATTCCAGAAAGGGCTGTTTGGGTTCACGTTGACGATTATGACTACGAACCCTGTAATCATGACGCCTTTGCTGGCGATAATTGTGTTTTTCCTGAGCCTTGGAATAATCGTTCCTCTAAAAAGAATACCGTACGTAAAACGATTAATCGGGTAAACCTGACTTGGGCGTCACGTCTGAAAAGTCTCTGATATTTTGACCGACTTCTAAACCGAATGGACCATAAGAGGAAATTAAGAGACTGTTCGATTGGACAGTGCTTCATACACCGCGGCAGCAATAATCTGAGCGCCTTCACTTGTTGGGTGAACACCATCCGAAAAATATTCTGGATGACTAAGCAGAGGATTGTAAGCATCAATTATTGGCAAACCAAACTCAATTGCCACCTGTTCGATTCTCGGAATAACTCCGTTTACTAGGTTCGTAGATTTTGGCCCCAAACCGTCGTCGAAAATCGGTGGGGGCTTAACAAGCCAGATCTGCGGCCTCTCAGTCTGAAACTGGTTGATCAACATTTTGTAGTCTCTGACAAAGTTTTCGATTTTACCATAGTATTTTGGGGTTGCGTCGTTAGTGCCTAACATGATGACGACGAGGTCGGCATGAAACGTAAGCGCTCTCTGGAACGCAAACCGGTAAAGGTACGGCTTATCAGAACTGATTAACACCGTCGATCCGCCGGCTCCAAAGTTTCCGACGGTATAGTTGACACCAAGCAAAGCCTGAAGATCATGAGGATAGTAGGTGCCTTCGGTGATGCTGTCGCCCACGCAAGCGACACGGAGGGGAGAGAAAACACCGACATCGTTGATCGGTTTTGCCAAATGCGAGATCATGAAAACAGATGACAATGCAACGACTATGACCAGTGCCGCCCTTACACTCTTTCTTTCGCGGTGCTCCACTTAGTCGTTCACCTTTCTCGCTTCTGCCCCTTGGAGAGAAAACGACATCCATTCCTTGATGCCTTGTTCTCGACAGACAGATTCAGAGACGCTCTTGAACAAATAAACTTTCGGTGATGCATCCTTTTAGTTTTTCTGGAAAAGACCATAATCCTCACTTGTAAAAAAAGCCAAAGGCTAGAGTAGCATAATGAAACATGAAACAAAGCTTTTCGAGCCGTTTCTAGAAAACTGAAAACCAGAAACGGAGGCAGAATCAAAAATACAAACCGAACAACATGCTAAAAACGAAGCATAACAAACAGAAGCGCATAATGAAAATCAGTCGTAACAGCAAAACGTAATCGACAGAGACAAAAACTCGCAAAACGAAAACTATTGAAATAGAACCAATATTACCAAAACGCCTTGAAACTCTTATATATGCCCTTATCCAATGCTAAAGTGAGACAGTCATGGCTGAAGTTTGTACAACTTGCGGACTCCCTAAAGATCTGTGTGTTTGTGGCGAAATAGAAAAAGAACAACAACGAATTCGCATCCGTTTGGAAACGAGGAAATTCGGCAGACCCACCACCGTCATTGACGGTATGGACGAAAAGACCACTGACCTCGCAGACATGGCACATAAACTCAAGGCTTTTTGCGCTTGCGGCGGAACATCTAAAGCAGGTTTGATTATGCTGCAGGGTGATCAACGCGACCGCGTGAGAGAATTCCTGGTAAGAAGCGGCTACCCCGCAGAAAACATCGAACGTCAATAACAACCCATACAGAGACTGAGTCCGGTACAATGAAGACATTAGGCGACATACGCGATGTGCTCAAGACACTAAAACACAGCAGACCCAATGATATCTTCTGTCCAAGATGCGGTAGTCCAAAACTTAGCTTATCCAGCAGCTTAGACTATTGGTTAACTCCCCAGAAGTATTTTTGCAGCGACTGCGGCTACGTTGGCACAGTCTTTATGGAACTCGAAAAAGAAGAAACAAAAAGAATAGGGGAATGATTGAGTCGCTAATCTGGCAGCTCTAGATTCAGCTGCTTCTTCAGAGTCTTGTATCGGTTTCGAACCGTAACTTCGGTAACTCCAGCTGCTTCTGCAATGTCTTTCTGCGTTTTCTTCTCGTTGTTTTGCAGGCAAGCAATGTATAGCGCTGCGGCAGCTAAGCCCATCGGATCTTTTCCGGCGGCGGCACGTTTTCGTCTTGCTTCTCTGAGAATTGCGATGGCGGCACCTTGAGTTTTCCCTGAGATGCCTGTCTTTTCCGCGATCTTTGATACATACGTCAACGGATCTGCGATTGGCATATGAACGTCGAGCTCTCGCAAAAGAAGTCTATAGCAGCGGGCGACATCTTTCTTGTCAACTAAGCTAGCTTCAGCAATCTCACGCAAAGTCCTCGGAGTTCCGCTTCCTCTGCACGCAGCGTACAACGCAGCCGCAGCGATAGCGGCTATGGATCTACCTCTCACCAAACCTTTGTCGAGTGCTTTGCGGTAAATGACGGCAGCCTTTTCTTTAATTGGCGGCGGAATGTAGACTTTGTCTGAAAGTCTATCTAGCTCAGCCATGGCTTGGGCCAAGTTTCGGTCGATAGATGAGTGTACTCGGCTGCGTATCTGCCATTTCCTCAGGCGCCACATTTGAAGCCTGGTGGAGAGAGGGAGTTTCCTTCCGAACGCGTCTCGGTCAACCTGACTGATTGCTGTGGATAGTCCTTTATCATGAACTGAGTAAGATGTTGGAACACCAACACGACTTCTAGAAGCCTTCTCTTCCTGCGTGAAGGCACGCCATTCTGGTCCTTTGTCGAGCATCTGCTCGTAGAGAACAAGTCCGCAGTCTCCACACACGGTTTCGCCGGTGTCGTAATCGTGAACAAGGTTTTGGCTGCCACATTCTGGGCATTTGTCAACTAGGCGCTGATGCGTGCTGGGGGTAGCTTCTTTCTTTTGACTCATGTTTAATTTCGACTCCATTCCACATCGCGCAAAGCCATCACAGAATCGTCATTCCCTTGGGCAGGGGACTGAGAAAAGTGTACATTCGACCCGCGCATTCTTAGCAAATGAATAGATCTGCCATAAAAGCTTTGTGGTTTTAGCGATAAGATTCAGTGTCAGAACTTCCGAATGCTAACGTTTGATGTAGTATATTCGGGCATCCTTAAAAACCTTCTCAGAAATATATTTAAACCTTCAAGTTTTTTCGGCGTTCTTACGCAAATTCGCCAAAAAAAATGTTAGTGAATATTGCAGTGATTTGAGTATTTCTTCGGTTAGCGGATGGGAGATTTATTAGGTAGTTGAGAAATTATCTGGTTAGCTTCTGCAGCCCGTTGGTGTAGTGGTCAAGCATAGTGGCCTTTGGAGCCATTGACGAGAGTTCGAATCTCTCACGGGCTACTTACGCTAAAAAAGAATCTCTCGTTAAAACTCTGTGGGAGCGTCGCAGCTTGAGCAGTATGAGCCAGCTGACATATTCGTGAAAAATATATTTTCTTGGCAAACATGTGAATCTCAACGACGGCTCAGCAGCTGAAAAATTCATTTTTTCATTATGGCGCGCAGGCAAATACAAGCTCTCATTGCTGAGTGCTTACCTGCACTATTGTAAAGCAAACGCGATAGCTTGTGTGCCGCCGAGAATTAAGCCGACAATAAGGGCTCTTAGGGATTTCGAGCAAAAGAAAATTGATATGATAATAAGCTGTGGACGCAAAAATGGTGCAATACGAAACATAAATGAACCGGAAATTGGTCTCAGGCTCAAAACAGTCACAAATTCTAAACAGGAGTTCCTTGCAATCCAGAAATGGAGAAAAATGGAGGGAATCTTTTGAAAAA
Source organism: Candidatus Bathyarchaeota archaeon (assembly GCA_963840395.1). Taxonomy (GTDB): domain Archaea; phylum Thermoproteota; class Bathyarchaeia; order Bathyarchaeales; family Bathycorpusculaceae; genus JADGNF01. The sequence goes on along the minus strand of CAWIYU010000007.1, from coordinate 231,295 downwards.
GTTGGTTGTAGTTTTGATTGCAGTTTTGTTATTCTCTATAGCTGTTTTTGCTCCCCTGACTCAGGGGGTAGAGACAATCGGCGTCAACGTTGGCGACTGGTTTAAGTACAAAGGCACCCTTGTCAGCTGGACAGCAGACCCTATCGTACCGTTCCCGCCCAGCTCCTATGACACAATGGTCTACGACTACAACGCCAGCAACTACAACATATATACAGTCACGAATGTCGTTCAAAACAGCTCCGGAAACTTCGTCAGCTTCAATGTCTTGACAAACTGGAAGAACGGAACCGTCACTAACCAAGCGATGGACGATGACATCGACAACAGCTTCACAATGATGGTTATTGCCTTCAACCTCGCGGTCGGCACCCAAGTTCGCCCCTCATATGACTGGTCAGCCTTGTTTGGAGGTGCGTTTAGTTGGATTTGGCCTCCCAGAAGCATAACGAGCGCAACAAACGTCACGTTCGCCAACGGACCACGCGTATGCAATATAGTGGACTTCACTCAGCCACCCTTCTTTGAAGGCGGCGCCACCCCCACTCGTCAGATTTATACTTGGGACAAAATAACCGGCATCCAAGTCAAATTCGAAACCATCATTACAAGCCAAACATGGTACTCATCGGACTTCTCAAGTAGCGGCACCTACTCATACAACACAGTGCTCAACCTGATAGACTCAAGTGTTGCTGGATTGACAACAACGGTGATACCCGAGTTTCCACCAGGGACTGTTCTTCTCTCAGTGTTTGCTCTATTTGCACTTTTGACGCTTGTCTTTAAGAGGAAGCATCCCTAACCCCCCTTCCCCTTTTTTCATTTCGCCGAATTCTGCTCAATGCCGAATTTATGCTAAACGCATGCCTCAAATGCCGCTTCCCAAACTGATGACTACGCCGTTTTGGATTCAGCGATAGGCTTTTCCAACAGCTCTTCCGTGTTTGCGCCTTAATGAATTCAATGGCAGTTGATGTCACCGGTTTCCCTGCGTTTATTTAGGCTCAGGTAGCTCTTTGCTTTTTCAAAACGACTTGGGAATTTCTCTGGGGGCTCCAATGCCGCCTTTTTTTGAACGAAAAAAGCAATATCGACGCGATTAGGGTTAACAGGAGGGTTATGGCTTTGGGGAATTCTGGGATCGAGGGCGAAGGACTTGGTCCGCTGGTCTGCAGGGAAAGCTTTGCTAGCCAGGTTCGGTCGTACTCTGTCGTGTTCAGTCCAATATATTTACCTGTAATGATGTAATCGGCATCACTCGCCTGAATTACTCGGAGGGTGTCATCGGAGTAGCTCGTCCACATAGTGTCTAGCGTGACCACTTTTTCTACGACACCGCTTTCGTCTATTTTGACTATGCAACGGTGGTCAGGTGTTGTCGCTGCAAACATGAACCCGCCTTCCCGACAGGTTATTAGCGATTTTGGATAGTAGAAAGTCTGCGAGTCGTACTGTTTGAACCAGCTCATGTTTCCAAAATGATCTAGCTTGAGGAGTACCGAAGAAGACAGGTATGTACGAGGATTGGATAAACCGGCGACTATGTATCCACCATCGCTTGTTTGTAGGCCTGTTGATGGAGAAAATCCCGTGAGGGAATTCGTCCACGTTACGTCTCCATTAGAATTCAGATGCATGATTATGGAGGACCCTGAAAAGGAACCTCCACTTGAAGAAGCGTACGTTGACCCAAGCACCGTGTAACCTCCGTCTGTTGTGGCTATTATTTGAGTAGCGGTTCTAACGGGTATGTCTTTGTTCCATTGGACTTTGCCAGTTCCGTCGGTTTTCACAATGTGGGTTACAACCGAAGGAAAGGAACCCGCGCTACCAGCCAGAATGTAGCCCCCGTCAGCGGCAGGCGCAAATGCACTTAATTCGTCCCTGAAATCATATTGCTCTACCCAGAGAAGGTTGCCTTGAGAATCAGTCTTAGCCATGCAATAATTGGAGTAACTTCCGGAATTCCGATGAAGGGTAGTTGTACCTGCAAGCGCGTAGCCCCCGTCACCCGTTTGGACGATGAAGCTGAGAATAACATCGACGGAACGTATTGTGGCTTGGAAATAAGAGTTATCCTGAATAAACATATCGCCTATGGGCAAATCTTTACTAAAAATCTCGTTTCCGGACCCGTCGATTTTTATAATGACTGAACTATAATTGACATATTGCGGTCCCAGGTTACTGTTCTGGATGATTCCTGCCTCTCCGACGAGGGCGAAACCGCCGTCAGAAGTCTGCACAACAGAGTAACCGCCGAGTCCGTCAGAGAAGCGTTGCCAAACCAACGAAGCATTTCCGTTGTTGAACGGTTTGAGGGTTGGCAGTTGAACTGGCGGAGATGCTGGAACGGGGTCGGTTTTAAGTAGCCATAGTTTGTTTGCGCTTTTTCCCGTTATTACTAGCCCACTGTCCTTTGATTGAATTAGTGGGCTGCCGAAGTTTTCCGTGAAAGCTGGGTACGTGGTGTTCCATTGAGTGGCTCCTAAACCGTCTGTGCGGATGAGTGTAGTTGTTCCTCCTGGGCTATCGACCAAAAGTACGTAGCCGCCATCCTGAGTCTGAACTGCTGATTTCACTGGGCTGGTGGGGGTTTGGGTCCACTGCACGTTGCCGTTTGAATCAGTTTTGAAAACTAACCCAGTTGATTGGTAGCTGCTGCTTTGGTAGGAACTTGAGGACCCGAATAGAAGGTAGCCTTTGTCAGATGTGGGAAAGCCCCCGTTCGGATAAATCGCCGATGAAGAGAGACCAAGATCGAAGTATGAGTAGATAATGTTCCATTGGATTGCTCCATCAGGGTCGGTCTTTATAAGCCAAATTCCTTGGCTCTCCTTGAAAGAAAAACTGTAGGCAGTTATGGCAAACCCGCCGTCGGAGGTTTGCACAATGGTCTTGATTACGTCATCTTCGCGTCCGCCGTAAGTTCTGTTCCAAAGCGTGTTCCCGTTTGAGTCTGTTCTCAAGACCACGATATCGGAACGTGATGAGGAATAACTTGAAGGGTCATAGATGTTGGCGTATCCTCCAAGGACGAAGCCCCCGTCTGCTGTCGCAGCAAATGTGGCAAGGCTCGTGCTCATTGCGCCATTGTCATAAGTTCGGTTCCAGAGTCTGTTTCCGTTTTGGTCGAATTTTGTCAGGGAGAATTCGGCGATGTCGTAGGTCCTGTCAGTCCCATTGACTCTTCTAGAGGTGGTAGTCGCCACTGCGAAGCCTCCCTCAGTTGCCTTGGCAAGAAGCAAGTTATTGCCGAAGGCAGCTGTGTTTTTGAGCCAAACTTGGTTTCCTTGAGTGTCCACTTTCAAAATTGCGCCTGCTTCGTTGTTTGAGTAGATGGCTGCCGAGCCTACCACGAGGAACCCAGAGTCGTCGGTCTGGACGACTGTGCTTCCACTGAGAGCGCTATAGCTCATTGCCCACCTCGTTTGGGGCGACAGAGAACTCTGTGCGAAGCAAAAATTTGTTTGACAAGTCTGGAGGGAAATGCAAAGAATTGTTGTCATAAATAGGATGGCTAGCTGCAGTTTCCTCATCACCTAGTCACATGCTAGCCTAAGGCAAGTAGACGCATAAAAGCGTGTTTGTAAAGGTTTCTTGACAAAACAAAAACCTACCCGTAAAAGACCCTATCAAGACAGAAGCAAAAAAAAGCGTTAGAGTGACCCATCAGTTGTCTGCGGTCGCCGCGGGTTTATAGCGACGCCTCAAAAAGTACGCTGCCAAACCCCCAACCGCCAAAACAAAGACCACAAGCTCCACTTCAACCCAATTTACAGCAAACTGCTCTGGATCTTCTGTTGGCGAAGGAGAATTAGTTAGGGAAGGGGACTCTGAGATTGAATGTGAAGGAGCAAAAGAAGAACTTGGGGAAGACGAAGAGGTTGGATTTCGAGTGGAGGAGGGGTTGGCAGATCGGCTAATAGTCGAGTTAGGTGATTGGGTTGGGGTGACTGTTGGGCTTGGTGTTGGAGTTGGCGTTGGAGAAGGAGATAACGTGGTTGACGAGGTGGAAGTTGGTGTAGGCGTTGGGTTGGGCGTCTGTGTTGGAGGAGGCGATTGAGTCTCTTGTTCAGGTGTTGGAATTGGGGTTGGGATAGTGTTTACGGTAAAATCTACTGTTTCTTGCTGGTAATAATAACCTGAGTGTCCTGGTACGATGTATGGTTCCCTTGCATTTACTGTCAGGGTGTGGTATCCATCATTTAATGGTGGTAAAGCTACAGTGGCTGTAAGATTGTTTGGTATGAGAATACCATGCGAAATTTCATAGGATATGGATTCTTTCTGTATCCTGATGTTTTCTCCTCCATCAATGGAGTAAGTGATATAGTAGTATTCATCGGAACCGAAGTGCTCGCTTTTGGGACTGAAGACAGTAGGAAAGGCAATTTTTAGTGTTAACAAGTTTGCAGTGTAACTTTGGTGACTAAGTGGAGATTTGACTATGCCACTATTGTTATTTTCACCACTGTCGTCTTGTGATCTAGCATTATTGAAACCTACCATTATCGAGAAAAGCGTTGAGATTATTACTGCTGCCATTAACGTTTTCTTATTCGTATGCAATTCACTTTCTCCTCCTGGAGTAAACTAGTGCACATAGACATAGCACAATAGCTAAAGCAATTATTTCGTATGGAACACAATCTGAGAAAGAATTAGGTGTTAGAGTTGACATAGGTTCTAGTGTTGGTACTTGGGTCGGGATCGGAGAAAATGTCGGAATCGGCAAAGGAGTTGATGAGGGAAACGGCGAGGGAGTCAGTGTTGGAGTTGGAGTATTTTCTGAAGGAGAGGGTGAAAATGTGTAGGTGTATTCTATTTTGATGCGGTAGTCCCTCACCAGGGCTGCCATGATTTTTAGGTAATAGCCTTTTCCGCCTTCGTGAACATACAGCACTCCGTTTGTATCGGTTTCGCCCATAGCCGCTATTTTTCCGATATACGCTGTCGACTCGCCCCTAGGGTAAACATATATCACGAATAGGTTAACCGGGCGGCTTGGGGTGCAATTCCAAGTAATGCGCCACTCATTTGTGGGTATACTGAAATAGCTGGTGGTTTGGTCGTAAGAACCCGTGAACACAGTTACCAGCGTAAACTGCGCATGAACGAAACTGGCAGATCCCAAAGTCAAGAGCAAAACGACCAGCATGAAAGCCTTCGCAATCGGAGTCTTATCTTTCAAGGGGCGCTTCCTGCCGAAAACCATACATCAGGTAGCCATTGGGCCGTTTTAGTTCTATTGTTGGAACATTATGTTCCAGAGCTGGAACAGCATATGTTTATTGGATGTTCTTTTTGCTTCGACGCCAGCGTAACCCTTCAACCAGAAAGATGACTGCAACCGCGATGGTGAGCCCTGTTAGAAGCCACAGAGAGCGCTCTATTGGGTCGCCAATGACCGCGTGGGCAATTATGACCGCTAATTCGGCGATTAGCAACCCGATGAAAATGAAACCGAAAATGACAAAGCGCGGGATAAGGGTTCGCCCAAACCACACATACCCTCTTACGTCAACCTTCTCCTTCACGATGTAGTTGCCGTAAACATCTTTTATCACCAAGCCAAAATCCATTAGCTTCTGCAGATTCCTGTAGGCTACGCTTGGACTGCTAAGGTTAGCGCCGCGCATTACATCTCTTGGACCTACAGGTTTCCCCGTCTTTACGAGGTACAGATATGTTTGGAATGTAGATGCGTTAAGGTCTTGGTCGGATGCCGGCTTAGCCATCTAACTCTCTCTTGGAAACGATATAGCCGCTAATCGCATTAACCTTACGCAAACGAAAGAGTTCTCGCTCCGTGGATGGCTTTGGACGCCATTTTGGGCGTTTGCATAAACCTCATCAGCGAGCAATTCGAGTATAAAATAGAAGTTAAGGAAAGAAGCTGTAAACAGTGTTTTCATTTTAACATTGCAAGTTCATTTTCAAAGGTTCTTCTTTCGGGGGAAGTATTTTCGGGTTCGCAGTCCAAGCCTTACAAGTGAAAGCATTAGAGGCACTTCAAATAGCGGTCCGATAACTGTTGCAAGTGCTGCACCGGAACTAATACCGAAAAGCGTTGTGGCAACGGCTATGGCAACTTCGAAGTGACTGCTGCTTCCAATAAGAGTTGTGTCAATCGCGGTCTCGTATTTCCACCCTAAGAAGTATCCAAGAAGGTAAGTCCATGTGATCATAATTGCGTAGTGAATCAGGTTTGGGACTGCTATGTAGCCCACGAGAAGAGGGTTATTTAGTATGGTCTGTCCAGTGAAGGAGAAAAGGACAATTAGAGTTAGCAATAAGGCAACGATGGAGATTTTGCCCACAACAGGATTATAGCGGTCTTTGAACCATTCTTCACCCTTTTTTTGAATGATGGCTCTTCGAGAAATTGCTCCCGCGCCCACCGGAAGTGCGATGAAAACTAAAACGCTAACCGCAATTAGATCCCATGGGACAGGAATATTGCTAATGCCCAAATACAGTCCAGCTAAGGGCGCATAGAGAATTAACATGAGCAACGCATTGAAGGCTGTATTGATGAGGCCTTGAGCCATGTCGCCTTTTGCGAGAAACATCCACCACATGACCATCGCCGTACATGGCGACAAGCCTAAAAGTATGACCCCTGCGATGTATTCGGGGTTGCCAGCTAGAAAAGTATTTGCAAGAATAGTCATCAAAACCGGAGCAATCACCCAATTTGCAAATATCGTAACTAACAAGGGTTTAGGATTTTGAGCAGCCTTCTTTACATCGCTAAACTTTATTCCAACAACCGTTGGATACATCATGAAAAACAACAAGAAACCTATCGGGATTGAAAGATGAGCATATTTGAGTGAATCCATGAACTGCCCAAACTCTGGAAAAAACCGTCCGACCAAGAGTCCAACAATTATGCATATTGCTATCCACAAAGTCAGATATTTTTCCCACAGTCCCAGCGATAATTCTTTTTTCGTGTGTTCTTCAGGGGTTTCCAGGTTGCCGCGCCTCCCTTTGTCTTCACATTAACGCGTCTATATTATCTGCTCCAATATGGTTGTTGTGAATGCTTCGACGAGTTCTGGTGTTACACCATCAATGATTCTGAATACTTGTTGATCTGTTATTGAATACAATCTTCTGGTTCCGTCTTTTCTGTATCTAACTATTCCGCTTTCCTTTAGGATTCTTAGGTGGCGAGAAACCACGGGCTGAATGAGCTTTGCATGCGGCACTATCTCACATACACATTTCTCCCCGCTGCGCAGAAACTCCAATATGTCAAGCCTAACTGGGTCCGAAAGAGCTTTGAAAAGTCTGGCTTTGAATTTGTGTTTATTTTCTGATTTCAAAGGCATCGCTTTACGACAACATGCGTTAATATTTAAATATTGCTATAGACAAGAAAATGCCCCCCATCGGTGTCCATAGGTGAAAAATAGAACCACATGAAGAAGAACTGAAATGACGTTGTCGACATACAAAACATCGATTTGCCCCATACATAGAACCAGAAAGAAGGCAACGAGATTCCTTCCCGTTCAGGGGAACGGGATTTATAGTAATATTTAAATATTAACATAAATTAAACTGCACTAACATGAGGCTTGATATCGCATGTCCAAAGGATTAAAGGACCTAAAGCTGAAAGACATCTTGTTCGGAATAATAATTCCCACAATTGTTTGTCTAGTCATAATTTGGTTTCCCCTAAACCAACGTACTTTTGCTAGCATAAATCCAGCATTCCAAGGCATATTCGTTTTCGGTACCCAAGAAGTCATCATGATAGTCGCAGTGCCTTTGATGGTTGGGTTAATGTATAACAAGTGGGCAGGAGGCGCCACGGGCTTCCTTCTCGGCAGCATATACGCACTCTGGTACGGTCTGTACGGTTCGATGTCCCCAACATGGATACACAACATCAGTCTCTTAGGCTACCTAGTGAGTTCAATGTTAATCGGTTACATGGCAGGTGCACTAAACCAGAAATCCACAAAATTCTCCAGACTTTTATTCTCAGGACTAACAGCGGCACTTGTAGGAGGGCTTTTCTTATTTTTAACTGAACAGCAAGCCAAACCACTTATGGTCTACGGAGAGTATGGATTTTTCATAACCATGACGCCAAGACTCGTCTTCGGTGTAGTAGTACCTTTAATAGTCAAAGCCATATTCCGGCACCAATCAAAAGCTATTGTGGAACTTGCTGTAGGGGATTCCCATCAATAACAGTTTTTAATATCTACGGGATACAATCTCGGAAATTAACAGTTTCCGCATCTTGATGAGAATATGGGAATATAATTGAAAAGACCTCAGAAAGTTAACGATGACCCGCAAACCAAGGCGAATGCAATGAGCGAGGGCCCGGTTAGAGTCAGAGACTGGGAAGAATACAAACGATTGGTGTCCGAAAAGAAACCGGCCTCAATAGTGTTCATTCTAGAACAAAACGGCTTCTCACCCAACAAAGAGCTAACAACTCTCAAACTCATAATGCTCCAAGACAGACGATACTTCATTTTCCTCGACTTCCCTAAAGGTGAAACGCTCAGAGAGACAGGAATCCCTCTGCACAGAGACAAGAATGGAATCGCTAACTTGGACGAGGATGAAGTGAAGGCATTCTTAAAGAAACAGTTTGAGAAAGAAAATTTGGAAGTCTACTCTTTCTGGACAACCTAAGTAAACAAAAGTGGGTTGAAAATGTCTGGAGAAATATTTCATGGCGTTCCTAGAAGCAAAATACCTTGGTTCCCAACGATAGACCTAGAAAAATGCGTATGCTGCGGAAAATGCGCAGATTTCTGCAAACACGGAGTCTATGAATTCAGAAAAAGGGACGGAAAAAAGAGACCTGTGGTGAAAAATCCAAACAATTGTGTCGTATACTGCGATGCCTGCGATGAAATATGTTCCGTGGGAGCCATTAACCACCCTTCAAAAGCTGAAACTGGAAAAGTAATTAGCAAACTTAGAAAACTAAACGTCCAAAACTAATCATCCTGCAATTAACAACGAATAGAAAGGTCGAAACGAAAAGAAGCAAGAGAAACATGTCAGAAGAATCATATGAAGGGATTCCTCGGACCAAAATACCGTGGGACCCAAAAATAGACTACAAAAAATGTATTGCCTGCGGAAAATGTGTAGATTTCTGTCACAAGAGAGCCTTCAAACTTGAAGAAAAAAATGGCTTCAAGAGAACCGTCGTAAACCCAAACTCATGCGTTGTGTTTTGCCGAGGCTGTGAAGAAATTTGCCCAGCCGCAGCCATCGCACATCCATCAGAGAAAAAAACCAAAAAAATTATTGCAAAACTAAAGAAAACAGCGAGCAAAGTTTGACAGGACATGATGGGACCATGGTTCCCAAAACATATTCCGAAAAATACAATGGTTGTGCCGGACCCTTATTCTTTGTAATTCAGCTTCAACGCTTCTTTTAGGAGTTGGCGCAGCGCAGGGTTATCTGTTTCCGCCTCCGACTTTATCTTGATGTGCCTTGCCCGCATACCAGTACCCGTTAGCAACTTAAAGGGATCAGGAATATGCGCGCCCCTACCAAACATCAGATTCACGTGTTTCATGTGGGGCACGACTGCAAATACCAACTCCTTGCTGGTCGTATTGAACCTGTACGCCACTAGTCCAGATTTAAAGTCAACCTGCTCAATGCCATCAGCAAAAACGTCAAAGACAAGTTTTCGAAGACACAGCACAATTTCTCTGGCTTCACGACTGTATGAAGACAGAAAAGCATCAAGTTGAACGCCCATAAAGATCTAAGAAACACTATGCCAAGCTATTATTAATAAAAGGCTTCTAGCGTGACGCTACTATTACAGCCAAGAATCCGCTAAGCGTCTTTGTTCTCCTATCAACACAAGACGACGGAGTTTTCAATTAGCATTTGCGACTGCACTGAGTCAACAACTCAGAAAAAAAACGTTTTGAGACCTAAACAGCGTCTCCTCTTCTTGAACCTAGATGTTGCACTCTAGTGAAGGCATTTGATGTTGATTTGCCATAAAACTTATCTTCTCAATTGCGTCATCGTGCCTGGTCTAAAAGGTATCTGACTATGGGCAACTTGATAGTAGCAGTCATAGGCGTATCAGGTTTCAGCGGTGCTTTGGCCAAAAAAGGAACCTCCACTGATATCGCACTGTACAACTTGAAGAAGGGAGAAGACGCCGTCACCCTCATCGAACCCACACGTTACCCCGAAAGGCTGGCGCCTCTTTTCTATGCTACGTCAGAAGCAAAAAAAGCCATAGTTGTGGTAGACGAGTTGAACGCAACATTGGGAGAGAGCCTCGTGATGCTCCAGTGCTGCGGAGTCAGTAGCGGGTACTTCATACTAAGGAACTATTTGCCAAAAGAAAAGATTGAGCCAATAATCAAAGGGACAATTCTGGAGAAATACGAGTTCCTCCCAGAAGACCCAAATGCGTTGAGGGAAAGACTGCTAAACGACGCAGCAGTACAGAAACCAATGCCTGCCTCTGTGGGGACTGTTCCTGTTGACCACGCATTCAATGTGAAAGGAGTTGGCGTTGTGGTTCTCGGGGTGGTCGTGCAAGGTAGCATCGCAAAACATAACGCTTTAGACGTGTTTCCGGGCGGCAAGAAAGCGCAGATCCGTTCCATCCAAAAGCACGATGAGGACTTTGACTCCGCAATAGAAGGCGACCGCGTTGGGCTTGCGCTCAAAGGCGTCGAAGTTGAAGATGTGGACCGTGGGGTTGTTCTCACCACCGACCCAACAATTAAATCTTCAAAGACACTAAAGGTGCAAGCTACTCTGGTCAAATATTGGCAGACGCCTCTCAAAGCCGACATGGTTCTCCATATTGGGCACTGGATGCAGTTCCTTAACAGCAAAGTTGAAGAGATTAGCGACGAGGGCGACTGGCGCAAACCCGCCTTAACCTTGATTCTGGAGAAGGATCTCGTTTATCATTCAGGCGACCAAGCTGTGCTAATGTACCTAGAAGGCGGGAAACTCCGAGTCGCTGGAACTGTGAAATTGCCTTAGCTGATTTCTAGAAATTCAAAACCCGTCTTTTCATCTACTGCCCTCTTTGCCTGCGCAGATGTCAACTCGAGAACCACAACTTCGCCTATTTGCCAAACATCCACACCCATCCTCACACAGCCCGTGATTGTTTCTCCCTTTCTACCGAAGGCGGCGTGCATATGCAGTTTCGGTATATTCCTTTCGTTCCGAAATATTGTGCCTACTCCATACGACTCATGAACGCCTTTGAGGAGCTCAGTCATCGGTTCAGGGGGTAACGCATTGCCGTCTTTTGGTCCCACGACGATGCTGCTGCCCTCTTTAGCGCCGCCTAAGAAGAAGCAGAGTGCGCTGTCAATTCGTTGGTTTTGGGCGAAGTTTTCAAGCGCGTCGGGCAGATGGTCGCCATCGTGCAGTCTAAGTATGAACACCCGCCCCATTTTTGCTACAGTAAACTGCAAAGTTCAGCCTCGGACCTTAGAAATTGAGACTGAGTATAAAAACGATTTCAACAAGAAAAGCAACCTAGAAAACTTGAAGCGTAGACTCTGCTTTGAGCTTCAATGAAGTCTAAATTCTCGTTAAGTAGATGGGTTCTTCTGCTTGTTTTTTACGTTTTTCCAAAGACATGCTACTTGAACGAACGCTCATAGCTGAAGCGTTCTCGGAAGCAGCGTATACGTTTGCGTCTGTGAAAGCGGTAAATTTCGTTTTTGAATTCTGCGGCATCTTTTTCGTCCTCCCTGTTTTTTTTAGAGAACCCACGGAGTAGGCGCTATGCCTAATAAATCTTATGGATCAACAGTCCGCCTGAAAATGTAAATGTGCCTTATTTCTCCTCTAAAACGCCTCGTGGAGCGCGTTTCAGCGGCCAAAACGCTGGTTTTTCCAAACGTCCGCTTTGTCGCTGTAGCCACGCCGCTCCCAAAACCCGAGCTCCTTGCCACGAGTGAACGTCAAACGCGTCACCCACAGGGCACTCTTGTAGGCGTACTTACTTGGCACGACGAGTCGAACCGGGAACCCGTAGCCTTCCTCCAGCGCTTCCCCATTAAGCTTGTAAGCCAGCAGCACGTCGTCGCCCAAGAGTTCTTTCCTGAAAAGTGAGGTTGTGTAAGAGTCGGCACATTCAAATGTGAGGGCCTGGGCTGTTTCTTTGGGTTTGACGAGTCGCTCGATTTCTCTTATTGTTATGCCTTCCCATCGGCAGTTCAATACGCTCCAGCCTTCGACGCAGTGGAAATCGCTAACTGAAACAACTGAAGGCAACGCCGCGAACTCCCCCCACGCAAGTTTTGCGGGTTTTTCGACTTCGCCATCGACAGTTAACGTGTACGTCTCTAACCTAAGTTTTGGGTTAGCCGAGACGATGCCTGGGTGGTCGATGCCCCAGCGTAGAATCCGCTTAACGGGTTTCTGTCCAGGCGGCAGCTCTTTTTCTCTTGGTTTCTCAGACGACAATCAAAACACCCTACTAGATGTGGCGTAGGATAGGAAAATAAAGTTTTGCTGGACCTATGTCGTTTCTGGCAAAAAAATTGTGAGTTGTTGCTGTTGTTTTTCGTTTCTGCTGAACCTTGAGACGTGAACGCCAATTCTGCGGACAGCCAAGTCTGTTTCTGTCAAGTACTTCTCGAGGAGTTCCTGCGCGGCACTATGAATGGTTTCTTTGTCTTTGGCGGCTTTCTCCAGCGTCTTTGAGCGGTTCTTCGCAGACAAGTCCGTCATGACGACGGTTATGCCAACCAACCGGTAGCTCAGTTGTTTCTGGGTGAACTCAGCGTGGATCTCGTCGATTTGCTGGTCGATTTTCTGCATAATGAAGTCGGGGTCGCGACTATCCTCTTTGAGGGTGCCCATTCTACCGATGGATTCCGCTTCTGCTGCTTCCTGCACAGGCTCATTGTCTACACCGTTGGCCGCGCTATGGAAGTACACACCTAGGACTTTGCCGAAAACTGCTACAAGTCGCTGCACGTCGACTTTCGCAAGATCGCCCACCGACTTTACCCCCATCTTCTCCATCTTCGCAACGGTTTTCCTTCCCACGCCTAAAAGAGCGTCAACTGGCATTGGATAGAGGAAAGTTTGGACCTGTTCGGGGCGGACAACAGTAACGCCGTCGGGTTTGTGAATGTCAGAGGCGATTTTGGCGATGAGCTTGTTGGGTCCGATTCCCACACTGAAGGTGACTCCAACTTCCTGCTTCACCTCTGCTTTCATCTCGTAGACAAGCTTCTCTGCTTTGTCGTAGTTTCCGCTAGTTCTCTGGGTCACATCCAGGTAAGCTTCGTCTATGCCTGCGATTTCAAGGGAACCAGCATGTCCACGCAGGACCGCCATTATTTTGTCGGAGACTTGTTGGTAATAGTCGTAGTCCACGGGTAGAAAAACGGGATCTGTGCCTTCTAATCTCTTCTTAGCGAGGTATAGAGGTATTCCTGATTTTACGCCGCATTTTCGAGCGAGGTAGTTGCTGGTGGCAACGGCGCCGCTGATTTCGGTTCGCCCGCTGTACATGCCGACAACGACGGGTTTGCCTTTGAAGTCGGGGTGACGTAGCTCCTCAACTTGAGCATAGAAGTAGTCTAAGTCAACCAGCATCACAACTCTCGTTTGCTGGGGCATTAGGGCCGCCTCGCTGTCTGCGGAATCAGCCAGGAGCCATCACAAGACGCCGTGTTAAGCTGAGGTAAGCCTTCGCGGCAAACGCCGAACCTCATTCCACGCGCCAACGCCAGATCTCTGACGCTGCTGAGTAGTTTGAGTCTTAGGTCTTTGGGCAAAAGTGTGTTTCCGCCTACTCGTTCTCCCTGTTGGAAGTAGAGCGGCTTAAGCTTTTCTGCCACCTCGGGCAAAGCTTTGCTGAATCGGCGCCAGTTGTCAGGTTTAGGTTTGTAGGTGGAGCATGTAACATGCTTGATGCCGATGTTGGCAAGTGTTGCAATTAGTTTCTTTTGATCTTCGTTCACGAAGGGAATAATTGGGTCCACACGCACAGCAACGGGAATGCCTTTGCCGATTAAGTCCTGCGCAGCGCGGAGGCGCTGGGAGGGCGAAGGCGCATTTGGTTCGAGAATTTCCGCTAGTTGGTCATCATCCGTCGTTATAGTAAGGGCAACGGACGAAGGGATCTTCCCCAATAAGTCGTCGTCTCGGGCAACGATGGTGGATTTGGTGATTATTTGGATTCTACAGTTGCTTTCGGATAGGATTTCGAGGCATCGTCGTGTCCAGCAGACGTTTGCTTCCATCCTTGGGTAAGGGTCGGAGGAGTTGGAAATCGAAACAATTTCGCCTTTGAGCTTCGCAGCCTCCCGCTGAAGTGCCGTCAACTTGTCTTTTTTGGGTCGGCACTCTCTGAAGTTGGGTACATAGCTGCTGGCGTAGCAGTAGAGGCAACCGTGGTCGCATCCGCTGTACGGGTTAAACGTTACCTTACTGGGGCAAGTACACATAGCGCTTTGCCACGGGTCAAAACTGGAAATCAAAGGCACAGACCAATCACTCGTAACTATAAAATCCAAGAGTTAAACAAAAACCATTCCTAAAAGGAAGAGGATTGTTCCCAAATTACTATTATGTTGCATCAAAATCTTGCAATACTTTGCAATAGAAATCGCGCAAAACACGGCGTGTTCACAAAATCAAACCCAGATCAACAACTTTCCACCCCGACCACCCCCCAAATTGCAGCTTTGCAAATCCAAAAACACCCAATTTCTCAAGCCCAAACGAACTCAAGACAACCAATTTTGGATTTCTGGGTTTGGAAAGGTTTTGTTGAACTTAAATTTTGGCATGGTTGAGATTTCCTTGTTCTGTAACTGATTTGGGAACCAGGACGCAGGCTTCAAAATACAATAGAATGCCTCAAGAAGCATTATGAACTGGCTCTTCCTCCTTCACAGTAGTAGTTGGATACCCCAGCTTCGTCCAAGCATTCATCCCACCCAGCACATTGCTTACCTCAAAACCCTTGCTCTTGAGGAGGCTTGCGGCAATACTGGCACGATTCCCAACGGAGCAAATCACTGCGTAACGTTTGTTTCGGCTCAACAAGTCGGTTTTTCGAGGCAAATCAGCGAAGAACATCCGCACCGCCCCTTCAATGGTGCCTTCTTGGTGCCATTCGCTTGGTTCCCGCACATCCAAAATCACGTACCGCTCCAGGTTTGTCTTCAGCTCAGAGACCGACAGAGTGTGAATGTGGCTGATGGGTTTGCCTTGTCCCTGCCATTCACTGATGCCTTCGCAGAGAAAACCGTAAACGTTATCGAAGCCCAACCTCCAAAAATGCTTTGCGACATGTGCAAAATCGTTTTTGCGCTCCACGACAAGCATTATCCTTTGATCGTAGTCCAACACCCAACCTGGATAAACCGCTGTTCCACCCCCAAACCAGATGCTCATCGAACCCGAAATATGGGAACCCGCAAAAGCGTACGGCAAACGCGTGTCCACCACGACACTGTCAGCCTCAACCATTTCCGCTTCGAATTCTGCAACGCCTAAGGGTTTTGGGGATGGAAGTCCACGCAGCTGCGGTGCGCCGGAAAGGTTGTAGGTCTCCATCCTCGCAAAATATGCCGGAACAATTAATTCCTGTGCCAAACATCGCTGAATGAACGTCTCTTTATCCAATATGAGAAATTGATTCGTTCGTTTCTCGATTCCCAGCGTGGTATAGGCTTGTTCGCCAATTCCGCTACCGCAGACACTGCCAGCACCATGCGCAGGATATACCAAAACGCCATCACCGAGCCGCAATAACTTCTCATGGAGACTCTCATAGAGTTTTTCCGCTTGAGCGGGTTGTTTCGTTTTGCCTTGCAAGTCGGTTCTGCCAACTGAACCCACAAAAAGAGTGTCACCGGTAAAGACCATTAGTGGATCAGCAGACTTCAGCAAGTCACTCACTGTGTAACAGAGCGATTCGTCTGTGTGCCCAGGAGTGCTGAGTGCTTTGACTTTGAGATTGCCAAACTTGAGCGTTTCGCCATCCTCAAGGTTATGTTGCCCGTACTTGAAGGCAAGTCTTTTGCTGTGGCAGATTTCAGCTTTGGATAAATTCTGCAGCTCACTTGAACCAACAACGTAGTCTTCGTTTCGATGCGTCTCAAATATGTACCGAATCTCGGCGCAATTTTTCCGTGCAAGATTCAGGTAGACCTGGCAGTCGCGTCTTGGATCGAAAACGGCCGCTTCACCGTCGTCCAATACCATGTAGCTGTTATGAGCTAATCCTTCAGATTTAACCGTGTACAACTTCATAACTAAAACCCCAAAAACCCAACACTATAAGAAAGGTGGAACCCAGAGAAAAGTTTTGCGTTGACAATTTATGTGTCTGCAAGCACGGTTTATTAATGGAGTATTCCATAGTTTTGTCGGTGAACTGGCTTGAGTCACGTTGCCAAATCCAGAATTCTTGAAGAAATCGTCATTGAGCTTCGAAAGAAAGGCCTTGAAATTCCGCCGAACGTGCTTAGCGATTTGAAGTCGGCAAGAACCCTCATAAAAATTCAAGGAGCCGATTCGAAAGGCATAGGCGACACAGAGCCGCAAATAGATCAGTATTTGGCCACTGTGGAAGCTTACCTCGTCACGGAAGCAGAAAAGAGTTTTGCGCATGAAAAAGTGGAAAAGTGGCTTACAGCGCTAGATCTTGCGAGCTGCGAAAGCTGTGTTACTGTAGTGGAGGCCAAAGAGGAGATGCGGATGATTCCGGGAATTCCGAGGGACCAAAAGTGGATTAGAGTTGAACCCATCGAAAGCTTGCCTATGGAGAAGCTTGAGCAGTTGGCCACAGATTCGAAGCTGGGTTTTCGTCGGGATGAGGATGGGCATTTGATCGTCTTTGGGTCAGATGAAACTGTGAAGGGTTTCGTGAAGAAAATCTCAAGGTCCAACGGAAAAGCAGACATTTAGAAAACACACGACTGAATTTTTCTTACTGTCAAACTATACAAGAATCTTAACTCAAGGCAAAACGGAATTCAGAAAGGAGCCTGTTCATTATAAACTACGGCCCAGGTTAAGACAGTAAATCAGAGTGAACCAGCATTTTCGAAAATGAATCCTGAAGTTGATGTGGAGCCTTCGGCGGGATTTGGACCCGCGACCATTACCTTACCAAGGTAACGCCCCACCGGGCTAGGCTACGAAGGCGCAAACGAGTTTCTGTCCTGAAAGAACATAACTTAGGACATAAAGAGCTTACGGTTCTGCAATCCAAAAAAACAGAAATTCATGCAAACGACGGAAGAGTTTATGCAGTTTGCATGCATTGCAGGTTGCGTACTCGGTCTTTAAAGGAGGGATGTGTGAGCGTGCCGGCAAAAAAAGACAACTTTGCAGTTAACCCAAGGTTTTTCTTTGGCATTCCGAAAGAACTAATCTTGACTAGTGCTTCTGCCAGTTGGTGCGGCTCAACCAAGTATGCAGCTGCATTTCGATCAGCTTCCAACTCGATACCGACTTCAATCCGACGGACAACCCAGGGAAGAGAAAAGCCCCAGCCGGTTGCTAGCACCACAGAAATCGCCAAAAATATGTTCAGAGGAGAAAGCAAGTAAATCACTATTGGAACAACACCGAAGGAAAGCCATACGCTTTCACACAACAGATTTCGGAAGTTTGAAGACCGCGAACCACACTTTAGATCCATTAAGTGTCCAATTTCATGGGCAATAGTAGCTTCCACGTCTTGGTTGTCGAATTTGCCTTCATTCCAAAGCGACAGAAATTCTTCTCCGATGCTTATTCTGTTCTGGAAAATGTTGACGCTGGCTAATCTTTCATGCTTAGAAACAGAAAGCTCCGGAGCTCTGCGTAACCCGGCTTTTCTCGATAGCTCTGCAACTGTCTGCTCCAAAAAAGTGAGCTGTCGTGAACGCTGTGGGTTGCTTGTCAAGTAGCTTCTCACTCCAGGTTGGCTAAACAATCTGTGAGCACCATCTTTTAACTGTTAGCCCAAGGATCTAGCCGTGCTATCAAACAGAAAAAAACCTAATTTTCAGCTTTTAGGAAAAACTAGCGGTTTTTGCCCATACTCGACAGGTACCTTCCATGCTTACCATACAAGCGCCGACGGGATTCTGGGGAGTGCAAGCTTTAAGAAATAGAGGGCACATGTCAGGCTTGATCTTGCCAACCACAACGAGGTGGCATCGGCAACCTGGCTGTGAATCTATGCCGTCTTCCATCTTGATGCCATGTTTGCGGACGGCATCATAACCGGCGTATGCTTGTTTCAGAGCAAGGGTTGATTTTGGGATCAAGCCTAAGCCACGCCATTTGCCATCCACTACGTCGAAGGCTGCGCTAATAAGCTGTTGAGCTTTGATATTCCCTTCCCATCGAACTCCTCGGGAATATTCGTTCTCCAAGTGCGCCTTACCTTCTTTTATCTGTTTAATTATCATGTAAAGAGCGAAAAGCAGATCCAGTGGCTCAAACCCTGCAACCACAGTGGGTAAACCGTACTTCTGCGGAAAAACGGCGTACGGTTCAACTCCGATGATAGTGCTAACGTGGCCAGGCGCTATGAAACCACCCAGTTCCAAGTCATCCATCTCTGCAAGTAATTTCATAGCTGGCGGAACAACCCGGTGTGAAACCAGAAAACTCAGATTGCCAGCTGCTTTTCGGTTGACCTCTATAGCAGTTGACGGTGCAGTGGTCTCAAAACCTACAGCAAAAAATACGAATTCCTTTTGTGGCTCTTCCTGCGCCATTTTCACGGCGTCGCTGGTGCTGTAGACTATCCGAACATCCACACCTTCCGCCTTCGCATCAAGAAGGGAGCCGTGAGAGCCTGGAACACGCAGAACATCCCCAAAACAGGTTACAGTGATACCTTTCTTTGCAATTTTGATTGCAGCGTCCACCTCTGAAGCTGGAAGAATGCACACTGGGCAACCTGGACCCGCGATGACTTCAATGTTTTTTGGGAGCAGACTTCGGATACCGAAGTGGCTTATGGTCCACTCGTGAGTACCACAAACGTGGCAAATCTTTATTGTGCCAGTTTCCGGCGTTATGGATTTGATTTTATCGGCTATGCGCCGTGCCAATTCTGGGTCACGATATCTCTGCGGTGTCGCCATACAAGCAAGCCTCCTACTCTTTTCCGGCTTCAAGAACTTCGTTCCATAGACTAAGTGTTTCCAAAGCGTCCTTCTCGCTCATGGTTTGGATAGCGTAACCCGCATGAACCAAAACGTAGTCGCCGACTCTAGGATCGACAAGAGCCACGTTGACCTCTCGAAGAACCTTTTCTCCGAAATCCACCTGAGCTTTGTCGCCATTGATACTCATTATCCGTGCCGGAATAGCCAAACACATTGGAGGTCAACAGCTAAGTCGAGGCGTAAACGGCGATAAAAAGAGATTGGTTCAATCGTCGCCGAATCCACCTACAACTGCCTGTCCTAGCGACACTCCTCCGTCTCCCGACGGAACCGACTCATGAACCAAGAACCGAAGCCCGGAGGACTCTACTGCGTCACGCATTAGTCTAGAGAGAAGAGAGTTAACGGCTGAACCACCTGTCAATCCGACATTTCCGACACCATAACCCGCAGCCTTTTCTGTAGCCAAAATCGCTAACCCCTTCGCTAAGTAGGAGTGGACGCTGTAAGCCAAATCAGACTTTGAAAACTTATCACGGTTCTCGTAAACCGACACAAGGAGCTCAGATGTATCCAACACATTTCCACAAATGACGGGAGACAGACCCAACGCGTCTTTGCCGCTAACAGCAGCAGACTCAAGTTTCATCGCGGCTTCCCCTTCATACGTCCGCTCGTGGCAGACGCCAATAGTAGCCGCGACCGCGTCCAAAACCCTGCCCAGACTCGTTGTCTCAGGTATGATTTGCGGTTTCTTGAGTTGGCGAACTATTAGTTCTGCTTCGGTTTTGCCATGTGGCAGGTGTCCACTGTTATGGATGACCCATTCAGTAACATCCAACTTCTTGCTGAGAATTCCCGCGGCTATGCGCAGGGGGTAGTTTGTTGCGGCGTCACCTCCAAGCAGAGGCTGTGATTCAAGATGCCCGAGACGCTTAAAACTCATGGACCCCCAAGTGCAGAGTAGGACCTCCCCGCCCCATGCGGAACCGTCGATTCCATACCCGTAACCGTCGCAGGCGACCCCGACCATTTCGTCTACATCGTGTTCCGCCATCAACGCAGCAACATGTGCATGATGATGTTGCACTTGAACAAGTTGCCAGCCGTTTCGCTCTGACAATTCACGCGCCAGGTTTGTGGTAGTGAATTTCGGGTGCAAATCGCATGCGACCTTCTCCGCTTTAGTGTTCGTCAAACGCAGCAGATGTTCTGTAGTTTGCTGGAGGAATCTGCGGGTTTCTATGTTTTCGACGTCGCCGACATGTTGACTCAGGAACGCCTTATCTGCGTTCAGTACGCAGCTTGTGTTGTTGAGTTCGCCTCCCAGGCTGACGACGCATAGCTTTGATTTGCGTTTCAATATTATGGGTGCGGGTGCGTAGCCTCGGCTTCGACGTAAGAACACGTTGCGGGTACCGTGCACACGGGTTACCGTGTCGTCGCATCGGTGAGCGATTTGACGGTTGTGAAAAAGGAAATATTCTGCGGTACCGCCTAAGACGCTAAGGGCTTCCTCGTTGTCTTTCACGATTGGCTGATTAGGGGGGTTAGCGGAAGTCATTACGAACGCTGAGTCGCTGACGCGGTCGAAGAGCATGTAGTGCAAGCCGCTGTATGGCAACATTACGCCGACGTTATGGAGACCAGGAGCAATCTGGTCGGCGAGGCTGTAGTTGCTGTTCTTGTTCAGCAAGACAATGGGTCGTGCGGCGGAAGTTAGGAGTTCTTTTTCCTTCGGGTTCACTTCTGCGAAAGACTTAATCGCCCCCAAGCTGCGAGCCATCAACGCGAAGGGTTTAGCCTGTCTGCGTTTCGATTTTCGAAGAAAACGCAACGGCATTTCTTTGACGGCCGAGGAGGCGATGTGAAAGCCCCCATAGCCCTTCACAGCGACAATGCTGCCTTCCGACAACAATCTGCCAGCTTCACGAACTGGGTCCGCCACGTTTATTCTTTCGCCTCCTCGCGTGGTCAGATAGGCCGTTGGTCCGCATGGCGGGCACGCCACGGTTTGGGCGTGGAACCTACGGTTCAAAGGGTCTACGTATTCTTTTCGGCAGAAACCGCATAAGGGAAACTCTCGCATTGTGGTATTTTGGCGGTCGTATGGTAACCGCTCGATTATTGTGAACCGGGGACCGCAGTTTACGCAGGTTATGAAAAAGTAGTCGAAGCGTGGGTCGTTTGGGTCACGTAACTCACGTAGGCAGTCTTTGCAGATGGCACTGTCAGGGGGAACCACCGAACCCGAGTATTCTATCAGTTGTGAACTCTGGTCAATCGTGAATTTGGCGTACTCATTTTTGCCTGACAGCATAGTTTTGCTGACTTCGTGAATTTGGGCTTGAGGTGGCTTTTGCGCCAGCAAGTCCCGCAGAAATACGGTTATGGCTGTGTCTGCTCCTTCGAGGAGGATTTCTACGCCTGCGTCACCACGGTTCTTCACATAGCCGGTCAAACCATGCTTCACAGCAGTGCGGTAAATGAACGGGCGGAAACCCACTCCTTGCACAATGCCCTTAACGATTGCTTTGACCCGCAAACCTGAGCACTTCTTTTGGTTAGAATAGAAAAAAAGAAGTCATATATATTGTGACTAATCTATTCGCCGCAGTGTTTCATCTCGGAGGCTTCGGCGCAGGACTTTGCCTGTTGCACTGAGTGGGAGTTCTTTGCGGAATTCAACTTCCCGAATCGCCTTATATGGGGCAACTTTGCCGTTGACGAAATCGGCGATTTCATGCTCCGATGTCGCCGCATATTCTTTCAACACAACAAAAGCTTTGGGAATTTCGCCTGCAACTGGGTCTGGCTTTCCGATGACAGCGCAGAGCTGAACCGCTGGGTGCTCATAAAGGACGTCTTCAATTTCCCTCGGGTAAACGCTGTAGTCTTTGTATTTAATAAGATCCTTCTTGCGGTCCGTGAGGTAAAAGTAGCCATCGCCATCCATGTAGGCAACGTCGCCTGTGAGGAGCCAACCATTACGAAGAACCATAGCAGTTTCCTCGGGTTGGCGCCAATAGCCTTTCATCACCTGAGGACCCTTGACTGCAAGTTCCCCTGTTTCTTCGACAGAAAGAGTCTTTAAGCCTGTTTCTACGTCCACAATTTTAGCATCGGTATCGGGCAGAGGCAAACCGATTGAGCCTACCTTAACGGTCCGCAAGGTTTTATCTACTGGACTGCAATGGGTAACAGGAGATGCCTCTGTTAACCCGTAACCTTCCGCCAGCAAACCGCCCGTTATTTCCATGAATTTCTTCTGCACATGCGGAGGAAGCGGCGAGGCTCCAGAGATGCAAACGCGGATGGAAGTCAAATCGTATTTGCCCAAGTCAGGGTTCGTTAGTAGTAACTGATACATGGTCGGGACGCCACAGAAAACCGAAACACGATGCGCCTGGATAGTAGCCAGCGCTTTGGCAGGTTCAAACCGTGGCATCAGAACCATCTTGGCCGCCATACTGATTGGCACGTTGAGGCTGGTGGTCATGCCGTAAATATGAAAAAGCGGCAAAGCAGTTAGAAACGTCTCTTTGGCGTCTATACCACGTATCCATGCGGCGAAAGCGACGGCGTTGGAAACCAGATTCCTGTGCGTCAACATGGCGCCTTTAGCTGCGCCTGTGGTTCCGCCCGTGTACTGCAGAGCAGCCAAATCATTGGCTGGATTGATTTCCACCTCGGGAGATTTTTGCCTTTTCTGCGTGAGCACCTGTTGGAAGGAGTGGGCGTTTGTCCTTTGTACACTCGGTTTACAGGAAACGGGCTGGTTGGAGTATTCTTCGAGATTTGTAAGTACTATGTTCTCTATGCGGGTTTTCCGCAAGACTGCTTCCACAATAGGGAACAGGGAATCCAATGTGACAACGACTTTGGCTTCTGAGTCGCTTAATTGATATTCAACTTCACGTTCACGATGCATCGGGCTGATGGTTGTTAGCACTGCGCCCGCCTTGAGTACACCATAATAGGTCAGTACGAACTGGGGAACGTTGGGCAGGAAGAGCGCGACGCGGTCTCCCTTTTCTACGCCCAAGTTTTCTAGCGTCGCAGCGAACTGGTCTGAAAGCGTATCCAGTTCTTCGTAGGTGATTTCTCTGCCGAGGTAGAATATCGCGGGGCTTTTAGGATGGTTTTTTGCAGTTTGTCTGAGAAGTTCAAATAGCGGCACATCTGGGTAGTTTAGATGTTTTGGCACGTCGCTTGGCCAGTTCTGGAACCATAATCTCTCTTCCGCGGGCACGGAAACGTCACCGTTTTCGTGAATAAGATTCAACAGGGTGTAATAACGTTTCCCAAATCATTTTTTGTGCAATATAGTTAGAAACTAGCAAAGCTTATTTTAAAAACGGTACAGAATAAAGCATCCGATGCGCGTGCTTCATTCTTGCGCATCCCCTGATAAGCTAAACCCTCGGGAGAGAGGAAGCCCTTGGTGATAAAGTACATTCGTCCAATCAAGCCAAATTTAGCCAAAGGGCTCGTCGCAGATGTTTATGCCCAGGTAAAACGGGATTTTGGAAGAGTTGTGGAGCCCTTCCAGATGCATTCGCCTTTGCCGAAGCTTCTTGCCGGGGCTTGGATGGTTTGTCGTGAAACGGAGCTAGTCGGCATCGCTCCGCGAGTTACTAAGGAAGTTGTTGCAGCGTCGATTTCGCAGCTTAATCAGTGTTCATACTGCGTAGACGCCCACACCATAATGCTCATTGCAGCTAAAGAGAATCAATTGGCAAACGCAATCAGCGAAGGCCGCTATGAGAACATATCAGATGAGAAGGTATTCACTATTGTCAAATGGGCGCTGGCCACTACTTCCCCGAGATCAGAGCTACTGCGGTGGCTACCCTTCTCCAAGCAGGAAGCGCCTGAAATCGTGGGGACCGCCGTATTCTTCCATTACATGAACCGGATGGCAAATGCGTTGTTAGGCAAGACACCTCTTCCGCTCAGCCAAGGATGGCTTAAGAGTCCAATGAAAAGCTTTGCTAGTACAGCGTTCTCAAGTGCTATTGGCCGGGCTAAAACCGTGGGAGACGCCCTTCAGTTCCTTCCCAAGGCGGACCTACCAAATGACCTACGGTGGGCAAAGCCCTCAGCAAACGTAGCCCAAGCGTACGCATGTTTTGCAGGTGCAGTGGAGGAGGCTGGAGAAAACGCCTTGCCTCTGGAGGTGCGGGCTCACGTGCAGGAAGAGATTAGCCAGTGGACGGGCAAAACCAGCGAACTCAGCTTGGCATGGGCGGAAGACGCAATAAGCAGATTCGACGAAGCCACAGAAGCCGCAGCTCACCTTGCTCTGTTAGCTGCATTGGCGCCTGACAGGATAGATGAAGGCGCGATTTTGGCTTTCAAGAAGCATTATCCGGAAGACGAGAAATTGGTGGGCGCGCTGGCTTGGGCGAGTTTTGCTGCAGCTAGGAAAATCGGAACCTGGCTACACCAATCACTATTATAGAGAGTTTTTAGACTACAAAGAAAAGTTGTTTCGCCGCGCAGGGCGAATTCTTCCTAATAAAAGAGAAGATAGCTCTGTGGTTGAGCGCGTCTTTATTTTTTGTTTGTCAGATATTCATGCATGGCTTTGGCTGCACGTTTGCCTGCGCCCATAGCACTGATGACCGTTGCTGCGCCCGTTGCAACATCTCCACCTGCGTAGACTCCGTCAAGACTGGTTTTGCCAACTTCGTTAACGCATATAGTACCATGCCTTGGATCGCTCTGCAAGCCGTCAGTTGTGCGTTGGATGATTGGGTTGGGTGTTTGTCCGATGGCGATGATAACTGTATCGACTTCCATTGTGAATTCGCTGCCCGGAATTAGCTTTACGCCCCGTCTGCCTTTCGCGTCGGGTTCCGTTAGTTCCATGCAGATGCACTTCATGCTCTTAACCCAGCCGCGTTCGTCGCCGTAGAATTCCACTGGGGCAGCAAGGAACTTGCAGACTAAGCCTTCTTCTTCAGCGTTCTCGATTTCTTCTTGTCTGGCGGGCAGTTCATCACGTGAACGCCTATAGACCAAGCAGACTTCTGAGCCTAGACGCATTGAGCATCTTGCGCAGTCCATGGCTACATTTCCACCGCCGATAACTACAACGTGCTTGCCCAGACGCAGTGGTGTGTCGTACTCTGGGAACTGGTAGCCCTTCATCAAGTTAACGCGTATGAGAAACTCGTTAGCTGAGTAGATGCCTCCCAAGTTTTCTCCTGGACAACCGGTGAACTGGGGCAAGCCTGCGCCGCTGCCGATGAACACGGCGTCATATCCGCCTTCCTTCATCAACTCCGGTATAGTGTGGGTTCTGCCTATCAAGTTGCCCAAACGCAAGTCCACGCCCAACTTCTGGACGTAATTAACCTCATTATTGACAATGGCTTTGGGCAAACGGAATTCGGGAATGCCGTAAGAAAGCACTCCGCCACCAATGTGAAGTGCTTCAAACTCGGTGACTTCGTGACCAAGTTTTATGAGGTCGGCGGCAACCGTGAGTCCGGCTGGACCTGCACCAATGACTGCTACTTTTTTGCCTGTTGGCGGAGCTTTAGGCGGAAGCTGAAAACCGTTATCGCGCTCCCAATCTGCCAGGAACCGTTCTAAGCGCCCGATGCTGATGGGTTCGCCCATTTTGCTTACGATGCATTTGGCTTGGCATTGGGATTCCTGTGGGCAGACGCGTCCGCAGACTGCTGGCAGGGCGTTTTTCGATTTGATGGTGGCTATTCCTTCGGCGTATTTCTTTTCGCGGACACATTTGATGAATGCTGGAATCGGAACTTCCACGGGGCAGCCAGATATGCACTGCGGTTTGGGGCACTGCAGGCATCGGTTGGCTTCTTCTAAGGCTTCTGCCTCGTTGTATCCTAAAGCAACCTCGTTGAAGTTTTTAGCGCGCACCTTAGGTTCTTGCTTGCGCATTTCAACTGCTTTCTTGTTGAGTTTTGGTCTAGGCTTGGTTTCTGCCACACTTACAACCTCCACTTGTTTCCCACATGAGTGAGCTTAAACGTTCTTCGGGAAGCATCTGACGCTGACGTTGAATGAGCCCAGCAAAGTCTGTTTGGTGACCGTCAAATTCGGGTCCGTCAACGCAGCCGAACATCATTCTTCCGCCGACGGTGACGCGGCATACACCGCACATGCCCATACCATCAATCATGATGGGTGTTAAAGTCACGACGGTTGGAATGCCAAAGGGTTTGGTGATTTCGCTAACGTCTTTCATCATAACTACGGGGCCCATCACAACGCACCGGTCAAACGTTTCTTTCTTGAGCAGGTCTTTGAGGAAGTCTAAGCCTTTGTTGCCGTAGGAGCCATCGTCAGTAGCAACATACACTTTGTTGCTCATGGCTTTGGCTTCTTTCTCCATAATCATGGATTCTTTGGTCCTTGAGCCTAAGATTGTTGTGATTTGGTTGCCTGCTGCCTTCATAGCTTTCACCTGCAGCAGCAACGGCGCTATCATGATGCTTCCGCCGACGCAGAGCACCTTACCGAATTTTTTGATTTCAGATGGGTTGCCCAGTGGACCTGTCACGTTGAGCAGGCAGTCACCTTCGTTGAAGCAGCCAAGCTCTTTGGTGGTTTTGCCGACCTCGTGGAACGCAAACGCAACTGTGCCTTTCTTGGCGTCGTAGCCGCAGATTGTGAGGGGCACGCGTTCAGCTTTTTCGTGCGGAACCACGATGACGAATTGTCCAGCCTGAGCTTTGGCGGCTATATCAGGAGCTTCGACTTCAAAGAGAGTTTCCTTGTAGGATAGCGTTTTCTTGGTTACTATTTTGTACGTTTTCGTTTCGCCTCCGATTTAACCGCCGCAGTGCACTGAGGCATCGCGGCAATTTTGTTGTAGAAAGCTTCAAATTTGGGTTTGAATTCGCCTTGGCATCTTGGGGATAGCTCGACGTATTCGAAGCGGTCGCTCAGGTTCTTCTTCTTGAGGAAGTCCTGAAGCACGCCAAGTTGACGTTCAGCCACGTCTCGACCTTGCTGGAGTTTGCAGTCATCCTTTGAGCAGACGACTCCCATAACGCCGTCGAACCCTGCCCGGAAAGCATCCACTATGTGCACTGGATCTAATGACTTAAAGCAAGGAACCTCTAGCACCAGAGCGTTTTTGCCTTTCAGCACGCTGTCGGGGTCATCTAAGCCCGCGTACTCGGACCATTGGCAGCTAAAAACCAAGACTGCTGGCGCTTTCTTCGCAGCTTTGAGCTTGCTGATTGCATTGCCATAACGGCCCATGACGTTGTTAAACTCGAAGCCTGTCACTTGGATTGCATCATGGGGACAAACCAGCTGGCATGCGCCGCAGCCAGTGCATTTTTCTATGTCTAAAGATGGATTAGCAAACGACTGTGCGGTAATCGCGTTGTAGGGGCAGATGAAAACACATTTGTCGCAGCCCACACATTCGTCGGTAACATGAACAGCTTTACGGGAGAACTTTACCACCTTGATGGTGTCCCCGCTGAACCCAAGTTGCAGTAGAACAGCTTTGCTCAGCATTAGCCTGCGAGTTTCAATTTTGGTTCCTTCCTTCATACGGCAGAAAGCGTCTTCGCATTGGATTGACACAATGTTCTTTACGCCAGAATTCAAGACATTGAAAATGAAATCAGTAGGGATTCTTCCTGCGCAAGGCACTCGTAGCGGGATATAATTCTTGACGTTTAGGCCTTGCTCCTTCAGAATGTCAGACATTTCGGCGGTTGAAGGCGAGTTTCCACGGCACATTATGACAAGGGTGTCAGATTTCACGGTTTTTCTTTCACAATTTACATAATCTATTAGGTGATCGTAATCGTAGTAAGCCATCTCTATGGCGGTAACGGGACATGCGCTGGAGCATATTCCGCAGACCTGGCATTTCTGGTTGTCAATTTCCACTTTGCAGGTTTCCGCATCCCGGGTTATCGCTTCAAAAGGACACATAGAATAGCATACTGAACATCGACTACACAGGTCTTGGTTAATTTTTACGGCAGCGAGACACTTTTCACTCATATCAGTGACCTCAATTTTGGGTTCCCAGTGCTTTTCTACACCGTAAGCATGTCAACCTATGCTTATGAAACCATGAAAAGTGTTCTTGGATGATATAACGTTTACTGTTAGGTTTCGAAAATATCTATATATTTTTCAGTCGTCACTTTCGCTTCCTCAGGACCTTTTGCCCTTGGAAGTCAGTCACGTACTCAAACCCGACTTGCAGCAGTGATTGCAGTTCCTCAACGGTTGTGGCTACTTTTACGATGTATTCTTTGGATCCTTCGCCGAAGACCAGCTTTTCCATTTTGATGTAGATCTGCGTACTGGAGAGGCTTTTGTGGCCGAGCAGTCTGCGGATATAGTCGGGGTCGGGCTTCTTGTGGTATTCCGTTGTTCCGAACCAGTGGCGGATGAGGTGGAAATGAATCTTTGCGATTCTTGGGTTCCCGAGCTTAATTGCGACTTTCGTTCTTGCGTTTATTAGTCCTTGAACTGCGCTGTTTGTTGTCATCGTGCCGAAGATTTTTTCGTCAACTTTTGGCAGCTTTCCGATCATGCTCATCAGCATTGTTGACCGGTCGGAGAAAGACCTTGGTAAACTTCTTTTTTCGGCTCTTGCCAGTGTTATCCCGCGTCTTTCAAAGTCTATGTTTAGCCAAGTTAAGCTGAGGCATTCGCCAAGTCTGAGCCCTGTTTCTTTTTGCAGCAGAACCATGGTTCCAATTTTCTTGCCTGAGCCGGCGACCAGCTGATCAAGTTCTAGCTCTGTTTGGAGAAATTCGGGTGTTGTCTCTTGGTGTTTGTATGCAGGTCGTTTCCAGGTAAGGCTTTTGGATTCCAGAAATTTCTCGTAGGCGTCGCAGTAGAGTACTTTGGTGTTTTCTTTGGCTTCCCAGTTTGCGAGGGCTTCTTTGACGCTTTCTGAATCAGTGAGGATTGAGCGCTTCGCCAGTCGCCCTAAGATTTTGCTGAATGTTTTTGTTGTGTTGAGTTTAAGGCCTTGTTTTTTGCAGTAAAATTCGAACTGTAGCAGCGTGCCTTGCAGAAGCAATTTTTCGACGATACTGCTCTAATGGATATGGTAATGGCAAAGAGGAAAAGAAGCAAATGCTTAATTCCTTGATGCGTCCTACTACTCCAAATTCGTATTGAGGGTGATTTGTTAGGATGTTATCGCGTGATTGTGACGGATGCGGAAGGCAGTTTTCTGAGTGTAAACGGCGTTTCGCCCAAGTTTGTTTAGGTGAGAAAGTTTTTTGTCCAGACGGAACAGCTCATCTAGTTGACAGCCAATAGTTTTGTGGGAAGCAAGGTTGCTGGTGAACATCAGTGACTTGTAGAAACTTTAAGCGGTGTATCAAATATGCGCTAGGAAGTTACCAGTGCGACCACAACGGGGAAAGCTGCATACGTTTTAGCGAGATGTTAGAGGTGCTGGATCACTGAGAATATATCATCTGCAAATTTCCACGGTGCTTATGAGTTTGAGGACTTCGTAGAAGCGTCCTTTGGAGCGAAGAATCATGGTGCCCTTAGTTCTGCTTTCCACAGTCACAACCTTACTTTAGGTTCTGTCAAGTCTTCGGTTGATGGTTCTCCACGTCAACTTTCGGTTAATAATTTTTTGCTCGGCACAAACTTAAATGCCTACCTTCAGTAGAACGGTATTCGGTGATAAAAGTGGTTTCAGACAAAGAAGAAAGACAGTTTCTTCAAGCGACACAAGACTTAGAAGAATTTACAAAACTGTTCGTTAAGAAATATCCGCTGCTATTCAAAAATGGTGTTTGTGGTATGAAGGTCCATCCTTCAATGCAACATTCATATTTCCCTTACGAGGTTTTTTTTGAGGTAAAAACATGGAAATAAATGCTCAAGTTTTTTGCTGGCGGGTTCTGGTAACTTAGCTCCGAGAATTGAAAAATCATGAGTTTCTTTGTCCTGGAGGGTCTGTTACCTCTGCGGTTGATTGACTAACTCTTTTAGCTGTTACCTTTCGGTTGTTGGTCGTGAATTATACTCTTGTTTCTTGATTCGCGTTTTAGATAAGCAACTACTTCAAAACTTTGATTAATTTGAAGCGCAACAATAGAAACTAATTCCCACCCATCTGAACCATATTTATTCAACAACTCTTCTTGTGTTTTTACACCAGCATCCAGTATTCCTTTTATCAGAGCAATTGAAAGATATTCCCATTTTGTCATGTTTGTTACCTCTAACAAAATATATTTTCTATAGAACAGATTAACTAAGTAGTATTTAGGCTAAGTAGACTAACAAGTCCTCTTAAACGGTTCTGTTAAACTTCATGAGCTATGGTTTTACGTGTTAATGGTCGGGTGATGGCAGAAGTAATAAAGGCGAGCAAGTAGTTTCTGGTTGTGATGAGTTGAGAGAAAAAATGGGTTATGTTCGTGGCACTACGGTTAATTGTGCTATTTGCGGTAAGAGCTTTGATACGCCTGAAAAGCTAAACGCACATGTGAAAAGAAAACATGATTTAGAACAAACATAGCTTAAGTTTTTTGCCTGCGTTTTGCATCAGAGTAAGCCACTTGTTTTCTCCTTCCACTTAATACCGGTATTCCTCTATGTTTCGCGACTTGAAGCCTGAAACAGGAAACTCGGCTTCAGTCACTTAAAAGCCTCCAAAAAGTGGGATAAATGCCCTTCTGGAGTGTCGGGCCCGACAGGAATTGAACCCAATATGAAGCGGGAGAGGGCCCAGAGTTGTACGGAAGACGCCTGGAATGGCGAACCATCCAATGCATTTCCCTCTGAGCCCAACCCAATTTCAACAAAACAGGTTTATCTTTAAAGCCTTGTGTTTGCAGAATCTATACTTGAAGAATAGATCTATAGCGGATATTTTCCATAGGATGAAAAACCCATCAAGAAATTGACAAATATAGAAGCTTAGGAAAGGGAACTATACAATCACTTAATTATTGCTTTTGTGAACCACAACTTGTGTCTGAAATTCGAAATGCTTATGTTAGATTATTCCGTTAGAAGGAATATGCGGCAGCCGCAACAGAAGAGCAAGAAAGAAGAGGAGCGAAGCTGAAGTTCATGAAACAACCCTTAGCCTTCTTCAGACTAGGTCTTTTCTAATGATTATTTGAATTTATAGACGTTTTTATTGCAGCGTCGTTACAGTCACAAAGTGTTAAGAGCTTTGCATAGGAGTATAATATACTTGTTCGAGTTTCTGAATGTTAGGAGGTTCAAGGTGGTCATTAAAGCTCGATTGGAGTTTAGGTTGTTGTCGACAATGAGGATTGCAGGTGACCATTTTTTTATGCTGAACCTAAAAAACGTTGGAAGCAGAATATTGAAGAATTTGGTTGTGCAGTTGCACTCCCCGGATCCGAGGTTTTCAGTTGATTGCGCTGGGTGCTTTGTCTACGCTTTGATGCCAAATGCAGATGAAAATGTCCAGTTTCGGGTTTTTGCCTCTTCATTGGCGCAGGTTTACTTTTCGGTCAGCGGGTACACAAGCGGAGACACATATTTCTCTATAGAGTCGCCTGTAATGGCAGTTCAAACAAAAGACCTGATGAAAAACAGAATGTTGATGTGACGGTTGCCGCGCTTCTTAGCTTTGTTTTCGGTGGTTAAGTTTGGTAAGCGTTTTTTTAATTGAAGATTTATTTTTTGGGCATTAGTTCGTTTAGCTCATATGATGCCACACACATCACGCTGTCGGCACCTCCATAGTACACCAAGACTTCGTCATTGAGGAATACGTTTCCACAACTGAACACCACGTTAGGTACTTTGCCGAATCGTTCGTAGTCGGTGACAGGTGTGAGGATGGGCGCTTCGGAGCGGTAGAGAATGGTTTCGGGATAGTCTTTGTCAAGCAGCATTGCGCCAAGCGAATAGACCTTTTCGAAACTCACCCCGTGATAGAGGACGAGCCAGCCTTCGTTGAGTTCGATTGGGGTTCCGGCTGCGCCTACTTTCCAGCAGTCCCAGCTTTTAATTCTTGGTCTCATAAAGGACCTGATGTCGTACCATCTTCTGAGGTCGTCCGAGTACGCCACGCACATGTCAGGCTCTATACGATGAAACATAATGTACTTGCCTCCGATTTTCTTGGGGAATATTACAGCGTCTTTGTTGCGTATGCCTCTGAATGGCAATAATCGTTCGTTCCATTTCCATTGTGCACTCAAGAAATCGTCAACTGCGATGGATGATAGTGAGATCTGGTAGAGCTGTTCATGGTCAACTTCAGAAAGGGCTGTGTAAGACATTACTATTTTATCGTCCAAAAGCGTTAACCTGGGATCCTCGCATCCCCAGTGTTCAACTTCACCGTGGGGTTCAAAAACGGGGACAGGTGACCGCTCGTCGATTATGTATCCATCAGAAGAGGCGGCGTATCCGATACGGGATATGCCATCGTTACCTATCGCCCGGTAGAGTATGTGGACTCGTTTGCCAACTTGTATGGCGGCAGCGTTGAATACTTCCTTCGATTCCCAATGGTTCGATGCTATTGGCACAAGGATTGGGTTGTCTTGAGATCGTTTCATTTGTAAATGTCCTAACAGTATTTTGAGGCGGTCAATCCAAAGAAATCATCCAGGAGCTTTCTAACAGAAAGTAAGCCAACCAATTCTCCTTTGCGGTTTACAACTGGCAGGTGTCTGATTCCATGTGATATTACGATTCGTTTTGCTTCCTCTAGCGAAGCCTCTTCGCCTATTGTGATGACATTCTTGGTCATAACTTGCTCGATTGTAGCATCCAGTGGGAGTTCGTTTGCCATGACCCTAATTGCGTCCCGCTCGGTGAAGAGACCCATACATTTTTGGTTGTCGTCCAAAATTACGATTGAGCCCACGTGTTTTTCCTGTAACGTTCTGACAGCATCTATGATTGTGATGTTAACCTTGGCGGTTACCACGTCTTCGACCATTATGTGCTTTACCATTAGCACGTCTTGTTTCGCCTCTCCCTTAGGTTTCGCTTTCTTGACTAATAAGGCGAACTGTTTTAGGATTCACAAACGCGTTTGAGACTTTCTGCGCGAACAGGAGAAATACTGTTTGCCTGTTCTATTTGGTAGTTTGGAGTTCAATGCGGGATGAAAGGTAGCAAACAGTTGCTTCGGCTCCTTGGTTGCAGTTTAATCCTTTTTTGGTTATCCCATCGTAGCAGCTGCCTGTGGAGGAATTATAAACAAACGCTTTCTGGGTGTTCTTTCCCAGAAACCAGTTAAATATTGTCCGCGCCATTGCTTTATATTGACAGTTATCTGTTTCCCGGTAAGCTGACAGTGCTGTCTCCGTCATTGAAGCTGCTTCCACGGATTGCTGATCGTAAAAGGCCCGCTGTTCTCCTTTTTTGTACCAGCCGCAGTTGCCTATGGGTACAAATTGCTTATTTAGTATCTCAACTTCAAGAAGGAACTTTAGCGATTCCTCCGCCACTCGAATGTACCTGGCTTTTTTTGTTTCTCGGTACGCTTCGAAAAGGGCTTGCGGGAGTCCACCATTCACGTAAGTGAGATAAGGCTCAAACCAACGCCAATCACCGGAGCGAGTGTTTGCGAAATATTCGAGCAGTTCATCTGACAATCTCTCTATGTTCTGGGTTAGGTTTTGGTCATCTGTATAGGCCTTGTGATAATGACACAGACCAAGGATTGCGAAAGCAACCGCTCGAGGGGATTTGAAGAAGCACACCCATCGAAAGGCTTTGTCGAAGAGATCTTTTGCCACAAGTCTTCTCTCGGCTGACAGCCTGCTGTTCAATACGTATCCACAAGCCCATAAGGTGTGACCTATACACTCTTCGGAACCTTCGTCATCGAGGAAGTTTCGATCATAACCCAGAAAGTTATGCATTTTACCGTCTGCTCTCTGCATGTGCAAAAGGAAGCTTAGGTATGTGTCTATCAACCTATCCGATTTGGAGTCACCCTCGATTTGACTGTGCTTGGTAATGGCTATGAGGGCTCGGGCATTATCATCGGTTGTGTATCCTTCTAACCGATTTGGAGTTCCAAATTTCGAATGTTGAAAGATACCTGTATCGTCTGTGATTGCCCTGAGGAAGTCTAATTTAATAGGTGGGAGATTCAAGTCACGTTCCTCTCAAGCGTGTATAGCTTGTTCGAGTATGTTTGCATATTTTTGGGCGACCTTTGGCCATGTGAAGCTTCGACTGTATCTGTAAGCTTTTTTCTCCATTTCTTTTCTCAGTTTGTCGTTTTCCAAAAGTTTCTTCACTTCTTTAGTGATAGAGTCTGGATTTTTGAACTCGCAGAACAATCCCCGTTCGTGAGATAGAACTTCTTTAGCGTGAAGGTAGGGCGTAGATACTACTGCTCTACCAACTCCCAGAGCATAGACAAGTGTGCCGCTGCTGATTTGGTTTGGGCTGATGTAGGGTGTGATGTAGATGTCTGTGGCTTGCAGGTATCTTATTAGCTCCCTTTTTGTTAGGAAGCGATTGTGAAATCCAACATGGTTCCTTAACCCTAGTTGGTCGACTAGGTTGATGAGGCTCATGCGGTAGCTTTCGCCTTCTTGTTTTCTTACTTCGGGGTGGGTTTCGCCGATTATTAGATAAAGTATGTTTGGATGTTTTTCAACTAAGGATGGGAGTGCCTGAATGACATACTCAACTCCTTTGCCTCGGCTAATTAAGCCGAAGGTGGATAGAACGGTTCTTCCCTTCAACCCCAAGGAAGGTTTCACCTTATCACTGGCTATGAAGGGGGTGTCTGGGCAACCATGCTGGACAACATTGATTTTCCTGCTGGGGACACCATATTCTTTGAGAATGTTCTTGGCGGCTTTTGCCATGACTACTATTGCTTTGCTGTGATCGGTGATTTCTTTCAGCACGTTTCGTGCTTTTGGCTCGAAGTCCGGTTGGATTGTGTGGAGTGTGGTTATGACTGGTTTGTTTACGTTTTTTAGGAAAGAGAGGATGTACTTTCCCCAGTCTCCTCCGTATATTCCAAATTCGTGTTGCAGGTTTACTGCTTTGATTCGGGATAGGTTGATGTACTTGGCGGCTTGAACGTAGTCCTCTTCGAAATCCTGCCTTATCTGTTGTTTGACTCGGCTGTCGTAATCGTAGATTGTCCCTATTTCGTTTACGCCTATAACTCGGGCTGGAGCAAATTTGTCAAGGAGATCTATCGAGTCGATTAGATCTTTCGTGAAGGTGGCTATCCCACATTCTCTGGGAGCGTATGTGGATAAGAAGCCAATGTATTTTTCGTTCAATTCTGGAACTATAGATTTTGTAGACATTTGAAATTCCTTACATGAAGTTTTCGCTGCGAGAACGCAGTAAATTTGGCTTGAAAACGCCTTTGTTTATTAATACACGTTTAACCGTTAAAAAAATTTTCTGCTTGCTAAGGTTATTTTCTGGGAATGTACATCATTGAAACGGTTATGCGTTTTCGGCTGAAGCTGCCTCGTATTTCGTTGTTTATTCTTGTGTTGCCCGTTCTTTGCTTGACTCAATTCAACTTCCTATATGTCATTCATCTTTTGCTCTTCATGTCCTTTGAAAAGCCACAATTTTAAAATAGACTTAAGATACAGATAGAAACTTGGAGAAGGAGAATTAATGAAGAAAATCGGATTAAAATCAATGGTTCTTGCAGCAATTCTCGTTTTCGTTCTAGCAACTCCAGTTCTCGCAGCACCGAAGACATCACTGCCAAAAAGAAGCACCTGGGACGCCGACATGATAGACAGCGACAGCACAGGATACACAGGAGAAGGTGTCTATGTCGCGGTTCTTGACACCGGATTGGCACCCAACTGGAAAGACTATTTCCCCACCAACGAATAGCCGCAAACCTCGGCAAAGGATTCATGGAAGACATAAAATGGGACCCCAAAACCCAAACATTCACTGAAAGCGGATTTGTGCACGAAACAAGCTGGATAGGAAGCACAGGATCAACACACGGCACACACGTAACAAGCACCATAATCGGCTACAACTATCAAGCCCCAGCCGACGCAATATCTGGCTACCCACTGCCGCCCCTATACATACAAGGAATAGCTCCAGACGCCACCATAATCCCTGTTAAAGTCCTCGCAGACTACCACATCGGCAAGTCCCAGACCGACGAAATAAACTACCCCGATCAAGCCTTCGTTATGGGCACAGACCGTGCCGTAGCAGCAGGAATAGTTTACGCCACAAACCTCAAAATAGCAGGATACAGCCCCATGGTCATAACCATGAGTCTCGGAGGACCCACACCCGCAACTGTTCTAGAAAACGCAATCAACTACGCAATCTCAAACGACGTCAAAGTTGTAGTAGCAGCAGGAAACGAAGGAGACGCCGGCATGAGTTACCCAGGAGCCTATTCACAAGTCATATCAGTGGGCTCATGCGGATGGAAATACGAATGGTTCAAACCATCATTTAGTCCACCGCCGACACGCTACAGACTCTGGTGGCTCCAAGATACAACATACGGATTCAACGACATACCTGAACCAACACCAGCCACTCAAGTCTACATCTCCGATTTCAGCAGCAGACAAAAAGACGGACAAGAATTGGACGTTGTGGCACCGGGAAGCTGGGTCAGAGGACCTTACCCAGGAACACCTGGCTACGCGCATCTACCTTGGTGGAGCAACGGCATCTCAGCTATAATTGGAAGGAACCCAGGACACTTCTACTATCTGGGCGGAACCAGCATGGCTACTCCACACGTCGCCAGTGTCATAGCTCAAATACTCGAGAAAAACCCCGCGCTAACTCAAACTCAAATCGAAACTAAGCTAAAAGCTACAGCTCTACCTATACCGCCGGGTTCAATGTCAGTCTATGATATAGATCCACCAGAAGGCTTCATCACCGTCACGTGGGGAGCAGACGCAACCGGAGCAGGACTTGTACAAGCAAAAGCAGCAATTGCAGTTGCCTAACCAACAGAAAAATAACAACCTCCTCTCTTTTTATTTGAATTGGTCCCATCAAAGAATTATGCAACTTCCGAAATCTGAGGAATGTACCGAAGCGAAACTGTAATTCTATTTCTGCTTAGGCTTTCTCTAATTTCATTGTTTATCCTCGTGTTGCCCCTTCCCTTGCTTGCATGCCCAAAACGAACTATTTCCCAGTTTGCCATATTTCCCCGGATAATTTGTGGGTTACTTGTTAGGATGTAGAACGGAATTTTGGTTTGTGAAGTGTAGAGGTCAGCTATGGAGTTTAGGAATCTCTTTCCTACGCCTATTCCCTGATAGTCTGGAAGCACCACAAGTCTACTAACGCGGTAGTACCTAGTTCTCATATGAATGTGAACTATTGCAATGAAGGCTATTGGTTTTTCCTGGTACAGAGCAACGTAGCATCTTGCATGCCGGACAAGTGAGCCATTTAGATAGTGATATTGCCGAAATATTTGCCACAGGGAAGAGCCGCACCGATAAACCTTGAGTTCAACGGGCGGCCTGACCCTTTTTTTCGGCTAAACTCCATCGTGTCCGTACAGAAGACCCAATTCGGCTCCAACCAATCAACCACATCGTAATGGCAAGTAACGGCTATGAACTTCTTGTTTGACCGCCGAACAGCTTTGCTAATTGCGAGTGCAGAGACCTTAGCAATCTCCCTGTCAACCACACTCGTAAACTCATCAAACACAATCAGCGGCTTATCCAAACAGAGGGCACGAGCAATATCAACCCACATCTTCTCCCTTGACTTAGACAATCATAGCTTTTTAGCCAGTCAGGTGGACTAGCTAAGCCCACGCTTGAAAGTGCCTTCGTTATTTCTCCTGTTTCAAGGCCTTCTGGGAAATCGTCCAGTACACACTTGTGTGCGTACTCAAAGCCTCTTATGTATGCATCTGGGAAAAGTTGTTTGGCTATACTGGTTTTCCCTGAGCCGCTTCGTCCAACGATGACGCCGATTTGCCAGTTGCCGTCCTCTAACGGTAGCGATCCTTTGAAGCGTTTCTCCAGCTTGACATCAGACAGCGTGAAACTTCCGATAACACTTTGGGCTCTGAAGCTGTCCACTTGCTCCCAGTGTTTTACAATGTCAAAATCCGTAGGTGATAACCCTCCGATTTCAGTTTCTCAAAGAACTTGTTCTGTTCCGCTTCGTCTTTGCACTCGACAATTAGTTCCCAGGTCCCCGGGATAGTCACTGAGACTTCGCTTTCGCCACCCAAATCTTGAGGCAGTCTCTCGCCGACCGACTCAAGAAACGCTTTAAGGCTCTCTTTCTCTCCTTGCTTGATTAAGCGGATGTACTCGGATTCATCCAGCTCTTTGTTGTGTTTGCCTTTGAGTTTATTGAGAGTCTGCCGAAGCATTCGACGGTCAATATCGTTGACTGGGAGGCGGAGCACAGGAACGAAGAACTCATTGTGTTGTTTGCAGACCTCAACTCGTTGTTCTCCATCTGCATAGACGCCGTCTTTATTGGTGATGATGGGGTATGCCCAGCCGTATTTCTCCAGACTCCTCCAAATCTGCTCCTGCTGCCTGAGTGTTGTCCGATTTGGGTTTTGCTGGTCCGCCGATAGAAGGCGAATATCCTCCAGCAGCGGCATGTAAGTATCTGGAACTTTAATTGTGTTTTCTTTTCCATTATGTATCCTCTCTTCTTTCTGCAAAACTTCATCATACTCCTTCAACTGGTCTTCAACATTCTTGCCAGCATGATTTTCAACCTTCAAAGTCACGTTCTTCTCCGCTTTAGAATCAAGTGGAAAATTCTCGCATACTTCAACGATTATGACCTGAGTGTCCTTATCCTGCTGTCTAACCCATGCATCAAACTGCTCCTGCACAAGGCCCTCGCCGCATTCGCCACGGTATACTCCATCATAATCCTTGACAACTACTCGCCACCGAGGCTGAAATGTCCCCTGCTCAATCTTTCTAACTCTACTGATGAGGTTTCTGTTCACGATTTCATCTCCATTTTTGCAGGACCTCAGCTTTCTTTTGCTCTTCAAGAACGGAGAGGCGCTCCTCGATGCTTTCCAACTCCACATCTTTGATTAGCGAACCGTAAGTGGCGATTGCTGAAACCATAAGTCTGCCCCAGGCTTGCTTAGCGCAGTCGCTGTTACCTTTGGAACTCATTTTTTCGTGGCTAAGCCCAATAGCGTGCCCTAAATAGGCGAATAGGCTGTTTCTGCGCTCCGCTGGATCTGGGTTTGATGTTGGTTTCTGCTCAGTTTCCTCAGCTTCACTCAAGAGCTACGTTTTCCCTCTAATCTGGCTGAGACAACAAAACAGAGGCTAAACCAAAGCTACTCTGCAAGACAACACAAAACAAGACAACAATTACTCATAGTAGCTTACCAATAAGAATTTTGTGGAAAACTGCGTGGGTGACATCTCCCCGACCTAGGGTTGGAATCCAGAATGACCTCAGCAGCAGAAGCCGAAGTCACTATGCAGCATGGACAAAAGAAAGGGACAGCCGAAGAAGGGAACCCACTCTGTCATCGCTTGTTCTGTCTCTGTTTTCTCTTGCAGATTATCAATCCAGCCAGTATTGACACCATTAAGAGAGGCATAGCTATGTATGATGGGAATTCTGGGATTACAGGCGTTGATGTTGGAACGGGTGTTGGTGTTGCTGTTGGCGAAGGAGTTGGTGACGGCGTAGGTTGGGGAAGAACCCCCGCGCTAACCACACATGTTTGGTTTCCACTGTAGTTAGTGATGTAGATTTTTGAACTTGCAGAGTTCACTGCAGCTCGGTCATAGTAGGAATAGAAACTCCAGTGCAGTTTCAAGCTGTCTATCAAACCATGCGTTGAGCCGTCTAGGCGAG
Organism: Candidatus Bathyarchaeota archaeon; assembly: GCA_963840395.1. GTDB lineage: Archaea > Thermoproteota > Bathyarchaeia > Bathyarchaeales > Bathycorpusculaceae > JADGNF01. Next base: position 191,333 of record CAWIYU010000007.1, on the reverse strand, counting down.
AAAAGTTATTGCTGCCAGAAACGGTGTACAAAAGATTATGAACGGGGTCAACTGCTTTTATTTCACCATTTAAACTTGGGGTTATCTGTTCCAAGCTCTCGCCGTTCAGAGCTGCTGGTCCAACATAGACACGGTTGGTATTGGAGTTAACCATGACAATCTCGCTGGCGTAGGAAGGAATCACATTTTTTGTGATGAGATGGGTGTTTCCGTCCATCATGAACAGACTATCGTTTCCAGTCCACGTGGCATAAACTTTGTTGGTGTTGGGATTAACCGCCACGCCAACACGCTCAAAATTTGCGCTGATACCTAAAGCCACTGAAGTAACAGACTGGAAGTTTTCCCCATTGTAAACTCTCACGTAGTCGGGTACACCCACGAAAGTGCTCCAATCCGCTACATAAACTAGGGTCGTGACCGGGTTAATTGCCAACTCGTATGAGTAATAAAGTCCTTCTGATATTGATCCCACCTTGAGATTGGAAGAGCCGTCAAATACAGTTACATTTTTCCCATAAATCGCAGCATATATGCGATTGGTTAAGGGATTGACTGCGAGAGCTACCACATCATAGCCTAATGGGATTTCTGCTATCACTTGGTCTGTCTCGCCGTTTATGACCATAAGCCCGCCATCGACGCCAACATATACACGGTTTGTCGCGTCATTAGTTGCCACGCAATGAGGGTGTTTGCCCAGAGTAATGTTGGCAATAGCCGTCATGGGGTCGTAAGCCGCGTTCACACTCAAGTTCTCGTAAGAAATAGACAACCCATGAGCATTGAATTCAAAAAGGCTAAAGACAAAAAGAACCAAAAAGATAACCCAAAAACTTCTCTTTGACATTTTTCCGCTTTCATCTCCGTTTCTTGGTCATTCTATTTAGAGCCGCTTTTGGCAGCTGGTTGTTATTGGCGACCAGCTTCTCAGAGCAAGAGAGGATTTGGATGTTTGCTCGCAATCGCTCCATTTTGGGGACGTTTTCTGTGTGCGGGGCTGCGTGAGCGTGAAAGCCTTTGGATAGCATGTAACTTATGCAAGCGGTTTCTCTGACCCTTTAGATTCTGGCGCGTTACTTGGCTTAAATTTTGTGGAACTCCGTGTTACATGATTCAATAATGCGCATCATTGGAATAATTTTTGTTAATTGTTGGACCAGAATTTAACAAACAACTTTCGGTGTGAATTGGTTAGCGCCGTTAGATGCAGCAGCATACGCGTTAGGGGCGCAGAGCGCGCTACAGGAGTATTAGCCAAGAAGCGTATAGTGTTAGTGTCACTACGAATAGAACAGCCCACACGACTTTGCTGTGTTGATAGATTGCTTTGCCGTTCATTGGCGCTACTGGGAAAGTGTCAAGAAAAGCCATTATAATGCACATTGCTAGACCTGTGCTTCCTATTAGAGTGATACCGCTGATTAAGAGGACGAAAAATAATGCTGCGAAAGCCAGGGTAGTCAGGATTGCCGTGGCTGAGACAATTCCTTCTCTGGTTTTCGTTAACTTTGGCGCAAAGTACAGACTGCGGCTTGGAGAAGAGAAAGGTATTCCAAACGCAAATGTCGTCACGAGAAACATCGCGAGCCCAAAATACCAAAGTCTATGTTCAGTCCACACTCCCAGTTTTCTCGCAAACACTACCAAAGCGAAAGTCTTCACGAGCTCCACGATGACTGCGGTCGCCAGAATAGTCGGCAGAATCGCCAGGATCAATGTGAAATCGTTTACTTTAACGTAGGAAAAAGAAACGGTTAAAACCGCCAGTGATACGCCGTAAGCCAGTGCCTCGGCTTTGGTCGGCAGGAAGGGCGAACTCGTTTTCTGGTCGAGATTTGGCTTGCGCTTTGAGGATGCGAAGTCTGCCAGCCATTTTTTCACGCTCTCGGGGAGAAGTTCCCTGGTTTTCTCCACTGCATTCCCCGTTGATGCGCCCACCGAGATGGTTGCAGCCGCCGCCGCAACTATTGAAACTATACTCAACGCAACAGCGGTCACTACTGTCGCCGCAGCCGCGTTTTGAGGCGGAGGTGCCCAAGCAACGGTGGTGAGTTGTTCGACCGTGGGTGGGGACGGAGGCGCTGTTGTAGAGGTGGCTGTTGGGCTAACGAAAGGATTGGGCGTTGCTGTGGGGGTAAGCGTTGATGTTGGGCTAACGGAAGGACCCAGGGTTGGGGTTGAAGTCTGGGGGGGCACCGAAGTGTAGGGTGATGTAGTGGCTGATGACGTGGGCAGAGGCGAAGCTGTAAAAGTGGATGTTGGCGGTGAACTAGCGGAAGGAGAGGAGGCTGGCGTCGAAGTTGGGCTATTGGAAGGAGCCAGTGTAGGTGTCTGGGCAGGCGTTGGCGTAGAGGTCGTGGCAACATACGAATCTTCTGTTAAGACATAGCTTTGAATCAGAGCCACATAGGTCGAACTAATCAAAATTTCGAAGTTCGATTTTTGTCCTGGTGGTATTCCGGCGGAGCCTCCGATGTAATTGCCGCTATATACAACCTTTCCGCCTGAGTCATAACAAGTGACGAAGACTCTTGGAAAAGTGACTGTTGTGGTTCCCGCGTTCTCCAGTTCCCCCGTAATGTGCATATATCCCATTATGTCGATGGAGGAGCTGTTTGACAGTATTCTTAGGTCTAGTGGAAAGGCTGATGTGTATAAAGTTGTCACTTCGAGGGTGTAGTGGTCCACTTTTGATGCTTGAGTGCTGTTATTCAACAGCACATAGAAAGGTGACTTCTGATTTGGAAGAATAACTTTCAGAAAGCCACTGAGCCAATCTTGCACAGTAATCAAGGCGTTACTGCTGTCGTAAAATGTTGCTGTTACTTTATCGCATTTTACAGGAGTCGTGTCGAAATTCTGAAATTCGCCGTATACATAGTATGCCCCTCCTACGAGATAGCCTCTGTGGGATAGAATAGTTACTGAGGCGGCTTTCGCAGGTTGAATGAAGAAAGTCAATCCCGTTGTTAGCACAAGAAACACGATAACTACTATGGTTATCTTGTTCAGTAGCACGCAAGAGATTCTTTTCAGGTCATTACTCAAGCGGCTAATTCTCCTTGTATGTTAGGTTAAGCAAAATCGGCGAAGAATTTATTTGTTAATAAAAAGTATAAAAGGTTTTGCATTAAATTGCTTTTTGAGCTTGGCCGTATTAGCGTTTGATAGCACCATCTTTTTCTGAATCCGATAAGGGCAAATAGGAAAAAATTGTAACTCAAAGCAATTTCCGCCATTTCTCAGGGTGCATGCGGCCCTCTTTCTCGTTTGCCCGGCAAGAGAAGCGGAAGAAACACAGTGCTCGCATGCACGTTAGAAATGCACTGTTTCGCGGGTTCTCTGCTCATCAGTTCATCTGCGGTTGCTATTCACCTGTGAAACAGGCTTTTATAAGCATTAAACAAAACCATTAGGAAGATAGAATTGACAGTTCAATACGTCTGCAGAAAGTGCGGAAAAAGCTATTCGATCCAAGAGCATCAAGAGAGCAGGTTCTGCAAAACTTGTGGTTCTTTTCTAATGTTGAGCATGATCCCGGCTTCCCAACCCAACGGCGGCTCTGGCTCCGACAATATATCAAAAGATAAAAATGCACTGATGAGAGCAACCGAAAGCCTGCGACAGAGAGTTGCAGATAAGAAAGAGTATGCAGTTGTATCAGAAACTGAGATGGAGACGGATCGAGGTCAAGCCCACCCAACGGAAAGCTGGATATGGAACTCAGAATATGAGGAAGCATTGAAGCTCAAACGAGAACTAATTTCAAAGTTTAAAGGCAAAACGTTGGAAAAGGCAATTCCTGGAGAGGTTTTGTCAAACGAACAAGGTCAATGCTACTCAATATCCGAAAAATGCGATTGCAAGTTCAAGAAGGCGAACTACGAAGAAAGCAGACTGCGGATAATATCAGACCTGAAAATCCTTCCTGGAATCGGCCCCGTGCGAGAAAAAACACTGAAACAGCAAGGCTACAAAACCATTGAACAACTTCAGAATCACCTTGTTTGGAGAAAACAAGCGCAAGACTTCATGAAATTGGTGGACAGCAAAGAAGTCGGATCAACCCAGAATTGGCTGTGGCATCGCCTTCCAAAGTCCCACCCTCTGCTCCATTATTTGGCGGGATTCTGTAATGATGACGACTTCGCCATAATAGACATCGAAACCTTAGGACTCTCGGAAAGACCGATAATTCTACTTGGCATCGCCAAACCTAGCAAAGACTGCATATGCGTCCACCAGTATTTGCTCAGAGATATCCAAGATGAACCGAGCGCAATTTGGTCTCTGGTCTCACAGCTTGAACCTCATTCTTCGCTCATAACTTTCAACGGAAAAAGCTTTGACATTCCATACATCAAGCAAAGACTAGCTTATTACGGATTAGAGACTTCTCTGGAAAACCCTCACTTCGACGTCCTTCACTTTACAAGACGGGCTTTGCGCGACAAGCTCACAAACTGCAGACTCGAAACCGTAGAAAAATATCTAGGAATAAAAAGAAACATCAATATTCCCGGAGCTTTGGTGCCCAACTTCTATGACACTTACCTCCGGACTCGAAACGTGGGACCTCTAGTCGCGATTGTTGAGCATAACAAGCAGGATCTGCTCACTTTGGGAAGCCTGTTTTCAAAGTTGTATGAGGAATGGAGCTCATGATAGAGGATTTCCTTGCAAGCCTAAAGAAAATGACCTCTTACAAAAACCAGATTGTCCACCTTGAGGAAATCCCTGCTCAAGAGGCTCGCTTCGGCGAACTTGATTCGCCCCTGCCAAACAGCATTCAGAATTGCCTTAGAAACAGGAAAATCCAGCTCTATTACCATCAGGCTGAAGCTATTAACAAGGCACGGGCCGGGAAAAATGTCATAATAGTTACCCCAACTGCGTCGGGGAAGACCTTGGCCTTTAATGTCCCTGTCCTTGAAGTCCTTTCCGAGGACAAGCGGGCGACGGCGCTTTATCTTTACCCGACAAAGGCACTAACTAACGACCAGCTAAAAGTCCTCAGAGAAATGGAAAAAGAAACAGGCATTGACTTCCACCCAAATGTCTACGACGGAGACACGCCTCAACATCAACGTGCAAGTATACGGGAAAGTTCCAGAATAGTCCTCAGCAACCCCTACGGTTTGCACCAGTACCTTCCTTGGCACTACAAGTGGCGAACCTTCCTGCAGAACCTCAAATTTATCATCGTCGATGAAGCCCACGTTTACAGAGGAGTCTTCGGCTCTAACGTCGCAATGCTGTTCAGACGTCTCATGAGAATATGCAACTATTACCGCGCAGACCCTCGCATAGTACTTTCATCAGCCACCATTGCAAATCCGGAAGAACACGCAAAAAGACTGACTGGAAAGGACTTCGAAATCGTCTCTACAGACGGTGCCCCAAGAGGCAAGAAGTTCTTCGCCTTCTGGAACCCGCCCTTTATTGATGATGCAAAGACCAATCGTCGATCAACCCACCAAGAAACCAAAGACCTCCTAACCCTTAACGTCATCAATAATCTGCAGACTTTATGCTTCACTGCATCAAGACAAATGGCTGAACTCATAACACGATGGACACGAGAAGACCTCCGAAAAAGGTCAAGAAGCCTTGCCGATTCAGTAACAGCATACCGCGCAGGTTATCTGCCTCAAGAAAGAAGAGACATAGAAAACCGTCTTAAAAACAAAAACCTAATCGGCGTAGTCTCAACCAACGCTCTGGAACTTGGAATCGACATAGGCTCCCTGGACTCTGTAATAATTTCCGGATACCCAGGCACAGTCATCTCCACATGGCAACAAGCGGGAAGAGCAGGAAGGACCACTTCAGAATCTTTAGTTACTCTAGTTGCATTCCAAAACCCGTTAGATCAATATTTCATGAAGCATCCAGAAGACTTCTTTGGCAGACCACATGAGCAGGCAATAATTGACTTACGAAACCAGTACATTTCTTTGGGCCACATAATGTGCGCTGCATCCGAGCTCCCGCTAACAGAAAAAGACAAGGAGTATTTTCCTCAACTCTTCCAAGAAAGCATCAAAGCGTTGGAGCAGCAAAACTTGGTTCGAAATACACCGCGTGGTTGGGTTTACTCTGGAACCGCAAGACCAGTTGAAATTGTAAACCTTGAAAGTATATCGGACAAAACCGTGACAGTAACTTGCAACGGCAACTTACTCGAAACCCTTTCTCTGACTAAAGCTTACGAGGAAGTCCACGAAGGAGCCGTTCTGCTGCACCAAGGAGAAACCTACATCTCCGAAGAACTAAACCTGAGCAATTTGACGGCGAAAGTGAAACAAGAAGACGTTAACTATTACACAGAAGCCATGAAAGACGTGGATGTAACCATCAAGAAAACATATGAAGAAAAACAAGAAGGGGCCACGATCGGATTAGGCGAACTGGTAACCACGGAACTTTACCATCAGTATATCGTTAAAACACACGACCAAGTTATTGATCGGAAATCATTGAATTTGCCACCTTTATCTTTCTCCACCGTCGGAATGTGGTTCATAATTCCAGAAACAATCCAAACGGACGTTGAAGACTTGGGACTCGACTTTGCAGGTGGACTGCACGCTGTTGAGCATGCGATGATTGCGATGGCTCCGATTTTCGCTATGTGTGACAGATGGGACATTGGGGGACTCTCAACACCGATGCACCCAGACACAGGTAAACCAACAATCTTCATTTACGACGGTTTTGAAGGCGGCATCGGAATCTCAGAAACACTATATTCCAGAATAAGCGATTTGTGGAAGAAGATGCTGGAGCTAGTTAATAACTGCGAATGCGAGGACGGGTGCCCCTCATGCATATACTCCCCTAAATGTGGAAACGAGAACAAACCATTGGACAAAAAAGCTGCCACATTGATCCTGCAAAAGCTTCAGAAGGACCAGACAGAAATCTAGCCAATTGAAGAAATTCCCGGCAAGAGATCCAACGCTAAAGCTGTGTAGCTCCAAGAAAAGATATCACAAGGTTTCTTGTGGTTTGCTGGGATTCTTGCAGGATGGCGAAAAAATGGAGAGGAAATCAAGTACCCTAGTTTCAACTCAAAGGAGAGTGCGCAGGAATCCTTTCAGCCCCTTTCCGCGTCTCGCGGTTCTTGAAAGATTTTTCCTCAAAAGAAAAAGAGGGAATTAGCGGGAAGGGAGACGTCGCCACCCAAATTAGAAATAACGTTTTCTCTCTATTTCCTGTAATACGGTCGCCTAATGTAATTGAACGCTTCCAATGCCGCCGTAATGCCTTGACCCACAGCTGTGCCTACTTGCCTCACAGGATGATTCGTAACATCGCCAGCAGCAAATACGCCAGCGATGTTTGTGCGTTGACGGATATCAATTTTAAGTGCACAACCACCTTCCTCCGGTTCCACACCTGCCTCCAAGGCCTGCACACTGTTTGGTGACTCACCGACCTGAACAAAAACTGCGTCAAAAGGCAAATCTGTTGTAATTTTCGTTTTCAAATCAAGAAGAACCACAGATCTTACGATTGTGTCGCCTTTGATTTCCTGAATCTCTGTGTCCCACATCGCCTTCACGTTGGCTTTGGATAAGGCATCTTTTACAAGAGCTTCTTCAGCGCGAAATTTTTCCCTCCGATGAACCATAGTCACTTCTCCCGCGATGCCAGCTAGATATAGAGTAGTTATGCAAGCTGAGTTGCCGCCGCCTACAACAAGAACACGCTTGCCCTTGAAGAAGGGACCGTCGCAGACGCCGCAATAACTGACACCCCTGCCATGGAACTCTTTTTCGCCTTTAACCCCGAGTTCGTTGTAGTGAGCACCCGTAGCTATTATAACAGCCGTGGCTTCGTACTCTGCGCGGGACGTCTTTACCGTTTTCTTTTCGTCTTTAAGGTTCATACTTACAACCGATTCTACATCATGAATTACAGCGCCAGTTTTCTTGCAATGCAAAGTCATCTTATCCGCTAGTTCGGTGCCGACAATCTGAGGAAATCCAGGGTAGTTTTCCACAAGCGGCGCTTCTGCCGTTGTGCCTCCAGCCATTCTTTCATCAAGAACAAGCGTTTTTAGTCCGCTTCGGGCGCCGTAGATTCCTGCTGCTAAACCAGCCGCACCTGCCCCCACGATGATTAAATCCCAAGTTTCCATACTAACCACTATTCAGCACTGTTATTTTGATTTAGGCAGTTTATGAATCATTCGGAGGACTCAAACGACTCAATAATCTAAACCAATTCCTACGCCCAAGCATGGAGTCGCTGAGAGGCACCAATGGGAGTTAATACAACACAAAGTTTGTCACTTTATCTTCTTGTCGGAGGCGACTGAAAGTTTTGCGGACCTAAGTTAACGCAATATAAAACAAGAGCGAAATAGCCGCCAATATTCCTGCGAGAACCAGAATTAAGAACCTGTAGTGACCGTTATTCGAGACGACAAAATAACACTGTACTAGGTTGGCGTTGCCACCACAAAAATATTTATCCATTAAGGACAAATGAGTATTTGGCATATTAAACACACTAATTATTATTGGAGTCGAAAGTCGAATTTGATTCGCTCGTTGAAGGACACCAAAGTTCCCCTTATCCTGCTCATCGTCGGACTTTTCGTAATCGAAGCCTTCTTCGCGCTTTGGACTGGCGAGCAGTACGACATGAAAGTCTGGTTTGAAACAGGAATCTGGATGAACCGCGGAATCAACATTTATCTCCCCGATAACCACATCGGTTACCCACCTTTGTGGGCGTTCTGGTGCTTTATCTCTTACAGCGTTTACGGGTTTTTCGGGAATAACATGGAAGTTTGGAGGTTTATAATCAAATTACCATCAATTCTAGCTCAATTTGCCTTAGCATTCGTGGTTTGGAGATTCGCGAGCAAACGCTTCGACTACAAAACGGCGAAAAGAATCTTTCTTTTCACTTTGACCTGCAGCTTCTTCATTTACATCGGAGTCCTTTGGGGACAAATAAACGTACTTAGCGCCTTGCTGACGTTTCTCGCCTTCTATGCAATAATAAACAAACAAACAAATGCGGGCGCAATTCTGCTGGGGCTAAGCATCGCTCTGAAAATTTACCCGGCGATTGCTTTGCCAGCATTTTCACTGTACATTTTAAAGAACAAAAACGGAAAAGAGGCAGCAAAATTCGCTCTTTTCACCCTCGCCGTACCAATCCTACTCACTATCTCGGTTTTTGTGGCATACCAATGGGACATCCTGTATTTCCTGAAGACCATTTTCTATTGGGCGCCCGTCTACGACGCAAACCCGTTGCAGTTTCAGGGGGGATGCATGAATGTCTGGAGTTACGCGGGGTTGCTTGGCGTCGACATTTCCAGAATTGCGATTCTGCGGTTCCTCTGGATTCCAATCATGGGAGCAGGCGCATTCTACTGGTACCGAAAGCACAGCATGACCCAGGCGGACCTAACCCTGTCGTTGATTTCATTCTATGTACTTTTCATGATTAGCTACGTATGGGTCACTGAGCAAACTTTCTTGGACCCATTGCCGTTTATTTTCCTGCAGATCCTTGCCTACCGACCTAAACGGAGTCACCTGTACGCTTTGGTGGGTTTGCAGATTCTGGTTTACGCTTTCTCCTTATTCAATGGTATGCCACTAATTTTTGAACCCTTTTTCACAAGATTCTTCCCAATGATGATAGTCCCAGCAGAGAACCTAAGCACGGTTAACAGTGTAATATCCTGGCAAATCAGAGGAGTGCTCGGGCTTTTCATTAGTGTGTCGCTTGCATTGTTCTTGCTGTTTCTTTTTGAACCCGAGTTATTGGAGAAGAGCAGACACAAATTTGCGAGCCTGCGGCTTCAGTTTCCCAGAAGAAACTGAGTGCTTTTCGCTCGTGTCATTCTTATCGTGTAGTCAAAGTTGTTGGATCTCGGGTTGATTGAATAAGTCATCCCTGACCACGAAAATCGGGCTTTGACTTGTTCCCTTCCTCGATACAAGGTCGCTCCTTCGATGTTCTCCAAGGAGAAGAACAAACCTGTTTTTGCGTCGTAGAAAGCCCCCTTGTTCGCTGTGACTTTGGTCCATGCCCCAATCTGTCGTTCCCAAAGGCAGTTTCCCTCTGAGTCTCTATATCTCCGAAAATGAGCTGCGCCCTGCTCGTTCAGTAGTAGGACTTCCCGGCACATTGCCTTATCTAACGCGGATAAATCTACGTGAACCTTGATTTGGCTCGGAAAACATTGGTACGTGACAGTGACTTTACCTTTAGACGGCACCTTCACAAACCGCGTCTGAAATCCAAGCGGTTGACGCACTTGCATTACCCAATCGAAAACTGGGAGCAGATTAGGGTTGCTTAAATATAATCGCTCGAAAGCTTTGCGAAATGTCCGGTAAAAGTCATCACTAACGTTGACTCCATGAATCTGTTTCCGTGAGACTGCATCCAAAGAGTAACATTTTTGGAGAACGACACAATTCGAACTGACATCACTAGCGTGAACCTCTGCGGTTGTAGAGAAAAAAGTGCGGTTTGAATACTTCACGATTGGAACGCCAAAGCCTGCGCCTTCCTCCACGACCTCGACGCCGTTGACCATGAGGACCAGTCCCTTCTGTAACTGAGCGATCTCTAGATTCATGGGTTGATTATCAGCATAAAGCCTCAGTGAAACGGAATCGCAGGCACCAAAGGTGAAGGGTTCCTTGAGCCCAGAGTCGATTAATTTTTGCTCCAGAACATGCAATCCAAGAGAGGGAGTCTGAGAGTCCAACGTCAGCGGTCCACTTCCGTGAATAGAGGTTCGAGTTTTTAATAAAAAGACATGAATTCTAGGTGCTTGAGGTTTTAAATTCCTTTCTGCTGGTGACTGCGAGGGGAAAGTTCATCTTTAGCCAGATGCTGTAGTGTCTTAACGGAGGAAAAATCTCCATCAACCGTTTTTTTGAGCAGGATTTTAGGCTTTGGAAGTATAATATCCCAAAAAGGGTACTAATTACCCTCTTGGTCGTTATTGTAGCTAAGGTTGCTGGAGCAGTTTTCATTTATTTCTCGATGAACGTTCAATCTGCGGGAACATTCTGGTCTGATTCAACAAGGGTGTTCAGCTGGGAGCAGAACAAAATCTTCCTCCAATACGCCGGCAACTTAGAAAACGTACCTTTCTTGTTTGTTGGGTGGGATAGCGCTTGGTACTCAAGTATAGTCAGCAATGGGTATGCATTTTCGCCTCAATCCTACACCTTCATGCCGGGCCTGCCCGCTTTCGGGTTTTTGGTCAATTTGGTTTTGCAGAACTCACTAATTGCAGTTGTGGTTTGCGGCTTGGTCTTCGGCGTCTTGTGGATACCGATCTACCAGTTACTTGCGGAGACCTACATTGGCAAACGGGCAGCTTTGGCATCCACTTTGCTGATGGCTTTTTCGCCTTACGTCTTCGTCTTTACTACCGTCGCTTACGCGGAAAGCCCATTTCTATTCTTCACTCTGAGTTCATGGTACTTTTTCAAGAAAAAGAAAGCTTATGCGTCTTCATTTCTGGCGGGAGTGGCCATTTTAACCCGAGTGATGGGCATACTGCTGATTCTACCGATGCTTTACAGTTCAATCAGACAGAAAACCGACCACAAAACCCGCAACTTAACCCTAAGCGTGCTCCCCATCGTTGCTGTAGGATTCTGGCTCGTGTACAACCTGATAACGTCTGGTGATTTGCTCGCGTTCATTCACACTACCGAGTGGAGCGGCCTGTATACTGTGCCAACCTTCCTCCTGCGGGACCTCCCCCAAATGGGACTCAAGGCTTTCGCCGAGATTCCGCTGCAGAACTGGCCTGCCATGCAGTTTTGGATTTTGCCAGGGGCGATGTTCCTCGCTCTTGCACTTCCGCCCTTTCTCATCTACAGAGTATCCAAGATTGACCGCTCTTTGGCGCTTTACTCACTCGCTGGATATGTGGGACTAGTTGTTTTCGGGGCGATTGTTTCAACGCCCAGGTTCGCTTCGGTGCTATTCCCACTATGGCTACCCTTAACTGCAAAACTGACACTTGCCAACAAGAAACAGCTATTATTGGTAGCCATTACGTCAACTGTGTTTTTCGCCATTGCGGTGAGCATGTGGATTAGCTTTCTGAACGGTCAATTCGTCGCATGAGAGCGTTTGCATGTCCCGCAGCCCAAAGACTAAAGGCGATAAGAAGTCTGTCGCAAAAGATTCATATTTTGTATTCGCTCATTATGCTAGCAGCGAGTTATTACTATGCCTAAAATTCTCGTGCTCTATTACAGTCGAACTGGGAACACAGAGAAGATGGCCAAAAAGGTGGCTGAAGGCGCCAAAACCGGGACCAACATGCAGGTGGACCTGAACTATTTTGTGGAAGCCGAAGACCTGAGCGGATACGACGCAATATTCGTCGGCACTCCCACATATCACCATGATTTGCCCATCGATATCAAGATGCTTTTTGAGGAAGCGGCAGCAAGAAAGATTGTCCTGAAAGGCAAACCGGGCGCGGCCTTTGGCTCTTACGGTTGGAGTGGGGAAGCACCTGGGTTTGTGCTGGAAATAATGAGAAAAAAGTTCGAAATGAATGTAGCAGAAGCACCCTTGTTAGGAAAGTATGATCCTGACCAGAAAACGCTAGATCGATGTAAGCAACTCGGAAAACGGCTGGCCGAAAGCCTTATGCGGTGAGGTTTCTGTTCCTGTATTGAGGAGCGTTATTATGGATAAGGCAAACGAAAAGCTAATCGAATTCATGAAGAAACAAATTGAGAACGAGAAAGCAATCGTCAAATCCGTTGCCGAGGGTACGAAAAACATTAGAAACCTACCCGTAAAAGCAGTGCTAAAGAGCATTTCTCTGGATTCAACAAAACACGCAGAACTCTATTCCTCAGCCATTACTCTATTGAGTGTGGTGTCGCAGGCTATGTCACAGGACAACTTAGACGAGCAACGAGAGATCGTAGAGACACATATTAAGATGGAAGCCGACCTTATCAAGAAACTTGAAAAAGAGCTCCCCATCATAGAAAACAAGAAAGTTGCCTTCCTTCTTAACTCGATTCTCATGGATGAACGAAGGCACCATGCTATGCTAAAAACAGTTTTGGAAATCATTGTCCGAGGCGAAACAATAACAGAAGACGACTGGTGGAAACTCCTCTGGGAAGAATCACCTTTCCATGGCGCCCCAGGTGGATAAAATAGGATATTCAAATTCTAAGAAAGAGATTGAAATTTGGTTTTCGCTTCAAGAGTTTTCTCGGTGTTTGCGGAATTCTTCAGAGAAACTGAGCGTTTCCTCAACCAGCTTGCTCAGCTCGTTAACTAACCAAGCTAGCCTCTCGCCTTTCTCAGTTAACCCATACATTTTAGGAGTCCTTCGGGCAAAGATCAGTTTTTTACCTTTTAACCCGCGCAGATACTTATAGGTTCTCCGAAGCGAAAGATCGGCTTTTTGTGCAAGCCTCTTGGCGGAAATTCCTTCTTCAGGGATATCGCTGTAAACTTTGCTTTCAGTTATCGCTAAGGATTCCTTGCTTTGGTCACGTTTGGAACGGAAGAAGAATACATAGTCTCTTTCTTCAGGGGTCTCGATTAAGTCTGCAGCTTTGAGACGTTTCAGAACGCGGGAAACAATCTTAGAGGGGACGAACCTTGTAACATCTTCAAAAGTCTTGGGTCCACAAAGCAGCGCCTTGAGGATGTCTTCTTCATAGCATTCACTGTGGGAGGGCAACACATTGGTGAACTCGGGTATATTCTCAATTAGCCCTGATAGTCTTCCTCCAAAGGTTGTGGCAAGAAACTGATCATGTGACTCTGTCGCAAGACCAACGTTCAGCAACGGGCGCAAATACTCCTCGACGAGTGTATCCCGACTATGGAGGTAACCTTCTTTCTTGAGCGCTTGCTGGAGTTTTTCTACAGAATATCGTCCTTTCACGATTGTCTGCAGAATTGTTATCCGAGTTTCGTTCTTCAGAACGTTGAGAAGATTTCTCATGAAGTTTGGAGTGTCCATGGTTTCACAGAGCATGCGCAGCTCGTTTCGAAGCTTCCAGACGTTACAATTCGTTAAACATTCCAACGGAGACACGGGCGCGCAGGTTTTGCATTCTTGGTCTAAGGAGCGTAGTACTTCGATCATGCTTCCGCCGCTTTCGTCTAGTGTCTCTTGGGTCTTCATTGTCATTCTTCCTATGTGAAGACGTTGGTCCGGGCGGGTGGAAAAGAGTGTTTTGGGAGATAGGAGAGTTTGGGAGGAGTCCCGCCTGGACATACGTCATAAAATAAATGACATACGGCATCTTTAAATAGATTTTCCCACAAATTAACACATCTGGTGAACAATTGCTTACGCCTTGTGAAGTTGCTGTGAAAACCGTCGCCCCTGCAATTCGGGCACAATTAGCTCAAACGTTGACCCAGCAACACGAATTAAATCAGATCCAAGTTGCTAAAATTTTAGGAATAACCCAATCCGCAGTCAGCAAATACAACAGTAAAGTTCGCGGAACTACAATACCCATCGACGGCATACCTGAAATTCAAACAATTACAGACCAAATAGCCACCATGCTCTTGGCTAACCCCGTTTCACAGACAGAAGTTATGAAATTGTTCTGCCAAGCCTGCTCCATAATCAGAAGCAAGGGGATGATGTGTGAGTTATGCCAACAAAACCAGAAGCAAAAAATCGAGGAATGCTCCTTCTGCGGGATACCGTGAACTTGATTTATTAAAATCGTAGCAAAAACATCCTTCGGAGGCGCTCGGATTGTCATCGTACGACGAGAACAAAGTCTTAGAAGTAATCGAAAAAGCGACCAAAAGTGTAGTCAACATTAGCACAGTTAGACTTGTCCACAACCTATTCTACCAAGCGGTTCCAGTGGGAGGCATGGGTTCGGGGACAATAATCGACGCCAACAAAGGCCTTATCCTTACCAACAATCATGTGGTTGGCGGTGCAGAAAAAATCAATGTTACGCTGTGGAACAATCAAGTCATAGAGGGCGACATAGTTGGCTCATGCATCGCCAGAGACATAGCCGTTGTTAAAGTCGCCGCAAAGGATCTTCAATGGGCAGAAATGGGTGATTCAGATAGACTTCGAGTTGGTCAACGGGTTTACGCTATAGGAAATCCCTTGGGATTGGCTGGGGGACCTACAGTAACTTCGGGGGTAATCAGCGCCCTGAAGCGAACCATTGAATCCGACCGCGGACTCATAGAGAATCTAGTGCAAACCGACGCCGCCATTAACCCGGGCAATAGCGGCGGGCCTCTCGTGGATTTGGACGGCAAAATTGTCGCTATAAACACCGCTATCATACCGTTCGCCCAAGGTTTAGGCTTCGCCATACCTGTGAACTCTGCAAAAACCTGCGCTATCGATATTCTGACAGGAGGGGAAAAGTTGAAAACGCCGTGGCTGGGCGTGGTGGGTTTGACTTTAACCGAGGATATCGCCAGATACTACCGCCTGCCAGTTGGTCATGGAGTCCTCGTTACAAAAGTGGCTGAAGGAAGCCCTGCCGAGACCGAGGGCATAACGGAGGGAGACATTATCCTCGAAGTTGACAACGTGGAGATAGTTAGCATAGAAGACTTGGTGATAGAAATTCGGCAGCACAGAGTCGGAGACAAGATCAGAGTTTTTGCTTTGAGAAATGGCAGAGAACACTTCTTTGACCTCAAACTCAGCGCCATACCGTAGCACCGACCCCTCCGCCCTGGAAGTCTTATTAGCCTGAAAAGCTGCTACATTATGTACCAGTTTTGAGGATTGAAGCATTTTTAAGTGTGTTGCATTTGAGCCAAAAAGAAATCGAAGATATCCTTCAGAAATACAGGGTAATAGCGGTCGTGGGGCTTTCAAGGGACAAAGACAAGCCCAGTTACTTGGTTGCTGAATACATGAAAACGCAAGGTTTCCAAATTGTCCCTGTGAACCCCTTTGTCGACGAGGTTCTTGGTGAAAAAAGCTACAAGAACCTGCTAGAAATTCCCTCAGAAATTCAACAGAAGATAGAGATAATTGACATTTTCAGGCGACCAGACGATGTTCCCTTTGTCGTGGAACAAGCTGTTAAGCTGAAGATCGCCAATGGAAAACCTTTCGCGATTTGGATGCAACAGGGCATAATAAATGCGCAGGCTGCGGAAACGGCGCGTAAAGTGGGTTTAATCGTGGTTATGGACAGGTGTATCATGGTGGAGCACAAACGCGTTTCCAAGGCGGAGCAATGATTAAACGAAACCAAGTATCAACGAAGCCAAAGTGGCTATAGCAACTATTGCCAAGGTTTCAAGTAACGTAACTTTCCAATGAACCCGTGTTTTCTTCGATCGGTAGCGAACTAAAAAGAAACCTGAAACCGTAGCCACGATAGCCAGCGACAGGACGATGTTGAATGGCGTGGGCAAAGTAAGGTAGGTAGCTATTGGCACTATTCCAGCAAGAAAGGTAGTGGTGGCACAGATTGCGGCTGCGTAGAGGTTTGACCTGTGAATCTCTTTGCCAAGGGCAGTAAACAGCTTCTTAACAAGCAGAAGGGATTTGTCTCGTTCCGCCTTGTCAGGGATGTCGCTGAGGCTGTAGTTCATCAGCGTTTGAAGGGTAAGAATGTCTGCGAGGTCCTCGGTGATTCCACCTAGAAAGAAGCTAGAGAAATTGGTTATGGCGACCGCCGACAAAGTCAGAAACGCTGCAAAAATTACAGTTGACACTTCACGAAAGGCGGGGTTCCCCGTGACTAGAGCTATGAAGGCCGAGAGAACAACTACCAAACCCGTTATGGAACCGTCCACGAGCCCAGCAACAACTTCGAGGATGGGATCTTTCTTGAGGAGAAGACTCTCCCATTCTTTGCCCAGTTTGAGCCCCTGCACAGAAAGGTGGACTAGATCCCCTTCGAATATGACGAGTTTTTCGGCAGCCATCTCCGTGAGGGCCTTGTCTATTTCGTTTAGTTCAACGCAGCCTCGCCTTGTGCAGACCTTGTCGATTCGACGTCGTAGACTGTCCGTGCGAACAGGTTTGCCTTTGCTGAGCTCAAGCAGAACAATTATCCTGATGACATCAGGGAGTTCTTGGACTTCAAAGGCCACTAATCAAGTCACCATTGACATTTCAACAAACATTGCGCTTAGCTAATAACTTTGCGTGCCCAAACAGAGACTAAAGATGACTCCCGAACTTTATATCGAAAGCGTAGTTAACGTCTAATGATCAGCAATGTTTTCCGGCAAGATTATGAAAAGAGACGGCAGAATCGTCGATTTTGATGCTGACCGAACAAAAAGCGCGGTTCATAAGGCCTTTTTGGCGGTTGAGCTTGGTGACGGCATCAATGCGGAGAAAGTCACCTGCTTTTCGGAATGGGACTGTGACTACGGTTGCGCCAACGGGCATCATAAGCATAATCGCTGGGTGTAGTTCGGGCATCGAGCCAAAGTTTGCAGTTTCTTTCATGCGAAATGTGTTGAACGGCACGAGACTGTTTGAAACTAACCCTCTGTTCGAAGAGCTCGCCAAGCAGAGAGGCTTTTACAGTTCGAAGCTTCTGGAGGAGATTGCTCGAACGGGTTCGTTGCAGAAGAGCAAGAGTGTCCCCGATGACGTTAAGCGGCTGTTTGTCACTGCCCTGGACATATCGCCAACGTGGCACGTACGGATGCAGGCAGTTTTTCAGAAGAGCACGGATACGCCGTCAGCAAAACGGTAAATTTGCCTAACGACGCGAAGGCTACACAAGTTCGGGAGTTTTACGAGTTGGCTTGGAAACTTGGATGTAAGGGAGTGACAGTTTATCGTTAAGGCAGCAAGCCTGAGCAGGTCCTGTACATTGGCGAGATGAAAACGAAGGAGGGCACGTTTGTTTCAGTGCAGTCAGAGTACGCCGGTGGCTGCCCTACGCAAAACTGCCCCTTCCCCGCGCAAAAATCTAGGGTGACGCGAAACGGGTTATATCTACTTGTACACTGGCACCGGAGCGGGCAAGACAGCCAACGCTCTGGGTCTAGCCTTGCGAACGGTAGGTCACAACCGAAAAGCGGTTATTGTTCAGTTCTGCAGGTGGCGCAGAGATACTGGCGAAGCACTAGTCAAGGAGAAGTTATGCGACCTATGAGATCCACTAGTTTGGGCGGGAAGTATGGCTTGGCAAAGCGGAGGGACGCAGGAGTTTTCAGGGGAAAAGTTCCAGGTCGAAGGGGTGACTGATCGCGACCGCGAGCTTGCGGAGGACGCTTTGGCTGTTGCAGCGAAGATTATGTTGGAGAAGAAGCCGCATTTGTTGGTTTTGGACGAGGTGAATTTGGGGGCTTACTGGAAGTTGCTAGACGTTGGGAAGGTTCTTGAGCTTCTCAACATTGTGCCAAAAGAAACCACTGTCGTCATGACGGGGAGTTATGCGCCGCAGGAACTGATTGATCGGGCAGACTTCGTGAACGTTGTGCAGCATGTTAAGATGCCTAACTCGTTCAAAGCTACTGAAGGCATCCAATACTGAGCTGATGCCAAAGAGAAATCAGGGTCTTACTTTGAGTTCTTTGGTTATTTGCTTACCAAGCTCAAAGAATGTTTACTCCTTTCTAGTGTTTATGGTGTAAGTTACTTTTACGCCGGCTTTCTCGAAGAGCGCTCCGACAGGGCAGTTCTTGAGGGTGAGTTCGTGGAGCCGCTGGACGCGGTCTTGGGGCGCGTCGAGTTTGAATGTTATGTCGAAAGTCTCCTCGGAGATGGTGCCCAACTCCTCCGATTTCGTTGCTTCTACCTTGACCTCGCAACCCCGCAGTTCCAGCCTCATCTTTTCCGCCGTCAACGCCGCGATGGTCGCGTAGCACCCTGCATGACTCATAACGCACAACTCAAGCGGAGTAGCCCCCAACCCCCCGTAAGTCGGGGTCGGTTGATCAGTCACAGTGCAGTGACCTCTGCCGTTGTCAAGCGCAATTTCAAAACCTTGAATTATACGTGCTCGTCCGTGAAGTTTCGCCAAACTAACAACTCCAAATTCAACTCATCAAAAGAGCTAAAAAATCTCTGTTACGACCCGTTAATAACAGTTTCTACATATGTAACCCTCAGCAACCGGAAAAGCGATATCATAATTTGGACCCTTTTTGGCGATAGCATACACAAAATGGGGAGGGGTTGGAAGGTGGAGGAAACGGGGGGAAAATTGGTTTAAACCGCATGTTTGCATTCGTAAAAACCGTTCCAAAAGTAACAAAGACTCGCAACAATAAGGTGGATTTCATAAATTGGAGTGCTGCAGAAAAAAGCCCAGCATACTCCCAGCGTTGCTCGCATTCTTCACAAAGATAATATTCAAGGACATCATTTTTATCTAGCAAAGATCTTCACGATTTTGTTGGAGGATAACCAAGCATGAGTCTTTTGCCAGATGACAAAAAAGAACAACTCAGAACCGAGTTCAAAGAAAAACTCGTCGACCCTGTCCACCTCATTATGTTCACCCAGGAAATGGAATGCCGCTTTTGCAGCGACACACGGCTTCTCGCCCAGGAAATAGCGACCCTCAGCGACAAAATCGACGTTGACGTCTTCGACTTCATCGCAGACGCCCAGAAAGCCAAGGAATATGGCATAGACAAAATCCCCGCAATCGCAATAATTGGCAAAGTCGACCATGGCGTGCGTATCTATGGTATACCATACGGCTACGAACTCCAAACTCTCGTGGAAGCCATTATTAACGTCTCACGTGGCGCGACAGATCTCACTGAAAAAACCAAAGCCATACTCAAAGACATCAAAAATCCCGTCCATATCCAAGTCTTCGTAACTCTAACATGCCCACATTGTCCGGTTGCTGCAGCTATAGCACACAAACTCGCCGTAGAAAGCGAGATGATCAGGGCAGATGTGATCGACGCTCAAGAATTTCCCGTACTCGCCCAAAAATATGGTGTCATCGGTGTGCCAAAAATTGTCATAAATGATAAAGTCGAGTTCGTCGGAGCATTCAATGAAGACCTCTTTGCGGAACACGCAGTTCTCGGCTCATATTAACCAAAAAAAGAAACAAAAAGTGAAGATGGTGACTCCCCAGCGTTTAAACGCCTAGTGCCCCCCACAACAGCAGCCACACGCGTGACTCGTTCCACCTGCTGAACCCTTCGTAAACTTCACAGGATTCTTATCAAACGTCGCCTTGCAGGAAGCTGCACAGAAGTAGTAGGTTTTGCCGCCGAAGTCAGACTTGAACTTGGCCGTCTTCTCGTCAACCATCATGCTGCAAACTGGATCCTTTTCCATTCTCAACTCACCTCCCTAGACACTTTCGCTGTTTCATCGCTAAACCTTGCGTATTTGAACTTTGTAAACTTTAACAGTGCCGAGTTACCCACCACAGTCAAACTGCTAATAGCCATCGCACCAGCCGCGTACATGGGATTCAGAAGCCCCGAAGCCGCAACCGGAATCATAACCACATTATAGATGAAAGCCCAAAACAGATTAGAATTTATTTTCCGCATGGTTCTCTTGCTAAGCTCCACACCCAGCGCTACATCCCTAAGATCATCCTTTATCAACACAATACCACCAGTTTCTTTTGCGATATCGGTCCCACTTCCAATGGCAATTCCAATGTCTGCCCGCGCAAGAGCGGGAGCATCGTTAATCCCATCACCGACCATAGCCACCACTTTACCTTCATTCTGCAAGCTCTTTATTACCTCCTCTTTCTGCCACGGCAAAACATTGGCGATTACACGTTCAATACCCAACTGCGCCGCAATCGCTTTCGCCGTCAATTCGTTGTCGCCCGTCAACATAGCAACCTCCAACTTCATCTCCTTCAAACCACGAATCGCCTCTATAGCGCTTTCTTTAGGAGTATCCATAGCCGCTACGATACCTGCAGGTTGACCATCAACCGCCAAGATCATGGCGGTTTTTCCTTCCCCTTCAAGCTTTATCATAACCGCTTCTAATTCGATAGTTGATACACCTTGTTCCTGCATTAGTTTTCGGTTTCCAAGGAAAACTCTGCGGCCGCTAACTATGCATTTTACCCCTCGTCCGGGCAAAGCCTCAAATCCTGTAGCTGCAACAAGTTTAACGTGAGCTTTCTCGGCTTCCTTGACGATTGCTTCTGCCAATGGATGCTCAGAACCTTTTTCAGCTGACCCAGCAAAAAGTAACACATCTGCTTCCTTTAAGCCACCAAAACCTTTGATGTCGGTTACTGAAGGTTCACCTTTGGTGAGCGTTCCGGTCTTGTCAAAGACAACTATGTTGAGTTTTCTTGCTTTCTCAACATATTCCCCGCTTCGTAACAAAACGCCGTATTCAGCGCCTTTGCCTACACCAGCCAAAATTGCAGTTGGAGTTGCAATTCCCAATGCACAGGGGCAGGCAATAAGAAGGACTGCAAGCAGAGCTAGGAACGCTTTTGAAAACCCATCCGTAGCAAACCAGAATAGGAAGGATATGGTCGCCACAGTGAAAACTATGGGAACGAATTTTGCAACAATTTTGTCTGCGAATTTTTGTACAGGAGCACTTGAAGCCTGAGCCTCCTCAACTAAATGCACAATTTGCGATAGCGCAGTGTCTTCACCCACTTTCGTAGCCTTAAACTTCAGCACGCCAGTCTTGTTTATCGTGGCACCGATAAGCTCGCTTCCTACGTTTTTCTCAACAGGGATACTTTCACCAGTAAGAAGTTTTTCATCAACAGAAGAATAACCTTCAATGACGACGCCATCAGTAGGAATTTTTTCTCCCGGTCTTACAACAATCACATCGTCCACCTGCAATTCGTCGGCTGAGACTTCAACCTCTTTCCCGTCGCGGATCACCATAGCGGTTGTCGGCTTGAGTTCCAGCAGTCTTCTTATAGATGCAGCTGATTTCCGGCGTATCATTTCCTCGATATACTTACCCAGTAAAACAAAGGCCAAGATTGCCACCGATACCTCCAAGTAGCCTTCTCCACCTATTGTTGGGAAGAACGCGTAGATTGCACCGTATCCCCAGCCTGCGAGAACTCCCGCAGTCACTAGAACGTCCATGTTTATTTTGCGGTTCTTAAGCGAGAAGTAAGCACCTTTGATTATGCTAAAACCAGCAACCCAAACGACGGGTGTTGAAACCAAGAAGATGGCTAGGCTGTACACTGATAACCCGCCGACAAGTTGAAGGGTCATTATTGCTCCGACAAGCCCAAAGACAAAGGCAACTCGCAAAACACCAGCAGCTACTACGCCTAGAAGGGTAAGCGTTACGCGGCGTTTCATAGCTCGCAGTTCACGCTCGGGTTGCTCATAAACGTCGGCGCATTGTTGGCTGCAGAAGTAGTACCATCGGTCTCCGATTTTTCGTTTGATGGCGGTTTCTTTGTCGACGGTCATCCCACACACAGGATCTCTTGCCGTTGTCATGTCAATCTGTAACTCCGATTAGGAATACAGGGTTTACTATGAGTTATACCTTATAAGTATATCTACAGAAGATATATCTAATCACCATACAGACTATGGAAGCCAATTCTGGTTCAAGAGAGACAATCCTATAAATATATCTTGAGAAGATAGATTAAGTTATGACGAAAACCGACGAAATAAACGAGATGGCTTCCGACTTCAGCCGCGTCTACATACTCACCATACTCCACGAAGCCCCCGTACACGGTTACGAAATCATCAGCAAATTCAAAAAAGTCATAGGCAAAGACGTCAGTCCAAGCCTAGTCTACCCGTTCCTAAGACAGCTGGAACAAAAAGGCCTGGTCAAACACACCCTAAAGCCCATCGGGGCCAAGAAGAAAAAAGTTTTTGAGCTCACCGCTGAAGGCAAAGAGTTCAGCGAGCAGTTGTTTAAGCGGTTCTCGGAACTAATCAGCGTTGCTTTGGAACCCAGCTTAGAAGTTTGCGCGCACTGCGGATGCAAAATCTACGAAGGCGGCTACACAGAGACCATTAGAAACATAGATTTGATGTTTTGCTGTTGCCATTGCGCTGCAGCTTACAAGCAGAGTATTGGATTGAAATAGCTTAGGAGAAGGAAAAGACGAATATTCTATGAGGGGTTACTCCAAAACAGGATTCGAGAGCGAACTTGCCAGTGGCTTTCAGTGAAGCCATGACCTCGACTGAGGTTAGGGAACTTCCGTAGTATTGGTTTTTGTCGTTCTCATAAATTAAAGCATACTTGGTATTGTTTTGCTGACACAAAGTCACAAATTCGGTCACGTTGAAGTTCGGAGTATAGGCATCTGCGGCTTGCTGAGGGTACTGCCAAACACGGCTCTCGTTCGGTGCCTGAAGGTTCAGATAAAACCAAACCATGTCGTCGTTGATGAAGTTGAGCGGGCAAACGACAGCGATTGTTTGGTTTGGTTTCATGGTTTGAGCTGCGTAAACTGTTGCTTCCTGTATCGGGACCTGGAATTGATCCGACTTCGTCCAATAGAAAGTGTCAACACAGCTGCAAAAGACACCTACAACTGTAAGGGCCACCAGAACACCAGCTGCTATCTTTGCTGCACGTTTCCTATTTAGGCTGGTTTTTGTATTTTGCCAGGTTTTTTGCATCTTGCTCAAGGTTGATGTGAGTAGATTGGCGCAGCAAATCGCGAGCACTGGAAATAGGGGCGTAATGTAGCGCCAGTCTCGATTCGGAATTACCGTGAAAACTACATACACCGTCAGGAACCAGATTAGAAGGAATTTGTCTGGGGTTTTTCTTCTGAAGGCAAACAGGATTAAGCCAGCGAATCCGATAAGGTACGGAAGCAACGAAATTGGATGAATGTTACTATTGAACCAAGTCATATCGATAAGGTAGAAAACGGGCGCTGGAAATCGGGCGCTGGAAGCTACCTTGTCAGCAGTTCCCACTTGTATAGCGTAGAGCCAGGGATAAATTAGTCCTGATGCAAAAAGTCCGTAAACAATGATCGCAGCAGCAGCGGTCACGGCTATTGTAAAGATTAAGCGGGGGAGCTTGAAGTAGCGTGCAAGCTCTGCTTTCAGATAGTTGCCTTTTCCGAAGGCAATCAAGCTCATCATCACTATGATTGGCGCTAGCACTAGGGTTTGATATTTTACTGCTACACCAACGCTGAATGATATTATTGATAGGATGCGGTCCCTCTCGCGATTTGTGGTTAGCCATTTGTATAAGAAGAGCAGGGAGAGAGAAAAGACGAATATGAGACCGGTTTCGATTAACGCGATGCGTGAAAGCCAGAATATTCCGGGCATGATACCGAGTAGAACGCTGGAAAGCAAGGCGGTTTTTGGACCGTACATCTTTTGGGCAAGTTCGTAGACTGTGAAGAGCGAAAGAAGCGTGAATGCGACAGCTACGAGTCTTCCAACGAAAACTGATGGACCACCAACAGCGAAAAAGCCGGCAGTGACCAAGTTGAAAACTGGAGGATA
Organism: Candidatus Bathyarchaeota archaeon; assembly: GCA_963840395.1. Taxonomy (GTDB): domain Archaea; phylum Thermoproteota; class Bathyarchaeia; order Bathyarchaeales; family Bathycorpusculaceae; genus JADGNF01. The sequence goes on along the minus strand of CAWIYU010000007.1, from coordinate 166,916 downwards.
GAATGAGCTGGTCAAGAAGTATCGTAATACTTGACCTCGAATGAGCAGCAAACCGCCGTTGAAGTGATTGATCTCATCCCAGTGAATGGGCATGTCGAGTAGACCAATAAGAAGAAAAAGGGCATAGACTACGACGAACCCCACGAGAATAAGTCGATACCTGTTCAGGTGACTTTTCAATTGTGAAGGAAAATTTAAGGAGATTTTCCTCCTCGTTTCTTAGTCGTTGTCAGCACTCCTGTAGATTTGGTAGGAAGTCTCCTGTGAGGCTTATAAAATCATCCGAATTTGATGAAACATTAGAGGCATTAACTTGCAGAGCTTTTGAAGTTTAGTTACCACTAAACGAAGAGAAAACATAAAACGAGGAAAGTTAAGCGTGGTTCTACTCTAGTCTTTTTATAACGTGGTACCCAAACTGCGTCTTGATGGGCGCTGAGGTTTCGCCTTTCTGAAGCGCAAAAGCAGCGGTCTCAAATTCCTTCACCATCTGTCCTCTGCCGAACTTTCCCAGGTCACCACCTTTCTTCCCTGAGGGGCACAATGAGCAGGATTGAGCAATTGCTGCGAACGTTTCGCCTTTAGCCAAGCGGTCCTGGACGGCTTTGGATTCGGTTTGGGTTTTGACTAGTATGTGAGCACAACGAATTTTGTCTGGCATAATAAACCTAAGCGAAGAATCAGTTAATAACCGTTGCCAACGAAGCCCAACAAAATCATCATTCAAGAAAAGGCTTATATTAACTGGCTACAGCATCGTCGCCCTATTTTGAGAACCAACTTCTTTGAATTACGGTAGCGCCAGTTCGCAGTAGTTTTTTGAGAAAATTCAGGTACAATTGAAAAACTAAAGCCTATCAAAGCTAAGGTAATGAACACCGACAATTGGTCATTGACAGCTACTACCGCCAAAAATTGTTGAAAAACAACAATAAACAAACGCCCCAAAAAACGCAAAAAAAAGCGGATCAGCCAAAGGAGCGACTGCAAACGTTTAATTTCCGCAAACCCTTAAGGCTTTTTTATGCATGAATGGGCACTAGCAGAAGCCGTCATCAAAGCCGCCGCAGAAATAGCCGAGAAACAAGGCTTAAAACAGGTTGCAGAAGTGACCGTGCGAATCGGAGAACTCCAGCAGGTGGAACGTCCTATCTTCCGCTTCGCTCTTTCTCAGCTTAAACCTGCCATCTTCAAAACCACTAGATTTCGTGTGCGCACGGCCAAAACCAAGCTCAGATGCCGAGTCTGCGGTACCAATTGGATATATGACAAGAAAAAGGTGGACAAGGAAACGGCGGAAGCCATACACTTTGTTCCCGAAGTTGCCCACACCTTCATCAAGTGTCCCAAATGTGGCAGTCCCGACTTTGAAATCGCCGAAGGGCGCGGGGTTTGGTTTGAAAGTATCAAAGGAGTCAAATAATCGTGATTGATCCGCGATCAACCATTATAGGCCAACGTCTCAAGCGTATACGTCGAATCATTGCTGTTTCCAGCGGGAAAGGTGGAGTTGGCAAAAGCCTCGTTGCAACCACATTAGCCCTCGCATTTACCCGCAATGGCTGCAAAGTCGGATTGTTCGATCTTGATTTTACCAGTCCTTCTACGCACCTGATTCTAGGCGCAAAAGATGTGAAACCGACTGAAGAAAAAGGGCTCATCCCACCCAAGGTTGAAGGTTTAGAATATATGTCACTGATTTACTACAGCGGCGACAAAGCTACACCTTTAAGAGGCATAGATACCTCAAACGCGCTCATCGAAATGCTAGCGGTCACCCTTTGGGGCGACTTGGACTACTTGATTATTGATACCCCGCCTGGAATCGGTGACGCCTTGCTCGACTTGGTGGGGCTCGTTCCCCGCATCGAATTTCTAATCGTGACAACACCGTCGCAGCTAGCATTTGAGACAGTCAAGAAACAGGTGCAGCTTTTGCAGGAACTCAAGATTCCAATCGTGGGCATCGTAGAAAATATGAAGATGACCTCAACAAAAAGGATTCAGGAGCAAACCGAAATATTGGGTGTAAACTTCCTCTCAGAAATCCCCTACGACGACAAAATAGAAGCTAGCATCGGCTACCCAGACAGACTGTTGACTACAGAGGTAGCACGAAAAGTCCAGATGATAACGCTATCAGTATAGCCACAAATTCGATACTGAATTGATGCGAACAAGGTTAACTCAGTTGCTGAGGTTAAGGCCTCAAACAGACTGCATTAGGACGTTAATAAACATCCGCCACTTTACCAGGTTGTATAGTTGGATAAACTCCAGAAGATTCTGAAGGAAGCAGGTTTTCGGCAAATAAAACGTCTTCTGGTCGCGAATCCAAGGCACAAGAGAAATATCGGTGTTCTGAACGGCTAACTTGGATAAGATACAAATTCCGTTTAGGTTTGTCTGTCAGACTTTCCATGGTTTTTTAACTGAAAATGTCCTAAAAGCTCATAAGCTGCCTTTTTACTAATGCTTTCTGCATCATTAAGAGGAATCTGCATAGGCTGCGGCGTCTTCGGCGCAAAAAACTTCGAGAACCAACCGGTCTTCTCTTACGTGTATTGGGGTCTCCGGGCGGAGAACCATCGAGGGCACCAGTCGCATGGCTTCTTAACCTACCATGAAGGCAAGTTCTATAGCTACAAGAATCTGGATTTAGTCCCTAAACTGAAAAATAGCGCCATTCAAGAATGGTTCGAACGGCTGCCCGGCAGCGTCGGGATCGCTAATGTCCGTTACACTACGTCGGGAAAATGCGACGACCGATCAATTGTCCAGGGCACTCAGCCCATGACCGCAGAGGATGGTGACATAAAAATTGCTGTGTCGTTCAACGGAAACATCGTTAACACACAGCAGCTGCTCCAAGAAGTTAACAAAGAGTTCCCCGCAACCACTTGTGCCTGCGATTCAGACTTGGTCTGCGATAAGTTGCTTATCGAACTTAGAAGAGGCAAAGATCTTGCGTCGGCAGCTAAAGCGACCATGTTAAGCTTGGAAGGTTCCTTCTCGGTGATAGGAATTACTGGTGACGGAGGATTCTTCGCCTTCAAAGACCCTCACGGGATAAGACCTCTATGCGCTGGACACAGCCCAGACGGTAAAACTCTTGTTTTTTCATCTGAAACAGTGAGCCTGGACATAAACGGATTTGAACGCGACTTTGAACTGGAACCAGGCGAACTCGTAACCACAACCAAAGATGGGTTTGTGCGGCATCAACTGATCGAGAAGCCACGCAAAGCTTTCTGCGCTTTCGAATTCGCTTACTTCGCTAGACCCGACTCCCGTTTCAATGGGAAATACGTTTACGAAATTCGCGAAGAATTCGGAAGAAATATCGTTAAGGAGTTTCCGGAAATCAGCAAAGACGCCGATATTGTTCTGTCTGTGCCGGAAACAGGTGATGACCCAGCCATGGGCGTTCATGAAGCTTCGGGTTTGAGGTGGGAACGTGCCAGCCGCAGACATCGATACGTTACAGAACGGGCGTTTATTCTGCTTGACAACGAGCGGTACTCTACAATCGACCGCAAAGTGAACATTTTGGGCTCGAAGGTTGCTGGGAAGCGAGTTATCGTAACTGAGGACAGCATCGTCCGGGGAGACACTACCAAAATCATAATAGATAAGCTGCGAAAGTCGGGCGCCAAGAAAGTTTACATGTTCGTTACTTTCCCACGAATTATCGGACCCTGCTTTTACGGTATTGACATGTCCACTTACGGACAACTTATAGGTTCAACGCATAACGAGGAAGAAATCGCAAAAATAATAGGCGCGGACGTGGTGTGCTACCAATCCATTGAGAATCTTGTAAAAGCGACGGGCTGCTCAAAAGATGAACTGTGCATGGCATGCATTACAGGCAAATATCCAACACCATTGGCTCAAGAGTTCGCGGATAAAATGAAGAAGAAGTTCCTCGCAGGATACAAAGAGAAATCAAGGATTTACGAGACTGCCAGTGAATCGCAAGGCGTACAGTGGTAAAACAATTTAAGCCCAAGCGTTAATTCTCTAACAAACCGGTGTTTCCCAATGGAGAAAATTGGCGTACTAGTTGTCTCGTACGGCGCAAGAGAAGTCGCTATGGTAGACGCACTGAGTCGAAGCCCAAAATACAGGGTCGAATTGTACATCGCGGACAAGCAGCGAAACCCCTTCAACGTTGAAAAGGCAGTCAAGCATGTAGTAATCCCCGACTTGAACGTTGAAGCAATTGCCAAGTTCGCCGAGGCAAATAAAGCACAGATCGATTTTGCTATCGTTGGACCAGAAAAACCCATAATTGAGGGTGCCCGCGACCAAATCGAGAAACGCACGGGGATTCCCGTCATCTGCCCAAAACAGAAGTACGCAATAGAAGTCAGCAAAGTGGAACAACGACTTCTTTTCCAGGAAATTGCCCCTGAAGCTAACCCTCGCTTCAAAGTTTTTAACCCGAAAGACTACAGTAGTGTCGAAGAAGCAAAGAAAGCAGTTTACAGATGGCTTGATGAACTCCAAAACCAAGCCGTCGTGAAACCAGACAAGCCAACTGCAGGGAAGGGCGTGGGCGTTTGGGGAGACCACTTCACGACGAGAGAACAGCTTTTTGAGCATTTCCTTTCCAACTTCCAGTACGGAACCGTAATTATCGAAGAGAAAATTGACGGAGAAGAATCCAGCTTTATGGCTTTTTGTGACGGCAAACACCTCGCGGTTCTGCCTGACACTCGCGACCACAAACGAGCCTTCGACGACGACAAAGGTCCAAACACGGGTGGAATGGGAAGTTACAAGGACACCGCAGATCAGTTGCCGTTTATGACTAAAGCAGATCGAGAAAACGAACTTACCATAGCGCAGAATATCTTCAAAGAGTGGTCAGCTAAAATCAATGACGACTCTGCGTTAAGAGGTGTGCCACTTTATTTGGCTTTCATGCACACCCGTAGCGGACCGAAAATCTTGGAGAACAACAGCCGTCCAGGAGACCCTGAGATAATTAACATTCTTCCTGTTCTGAAGGAAGATTTCGTTGATGTCTGCTACGGGATGTTGGAGGGCACCCTTTCCAGAGTAGAAGTTGAGAAGGTGGCGACGGTTTTAACCTACAAGGTTCCACCCAGTTACGGCGGCTACTCAGATGTCTTTCCCGGTGAAGTGAGAAAAACAGAGATTGACTCTCCCGTCGACCTTTCGGCAGCGATTGCTCTTAGGCGCAAGTTTGGAGACAGAATACGCATATACCCGGGTTCTATGGAACTCAGAGAGACCCTAAATTATGCGTTGAAATCCAGAGTGGTCGGCGTGTTGGGTGTTGGCGAAAACATAGAGGAAGCGCGCAGAGTCAGCTTTGAAGGCATAAACGCCATCAGGGGTGGAGCTTTGTGGAGCCGAACCGACGTTGCTTCAAAGCAGACCATAGAGAAAAGTGTTCGGCACATGAAGCAGTTGAGGGCTTAAGCTTGAAACGACTTTTCGTCTCGGACTGCGAAGGACCTATATCCAAGAACGACAACGCCTTTGAACTGACTGCCCACTTTGTCCCAAATGGCGATAAGCTGTTCTCACTCATCAGCAAATATGACGACATACTTGCAGACATCTTGAAAAAGAAGGGTTACAACGCAGGCGATACGCTTAAGCTCATTTTACCATTCCTGAAAGCATACGACGTGACGGACAAAAAGATACAAAAATTCTCCGCTCAAAACCTGTTATTAATCGCCGGAACAAGAGAAACCCTGAAGCATATTGCAGGCGTAGCTGAAGCTTTCATCGTTAGCACAAGCTATGAGCACTACATCAAAGCACTATGCAAATGTATCGGCTTCCCGTTTGAAAACACATACTGCACCAAACTGCGCATCGACAAATACGACATTACAGAAACAGAGAAGGCGAAGCTAAAAGCAATTGCTCAAGAAATCGCCGCATTCCAGATGATAACGATCCCAACTGGAGCTAAGAATCTCCGAGATTTTTCAAGCAGAGACCAAAGAACCATCAAGCGGCTAGAGCACGTCTTTTGGAGAGAAATCCTAGATATGGGCTGCGGCAGCATCTTCTCCGAAGTTACAACGATTGGCGGGGAACAGAAAGTCCAAGCAATCTGCGACATAACCAAAAAACTGCAGGTCCCCCTGTCCGGCGTGATGTACGTGGGCGACAGTATAACTGACGTGCAAGCTTTCAAGCTGGTTCGCGAAAATGGCGGTCTGACTGTCGCCTTTAACGGCAACGGCTACGCCGTTAAAAACGCGGAAGTGTCGGTTATGTCGGAGAATAACATTGTTACCGCCCTAATCGCCGACATTTTCCTCAACCTTGGAAGAAACCAAGTATTAGAAACAATAGAAAACTGGAAACCTGAGCACCTTAAGAAAAGCCAAATCAACCGGCCTCTTCTCAATCACATCTTCGCCTTATATGGGGAATCATTGCCGAAAGTTCAAATAGTCACAGAGGCGAATATGGAATTGCTGACTAATGAGAGCAGCGAGTTCAGGATGAAGGTACGAGGCGAAGCAGTTGGACAACTCGGATAAGCCGAAAGCTTCAATCGAAGATACTTTCGCGGAAGCTTTTGAGGGCATTTTCTGCAGACTAATCGTCACGGCGGATGACGAGCGAACGGTTCGGGCTGCAGCTGAAGACGCAACCGCCACACCTTCTGTAGTGATTGGTAGGTTGGAAGGTGGGCTCGAGCGGTATCTGAATAGGAAGGAAACTCCAGACCGGCGTGACGGCGCTGTTTTCCAACTTTGGGCGGAGGTGAACTCGAACAAGACGTTTGGTGAGTCACTCGAGAAATTCGAGAAAGAACTTTCATACCGAATTCGACAGGATATACTAGTTAAGCCCTTTACAGCGGTTTTTGATGACTTGTCGAACGCGGAGGGCAAGATAGACATGATGGAGCGAGTGGGTCACTGCGGGGACGGTTTTGAATACATTGAGAAACGGTTCGGCAAGAAAGTTATAGTTGTTCCATTGATGGTCCCCGACTTTGTAATAGAACGGCAACTGGGGTATGCACATGGCGTCACGGGCGGAAATATTTGGTTGATGTGCCAAAACAAACATGCTGCGATGAAGGCAGCAGACAAAGCCCTTGAAGCCGTCCACGGCGTACCAGGTGTGATTACACCCTTTGACGTTTGTTCCGCAGGTTCCAAGCCCGAGACGCATTACCCGCTGATTGGCCCAACAACAAATCACCTGTACTGTCCGTCGCTTAAACAAAAGCTGGGCGATGCTTCGAAGGTTCCCGACGGCGTCAACTACATCCCAGAAATAGTAATCAATGGAGTTTCCATGGACGCGGTCCGAAAAGCGATGAAAGCGGGAATAGAAGCCGCTCGCAGCATTGACGGCGTCGTGCAGATTTCAGCTGGTAACTACGGTGGAAAACTGGGGAAGTACAAAATCAACCTGCGTGAGCTGTTCGTATGACGGGTTTTGACGTTGTTGGTTTTGGCGCCCTTAACATAGATAACCTCTTCAAGGTAAACCGCATCGCCAGCGCAGAAGAAGAGAGCTTTGTTAAGACTCATGAGGAATCTTGTGGAGGCTCAGCAGCCAATGCGATGGTGGGCTTGGCGCGGCTCGGTTGTAAAGTAGGCTTCGTCGGAAAAGTTGGCAGGGACAAAGAAGGCAGTTTGCTCCTTGATGATTTCCGCAGGGAAGGAGTGGATGTCAAGGGTATTGTCCGCGCGAAACTTGGTAGAAGCGGCTCAGTAATGGGGTTTGTGGACAAGAAGGGAGAACGCGCGCTATATATTGACTCAGGCGTCAACGATACATTAGCCCTCAACGAAGTAGACTCCAACTATGTTGCTCAATCCAAGTATCTTCATTTGACTTCGTTTGTTGGCGAAAAATCCTTCCTGACCCAGAAAAAATTTCTGGAAAAACTGCCAGAAAATGTTAAAGTAAGCTTTGACCCAGGAGCGCTTTACGCCAGGCGAGGTTTAGCACAGCTAGAGTCCGTTGTGAAAAGAGCCTATGTTATTATGCCTAACCGGGGTGAACTTGAGCTAATGACTGGCTATGCCGAGTACGTGAAAGGCACTGACGCCTTAATCGCGAAAGGCGTGAAAGTCGTCGCAGTCAAGCTAGGCATCGAAGGCTGTTACGTCACGAACGGCCGCGAACGCTTCCATGTGGACGCGTTTAATGCAAAGGCGGTGGACACGACCGGGGCGGGGGACGCGTTCTGCGCGGGTTTTCTATATGGCTTGCTGAACAATAGAGGGCTGCGAGAATGCGGTAGACTCGGAAACTTTGTGGCGTCAAGAAAAGTGTTGAAAATGGGGGCTAGAACAAACCTGCCCTACGCGAAAGACCTACAGCTTCTTAGCAAAATGGTCAAGTAGGCTTTCGAAGATGAGTTTACCGTCTCCGTACTGCGGCATAGCCTGCTGCTTGGTCCAGTCGGGTAGTTGCCACCAGTAGAAAGCACGTTCCGGATGAGGCATTAATCCGAATACGGTGCCTTCATGGTTGCAGATACCTGCGATGTCGTGGAAGCTGCCGTTGGGGTTGGTTGGGTACTTGCCGTCGGCCTCGGCTCCGTTCTTGTCGCAATAACGAAAGACTATCATATCGTTGTCGATTAGTTTCTCCAGAAGCTGCGCTTCTTCCTCTTTATGGAACAGGAATCTGCCTTCTCCGTGAGCGATTGGCATCCGCAGAACCTTGCCGTGTGGAATCTTGCTGCTAAAGATACATTTGCTGCGGTTTTCGTTTTTGAGGTAAATCCACTCGCATTTGAAACCCTGCGGAATGTTTGCTGCCAACGAAGCCTCGGGATACGCGCTGACGCCTTCGAAACCCGGCAGCAACCCTTCTTCAACAAGGATCTGAAAGCCATTGCAGATGCCCAGAATCGGACGGTTCTGGTTGATAAATGCGCGGAGGTCTTTGCCAAGTCTTGCGGTGAGCATTCGCGCGAATATGGCACCTGACCGAACGTAGTCGCCATAGCTGAAGCCGCCTGGGAAAACGAGTGCATGGTAGTCCATCAGGTTACGTTGCTTGACCAATTCGTTTAGGTGTCTGGTCTCCGCTTGCACGCCCAGCTCTTGGAAGGCGCGTTGTGTTTCGGCGTCGCAGTTGGTTCCGCCCACCCGCATAACGCAGACACGCATATCCTGCAACTTCATGCTTATGCATCTCCACGCAATGTTCGTTTCCACGCAGCACGCAAATCGGCCACTGCTGCGTCGACAACGCCTGAGCCTTTCAGCCCTGTGATTTTCAACTCCGAATTCTCGGTGACTTTGCCGATTTCCGCGAAGTCTCTTCCCTTATTGGCTGCTTCGAAGGCTGCTTTGTCTTTCGGGTTAACTTCAACTAAGAAACGGCTGTTAGATTCGGAGAACAACAAGAAATCATCCCGCTCGACCCCGCTACATGGAACCTTCCGCAAATTCATACTAACGCCGTAGCTACTTGCCAGGGCCATCTCAGACGCTGCCACCGCTAAGCCGCCCTCCGAAAGGTCATGGCACGCCTTGACGGCGCCTGCACTGATGGCTTTGGTCATTGCGTAGAAGGTTTTTCTTGCCTGGATTGCGCGAACTTTGGGGACGGACTTTCCCAGGAAACCTTGGAGTTTGTAGTATTCGGACCCGCCCAGCTCCGCGTACGTTTTGCCCACAATGTAGAGCAGGTTGCCTGGCGCTTTCAAGTCCATGGACACTGCTGAACGTATGTCTGGAACCACTCCGACGGCTGTAATGAGGAGCGTTGGTGTTACGGGTCCCAACGGCGACTCGTTGTATAAACTGTCTTTTCCCGAGATGAACGGCGTCTTAAAAGCTGTTGCCACGTTGTAGCAGGCTTCGCACGCTCGCACCAGCGAGCCCAACCTCTCGGGTTTCTCTGGGTTGCCCCACACGAAGTTGTCCAGAAGAGCGATTCTTTGCCCGCCGACGGCCACGCTGTTCCGGACGGCTTCATCTATGGCTGAGGCAGCCATATGGTAAGCGTCAATTTTGCCGTAGTTGGGGTTCATGCCGCAGCTGATGGAAACGCCCTTCCACGAATTGTCCAGCGGCTTGATAATGGACGCGTCGTTGGGTCCCGCGTAATCACCGTGAAGCGGCTTAAGCGTGGTGTTGCCCTTAACTTCGTGGTCGTAGCTGCGAACTACGCTTTCTTTGCTTGCGATGTTGGGCGCAGAAAGCAAATGTAGCAGGATCTGATTTAGGTTTTCAGGTTCACAAAAAGCGGGTTCTTTCACGGTAACTTTTTCGTGCGTAGCGGTTTTGGTGCTTTTCAGCGGTTTGAAGAGGAACTGCATATCTAAATCCGCCACCGTGACGCCTTCGAAGCGGAGGCGCAGATGCTTCTCAGCCGTGAGTGTGCCTATTGCGGTGGCTTCGACGTCTTCTTTCTCGAAGACAGCCAACGCTTTCGGCAAGTTGTCGGGAGGGACAACTATGAGCATGCGTTCCTGTGACTCTGAAACGTAGATTTCCCACGGCGCTAATCCCCCATATTTCAGCGGGACTCTATCGAGGTCTACGGTTACGCCGCAGCCGTAGCGTTCCGCTGTTTCGCCAACAGAAGAGGAAATGCCGCCACCGCCCAAGTCGGTGGTTGCAGAGGCAAGTTCGCGGTCTCGAATTTCAATCATAGCGCGTTTGACTTTTTCTTCTTCGATGGGATCGGCGATTTGGACTGCGGGTCGGCTGATTTCTTCGGATTTTTCAGTCAGCTCCGCAGAGGCGAATGTGACGCCGTGGATACCGTCGCGTCCCGTTTTGCCACCTGCCACGATGAGTACGTGCCCGGGCTTGGCTTCTTTCTTGTACTTGTCCAACGGCAACAGTCCGACACAGCCGCAGTAGACAACTACGTTTCCGGTGTAGGATTCGTCGAAGTAGATAGCGCCGTTTATAGTAGGTATGCCCATGTTATTGCCGTACGCACCTATACCTGCGGTAACGCCCATGTACACGTACTTTGGGTGCTTCACCCCCGCGGGCAACTTGTTGTAATCGTAATCTAAGGGTCCAAATCCGAGGACATCAGTACAGGCGATTGGATCCGCCCACACGCCAAGAACATCGCGGATGACGCCGCCCACCCCTGTCGCTGCACCGCCGAAAGGCTCCACAGCCGACGGGTGATTGTGAGTCTCCACTTTCGCGGCTATGCCGTAGCCTTTGTCGAAGCTGACTATGCCCGCGTTGTCCTCAAAAACGCTGATGCACCACTTCGGCGCGATTTCTTTGGTTGCTTTGGCTATGTAGGTTTTGAAGAGGCTGTCGATTTCTTTGCCGTCGAAGCGGATTTTTCCTTTGAAGGTTTTGTGGTAGCAGTGTTCGCTCCACGTCTGCCCGATTGTCTGAAGCTCCACATCGGTTGGGTTTCGTTTCTGCGCTCTAAAATAAGTTTGGACCTGCTTCATTTCGTGCAGACTCAAAGCTAATCCGAGCTCGCTGCTGACTTCTGCGAGTTGCGCGTCGGCGGCATCTTTGATGTTGATTTCGAGCAGGTTGAATGCCGAGTTTGTGCGAGTGTAGAGGCTCATTTCTGCTCCTCAATGGCGATTGTGAAGTTATCTTTCGTTGGGTTCGCCAAAAGCCGTTTCGCCATTTCCTCCGCTTTAACCTTGGCTTCCTTGAGAATGGAGGCCTCAATTTGGATGCTGTAAACTTTACTGACATTTACTGCGTCCACATTGTAGCCAAGTTCCTTAAGCAAACGTTGGGTGGTGTTGCCTTCGGGGTCGGTGTGTCCTGGCTTGAGGCCAACTTCGATTTTGGCGCGGTATTTCATGGCATTAATTCGGGACAATAAAGATTTAAACGCTTTTGCCTCGAAATTGCGCAAATGTTATGCTAGGATAAGCTTCTTGTCCGCATGGTGAACGGTTATCTGTGGTTTGTCGAGGACTCTGCCTATTTGTTGTGGTTGCGCATCCGCCTTCTCCAAAACGTCCATGGCTGCATCTCGGTCTGCTGCATCGACGATTATTCCGAATCCCCAGCCCATGTTAAAGGTAGTGAACATCTCTTCATCCGACACTGCGTAGCCAAGTTCTGCTGCCGTTTTCTGCACTAAGTTGAAAATGGGGTGTGGGTGGAAGTTGTCAAATCGGAATCCTATGCCCTTTGAGTAAGATGATAGATTGTTGAATTTGGTGTACGCGTCGCCAGTGATGTGCACAGCCCCTTTCACTTTTATTGACTCCGCCAATCTGAGGAGGGGCTTAACGTAGATTTTCGTAGGCTCCAACATCTCGTCCACGATTTCCCTCTCCAAGCCTTCGGGTTTGTCGCTTGCCTGGTATTTTCCGCCCCACTGCTTGAGCAGGATTTTGCGGGCAAAGGTTATGCCGTTGCTGTGCAAGCCGCTGCTTGGCAGCCCGATTATGGGGTCACCCGGTTTTATGCCGTGCCCCGTTATGATGCGATCCTTAGTGACTTGTCCTACGCTGGCGACCACCATGTCGAAGCCTGTACCCGCGGATATGCCGTTTATGATTTCTGCTACATCGCCGATTTCGCCGCTCACCACTGGACATTCTGATTGGCTTGCGCCGTCTACGATGCCTTCGAGCCATTCTTTTACGAGTTTTGGGTTGCTATCCTGTGCGTGGATGTTGTCTGAGACGGCAAGTGGAGTAGCGCCTGAACGGATAACATCGTTCACGGCCATAGCAACCGCGTCCACGCCTATGGTGTTGTATTTTTCCGCAAGCTCTGCGAGAAGTACTTTGGTTCCTACGCCTTCAATGGTTAGGTCCAAAAAGTTGTTCTCGGTAAGTTGGAATATGTTGCTGAATGGTAGGTGCTTCACGGGTCCGAAGCGGCTGAACTTGTAGGTTTCATGCAGCAAGTCGAGTGCTTTTTTGGATTCATGGCGCTGCTGACGGTTTACGCCTGCATCCGTGTATGTGAAGTTCTTGGGCACGGTTTCTTCCCTTGTCTGTGCTATTCTGTTTGGGTTGTTGCTGATAACGATTTTGTTTGGTGACAACGGATAAAAGTTTAAGTTGCTATCTGTTTGTGTAATTGCTGTTTGAGCGGTCTTAGTCCAGCCTGGTAGGACATCAGCTTCCCAAGCTGACGACCCGGGTTCAATTCCCGGAGACCGCACCAATCATAAGCCAAAACTGTATTGCGCACAGAACTAACCAGTGAACGACTGGAAAAGAATTGTTGTCAGGATCACTTTCCCGTTCTGCAAGAAATAAAAAACGCCAATATTCAGTATTCGGCAGTTGTTGTGGCTGTAAAAAAGGCCCATAAGAACATCGCAGTCAGACTGCATGGGTTTACGGTGTTAGCCTCATTCTGTCTCTCGGGTAAAGCGTAGCTTCGCGTATGTTCTTCTTGCCAGTAAGCACCATAGTTAACCGTTCGAGCCCTATTGCCCACCCAGCGTGAGGCGGCATGCCATAATCGAACGCCTGCAAATGATACTTGAACGATTCAGGGTTCAGCCCTTTCTCCCGCATCCTCTCAATCAACATGTTTTTCTCAGCAATTCGAGTTCCACCCGAAACCAGCTCAATCCACCGCCACATCAAATCGAAGCCCTCGGAAAGCGCGGGTTTACCGTCTTTGGGCTTGATGTAGAACGCCTTTGCGTGAGTTGGCCAATCAGTTATGAAGTAGTAGTATCCGCGTTCTTTACCTAGCCCACGGAAAGCCTCAGTCGAAATGTCTTCGCCCCAAGGAATGTTAACACCTATCTCCTTCAAGTCAGCCAAAACCTCGTCGTACGTGAACCGCTTAAACGGAACCTCAGGAACAGTTGCCCTGTACTTAAGAGCCGTCAATTCCTTGCTGCATTTCTGTTTGATTGTCTTGCAGGTGTGCTGAATAACCTGTTCCAAAAGCTTCATGACATCTTCGGCGTTCGCAAAAGCCTGTTCAACATCAATAGAGACGAATTCGCTCAGGTGCCTTCTAGTATGTGACAACTCAGCTCGGAAGAAGGGCCCAACTTCGAAAACCTTCTCCAAACTCATAGTTAACTGTTCCTTGTAGAGCTGTGGACTCTGCGCAAGGTAAGCTTTCTGCCCAAAGTAATCCACAGCGAACAGTTCAGCGCCACCTTCCGTTGCAGAAGCGATTATGCGTGGAGTATGAACCTCAAGAAAACCTTTCTCGAATAGATAATCGCGGATAGCTACAAGTGCCGTATGCTGAACCTTGAAGACTGCGGCGTTCTGTTCTAAGCACAGGTCCAACGATCGGGCATCCAAGCGTACTTCAATGTTTGCTGGCGTTTTGCCTGTAATGTCTATGGGTAGCTGTTCTGCAGCTACGTTGAAGATTCGGATTTCCTTGGGAATTATTTCGATGCCTCTTGGGGTCATGGTTGTCTTCTTCACGGTGCCTTTAACGCCTATGGTGAAGCGTTTCTGCAGCGCATCTGACTTCGCGAGAACTTCGGGCGCCACGCGTTTCTTGACGAATAGTTACTTGTATGGTTCCTTCGCGGTCTTGCATGATAACGAAGCGAATTCCGCCTAAATCGCGGACTTCCTGTACCCAGCCGAAAAGAGTTACTTCTGTACCATCCATTTCTGGCGTAATTTTCGCGGAATAGTGAGTTCTAACCCATTCTCCAATAGAATCAAGCGTCATACGCAGGTTTCTCCTGTTAATCGGCGAATTCTACGCGTAGACTCATCTTACGGATGGTGCGTGCAATATCCTTGATTGCTGACAAGTCGAAAGGCAACTGGGCACCGCGTTTCCTGCGCAATATCACCCGAGTTTCGGTTGTTCCATCTGGGAGCCAAATCGTGTTTATTGTTAAAATATTCAGGGGCGTAAATAGATCTTCCAGGAATTTGCGGTCATCCACACCATTTTCCAAGATGCGAATGGATTTACCTGTTTCGTCGCTTAGGGATTTAATAATTTTGCCGCCATACCCCAATAGCCTTGGGACATCACCATGACCGACAATTAAGGCTATGGTTCGATTCGCATCAACGGCTTTGTAGAAACAAACATTTTGCAGGGAGGGATATTTATCTTCAAGAAGAAGTAGCTGTCGTGCGATTTTCAGGTCTAATTCACTAATTTCGCCAGCCTTAACTTTGGCTGAACATTTTTGGCACAGCATGCCGCTCTTTAAGCAGAAACTGCATAGTTCGGTTTTCATTTGAAGACCTGCAAGTTTTAGGGAGCACAATTCTGCTCCGGTGTCAACGTTTACCGTTGGAGGATTATTTCGATAGTGCTAACGTTGGTCAGTCCTTCAGTTTCGTCCTGATGCGAAAGCTGGTCTGTTCCAATCCCGATTTTCTTAATTTTCACGTCAGGCAAGAATTTTCGCCTCACGACTTCGGCGACGTCAATTGCACAGCTTATTGATTTTCCGCGAGCCTTGATATTGACCTCTTTTGCACCACCATGAAAGAGGGTCAAGCACGCAAGCACGTAATTCATTACCGGTTTACGTCCGATAAGCACCGAGTTGCCTTCCGACATTACTAACGTGTCGCTCCTTGGCGTATTTGTTGGCTTCTTTAGTTTTTTTCTCCGCGAATTTATAGGTTGTGGTGCATTAACTGACAAATCTGACCGAGGGAAGTATTATTTTTGTCTGAAGATGAAGGGGTTTTGAGATTGATCTTCGCAAGTTGTTCCTATTACGGCGCCTCTTTTCCAACTGGAGACAAATTGACAATTATCGGTCGTGAAAATGGCTTTCAAGAAATAAGGCTGAAATAGAGAATCCATTGTCAACCGTTATTCTTCTTCCGACATCCCTTGCCTTGTTTTGGACTTGTCTCCTGAACTCGTTCTGCTTCTGGTAGCGATTTGGCTTTTATGCCCTAATGGTCTATGAAACCGCAGATTGGTTAGACTGGGTTGAATTGTCTGCTTTCTGCTTATTTAGTGCGGCAAATCCAGTCCTAAAGGCGTATTCCAAATTGTTTGGCTTTTTGTTTTGTGCACCCACTATCATAAACTGAAAAAGGAAAAAATCGGAAAAAAGCCTACTTTACTAGTTCTCTCTTCTTCCATCGCAGGTTCTTACTGTGACACTTGCGGCATTTTGTAGCTGTCGCAGCGTTTCTGCTTCCGCAATCCCTGCAGATCTTCATGTAGAGCCGAGCTTTCTGAGCTATGGCTTTCTTAACTGGGTCAAGTATCGGCATTGAGTAACCTTCTTTTCGGGCTAACACTCAGAAGCGAATCTTTCAGATATACTTTTTGCCTCAAACCCCCAAAGAGCAAACCCGAATTATCCCACGTCCAAATCTTGAGCCAGCAGCTTGGCGACGCCGCTTGGGGTCTGCGCTACCTTGACGCCTGCTGCTTGAAGAGCCACAATCTTAGTTTCGGCGGTGCCTGCTCTGCCTGTTACTATTGCACCCGCGTGTCCCATGCGTTTCCCAACCGGAGCCATTCGTCCAGCAACGTATGCGACCACTGGTTTTGGGTACTTCTCGCCTAAAATGCGTTGCGCAGCTATCTCTTCCATGTTGCCCCCTACTTCTCCGATTAATACAACCGCCTTCGTTTCAGGGTCCGCCCGAAACATTTCCAATGCATCGATGAAGTTCAAGCCGATCACGGGATCTCCACCCACGCCCAAGCAGGTGGATTGCCCGATGCCGGCTCTAGTCAACGCCGCAGCAATTTCGTATGTTAACGTTCCGCTTCTAGATACGAGACCTACACTTCCGGGAGCAAACTCGAGTGCGGGCAGAATTCCAACCTTACATTTCCCTGGAGTGATCACGCCAGGCGTGTTCGGGCCAATTACAGTAGCGCCTACATACTTCGCGTAGCTCATCAGTTGCATGGCATCATTCACTGGAACGTGCTCGGTGATGAGTACTACAGTTTTTATTCCTGCTTCCAAAGCCTCAAACGCCGCGTCCGTTGCGGAAGGAGCTGGGACAAAAACAATGGATGTGTCTGCCTGGTGATTATTCTGGGCTTCTAAAATGGTATCGTACACGTGAACGTTACTTATTGTCTTTCCGCCTTTGCCGGGACTTGTTCCCGCGACTATGTGAGTCCCATATTCCAGCATGAGTTGGGTATGGAACTTACCCTGTTCGCCAGTGATTCCTTGTACTATTACCCGCGTGTCTGAGTCAACAAGTATACCCATGACTAAGGCACCTCCGCGGCAAATTGCACCGCTTTCTTCGCCGCATCTTCCATGCTGTCGAAAACGGGGATGCCCGCTTCTTCGAGGATGCGTCTGCCTTCTTGCTCGTTCGTGCCCACTAGCCTGACAACCATTGACTTGGAGGAACCCAGTTGCCGACGCGCCTGAATTATACCGCGTGCCACTTCATCGCAAAGAGTAATGCCGCCCAGAATGTTAACAAACATCACCTCTACACGCGGATTCGACAGAATGATTTTAAAAGCAGCTTTAATTCTTTGCAGAGGAGCTCCGCCTCCCATGTCCAGGAAGTTTGCGGGTTTTCCGCCGTAGAGACTTATCATGTCGAGAGTCGCCATAACCAAACCTGCGCCGTTTCCTGCCACCCCAATAGTTCCGTCAAGTTTCACATAGTCTAATCCGTTTTTCAGCGCCTCAAACTCTTCTATGCTGAGACTCCTTTGTTGTTCAAGCCGTATCCTGTCATACTCTTCATGCCTGAAAAGCGAATTGTCATCCAAAATTAGGCGAGCATCTGCAGCGAAGAATTTTCCGTTTTGGGTTTCTGCAATAGGGTTCGTCTCGAGCAGTTCGGTATCGTACTCAACCGCCAGCCTGTACATTTTTTCAAAGATTTCGGCTAATTGCAGCATTTGTTCGCCTTTGTAACCTAGTTCTATTGCGATATGCCGCGCGTGGAAAATATGAAAGCCAAACCAAGGGTTTATGAGTTGTTTGTAGATTTTCTGGGGCTCACGCTCCGCTACTTCTTCTATATCCACGCCTCCCATCCGGGAAGCTACTGCCACATAACAACGATTGAACCTGTCAATAGTAATGCCGAAATAGAGTTCATTTTTTATCTCAAGTTTTTCTTCGACCAGAACCGCCTCAACCATTTCACCTTTTATGTATGTACCAAAAAGTTTCATTGCAGCATCCTCAGCTTCGCCGGGGGTTTGGGCAAACAGAATCCCGCCGTCCTTTCCTCTTCCGGCAGCCAACACCTGAGCCTTTACGACGACTGGACCACCGAGCATGGTGGCATAATCGCGGACCTGCTCACGGTTGGCAGCAACATTCCCCCTCGGTGTTGGCACGCCATAAGTGGCGATTACGTTTTTTGCTTCATATTCATAGAGCTTCAAAAAACTGGTTTCTCCCTTATTGGGAAATGGGAGTTTTTCTACTTTATAACCTCGATGGTGACATAGCTTCGCGTATCCTGTATGCCGTCAACCGTGTAAAGTTTTTTGAGAGTTTCGTCCATGTTTTCGCGTTCCACCATAATTAGCGCATCCACGTCGCCAGCAATGCGGAAAGCACGGGCAATGGCAAGCTCACGTATTTTCTCGTATACTTCAATGCGTTTGACTGGAGAAACTTTGATGAGGATAAAGGCAGGAGCGGTTGAGACTCCCAGAGCGTTAAGTCCCTTTTCCGTAACATCTATGAAGCCACGCCCCGTGCGGATGTACCCGGCGGTTTTCAGCTTTCGCAGATGAACATTAAGAGCCTGGCGACTTATTCCCAATTGTTTTGAAAGCTCATCTTGTTTCACTCGCAACGTGTAGGTATTTGTGGACTGACCTTTGTCATAAAGCGTTTTAAGGAGTTGAATTGAACGTTTTGTGAGCGGTTCCATATGGGTCATCCTAACAGTTTTAGTTTGGCAAACTAAACCTTTACACTAGTGAAGTCACTTAAGAATTTGACGCCAATAAAGATCAATAAAAAGGCCTTGGAATGTGAGACATCTACCTCAGTCATAAATCTAATAGGCGAAGATTCAAAGGAAAGAATTGAAAAACTCCTAAAGCGTTTTTGACAGGGCATCCATGTTAAAGACTGTGTTGGAACAACCGTTTTTTAACAAGGGAACAGATTGACCAGTCACCTTCATGCTTGACAACAACTCAAATGACATCTTCACTTCCTCACCGCAGGCAACGCCCACAATTCCTTCATATCGGTGTGCCTTCAAAATCTTTGGCACACAAGACCCTCCTGGAAGAACGTAGACGTCGTAACCCCTCTCTCTTGCTATGCGGTCTGCGTTGTTAACGTCGCAGTCTTTTGAACAATGCGCGCAAATGTAGGAAGGTATGTTTGTGTCAAAGACTGCTTTGCATCTGCCGTCCATGTACTTGCGGCTGCAGTGTGGAAGAAACAGGGCTCGTTTCGTGGTTTGTAGGAACTTTCCTCTTGCAATCAGGTTTGCTGCTTGGATATCGATTAGGTCCTGAATGAGAACAATAGCGTCTTGAACGTTAAGTCCTGTGGCTTCCTGAATTTTGAATCTCTTAATTATGTCCCGTAAGGTGTTCAAAAAGACTTTGTGGACCCCTTTCTGGTAGCTGGCGACGGCTATTTCCGTGAAGAAGTGATGCGGGGTCTTAGAAATGTCGAATGTGAACTTATAGGGCATAATCAGATAGTGAAGTTGGGCTCTTAAAAGAATTCTCTATAAAAAATACGTATTCACTATTTGAATCAGCAGTAATCTAAATTTTGAGCTTCGTATAGGCTGAAGTTTCTCCTCTAACTGTGTCCTAGAAGCTTACGCAAACCGCTTGTTTCATCGCGTAGCTGGCTCACTTCAACCTCTAAGGAAGCCACCCGTGTTTCAGCAGCTTTGCGGAGACTTTCTATTTCACCCGCGAGACGGGCGCGCTCAGTCTCCAAGGTCTGGATTTTCTGTGTCAATTCCTTTAGCGTTTGCAGGAGCTCACCCCATATGCTCGCTTATTGGTTCGATTTGTTTTTAACCTTTTGCTGCAGACGCACCCTGAATACTCTTTCCGGGACCTTCTTATGTTTGATCTCGGCAGCTACGCTTCACAATTGCCGCCAATTTATTGCAACTCCTCAAAACTGGAAAGAAGAAAATCTATTTGTCAAATAATGTAAAAGGAAGATTTGCTCAGATACTGATTTGAAACATTAGCCTTTCGACAAGTTCCTTGTAGCGATTTCGAATAGTAACTTCTGTAACTTGTGCAATCTCTGCGATTTCCCTTTGAGTTTTTCTTTCACCAGTCAAAACGGACGCGATGTAGCTTGCAGCGGCGGCAATTCCAGTTGGTCCTCGCCCTGACGTCAGTTTAAGCTCTTTTGCGGACGCCAGTATTTTATGAGCTATTTCTTCAACCTTTCCCTGCATCGTCAATTGATTGCTGAATTTTGTGATGTACTGGCTGGGTCGAAGCGGCGGAATCGAATAATTAAGCTCTTTAATTAGGAAACGATAGCTGCGACCTACCTCTTTCTTATGAACATTCGACGCCTGAGCTATCTCATCGAGCGTTCGGGGTAGACCACATTGTCGACAGGCTAGGTAAAGTGCAGCTGAAGTTACACCTTGAATTGATCGCCCGCGTATTAGACGTTCCTTGACAGCCTTTCGATAGATAACGGAGGCGGTTTCGAGAATGTTCTTGGGAAGATTCAGGTTGTTGGAAATCTTGGTGATTTCCGAAAGGGCAAAAGCCAAGTTGCGTTCCGTGGCATCCGAGACTCTGATACGCCGCTGCCACTTCCTCAGACGATAAACCTGTGCTTTCTGTCCAGGAGAGAGACTCTTGCCATAGACGTCACGGTCATGCCAATCGATTGTTGTTGATAAGCCCTTATCATGAATCGTGTACGTTAATGGAGCGCCGACCCTTGTTCTCTTGGATCTTTGCTCGTCGTCGAAAGCTCGCCATTCAGGACCCCTATCAGCAATTTTGGCTGCCACAACGAAACCGCAGTCCATGCACACGATTTCAGCGCATTCATAATCACGCATGAGCCGGGTGCTTCCGCATTCGGGGCACGATTGAACCTTAACGGCTGCTTCGACGCGTTGAGATGTTCCCGACGAGTCTATATTTTCGTTCAACCCGTTGTTTGCACTCATTTTGTCTTTAGCTCCGTTCCCTTTTCGGGGGAGAGACATACAACTGCTTGTTGACAAGTCTTTCTGGGTCTTTAACAGAGGGCTTGACAACGGCATACGGAGAGGAAACTGGTCCAATTACGTCAAAGATTCGACCGACAACTTTGAGGTTCTCATCAATAACTGCGGCACCCATTTTTGGGGCTTTGTCGAGTTTCACAACAATGCTTTGTGACGGCGTCACGCTGAGAACTTTCCCCAATCTTTGCAACAACATCCCCCTCTCGAAAAACATCATGGTCAACGTAATACGCCTTATAAATCTTTCTGCAAAACCCGACAGCTCATGTTCATTTGAACAGGTTCGGGGCAGAAAGATTCTTTAATAAGCAGTGAGGATAAATCTGTGCCTTTAAAGGGTGAGGCCAAGATATGTCAAAACCATTTTATGTGAAATATGAAGCACCAAAAGAAGTTGTGGATGCAGCCTATGAAGCCCTATCAATAGCTTCAAAATCAGGTGTTGTGAGAAAGGGAACCAACGAAGCAACCAAAGCTGTAGAACGAGCCATCGCAAAACTCGTCGTAATAGCTGAAGACGTTGAACCTCCGGAGGTCATTGCTCATCTGCCACTACTCTGCGACGAAAGAAAAATCCCGTACGTATTCGTACCAAGCAAAGAACAAATCGGCAAAGCCATCGGCATTGATGTGCCTGCAGCTTCCGCATGTATAATAAAGGAAGGAGACGCTACGGGTCTAATAAAAGAAATTATCACACGACTTGAGCAAATGAAAAGAGGCACGCAGTAATGAGCAAGGAAGAGAAAGCGCAAGCAGCAGGAGAACTAACGCCGGCAGAGGTCATTCAGGTCATAGCCCGCACTGGAGTTACAGGTGAAATAACGCAGGCAAGAGTACGCGTGCTTGAAGGCAGAGACAAGGGACGCATAATAACCCGAAACGTCAAAGGGCCCGTAAGAGTCCAAGACCTCTTGATGCTGAGAGAAACAGAGCGCGAAGCAAAGAAGATCAACAGATAAAAAGGGATCCAAACATGCCGAAACCGAGAAAATGTTCATTCTGCGGCACCGAATTCCCAGCTGGCACTGGCATGATGCATGTTAAGAACGACGGCACGATTCTTTGGTTTGATTCAAGTAAGTGCAAAAAGAGCAGTCTGCAGTTCCATCGTGATGCACGCAAACTCAAATGGACCACGTATTTCGGGAAAGAAGAAAAAGGCAAAGCGTAAGCAATAGAGCAAAATCATTCCAAACCTACTATCTTTTTCCCACATTATTCATCTAAGAAACTGCGTCGCTTTTTCGGCTGGATTTGCCTAGTTTTCAGACTCAGAAGTCCATAGAACTGCTAGTTGGCAACATATTTTGAGCCGTTTTATGAATAATTTTTGGTAGCGGGGAGTAGATTTGAACTACTGATCTCTGGGTTATGAGCCCAGCGGGTTAATCCTGGCTACCCCACCCCGCTAGTACTTTCTCTGCAGAACCTCGGCGGATTCTTGATACTACCTCTCTGCCAATTATTAATAGTTTCTTTTTTGAAAGGCGCAAAAGCATTTTAGTGTCGCCTTTTCATGTGTATGTTTGAAGTGCACAAGGGCAATGGATAAACCGTATCTACGTGAGCTGGCGAAGCCAAGTTTGGAGAACCCCACGTTCATTCAAGGGCTTCCAGGTTTCGGAAACGTCGGCAGAATCGCGGCGCACCTTCTCATAAAATACTGCAAGGCACAACTTTTTGCGGAGTTGTACTCTCCGAGCTTCCCAGATTATGTAGCGATCAGCTCAAAGGGAACTTGTAATCTACCACGTTACGAATTTTATTCTGCCACGTTAGAAGGCACTGACTACGTAATCATGTCAGGCGAGACTCAACCGTCCTTCGATGATGTGCTCGCGCACTATGAGGTTTGCGGCGAAATCGTGGATTACGTACAAAAACTCGGGTGCCGCTTCGTCATTACAATAGGTGGCGTACCCATAACTGAGGAGAAAGCGCAAGTGTACATAGGGGCTACTTCGCCCAGACTTGCAGCTGAATTCATGGAGAAAGGGGCAGTAATTTACAGTCGAGGCAGAATCGTAGGAGGTACGGGCTTAACTCTGGCATTGGCCAAGGAACGGGGATTAGAAGGCATATGTCTTCTGGGCGCGACTGCAGGATTTGAATCTGACAAGGGTGCAGGTTTGCTTGCCTTCAAGTTTTTGATGAAGGCTTTAGGAAAAGAGATAAAAGAAGGATTACCAGAAACACAGTAAACCGTAACCGAATGCTGAGATGGACATATATGACAAAAAACGAGGAAATCAAAACTATTAGCGATACTTTCATGAGTTCCAAGTTCGGAAAAGTCGTTATGACCATTTTGGCAGTTTTCCTCGTCTTCGCGGGACCAACCTATGTTGTGTATGGACTCGCCATTATTTTAAAAATGGATCTTGCTGCTTCATTCGGGGTCGGCCTTGTCCTCTTCATTGTCGGCCTGTTGCTCATGCGATATCTGATGAAGAAGAAAATCATAACTTAGTTTTTGCCTCAGATACCCCAGGGTGCATCATCAAATCAGCTTTTAAAGATTCGTCATCGGCGATTTCTAGAATTCCATCGGGCTGTTATTAAGGCTTCTTTGCGAAGAACCAGAGTTTGGAAAGGCATATACGCATAGCTGCAGATATATCGGACATGCAAAGCGGCAGAAGAAACCTGTCTAAACCCGTGTCCAAGGAGAAAGATTCGGCGAAACGCACAACCATCATCCTTGACAGGGAAGAACGCGACTACATAGATTCGCTGATACGCGAAGGAAAAGAACAGGGAATAAAGCCGCTAATCAGCAAAATGCTTGAAGTTTACCGAAACATGATGGTTCATGACTGGCGGTTCCCGGGAGAATACTATTGCGGAATAAGCCGTATAGCATTCGTTAATGTCGAGCTCATAAATATTCTCATTCAGCAAACGCCCAAGGAGAAATGGCGGGAAATCGGCAGAAAAATGGGTGCGGGCTTGAAGGTTTCCATGGAAACGACAATGGAGTTGGCGACTGTAACAAAGGACTACTGGGAAAGCGTTTTCAAGAGGTTAAGGGTTCAAGGCTTAGGCGATTTTTACGTGAAAGACAAGTATCTTCTGGCGAAAACGCCCTTCATCAACGAATCTGAGATCTTGGCAGGAGTCCTTGAAGGGCTCTTGGAGGTTGAGTTAGATTTGAAAAACACTGTTCCACCACTTGTTTTCGAAGTTCGAAAAGGCCACATTGCGCCTTAGGAAAAATAGACATAGGTTAAACCTTAAATGTCGATTAGGCTACAAAGATACGTTTATTAGAATGACCCGCTTATGGTGCGGTTCAGTGACAAAAGATGAGGGATTGCGTTCACCAAAGGCGATTACATTCATCCAGACTAGCTGCAGTCCAAACTGTGACAGATTAGAAGCAGAAAAGTATTCTGCCATACGAGCATCCCCAAACAGAGTCCCTCAATTTCTGAAAGCAACAAATCGTTTAGTGAACAGTCTTAATGTTCGACAAATGAAATACATAGGTGACCAAAAATGGATAAAGTGAAATTTGCAATACCAGCAGGCTCATTAGCCAAAGCAACCTCCGAATTCTTCGCGCGATCAGGATACAAAATCTCAGGAACTGACCGCACGTACCGTCCCACGATAAATGATCCTCAAATTGAAATGAAGGTTCTTCGACCCCAAGAAATCCCAGTTTTTGTTAGTGAAGGTCTACAAGACCTAGGCATTACGGGACAAGATTGGGTTCAAGAAAACCACGCCGACGTGGAGATTCTGCAGAACCTTGAATACGGAAAAATCAGGCTTGTAATAGCCGTTCCAAAAAGTGTAAACGAAAACAGCACTGTTGGCGACTACATGGAGTCTATTTGGAGTCAAGACAAAAATTTCCGAGTCAGTACGGAATACCTCAACATCGCCTCCGAGTACTTGAAAAGCAAACCTGAATACAAAAGACGCTTTGGCAACTCAGACCCCGTTATAGTGACGCCTTGGTGGAAAAAAGGGGATAACGCAAGAGCAAAAATTTTCCTGTCATTCGGCGCAACAGAAGCTAAACCGCCAGAAAATTCTGACTGCATAATGGACGTAACCGAAACAGGTTCAACCATAGAAGCGAACAACCTCAGAATCGTAGACACCATCATGACGTCTTCAGCCGTGCTCATAGCCAACAAGAAAGCCTTGAAAGACCAAGAGAAGCAAGAAAAAATTTTCGATATTCTGTCACTGCTCAAGGGCGTAGTGGATGGTTCCAAGCGTATCCACATATTCGTGAACGTCAGGAAATCGAACTTGCAAAAGCTACTCACGGAACTGCCGTCGTTGAAGAACCCCACTATATCGCCACTGGCGGACGACTCATGGGTCAGTGTCAACACCGTCATCGAAAAAGATTGCCTCATAGAGTTGCTGCCGAAGATCCGCAAAATCGCTCAGGGTTTGGTAGTCTATGAACCGAGGCAGGTTCTGGCGTTGGATGAGATATCTCGGAGAAAAGAAATGAGATGCCAAACCGACTCACAGTGAAAGTCTGGAGATCAGCTGAGCTCCCAGTGGACTGGTTCAAGCGGGGAAAGACAGCAGAGGAAAGAGACGCCTTAACTGTTGATAGCAGCGTTAAAGAAATAATTGGTGCTGTCCAGAAACGAGGAAATGCGGCTCTAATTGAGTTTACTGAGAGATTTGACAAAACTAAGCTGACTGCCAGGGACCTTCGGGTCACCTCTGCAGAGATTGATTCCGCATACAAAACCGTTAGTCAACAACAAATAAATGCACTCAAATTGATGAGAGAAAGATTGTTTTCTAATGAAAAGCTTGGTCTTCAACAGATAGGTTTCAAGACGTCACGTGAAGGCATAACCATTCAGGCCGTGATGCGTCCGATTGAAAGTGTAGGGTGCTACGTTCCCGGAGGACAAGCGGCTTACCCAAGCACACTCGTAATGACATCCACTCCGGCAAAAGTTGCTGGCGTACGTCGTGTTGTAGTTTGCTCTCCCCCAACCTCAAAAGGCACAATCAACCCGCTGATTCTCGTAGCCGCAGACATCTGTGATGTGGACGAGGTCTACAAGGTTGGAGGCGTTCAAGCTATAGCTGCATTGGCCTACGGAACTGAAACAATCAAACCCGTCAAGAAAATTGTCGGTCCAGGAAGCAAATATGTCACGGTTGCCAAAGTCCAGGTTTCCAAAGATGTAGCTATTGATATGCCTGCAGGACCCAGTGAAGTTCTGGTTCTGGCTGATGAGGGGGCTAACCCGAAGTTAGTGGCGGCGGATTTGATCAGTCAAGCTGAGCATGGGGCAGATAGCGTTGCGGGGCTAGTTACGGCGTCAAAGAAGCTCGCTAATGATGTCTTGCGTTATCTTGACGAACAGAGTGCTTCAGCGGAGCGCAGAGAAATAGTGGAGAAAGCGCTCTCAACACACGGATTCATAATCATATGCAAAGATGACCCCGACGAGATGGCAGCTCTAGCAAATGCTTTCGCGCCAGAACACATAGAAATAATGACCAAAAAGCCCAAAGATATTGCTGACAGGATCACTACCGCCGGTCTAATCCTCATCGGAAAATACAGTCCAGTAGCTTTGAGCGATTACGGTAGTGGTACCAATCATGTCCTGCCCACGGGTGGCTCCGGAAGCGCCTACTCAGGGCTGTCCGCTTTAGACTTCATGCGAAGAATCAGCATCGTGGAAAGCTCAAAAGAAGGCTTAGACAGACTCAAAAATAATATAAAAGTTCTTACCGAAGCAGAGAACCTTCCCAATCACTTTAAAGCAGTTGAGGCGAGGTTTGAAGAATGAAAGCGCAATGTGGAAAATGGCTAGAAAAGAAACTTGAGGAGCTTGAGAGTTCAGAAGTCTACAATGCTGAGAAAACCAACGAGGAGATAGCTAAGAAGTACGGGCTGAGGGTAGGCGACGTAGTGAAGTTGAATTACAACGAGAATCTCTTCATCCCGCGCGAAAAAATTGCCGCTATGCTAAAAGAAGTCGCAGATGAAGTTGACATCAGGATTTACCCGCAGAATGAAGAAATCAAACTCAAAGAAGCAATAGCTGAATATCTCCATATTACCCCCGACAGCGTAATAGTCGGGAACTCCAGCGACGAAGTAATGGAGCGAACCATCCGCATCTTCCTCGACAAGGGCAAAAGCGCAGTTACTTTTGTGCCTACTTTCTCCGTGTTTAAATGCGACGTCAGCTACCAAGGGTCTGAATACGTTACTGTTCCGCTGAAAGACGATTTCAGCATAAACATCGAAGGAATGCACAAAGCCTTCACGCCCGAAGCAAACCTACTCTACCTCTGTTCGCCCAACAACCCGACCGCCAGCCAGCTTAAACCCCGAGAAATTGAAGCACTTATCGAAGAGTTCCAGGGTATCGTTTTGGTAGATGAAGCATATGCGGAATACGCAGACTACTCCGTGGTTCCGCTCATTAAGAAGTACGAAAACCTCATCGTGCTGCGGACGTTTTCCAAAGCTTTCAGTCTGGCGGGACTCAGGCTTGGCTACGCTGTGGCGAACCCAGACCTTTCTAAAGCGCTAGATAGGACTCCCGCGCCCTATGTGGTAAACGTAATTAGCATGAACATGGGCAGAAAAATGCTCGAAAATATCTGCTTAATGCGGGAAAGCGTCGCGGCTTTGAAGACCGAACGAGGAAAACTCATAAACAGACTTAACGAGATTAAGGGTGTTCAGGCGTTCGATTCGAAAGCGAATTTCGTCCTGTTCAAAACTGAGAAGCCATGCAAGGAAGTTTATGAGGCAACCCTGCGTAAGGGCTTAGTAATTAAGAAGCTGGGTAAGCTGCTCAAGTACGATAATTGCCTGCGCACCACGGTGGGTTTGCCCGAGATGAACGCTAAACTCTTGAGAACCCTGCATGAATACATGGAGGATTGAAATTGAGAACCGAAGAAGTGTATCGGAAAACCAAAGAAACCGAAGTCACAGCTAAAGTGAACCTGGACGGCGAAGGAAGAATCCAAGTGGAAACGGGAGTCGCGTTCTTTGACCACCTACTGACGAGTTTTGCTACACATAGTCTCATCGACGTAACCGCCAAAGTGAAGGGCGATCTTAAACACCACAGCGTTGAGGACTTAGCGATAGGCTTAGGTGAAGCACTCGGCAAGGCTCTGGGCAATCGGGAAGGCATAACGCGATTCGGCGCCGCAACGGTTCCTATGGATGAGTCGCTTGCTTCAGCAGCTGTCGACCTAATCAAGCGCCCATACACCGTCATTGACCTAAAGCTCAGGGGAAAGAAGGTCGAGGATATGGCAACCGAGGATATCGTGCACTTCTTCGAAACACTCGCACCATCGCTTGGCGCGAATATCCACGTGTGGACTCAGTACGGCGGCAATGACCACCACAAAGCAGAAGCAGCAATCAAAGCGCTAGCTCTGAGCCTCAAACAAGCGGTAGCCTTGGATCCAAGGCGGAAGGGTGTCCCAAGCTCGAAGGGTGCCATGTAATGCCCCAAGTGCTGATTGTTGATTATGGGGTGGGCAATCTGCTCAGCCTAAAATTTGCACTGGAGAAAGTGGGACTGAAAGCAAGAATCTCGCCCCCGACCCCGAATTTCCAAGACGCCGACGCCATCGCGTTGCCTGGAGTAGGGAACTTTACCGCCGCAGCTAAGGCTCTGGAACCAGTGATGGGGCAGCTTGTCGACGCAGTCAAGGCGGGCACACCAGTATTGGGCATCTGCCTCGGGCTTCAATTGTACTTTGAAAGTAGCGAGGAGGGTTCAGGCGCCGGTTTGGCTATCTTCAGGGGCAAAAACGTACGCTTGACGGGTCTCGTGAAAGTTCCTCACATGGGTTGGAATACAATCCAGAAAGTCAAGGAGAACGAGTTGTTCGATGAGGTGGCCGACGACGCGTACGTGTACTTTGTGCATTCGCTGTTCCCCGTGCCCCTGGACGAGAAGATAATCTGCACCCAGACTGAGTACGCACAGATTTTCCCTTCAGCCGTGGCTAGCAACAACATATACGGGACTCAGTTTCACCCCGAAAAAAGCGGCGACATTGGCATGCAAATCCTCAAGAACTTCGCTCGAATCGTGGCAAGGTGACGTGTGTGCAGGTTATTCCAGCAATTGATTTGATGAAAGGCAGAGTTGTCCGCTTAACCCGCGGTGACCCCGAGCAAGCAACGTTCTACGACGAGTTGGGCACACCAATGGAGATGGCGCTACGATGGAAGAGTGAGGGCGCATTACGTTTGCACATCATAGATTTAGATGCCGCTTTCGGCAAGCCAGACAACCTGAAGGTAGTTGAAGAAATCTCTCGGGAGACGGGTTTGCCAATTCAAGTGGGGGGCGGCATAGACAGCGTGGAAGTTGCGGAAAGGCTGCTGGATGCTGGCGTAAAGTACATTATTCTAGGGTCCCTTGCTTTTCGAGACCAAAAGGCAATAACGCAAATTCAACTGAAAGTCGGTACAGATCGCGTCATAGTTGCCTTGGATAATCGCGACGGCAAAGTCATGATTAAAGGATGGACCAGCGCAACCAAGTTCACCCTCAAAGAAGCACTGGAGAACTACGCGCGGCTGGGCGTAAAATCCTTCCTAATCACATCCATAACCAAGGATGGGACTCTTTCAGGTCCTGATTTGGACACGCTGGAGGAAGCCTGCACTTGGTCAGACGGAGAAATTATTGCCGCAGGAGGCATAGGCACACTGAAGGACCTTGTTGAGCTCAAACGTGTCGGTGTAGATGCCGCTGTCGTGGGCAAAGCACTCTACGAGAGCAGATTCACGCTTAGAGAAGCCATTGAAATCGTGAAGGAGCAATGAAAAATGCCATTAGCCAAAAGAATAATACCGTGCTTGGATGTGACGGGAGGGTGCGTCGTAAAAGGCGTCAACTTTTTGAACCTGCAGAACGCAGGCGACCCAGTTGAGCTAGCGAAGCGGTACTCGGATGCAGGCGCGGACGAACTCGTGTTCCTTGACATTACAGCGTCATCGGACAATCGGGAAACTCTCCGCGATATCGTGGAAGGTGTGGCGAAAGCGATAAACATCCCGTTTACGGTAGGCGGCGGGATACGCAACGAATATGACGCCCGTTTAGTTCTTTGTAGCGGAGCAGACAAAACCTCCGTGAATACAGCAGCAGTGGAAAATCCAGCGTTGATTTCCAAGTTGGCAGACCTGTTTGGGCAACAATGCGTGGTCGTCGCGATAGATGCCAAAAGAAACTACGGCGAGCACAAAGACAAAGTTACAGTTGAAACTGCGAAGGGTCGCTGCTGGTTTGAAGTTTATACTTACGGGGGACGTAAACCCACAAAGATAGACGCTATCCAGTGGGCTCTGAAATCGGTCGAGCTTGGTGCAGGAGAGTTTCTGGTGACGTCAATGGATTGCGACGGTACCAAAGATGGTTACGACTTGGACCTGACGCGCGCCATCTCTGAACGAGTTAACGTGCCTGTTATCGCAAGTGGAGGCGCTGGGGAACCTAAGCATTTCCTTGAAGCATTCACAAAGGGTAAGGCGGACGCGGCTTTGGCAGCGTCAGTTTTCCACTACGACCAGTATCCTGTGCGCGTTGTGAAAGAATATTTGCGGAAGATGGGGGTGACAGTTAGACAATGACCGAGCTAGACCTCGTCGAGAAAATGGACTGGAGAAAGATGGATGGACTAATCCCTGTTGTTGTGCAGGATGCCAAAACAAAAGAGGTGTTGATGCTGGCATATGCCAACAAGGAAGCGCTGCAGAACACGTTGAAGACCGGGAAGGCAACTTACTGGAGCCGCACCAGAAAAGCGTTGTGGGTGAAGGGTGAGACGTCAGGGCACACCCAGAAAATCAAGAGCGTGCGCGCCGACTGTGACTACGATACCCTGCTGTACATTGTTGAGCAAAAGGGACCTGCCTGCCACACCGGAGATTACAGTTGCTTCCACCACGACTTCAAGTGTCGAGCTGAATAGTTTTTTAACCCAAAGCCTTCTTATTTCTTGTTACTATCTAAGGCTGATTTGGGGAGAATCATATGTCGTTACATCCTGCAATTTTATACGAGAGGCAAGCTGAAAACAAGGTTAAATGCTGCTTGTGCGCACGGCGATGCCTCATCAGCGATGGCGCCTCAGGCTTCTGCTCAGTCAGAAAGAATCAGGGCGGCATGCTGTACACACTCAACTACGGGAAGGCTGTTTCGGCGTGCGTCGACCCGATAAGCAAGAAGCCACTGTCCCATTTCAACCCCGGCGCCTCAGTCATGTCGATTGCTGCGGCGGGATGCAACTTCCGCTGCCAATTCTGCGACAACTGGATGATAAGCCAAGACAAAGAAGTGGCAGGCAAAAATTTCCCGCCCACGAATGTCGTGAAGGCAGCGAGGGAAAAGAACTGCCAAGGCATCGCGTACACTTACACTGAGCCCACGATCTACATGGAATACGCACGTGACACCGCTGAGTTGGCTCATCAGGTGGGTTTCTTTAACACTTTTGTTACGAACGGATACATGACGCCTGAAGCCGTGAAAACTATTGCGCCGTTCTTGGATGCCGCTACGGTTGACTTCAAGGCGGGTGGCGACCCTGACTTCTACAAGAGCGTCTCGGCGGTTCCCAGCGTGGCGCCTATTTACGAGGGACTCAAAGAACTCAAACTGCACGGCGTTCACATCGAACTCACTAACCTCGTAATCCCTAAGGTCGGCGACGACATTGACAAAATCAAAGAGATGGCGAACTGGATAAAGAATTACCTGGGCAAGGACACTCCATTTCACCTGCTTAGGTTCCACCCAGATTATAAGATGACGACGGTCCCCGCCACCCCAGTGGAGACTTTGGAGCATGCGTACATGACTTGTAAAGAAGTTGGGTTAAATTACGCCTACCTCGGAAACGTGCCGGGGCACCCCGCCGAGAACACCTACTGCCCCAACTGCAATGAGGCGGTCATCAAACGGTACAGCTATGAAATTACCCGCTGGAACCTCACCAAAGATATGAAATGCCCGGTCTGCGGAACTGGCATTCCCATAAAAGGCAAGCTGCACATCACCGGGACAAAATTCCCCTATGCACTCTTCTAACAAAACCCCGGTTTTTCGGCTGCAGAATTTTACGCTACATTTTTGGATCCTAAAAGGTATCGGAGGCAGAAAGTGGCAAGAGACAGGTCCGCTGGTTTTTCCGCTTAAAACGATTGTACGTGGTCGCTGCTGACATTTTCCGGGCACAAAAGGCATGGGGAACCTTGAAATCCATTTGCAGTATTTTGGGCAACAGACTCTTCGCGGGGAAGCCTTTTAAGCTAAATTTCTAACATACTGCCAGGCAGGAAAAATGGGAAGGAGGAGCCAGCTATCCGAGTAATCGCTGACCTGCATATTCACAGCCGCTTCAGTCGAGCTACAAGCGAGCAGATGACAATAAAAGAAATTGCTCGCTACGCTAAAATCAAGGGTCTGCGGGTTGTTGGCACGGGGGACTTCACGCACCCCTTGTGGCTCAAAGAAATCCAGGAAACGCTCACTCCAGACGGCGACACGGGACTCTTCAAAATCAAAAGCCCCGAATCGCCAGTTCAGTTTATGCTTACAACTGAAGTGTGTACAATCTTCGACTGGGAGAACCAGAGCAGGAAAGTCCACCACGTCATTTTATCCCCTAGCGTCGAAGCAGCAATCCATATTAACGATGCTCTCGCCAAGCACGGCAACCTGAGTTCAGATGGCAGACCCATCTTGAACGCGTCAGCGCCAGCGCTTGTTGAGGAGGTTATGGAGGTTTCTGCTTCGAACGTGATTTTTCCCGCACACGCGTGGACACCATGGTTCGGCGTTTTCGGGGCTTTCAGCGGGTTTGACAGCCTCCAAGACTGTTACCAAGATATGACAAAGCACATCCGCACTTTGGAAACGGGTTTAAGCAGTGATCCGCCCATGAACTGGCGACTGAGCAAACTGGATGGGCTCACTCTTATTTCGAACAGTGACTGCCACAGCTTCTGGCCCTGGCGGCTGGGCAGAGAAGCCAACGTCTTCGAACTGGAGCACAGCACTTACCGCGAAATCACTGAAGCTATCCAGATAGGAGACACCAACCGTTTCAAGTTCACCATCGAAACCGACCCCGCATATGGCAAGTACCACTGGACTGGCCACCGCAACTGCAACGTTTCAGTCTCAGCACAGGAAGCCCGAAAACTTAACAACATCTGTCCCGTTTGTGGCAGGAAACTCACGAAGGGCGTGGAGCAGCGCGTGGAGGAACTCGCTGACCGACCCGCCGATTACCAATCGGCAAAGGCTCCTGGCTTCATACGATTGATGCCTCTTTCCGAAATAATTGCCACCGTCATTGATGCGGGTTCGCCTTCGACTCAGGCTGTTTGGAAAATTTACAACCCGCTAGTCAACAAGTTCGGTGACGAATACAATGTTCTCATCGAAGCGCCCAAAGAAGCCTTAGCAGCCGCGGTGGTGGACCCGAGAATTGCCGACGCCATTATAAAAGTTAGGGAAGGAGCTGTCAACGTTGTTCCCGGCTACGACGGTGTTTACGGCAAACTCGTGTTGCCAAAAGCGGAAGAAACGGCGTCCTTTGAGGCGCAAAGCAGTCAAACTCGGCTTAAGCCGCACCGTGGCAGAATCCAACAGAGCAGCCTTGGCGATTTCCTGTAGACATGCAGCAAGCCGAGAACGCAACCATTTTATTCCTTTGTTCTGTATACCCAGTTACGCATTCATTCGGAGGCACCGTTCTGTGAAAGATTTTCTAAGGAAAGTAAACAACATAGCCACCGAGAAGTTTGCTGCTCAATACTCGGAAGCCCGCGCTCAGAACCTCAGCAAAACCATGTTCACCATGAAAGAGGGTCGTGTAGAAGCCGCGAAGCAGAGTGTTGAGAGCGGTGTTGCGTTGCGTGTGCTTGTTAATGGGGCATGGGGTTTCGCTTCTGTGGGGTCCCTTCAGGCTGGCGTTTTGGCTGAAGCTATTTCGGACGCATGTGCCATGGCAAAAGCTGCCAGCTTACGACTAAAAACCCCCATCAAGCTGGCGCCAACAAAGCCCGTTGAGGACCGCGTGGAAACAGGTCCAAGAAGAACCCCGCGGAAATAAGTATCGAAGACAAAATAAAAACTGCGTCCACCCTACCCATGTTGCATTGAAACGTGATAAACGCGTCAAAAGCTGCACGGTCGACTACATGGATTTGGCGGGGTCAAACTACTTTGCAAACAGCGAAGGCTCCTACATCGAACAGGACAAACTCTACGTTTGGTCGAAGGCGACGGCGACTGCACTTCAAGGCGGAGTTTACACGTTTAGCCGAGAAGAAATCGGCTCCACCGCAGGTTACGAACTTTTTGACAAAGAGACTCCTGAAGCGGTTGGAGAAAGACTTTCGAATCGTGCCGTCAGGTCAGCTGAACGCGAAGGCTCCAAAAGGCGGTATATTCCCAGTCGTTTTGGGACCCAACGTTGTGGGTGTCTTTGTGCACGAAGCGTTTGGGCACTTGGCGGAGGCGGACTTGGCGTTGGCGGGCGGCGTACTCGCGGATAACATGGGCAAGAAAATCGCTTCTAACCTGGTCACGTTCTACGACGACGGAACCGTAGATGGTGCTTTTGGCAGCTTTCGCTACGACGACGAAGGCACGCCTGCTCAGAAGACTCTGCTCATTAAGGACGGCGTGGTCACGGGGCTGATGCATAACCGCGAAACTGCCCACAAATTCAACGGCGACCCCCACAGGTAACGCTCGGGCCGAAGACTTCCGTGTAGAACCCATAATACGCATGCGCAACACCTACATGGCGCCACGAGAACACGAATTCGAGGAGCTGTTTGAAGGCGTAAAGCTGGGCTATTTCTTCAAGAGCTTCCGCGGCGGACAAGCAAACTTCGATGGCACTTTCCAAGTGGGAATCCAGGAAGCCTACGAAATCGTGAACGGCGAACTGGGCGCTCCCATCCGCGACGCTTCAATAAGTGGCAACACGCTTGAAACCCTCCTCAACGTGGATGCGGTTGGCAAAGACTTCGAGTTGGATTCAGGACGATGCGGGAAAGGGCAGACCGCGTTTATAGGCGACGGCGGACCACACATCAGAGTGAGCGAGGTGACTATCGGTGGCAGCGCTTAACAAAGAAAACCTGCTGAGCTTGGCAGAAAACGCCGTCAAAGCGGCCCTGCAGCAAGGGAGCGGCGGAAGCGGAAGCCTTCGCCTACGACGGCAAAGCCACAAGCGTAGGCATCGAACGAGGGCAAATCGCCAAAACCTCTCGCATCATCGACCGTGGGTTAGGTATCAGAATTCAGGTTAACAAAGCCATAGGCTTCGCCTACACCAACATCCTAGACAGAGAGGGAGCGGTTGAAGATGTGATTGGGAAGGCTCTGGCTGCAGCGCGGGCAAACAGACCCGACAAAGACTGGAAAGGTTTCCCCGAAAAGCAGAACTACACAATGCCAGAAAACACTTTTGATGCCAAAATCGTGGAGCTCCACGCAGAGGACCTCGTTGCTTTGTCTGCAAGAATGCTTGACGCCGCTAAACAAGCGGATGAGCGAGTGTTCCCGGTCGAGGGGGGCGCGGGGGCTGGATATGGAGCCAACGCTATAGCTAACTCAAACGGGGTATTCGCCTACGAGGAGGGAACGGTCGTGGAGTGCAGTTTGGCAACTCTGGCAAAAGAGGGAAACGCCGTGACACCCGTCTGTTTCGAATTCAGCGCTGCAAGGAACCTGAGGTTAGATCCCGAGTGGGTGGGTAAGGAAGCCTCGCGGCTTGCCGTCTCCACGTTGAAGACGAAGCAGGTTGAAACCAAAAACTACAAGCTCATCTTCACCCAGTTTGCTTTGCAGGAGCTGCTCTATTACACATTGATTAACGCGGTCAAAGCGGACAGTGTAGAACGAAACCAGTCGCCCTTCAAGGACAAGCTCGGCACAAAAGTAGGTTCAGAAGTAGTCACGGTAATCGACAACGGTTTGTTATCGGGTGGGCTGCGTACAAGTGCGTTTGATGCGGAGGGTGTTCCGCACCAGAAGACACCCATAATCGATAAAGGTGTGCTGAAAAATTTTCTCTACGACAACTACACTGCCAAAAAGCAGGGCAAAGAAAGTACAGGCAACGCTTCACGTGCTGGTTACTTGTCTACGCCAAGCATCGAAGCTACAAACTTCCACGTCCTGCCAGGCACAAAACCCCCCGAACAAATCATGGACGAAGTGGAGGATGGCTTGCTGGTTTCGTACCTGCAGGGTGCTCACAGCAGCAACCCCGTCAGCGGCGAATTCTCAGTTGTGGCAACCCCGGTCTGGAGAATCCGCAAAGGCAAAATCGATCATGCCAACCGCGGCGTCATGCTAGCCGGTAACATCTTTGAACTTCTCAAAAACGTTTGCGCGGTTGGGAATAATGAGAGGATGATGGGGCAACTCGTAGCGCCATGGCTTCTTGTAGAAAACGTGAGGGTAATCGGGAAGTAGCTATCCACGAAAACCTGCTGCCTCCCTGTTTACTTCTAGTTTGAAACTTTCTTCAAGCCCAAAAGCTTTTACTGTACTCGCCCAAAACTGCCTCGTATAGGCTCCGCGTCTGCCTGGCAATCTTGTCCCAGTCATAATTCTCCATTATTACTCGGTAGGCGTTTCCCCTAATTGTCCGGGCATAGTTGTCGTCGGTGAGAACTTTTAAGATGCCCCACGCCAATGAATCGGTGTTGTTTGGATAAACCTTTACCCCGGTAACATCATGTTGGACTATTTCGCTCAAGCCGCCAGTGTCGCTGACGACAACGGGACTTTTCGCCGCCATTGCTTCGAGTGCGACGATGCCGAAAGGCTCAAAAAGAGAAGGCACAACTGAAACATCGGCGACTTTCTGCAGTTTCTGCAGGTTCTCCTCATCCAAGAACCCCATGAAAAGGACTTTGTGTTCCAGCCCCATGCTTTTGACGATGTTGCTGAGTTGCTCCTGCATATAGCCGCTGCCGACAATGACAAATTTTGCGTCAGCTTTCGCAAGGACCTTGGGAACTGCATTAATGAGAATATGGACGCCTTTCTCGTAGACTAGACGACCCACGTACAACACAATTCTCTCTGAGGGCAGGGCAAACTTTTGTCTGAAGCTTCGAAGGTCTGCCTTCGCCAAGTCGTCGTACAAATGAGGATTGACGCCGTTGGGAACCATGCTCAACTTGTCTGTGGGCAACCCGAAAGCCCACTTAACGTGCTGCACCATGTAGTCGCTGCAACAGATAACCCGCCAAGCCTCGTATGTGAGCCAAGCCTCGGTCTCATGAATCATCCGTTCAGTAGTAGTGTGCAGTCCATCGCGGCGCCCAATTTCGGTGCTATGCATTGTGACCAACAGGGGCTTGCGGAAAACATGCTTCAATCCGATGCCTGACGTGGCAACAAGCCAATCGTGTGCGTGGAATACGTCAATCGGTTCAGGCAGCTTCGCGGCTATCGCGGCGGCTTCTTTTTGCATGTTGAGATTCATGAGGTAAACCCATGTGGCGAAGTCAGGCGACGGATTCTTGTAGCTGTCAATGCGGTAGATTTCCACGCCGTCTATGGTTTCTTGGGCGGGAGCGCCTGGAAAATCGCAGGTTACCACGTGGACCTTGACGTTGTTCTTCGCCATGCTCTTTGATAGGAAGTACACGTGGGGGCTGATTCCGCCTATGACTCTGGGCGGAAACTCCCAGCTGAACATCATCACGTTAAGCTGGTGCTTCACTGTTTCGACCCCCTCCAGCCGCCGTTGAATATACGCCGATGATGTCTTTCACCCATGTGCCTGCGCTTGGAGAAACAATTGTAATTTTCTCTTTCGGAACATGGTAAATTCGGGGTATTTCGTTCTTCATCCAGTCTGTCTTTGCAGTTACTGCGGCAGCCTCGTAGAAGCCTAGCCATTCTATGCCACGGATAGCCCCGTTTAGCGGGGCGTTGGATCCTGGAGAACGGTGGTCTTCTAGGCTGTCGACGGAAAACACGAAGGGAATGCCCAAAGCGTTTTTGAGAGTAACGGCTGCTGGGACAAAATGCCAGTCGTAAACGTCTATAACGCTGATTTCCTTTTTGGTTTTGTAGTAGACGTTTGCTGCTGCCCGTTCCACTTCTTGGTTAAGCGTTAAGACCCAAGTTAAGAGGTTAACGTGTGAGTGGACGGGGTTTGTGACGCGCGTGACTTTTGCTCCGTTTGGTTCCTCGGCAACGCCAGTAAGGGAATCGTGGTACGTGATAATGTAGGTTTCCACGTTGCTCTTCACCAAATCGGTTGCTAAGGTGCTTATGTACTCG
Source organism: Candidatus Bathyarchaeota archaeon (assembly GCA_963840395.1). GTDB lineage: Archaea > Thermoproteota > Bathyarchaeia > Bathyarchaeales > Bathycorpusculaceae > JADGNF01. The sequence continues at coordinate 128,531 of CAWIYU010000007.1, read as the reverse complement.
GCGAGTTTCCCCACCATTCTCGGGGGGTACTCCCAAGAGAAAATCAAGGCGCGCATTAAGGAGGGCCTCCCTTAGGTGAAGAGTGAGCAGACTTTGATTATGCCTTTTCCCGTAAGGTAGAAGCGTTTCTTTCCTTCGTTATCGTAAAAGCTCTCTGCAAACCCGCGGTTCTTGTAGTCATCCAAGATGCTCTCAATCTCTGCGGGGTCACGCTGCAAAATCCGAGCAACCTCCTCGCCCCGCTTAGCCAAGTCCGCGGCGGTAGCGCAAAGGTTATGAAGGGTCTGCAGAACTTTGTCTGGAAACGGAAGCTCATCTCTCATGTCTTTCGCCTGTGAATACTGCTTGTGTTTTTCCTTATAAACGCATACCTGCCTATTTCTGTCTAGAACAGTTTGGTGTCAGTTTGGACTTGATTGCTAACTTCGTCGAATCGCTTCTTCGCCGCCGCGATGAGTCCCTTCCTCAGAACTTCTCCCTTCGCCTTGGACTCTGCAACTACATCCAGCTGCTCTTGCAGGGTCGCGTCCTTTAGGGAATGTTCAGCCCAACTTGCAAAGTCGCCTCGGCGATTATGGAACTCTAAGGCTTGGATATCCACGGTTTCCAGAGCTTTCAGGAAGCCTTTAAGGCTCCACGTGAGAATACCAGTGAAGTTTTCGTCGCCAGAACCTGTACAGAACAAGAACGGCTCGTTCGCTGTCAAAGTTGCCATTCGAAGACGCGCCTCGAAATCCATGATGCTCGTTTGTGCAGCAACGTAGGCGTTTAGGGGGGACTCGAAGGGGCTGAAGTAGCTGTGCACCTCGCCGGGTCCGCCGCCTTTCGTGAACATGTAATACAGGTGGTCGCTGGTCTGGAAGTTGCGCCACAATTTGAGCCAATCAGTGTCGTTGGCTTCTTGGACAATGGGTTCTAGTCGCTGCAAGCTCGTGTAGTATGCCCACTGCATTGTGTTGCCCAACCAGCCGCTGCTGTCCCTCTCTAAATCCGCCCAAGAAACGGTTCCGTGTGATTCTGGAACGTCCACTTCTCCCTGTGGCTGATAGCTACTAATGACGTCGCTCGGAGTTGACATTTTGAGGTTACCCCACTTGAGGATTTCTTCTGGGAGGTGCCTCAAAAAGTCGTGTATGCCCGTTTCAGGCCAGTGGTGTTCGCCAAAAGTCTCGTAGTCGGGGAATACGTTGATACAATTACCCATGGTTTGGGCTAGCCACTGCGCATACTTGTCTGCTGTCAAAGGCCACTCGGTCCACCACCGAGCGCTAAAACGGAATCCCACGTCATCGGTTAGTTTGTAGTTTCGCAGGAGAACGCGGATGTTGCGACTACCCTTGGATGTATAGAGGTAGTTGGGGGATTTGCCGACCAAGACTTTTTCAATTCCTTCCGTGTAGATGCCGCGGTAACCCAATTCGTCAACGATTTTGGCTATGGCGTTGTTGAAAAGGAGCTCCGTGTTTTCGAACACTTTGGCTTCGTATCCAAGAAGGCTCTTCACGATGTCATGGTGCATCTTGATCTGTTTTATGAACTCTTCCTTGTCGGGGTACAAACTCGCGATTGAATGATAGTACGTCTGGTTGAGGAACTCCACGCGTTCCGTTGCCGCCAACTGCCTAAAACTCTCGAGCAAGTCAGGACTAAACATCTCGCACTGTTCCAGAAAAACACCTGAAACGCTGAAAGAAAACTTGACTGGACGTTTCTCTTTGCGGTGGGCGTCAATTTGGTCGAGGATTATTTGGTTCGAGGGAAAATAGCATTTCTTTGCGGCGCGCAAAAATATTTTTTTGTCGACTTCATTGTCGAAGTAGTAGTCAAATAGTTCTTCTTTCTTGGCGCGTTTGAAAAGCTTGTTTTCCCAATGCAGATACTGCTTGAGTCTATGGGGCTGATGAACTTCAAACACAAACACAATATCTGTCACTGCGTGGCGCCCCTGCAGAAGATTAACGCGTAGACGTTATTTCTAGTTTGCCCCTGTCTTTCTTACTGATGGAAAGAAAGGAGGGTTTCTATGTAACGAAAAGTTTTCAATTTGTTTTCTCAACTGCCGAATACAAAAGCATCAACCAAGCAGCAATAAAGAAAAGGAAAATGGTGGATTTAGATTTTCTTTTTCGTCACAGACGTTTCCAGCGCCACGACGCCGGGAAGCTTCTTGCCCATCAAGAACTCGATTAATGCTCCGCCTGCTGTGCTGATGTATCCGATTTTCTTGTTTAAGCCGTATTCTTCGATGGCAGCAATCGTGTTTCCGCCGCCAGCAAGGCTGAATGCTTTTGAGTTCGCGATGGCTTCGAAGACTTTTTTGGTGCCGTAGTTGAATTCTTTGTTTTCGTACACTCCCATCGGACCTGAAACCACGATGGACTTGGCTTTTACTATGATTTTGGTGAAGTTCTCGACGGTTTTCGCGCCAATATCGAATATGCTGAACTCCGTTGGCAGCTTAGCAACTGGGATTTCTTTGCGTTTCCCGTTCAAATCCAACGCGACATCCACCGGAAGCACAACCGCTTCGGGATACTTCGCAAGCAATTCCTTGATTCCAGGAATGAACTGCGTCAGCTCTTTCTTCTCCAAGAAACGCCATTGTCTTCTTGCCCAAATCCACGCCCTTCGCCGCAAGGAACAGCTGCGACGTCACACCGCCAACTAACACGTAATCCGCGATGCCGTTGCCCAGCACGTACTTGCTGATGTCCAACGCATCGTCAGCTTTCGCGCCGCCCATAACGTAAACGCATGGATGTTCAGGTTTCTCCAGCGCCTTCGCCAAAGATTTGAGTTCGCGCTCCATGATTCTCCCAGCAGCAGACGGCAAAACAGCAGTGAAGCCCACCATACTTACATGTCCACGGTGCGCTGCGGCAAACGCGTCGTTCACAAACAGATCCGCCAATGGTGCAAGATTCTCCACTAGTGGAGTTTTCGCGTGCTGTTCAGGTGTGCCGTTCTTTGTTTCGCCGTCGAAGCTGCGAACGTTCTCCAACATGAGGATTTCGCCGCTTTTGAGCGCCTTTATGGCTGCTTTGGCTTTATCGCCAAAGACGTCATCCACGTATTGCACTGGACATTTGAGGAGTTTCCCCAAAATCTGAGCGTGCTGCTTAAGAGGTGTATAATCTGGGTCTCCTTTTCTGCCTTGGTGCGCAAGAATTACGGTCTTTGCGCCTTTCTCGGCCAGTTCTTTTATTGTAGTTTCAGCGTGTGCCTTTATGCGCACATCGCTGGTTACTTTTTTCGTATTCGGGTCGATTTCGCTGTTGAAGTCCACTCTTACGAGGACAACTTTGTCTTTTACTTTAAAGTCATCAAGTGTCTTGTAATTCGTCATGCTTTCACATCCCTACTCAAGTTCAGTTGAAAAAAGAAAAGGATAGGTTGGATTTTTAAGGTTTTAGATTCGGCTCTTTTACAAGCCAGCTTTTTTGCCGACCATCTCTATGAAGTCGACCATGCGGTTACTGAAGCCCCATTCGTTGTCGTACCATGCAAAGACTTTCACGAAGTTGCTTTTTTCGCCCATAACCATGGTTAACTTGGAGTCGAAAACTGCGCTGGCGGTACTGTGCAAAACGTCTGTTGAAACGATTTCGTCCTCAGTGTACTCCATGATACCTTTGAGCGACTCTGCTGCGGCTTTCTTCATGGCTGCGTTAATTTCGTCTTTGGTGACGTCTTTGCTGAGTATGGCGGTTAAGTCAACGATGGATACGTCTGGAGTTGGTACACGTAGCGAATAGCCGTTCATTTTACCTGTGCATGATGGCAGAACTAAGCCGATGGCTTTTGCTGCGCCAGTGCTTGTTGGGATGATGTTGATTGCTGCTGCGCGTGCGCGTCTGAGGTCTTTGTGGACGAGGTCTTGGACTTTCTGGTCGTTGGTGTAGCTGTGGGTGGTTGTCATGAAGGCTTTTTCTAAGCCGAATTCGTCTGCGAGGACTTTGCTGACTGGTGCGAGGCAGTTGGTGGTGCAGCTGGCGTTGCTCAAGATGTTGTGTTTCACTGGGTCGTAGGTTTTGTCGTTTACGCCCATGACGATGGTTGCGTCTGGTCCTTCCGCTGGTGCTGAGATGAGGACTTTTTTTGCGCCTGCAGTTAAGTGTTTGGAGGCGTCTTCTTTTTTGGTGAAGAAACCTGTGGATTCCACGGCTAGGTAAACGCCTAAGTCTTTCCATGGGAGTGTCGCGGGGTCTTTTTGGGCGAGGACTTTGAGGGTTTTGCCGTTAACGACTATGTCGTTTCCTGCGACCTCGACTTTGCCGTTGAAGCGTCCGTGGACTGAGTCGTATTTGAGGAGGTGGGCGTTGGTTTTTGCGTCTGTGAGGTCGTTGATGGCTACGAAGTCTATGTTTGTTTTGCGCTCCATTGCTGCTCGGTAGAGGAGTCTTCCGATTCTTCCGAATCCGTTAATTCCAACTTTTATGGTCATGTTAGATTTTCACCTTTTGCTTGGAGGTTATCAGAGGTTTTGTCTTAATTAATTTTCCGACCCATACAGGTTTCCGGATGGGGTAACTTTCAGCTTTCGTCCACAGCTGCACGGGTGGTTCATCATAGTTTAAATACTAATTCTGCTTTGATTCCAGTATACATTTTGAAGTGATTAAACATGGTTTCCGAGAAGTTGCTAGAATTTCTAAACAAAGGTATAGCCCGTGAACTCCAAGTCAGCATCCAATATATGTGGCAAAGCATCCAAGTCACAGGATTGGAGGGTAAAACAGCAAAATGCGTTTTCAGAAAAACCGCTATTGCAGAGATGAAACACGCCGAAGCTCTCGCAGAAAGACTGGATTACCTGGATGGCGTAGCCACGATCAAGCCAGATTCTATCAACGTTGGCGGAAGTCTCGTTGAAATGCTCAAACAGGACGAGCTCAACGAGGAAGAAGCAATAACACTGTACAAGCAGGCTATTCAAGAGGCTCAGAAAGAAGGAGATTACACAACGAGGCGGTTGCTAGAGAGGATTTTGGCAGAGGAAGAAGATCACGTAAACACATTCGGCAAAATGCTCGTCGGCATGACTGAACCATTTACCCAAATAGGAATGCAGTAAACGTTGACAGATATGCGACAAGATACTTTTTGAATGGTGAGCCAAACAGAGTAATCTTAGGAAGACATAATTGAAAATGAGTTTGAAAGGCAACTAAACGGTGAAGAATCGCAGTAGTTATGTCGCCAAATAGGAAAGATTTTTCCTAAAAACAGGGACACCTCTCGCGGCATCGTAGGTATGCAAAGTTTCCCGATAAAGAGGCATCTCTTCTTTTTCTTAGAGTAAACCAACACGCAAACTGCAATGCCAATCGCCACGATACCACCTGGAATTAGTATTGGCGTCAAATCCATAGTTTGATTATTATCTATTATTGGAATTGGAGTCTGAGTAGGTTCTAGAGTTGGTTGCTGTGTTGGAGAAGGTGAAGGGATAGGAGAAGCTAGGAGATGGTGTTGGAATGCTTACATTGAATAAGACAATGCCTGAGTTCCTACGTTTCCAGTTGTGTCCTTGACGTAGACAGCTATGCTGTGCGAGCCTTCAGGCACAGGAACGGTTGTGTTGCCGGGGATTATCCTTGATTTGTTGTCGAGGGTACAGCTCATTTGTATGATTGCCGAATCAACGTTGAAACTCAGAGGTATTTGGGAGTAGGTGTAGGTTTTGTTTTGTATAGACAGGTTCTGAGATAGTCGGAGGAACGTCCACCGTAAAGTAGACTAAATTTGAAGAATCGGTGATGGGCGTGTGAGCTACGCCATTCTGGGTTGCCGTTTGTCCAATCCAACATATTGCCAATATCCACCTACAGTAGTCACGCTGACTTTCAGGCTATGTCTCCCCTCATCGATTCGACTCAAAATGACAGAATGAGAACGATACAGATTATCGTTTACCGTTCCTCTTATGTTCCCTGCAATTTTTCCATCCAGGTAGTATTCGATAGAACTTAAATAGCATCTGTAGCTAGGGTTGCGTTTGAGAACAACGCCAGTATACCAAAGAGACAGGTCAATATTGAATCTCAATGTAACATTATTGACCGGCAACCGGGCATTTTCACTCGGAGATGTTATAGTGACTATCGAATGGGGATACCAGGGATACAGATCAAAATGGTTTGCAGCAGCAGAACTCGGTTGCATTGCTAAGACCAGCATCATGGGCGCCAGGATTATTGCCATAGCATCCGTTTTCTTCATTTCCATCATTAAGTATGCAGTTTCAAGTCGCTCATAGCTCTCTCTGAAGAACAATACGTTCTGTCAAGAGAACGACCCCTAAAGATTGTTGCCGCCATAAACGTTTTCTTGCCACCGCCCTCATCGTCTCCTCCTAAAATAAACCAGGGCACAAATGGCGCTAGCTATTCATTCCACCAAATTAGCCTATCATAATGGGTCCAGCCAAAAACCTTCGTCCATGGGGAACCGTAGATTATGTCGAACCCGTTTCCGTAGGTCTGCACCAGGCTGTTAACTTCATTCCAGATCATCGGTGCCTTCTCATCTGCGTCCCATACACCCCATATTTTGTCGTCAGGTTTACGGAAACCAAAGCCGTAGTTGTCTGGAACAACATAGGCTACTTTTTCTGTGTTCGACGTTCCCTCCTGAGGTGTTTCTGTAGCATAATCACAGAACGCTTTCATGGCGTCGAATTGGTCTTCACTCAGTACGCCGTAGGGTCCAGTTTGAGGATAATTGAAGACAAGAACGTACTTGGCTCCAGCGTCGTAAGCCGTGACCATATCTTGGTAGAGAGCCGAGGCTGATTCCATAAAGGGTGATTCGCTGTAGGTCCAAGTGAGAATGGCGCCCCACGTTTTGTTGTGCATCTCAGCCGCGCCCCGGCAAAGTGCGATGTTTATTGCCCGAGAGTTGTTCCAACCAAATTGACAGAAAACCGTGTCATATCCTGCCTCATAATCGTACCAGTATAGTGCGTAGTCGGAGGTTACGAGTTTGTCAGTCTTGATGAAACTGCGCATCTGGACGTACAAGTAGTAGACGTAGGTGTTGGCTGCGTCGCGGTAGTCGTAGGGTTTTGAGCTGTTGTCGAATTGCACGAAGTCTCCGAGGTCAACTTGGTTCCCGCCAGGTTCATCGAAAAGGTAGTATCCCAAAAACTTCTCCCCGTATTTGCTTTTCGCCTGCGATGCCCACGATATTGGGTCGAAGCTGAAGCCCGAGTGGAGCGTGGGAAAAGCGGTTTGAACCAAGAAACTAAGTCTATTAGCATAAGCATATCCAACTATTTCTTCCAGGCTTGTCAAGTTTTTCGTGACTTCAAGATTCGTGAAGGCAATCAAGTTTGTGAAGCCTTTGACTTTGTCAATCAATGCCTTGGTCTCGGCGACCGTTCCCCCTGCAGTGACACCCACGAAGAAATCCGACCGCCGAACTAGTGGAGGAGTCTTTTGAGGCGAGAAAGAAAAAGATAGAGAAGCAAAAAGCGCAAGAAGCAGAGTAACCAAAACAACCAAAACTAGTGCAGTACGCTTCAAACCTGATCTCTGAGCCATTTGGGAATATGCTGTCTGACGAGAATAAAAAGAGTACTTAAACTCAGCACTCTGAGTGAAAGGAACGTCTCAATGCGGAAACCTTTGAAAAAGAAGGAAAGGTGAGATTTAGCGCATTTTCATTAGGACCATTTCAGCCGCGAGAACCATAGGTTCCCAAGTCTCGCACAGCGGGGGAGCGTAAGCCGTGTCTGCCTTAGCGAGTTCGCGGACAGTCATTCCCTTCTGGATTGCGAAGCTAAGGCAGTTAATGCGCTGAGTGACTTCTTCTCCGCCTATTACTTGACCGCCTATGATGCGCTGGGATTCCTTCTCGACGACAAGCTTGATTTTTATAGGTTTCGCGCCTGGGAAGTAATCTGCCTTCGTCTTGCTGCTGATTGCTCCTGTGATAACTTCGATTCGATTGCGTGCTGCTGAAGTTTCAGTTAAGCCTGTGTTGCCCGCTTCAATCTCGAACAGTCGTGTTACTGCCGACGCTAAGATACCCGTGAACTGGGAGTAGTCGCCGCCTGCGTTCGCGCCTGCAACTTTGCCTTGTCGGACAGCAATGGTGCCTAACTGTGCACACATCGGGCGGTGTGTGATCATATTTGGCGCTTCAGCACAATCGCCGACTGCATAGACATCTTTCACGTCGGTTTCCATGCGTCCGTTGGTTTTTATCGCTCGGGTTTCGCCAAGCGGAATACCGGCGTCAACCGCAAGTTTTATGTTTGCGCGTACGCCAAAGGCGCTGATAAACAGGTCTGCTTCGATTTTTTCTCCTCCAGCCATGATTGCGTACACTTTGTCGTCGCCAAGGAATTCTTCGACGCCTTTGCTCGTGAGAATCCGCATGCCCTTCTCTTCCAGATGGTCTTGGACAAGCTTTGCCATGTCAGGGTCAAGTAGTTGCGGCAGAATCTGTGGTAACATTTCTACAATGGTGACTTTCAAGCCTTGCTCGATTAGGCCGACACCCACTTCTAAGCCAATCAAACCTGCGCCCATGATTACTGCGGATTTCGCCCCTGCCTTTACAGCTGCCTGAATGTTTTCGCCGTCTTCTATGCCGCGTAGGCTTAGGATGCCTTTCTTCTCTTTGCCTTTGATAGGAGGCATGAATGAGTCGGCGCCCGTTGCAATGACTAGGCTGTCATAGATCATGTTTTCTGTGTCACCTTCCTTGGTGACATAGGTGACGGTTTTTTCTTTAGTGTTTATGGCGGTGACCTTGGTTTCGTTCTTGAGCGTCAGCTTCAACATCTGGAAGTAAGCAGGAGGGTAAACGATAAGGTCGGTGAATCTTGGAATCTGTCCACCTATGACAAATGGTAATCCGCAACGGCTGTAGCCTGCATTTCTTTCTTGCGTGATCAGAGTAATTTCAGCGGTTCGGTCTTTCTTGCGTGCTGCGGAGGCAGCCTCCACGCCAGCAGCGTTTGCACCAATAACAATTACGCGTCTAACCATTTTGTTTCCTTCTATTTTGCCTGATTCTTGTGCCACTCAACGGCGGCGTTAAAGTCCATTAGATTAGCGAGTTCGGCCTGCAGGTTTGCGGGTTTAACCACAAGAAGCCAGCCTTTGCCGAATGGGTCTTCGTTGAGAAGTTCGGGCTTAGATTGGACTTCATCGTTGACTTCCTCGATGGTTCCAGTTACGGCTGCGATAAGATCAGAGACGGCTTTAACGGACTCGACGGTTCCGTATGGTTCGCCCTGCTTAACTTCTCCGCCAGCGGTAGGAAGTTCAGCATAAACAATCTCCCGTAGAGACTTTTGTGCGTAGTCGGTTACACCCAACCGCACTTTTTCGCCTTCAATTTTGATCCATTCAAAATCTTTTGAGTAGTAAAGACCTTCAGGTACTTCGTATGCTCCAACTCTAACCATATAAGTGCACCTTTTAACTTGTGACTAAAGTGTTTATTATCGAAGCTTAAAAGTCTTCACGCAACAAGAAAAACGAAATTAAATGGGAAGATTACCGTTCCCGTTTGCCAGCAATCCAATCTTCGGTCCACTGACGCGCCACGGGGTCAGGCACCTGCACTGGCGGATGCTTAAACGCGTAGCTGGGCATGCTTAACAGGGCACCAGCAATTTTACGGTCTAAAGCGATTTTCGCCGCGCGTATGAGGTCTATGACTACGCCAGCACTGTTTGGTGAATCTTCCACTTCGAGCTTAACGCTGATGTTTAATGGGCGGTCGCCAAATTTGCGACCTTTGAGTGAGATATAGCAGATTTTCTTGTTCTTCAGAAAAGGCACATAGTCGGAAGGCCCAATTCTAGTCGGCAATGCGTAAGGCACCAGACTTGTGACTGCCTCAGTCTTGCTGATACGTTTTGATTTCAAGCGATTTTCCACTGTCATGTTCTGAAAATCCGTGTCACCGCCTAAATTGAGCTGGTAAGTCTCATCCACAATGACTCCCCGGTCGAGGCAGAGCCGCACAAGGTTACGATGCAAAATAGTGGCGCCAACTTGGCTCTTAATATCGTCGCCGAGCACGGGCAGACCAGCCTTCTCGAATTTTATGCTCTCTGCAGAGTCTGAGCCAATGAATTCGGGCATGCAATTCACGAAAGCGCATCCGGCGTCGATTGCACATTGTGCGTAGAAGCGTACGGCGTCGTGGCTGCCCACGGGCAGGTAGTTCACGAGAACCTGAGCTTTCGCCTTTTTGAGAACTTGAACGACACTCGACTTGTCGAGTTTGCTATCGTCGTATACGTTGAAGACCTCCCGCATGTGAGGTGCCACCCCGTCCAAGATTGGGGCGGGTGAAACACATACACCTAAGGTTGGCACGTGGGCGAATTTCTCGCAAACATTCGGCTTCACCCAGATGGCTTCTGAAAGGTCTTTGCCGATTTTGGCTTTGTTTACTTCGAAAGCGGCTACGAATTTTATGTCGCTGATGTGGTAGCCACCAAAGTTGACGTGCATAAGACCAGGCACGGTGGTGTCTTCTTTGGCGTCCTTGTAGTATTGGGTTCCTTGGACGAGGGCGCACGCGCTATTACCCACGCCTATGAGTGCTACGCGGATTTCGGGCAAGATGAGGTACCTTCTGTTGGAAGGCTTAACGCTTGTCTGCGCTATAACTTTTTCTAGAAGAACATGAGCTCACTTGACATCTTGGCTGAGACAATACTAATTCTTCAACTGAACTACTGGAATTTGCTATACTTGTTAACGAATCTGTCGAGTCTTCGACTGAGTGCACATGAATGGTTAAGTAGAGTTAAAAGGGACCGCGCTAAACTATTTTTGCAGGTCGAATGCGTTTATGAGCACAAAAGAAAGTAACGTGACCATAAAATATGAACCTTTCAAGGAAATCGTGATAATGGAGCAAACCGGTTTCGCAACGCCCGACGACCTGGCAAGGTTCACATCCGTCATTGCAGGCGGCAAGCTGGCAGGCTTGTACTGGGCGGAAGGCGTAGTTTTCCTATATTTCCCACTGCCGCCCTCCAACACCGCAGTTGCTAGGATGCTAATAGAGAGCGGCAGAGTGTACTGGAGTTTTGTGGGTTACGCGTTAATGCCCAGGTATGCGCCGACTATAGAGACAAAAGAAAAAATGATTATTCCAGTCATCGACATAGGGGCGAACCCGCTTCTCAGAAAAGTTGCGCAATGGCTCAAAGAACAAAAATAGGCTTTTTGTTGAACGGCAAAAAACTTGAAGGCATGGTATTCACCGGGGAAGGTAGTGGCAAAAAATACCTTGCACTTCCATGGGTAAAACAGCAGTTGAAAGAGAAACTGGGTTACACACCCTACCTCGGCACTCTAAATCTGAAACTCACACCAGAAAGCGTCAAACACAAACAGAACCTTCTGAAGTCCAAATCGAGCGTGATTTCCCCCGCTGAAGGCTTCTGCGTCGGACTCCTCTTCAAAGCATCCGTCGACGACATCGATAGTGCCATAATAATCCCTCAGGTTCAAGGATACCCCGAAATCGTTTTGGAAGTCATCGCCCCTGTTAAGTTAAGAAAGGCTTTGAAGCTTAAGGACGGAGATGAAGTTACTGTAGTAATTAAAAGTTAGCTTATTAGGGCTTGTTTCTTTTCTGCGCATATTCTTTGATGTATTCCTCTGCGCAGTCGTTCCTCTGCAGATAGGAACCGTAGCTGACGAGTGCTTTCATGGCCCGTGCGGCATCTTCAGGCGAAGAATATGACGGAATGCCCAAACGATCGAATCTGCTGCGTGTGTAAAGGGCCATTTCAGTTTCACCAATGTCACACATAACTAAGGGTTTGCAGTATTTGCGCGCCACTTTAGCAACGCTGTCTATATATTTTTCGCGAAGCCCGGGCATGTGGTGTAGCCCCAGAAAGATTACACCGTCAATTTCAGAGTCTTGAAGCATAAGGTCGACAGAAATTTCGAACTGGTCATCGGTAACTGAACCGGTTAAGTCTACGGGGTTGTGGGTTGCAGCAATTTTTAGTATAACGCCGTCGGCTTTCAGTTTTTCGAACGCTTGTGCTGTCTCCTCAGAGAAAGGCTCCACTGTTAGTCCCTGGAGCTCCAACTCGTCGACCGTCATCACGCCTGGACCACCTGCGTCGGTGAGAATACCGATATTTCTACCTAACGCGGGAGGCTGCATGGCAAGGGCCTTTCCTGCATTAAAGAACTCCTCCATGTCACGGGCACGAATTATGCCGGCTTGCTCGAAGGCGGCCGCGTAGACTTTGTCTGACCCGGCGATAGCCCCGGTGTGTGAACTGGCGGCTCTTGCGCCGGCGGCGCTTTTTCCTGCTTTGATCACCACGACTGGTTTTTTGGTTGTAACTTTTCGGGCTACCTTGAGAAACTCCCGTCCAGCCTTTATGTCTTCCACATAAGCAAGGATGACTCTGGTTTCTTTGTCATGAATTAAGTAGTCGAGGATTTCCACTTCGCTTACGTCGCATTTGTTGCCGAAACTGACGAACTTACTCACGCCCATTTGCCGCCCAGTCAAATAGTCCAAGGCAGCGACACCGAAGGCTCCGCTCTGAGTGATCATGGCTATGTTTCCAGGCATGGGTCTGGGTGTGGCAATGACGTCTTCGCCTGTGGTGAGAATTTTGGTTTCCGGAAGGAAAAGTGAGTCGACGCCAGTCTTGGAGTAGTAGACTCCTAGACAGTTTGGACCCAAGACGCGAAGAGGACCTTTCTTGGCAATTGCCACAACCTGTTCTTCAAGCTCCACGTTGCCCACTTCTTTGAAGCCAGCGCTTATGATTATGGCGGTCTTAACTTTTTTGGCAACGGCCTCTTCCATGATCGAGGGAACAGCTTTGGCTGGAACAATAACGACTATTAACTCTATTTCACCTGGGACTTCTTTGATGGAAGAGTAACATTTGAAGCCTAAAATGGAGTCTTCGCCCGGGTTCACGGGGTAGAGATCCCCCTTGAAGACGCCTCGCAGTTTGTTCGTAGCGAAGTTCTTGAAGATAACATGGCCTGCCTTGTCGACTTTCTTGGTGGCTCCTATGACGGCTACCGAACATGGATTGAAAAATGCTTCCAGTGTCTTCACAGCTTCTTCCACGACTGATCCTCGGTCGGTTAGAATCAAACTACTGTTTTTTATGCTTTACCCTTCAGGAATCTACTATGATAATGGTTAGTATTAGCCCTGACGATTTTCATTTCTGGAAGCTTTGGTTGAATGTATGCTCGCCTCACAACCACAATGGGTTTATGCGGCACCTTGGCAAGCATGTCCCAGGTTACGCCTGTCGCAGGAACCCTGAACCTTGCCGCCATATCCCAGACAGTGGCTCCTGAACCCGGTCCCCTCGCTCTGTCCGCCACGTTTGCAATCATCAGAGTCTCTTCAATGTGAACGGCAGCCCCTGCAAAGGTTATTGGCGTTGATCGCTTTCTGAGTTTAAGGGCTTTGCCGATTAGGTAGGCTGCGATCCCACATTGGCTGTTGATTCCTTTGACGGAGTTGGGTCTTGGAGTGAAGTGGAAATTTCTGAAACTGTAGGTTTTGTCCGTGTCAACTATGACGACGGTGACCTTTTTTCTTAGCAGGTGCAGAATTTGTCCCCGAATCTCCTTGGCAACTTCTTCCGGTTTGTCTAGAGGTAAGCTAACGAGGGAATAAGGCAAATTTGATCCGTCAATGCCTCCTTCGGAACCGAACATTAACGCCTGCAAGAAACCCGCATAGCTTAGGGCTACCTGTTTGTGTTGGCTGCCCGTTTCTGGGGGGTACTGTCTGATTCTGCTCAAAAGCCGTTGTCCGAAGTGGCAGGCGATTCCCAAAAAATATCCCCACCCGATGGGCATCCACACTCTTGCGATAAGTTTTGCGGTCAGGCTTGGTTTGAAATTTTCTTCATCGACAATGTTGTTTCTTGCAGTTGCAAGAGCCTTCTCAGATACGACCACAAAGTCGCCATCGTTGATTTTTTCCTTTACAGCCGCAACTATTTTTTCCGAGTAATCTGTTCCGGGTTTCCAGTACTGGGTGACTAAAGCTAAAGCTTTGTACCGTGTCATCGGTTCACTCTTTGGTAAAGCACAATCTTTCTTTTACGTTATTAAGAGTTAAGGGATCCAGCGAGGCGTTGGATGTCGGAGAAAGAAGGCAGTGCTTGACGGAAAATCTATGCCTAGATTCGTGTCAGTATAATTTTGTCGCCCGCCCCCACCGAAAACTCCCGAGCCGCGTTCCCTTGATTCAGGGCGATTTCTAGGTACTGGTGGCTCCCGATTAGGGCTAAGGGTTCCTGAGGCTTGGTGTCGGCGTATGTCGTGGACACCTTCATTTGCCGCGGTGGATGGGACGGAAATTCGACCTGAACTAAATTACCTCGAAAGGCTGGGATTTCTTTGCCGTGTATGTTTGTGATTATATTTCCGAAGTCGTCCACGTGTAAGACTTCTCCCGTTAAAGAGTCTCTATTTCGAATTAGGCGTGTAAATTCTGGCTTAACAACGTCCGTAATTTGCGGGCCGAACTCTTCAAGAGATACGCTATTGGATAGGTGGGCTGCCACTGGACCAAAGATGTCTCGCCCATGAAAGACGTTGGAAACATGAGGCAGCATTAGTCGCCTGCTCTCGATGACCCGCATTTGTTTAATGCCCTGAGCTTCAGCTGCCAAAATCAGCAGTCCATTGTCTGGACCCACAAAGTAACTTTGTTCCGTCTCGACAATTATGGGTCGCCTCTGGGTGCCAACACCTGGATCCACGACTGCCAAGTGAACAGTTCCCTTCGGGAAATATGGCGCGGCTGAAGCTAGCATAAACGCCCCCGTTCGCACATTAAACTTTTCAACTCCATGGGTAACGTCAACTATGGCTGCGTTAGGGCAGATTGTGAGGATGACTGCTTTGATCTCTGCAACGTAGGGATCTTTTAGACCGAAATCCGTTGTAAGAGAGACAATTTTGGAAGACACGCTTTATCCTCCGTGCACAACTGGTACGAAAACTACTTCGTCTCCGTCTTTCACCTTGGTTTGTAGCCCGCTTAGAACGCTGATTTCTCTGCCGTTCACGAGTATCAATGCATTAGGTTTGGGGATTTCTAGCTGTTCATCCAGTAGGTTTCGCCGCAGTGTTAGGGAGTGCATAGTTGCAGCATTCACTAAGTCGAGTATGGAGGCATCTTTTTGGCAGTCCAAGGTTATAGTGTCTTTTCCGGAAGTGTGACGTAAAGCACCAAGAAACTTCAGTGTGACCGCCATTGAGACTTTCCACTCAACCTTACAGAATCACTATCACTGATATATCGTTAACATTTGTGCGCGTTGGACCCGTAATTAGTAAGTCGCCTATCTTCGAGAAGAAGTTATAAGAATCGTTTTCTGCCATCAACTTTTCTGGGTCTAGTCCGGCATGCAAGCCCCGCTTTATTGAGTAACAGTCTACAATTGCACCGGCACTATCTGTAGGTCCGTCTACGCCGTCGGTGCTTAGGGAAGCAATCACGCAGGTTTGGGCGTCCTTGAGGTTTAGCGCGGCGGCTAATGACATTTCCTGGTTTCTGCCCCCTAGCCCCTTCCCTTTGACCGTTACGGTTGTTTCTCCGCCTGCTACCACTGCCAGAGGTTTTGGGAGGGAAAAATTGTAGTCGGAGACTTTGTTTGCGAAACTTGCCAACGCCTTTCCAACCTGGTTTGCTTCGCCTTCCAGTGGCTCGTCAAAAAGGATAGTTTTGAGTCCTTCGAATTTGAGGCACTCCGCGGCGGCTTGGGTAGCGGTCCGATTGTTGCCGATTAAGATGTTATGGACTTTCGCGAACGAGGCGTCTCCTGGTTTTGGCGTTTCATCCAACAGCCCTTGAGCACCCTCTGAAAGTACTTTTCGAACGGAAGACGGCGCAGTTGTCCACAAGTTGTATTTTTCAAGGGTTTTTTGGGCGTCGCTGAAGGTTGATGGGTCAGGAACGGTCGGGCCGGATGCTATTGCGTCCAGGTGGTCGCCTATGACATCAGATAGGACGAGGCTAATTACTGTGGCGGGGTAAGCTTTTTTGGCTAGCCACCCGCCCTTAAAGGCTGAGAGGTGCTTTCGGACCACGTTGATTTCAGCTATTTTCGCGCCGCTCTTGAGCATGGCATTTGTTATGGCTTGTTTGTCCTCCAAGGTTATGCCTTCGCGGGGCATTGGCATGAGACTGGAGCCTCCGCCAGAAATTAAGCAGATCACTAAATCATCCGCTGTGGCTTGGTCAACAATTTCCATAATCTGACGAGTTCCGTCCACCCCCGCTTGGTCGGGGATGGGGTGACTCGCCACGTTAAACTGTATTACACTTTCTTCCTGTTTGCTGCCGCGGGGAACGTTCACTGTTCCAGCAGTTATGTGCGCTCCCAATATTTCTTCCAGTGCTTGAGCCATCACAGCGCCTGCTTTGCCGCCGCCTACAACGTAAATATTCTTAAACGCGCCCAAGTCAAAGAAATATTCTCCGACCTTTAGACACGAGTTTTCAAAACTAATTTTCTGACGCAGAAGAAGTCTTGGGTCGGCAGCGCCTAAGGCGCATTCGAGGCTCTTGATGGCTAAGAAGCGTGCCCTCTGAACAATTAGAGCCTCTCCGTTTTCAATTATTTGCTCCCGGTTCTTTATCTTAATCATGTGGTTTACCATCAACCCACTTTCTATTCCGGTCCCGATAACGGGGTCTTGCTAAGTCTAATAAACAGTTTTGGGCGAAATAAGTCCCGTAATGTATCCAAAGAAATTCTTTGCTAGCGACCATCGATTACTGCTGTATACGCAGTAAAACGTCGTCGTCTAAGAGCGAAAGTCCAAGCGCTGGTAAAATGTTACGTATAATCGATGAAAACTTAGGATCTTCAGGGGCGAGAAAACTGCCTAGTCTCTATGAACATAGAGCAGCAGAATGAAAAACAACGAATCTTCCTTGGCAATTACAAAATTCTGAATTAGCTCTTGACGTTTTCTTCTGTGAGAGTTTCAACGAACTCTGAGGCAACCTGCACCATTGTGTCTGCTTGCTTCATCATTGCGTCTCCATTTATTTCTTCCAACTCACCGATTTGCTGAACGGTTTTTTCCATATCCATGAGGAAACGCAGGATAATATCGTTTGATGGTTTGGGTTTGGATAGTTCGTCGCGGACAAGAACTTCAATAAACGCTGGTTCGCCTAAACTATAATAGATAGCGTTTCGGGCTTTGCGGATGGCTTCCATCATCAGGCTAGGACCCATGTAAGGAATTTTTTGGGCTGCTTCCAACTCGGCTTTGGCTTCGCGAAGGTAGCGGTGCGCCCAACCTCGCCTGTATGCGTCCATCATAAGGGTTCCAGGTACCCGCTTAAGCTTCTTCGGCGTCCTCTAGCGGGATTTCATCTTCTTGCAGTGGAACGCCTCTTTGGTTTAACGTGTAGGTGCGGGTTATGTAGCCTGCAACCTGGTTGCGTACTCTAGTCGTAGCCCCCACTGTAAGTTGGCTGACCATGAGCTTGTTTTCCTCGAAGCTAATGGAAAATTTGCTTGGAAACCGCAGTATCAGTTCTTTGGCGAGGCGTTTTATCTGTTCTGTCTTTACTTTTCCCATGTTTTTTCCTTCGTTTTTAGTGTGAGTTTCTTTGACGCGTTAAAAGCGTGAAAGCAAGTTCTCAATAGAAGCGTGGCTTAATTTAAGCTTACCCATGCAAAGGCGTCTTTTGGACACAAACGGTTGATGCAGGAATGCTATGGCGCTTTCAGGTTGAAGAAAGCTTCAAAATTCTCGAGTACCTGGTCGGCGACGGTTTCGGATGAAACTTTCTTGACGTCTGCAATCGCGTGCACAACCTCACTGATGAACGATGGCTTTGTCATTTGTCCGTTGAATGGAGATTTTCTGAAAAGTACGGGACCATCAGTCTCGGTCATTATGTTTGTCAGCGGAGTATTAGCCACAACTTCGCGGATGCCAGCTGAGTAAACAGTCGGTGGTCCCTCGGTGATGAAGTATCCCCTCTCTATAGCTTTGGCTAGTGCTGGCATTGGGTGGCTGAACCAGTGTAGCAGAACCCGTTTGAGGTTATATGACGGGAGCATTTCAATTATGAATTCGGTTGTTCCCCGTGAATGGATAATTACTGGCAACTGTAACTTTTCTGCTTCCCGTAACATCTTATCGAAGACCAGGATCTGCTGGTTCCAGATGGTTTCGTACTTGCAGTCTAACCCTATTTCGCCAATGGCTACAACGTTCTGTTTTTCATGTTGTTCCTCGATGAGTTTGAGGGTTTGGTCAAGTTCGCCTTCTTTGAGGACGTTCACATTCCATGGGTGAATTCCTAAAGCCACTTGAATCAGTTCGGGGTTTTTCTGTTCTAGTCGCAGGGCTTCGAGACTTGTGACATAGTCCACGGCGTTCGTAACTAAGGCTACTACGTTTGAGTCTTTGGCATCTTGAACGAGCATATCCGTTTGTCCCGCATATTGTGCATCGGAAAGATGTACGTGTGCGTCAACCAGCTTCATTGTTTGCGACCTTAGCGGCATTATACCGAGGAGACCTTTTTAATATTTTTCTCCTTTTGAGGGCGAAAAATGATGTTGCTCGTTGTTTTAAAGCACTAGTCGATAACAAAGGTTAAATATGGCTTGAAAAAGAGAAAGAAGCTACAGAGGGTCTTTATGACCGAATTAGAATTAGCAGTTGCTCCCATGCACAGACTGTGCAAAAAAGCTGGCGCAGATAGAGTAAGCGAAGCAGCAGCAAAAGAACTCGCAAAAGCCTTAGAAGATATCGGCGTAAAAATCGCCAAAGAAGCTTTGGATTTTGCGATGCATGCTGGACGTAAAACCATAAAGTCCGAAGACATTGAGATTGCAGCCAGAAAAATCATGGGAAAGTAAAACTTCAGTTTCCCCTTTTCCTTTTTTGTTTTTTTCCTTGTTTGCATTTATTCTGCCTGTTCTGCTTGCTTTCTTTGCGGCGATTTTCCCTTCGATACCTTCAACTTCCAAAAACTGCGTTCTCTAGGTTGTTTTTTGGTGCTGAGTTGTATTTGGGTTTTATCCGGGGCCGTCAAGATGCAAGATTAAGGCGAAATGGCGGTATCAATAAGAGAGTATCCGATTCTAAGCTTTGGTTGAGGAATCCCATAGGAACTGGAAATACTCCCGCGCAAAACCCACCAACCCGACATGGTTGCTCCAGATTACGAGGGTCGGCTTGTCCTCCCCAAGGAAGAGCATGGCCTCTTTGCCGTCGGCAATGACACCGCCACCGAACATGTTGTCTCGCACGCGTAGCTCGCTTACGCTGGGAATTCTTTTGAGGGACGTCCATTCTTCGCTTTTTCCCGCTGTCATTACCTTCACTGTTACGTTTTTCTTCAGTCCGGACAGAAGCAGATCAGCGGATGATAGTATGGGTTTAGCGAAGATGGGCGCTGCTATCATGATTTCCTTGTTTGCTTTCTTAGCGATTTCATCCAGTTTGGTTGAGATTGCTTGTAGTCCATGGAGGATAAGTATATCTGGGCGCTCAACAGGGGAGCGTTTCTCGTAAAGCGGCTGCAAAGCGGCGGCAATCGTCTGTTCCCAACCCTGATATTTGTCTTCAAAACGGTGCTTCGTGAACGCGGCAGCCTCCAGCGGCGGCACAGGGTAGTACTTGAAAGGGCGGGTTTCGCTGCTCTTTACCCAGCCTTTCTCCTTGAGAGAATTTAACACATCATATATCTTTGAGTATGGCGCTTTGGCTTCTCGGCTAATCTCCATAGCCGTCAGCTGCCCGTTTTCCAACAGCGCCAAGTAGGCGTCTATCTCGTAGGCGTTTAAGCCCATTTCATGTAAGGCTTCACGGGTACTCTCGTCTACTGACATATGCTTTCCCCTCTTTCACCGTTGGATTCGTTTGGAAACGTTATTATGTGGTCCAACGCTCTTAAGCAATTCGAAATCCAAATCATAAAAATAGTGACTAACATGAACACCATCAAGAACACAAGATCCATCTGCCCCGAATGCCTCCAAGCGTTAGATGCGGAAATCTACGAGGACGGCGGCAAAGTCTTCATAAAGAAGACGTGTCCACAGCATGGCTCGTACCAGGAACTTTACTGGTCTGACTACGACCAATACGTGCGCGCCGAGAAGTTCCGCTACGACGGGGAAGGTATAGAAAACCCTCGAACCCAAAAGCAGAAAGGCTGCCCACTAGACTGCGGCATCTGCACCGAACACAAATCACATACAGCTCTAGCCATCATCGACGTTACGAACCGATGTAACCTGCGTTGTCCCGTTTGCTTCGCCAATGCCTCGGCTGCAGGGTACGTTTACGAGCCCACCGCCGCGCAAATCACGGGCATGCTGGAGAACCTCCGTGCAACCAAACCTGTTCCGGCCACGGCACTGCAGTTCAGCGGCGGCGAACCCACCATCCGCGAGGAACTCTTCGACTTTGTTCGAAAAGCCAAGGAACTAGGTTTCCGCCATGTGGAAATTAACACTAACGGAGTTCGAATCGCTCAGGACTCCGAATATGCAAAGAAGCTGAAAGCTGCAGGCGTAAGCACGATCTACTTGCAGTTCGACGGCTTGACCCCAGACGTGTACAAGTTCATCCGTGGTGTCGACCTGCTTGAGACCAAAATGAAAGCCATTCAAAACCTCCGGACAGCAGGATTTGCAAGTGTGGTTTTAGTCGTTACGCTGGTCAAAGGTGTCAACGATGGGCAACTGGGCGACATAGTGAACTTCGCTTTGGCCAACTTTGACGTCATCAGATGCGTCAACGTCCAGCCTGTTTCGCTCTGCGGCCGCTTGCCTCAACAAGAACGCGAGAAGATGCGCATCACCATCCCCGACTTCATGCGGCTTATGGAGGAACAGACGAATGGCAAGGTGAAAGCTTCAGACTTCTATCCAGTCCCCACCGTTGCTCCAGTTTCTAAAGCCGTTGGGGCATTGAAGGACAAAAATTACATAGAATTTACCGCGCACCCCCATTGTGGCATGGCGACGTACCTGTTCGTTGAAAATGGCAAAATCACGCCTATCACCCGCATCGCAAACGTGGAAAAATTCATAAACGCAATGAAAAAAATCTACGAGGAAGCACAGAAAGGAAACAAAAACCGCGCTAAACTGCGCTTATTGGGTTCCGCCCGCTATGTGAAGTTTAGCTTTCTCAGAAAGTACGTTCTCCGTGTGTTAACGGAGGGCAGCTACGAGAGCCTGGGCGATCTGCAACGGAAGTCGCTTTTGCTTACGTCAATGCACTTTATGGATCCATATAACTTTGATTTGGAAAGGGTCCAGCGGTGCCTAATCCACTACGCCGTTCCTGACGGACGTATAATTCCTTTCTGCACGTACAACAGCATCCACCGACCAGAAGTCGAGAAGAAACTTGGGGTGCCAATTAAAGAGTGGCAGAGCAAGCATAAGGTTGAAATAAGTCAGGTAATCTAGATCAGAAACGCAAGTGATATTCATGGGTGGAAAAAAGAAGCTCGGCTTGAAACAGATGGAACGCCAGCAAGGCAAAGAAGACGAAGCGAAAGCGGCAAAAGAGAAGAAAGAGGGAAAGAAAGCAGGACCGCCGGAAAAGAAACGAACAATCATCAACGTTATTCCTCCGGACGCGAAAAATGACAAAATCGTTGCAGAAGTTAAGAAGATGCCCGTTCTCACGCCCTACTCTGTCAGCACCAAATACAACGTCCGAATAAGTGCAGCCAAACAATTCCTCGCGCAGCTGGCCCAGAATGGCGCAGTAGAGCTAGTTTCAAGCGACCACAACGTAAAAGTCTACAAACCTTGCGCTTAAGTTTCTAGGCGCAACTTAAATTTATTTTCTATTCAGTTACAGGAGTTATTTCGCATGGATTTTCCAGAAAAAGTGTACACCGAGTCAGAACACAAGAAAGCTAAGAAACTAGTTAATGCTGGATACAAACATGAGTTGAAAGTCAGCGGAGAAGCTGGGTTCGTGGAGAAAGTGAACCAGGCACTTGGTCTAGTGAAAGCCTCGGGATTATACGATTTCTTGAGTACATACCTTAGACAGATAATTGAAATTGATGGCATAACTCAGCTGCGGGAAACCGAGGTGGCAATCTGGGCGAACAAGTTCGCCGTTGAAAACCCCGTGGATTTCGCTAGCCTCCTCATCCAAAAAGCGTACCACATGAAAGAGTATTTGGAAGGAGAACTCTATTATGGAGGTGCCTCCGAGAAGCGCACCGTGCAAAAACGGATAGAATTTCTCGAAACCCTCAAGAACAAAACTTCGGAGGCAACGGTGAAAGAGGAGTGTGAGAGGCTTTTGGAAATGTGGCGGGAAAGTAGTTTAGCCTTCTAAGGCTTCCACTCGGATTCGGGTTCCGCTCTTAACTTGCTTGAAGATTTCCAGATTTTTTGTAACTTTACCAAGTATGCTCACGGGGCTGTATGGCTGTGACTTGCCATAGAACACGCATATGGCTGCGTCCATAGGCCAAAACGCGATTGAACCGGTCTCCACTGTTGGCTTGGCTTTCTCTTCGCCCATCTTGATTGGTATTTCAAAGTAGACTTCTTCCTTCCAAAGCGCGGCACGACCCTCGACAGGGAGCTTTCTTACGATGGTGTCAATTGTTCTTGGGGCCATGAACCGGACGAGTTCACCTTCGGCCTCGCCTAAACCTTCAATGAGGAACTTCACTTTTATGCGGGAAACATCTTCTTCAGGGGTACTCACGTTTTTCATCCTCCTTTTGAAAAGACTGCCTCAAATAGTCAAACGGGTCTAACTAATACCCGAGGTTCATATTTAACTCTTACATTATCCGCAAAGTTGAACAGTTCACCCGACAAGTTGCAGCACTGTTTTGCCGATGAAATCCGTTTGTTCCGGGGTGACTCCCGGGTGAATGGGCAAAGAGAAAACCTGCTTTGCAGCATTTTCAGTTTCTGGAAGATGGCAAGGGCCAAAACTGTGGTAGTATGGCATCTGGTGGACTGGGTTCACGTAGTATGCTTCTGCACCGATGCCTTTCTTGTGCAGTTCTTCCAAAATTTTGTCTCGCTCGTTAACTTCGCCTTTGTATAGCCGGACAGTGTAGAGGTACCAGCTGTGTTTGTAACCTTTGGGTTCGTTTGGGAGACATAGGCGTTGGCTTTTAGATAGAATTTCAGTGAGGTGCTGCGCGTTTTCTCGGCGCTTTGCTACAAATCCAGGCAGTTTTTCCAACTGGACCACACCTATGGCTGCTTGAATCTCGGACATGCGGTAGTTGCAGCCTAACATCTCTGAGGCGTATTTGGTTTTTTCACCGTGCGTCCGAACCATTTTGGTGACTTCTGCTACTTTGTCATTGTTAGTGGTTATAACACCCCCTTCGCCCGTTGCCATGTTCTTGCTCGCGTAAAGGCTCCAGCAGGCTGCATCGGCAAACGCCCCCGGGTTTTTTCCCTTGTAGCTTAATCCATGAGCTTGAGCCGCGTCCTCAACCACCGCTAGATCGTGTTTATCGGCAATTTCACGTATGGGTTTCATGTCCGCGGATAATCCGTAAAGATCGACGGGAACTATGGCTTTGGTCTTCTTTGTTATGGTTTTTGCAGCCGCATCAGGTGACAGGTTGTAGGTTTCGGCATCTATGTCCGCGAATACAGGCGTGCCGCCAGCCAAAACAATCGCTTCAGCCGTTGCTACAAAGGTGAAACTTGGCAAAATGACTTCGTCGCCCGTTTTAACGCCTACGGCAGCAATTGCGGCGTGGAGCGCCGCGGTACCTGTGTTCACTGCTATGGCGTGTTTGGCCCCTGCAAACTTTGCAAACCCATTTTCAAACTGGGTAACCATCGGGCCTGCACCAAGACCGCTGGTGAGGTAGCCGCTTCTCATGACTTTGACTACTGCTTGAATTTCTTCTTCGCCGATTTGAGGAAGGTTGATAGGTATCAAGGTTTAACGCCTCAAGAGTTCAAAGATATTGCTAAGCGACGCTATTTCAATTTATCTCCAAAAACACAAAACAAAAGGGGAAAATAAGAATAGAGGTTGGAGGTTTCTCTTACTTTTGGAAAAGCGGGACCGAGATTTTCTCGGGCTCGTAGTCGACTAGTTTGCCGCTGAAGAATTGCTCGTACGCTGATAAGTCGAGCAGGCCGTGTCCGCTGTAGTTCATAGCTATGATTTTCTTCTGTCCCGTCTTCTTGCACTCCAGTGCTTTGTCGATGGTGCATTTGAGGGCGTGAGCTGTTTCTGGTGCGATGACGAAGCCTTCGGTCTGAGCAAGAGTCTGCGCGGCTTCGAAAACTTCCTTCTGGTGGTAGGCGATGGATTTCATGTAGCCTTTGCAGATTAGATAAGAAATGAGCGGAGACATACCGTGATATCTTAAGCCGCCTGCGTGAATGGGTGGACAGCTGTAATTGTGTCCGAGAGTGAGCATTTTTACAATGGGCGCTGTGGCTGCTGTGTCGCCGTAGTCGTAGGTGTAGACTCCCCTTGTGGTGTGAGGTACGGCTTTGGATTCGCACGCGATAAACTCCGTTTCTGACGTGCCCTTGAGCTTGGCTTGCATGAAGGGGAAGCTGAATCCTGCGTAGTTGGATCCTCCGCCGATACATCCTATTAGAATATCGGGTTTTTTGTCTATTAGATCAAACTGTTTCATAGCTTCCTGTCCGATAATGGTCTGATGCATACAGACGTGATTCAAGACGGAGCCGAGCGTGTATCTTGCTTTTTCGTCGGTTAGGCAGTCTTCTACAGCTTCGCTGATGGCGACGCCCAGTGAACCGTTGTGGTTTGGATCTTCTTTGAGGAGTTTTCTGCCGAATTCGGTGTTACTGCTCGGTGAGGCAAACATCTCAGCGCCGTAGAGCTGTGCGACTATTCGTCTGCCCGGTTTTTGGTTGTAGCTGGCGCGAACCATGTAGATGCGGCACTTTAATCCGAACATCTTGGCTGCATAAGCTAAAGCAGTGCCCCATTGACCTGCGCCCGTTTCGGTTACGAGTCGGTTGGTTCCTTCCTTCATGTTGTAGTAGGCTTGTGGGATTGCGGAGTTAGTTTTGTGGCTTCCTGCGGGGCTGAATTGTTCGCATTTGAAGTATATCTCTGCGGGGGTTCCCAGGAATTGTTCAAGTCTTTTCGCTCGGAACAGGGGGGAGGGTCTTGGGAGTCGTATGTAGGCGTCGTAGACTTCGTCTGGAATTTTTACGTAACGTTCCTGTGAGACTTCTTGCATGACGAGTTCTTTGGCGAATATTCGGAACAGCTTCTGGGGGTTTATGGGGTCTTTTGTGACGGGATCTAATGGTGGGGGCAGGGGTTCTGGGAGGTCGGCTTGGATGTTGTACCATGATGTTGGAGTTTCTTCTATGGGTAATGTTACGTAATAGTCTTGGTTTATGGGTTTAGTCATTGTTTGCACCTATGTTGAGTTTGAAGTGGGCAACAAAACACACGGGAACATATTTATACGTTATTGTACATTAATGTACATTAAGGCTAAGTGTATGTGGAGCAACATCAAAAAACATTTCGAAGACTACCCCGAAAGACTCAAGGTCGCCCGCGTACTCGTCGAAAATGGCTTAACGTTAAAGACAGAAGAATCTACCTAAACCAAATCGAAATCCCACCCGTCCGCATCGCCCGCGTTGCAGACCGTAGACCGACGAACCGTGAACGAAACCCTCTGCGCTATCAAAGCCAACCGCGAACTAAGACTCATATTCGAAGAAATCCGGCCTGCCGGGCACTCACTCAAAGAAATCGCCAAGCACCTCAACCTAGGTGTTGTCGAAATAACCCCGGTGGACGCAAAAGCCCACGGCATCTTGGCAAACTCAGCAATGCTTCTTACGAGAGGAGGCTTAAGCATCCGGCAAGCCATCGTCGATGACCCTGAGCTTTCGCCCGAACCCAAGTTAACACTTATTGTTGAAAAAAAGATACCGGGTGAGTTGATAGCTGAGCTCCTCAAAATCGAGGGCGTAGCTAAAGTCTCAGTCTACTAAAAACAACAAAAGCCTTGCATAATTTGCAATTATTTAGGCAAATATGTAGGCACGGCAGTGTTCGGCATGGTTAGTTGTGACATCTTTTAGAAAAACTTATATGCTAATGATGTTTTGTTGTTGTTCGCATTAAAGGGGTTTATCGAATTTGTCATCAAATATTCAAGCTGGCGGTGTGCCGATTCTCGTGATGAAAGAAGGCACCGATCGTTCTCGCGGAAGAGAAGCCCAGCATAGAAACATAACAGCAGCTAAAATCGTTGCCGAAAGTGTCAGAAGCGCACTAGGTCCAAAAGGCATGGATAAAATGCTCGTTGACAGCTTCGGCGACGTAACCATAACCAGCGACGGACGCACCATCTTAGACGAGATGGATGTGCAGAATCCAGCAGCAAAGATGATGGTTGAAGTCGCCAAGGCGCAAGATAACGAGGCAGGCGACGGAACCACATCCGCCGTCGTAATCGCAGGTGAACTGCTCAACAAAGGCGAAGAACTTTTAGACAAGAACATTCACGCAACCGTCATCATAGACGGTTATGAGATAGCTCAAGAGATGGCCTTGGAAACTTTGGAAAAAATTGCTATCCCTATAGACATCAACAAGGGAGATTACCTCAAGAAAGCAGCTATCACCTCTATGGCAAGCAAGCTCGTCGCCGAGTACAAGGAGTATTTGGCAGACATCGTCGTCAAAGCCATGTTAGCAGTCTCCGAGAAGCAAAATGGCACTTACAAGGTTGACGTTGACGACGTCTTGGTGGAAAAGAAGACTGGTGAATCACTCAAGGATACGAGCCTCATTAACGGCTTAGTTATTGACAAAGAAATCGTTCACTCAGGAATGCCTAAGCGAATAGAGAAGGCCAAGATTGCCCTGCTCGACGCCGCTTTGGAAATTGAGAAAACCGAGTACGACTCAAAACTCAGCATTGAGAGTCCAGACCAGATTGAAGCTTTCCTTAAGCAGGAAGAAAGCATGCTTAAAGCCATGGCTGACAAGATCGTGGCTTCTGGCGCAAACGTTGTTATTTGCCAGAAAGGCATCGATGATATGGTTCAGCATTTCCTTTCCAAAAAGGGGGTTGCAGCTATACGTCGAGCCAAAAAATCTGACATGGAACGCTTGGCCAAGGCGACCGGCGGTAATATAGTTAGCAACATAGAAGCTTTAACTTCAAAGGATCTTGGCGAGGCCGCACTTGTAGAAGAGCGCAAGATAGCAAATGACAAGATGACATTTATCGAGGGCTGCAAACATCCCAAAGCTGTCACCATCCTGATTAGAGGATCCTCGCCACGCATGAACTCGGAGACCGAAAGGTCAATACATGATGCTTTGTGCGTGATTCGTGACTTAATCCAGGAACCCCGAATTTTGGCAGGCGGCAGTGCCCCAGAACTTGAAATGTCGAAGGTTCTTAGGAAACACGCGGAATCGATGTCAGGGAGAGAACAGCTTGCAGTCAAAGCCTTTGCCGAAGCGTTGGAAGTTTTGACAAATACTCTTTCAGAAAACGCCGGTCTGGACCCAATCGACGTACTAGGTGATTTGCGATCAAGACATGCAAAAGGCGAAACCTGGGCAGGAATAGAGGTCTTGTCGGGTAAAGTTCAAGATATGTCGAAGGCAGGCGTCTTTGAACCCTTAACTGTTAAGAAGCAGATAATCAAATCCGCGTCTGAGGCAGCCATGATGATTCTGAAAATCGACGACGTCATTGCTTCCCAGAAGATGAAAGCCCCCCCGATGCCTCCAGGCGGAGGCGGAATGGGAGGAATGGGTGGCATGGGCGGTATGGGAGGCTATTAAACGGCTCTCCAAGAAAAAGTGGAAGTTGGTCCGCCAAAAATCACACGATTCGAAAAAGCACGAATTGTAGGCGCAAGGTCTCTGCAGATTTCGATGGGGGCACCGATACTCATCGAGGTCGACCCCGCTCTTACGAGCCCAATTGACATAGCGTTAAGAGAGCTTGGCGAAGGCATCCTACCTATAACCATTAGAAGAACGCTGCCTGACGGAACGTTCCAGGACATTCCGTTGAAGTGGCTAATGGTTAGCTAAACTTCTTTCTTTCCAGTTCTTGTTTTGTTTCTTCCAACGTTGCGCGGATTTTGGTCCAGTGGGCTCCCTGCCAGTAGACGGTGCCGCATTTTGGGCAAATCCAAAACTCGTTGTAGTATAGCAGAGTGTTCTTCTCCAATTTTCCAGCGATTTCCTCTTTGCTAACTGAGGCGAGTGGGGTGTTGCATTTTGGGCACCTGGACTGCGTCAAGTCAATCTTTAAGGGGATTCCGAATCGTGCTGCTAGTTCAGATAGCCTTTCTGGTTCCGTGTTGCCTTCCACGTAGTATGCTTCTATGCCTCTTGCCTGCGTTTGCTGGTAGAGCGCAAAGTCCCGTGTGAGAAGAATACGGTTTTCCTGCTTGGCAAGGCACATCAGCTGCGCGTCGTCGAATGTGGTTGAGTATTTGGTGTCGTGCCCCATCATGCGTAGCCACCTGGCCAATTTTCCTAACATCCCGTCCAGGATGAAGTTCAAGCGTGCAGTCTCCGAATTACTCGTCCGCTTCCTGGCTTAGCGACGATTTCGCCTCTATCCATGACAAGTGATCCGTTGACAAAGGTTTGGACCGGTTTGCCCTGCGCTTCCCATTTGTCGAAGGGAGAAAATTTGGCTTTGGACTTGAATTTGGAAGCGTCAATCTTGAATTTCTGGTTGAAATCTACAATTGCCAGGTCTGCTGCTTTGCCCTGCTCCAAACGTCCCTTGTCTTTTAAGCCGAAGATTTCCGCGGGTTTTTCGCAGAGTAATTCGAGGGCGCGTGCAAGGGTGAGTTTGTCTTTATGTACAAGAGTCAGGACGAGGGGAAGCATTGTTTCTAACCCTGGTATTCCGACTTTGGTGTCCCATATGCTGGAGGCATCTTTTTCTTGCAGGGTATGGGGTGCGTGGTCTGAACCGAGGGTGTCTACGTGTTTTTCAGCGATGCCTTTCCATAGTGCATCGATGTTTTCTTGGGTTCGCAGCGGCGGCATTGTCAAAACAGATGCTCCAAAGCGTTGGTAATCTTCTTTTTTCAAAAGTAGATGATGAGGGGTAACCTCGGCGGATAGGGGTGCACCCAACGTTTTTGCTTCAGTCACGGCGTTCAAGGCTGCCTGTGTGGATAGGTGACAGAAGTGGACACGAGCCTTAGGGGTTTCGTGGACTATGTCGAGTAGGCGGTTTACAGCGGCTAGTTCCGCTTTCTCATCGTGAGTTTTTAGGAAGGCAGTTATATCGTGGTGGTTTCTCAGCTTTTGATTTTCCGTCGCTGTTTTTATCAGTGTGTGGTCTTCCGCGTGAACCGCGACAACTACATCTAGTTCACTAGTTTGGGTGAATGCTTCTTTGAGGGCGCCGTTGTCGTCTATGTTTAATCCGCCAACTTGTTCTGCCATAAAGAGCTTGAAGGCTACTGCTCCTTCTGCGACGATTGGTTCGACGTCCTCCTGGTCTGCTGGAAATTCAGAGAAGAAGCCCGCGTTCACGAGTATGCGGCGGCCCGCAATTTCCATGCGGTTCCGCAAAGCCTCGGCGCTCATCGTGACTGGCGAGTTGTTTGGCATATCTAAAACGGTGGTTACTCCGCCTGCTGCCGCAGCAGCTGTGCCGGTTAGAAAAGTTTCTTTGTATGCTTTGTCTTCGTCGCGGAGGTGTACGTGAGAATCTATTATGCCTGGCAGGACGAGCAGGTGGCATAAATCAATTTTTTCGTCTGCCTTGGGCATGTTTACTTCTTTGCCTATTTTGAGAATCTTGCCTTCTTCTATGGCTAGGCTGCAGTCCACGATTTCTCCTTTAAGGTAGGCTTTCGCATTTGTGAGGACAGAATCAACAATCAATTGCGGGCCTTCTTTGATTAGAAGGTGCGATGAAGGGATTTATCTGTTTTTGAAACAAGAAAAACGAAATAGGGGTATCGGGAAAAGAGCAAGGATTACTTTTCGTTTTCGGCTTCCACGCGGCACTCTTCGCAAAGGTTCTGGCCGTTCGTGTCTTTTAGGGCGTCTGAGTAGGATCCGCAGCGGTCGCAGTAACCCGACGGGGGTTCTTCAGCTTCTGCGGCTTCAGCGCCTTCTATCTTAGTGCGTTCTTGGATGATTTCTACGAGTTCAGGCATCACGCCCAAAATGTCCTTGCTTGATATTAAGCCAATTAAGTCTCCTTTGTAGAGAACTCCGAGCCTGCGAATGTCTAAGCGGCTCATTCGGCGTGCGGCGTCGCTTATGGTTGCTTCTGGGTCGATTGTGGCGAGCGGGGAAGTCATAACGTCTTTGGCTTTGATATTTTCAGGTTTCAGGTTTTTCGCCAAAACACGGACCACGAGGTCGCGCTCTGTTATTATTCCCAGCGGTTTACCTTCTTTGTTCGTGACTATGGCGCAGCCAAATTTGTTTTCGTTCATGAGTTTTGCAATTTTGTTGCTCGGTGCTTCTTCGTCAGTCGTTACTACTGGGCTGCTCATGACGTCTTTGACAAGCATCCGTGTTCTTAACCCAAGGTCAGACACAGCAAACACACCTCACTGGTTTTTTGTTGGTTAGAGTCTACAAGTCAACAATAGAAGGGCACAATTTAACTGTTTTCCACGCGAAAAACACCTGAGCCGGCATCAAAGGTGTGCGCTCACATTAAACGTTATGCGCTCAAATTCACGCCACAATGAATTAACACCTCTAAACGTTAAGAGCGAGCCAAAATGTGACTTATAGCAAACCGTAGCTTTCCTTGTTGGGTCGAGAGCAGATATATAAGAGGGTGGGGTTAGTATTTTGTGATAATGAACCAAAAGAGGTTCCTATAAATTGCCGTCTAAAAGAAAGAGCCGTGGAAGATCTAAAGGAAGCAAGGGAAGCAGCAGTTTGGTTCAATGCGCCAACTGCGGTCAGCAAGTGCCAAGAGACAAAGCTAAGAGGTCGACGCGCCGAGTTTCGTTTGTTGAACCCCAACTAGCCAAAGAACTGCGAGCGAAAGGGACGTACATAGCTTCGTGGGTTGACACAAAATGGTACTGCATATCCTGCGCGGTCCACCGAGGCATCGTGAACGTCAGAGCGGAAAGCGAAAGACACTCACGTGCAAAACGAAGATACTAAATCTCCAGTTTCCTTCTTCAAAATTATTCTCATTTTCTCAGACTAATTGAGAAGGGCATCTTAGCTCAACCGTAAATTAGGAGGGCACATTAAGGTCGACTATAATGCTCACGGCTGATTTGTTTTCTTCAAGGTTTGATACACGTGGAGTCCTCTCTGCAAAACTGTAATTGTTGCCAATACTGCAATTGCAATTACGCCGATGATTAACGCTGGGAGCCAGAAAAACGCAACTATACTTGCTGCAGCTAGAATTATCATGCGTTCGGCTCTTTCGGCGATGCCGATGGACTCCATTTTTATTCCTGCGGCCTCTGCTCTTGCGCGGCTGTAACTTACCATGAAGGAACTCGCGATGGCTGCTAAGCCTGCGATTATGCTGAATGATGGGCTGATTATTGTGCTTGCACTGCTGATTATTATACCTGCGAATACGAATACGTCTGCGTACCTGTCTAGGAGGGAATCCAAAAAGCCTCCAAACTGACTTGCCTGTCGGTAGGTACGAGCTAAGACGCCGTCCAGAGTGTCACAGAATCCTGAAGCAAGAAGCAGGATAACAGCTACGATGAGCCAAATCGGCGACTGCGAAGAAGTTAAGGCGTAAGCAAGGGCCGCCGAAACAGACAACAGAAAGCCAAGCAAGGTTACAATGTTAGGCGTTAACCCTATTCTGTGGGCGAATTTTGCTTCCGAAGACAGCAGCTGTTGGACCCTCAGCTTGAGTTTGGTGAGCACGGATAGATTCGCTGTTTTGTATGTTAGCTCTTGTTATTAAAGCTGGACGTGTACCGGCAAACGTTGCTTTTGCGAATGCATAAATGTGTGGCTAAACTGGGGGTGTAAATAGAAGTATTTCTTCCCGGCTTATTTTGCCGCGCGTTTGGTGACAGCTTGTTTAGTTGCGTGTACAGCCGATCAACAGTTTTCCAGTAGAAGATATAAGGAAGAAACCAAAATAGTTAGACCAAATACACAAGGAGTAAAACAATATGACAGAAAACGCAGACGTCATCTTCGTTGGAAATAAACCACCTATGGCCTATGTTTTGGCAATTATAACCAGTCTCTCCTCAGGAACAACGAAAGAAATAACTTTGAAAGCACGCGGCCAAGCGATTACAACCGCCGTCGACGTGGCTGAGATAACTCGAAACAGATTCGTAAAAGAACTGAAAGTGACTAAAATTGCGATCGGAACAGCCGAGATGCCACCACGAGAGGGAGAGACCAAGTCCAGAATGGTTTCGACGATGGAAATAACGCTCAAGAAGTAACTGGAAAAGAGCAAAAATAACCTAACTTTCTTTCATTTTTTCAAATCTGCTCATTTCAAGAAGTTTCTGGTTTTGATCATCTAGTCAAAAATAGCAGTTGAGAGGAGCAGGAACCAGAAAGGGGAAAGATGAAAGTGCGTTTTAGTCTCGGCTTGAAAGAATTACTATGTAGTCTGCTGTGTCGGCGCACATGTCCGCTGCATGTTCTATGAACTCGACTAAGTCATCAAAGATAACCATAGCTCCGCAGTTAATCTCTGCGCCGTACTTTACGAACAGAGACTTCGTAACCAAATACTCCTCGTCAAGGTCGTGTTCAAAATCCTGGACTTTCCTCGCTTCTGCGATTGCCTGAGAGGCGTTGGAGGAAATTTTCTCAATGCCTCCACGCAATGCCTGCGCTGCATCCACTAGTTTGCCAGTCATGAACACTGTTTTCTCGCATAGCTCTTTAGGAATTTTTGCGTCGCCCAACATTTGCAGACATCTTGCTGCATCCTTGGTGTGATCTGCTAAAGTGTCTAATCGCTTCACTAAGTGAAGGAGATCTTCCCTGTAATCGGCCATCAACGCTGCTCCCTTTGACAGTTCAGTAAAAACGTCTGTTCGAAGTCTGTCAACTTCTTCTTCCGCTTTGTATAGTTGCATAATGTGTTTTTTGGTGTCGACAAAGTCTTGGGCTGAGAAACTTTTCATGGCTTTGTGCAGCAAATTTACGGTGTCGAAGGCTTTGGTTATTTGGTCATGGGCTAATTCTAAGCCTTTTGTTCTCCGGCGTTTTTCAAACCAGTCGTAGCTTCTTCGTTCCATGGTTAGGACTCCTTTATAGCATTATTTCGCGGGTTTAGATATAACCCTTCTTCTTGATGTAGGATAGACAAACGCAAAGGCAGCTGTTTTCTACGCCGAACACGCGTTAATTGCTATGCACTAATTCAGCAAGGCTAATCTTCAAGAACTATTTTTGCCAACCGGATCTTATCTTGCAGGTTTAGCATCAGAGTGTTAGTCACTTTCACTCTTATTCCAAGGTTCTCAATATGGTCCTTCTCCGAAGCGTCGGAGACATCGATGATGAAGGTGTCCAAGAAATCCGCGTAGAGTTCCGCGACGCCGAAAGCTGAAACTTCATGCCCTAAACCCCGCATCAACTTGTCAGCTGGACCTTTTATGGGTCGCCCTGCAACTATTGGGCTGACGCCAACTTTGATCGCATGTGTCCGCTTCAAAGCTTCCCTTATGCCCTTCACTGACAGTATCGTTCCGATGCTGACAATAGGGTTGCTGGGGCAAACTACTACGCGTTCAGCTTTATTGATGGCTTCGACTACCCCTGGAGGAGCTTTCGCGTTTTCTGCACCGAAGAATTCGACTCCTATAACCTCGTCTTTCGCGCCATGTTTAACCAGGTACTCTTCAAAGTGCGTCGTGTCCTCTTTGGTCACCATTCGAGTTTCGAACTTGGAGTCTGTCATCGGCAAAATAGTTGCTCTCACTCCTAGCGTAGCGCAGACTTTCCGGGTTACCTCTGTGAGGGTGAATCCTTGTCTGAGAAGGGTTGTTCTGAAGATGTGGGTGGCGAAATCCTTGTCACCTATGTTGAACCATTCAGAACCCGTGAACTGCCTTAAGGCATCGAGGCAATGGAAGGTGTCGCCTTTAATTCCCCAGCCTTTCTCTTCGTTGACGATCCCAGCTAGCGAATAGGCTACAATGTCAATGTCGGGTGAAATGTGCAAGCCGTGAAGTTCGATGTCGTCGCCGGTGTTGACGATGACCGTTAACTCTTTCTCGTCAACTATTTTTGAGAAGCCAATGAGTAGTTTTGCTGCGCCCACGCCGCCAGCCAAAGCTGTAATCAAATGTGTCACCTTGAATGCTCAAGAGCAAGTATTTGTCGCGGTTATTTGAATTGACCGCCCCAAAGCTACGTTAAGGCCGACTATGGTTGTGTTCTTGCTCTTCTGAAACCCAAGTTTCATGTTTGGTGCCTTTTTTGTCGATGAATTGTTCTTTCTTGAAGACGGGGGCTTCATGTTTGTAGCGTTCCACGGCTTCCCGGAGTACCGAAAAGACCTCGGGTCGATGAGATCCCGCAACAGAAACATACACCAAATCGTCGCCTACTTTGAAGTCGCCTAGCAAGTGGTGAATCTGGACATCCACAATACCCTGTTTGTCTTGTAGGTCGTTGCAGATTGTATCCAGGATTTCGTCAGCTTTCTCCTCGTATGCTTCTATGGTGATTTTTTGGACTTTTTGGCCTTCGTTGTCTTCGCCGCGTACAACTCCAATGAATAATCCGATGGCGCCTGCTTTGGCAAAGTCTTCGTTTTTTCGGATGCTTTCTATGAGGTTGTTGAGGGAGAATGTGCCTTTTTCGTGAACTCCTGCGTTATGAGTCATGTTTTTGCGCCTCTGCTGTTTGACTTAGAGAGTTATTGGATTAATAATGGATTCGCCTCTAATCAGAGGATGGTCTCGGGCAAACGGGCGAAAAAGAAGAATAAAATTTTTGGGAAGGTTTGAAGAAAACCTTTTTGGAATTGTGTTTGTTTATGCTTGAGCTTCTTCTTCGACTGGCTCAGATTCATCAGCTGGCTCTGTTAATGCCGCTTGTTCTGGCATTGTTGTTGGTTGGCCGACAAGCTTGGATTTTCGGATACCAACGTGCCTCAGAGGTGCGACTTGTTTGGATTCGTTGTAGATGTCTGAAGCGATTTTGCCCAGAACCATTTCCTGCACAAACTGATCTAGCGTCAAAACGGCTGCTTTTTCCTTGATGGTTTTAGCCATGATTTTGCGGATTGTTTTTTCCTGCGACGTTTTGATTCTGGAAAGCGACAAGGCAGACACTGCGATTCTGAGTTTGAAACCGTCTTTGGTTGTGAGGTTGAAGAGACCGTCGACTTTGGTGGTTCGTCTGCGGACTAGGCTTCTGAGGTAGTCTCGGCTGTATTCGTGTCCTTTGAAGAGGGTACGAGCGGTTTTGCCTTCTATTGTGTTAACTTGGAAGAACATTTTCAAGTTCTGGTGTGAGAAGTCACCTGTTATGTCGTAGAGCGTGGCTTCAGCGACTCTTCCGATGAGGCTTTTTTCTTCTCCAGCGGGCACTGAGCCTAGTTCGATGTTTCCGAAGTATGGTGGTGCAACGATCATGTACCATGTTTTGCTTCGCCATTTGTCACGTACGTGTTTAGTAGATTTCGAAGACAAATTATTCCTCCGAATGCGCCTTCAACTTACTCAAGGGAATATTAAAAGGTTTAGCGTTTGATACTTATCTTTTCGATGTTACCCATGTACTTTCGCAGGACTTTGGGGATTAGGATGCTTCCGTCTTCTTGTTGGTAGTTTTCTATTATGGCTACTATGGTTCTGCCTGTGGCTATTGCTGTGCTATTTAGAGTGTGGGCGAATCCTTTGGTTGCTGCGCCTTCTTTTTCTCGGTAACGGATGCCTAGGCGTCGTGCTTGGTAGTCGGTGCAGTTGCTGCAGCTGATGACTTCGCGGTATGCTTCTTGTGCGGGCATCCATGCTTCGAAGTCGTATTTTTTGGCTGCTACGGTGCCGATGTCTCCTGTGCAGACGTTGACTATGCGGTAGGGGATTTCGAGTTTTTGGAAGAGTTCTTCGGCGTTTGCTGCGAGTTCTTCGTGCATTTTCCATGAGTCCTCGGGTGTGCAGAAGATGAATTGTTCGATTTTGTTGAATTGGTGGGTGCGGAAGATTCCGCGCGTGTCTTTGCCGTGTGCTCCTGCTTCTTTTCGGAAGCATGCGCTGACTCCTGCGAGTTTGAGTGGGAGGTTGTCTTGTTTGAAGACTTCGTTCATGTACATGGCTGCCATAGGGTGCTCGGATGTTGCTATGAGGTAGAGGTCTTCGTTTTCGATTTTGTAGAGGACGTCTGCGAAGTCTCCGAGGCTGGTTACGCCTTCGTACGGTTCACGTTTCATGAGGTAAGGTGGCTCGATGAGGGTGTAGCCTTTTTTGTGAAGGGTTTCTATGGCGAAGTTCATGAGTGCGTAGTCGAGAAGCACGCCTAAGCCTTTGAAGTAGAAGAATCTGGCTCCTGCGACTTTTCCTGCACGTTCAATATCCACAATATCCAGGTTCAACGCTATGTCTATGTGGCTTTTGGGTGTGAAGGTGAATTTTGGGATTTTGCCCCATTTCTTGATTTCCACGTTGTCTGCGTCGTTTGTCCCAAACGGCACGGATTCGTGGAGGAGGTTGGGGAGTTTCATGAGGTAGTCGTGGGTTTTCTGCTCCAGCAGGGTGACTTCTTTTTCCATGGCAGTAATTTGGTTGTCTATTGCTTTGGCTTTCTCAAGTGGGGTCTGGGCGTCTTCTTTGGCTTTTTTGAGGGTGGCGATTTCTTGGGTGCAGACTTTGCGGTCGTGGCGTAAATCGTTGAGTGTGGTGAGGTCTTCTCTCCATTTCTTGTCTGTTTTGATGAGTTCTTGGAGCATGCTGAGGTTTTCTGGGTACCCCTCTTTTCTCAAGGTTACTTTTTACGAGTTCGGGGTTTTCGCGGATGAGTTTGATGTCTAACATGCATGGTCACGAAGTTGATTCAATTCTGTGGTTGCCCAGTTATTTAACTTGTGATGAGGGCTCCGAAAGGTTGTTCGCTTAATACCCAAAAACTATCGTAGCTTTCTTGCTGCTATCAACGTTCCAACTAAAAGAGCTAGGAAAACAAAGTAAAAAACAACTCCAAGAGATGCACTATTTGCAGGATTAAAGATCAGACTGGACGCTATTAGGTCTACTAAGACGCCTCCTGATAGAAACAACGTTGCACGGTTACTCAGACCCTTATACTCTACGTAGGAAAAGATTACTAACAGTGCAGTCCAAGTTACAAATATCATATGCATGCCACCTTCGAACATTAGTTGCGAAATTAGTCTATTAATTATTGAAATGGAAATAAGGAAAAGGGGACCCGTTTTGTTTCTTCTCATAATCCACATGAAGGCAACAAGATTTAGAACGACAAAAGCAGCAGCATTAGCAACTGCATAAGTATAGTCAACAACTAAACTAAAACGAGCAGAAGATTGACCCCCGATGGGTCGGTTTGTTGTCCACAGAATTATTGAAGCAACTTCGCCAACAATTGTTAATGCAGTTAGAACCAACAAAATCTTGTGCTTTAAATTTTGCATGCTGGTAACACTGGGGGTGCTTGATAAAAGGCTTTACGATGAGTGACAAGTTGGTTTGTTGCGCGCGAGCAATGAACTGGATGGAGCAAAGGAAAATAAGTTCGTCACGGAACTTTTGGTTGGGTTGTTAAGTATGAAGTGTGACCGTTGTAATTCGTTTGTCAAAGAAGGTGAGAATTATGATTTTAATGGAAAAGTCTTATGCGAAGACTGCTATTTCTATGAAACAAATCCGCCAAAAGCTTGTGATCCTCTGGCGGTTGCATCCGCTCTATCTGTCCGAAAACAGTTAGGTCAGTCAGGCGCCTCCGGCTTGACGGATTTGCAGGAGAAGATCTATCGAACAATTGAGGAAAAAGGGAAAATTACCAAAGAGGAGTTGTTGACTTTGGTTAAGATTAAACCTGAAGAGTTAGAGCAGCAATTTGCGATTCTTCGGCACTGTGAACTAGTTCGCGCCTTCACAGAAAGAGAAAAAGTCTTCCTTACAAAATGGTAACTTTCTGATAGGCTAACGTGCACTAAAATGTCTCTGCAATTTCGAAGATGTTGGACCGGTCAGGGAGAAGGATAGCGGGCTGTTGGGATGAGTTTATTATTTTAATAAATCCTTTATAGATTATACACCGCGGCAAAAAGAGGGAGTTAGATGAAGGAATTTTCGAAACCAGTCGTTGTGGTGTCCAAATGCATCACTTTTGCACCTGTCAGATGGAACGGCCAATTAATAGCAAGCGACTTCGTTGAGAAATTAAAGCCCCACGTAAATTTCGTACCAGTGTGTCCGGAAGTTGAAATAGGACTGGGGGTCCCCCGCGATCCAGTCCGAATAG
Organism: Candidatus Bathyarchaeota archaeon; assembly: GCA_963840395.1. GTDB lineage: Archaea > Thermoproteota > Bathyarchaeia > Bathyarchaeales > Bathycorpusculaceae > JADGNF01. The sequence goes on along the minus strand of CAWIYU010000007.1, from coordinate 90,096 downwards.
TTTTAGTAAAGGGCAAAAAAAGACTTCTTCAGCCAGCAACGGGTCTAGACTTTACGGAAAAAATGGAAAAGTTTTCGGAGTCTTTCTTGGATTCTTTGGATGCGGTTGACGGTTTCATACTTAAGAGTGGGTCTCCAAGCAGCGGCTTCAAAAACGTGAAAATGTATCCAAGCATGGAAAAAGTAGCATCAATTGGCAGGAGCCCAGGATTCTTCGGAGAAGCAGTTCTTCAAAAATTTCCTAATCTAGCAATTGAAGATGAACGTCGCTTGCTTAATCCGCGAATAAGAGAACATTTTCTGACGAAGCTTTTCACTTTGGCGAGTTTTAGAGCGGTTAAAAGATCGGGAAAAGTTAAAGATCTTGTAAAATTTCAGTCCGACAACAAGTATTTGTTGACGGCGTATAATCAGAAGGAATTGAGGATTCTCGGAAAATTGGCAGCTAACCAAGAGCACAAGTCAATTGATGAGATATTGAAGACTTATGAAACTCACTTGTATAATGCCTTAGCGCGAACGCCAAGTGTCGGTGCAAACATAAACGTAATGTTAAAGATAATGGGTTATTTCTCAAGTCAACTTTCGAAGGATGAGAAATCTTTCTTTTTAGCTTCAATTGATAAGTACAGGGCGGGCAGACTGCCTCTAAGCGCGAACTTTAACATTTTGAAAGCCTGGATAGTGAGATTTAAGCAAGAATACTTGTCAAGTCAAACTGTGCTCGAACCTTACCCCGAACAACTTGTAGAGCTCGAGACCCCTTTCTCGGGGATTGACGGAAAGAACTACTGGAAATGAGAAAATCTGAACCTTAACTAGGGTGCACTTAAATATGCTTGACGGTTTGGAACACACTGTTTACTCGGTTGTCTTTGCTTGCCAATTCAAGCGCTTTGATGGCACTTTTTTCTTTATCTTTGATCTCTAGCATCACATCGAAATCAAAAGGCAAGGTCTGTTTTAGAAACGAGGAGAATTGTTTTTCATCGATTGCCTCAGAATGTTGCCTTGGCGACCCATCTATTTTTTGAGAGCTGTAGTCAACCATGAGAAGTCCATCTCTTTTTTCATTCCAGGTCTTTGCAGCGAGCTGCAGACATTCTTGGTTTGTCTGACCTGTTGAATTGTTAAGTTTATGATGAAAGACGTCTAAAAGTATCGGAATTTGGGTTTGCTCGTTTATTTTGAGGCAGTCATTCAAATCGTATAGTTTGTCGTCATTCTCGATTACTAATCGCCTGAGTATTGCGACATCGAGCTTAGCAAATCTTGCTACAAATCTTTCGATGCTTTTCTTTTTGTCCCCGTAGACGCCGCCGACGTGAATTTGAATCTTTGCCGAGGTGTCCAGTTTCATAAGGTCAAGTATTTGGGTGTGATAAATGAGTTCAGTTTTGCTTCTTTCAAAGATCTCTTCTTTAATTGAGTTAATCAGAGTGAACTGGTCTGGATGCATTGAGATTCGCATTCCATTTTTGATTATGAACTCTCCGATTTCCTCAAATTCTTCTTGGAAACGTTTTTGCCAGTTGAACCTGTTTATTGGATGGGACGCAAAGGGAACTATGTCTGAGGAAATTCTGAAAAAGAGTAGCCTGTGCTCAACGTTGAACTGTAAGATTCTTCGCAAACATTCCAAGTTATTCTTTACAGAGTCTTTGAGTCGGGTTTCAGAGTAGGACTTGATCCGAAAAGTGCTGTTTGAGGTGCAATCAAGAGTTCGGTTGATGCAAGGATAGCCTATTTTCATTACCTATTCTCGACCTAGAATCTAGTTGATAATCTTTCTTAAAGCTCGTTATTATTTCAGCGTTTGCCGAGCGTGCGGTACCTTACCCCGAGCAGCTTATAGAGCTTGAAACGAATTCCTCGAGGTTATTGGAAAGAATTGCTGGAAATCAGAGCATTGGGAGATCTTGAAATTGTCTTTATCAGTTACACAGATTGTTGGAACGTTAAAACTGAATGGGTTGTGTGAATCTGGCAAGCTCTTGGTGAAAAAGAAAAGAAAGGGAATTTTGAAAGTTGTCTAGAAGGGTGCGAATATTCCTATGAAGACAAGCCAAGCTAGTATTGTTTTGGCTACGAAACTCAGTATTATGTAGACTCGTTCGCCGTAGAGGTAGTCTTTCCAGCGGCCGACTCCTTTGTATTGTAGGACCATGTTGAGGGCGAAGATGTTGAAGACTACGAAGTAGATGAAGAATATCGAGTACACGAATGCTGGCGGGTTGGTGCCTGTGGACATTACTGCTGCTATGAAGTAGGCGAATAATACAATCCATGGAACGCCTCCGGATATACAGCCTACGATGAATGCTGACCAGGATGTCTTCTCGGTTTTTTGGTTAATGACTTCCATGAAGTATCCGAACATTATCATCATTGCGTTGAGCACGAAAATCATGACTAGTGACCATAGGTCCCAGACTCCAACGAAAGTTGAGATTAGAACTATCATTATGGAGCTTGAGAAGGCGTATTCGTACCATCGGTAGGGGTTCATTCCTTTCTTGAGGTTTTCGTTGTAGGTTTTGTTTTTTGGGAATGCGATGAGGAAATGTGCTAGAGCCGAGATCAAGGGAAAAGATGCAACAAATACGCCAACTAGGCTGAGTGTGAATGCGATTTGGGGGTTTGGGGCGACTTCGATTTGCAGTGGTGGGCCCGTGATTATGTTCAGTTTCAGATAGAATGTGTATATGGTTCGATCCCAAGTCAGAAGGGTACCCAGTGAAAGCATGAGTATTCCCGTTATCAAGTGCAGGATTCCAGCGCCGAGGTTGAACTTTTTCAAGTAGCTGAAAGATATGGGCGATTTTTCTATTATTTCCTGTCTTTCTTTGTAATTCAACTAATCACCTCCCCTTGCGGAAATCGATTTGAGTAAGGCTTGATTTCTATCTATTTGTCGAAATTTACTTTTAAGCTTAAACTATGGCGAACAAAGAGGGATGACAATTTGATGAGAATCGTTATATCGGTCCAGTTATCACTATGGGATTATGGTTGATCAGGCAAAGTACGAGGTTTTGAAAGAAATTGGCTCGGTGGAGATCAGAAGTTACCCGCGTTTGATAGTAGCCAAGGTTGATGGCTATGGTGACGGAGGTTTCAACCTTCTTTTCCGTTTCATCACTGGCAATAACAGGCAAAAATCGAATGTGGCTATGACCGCGCCCGTTGTTTCCGAGGAAATTGCCATGACCGCGCCCGTCTTGTCGGAAACTGGCTCGTTGGCTTTTGTGATGCCTGAAGATTTCACGCTTGAAACTACGCCTGAGCCTCTTGATGACCGGGTGAAGATCGTGGAAATTCCCCCAAGAGTTGTTGCGGCGTTGCGGTTTTCTGGTCGTTGGTCGAAATCAATATTTAAGAAGAAATCCGAAGGCTTGTTGGAAGAGCTCGCAAAGGCTGGGATAAAGACAGTTGGTAATGTTTTTTCGATGCGGTACAACGGTCCGTTTACGCCTTGGTTTTTGCGCAGAAATGAAGTGGCTGTGGTAATCGAAACTGAATCGTAGTTTGGGGGTGTTTGTGGTGTCTGATGTGGCAGAAGTGAAGATGCCAAAAATGAAGGAAGACGAGATTCGACAACTAGTTGATGAACAATTCCTGTGTCGAATAGCTTTCAAAGGTGACCAACAGCCTTACATTGCTCCTTTTCAGTACGTTGTTGTCGAGGGTATTCTTTACTTTCATTTTACTGATTATGGGAGGAAAATTGGTTTTTTTGAGCAAAAGACACCAGTTTGCGTGGAAATTGAAAGATATACTCCAAATCTTAGCGAATACGGGTTTGTGGTGTTAATTGGAATACTAGTATTAGTGGAGGAAGTGGAGGAAAGGAGAATTGCTATAGAAAAGATGGCTGAAGTGGGTAGACAGAAGCTTTCGCCTAACTTTTTGGTGGCGCACGGTCTTTCCAAGAGCTCCGATTGGGACGATTTTAACGCTAACAAACCGATTTTAATAATGAAGCTTGATGAAATAACTGAAAGAGCAGGGCTCAAGTCGCCTTAGTTTGCCTCAAAAATTATTGTGAGACTATTGACCAGAAATTATCAAACACCTCCCAAAGGGTGCAGACGGATCCATGAAGACCAATTATGTGCCTTTCTTGGTCTTCCACGAAAAATGGAGTGGTGTCGAAATGCCAGTCCTAAATAAGTAAGCGTATTGAGCGAGCCAAAAAAAAGCCTTTTATGGAGTTGATTGCTCAACGAGGGTTTTTTGCGAGAAAAAAGTTGCCGTAACGTTGGACCATTTTGATGGGTTGGTCATTTCATCTTGCATTTCAGCTTTAATCAGCCTTCAGGTTCCGTATTCGAGGTAGGACTGGCCAGTGATGCGCATGGTTACTCCATCAACATGCTAAGGTCAATGAGGTCTGATTCAAGGGTGGCGTGCACGACAAGGGAGTCGGTCGGTTAGGGGTTAGTGGGGTTAGTACCAGCCCAGCGTGCCTTCGCGCTTTGACCTGTTCACACCCCACCAGAATACCTTGTATCCGATTGGGAGAAGTACAGCTGCGAATATTGCTCCTTTCAGGAATTCGGCGATGATTAGTGGGTCTGTTAGGGATGGGTTCGTTAGCATTGCTAATCTGCATAGGTGGTATACCCAGGTTTGGGGTAGGAACCACGAGATTGTGGAGGCGCCTGGGAAGAGGATTGTGTTGAGGTAGATTACGGGGAAGGCTACGCCTGCGAAGAGACTTTGGAGGACGTTTATGGCCCATGTAATAGGGTCGGTTGATTTCGTGAGTATTCTAAGTCCGGTCGAGATCATGGCGAGGCCCATCATGATGGCTGCTGAGATGGTGAGGGCTAGGGCTATTGCGATTATGTTTGGTTGGATTGTTGCGTGGAAGAATGTGGTGCCTATGAGGAGGTATGGTATGAAGCTGAGGGCTGAGAATACGTAGGTCCACATGATGTTTCCGAGTACAAAGACTGGTGTGTTTACGCCGGTCATTAGTATAGTCTCAAGTGTCCATGGGTTGAGCTGGTTTTGCACGCCCAAAACGAGGGGCATGATTAGGTTGCTTACTGCTACTCCGACTAGGAGGAAGGAGATGTAGTCACTCCCATACATCTCTGGTACAGGTCTTTGAACGTAAGCTGCACCGATGCCCCAGCTGAAGACGCCGATCAAGATGCCTACGACTTGGGTTATTGCTGCTGTGCGGTATGTGGTCCAGCTGAAGAAGTCTCGTTTCATGAATGCATAAATTTGTTTGATGGGCAAGGGTATTTCCGTGGTTATTCTCCTCCCTCGCTGTGGTTGTGCGTGAATTTCCCGTTTTGACCGATGATGGCGTTGAAAGCGTCCTCAAGAGTCGGCTCTTCACAGTTGACTGCCTGTATTTTGAGGTTACTTTTCGCCAGCTTTGTGAGGATCTCAGTAAGGTCCGTATCCTTCTCGACTCTCATTGTTAGACCATTGAATGTTTTTTCTTGGTTCACTTCGGCGGAGACGCTGCGGACGCCTTCTGTCGCCTCGAGATCCCTGACAAGATTTTCCTCTTTTGCGCCGAAGATGGCATTGGTGAAGGCTATGTGGAGGAATCTGTCTTCTATGGCGAGGTGTCTCACGTTATCTGGTGTGTCTAATGCGATCACGTTGCCTCTTTCGAGGATCGCGAGTCTGTCGCATAGTTCTTCCGCCTCTTGGAGGTTGTGTGTGCTTAGCAGAATCGTTTTTCCCTCTTTTCGGACGAGTCTTTCGATAACCATTTTTCTGAACTCATCGGCGGATTTCGGGTCGAGGCCAGCCGTTGGCTCGTCAAATACGATGATAGGTGTATTCCTAAGAAGAGCTCTGCAGAGAAGTAGCTTGCGCTGCATTCCTGTCGAGTATCGCTGGTAGCCGTCATCTGCTCTGTCCGTGAGGTTGGTGAAGTCGAGGAGATATCTTATTCTCTCCTTCGCTTCGGCGTCGCTTAGGCCGTAGAGGAGAGCGAAGAACTCGAGATTTTGACGACCGCTTAGCCGCCAGTTGAATCCGCGGCTTTCCGGCAGGACGGCTTGTAGGTTCTTTAGGACCTCCCCCGGCTCTTTTTTAGGGTCGAAGCCGTTTACGTAGACTTCTCCTTCGTCGTGGATGACGAGGGTGCAGAGGATCTTGATTAGGGTGGTTTTTCCTGCGCCGTTTGGGCCGAGGATGCCGAATATTTCTCCTTCCTTAATTTTGAGGTTGACGCTTTTTAGGGCTTCAATGTGGGGACCTCTAGAACCCCTGATAGCGTCAAGGATGGCGCTGATGCTGCCTACTGTTCCCCGTTGTCCGTGGACATGGGCAGCTCCTACGATATCCTTTCTTGAGGTGGTGGGGTATCTCTTCACGAGGTTAATGGTCTCAATGGCGTACTCCATGTCTATCAGGTGCCTTGCTCAGCTATGGGTAAGCGTAATTTGATTTATAGTGTTGTTTAAACATAGCGTGCGCCTCCCAAACAAGCGTTTCAAGTAAATTATATTACTGTAACTGTCAGATAGAATACTCACGGGAATTGGAACAATTATAGATTGCGCAGAGCGCGCGCTTGCGCCCAAGTAATTGTTGAAGACAAAGCCCATTTCCGGTAAACAAAAAACAAAAAAATTGACGAAGGGGTAAGGATCAGTTGGCAACGATAAAGGAAATTATCTACTCGTTACTTAATGAGGTAAAATCTATTCTTAGAGAATACGTGCGTGAGACGGAGACTTCCCTTAAGAAACGCCTGCAGAGACTTCTGATCTCAGGCATAGTTATCAGTGTATTGGTAGCCCTGGTAATTTTGTTAATCGGGTCTGCCGCTCTCTTTCTGCTCATTGGGTCACTCAAGTTCCTGAGCACCTTCATGCCGGTATGGATGGCTTGGACAATCATGGGTCTCACCTCAGCCGTCATCGCCGCGCTGCTCTTTGGGGTGCTTTTCTTCTACATAAAAAAGCATTTGAAATCACCTACGACGAAACAAACATCTACGAAGGAGCAATCATCTTCGCCGATGCAAACCGAAGGCGCGTCAATTGATGAGATTAAGAGTTCGCTGGACAAGGAGACAGAAGAAATTGCTCAGAAAATTGCCTCTTTAATTGGAAAAAACGATGCGAAAGATTTGGAGGGGTCAAGAGAAATAAAGAAGATCCTGCGTTTTACAGATGAAGACCGCGCAAGAAAACTGTTGGCAAACTTGGACAAAGTTTCAAACCCAGATGAACAAAATATGGGTAAAGTTGCCATTGTTAGGGAGTTGCTGCTTTCCACGTGGAAGCAAAGACTGTATTTTGTCGTTAGAGCAGCCGTAATGGGGATACTAAGCGCCATCCTCACCTTCGGCTGCATTCTGGTTTTCGGCGCCATAGACTTTACCCTTGGAATTATTCTGAGCATTGGATCATTTGGATTTGCGTTGGTAGTTTCACGATTGTTTGACGACCAAATAGTTAATCTTACAACAAGAATCATAACTTTTTTGGGCGGCCACAGAAGTCTGAGAAACCTTGTAATTAACCATCTGTAGAAAGTGTATGAGTTAGCGCAATCTTTGTAATAGCGATAGGAGATGCGTATTATTTGGGAAAACCTGTTCAAAATTTCACGGATTCGTTAAGATCCAAAGTCAAGAAGTTGACGAAGCCTACTAGAGGGCAAGAAATTAACATCGACGTATTTCAAAATCCAGAGAAGTACCTAGTTCGGGTGCCAATAGAAAAAATTGTCGCTGACACAAAAGTCTCTAGAGAAGGCGTAGAGTGGTACAAGCAAAAGATTAAGAGGGGCCAAAAAATTGCACCTATAATCGTTGTTAAGCATCCAAAATTTGAAAAATATGCAGTTTTGGATGGTCATCACAGGTACTATGCTTATCTAGAATTGGGGAAAAAAGAAGTTGACTGCGCCGTTTCCGGAGACTTCTCAAGCGTAATCTACACCATGACCAAACATGGTTATTTCCAGCCAGGTGCGGAAGTCAGGAAAGGAATTTATAAACAAATTTTCCAGGCGCATGAGAATATCCAAGAGTTTCTTGACAATTTTTCAAAAAACCCCAACACGTCTGGACCCAAAAAGAAAAAAACTCAAGCCGTAAAAAAGGCAAAGCCAGAGGCATGAGTCAACCGTAACGATTTTGGAATATCATCGAATCGGTATGCACAACGAGTAAAATCCCCGACGCAATTGAACCGACAAAGTTTTTTGGTGTTTTCTGCGGTCGCGCATGGGGATTTTTATTGCAGGTCAATCATTGCGCCGTACTTTGAATAGACTTCTTTGACGAGTTCGCCTGCTTTTGGATTGTTCCAGTCGTGCATCCATTCCGATACAAGTGATTCAAGAGTGATCGGTATGACTCTGGCTTGCAGCATTCTCTCGACTCCGTATTTGTGTGCATCCGAGGTAGAGTCTCCGGCAGCGTCAATCAATCCATAAACTTCGTATCCCTCTTTCAAAGCATGGAGAGAGGTGTACGCAAAGCACATGCTGGTCCAAAGTCCTGAAATGACCACTTTTTTCCGTTCTGTTTTCTTGAAAGCTTTCAAGTTTCTTCATCCTCAAAAGCGTCGAAACTCGGTATCTTTCGTGCAAATACCTGCTGGTTCGGGTACAGTTTGGTAATTTCTGGAATGAACTCGCCCATGGCTTTAGGATTAATTGCTGAGAGAACAACTGGAACCCCCAAAATGTGGGCAGCCTTCGCCGCACAAATAGCCGCGCTCTTAATTTTGGTTTTATCCCCGGAACCAATGCTCTTAAACATTGATGGCTGATAGTCCACCAAAACCAAAACGTTATTTTTGCTAGTCAGAAGCTCAAGTTTTCCATCTTTTGAGTGATCCAATTTTGCTTTTCTCCTCTAGTGCAATGGAAATCTGCGGTAAAAATAGTTTGCTCAAAATATCGTGTCTCTATCCAGATATTATTTGCTGAATGCGCGGCTGAAAACAAGAACGATCTATTTTGGAATGCAGAAAATGAACTATAGTTCTAAACCTAAAATGGTTCCGAAATGTAGTGCGTCGCTGGGTTCCAAACTCAAATGGCTTCAAGTACTTAAGACAGAAAGCTGACAAAAATGTGGTCGGGTGCCACTTGTGTCTTTCCACAAAATGCCTATAAGCGATAATCATCTCATGTGAAGAGCAAAGTTGTTGCAAATTCAAATCCTCAGATAGATTGCGGGGGGAATAGCTATGGGAAAGGCGAAATTCGAGGATCCAGATAAAGCTGAAAACATAAATGTTCCTCATACGCATCCATTGCTAACCACAGAAGAAATCCTGAGTTCTCCAGCTAACGAACTTCTCACTCGCCTAAACACTTCAACTTCTGGCCTTAGTTCCCAAGAGGCAGAAAAACGCCTCGAAATCTATGGACACAACGAACTAGCCAAGAAAAAGAAACGGGCAGCCATTTTCACTTTTCTTGCACGCTTCAAAAGCCCACTCGTAATAATACTAATGATCGCGGGAGCAATCTCGGCAGCCCTTCAATCATACGCCAGTGTGATAGTAATCTACATCATGGTTTTCTTAAGCGTGACTCTGGCACACTATCAGGAAGCAAACGCTTCAAAAGCAGCCGAATTACTAAGAGAAAAAGTTGCCACCTCAGCAACTGTATCTGAGAGACAACGTTAAACAGGAAATAAAACTCCAATTCATTGTACCAGGCGATATCATCTATCTTTCTGCTGGCGATCTCACCCCTGCAGATGCACGAGTCATTGAGGCAAAAGACCTGTTCGTCAATCAGTCCATGTTAACTGGCGAATCATTTCCAGTCGAGAAAACCTCCGCGCCCATAAAAGGTAAGGAAGCGTCGATTACCGAATGGAACAATCATTTCTTCATGGGCACCTCAATAGTCAGCGGATCAGCTACTGCAGTTGTTGTTCGGACTGGAGGTTTAACCGAATATGGAAAAATCGCTCAAAGGCTCGTTGAAAAAGCACCTGAGACCGAATTTGAGATTGGCATCAAAAAGTTCGGTTTCCTCATAATGCAAGTAACCATAGTGTTGGTCCTGTTTGTTTTCATGATAAACGCGCTCCTCCACCCTAATGCGGCAGGCATATTGCAGGCGCTGCTTTTCGCGGTTGCGCTTGCAGTGGGTTTAACACCTGAGCTTCTGCCCATGATAATCACCATAAACCTTTCGAAAGGCGCTATGGCGATGTCTAAGAAAGGAGTTATCGTAAAACGCTTATCATCAATTGAAACCTTTGGCAGCATGAACGTTTTATGCACAGACAAGACAGGCACACTCACAGAGAACCAGATAAAACTCTTACTCCACATAGATATGCACGGAAAAGATGATCCAAAAGTACTTCTGTACTCCTTTCTAAACAGTCACTTCCAAACTGGATTAAAGAGCCCGCTTGACGAAGCCATCCTTAAGCATGAAGAAATTGAAGTGTCAAAGTTCCAAAAAATCGATGAAGTGCCCTTTGACTTTGTGCGAAGACGAGTCTCTGTTGTGGTAGAACAGGAAAGGCAAAGGTTCTTTATAGCTAAGGGTGCTCCGGAAGAAATCCTCAAAGTCTGCGCCTACTACGAACTGGAAGGGGTAGTTTCTGACCTCTCTGAAGGAACTCGTAAAAAGATTGAGCAGAAATATCATGACCTAAGCGCTGAAGGGCTAAGAGTTTTAGGAGTTGCATACAAAAAGCTCAGAGAAGAAAAAGCCGTATACTCCATAAACGACGAATGCGACATGACATTTCTGGGATTTGTCGCTTTTCTTGATCCACCCAAAGAAACAGCCAAACAATCCTTGCAAATGCTTAGCAAGGTGGGGGTTGAACTGAAGATTCTCACCGGCGACAACGAGCTGGTTACAAAAAAAGTCTGCAGCGAACTAGGATTTGAAGTGAAAGGGGTAATTTTGGGAAATGAGATTTCCAACATGTCCGATGAAACGCTTGCGGCTGTTGTTGAAGAAGCTAACGTGTTTGCAAGGGTAACTCCTGCCCAAAAAGACCGAATAATCACTCTTTTGAAGCTCAACGGGCATGTCGTCGGCTTTATGGGCGACGGAATCAACGATGCTCCCTCTTTAAAAACGTCAGACGTAGGTGTTTCTGTTAACAACGCTGTGGATGTGGCAAGAGAATCCGCTGACATTATTTTGTTAAAGAACGATTTGACCGTTCTAGGCGAAGGTGTGCTTGAAGGCAGGAAAACCTTTGGCAATACAATGAAGTACATTATGATGGGAGTAAGCTCAAACTTTGGTAACATGTTTAGCGCAGCTGGCGGCTCAGTGTTCTTACCATTTTTGCCGATGATGCCCATCCAAATCCTTCTGAACAATCTGCTCTACGATACGTCACAAACTGTTTTGACAACTGATAATGTTGATGCTGAGTACATAGAAAAGCCCAAGAGATGGGATATTTCCTTCATCAGAAGGTTTATGATAATTATTGGTCCTGTAAGCTCTCTTTTTGACTTCGCGACTTTCTTTACGATGCTGTTTGTTTTTCAAAACATGATAGACCCAAAGCTGTTCCCGTCCTCGTTCCAAACTGCCTGGTTTATCGAGTCCCTTTGCTCACAAACGCTAGTAGTTCTCATTATAAGAACTAGGCGAGTACCTTTCTACAAGAGCAAACCAAGCAAATATCTGGCCATAATGCTTCTTGCAGTCATCAGCTTTGCAATAATAGTACCGTACACACCAGTAGGCGAGTTTTTTGGGTTTGTACCGCCTCCTCCTGCGTTTTTCTTAGCTTTGGCTGGAATTCTTGGTGCTTACGCGGTACTTGCTGAAACGGTCAAGAAATTGTTCTACAAACGTTACGGTCACCGTGTAGAGCAGGTTTTGGTGCCGAAAAGAAAGACTATTTACTCGAGCGGAACGGCGAAGTTCATGCAAGATATGGTTGCTGTGCTTAGTCTTCGGTTTGAAGATGAATTTTCAATCGACTCGTTTACTGAGGATTTGAAAGATATTCTAAGCTATCCGATCAACTTGGATCAAATGGTTCGGAACCTTCAGCATTTGGGTCGTTTAGGCTTGGTTAGTATTGACTGGCAGAGAAGATCGATAAAACGAGAAAAGACGCTTAAAGAATATGTGAAAAAGAATATAATTGAGGACAAGACGTGGCCAACTATATCGGAAGATTGGCGAAGGATTAACGCTGCAATCCAGAAAAGGCGGAATAAAGTAAACCCTGAATATCAAGGGCTACTAATTCATTAGTCGGAGTTTAAACCGCGCGCGAAAAACCAATAAAGGAGAGCAGAGGTTTTTGAAGAGAATTTCGTCTAAAGATCTGGAAAAGCGGATTATTGAATTCCTTAAAAAGCAGAATATGTGTGTCCTGGCAACGTGCGGCGACAACGTTCCTCGAGCAACACCGATTGAGTATCACTCAAAAGGATTGACAATTTACTTCGTGGGCGAACCGGGCACAAAACTGCAAAACATAAAGAAGAATCCAAACGTCAGCATCGGAATTTTCCTCCCATACATAGGTTGGGAGAGCGCCAAAGGAGCACAAATCACCGGAAAAGCAATGATCCTCCTAAGAGAGAACTCGGTTGAATTCAAAGAAGGGCTGGTAGCATATCAATGGGAAAAAACCGCAAATGAACTCGGCATTAGAACATTCCCGGAGACGGTAGAGCTCATAAAAGTTGAGCCTGAAAAAATCGAGTTTATCGATATGTCTTTGAAAAAAATGGGCTTCAGCCCACGGCAAACGCTCAACGTGAACTGATTTTTTTAAGCATATTAGTCGGCGTTTAAATAAAGCCGCATTTCACCTATTTGTTTGCATCCAACTTTCCGAACCAACGCAGGCGCCAGTTTAAAACTTCCATCATCTGGCGCTCCAATTCCTCATATCGATTCTTATATTCTTCATCTAGCCATTTGTGAGGTAGTTCATATTCAAACTCAATTGCCGGAAAATCGTTGTTGGCTTCATGCAAAACGTCCCGAATATACTCAGGAGGAACAATCTTACTGGGCAAATAGGGATCGACAATTGTTTTCTCTAATCTCCCTTTGGTCATTTTGTTTTCTCCTCATCTAATGCTTTCCAGATACCCTAATATTTCTTATGTTTACCCAGTTCCATCAATGTATCTCAGCCTTTTCCCGGTTTTGAGTCAAAATTTCCGCAAATCTTATTGTGCTTACAACATTAAGCAAATTAACGGCTATTGGTTAGTTGGATGGCGGGTCTGCTGGATTTGAACATTGGACGCTCGCGCTGCTATATCAAATCACAAGCACAAATTCCTTTTCCTTTTTTGGCAGAGCACCCTCTCTTTCTCCGACGCGGAATCCCGCCGAGAATAATTGATATAAACTATTCTTCACTAGTTGTTGCAAGTTTACTTATCTACAAAGCATCGGGATTTGGCGCGTGAAATGGAGGTGATTATGTGGGTAGTTTGTGGCTTGGAGCTTTCGTAGGTTTCGTGATTACGTTGCTGTTGGGTTGGCTGTTCCCTGGCTTTGGAACCTTGCTTGGTGGGTTCATTGGTGGATTCGCAGCAGGTATAATAGCTCGCGGGGGCGCGTTGAGAGGGATTCTGGCAGGTTTTCTCGCTGGCATATTCGGAGGAATAATCATTGCGATACTCGCAGTAGTTGGTCTCGCAGTTGTCGGCGGAGTCGCAGCGGGATTTTTAGGCGGGCTTTTTGGCGGTTTGGCTGGGCTGGCTGTCGGATTAATCGCGATTATTCTGGCTATCTTCGGAGCGATTGCTTCAACAATTGGCGGATTAATAGGGGGATTGATTGCAGGATAGCTTCCCTCTCAAGTCCTCTCATTTTTCTTTTTGAGAAAAGGCGTTTGAAACGGTTTTTTGAAACGGCGAAAACTCACTCTCAGAAATGAAAGCGTGCATGTCGTGCCCGGGGAAGAGTTTGAAGCTTAAGACAAGTCCCCGCTTTTTCCCTCTTTTGACTAAACCTTAACCATTATGTGTTGGTTTTCAACCTTCACTAAATACGTCTGCAAATCCTCTATGTCTGGGCGTCCGAGAGCTTCAGCAGGATGCGAAACCACTTTTCCTGTGGTGACATCAAATTTGGCGCGGTGATTCGGGCAGGTAACAACGTTGCCCTCCAGAACGCCTTCTGAAAGGTCCCCTCCGAAATGTGTGCATATGTTATCTACTGCATAATAATTGCCGTTAACGTTGGCAATGAGAACCGCCACTTCCCCCAAGGTGACCTTTTTCATCTTGCCGACTTCTATGTCTGACTTGTCAGCAACACGCACGTACCCTGACTCCATAGATAATCCTCTCTAAGAACGACTTGTGTTGTTCATTCTTAACTGGTTGTCGGTTGAGGTTCAATAGCTGTAAGTGTGAGACACAAAATCTTAAATCTGTAAAGAGTAGAAAAGGAGAACCAAAGAAGAAGAAGCATTGGTGGCAAAAAGTATGACCAAAAGTAAAGTGATTGGTTTTACAGAGTTTTTCGGCAAAGTTAACGCCATAGTTGTTAAAGAAGGAAGAGTTGAACTTCAAGAAACCGAATTAGAAAGACTTGATTGTGGCTAGAAAGATTATATCTGCACGATGCTACTTGGTTGATTCCTTGAGTTTCTCGGAGAGCGATTCTGTTTTCCCATGACTAATAACGTTGATTGTGGTATTCATTCTGACGGGCAAACCAATTTCCCTCAATAGCGCATACAACTTCTCGCCATCTATCGAGACGATCTTCTTCTCTAGTGCAAGTCTCACAAGCAAATGTTCCACATTTACCATTTCGTTTGGAAATTGCGCACGCGCAACGTTGAAGACCTCCCAAGCTCTTCCTTTGAAAATTCTATTCAAAATCCCATTCGCGTCAGTTGGTTCTTTCTTCTGTTCTTGTTCTTGAGAACTCATCCTCTTCTGCAGTTCTTCAAGTCTTCTCTGCTTTAAAGCGTCCAGTTCTCTGTCGCTCATAGGAATCAATACCCGATTAAACAGATTTAGCTTTACAGTTGCGAACCGCTACTTAACTCTTCTCAAGAAATTGCGCGAAAAGCCAATTTGAGAATATTAGTATATCTTGAGAACGTTCTGCTGATTACAGCGATGGTGTTTGCGCGTGTATTTCTGAATGCAGTTTTCCGCCCGTTGCCCAATTACTTTTTGGGGCTTCATAAATCACTATATGAACTGCTTCCTTAGGAACCCCTAGAATCTTCAAAGACTTTAGTTATCCCTTCAACCGTTTTCTTCTTGTTTTCAGGAGTCATTCCTTCCCAAACAGAAACTTGAACTATCGGCATACATTTTTACCTTCAATAACTTTGATATTTCGCCCAATTAATGTATTCTTATCACGCCAGCGACATTACCTCCAGCGCATAATGCATCTAACGCGGATTAGAAAGGATCCCAAGTGGCTCAAATGGAGATTTTTCTAAGCGAATTTCGAAAGAACGGGCGCCGTTTTAGAAACAGAACACGCTTATATTGCAATGAGGGTTTCCTAACTAATAGTGCTTTGAGGGGAGGCACATGTTAAGTCTTCACAAAAAACTGCAAACGGCGGTAGAATGGCTTTTTTTCAGAGGCAAATCAACTCGAAAGAGCGAGTTTGTGGCATTTGTTTCTGGGAATGTCATACTGATGCTTTTGCTTTTTTTCGTTATTCTTAATAATATTGCTTATGATTGGACTGGACAATTGTATCCTGTGGGCAGTGGTTTTCAGCTGGGTTCAGTCTTTGGCGGTTTAGATGCTGCGATTTGGTTTATTCCTGAAATGGCAGTCTTTTACATTTACTTGTTCTATGGCTTTGTGGTTTTGACAATGCTGTACTTTGTGTTTGTGGAGTATAAGCGGGGGTACGCTTTAGGCTGGTCCCTTGTACTCATCAACGCAACAGCTGTATTGGTTTACATAGTGTTTCCTGTATCAACCTACGCTTATCGTCAACAGTTGCTTGCCCACCCAATAACGGGCAATTTTTGGGCAAATCAAGTCTACAACGTTTTTGCGAACGATACAAGCTTTAACTGTTTCCCCAGCCTTCACGCAGCAGTCTCAACCATATGCGCCTACGCTTGGTACCGATATGGCCAAATCAAAACAAGCATAATCACCAAAACTGTAACCTTTGTTGCGTTTGTCATAACTGCAGGGGTAATCTTTCCACCCTTTTTATCAAGCAGCATTACGTTGCAGACGAGATTGCAGGCATGGTACTTGCATTGGTCGTTGGCAGACTCACTTTCAATCATTTATGGAAACGCTAAAAACCTCTTGACGTCCCCAGTCAGGTGGAGATATCTCCCGCGTATTTCCCTACTTTCTTGTCCTGGTGTGGAGTTTCCCTCAAAAAGAGAAGATTTTGTCTGCAGCGGCATCCCAACAAATGCATGGGCGACTCTGGTGCGTTGCCTCAGATGAGGCCGCTAAGTTATTAGCCAGGATCTAGAATTGTTTTTACGGTATTTGCATGAAGCTTTTGGCCGACTAAGAAATGGAAAAAGATTTTGCTTGTTTTCTTCCTTCAGTAGTCGTCGTCTTCGCGGTATTTGCTGCCTACCTCGGGTTAACGTTGAATAAGGATGTCGTCAGCGAGATTGAAATAATTAATCCCAACGGAGGCAAATCAGCGCTGATCGTGTTCCAGCCGGGTTTGTCAAGCTTTCCTATGGAAGTTATGTACGCTTTTGGAAACGGGCTTGCCGCGAGCGGATGGCGGGTAGAGATCACCACTGCAAGTTTGCAGGCCCCGTCTGATCTATCGAAGTACAGCTTGTTAGTTTTAGGATTTCCTACTTATGGCGGTAGCCCGGGAGCTGCTATCGTTCGTTATGTCGAGAGGCTGACGAACATGCATGGAATCGACACTGTTGGTGTCGCTTGCGCGGCGGGCAGTCCCGGAGAAAGCGCAGACATGATGAAGCAGAAGGTAGAAGCGGCAGGCGGGACATTCAAAGAATCTATCAGTCTGTTCACGATGGCCCCGAATGAGGGAAATGGCTCTGCGACAGACATTGCTAGACAAGCTGGAACACAAATTCAGCCTTAGGGAAACTGGGAAGTTGGCGGGCCCGCTGGGATTTGAACCCAGCTCCAAGTGGAGATATCTCCCGCGTATTTCCCAAAGAATAAGATGAGGCTTTGTGAAAGACAAAAAAGTTAGAAGTGGGCGCAATATTGTGATAATTCTGGGCATAACGTTAGCGTTTGCCCTAGGATTTTTGTTTCTCGGTATTTTTGTTGACATTCAAATCATACTAAGATATGACCATACTCCAATTCCGTTTACCTTCACATTGTTATTTTTGGGGGCATTGGTAGGTTTTTTGTTGGCACTAAGAACCGGAAGGTCATATGAGTAACGATTGCAGGTTTTCGTTGTCAGAATCGCAGAAGCACCAGCATTTCCAATCAAGCAATCCAAAAATTATTTAATGCAAACGGTATGAGATGTCTTGAATAGTAAAATGTAGGTGACCTCCATGAGTACGGATTTCTTAACCATAATTTTACTAAGTACTCTGGCGGGCTTGGCTACTGGGCTCGGAGGACTAGTAAGTTCCGTTCGCAAGCCTGGGGAAAGACTTTTTGTATTCTTAATCGGATTGGCTGCTGGAATAATGATTATGATTTCGTTCATGGAGCTTCTATTTGATTCCTTAAAACTGTCTGGGTTATTCTCGGCAGCTGTGGGCTTTATTGCAGGTTCACTGATACTGGTTCTCTTGGATTTCATTTTGCCGCACAAACACATCGCAAGTGAAAAGGGAGCTATCCATGCGAAGATGTTTAGAGCGGGTACCTTGATTGCTATAGGAATTTCTCTTCACAATCTCCCAGAAGGCATTGCAGTTGCTTCTGGTTATTCATATTTGCCTGAAATAGGTATTGTCATTGCGATTGCAATTGCACTGCATAACATACCTGAAGGCATGGCGATAGCTTTGCCATTGCGTATGGGTGGGGCTTCAAAATTGGGTGCATTTCGCATAGCTCTACTTTCCGGATTAGCTGAACCTCTGGGAGCGTTGATTGCAGCAGGGTTTCTGGTAGTTTTCCCTGGGCTGATGCCTTTTTCATTGTCTTTTGCTGCAGGAGTAATGGTGTTCATTACCGTGGACGAATTAATTCCAATAGCTCATGAACACGGAAATGAACATTTTACTTCCTTTGGAATCATAGTGGGCTTCATCTTGGCTTTTGGGCTGCTTGCTGCTAGGTAGATAGTAACATTTCAACCTCGAATAAGGCAATTAATTGGTGATGTACCCCCCCCCCACCTTCTCCCTTTTTTCCTTCTTTGGAGGTTTTTCTATTGGCTAACGTTTACCAAGTTAAAATGCTATTTTCAGTCTGCTTATGTTGGTGCAAGTGGGTGGGTTTTGAACCCAGGAATATATGCCTTAGGGGAGTAGCTTTTCCCTAAGAATTAGGCGACCAATTGAAAGCAGTAATGCTAGCGATACGATCAAGGTTATGGCAGCAATCGACAGGTCAACAACTATGGCGTAAGCTGGAAACGCGAGTGGGAGCATCAAGGCGGGAAACATTGGAATAATCCCCACGATGACGCCCAGAGGCTGATTGGCACCCATGGGTGTTTTCTGGAGAGAACTGAAAGCTACCATGCAAACGCTGACGAGGAAGACCTCTGAGATGCCGATGGCAAAGGTGAGGGCAGCGATGCTTGCCAGCAGGTATAGGCTTGTTCCGAAGATGACTCCTACGATGGTGTTTAGTGTGATTGCGAAAACCAGTAGATAAACCGCGAGCGTCAGTGAAGCTTTCACGTAACCTTTGAAAATATCTAGTTGGTCAAGACCGGTCGAAAGTAGATACTCGAGCACCCCGTTGTTCTTGTCGTATACGAACAGCATTACCACAGGGAGCGAAAAGAAGACGCCTGAAAGCGATAGAAGAGCGACTGATAAGAGGGGAAAGTTGTTCGCCAGATCAATCGGAGCAGGCGCGAGGGAGCCAGATGGAATAATCGACATGATGTTCGACAAAATAGTTCCGTAAACCGAAAGAACTATGCCCAGGATGAAATATGTTCTGCTGAGTCTGACGCTTCTTTTCATTGTGACCTGCCAAAAGCTCACTTTCATCCCTCCTCGAAGAATTCTTGTAGCGGATTGTCCAGTTCGCGGAGTTCTACGATTTCTGCTCCACGTTGCGTTATGCTGTTAACGATTTCTGCCACTTCGCGTGGGTTATCAACCGTTAATACGTAGTATCCGTTCTCAACCTTAGCTTCAGGCAGCAACTTCGAAATGTCATTTAGAGTCTTGATGCCTATCCGATACTTCTTTGTCTTCACGTTCTCTATCTTGTCGAAGAATTTGAGTTCCCCGTTTTTTATTACAATCAGGTGTTTGCCGATCTCTCTTGCCTCGTAAAGATTATGTGAAGAGTAAAGGACGAACTTGTTTCTGCTCAGTTCGATCAGTAGTTCTCTGATTTCTTTGGAAACTTTCGGATCTACGTTAGAAGTCGGCTCATCAAGTAGGTATAGGTCTCTTTCTCTGAGAAAGATTTTGCCCACTGAGACTCTCTTCTTTTGTCCTTGTGAGAGGGAAGAAAATTTCTTGTCGCGAAGATCGTTCAACTCTAAGAGATCAATTACATGTTTAACGTCTCCGCCTTCAATATCGGCATAATATTTTAGGGCGTTGAAAACGGTCATTTCTTCTGGAATCGCGTTTAGATGAGAAAGGTAGGCTATTCTTCTGCGTGCCTCTTTTGAGGTGAATAGATCCAAGTCGTCAAACTTTGCTTGACCTGAAAAAGGTCTAAGAATGCCACTTATTGTTCTGAAGAGAGTGGTTTTTCCCGCTCCGTTTGGGCCAAGGACCACGTAAATTGATGGTTCGGTTATGTTGAGGTTGATTTTGTGGATGACTTCTTCTGCTCCGTATCCTGCACTGACTTCTTGGAGCTCAAGTTTCTGCATGTAACTAATCTTCTCAGATCATTTTATTTAACAGTTTTCAACATAAATTTTTGTGCAAAGAAAACGGTCTTGATTTAGGCTTAGACCGACGAGAGAATTCTGTCCCAAAGAAGTGGGTATGACATTCTTTTTCGTTTTGCTACCTTTAAACGCCTAGTTTTCAACTCATATTATACACTGCGTCAGAATAACACAGCTATATTTATTTCGAGGAGAAATAGAGGTAATAGCAGGTAAATATACGGGTGATTCTTTTGAAAGATGAGAAATTTATATTGTATGTACAAACTAGCGACAACCCTGAAAGACAATATTCTCCTTTGGTCTTGGCTCAAACAGCCAAAGCTATGGGCTTAAACCCCAAGGTCTACTTTCTAGGTCAAAGCCTCAGAATACTGCTTCCGGGAGCAGCTGAAAAGATAAAGGTAGGAGCGTTTCCCAGTCTTGCAGAAATGATCCAAAAGACTCTTCAAATGGGCATCGAAATCAACGTATGTGAAGCCTCCAAACAGATGTTGGGATGGGACAAAGTTACGCTAATTCCAGGATTGAAAATCGTTGGGGCAGCAACGCTAAACGACTTAGTTCTAAGCGCAAATGGCACTATGTGGTTCTAGAAACCATACCCTAAAATAATTGGATGTGTATGCAGGGGAAAAATTCATGACTGTCAAGGTAGATAGAAAACTTGATTGCTTGGGCTTATACTGTCCTGAACCAGTCTTCAATACGAGATTAGCTTTAGACGAGATGGAGATGGGAGAGACTTTGGAGGTTGTTGCTGATGATCCAGCTGCTGAATCAGACATAAACAGCCTGGTTAAGCATTTAGGGCAAGAAATAGTCAGCAGCACCAAAGAAGGCAACACAATTCGAATACTGATTAAGAAGATAAAGTGAGAACAAATGCGGGAAATCTTGACTATGACGCAATTAGTCATTCCGTTGTCTCCCTCCTCAAATTCCAAGTTTGACAGTAAAATGGTCTGTCTGTAAGGCGAAGATTAATGGCAACAACAAAAAGAGTAAATATGGATTATGCCGCGGGAAAACCCGTTGACCCGCGAGCAATAGACGCAATGCTACCTTATATGAAAATGTCATATGGCAATCCTTCATCGCTACATATTGCGGGTCAAGAAGCAAAACGTGCACTCGATGAGGCAAGAATTAGAGTTGCGGAGCTGATTAATGCTGAAAAGGCAGAGTCAATAATTTTCACTTCTGGAGCAACCGAAAGCAACAATCTAGCAATTAAAGGGGCTGCCAATCGCAACAAAGACAGAGGCACAAAAATCATGACCTCAAGCGTAGAACACATGTCTGTTGTGAACCCAGTAAAATTTCTGACAACAAAAGGCTTTGAAGCAGTCTTTCTTCCCGTGGACAAGTTTGGCTCCGTGGACTTAGGCAGTCTCGAAAAAGAACTAAACGATAAAACAACTCTTGTATCGATAGTGTACGCAAGCGGTGAGATAGGCACAATTGAGCCTATACGAGAGATCAGCAAAATTGTGCACACCGAAAACGCTTTCCTGCATGTTGATGCAACAGCGGCTGCTGGTCAAGTCCCAATAGACGTGGAGACCCTAGACATTGATTTACTAACTATTTCTTCAAATGATATGTATGGTCCTAAGGGCGTCGGCGCACTCTATGTGAAAGATGGAGTACGCATAGAGCCCTTGCTTCACGGAGGAGGACAGGAAAAAGGCCTAAGATCCGGAACTGAAAACATACCAAGCATTGTAGCATTTGGGAAAGCAGCAGAAATCGCTAAACAAGAAATGCAACCCCACACCGAAAAGTTAACTAAACTCAGAGACAGACTAATCGATGGTTTGCTCAAACCAATGCCTTACACTTTCCTAAATGGACACCCGACTAATCGACTTCCCGACAACGTATCCGTCCGATATAGTTTCATAGAAGGGGAATCAATTCTGCTTAGCTTGGAGATGAAGGGTGTGTCTGTTTCCTCGGGTTCAGCGTGTACTTCGAAGACTTTAGAGCCCTCGCATGTGTTGCTTGCTACTGGACTAAAACATGAAGAAGCTCATGGGTCAATAATGTTCAGTTTGGGTAGGGAAAACAGTTTGGAAGATGTCGAATATGTAATAGGGTTGATGCCTAGTATAATTAGTCGGTTAAGGGCAATGTCGCCTTTGACCCCTAAGGAGTTGAAGGCATAATGTACTCCGAAAAAGTTATGGAACACTTCAAAAACCCCCAGAACACAGGGGAAATTGCTGATGCTGATGGCGTAGGCACTGTAGGAAACCCCGTCTGTGGCGATTTAATGACTATGTACATTAAAGTGAAAGAAAACCGGATAGCGGATATCAAGTTCAAAACTTTTGGTTGCGGAGCTGCTATAGCCACCAGCAGCATGACAACAGAGATGGCTAAAGGAAAGACGCTTGAAGAGGCTTTGAAAATAACTCGAGCAGACGTTGCCTCCTCGTTAGGAGGTTTGCCGCCGGTAAAGATGCATTGCTCAAACCTAGCCGCAGATGCACTTCATGCTGCAATAAAGGACTTCTACAAAAAACAAGAGGCAGCTACTGAGGTGAAAAAATGAAGACAAAAACGAAGAAGACAAAGAGTGGCAAATGTGAATTCTGCAGCCCTGAAAGCACAACCGAATCATGCAAGCTTGCAACAGCCACAACTATAATCGATGGCAAAGAATATGCAGCGTGCTGCACAAAATGCGCGGGTGGAAGTACGGAAGAAAAACCCAAAAAAGACAACGCACGCGTTTTGAGCTAAGACTTCTGCAAATTTAGGATGTGCTTAATACATTAGGCAAATCCTCTATTTCCCTTGAAAAATGTTTGTGGCGGGCCCGCTGGGATTTGAACCCAGGACCTCCGGCTCCGCAGGCCGGTGTCATAATCCGTACTAGACGACGAGCCCCGCTCCATGCTTTTTTCTGGATTACTACACTCGCAAATCTACTACTTAAGCTTCCTGAAAAGGCTAACGCTCTCCTTATGCGCGCTGGTTTGTCCCTTTATTGGTGTAAATTGGTCATAAGCATTATTCTCTGATTTGGGGACAGATTTGAGGCGAACAGGAACTCTTCTTCTCCTTGCACCAACCGCCCTTCTCAAACCAATAAATTCAGTTTTTGCCCTTTGGTGGGGGTTACGAATCTGATAGGAGGTGAACTATGCGGTGGGTGTGACATTAATTGAAAAAGGGAAAAACCCATACTGCCCGATAGTTTTTGCCTGCGTGGTTGCGTGCTGTCTGAAGGCAAGAAAGAAACTGGGGCTCTGTGCAAATCTTCTACTAGCGGGCTCCCGTAAGTTATGTGTTTACAGCATTAATTGTTGGTAGTATTGTTGGTAGTGGTAGTAGTAGTTGTACTCCTATTGGTGCGTCTACGTCCGTAGCCTGCGAGATTTCCTATCGCTGCTGAAATTAGCGCGACGATCAGAAATACTATGCCTGCATACACTAAGCTACTAGTTGTTAGGGACGTTGTGCTGCCACCTGTTAGGAAATATGTTATTATAGCTGCTAAAGCTGCGATCGGAAATGCAAAGAGAAAGCCAACTACCACCACCACTATCAAGGCAATTACGAGGAAGACTATTACAAGCCACCAGAACGAATCTATTGGCGGGAGAACAATTTGTAAAGGAAACATCATAAAGACCTCTAATTCATTTCGGTGTTAGTTCCATATATTTTTATCGGTGGAAAATGATGGTGAAAGATTTTTGCTTGTTTCAACCGAACATCAAGGCTAATTTGTGTTCAAACTGACGTTTGAGTATCGTTGAGGGCTGTTTTTCACAGAAAAGTGAGACTTTGCTTTTTTCGTTGGATTCCTAAAGACTTTGTAGAAGTCGTCAACTAACTTCTAAACGCAACTTAATTTGTATTACCATACCAAGATTGCTCAGTACTTGAAACGATTGGCGCTAACGCACCTTCAGAATGTTGGTGGGGGCCACCAGCCACACACCCTTAATTCTGAGTCGTTAGTATTAATACATAATGAACGAGGAATATGCCGTAATGAAAAAAGAACCTTCTTCCATCAAGACTCTTCTGAGTAACAACGGATATTCTGAAAATGCAGTCGACAAAATCTGTAAATGGTACTTACAATGCTGTAAGTAAAGCGCCGCGCAGCTCAACGTTTGCGTAAGTTTAATTGATTAAGCGTTCCATAAGTCGTTATGCCGCGTTTGTGGTTTGACAAGGGCACTCTGCTACTAAAGGGAGAAGTTGGAACTCCATATGGTAAATGGGATCCCCGGAGCAGTTGTTACCGACTTAAAGCGAGCCACTACAAAGACGCCTTGGAATATTTTAGGGAGAGCAGAATTCGGTTTGAGGATGATGTGCCCAATCTTCCTCCTCTTGAACAAATAAAGAGCAACGTGGAATTGAGAGCTTACCAAAACAAGGCCTTGGACAATTGGCGCCGCGCTGGAAACAGGGGCGTGTTGGTTTTGCCCACAGCAGCCGGAAAAACATTCATCGCGCTAAAAGCAATCGAGCTCCTCAAAGTACAGACCTTGATAATTGTTCCCACCTTGGACCTAATAGATCAGTGGAAAAGACGAGTGAGGGAATGCCTCGGCGTTGAAGCGGGGGTTATAGGTGGAGGCGAATGTACCGTGCGAATGGTTACGGTTTCAACCTATGATTCAGCTTATGCTCAGGCGGCGCATTTAGGTAACAAGTTTATGTTCTTAGTTTTTGATGAAGTGCATCATTTGGCTTCCCCAGGTTACATGCAAATCGCTGAAATGTACATTGCGCCCAACCGCATGGGCTTAACTGCAACTTACGAAAGAATCGACCAGAGGCACGGGCTTCTTCCATTGCTTGTAGGCGATCAAGTTTACTCTATCGCTGTTGAAGAGCTTACAGGAAAGCATCTTGCGCCATACACGTACGAGAAGGTTGCAGTTGAGTTGACTCCTGATGAGCTGCAAACCTATGAGGCAGAGATGAACGTTTTTAAGAATTATCTTCGAGAGAGAAAAATTGTTCTGAAGAGCGCGGCTGATTTTCAGAGGTTCATTATGACTACGGGAAGGGATCCACGTGCTCGGGAGGCACTTCTTGCTCGCAACCGAGCTCTGAGGGTTGCAGTTAACTCTGAGGCAAAGCTGGACCTATTGGCCGAGAAGCTTGAAATCTACAGGAATGCGAAGATTCTTATTTTCACGCTTTACAACGACTTGGTATACACAATTAGTAGACGTTTTCTGATTCCAGCCGTTACATATCAAACTCCAAGGGAGGAACGCCGAGAGATATTAGCCAACTTTGGGAGCGGCAAATACAAAGTCATAGTTACTTCTCAGGTTCTAGACGAAGGTGTAGATGTTCCAGACGCATCAGTCGGCATAGTGCTAGGCGGAACCGGAAGCACAAGAGAATATGTGCAACGGTTAGGGCGACTTCTCAGAAAAAAAGAAGGCAAAACCGCCAAGCTATTGGAGATAATCTCCAAGGAAACCGTGGAAGTTGGAATTAGCCGCAGGCGACACCAAAAAGCTGGAGGGGGCATAGTTGCTTCCAAGTAACCTGCTTGTAGTGTGGAAAAGAAAGGGTGAGATAGCACCCCGCTACGCTAAACTCTCTACTGACAATATTGAAGCGGCTAAAGGTCTAATCGAAGCCTACAAGGGTCATATTGGAGAGAAGAAGAAAGTTCTAAAGGCCTTGGTCGTTGACCTCGAAAATAAAGGATTTGAGTATCGCTTAGTTAGGGGTTTAGCTCTGCTGCTTGACCGAAGAGGCACTTTTGTCTGCAACTGCAAAGTTAACCCTGTTGATTTACGGAGGAAAATTTTTCAGGCCACAGAAAAGGCTGGTTTACCCACAACTTCAGAAAAGAGACAAAGAATATTTGAGGTCGTCGCTTCAGAAATGGCGTTAACAACGGAAATCCTTGAGGCGTATTTGTATGCTGACTTGGATGATGAGCTAATTCTTGAAAAGTTTGATCCTCCCTCAGCTAATGAGCTTCTTGAACAGTACAATCTCAGTTTGACGCAGACTCTTCTCTTCGACTCCACAGAGCTAAGTTTTACGGTTTCCGGCAACTGGCAGAGACTGTTCTTCTCCGTGAAAAAACTGGGTCTCATCTACGAGGTTTTCCGCGATAACGGTTTTTGGGTGAAAATTGATGGCCCAGCCAGCCTATTCAAACTCACACGACGGTACGGAATTAGTATAGCGAGGCTACTTCCAATAATTGTGGCTAATCCCGAGTGGACTGTCAACGCGAAGATACTGTGGAAGTACACAAACGAGATATGTAACCTCAAAATTGATAGCAGAAAGCACAGTTCGCTGCTTAAGAAGCCTAATTTGCCGCCTGTGACCTACGATAGTGCTGCTGAAGAGAGTTTTGCGTCGCAGTTTCAAGCTGTGAAGTCTAGCTGGACTTTGAAAAGAGAGCCAGAACCTGTTCCCGCGGGCACCCAGGTGATAATTCCAGATTTTTCTTTTGAAAGAGCTAGCGTCAAAGTGTACTTGGAGATTGTAGGGTTTTGGACTGAGGAATATTTGCTGCGGAAAATAGAGAAGCTGAAGCGGGTAGAAGCGAAGATGCTTCTGTTGGTTGATGAAGCTTTGGCTTGTGAGAAGCTCACCGCGTTGGAAAAACGTCCTCAACTGAACTTCATTTATTACCGTGACAAAATCCCTTTAGCTTCGATTCTACGTTACTTGGAAACCGCTTTTGCAGAGGTCAAAGATAGAGAGATCAAATTCTTGGAGAACCTTTCAGTTAAGTTTACTGAGCCAGTTGTCGCTTACGACGAATTCGCCGCTAGAATTGGTATTTCCGCAGAAGCAGCAAAAGCGGTTCTAACAGTTAATCCTCCCCCAGATTATGTGGCAATGCCTAACATTTTGGTGAGCAAGAAAAAGCTAGCTCAAATAGGCAATCGAATTGAAGAATGCTTGAAACAATCAGGGAAGTTAACGCTTACCCAAGCAACAGAGGCTATTGAAGCAGAGGGAGTAAGCGATGCATCCAACGCATTAACTACACTTGGTTACAAAATTACCTGGCGTGGAATAAACAGCGAACAAGCTGAAGTCTCCAAGATTTCCAAAAAGAGGGAATGACGCGAAAGCGCCCGCGAAAGGGACTGGCTGAAATTAGAGGACTTGGGTCCATGCGTGGGGTACTGTTTAATATTCAAATAAGAGAATTGAATGTTTGTAAGTTAAGCATTAATTTGAGGAAGTGGATATGCTGTGGGAAGAGAATCTTTTGATGTTGATAAAACTGTAATTGAATTGGTCATGAACGACAATATAACGGAAAAGAAGCAATTGGCCAAAAAGATCTTTGACGCTGCATATAAGAAAGGGGTTTATCCCTCGAGCATCCACGAATTTTATATGGCTCGCGGAAGGGGCGAATTCAGCGGTTTCACAGTCCCCGCGGTAAACCTGAGGAGCATGACTTACGATCTGGCGCGCGCGATGTTTAGAGTGGCAGAAAAAAATGGTTCTGGCGCTTTCGTCTTTGAAATTGCCAGATCTGAGATCGGTTACACCGATCAGCAGCCGATTGAATTTGCAAGCATGGTTATGGCAGCAGCGATTAAGAGAAAGGTATTCTGGGCCAGTCTTCATTCAAGGCGACCATTTTCAGGTCAACGCCGCCAAGTTTAAAGAAAATCCTGATAAGGAAATTGAAGGTTTACAGGCTTTAATCGGCGATGCGATTAGTTCGGGTTTCTATAATATCGATATTGACTCGTCAACTCTCGTCGATGTGTCTAAACCAGATTTGAAAGAACAACAACGTCTGAATTATGAGGTCTGCGCGAGGCTCACGCAGTTTATCCGCTCCGTTGAGCCGAAAGGGATCACGATTTCGGTGGGTGGAGAGATTGGCGAGATTGGGCACCAGAATTCGACGCCTGAAGACCTACGCGCATTTATGGTCGGTCTCAAAGACAAACTGGGAAAAGGTTTGGCTGGCATAAGCAAGATTTCAGTTCAGACGGGAACCACTCATGGCGGCATTGTCCTGCCTGACGGGTCAATCGCGCAGATCAAGCTTGACTTTAACACGTTAAAAACTCTTTCAGAGATTGCCCGCAGAGAATATGGTCTGGCTGGAGCTGTGCAGCATGGAGCGTCAACTCTGCCTCCTGAAGCATTTCACAAATTTGTCGAATGTGAGACCGCTGAAGTGCATTTGGCCACGGATTTCCAGAACATGATTTACGAATCAGCAACACTTTCCGGTTGATCTGAAGAAGAGAATTTACGAATGGCTAAAAGTCAATGCTGCAAGCGAAGCTAAACAAGGCGAAACTGAAGAACAATTCCTTTACAAGACCCGAAAAAAAGCGTTGGGGCCTTTCAAGAAAGAAATTATGGGACTGCCACAACAGACGCGCGATATGATTGCAGCTGAAATCGAAACCAAATTTGATTTCCTCTTCAAGCAACTCAACGTTGTAAACAAGAGAGCCTTGGTGAGAAAATACATACGCGAGTAAACTACAGTCTCTTTAGATCCGATCGACGACAACCATGAAGAATGCGTGCCCTTAAGTCAATTGCTTGTATACTGGATGACCTTTGAACTTTAGAGTAGTTACTGATTTTTCGTAAGTTCCGCTTGGAAGTCTAGTGCAGATGGAGTTAACAATTGCTCCGTTCGGAACAAATCGAACGCCGTCAAGCAACTCTCCTTTAGTTATGCCGGAGGCGGCGAAGGCAACTTCATTTCCCCTTGCCAACTCGGTTTCGGTGTAGGTTTTATCGATTTCAACGCCTTCAGTTTCCAGTCTTTGAAGCCGGTTTGGGTCGTCCTTTTTATCCTTCCAAACCTTAACCAGCATTGTTCCGCCGAGACACTTGACGGCTGCTGCAGCGATTGTTGCTTCTGCGCCTGCTCCTGCACCTAAAAGCAGATCAATGCCCGAGTTGGGTATGCAAGTCACAACAGAACCCGCAATATCACCGTCAGCAATCAAAATTATTCTCACTCCCATCTTTCTGAGCCTTGAGAGCAAGTCATGATGTCTCGCGCGCTCAAGCATGATCACTGTAAAATTCTCAAGGAGCAATTTTTTCTGAGAAGCCACGGTTTCGACGATTTCCTCGATAGACATGTCCAGAGTAACCTTGCCTTTAGATTGGCCATCGGTTGCCACTTTAAGATAGTATCCATCGTCGGGAAGAACCTGCAGACAACCTGCTGGAGCACAGGCTAAAGCAGAGATAGCGTCCTTCTTTCCCTCAGAAGTGGCCGTTGTACCATCAACTTGATCGATGACAAATTCCACTTTGGGACCACTACACGTGCCAACTTTTTCTCTACGACTAAACGCTGGAGCATTGTCTTTGGGCCCCTCACAACAGATCACTTCACCGTCAATTTCAGTCTGATTCAACACCGCACGCGAAAAATCCAGCGCGGTTTGATCAACGATATTTGAATTGCCTTTACCGATATGAAGAGCCGCGCCCACAGCCGCAGCTACGGTGATTCTTGTCAAGGAGGGGGATAAAGCTCTTAATGAGACCATGTTTTATCGCCTTTTTCCTAAACTTTTTTAAAGCCTCTATGGGCTAAAACTCACACTATATCTGCATTAGTGGGGTAACTCTAACTGTTATTTAACATTTTGTAATCTTCATTTCGAAGTTCTTTTAGGTTTTTGCACGCGCTTAATTGATGACAATATCGACCGAAGAAGGTGGGCTTCTAGGCTTTTTCATCTTTAACCTTGGCACCATCATATGGGTACTGCTTGTGATAGCCGTCATCATAATACTTTGTCGACTACTTGCGGGACGCAGAATATACCAGAAGCCAAACAAATCAACCAGCAGCGACACAGTCTGCTTTCCAAACTTTTTGTAAACAATCTCTCCGCGGAGTCATCATTAATATTTTTCCCGCTTACTCCCAAAAGTCACATTTTCAAGCGTCCAAATTCTGGACTGACCATCAGACTGGTTGGTTTTCTCTTTTGGGCTTTTTTAACTTGTCTGGATCTTTCAGAAAATTCTGAAGAAAATCTTGGACATTTTCGTGTAAATGGATAATCTTTTTTTGATTTTCTTCTTTGGTTTGCGGTTTGGGTTGAAAATAACCGAGTTCAGTCATGTTAAACATTAGGCTAGAGAAATCTCCGGCCAAGGCGCAATTAACTTCTTTCTTTCCTAATTCTAAAAGTGCGTAATACCTGTGATGGCCATCTAACACTGCGTATAAATCAAATTTTGGATGCTTAACAACGATTAAGGGGGGAATTTTCTCTCCGTTTTCGATCTTCTTCTTGTACATCTCTATGGCTTCTGGGTCGACTTTTGTGTCGGCGACGATTTTTTCTATTGGCAGCCGTATTAAGTACTTTTCAGGGTTAGCAAACACGTCGATGTTAATTTCTCGCCGCTCTCTATGCCTGGTCAACCGTATAATTCTCAATCGGAGCGAATCAACAATGTCCAAAACACGTTTTCCCAAAATACCCCCAAATATTCTACAATAAAATTCCCAATATACTTTATGTTTTCTAAAAGAAAGAAAAGCGCGCGAACTATGAAAAAATCAACTGGAGAAGAATTGAATTATGAGGCTGTTAGCATGACAAAAACCCTCAAAAATAACCTGACGAAAAGACCCTGAAGTGGCAGACGTTCGTCTGTATTCTATTTTTTGCTGATTTTTTTGAGTGCTGAACCTTTGTGCATGGCTATATGGTCGGTTTTGTCGCTTTTGATCATGTACTGCGGTTCCTCCTTGGAGGCGTGAACCGTGTACCCCTTAAATTCGATTTCAGAGGTAATTTTCTTCTTAATGGTCCCCTGAACTCGGCCCGCTTCCGAATTCCACTCAACATGATCCCCCACTCTAAAATCATCAATCATCAAGTTATCTCCTATGCAATGTCTAGTTGTATTGCCCTAAATTACATAGCAAGATTAAGTCATGTAGTTGTTGGTCAGCACTGTTGTATTATTTTTATTAGAACCACTTTTGGAACCATTCGTCAAACAATCGGTGACACTCTTTATGCCACACATCTTCACCTGCGTCTTTTCGTAAGCGATTAGACATTTTCAGGTTATTAGTAATTTCTTTAGAAGCCACACCCAAAGTATTCCTAACTACGTCTAGAGGAACGGACAGGTTTTTGTCGTCAATTTTTCCATCCAAACCCGTAGCTTCAGCCTCAATTCTTCTCACTAGTTCTCCTTTAATTTCAGTTTCTTCCAAAATTAACACCTAAGAGAAACTAGACGATTCGTAATAAAAAGATTTGTGACTGGAATGCGGTAGAAACAAAGTGTCCGCTGAAAAACAAACTTGGCTGATCCCTTGGGCTCGTGACAATTATGCAATTGTCGCCCATCCATAGACGGGAGGACAAAAAAATACTCAACAATCAGAGAAGGAAAAGGATATCGTGCACTGAAGAATTCTGATCTAACCACCTATCTATCGAGGTTGTAACACTTGGGTTGCAGCCACAAATCTTTAAGAACCAAATTCTGCAATGGATAAGGTATATTGTAGGTGAGTTTTTGCCAAAAACTAATCCAAGCGCAAATGTTCAAAGAGATAATAATACTCAAACCCAGTATCCAAGCAAAATACCTGATACCAACATCATAGAACCCAAAATGGACGACAAAGGCAAGATTCATTGTCCCCTATGTGACGGAATTTACAATTCAAGAGAAGACTACATCAGCCACGCACTAACTCAACATCAACAAACCATCCTAAACTGCGACAAAAACGGGTGCACCTCAGAATAAACCAAGACGCAAATCAACAACAAAACGACAATTCCCCATTTTAATAACCATGCAATAGAAGGGCAAAACCTGAATTTTGTGATTTTGGCTCGGTCTTTAACTTGTAGCAAAAAAATTAAACGTCCAGAGTGCATAGGGGACACATTGCTTGTGGTAACTTTTAGTAGCAACACATTCTAAAATAATTCAGTGACTCTTGAGAAGAGGAGGATATCAAATGGCAAGAATTACCACCAAAGACGGCACAGATATCTATTACAAAGACTGGGGAAGCGGACAGCCAGTAGTTTTCAGCCACGGTTGGCCGCTCAACTCAGACGCCTTTGAAGATCAGATGTTTTATCTGACCTCCCGCGGCTACCGCTGCGTTGCCCACGACCGCCGCGGACATGGGCGTTCGAGTCAACCATGGAAAGGAAATGACATGGACACCTACGCCGATGATCTAGCGGAGCTTATTGAGAAACTTGACCTGAAAAAAGCGTTTCTAGTCGGGCATTCAACTGGAGGCGGGGAAGTTACAAGATACATAGGTCGCCATGGGAATAAAAGAGTGGCAAAAGTTGTGCTTATCGGCGCGGTTCCACCTTTAATGGTCAAGACGGAAGCCAATCCTGGTGGGTTGCCAATACAAGTTTTTGATCAATTACGGGCAAACGTAGTTGCGGACCGTTCCCAATTCTTCAAAGATCTCTCGATGCCATTCTACGGCTACAACCGACCAAACGTAAAAATTTCGGAAGGCGTGAGAGAGAATTTCTGGCATCAAGGCATGATGGCGGGATTTCCCGCAGCATATTTCTGCATAAAAGCTTTCTCAGAAACAGACATGACGGAAGACCTCAAAAGAATCGACGTACCAACTTTAATTCTTCATGGCGATGACGATCAGATCGTGCCAATCTCGGACTCGGCTATGCTATCTGCCAAAATCGTCAAGAAAATAACGCTCAAAATCTACAAGGGTGCACCGCATGGCATGTGTACAACTCACAAGCAACAAGTCAACGAGGATCTTTTGGCATTCTTCGAAGGAAAAACTTTAGCTCAAGAAGCCCCTTCGATGATATCCCCATGACTTCGAATTCTCAGCGGTTCTAGATTAATTAAAAGAAAACGGAGGTGAATAAATCTTATATGAAGCTACCCATTCTCATCCAGCAGCCCAATGCCCCAAAGGCTAGAGGGCATCGATTCTGTCGTCTGAAGATTGGTTCTTTCTATCGGTTTTGTCGTCTAAAGATTTGTTCTCCCCATCAGTTTTATCGTCAGCAACTTGGTTCTTTCTATCAGTTTCATGGTCAGCAGCTCGATTCTTTTTGTCGGTTTTATCATCTGAAGATCGATTCTTTCCATCGGTTTCGTCGTCAGCGGCTTGATTCTTTCTGTCTAAAAGTTCCTTTCGTATTTTCTGGTTTCCCATTTTCGCCACTGGTTTCCTCTAATGTGTTTTGTTTATTTAGATTTTTTCGTGTAGCGTGAGACCTCAGATTTTCGAGTCCGTTTAATCCCTAGGTGCGTGGTGTTCGTGCGCGTTTGTTTGGGTAGGTCTGGAGGGTTAGGAAAACGTGAGGGATATAACCGTAGTCTAATCTTTTCTGGCAACAGTTTTTATTTACTGAAAATTATATTGTCCTTCAAGAAGTGTCCGTTTTATGCAAATGACTGGTAAAGTTTGTGTGGTAACAGGAAGCAACTCGGGGATAGGTAAAGAAACAGCTCTTGCATTGGCAGAGATGGGTGCAACCGTAGTGATGGTTGCCAGAAACCAAGAAAGGGGTCAAAGGGCACTCGAGGAAATTGTTACTAGGACTGGCAATCACTCAGTTAACCTAATGATTTGCGATATGTCATCGATGGCTTCTATACGTAGCTTTGCCACTGAACTAAAGAAAAAATATCGTCATATAGATGTGCTAATTAACAACGCTGGAGCTGAGTTTGTTAAGAGACAAGTAACCGCTGAAGGTTTCGAACAGACATTTGCTGTGGATTATCTGGCTCCTTTTCTTTTGACTCATGAGCTCTTGGAGTTGTTAAAAGCCAGTGCGCCCTCTAGAATTATCAATGTTAGCTCTGGTCTTGCAAAGAATGGCAAGATCGACTTCGATGATTTGCAGAATGAAAAGAATTACAAGGGGATGCAGGCTTACTCAAGTGCTAAGCTCATGCTAATAATGTGGACTTATGAGTTGTCAAGTAGGCTAGCCGGAACCGGGGTAACTGTTAATGCGTTAATGCCGGGTTTTGTGGCAACTAATTTAGGAAAGAACAGTGGCAGCCTTCGATCTTCAATAATGTTTTCGATGGTTCGTCCAATGCAAATCAGTGCAAAGAAAGGCGCAGAAACATCGGTCTATTTGGCATCTGCTGAAGAAGTTAAGGACGAGTCTGGAAAATGTTTCTCTAAAAAGAAAGAAGTTAAAACTTGTCCCGCGTCATATGATAAGGAAGGCCAAAGGCGGCTGTGGAATGAAACCGTAAGACTTCTTGGTTTAATAGAAAGGTGAAATTAGTATAATATAATATGCTGACTTAGGAGTGAGTCTGAGTGCGGCGACGCTACAAAGTACTTGTTGCGGTGTTAATCGCTGTTTTAGCGATTTTTTCTGGTTTTGTAATTTGGGCTGAAACTCCTCCGCCTCCGATGCAACAGGCTTATGAGGCACTTCATTCTGATACGTACGTTAATGTCTCACAGGGGCAATGGCTTGTCTTTGAGCCCATTGGCGCTAATTACACTTCAGGTTTTATTTTTTACCCTGGCGGCAGAGTAAACTATATTTCATATGCACCTTATGCGTATGAAATAGCAGCTCAAGGGTACTTGGTAGTTATAGTTTCAATGCCGCTTAATTTGGCGGTTTTTGACGTTAATGCCGCTAACAATGTAATTGCCGACTACCCTAATGTTACTTCTTGGGTAATTGGCGGACACTCGTTGGGTGGAAGCATGGCAGCGCAGTACATCCATGACAACTCTAACAACTCTAACAAAGTTGACGGATTAGCTCTGTGGGCGTCGTATCCTCCTTCAGGCGTAGACCTTTCCAAATCCAAGATTACTGTGGTTACCGTTCATGGTACAAACGACGGGTTAGTCAGCAGTAAACAAATTGATGATTCTCTAAAGCAACTGCCGCCAGACACTGTCAGAGTAGAAATAGACGGCGGTAATCATGCACAATTTGGGTGGTATGGTCTACAATCGGGTGATAACTTAGCGACAATTAGCAGGGAGCAGCAGCAAGATATTACAGTAAACGCTACCGTTCGGCTATTATCTAAGATATCATGAGTTAACGCTTGTTCTATTGGTTTGCTCTCTTTGCGAGCGTTTTAGTGTGGTTGGCATTAATGCTGCCGAAAAGGCCAAAATGGGCCTACGATAAGTCCGGTCCAAATATACAGTACTGCAATTCCCAGGATTACAAAGTGAACCCGCTTCCGATTGCTTGCATTCTGACTGTTTTTGAGTGCGCACTTTTTTCAGGGTTTTCGT
Organism: Candidatus Bathyarchaeota archaeon; assembly: GCA_963840395.1. Classification (GTDB taxonomy): domain Archaea; phylum Thermoproteota; class Bathyarchaeia; order Bathyarchaeales; family Bathycorpusculaceae; genus JADGNF01. Next base: position 54,900 of record CAWIYU010000007.1, on the reverse strand, counting down.
TTGGTTATTTTAAACTGGATAAACTTCCGATGAAGTTATCGGAGTATCACATGTAGCCCCATTTTCAACTTTAAAAGAATGAGAGAATAGCTTTTTGAAGGTGAGGTGGCTTTATCCGAATTTTGCGAGCACTTGCCGTCCGAAATCGGTTATTTCGACAGCGTAGAACTCGTAGGGTCCAATTCTTTTTGGCGTTTCAAGTATGTCAATGAGTTTGGATTTTGACAGGTGCCTCACTGCGTCATCTAGCCCTTCTGGCATCAAACCTGTCTTTCTATGTAAGAGGTCCACTTTTACCAACAGACCTTTCTCAAATTGAGATAGGGCTACAAGAACCCGCCTGGCTGACTGGTCAAGCATATCGAAATCTTCTTGTTCAAAATCTTCAACCATACAAAACACCTACCCCTTAACCTAAGCAGTCTTTACATAAAAACCATTTGAAGCTGGTGCGCGCGCGTCCGATGCCAAGTTTCCTGAAAGCTTACATATCTTTTGTGGCAAATAGAAATAGAGGGTAATTTCCAAACATGAGGCGAGGCAATGACAGCATTTCAGGAATCAATGATTGAGTATAGAAAGCAACTGGAGAAGGGCGCCATTCAAAGGGCATACCGAGGATTAATGGATTACATCATGAGCTTGAGGTCGTATTTCGAAAATAAGTATCCCAACTACTCTGTATCGGGAAGCATCTATCCTGGATACATGGATATGACGTATTTTTCCTTTTTCCCAAAATCACTAAGACTTCAAGGATTGAAGGTAGGAATAGTTTTTGTTCATTGCGAGTTTAGATTTGAAGTGTGGCTGTTCGGATACAACAAAGGTATTCAAGCGAAGTACTGGAAGCTGTTTAAAGAAAGCGGCTGGAACAAGTATCGGATTCCAATATCGACAAAAGGCGTTGATTCTATTATTGAGGGCATTTTGGTTGAAAATCCAGACTTCAGCGATTTGGACGCTTTGACCACTCATATAGAGAGAGGAACACTGAAGTTTATTGAGGATGTTGAGGACTTTCTATCCAAAAATGGCTATAGGGAATAAGAATTGGAAAAAGCAATTAAGACATTGTTGGACACCGGTAATGAAGCATTAATAGCATACACAAGAAGGAACCTGCTCGGAGAAGAAGTGGACGTAGAAGAATTATGGACCCTGCCAAGAGTGAAAAAAATACTGGAAAAACAGCAATCGGACGGCTCATGGCTCTATCCAGGCAAAAGAGCATCATTGCGTTCACCCACGGATTACAACCAATACCAAACGTACAAGATAATGGCGGAATTAGTGGAATTCTATGGACTAAACAAGAGACATGATGCAATCAGGAAAGGAGCTGAGTATTTGTTTTCCTTCCAAACAAATGAAGGAGAATTCAGGGGAATGTATGGAAACCAGTACAGCCCCAACTACAGCGCGAGCATAACTGAATTCCTGATAAAAGCGGGATACGATGGCTCAAGAATCGAGAAGTCACTTGAGTGGTTGCTCGGAATGAGGCAGGATGATGGGGGATGGGCTATTCCCTTGAGAACCAGAAATAGAGAATTGGATGCTCTAAAGGACAATGAAACAATTGAGCCAGATAGAACCAAACCTTTCTCTCACCTAATAACAGGCATCGTGTTAAGACCATTCTCTCTAATGCCTGCATATAGGAGGAAAGTGAAGGATGCGGGAACACTGTTAGCGGGTCGGGTCTTTACCAGAGACAAGTACTTGGACAGAATGGGAGTCGAGTATTGGACAAAATTCACTTTTCCATATCACTGGACAGATATACTATCAACAATAGACACGCTTACCCTTCTCGAAATTAATCGGCACCCAAAGATAAACGAAATAATCCGTTGGTTTGAGATGCACAAGCAAGACAATGGAATTTACGAAGTAAGTGTAATGGCTGGAGCTAAGTACAAGGATGTCATGTACTGGATAACCTTACAGTACCTAAATGTGCTCAACAGACTAAATCAGTGCGGATAGCTTGGAGCAAGGAATTCGTTTAAGATTTAGTTTAAATTGTTTTCAGGGTTCCAACAATTAGCATCCGAAATGACGGAATGCAAGTACGCAAATCTTTTATACACATTAGATTCAAACCTACATCCAGGTTTTCTGATGGATAGAGTATACGAAAAGTACGCGTGGGTGATATTACTAGCTGCAGGACTGCTGTGGTTGGTGGTTGGAATCGTTGCTGTGTTCCAGCCCGAAGGAATATTTGAGACGGATGCCCAATCTGTCACAAAAATGCCGTGGAGTGAGCTCAAGGCTTCGAGCCCCTTGGCCGCTGACTTTGTTATCTTCGTATACGGGCAAATGGGCTTACTCAAGATAAGCTGGTCCTTTTTTGTTTTAGCCATTGCCCTAACGGGTTATCGGCGGGGCGAAAAATGGGCTTGGTACATGATGTGGTCCGTTCCTGTCCTCTTGGTAAGCGATGCACTATTCAGCAGTATCTTCATTGGTGACATCTCCCAAACGCTGTCGTTCATCCCGATTACGACCATAACGCTGCTGGGGCTCATCCTACCCTACAGAAAGTTCTTCCCAAAATAGCCACCGCCATCGGATCACTCGAATATTATCAAGACAATATACGGAATGTGGAAATAAGATGAACAAAAAAATAATATTAAGCCTAGCAAAAATAATAGTAAGTTTAGCACTTGCGATTGCAGGTTATTTTTTAGGTATTGTAGCTGATGCCAATCATATTTCGGGTTCAGCACTTTTTGTTACAGCATGTTTTTCCAAAATATTCCTCTTCTTGGCCGCCATTCCACTCGCTAACTCTGCTGGAAAAAGCATCAGAAAACAGTTAGGCACAACTGGGATTCCTGGTTTAAGATTCACAAGTTGGATCCTGTATGGCGTTGCAATAGTTCATTTTGCGTTTTTCTTTATGTGGCCCACCATTGCAGGTGGAAATGCTCAGCTTCCAGACGGGCAGATAACGGTTGATGCTACGATTTTTCTTATGGCATCGATGTTTATGATTGCGGACGCTTGGAATTCGTATAAAAGCAAGGTTTAGCGGAGGATTGGAAATGAAAGCAGCCATTTACGAGAAATATGGATCGCCCGAGGTTTTAAGCCTCAAAGAAATAGAAAAACCAGTTCCAAAAGACAATGAAGTACTAATAAAAATCCTCGCCACAACTGTAGCGGCGGGAGACATAAGAATGCGTGGCTTCAAAGTCCCAACGAAATTTTGGCTCCCTATGCGGTTAGCTTTAGGTTTAACAGGGCCAAAAAATAAAGTTCTTGGGATGGAAGTGTCTGGGGTAGTCGAGACAGTTGGCAAAGGTGTAGAAAAATTTATGGTTGGTGATGAAGTCTTGGCTGCAACCGGTTTTGGAGGGGGTTATGCTGAGTATGTTTGTCTTCCAGATGCAGACGTGGTGGGAAGAGTAGTTATCGAGGTTGCAAAGAAACCGGCAAATTTGACTTTTGAGGAAGCGGCTGCTGTTCCCATTGGCGGTATGACTGCGCTGGCTTTTCTTAGGAAAGCAAACGTCAAGAACGGGCAGAAAATTCTTGTTTATGGCGCATCGGGAAGCGTTGGCACTTACGCCGTTCAGCTTGCTAAATATTTCGGGGCAGAAGTTACCGGTGTATGTAGTGCTTCAAATTTGGAGTTAGTCAAATCTTTAGGGGCGGATGTTGTGATTGATTACGCCAAAGAAGACTTCGCCAAAAATGGTCAGAGGTATGACTTGGTTTTTGACGCAGTAGGCAAAATTTCGCGTTCAAAGGCGAAGGGATCGCTGACAGAAAACGGCGTTTTTCTCTCCACTTGGGGGAACGGGGGCATGGAGCCAAACGATTTGTCAACACTTAGCGGTCTAATTGAAGCTGGCAAACTAAAAGCAGTCATCGATAGAACGTACCCCTTGGAGCAGATTGCCGAGGCCCACCGCTATGTGGAAGCTGGGCACAAAAAAGGAAACGTCGTCATAACTTTGCAGCATAGCTTGCCCGCTTAGTTGAAAGATTGGCGAAATGGTCAACTAAGAGGCGGTTTAGATACTCTCCCTAAACAGGGCGGCCTCCAAGAGTTGATTACGTTTTGCGCCAAAGATAGAAAGCTAAAGCTATTATGACGAGTTTCCATGCTGACCAGATTAGCCAAGCAACGTTTGGCTCAAAAATAACCCCCAGAGCAAGTGCTCGATTCACTACCGAAACGGCAATAACCAGAGGCGGTGCCCACTTTAATTTACTTAACAACCCAAAGACAGAAACAGCGTAAACCACCGCGTAGCCTAAAAGAATGGCGCTTGTTATCATAACGGCACCATTTTTTCCCGCAAAACTTGCAATCAAACCGCCGTATACTGACAACTCTCCTAAGGAAGGGTCCCACAGAAAAAACGCCGCAGCTAAAACGTCCCCAGCAATGTTGAGTATGACCAGAACTATCAGAATTTTGGTAATTAAGCTAGCATAATTTGGCTTTGAAGTATTGGCGCCCATGACTTGCCTTTATGTCTTTTTCCTTTATTTAACACTTGTCGCCGAGCGCGTGCGCCCCTCATCATAAAAATAAGATGACTCCTGGTACGCTGGGGTTTCCATGGTTATTCAACTATTCCACTTGTGGAGACTTGGAAGCAATTACGGCTGGATTGAATCCTTTAGCTATCAGCCATGCAGCAAGAACCATTTCTTGTGGAAGCATTGGAAGACTCATAACGACTTGTTCCGTACCCATAGGAGCGATGAGACCGACCGTGACTAACGCGCATGATACCATGGCTAATATGGCAGCAACAAGACCCCAAGCCGATATCCATCGAGGAACTAGTTTTGTTCGATAAAATATGATGTAATAGAGCAGAGCACCTATGGAAAAAGCCAGCAGCGACAAAAGATTGCCCCAACGATTTCCTGCATATACCAATGCGCCTAAAGTTTGGAAATACGATGAATCTGGAGCTCCAGCTTGTACAAATTGCTGGCTTAATGTTATTAGTAATAGATAGCCACCCACAGCAACAAAACGTAACACTCCCTCAGAAATCCTAAAACCAACAGCTCCAAGAGCTAGACCTGCATTGAATTTTTTTAGCACTGGATACAGTGAAATTGCAATACCAGAACCGCAAACACCACCGATTAACAAAAGAAGGGCTCCTGTTCCTACTAGACCTCTATTTTCAGAAACACTAACAAGATAATTCGTAGACGTCACAGGTCCCAGAAATAGGAAGCTTAGGATATCTAAACCCGTATAAATGATGAATAATACTCCCACAATTATTGCGAGCTTTCTGTAATAATCCATTTTGACCCTCTCTCCCTGACCCCTTTTTGCTGTGATTGAGTATTTAATATTTTGCACTTTTTTTTGACAGTTGTCCATTTTCGGAATCTAAAGCTGGGGTTAATGATTTAAGAGACTTGGATGCTATTCGTGATTGGACAAGAGAAGTGGCTAATAAATCAAGTTGGAAGGGAAGAGTTTGCAGTGAAGTCTTTGATAGTTGTTTGTTCTTATCATCACAAGAACACCCAGAAGGTAGCGGAAGTTATGGCAAAAGTGCTTGATGCACAGGTTAAGTCTCCGCAAGAAACTGGCTCTGATGAACTGAAAGAATATGACCTTGTAGGTTTTGGCGCAGGGATAGATAGTGGAAAACACTACAGAGAACTACTTGACTTTGCCGATGGACTGCCACAAGTCACCGATAAGAAAGCCTTCATCTTCTCAACCTGTGGAGCTCCAATGAAGTTAATGGAGCTAGACAAAACGGAGTTTACTAAATATGTTGCCAAAAATCACTCGTCGCTTAGGGAAAAACTGCACTCTAAAGGTTACTTGATTGTTGATGAATTTAGTTGTGCAGGTTTTAACACTAATAGTTTCAATAAGCTATTTGGGGGAATAAATAAGGGCAGACCTAATGCCGAAGACCTCAAACATGCAGAAGAGTTTGCTCAGAACCTTAAGCAGAACCGTTAAATATTAAAAAAGAGAGATCAGGCGGGTGATGTTATATGTCATTGGAAGAGAATAAGGCAATTGTTCGTAGGTGGATTGAAGCCTACAATAAGCGAAACTTGGATTTTGACGAGTTTATAGCACTAGATTATGTTGACCACACCAACAAGGTAGACCGAGAAGGTCTCAAACAACTCTTTGCTATGGGTCTTAATGCCTTCCCCGATTGGCATGAAACTATTGAAGACATAATTGCTGAGGGGGATAAGGTGTGGGTTCGCCTTACTTACACGGGGACCCATAAAAACGAATTTTTTGGATTAGCGCCTACTAGCAACAAAATAACAACTAAGGGTGTTGACATCTATCGCATAGTTAATGGCAAACTTGCAGAATACTGGAACGTCACTGACAACATAGATATGTTCAAACAAATAGGTGCTATCAAAATCACAGAAAAAGGAAAGAATCTCTTTCCAGAAGAAGCCAAGTAACTGCGTCCTAGGCGCACGCTCTTCCTTATTTTATATCTTATTTGTCAGACGTTTGAGTTGGTTCTCTGTTCTGAATCATGCACACTTTATTCCCATTTGCCGTTTGTTTGCTTAAACTGCATCTGAACCACACGGCACTCTTCACAACAAATCCTACGCATCTTAGAAACAGGCTGCCCTGGTACGGCGCGCTTTTTTTGCCCTGGTGGCAAGTACAAGGGAGTTGAAAACTGTTGTTTGATCCTTTAATTTGAACGGTTAAAAGCTTTACGATTAACGCTTGCTCTGATCTCTCTAATCACTTAAAGGAATATCACGACTACGACTAAATCCTAACAGCGCGCGCTTGATTTAGTTATTAGCGTATCACAATATGTATCGCTTTTTTGGCGGAAAACCAGTTTTAAATCCAAGTTTGCAGATAGAAGTGAAATGGCTTAGAAGGCAAAATTTTATTTACAAATAAAACACCCATAGAAAGCATGTCAAGCAAGCGAAAACTTGAAGTTGAACAAGAACAGGCTTTTCCAAAAGTGCGATCTGGAATTCGCGGACTAGACGAGATAACTTTTGGCGGTTTACCCAAAGGACGCCCAACCCTGATTGCTGGCGGTCCTGGAAGCGGCAAAACCCTAATGTCTATGGAGTTTCTTGTACGCGGAGCCATCGATTATGATGAACCTGGAGTTTTCATGGCTTTTGAAGAAACCTCAGAAGAACTCGCCCAAAACGTTGCCTCTTTGGGTTTCAACCTACAAGACCTCATCTTGCAAAAGAAGATTGTTGTGGATTACGTTCGTGTTGAACGCCGTGAGATTGAAGAGACAGGCGAATATGACCTTGAAGGACTTCACAGGTAAGACGGCAAGATATATTTCTCCAAACGTTGAGTCTCATTGGTTTGAGGTTCCTGATAGGGTTATTAAAACGGGAAAATCAGAGCATGTTGAGCTTTATAACAAGGACATAAACAAATGGCTGGACTGCTTTTACTTCCTTTATTCAAAGAATGTAGTTGGTACACTTTTTAGAGATATTAGTGATCGTAAACGCTTAGAGAAACTGTTGCAAGACCAAGAGCGTTTGGCTACTATTGGCGCTACTGCGGGTATGGTGGGGCATGACATCCGTAATCCTCTACAGGCTATAACTGGCGATGTTTTCTTGGCAAAGAGTGATTTGGCTTCGATGCCAGACTGTGAAGGAAAACAAGATGTCATAGAAAGCTTAACAGAGGTTGAAAAGAACATTGATTACATCAACAAGATTGTTGCTGACCTGCAAGACTTTGCTAGACCCCTTAACCCTCGTGCAGAACAAACGGACCTTAAACTCATAATTGAAGGATTATTAGCAAAGAACTGGTTTGCCAGAGAACGTTGAAGTAAGCGTTAATGTGGAAGCTAAAGCCCGAAATATTGTGGCTGATTCTACTTTCATAAGTCGAATTATGTACAATTTGGTTACAAACGCTGTTCAAGCGATGCCAAATGGTGGATCGCTAACGATACTTGCTATCAAAGAAGCAGACGATGTTGTCATAAGTGTCTAAGGATACAGGTGTTGGTATTGCTGAATCGGTGAAGAGCAAACTGTTTACACCAATGTTTACCACTAAACCGAAAGGGCAAGGCTTCGGTTTGGCTGTGATTAAGCGCATGACTGAATCGTTAGGCGGCACCGTGACTTTTGAAAGCACAGAAGGGAAAGGAACAACCTTTACAGTGCGTTTGCCCCCCCCCCAAGGAGCTAAACGGTAAATTGACCTACAAATAAGATTCAGTTTTCGAATTCTTTGGCAAAGAAATGGGTCTCAAAATGTAGCTCGACATATTCGCTTCTTGAGCGTTTCTGCTTTGAAGCTTATTAGTCTATTTTGTATAGTATGCGCTGAGGTTTTGTGTAAACTTGTGGATTTTTTGAAGTCATCCAAAAGTCACCAAAAATTTGAATTCAGTTTTAGTGTAAAATGTGCATTGCCAATTGCCTAAAAAATAGTTTTAAGCAATGGGCTTTATCTTTTGCTCTCTAAGTTCTTCAGCAGTGTACTCTCTAATTATGCCATGGATACCCTTGCTTATTATCCACATAAAAACATAGGATAATACAAAAACTGTACCAAGAACTACTGGTATAGCAAGCAACTGCAGCCCAAGTTGATGCAATGCTTGCATGCCACCACCAAATAATAGACCATTTGGTAAGCCAGAGCCGCCTCCAAAAGAAGCGTATGAATACTGTGTAAAGAATGCCACCATAATAAAGCCAAATATGCCGCCAAGAAAGTGACCTGGAAAAAGACCGACTGGATCAGTGAACCATTTGACTCTTTGAAATATTTTCTCGCCTAAAATGAATACAATTGAGCCTAATATTCCAAGAATTACGGCGCTACCTGGACTAACATAACCGGCAACGGGGGTAATAACGATTAAGCCGATAAGTATGCCATTTGCAGCATACATTATACTAGGCATTCTTCTTGTTTCAAGGTACTTAATAAACATAGTAAACAAAAAGCCAGTTGCAGCAGCCAAGAAAGTGATCATAACCACAATATAGGATTGGATATTTAGTGCTAATGTGCTTCCTGGATTGAAACCAAACCAGCCGAGCCAAAGCAGAAGAATTGACAAAGATAACCATGGAGTGTTTGGCTTAGGCTGTACTTGCGGGCTTTCTCGGAATCCTTTCTTTTTTTCCTCTTGCCAAACTCTTAAAACAATAGCTAAACCTGCTGCCCCTGCAGCTCCATGAACAACCAATCCACCTGCAAAATCTCTAACGCCCATCACATAGAGCCAGCCTTGCGGGTTCCAAATCCAAGCAGCTGGCAATGCCCAAATGAGGATGAAGTAGGGAATTGAATAAAGAAAGAACGCTTCCAATTTCATTTTTCTTAGAACAATTACGCCAACTAACGCAAGAGTTACTGTAGCGAAAGCTGTTTCAAAGAAAAAATAAGAAGGAAGAGTAACTAGATTGTTAAAATACTGTGGACCCATTGACCACCAAACTTGAGTAAATATATCTGCAGAATTACTTTGGAAACCACCCATGAACGGAAAATTATATAGTGGATTGCCCATTAAGCCTCCGCCGATTGTGGGTGCAAAGGCAATACTAAAGCCGAGAAATGCCATGAAAAAGAAGCCTGAGCAGGATATCATAATATTCTTCAATAAGGCTCTATTGAACTCCTTCCAAGTTCTCCCCTCTCCAGTATTCCAACTGAAATAGTCATTAGGAAAACAAGGACGCCGCATATCAAAACCCAAAGATTATTGAAGAGATTTTCTGTTGGAAGAGAAGACATTTCGGTGTTCTCTCAATTAGTGCAAAATTATTGTCGCAATCAGTCCCAAATGGCTCGTTAATATCAATACCCCTGAACTGCCTATCGGCAATAAAGACAAGGTTGCTTGTGCTATTGATGGAAAAATTTTCGCTCCCAAGATTATTAGCCATGCTGTAAATACAAATGGACCTGTTAAAGTCGGTAGATTGAAACGACTGGTTATTGTGCCGATGAAAGCCGTTACTACAGTTGAGAAAGCTGTTGCGAAAAGCATGACTATGAAGTTAATTGGTGCGCCATTAAAGGGACTTATTGGCCAAAGAAATCCAAGAAAGACACCCATGACGGCTAAGGCTGTTAAGGTTCCGTTAAAACCGTACAGCCCAATTAGGATAGCTGATCTGTCAGCTTTGAAAGCAATCGCGGCTAATGTTGCAGAAAGAGTACCTATGAAAGCTGTGATTCCAGCAAAGTATATTGGATATTGCACTGGGAAACCCATACGGGTTTAATGGAATAGTGGCGACGGTTAATCCGATGAAAATTAATACTCCTGTCTTCCAGTTTTCCTGAAAGAATACTTGAGCGATGCCTGTAAAGATCAATTTTACAAATCCGCCAGCTGTGAATTCACTTAATCGCAGGGGTTCTTTTTTCTCTGTGTCTTGAGGACTTTTTGAATAATGTGCTTCTTTGTTTTGGTGCAGGCGGAGGACCAGCCAACTTCACGCCGGAAAACTTTTTAGCTGCAAACAGGAAAATCCAAGTTGTTAATACAAACGCTGAAGTTTCAACAGGAAGACCAAAAATTTTAGTGAACCAAATTAACGAAGCAGTAATAAAACCAGTTATAAGAGCGCCTACAACAGCTGCAGTTGTTGCTGATCTTCCTTTCTCAAAGAATGTATCGCCTAAAGCGATAGCAGTTAAAACTGAGTTAAACCCAAATATTCCATAAGTTAGCGCATTGTCAGGTGAAGATAAAGAAGCTGGCACCAAGCTCTATGCCAAGAGCTAAACCAACCAAACTGCCTGCTATTGATCCAATGACAGCAAATGCGGCCGCCCTTTTTGAATTAATAGCAAGAGCAATTACAAAGATAATTCCGACTAAAGGAGACCCCATGAAGAAAACTTGAGCAACTCCGTTAAGAATAAAATTTATAGTTCCTGAAATTGGATCCATAAAAATCACTCTGTAACGAAAAGTGGTTTATTAGGTTTAAAGATATGTTGTAGGCGCTCTACAGTCACATATTCTTAAACCACCTCTGAAACTGCTTCTGGTGTCTTTTTACTAAAAAGGTGAAAAAATGAAATTAGTACCTCGTGAAACGAAAAAATGATGATTTTCACTGCTGCACGAATGGCTGAGCGAAGAATGAAAGACGGGCTAAAACTGAATTATCCTGAAGCGGTTGCAATCATTGCTGATTTTGTTCAAGAAGGCGCTCGAAGAGGCGTAATGGTGGCTCAAATAGCCAAAGATGCCAGACACGTTTTGTCGATGGAAGACGTAATGCCCAATGTAGCGGAGATGATAACTCTAGTTCAAGTGGAAGCAACGTTTCCTGACGGCACCAAACTGGTAAGCGTACATAATCCAATACAACCAAAAGGAGAAGGTAAAAAATGACTCCAAACACAGTAGGTCAAATAACTCTTGGGAAAGGAGACATAGAGGCGTTCGAAACAAGAAAATCCATTAAATTGAAAGTAAAAAATACTGGTGACAGAGGAATCCAAGTGGGTTCGCACTTCCACTTCTTTGAAGCGAACAGAGCATTAGACTTTGACAGAGAAAAGGCATACGGCATGAAACTTGCAATTCCAGCAGGCACAAGCGTAAGATTTGAACCAGGCCAAGAAAAAGAAGTCACACTTGTCGAATATGGAGGCAAAAAATACATCCATGGATTCAATAACCTCGTCGATGGCAGCGTACGGACCATATACCGAAAAGACAGAGCACTTAGAAAAGCTAAGGAACTTAAGTTCAAAGGAGCATGAAAAAAATGAAAATTCCAAGAAAACAATATTTAGACTTATATGGACCAACAACAGGCGATAAAATTCAATTAGCAGACACAAACTTGATCATCGAAGTAGAAAAAGATTGCACATCATTTGGCGACGAGTTAGTTTTTGGAGGAGGAAAAAGCGCCCGACAAGGAATGGGCATGGCAGCCGGAACTACTCAGGCTGACGGAGCGCTAGATCATGTTATTACAAATGTTGTCATATTGGATGCCATATTAGGCGTTGTGAAAGGTGACATAGGAATCAGAAATGGCATAATCGTTGGAATTGGCAAAGCTGGCAATCCAAGCACAATGGATGGCGTTACAGAAAACATGGTGGTAAGCAACTCAACCGAAATAAGCGCTGGGGAAGGGCTAATAGCAACTGCTGGTTTCTTCGACACTCACGTTCACATGATATCCCCACAGCAAGTATACCATGCAATAGCAAATGGCATAACCACGTATGTGGGCGGAGGCACAGGACCAGCTGATGGAACAAACGCTACAACTTGTACGCCAGGTCCTTGGAACATAAGAAGAATGATAGAAGCGGTAGAAGGTTTACCAATCAACTGGCTTTTTCTAGGCAAAGCCAATGATAGTAAACCCGACACGATGGTTGAAGAACTTGCTGCAGGCGCTGGAGGATTAAAAATGCATGAAGACTGGGGAGCTACTAGGGCCTCTTTGGACACCGGTTTAAGCGTAGCAGACGAATATGACGTACAAATAGCAATACACACAGATTCACTAAACGAAGGAGGCTACGTTGACGACTCGATCGATGCAATAGATGGACGGACTGTACACACTTACCATACAGAAGGTGCAGGAGGAGGACATGCCCCAGACATAATGAAAATAGCTGGAGAACCCAACGCACTTCCATCTTCAACAAACCCAACAAGACCTTACACAGTTAACACAATCGATGAACATCTAGACATGGTCATGGTAACACACCACCTCAATCCAAAAGTTCCGGAAGACGTCGCCTTTGCCGAATCAAGAATCAGAGCCGAAACAATCGCTGCGGAAGATGTATTTCATGATTGGGGGATTCTCAGCATGTATTCAGCCGATAGCCAAGCAATGGGTAGAACCGGAGAAGTTTCAACCAGATGCTGGCAGACCGCTCACAAAATGAAGGCAGAATTTGGCAAATTACCAGAGGATTCTCCAGACAATGATAACTTTAGAGTGTTAAGGTACCTAGCTAAGCTTAACATAAACCCAGCGATAACCAATGGCGTTTCCGATTATGTTGGAAGTCTTGAGAAAGGAAAAATGGCTGACATAGTGCTATGGGACCCAAGATTCTTCGGCGTAAAACCCAACATAGTTTTCAAGGGTGGATTCATAGCCTACGCAATGATGGGCGATCCGAACGCTTCTGTCCCACCAGTTGAACCAATTTTCTTCCGACCGATGTTTGGAGGTTTCGGTTTGGCTATATCAAGAACCTCGGCGCTTTTCACTTCAAAATTAGCGATTGAGAACGGAATCCAAACGAAATATGGGATACAAAGGCAAGTTTTACCTGTGTATAATGTTAGAAACTTGGGTAAACAGCATATGATACGGAATAGCACACTTGGCGAGATAACAATCGATCCTGAAACCTACAAAGTCTGTTTCAATGGTAAGACAGCAACTTGTAAGCCTGCAAAAGAATTACCATTAACTCAGCTCTATCACATAGTATAGAAGCTGAGTCTTCCATTCCTTTTTTTGGAGCAACGATTAATTTGATTAGACATTTTACATTTATTTCTAACGTGAAAAACGGAGAAGTCTCTGACCCCGAGAAAGTTAAGCACGGAGAAATTACTGCTCTCAAAATTTCAAATCTTTCCGGTTGGATTGATCCACAAACCCATCTAAACTTAGATTTTCCCAAGCATCTTCTGCGAGAAGTCTACATAGTAGAGTCTTTGCATGTAGGCGGCATGGTACTATTTGAAGACGAAAGGTTTATGACAGCTTTTGTGAATCCTTTAGCATACAACCATTTTGGTTCTGTAAATGAAGCCGAAAGGACTGAACAGCTTAAAGAAGCGGTTTTACAGAAAACTAAAAAATAGAGACGATTGTTGGATGATTGTTTTTGAAAAATTAGCAAGCCAAATCAACGTCGAAAAGACTAAAGAAGTCACAACTAATAGGCAAGATGCAATGAGAGGTAGGGTAAGAACTGAATTAAGCGATGGAGAAGATCTAATAATCAATTTACCAAGAGGTCAACCTATAGGCCAAGGTGACATTTTTGGGCCTTCAGAAAAAGGAGACTATTACAAAATTCTGATCGAACCTGAACTGGTAATAAAGATAACTTTAGATAAATCACAGAAAAACGCCGGGTTAGAGAAAGCAGCAAAATTAGGTTACAATTTAGGTAATCGACATCTTGAGGTTTTGATTGAAGATGACGCTATATTTGTTCCAGTTACAATAGGAGAAGAAAAGGTCAAAAAAATATTGGAGTCAATGAAGTTGCCTATTAGGTTCGAAACGGTTCAAAAAGTAATATCCATGTCTTCAAAAGGATATCATGCGGGGGAAGAAGAGGAATAATTTTTGACTGAAGAGGAAAAGCTTCTAAATTTATTGAGGACCTCCGATTCTTTTTTTCCTATGGGATCATTCGCTATGTCACAAGGAATGGAACAGGTAATAAATGAAAACCTGTTGCCTAAGGAAAAAGTTGCAAAAATAATAAGTATCTATTTAGAAAAAATTTGGAAAACATTTGACCTTGGTATCTTCTACAAAGCCTTGGAAGCAATCGAAAAAAAAGATATTGAATTATTAAAGAAAATTGATGAAATCTGTTATTCTTCTAAAGTTACTGAAGAAAATAGGTCAGCAATCGTCAAGATGGGACGAAGCATGATGAATGCAACTGAATTTAACGACGACTCAATTGGCAAAACTTACAAAGGTCTTATCAAATCTGATGTTGCCAATGGAACGTATCCAGTTGTTTTAGCGCTTGTTTCCATTCAGTTCAACTTCAAAGATTTAGGCGCTTTATCCCTTTTGTACGTTAACCTAATGGAAGTCATCGCTTCGTTAGTCAGAATGGGAATAATTGATTACATAGAAGCTCAAAAGATTATGATTAACTCAGTAAAATCAATTCAAGTAAAGCGCTTAAAGTTAACTGATTTACACCAAACTTTTCCATTGGCTGATATTGCCTCAATGAGGCACGAATTAAGCCCAAGTAGAATGTTCATGAGTTAAAAAAAGGAGATTGATATGAAAAATGAAGTAGAACCGTTAGAATTGGAATTGGCGGCGCAATAGGCTGCGGAAAAACCGAATTAATTGAGAAACTAGTCCCTAAACTAGTCGAACAAGGCTTTAAGGTTGGAGCAATATCAAACGATGTTTACTCCAAAGAAGATGCCCGAAGACTCGCAGCAAGACTTGGCAAAGATATTGACCCCAATTTAATCTTAGGAATAGAAACAGGAGGATGCCCGCATACAGCAGTAAGAGATGACCCGTCGATGAACATAGATGCTGCTGAGAAACTCGAGAAAGACAATCCTGGCTTAGATGTTATCCTGATAGAATCCGGTGGAGACAATATAACATTAACCTTTAGTCCCAAATTGGCTGACTTCTTCATTTACATGGTAGATGTAGCTGGTGGAGACAAAACGATACGGAAGGGAGGCTTAGGAATTAAAAAATCTGACCTGCTGTTAATAAATAAAATAGATCTTGCTCCCTATGTTGAATCTACGATTCTGGAATCAGGCGTGAAGACCGCCAACCTCGATCTTATGATGCAAGATGCAAAAAAACTTAGAGGCGACAAACCCACTCTTATGTTGTCGCTAAAAGATGGGACAGGCTTGGATGAATTGGTGAAGATAATAAGAGAAAAGGCACTCTTCAAATGACTCAGGAAGTCGTTAAAGACTTGATTCAAGATTTAAGCGGCTTTGCCGTCGGCTTTCTCAGAATATGAAGCGGAACAAACAAGACTTGCAGTTGGGTCGGCAGGCAAAAACGCTGTTGCCAAATTGACATTCACAAAATTCGGCGATAAAACATATCTTACTGACATTTACAATGAAGTTCCAGCAAAAATTCTAAGAGAACTCTACTATGATCCCTATCTTCCGGGTTTGCCCTATATTCTTTTTATGAATCCAACGGGTGGAATAGTGCAGGGAGACCGTTATTTTTACAAGATTCAATTAAAAGAAGGTGCGGAAGCATTCATAACCGATACTATGGCCACAAAAGTATACAAAATGGATTTGAACTATGCAAGCAAAGAGGTAGATGTTTATCTTGGAAAGAACAGTCGTTTGGAGTTTCTGCCAAGGGAAACTATGGTCTTTGTTGATTCCCGTTGGTATCAAAGAGTAACGTTTCATGTGAGCGATGGCTCAAAATTTTTGTATTGTGATATATTTTGTCCTGGTCGAATTGAACGGGGAGAATTTTGGGACTTTGAAATTTACTCCTCAAAAGTAATCATCGAAAAAGACAAAAAACTCGTACTTAATGAAAGTACAACATTCACAAAGGACGACAAAGATTCTCTCGACATTATTTTTGGGAATAACAAGTTTTATCTGAAAGCATACTGGTATTCAGACAACGCTGTAAACGCCAAGAAACAGATTGATTTTCAAAATACGTATGGTGGAGCCACAGAAATGGCTAACAACCAGGGGCTCACAATAAAAGCGCTTTCAAATGATTTAAACGAGTTAAAGCAAATTCAAAGTGATATCTGGAAGGTTTTTAGAAAAACCGAGACTGGGCTAGAAGTTCCCGAGCTTCGAATGTATTGACTTTATTACTTAATCGGATTGTTTAATGGTTCTTTAAATGGCCTTATTCAAATAGGCTTCCGTTAGAATAAATAGAAAAGCCTTGATTATTCAAAATTCAACTAATGTATTGCACGAGGATAAAAGTGATTGAAAATGTCCACTTCTGAATCCGAGGAAAAACAAAAGAAACGTTTCTTGGAATGGTTAAAGGCAATCTCGGAATTTGAGGTCCCATGGATAAAGAATTTTGATGACCCGAAGCTTGAATTTAGGCGACTATTCTCAGAGATGATGGGAACGTTTTTTCTTGTCTTGGTTGCTGTAGGTGGAAATGTAGTTTATCTCATGAATGTTGGTGCTTACAGCCCTATCGCAGGCGTAGTGGCGCCTGGTCTGATGGTAATGGCGATTATTCTGTTCATGGGAAATGTTTCTGGAGCGCACTTGAATCCAGTTGTAAGTATAGCCTTTGCAGCTCGGGGTGACTTCCCGTGGCGTAGAGTCCCAGGGTACATAATAGCCCAATTGACCGGATCGGTGGTTGCATGCTTATTTTTATTTTCTACGTTCGGTAAGGTAGGCACATTTGGAGCAACTCTGCCAGGAGCTGGAATAAATGATTTTCAGGCATTTTTAATGGAGATTATACTTACGGTTGGTTTAGTAAGCACCATATTGGGCACTGCATCAAAAGCTCAGAATGTGGGACCACTCTCAGCTATAGCTGTCGGCGGTTACATAATACTGGCAGGGCTCTGGGCGAGTCCTATAAGCGGTGCGTCAATGAATCCTGCCAGATCCTTTGGTCCTCAAATAATATTGCTGAATTTTGATCATTTCTGGTTATATGTTTTAGGACCAATTATTGGCGGATTAATTGCAGTTGGGTTCGCCTATATTCTACGGGGACGAGGTGGCGATATTGGGGGAATCAAAGCGGCTCAAGGAACTCTTGATATGGCTCAAATATTGAAATAATTTTGTTTGTCCCATGATTTGTCTTAACATACTTAATATTAGACCCTTGCTTCTCAAAATAACTCTCTTTTAAGGAAAAGTCAATAAGCTAATACAAATTTTGTGTTACATTTTTGAAGTAGTTTTCATTTTAGGCTACTGGTCTTTTTTCTTTTCGCTTTCCAAATGGAAGTGATGCAAAAACCTATGCACGATAGGTACTGCGAAAATGCCAACGGCAATCAGCAATATCATTCCGCAATATAGGGCGTAAACTCCCGCAAAAATTTTTCCGGCATCGGTCTGCAAAGCGTTAACTGGGCCCATTCCCCCCATGAGCATGGCAGCATTGAGAAACGCGTCAACCCAAGATAAGCCTTCAAATAGATGGTAGCCCGCCATGCCGATGACAAGCGAAAATAAAATTAGCACAACTGCGATTGATCCATATTTTAGCAGACGCATGAGGAATTTGCGTCGTGGCAAAAACTTCTCGTTATGACGCTCAAACAATGCTTTCAACACTCAATTCAAATAGTATCGCGTTCTCTCTCAAAAATTGTTGCATTTTTCTGGGCTAGTTTATGAAGATGCTGATGATTTAGAAATTGTTCGCCTAAATAGTCTTATAATTTATCACAGCCCACTGCTTACAAATCTCAATTGTTTCCATGGATTTGAACCAAAGAAGTTAGAAATAGACTCGGAAAATACAGTAGTTGTGATGATGCAATCACATATCTATAAATAGAAAAAATTCTAAACAAGTGCTGATTGAAGTGAGAGCATGCCAATAGACGTAAACGAATTTAATTTAGGAAAAGTAGAGTGTTCACTCAAAGAAAAAATTTTATCTTTTCTAATGAATAATTCAGACAAAGCTTTTGACATTAAGGAGATAATAGAGGGCACAGGATATTCTATTCAAGTAGTTATGGAGGGTTATGGTATGACTCCGGAGTCGAAGTTTCGCCTTACTCTCGAGAACTTGGAGGAAGAAGGATCTGTCGAAACCAGAACAATCAAGAAATCAAGTGGAGAAAAATTGTATTATAAATTTGTTAAAGTAGACACTAAATAGCTTGAAAATGGTCTTGAAGGAACCCTTGGTGTAGGCTCTATTTGTCTCTATTTTTTGCTTATCTTTTTGAGGGCTGAGCCTTTATGCATGGCTAAATGTTCGGTTTTGTTGCTCTTAATCAAATATTGCGGTTCTTCCTTCGAGGCGTGAACCCTGTACCCTTTGAATTCGATTTCGGAGGTAATTTTTTTCTTTATAGTCCCCTGAACTCTGCCTGCTTCTGAATTCCACTCAACATAATCGCCTACTTTGAAATCGTTAACCATAAGCTACTTTTATCCTTTTTTAGCTGCAGGAATCCTAACAGGATTGGTAACTATAGCTGTGAGGTCAGCCATAGTCATTCCTCCAGCACCAGTGCACCCCACGTCTCAGCAACTATTGGCATGGTTTCCAACCTACCTGACAGCAACTGTAACGTCTCTATTTCTATCTGGAATCGTAAGCTGGATCGCCAACAGCATCACAACTGGAATCACCATAAAGTCTACTTCAGATATGCTGGAGAGAGGACAAGCAAACCTGCAGAACTCCTTCAATTTCACCCTGACAAAAGTACTTCCCTTGTTAGCAGCAAGCATTATCACAGGTGTTCTTATCGTTCTAGGATTTATCGCGCTAGTTATTCCTGGAATAATTCTTGTACTTATGTTTTCGCTTGTTTACCCAGCTATAATGCTTGAGGGCATAGGCGTTTTGGGGAGCCTTTCTCGAAGCCGCGAGCTTGTTAGCAACAGGTGGCTAAAAACCTTCGGTTTACTGCTTTTGCTTGGCATTATCGTGGCTATAGTAAATGGGGTCTTCGGATTAATTGCCACACCATTTGGCGTAGTCAGTCCCCTTATATCAGGCATATTGACAGCTTTCATAACTCCAATCTTCGCAATAGCCACAACACTCTACTACTATTCGATGAAAGCAAGAACACGGCCTCCATCGTCGGCACAAACCTTTTGAAAAGCAAGTTTTGGAAATGTTCTTGGCTGGCAAACGCGTATCTTAGGTTCATTTTTCTCTATGCTGCTGTGGCAGCCGCCTTGGTGGCTGTTGGTTTGCTGGTCAACAACAAACGCAAAGACAGTTTGGTCAAGAAACCTGAACCAAATGTGTATAAAGATCAAATTCGCGGATATAGGCTTATATTCAAAAAAAATCTAAAGTTTTATAATCACTTTTTATAAAACCATAATAACTGAATTGAATAATAGAAATCAGGATATGGTGAAAAATGAACGATAACCGTAATGCAATAATGAAATTAGTTGCGTTGTTTCTTTTCTCTATAGGGCTTATTTATCGTGCTTTATGATGCCTCTCTTGGCATTTTCAATCTAAAGGATTTAACGTTAGGCGCAGAACTCCAAATAATAGCGTTAGGATTATTCTTATTGATCAAGAAATAGCTACTTTAAACAAAAAAAGGAAAGGATTTTTTTTAGTTATTTCACGACTTGATATGGTCTCATCATTTCGTTGTCTTCGTGGTCTATTATGTGGCAGTGCCAAACGTATCCAGGTCCTCTTGTTGGGTCAAATGGGTATCGGTTTTCTCCTGCGTGTGGTGCACATGGTCCTGTTGTTGGAGCATCTTGGGGTGCCCATCTTATGCGTATCACTGTAACATAGCCAGGTGGTGTTTGGATTGTGTCTTTCCATGCATGTTCGTTTGCGGCTACCATCTCTGGCGGTCCAGTCAAATAGTCAGTTACTGGTAGTTCCTTTGGAACATAATCCAGCGGTACTGGAGCCATGCCGTTTAGTGTCTCCCAATCAGATTGGTACCTTTCAAAGTCAAAAGGTATGCGATAGAGAACCTGGAACTGCGTTAGGTGTGTATGTATCGGGTGTGTGTCTGCAGTCGGGTTGACAAGCCACCAGTCTTCTGTTGAACCGACCTTCGGAGTTTCGGTTAGTACTCCGCTCCATCTTTGGCCGTTTAGGAAGACGCCTAATGGACCGTTATCGCCCATTTCTTCGAAATATGGCAGTGTTCTAGTAAGGGTTGTTGGTTTTAGCGTTGGGTAGGTGCCTCTTAATGTTGAGGCCAATGTTGAGGGCAGAATCTTTGCCGTGAAACCACATTTGATTCCGACTGTGAACTGCATTATTTGTCCAGTGTTGTCGTCAACTGGGTCACCGGTTGGATATGGAGCGTTTGCATCGTTAGTCATGATGACTTTGGTTCCAGGAGCTAGTTTAGAGAAGTCGACTAGTAATTCCGGCTCTTTCACCTGGGGCGATGAGTAGTGATTCTTCATTGACTGCTGATTGCAAATAGCCTCCATCGCTCATTACTTGTGTGAATGGCACTGTTGCTCCTGTCCCAGCTACTGTTAGGGATATATTGTAGAATCTTGCGTTTGAACCGTCAACTATTCTGAAGAAGTATTGTCCGCGATCAACGTTTAGGTTTGGCCATAGTTTGCCGTTTACCATTATGGTGGTGCCAAAGAACTCCGGCATCCAATATGGATGAACGTCGGGATTAACGCCTTCTGTTGGGAACCACATTGAACCATCTGAATTAAATGTTCGGTCTTGGATTGCTAAGGGTATATCGTATTTGCCGCCTGGTAATTTGTAGGCTATTGGATCATATTTTTCTTCTATTTTCCAAAAACCTGCTAATCCAGAAGCAACATTTAGGCGTGTGATTCCTAGGGCGTGGTCGTGGTAGAAGAGTGTTGTTGGTTCTTGATCATTGGGGTAGAAGTAGACTGCTGCGTTGGGCGTGGTCGGTTTTGTTGTACGGTAGTCTACTCCGTGTTTGCCATCTGCGGTAAACCATTGTTCTGGTCCGCCGTCGGAGTTTGACTGCACTACTGCGCCGTGAAGGTGTGTTACTAATGGAACTGGCGATTGTGCATTGTAGAAGTATCCTGGTGGGTTTTCGACTGTGCCATCAAAGCCTGGTGGGAAGGGTGGGAAAGGTGCGGTTGGAACGCCTGGCATTGTCATATCCATCCCCATATTCATGGGTATCTTGTTTGGATTTGCCCAGTGGATTGTTGGGTCAACTGCAAATAAACTTGGTGTAGTGATTTTGTTTATCCATGTGACTTGGGCCGGTACACCTTTTATGGTTTCGAAGGTCGCTCCTGGTGAATTCCTAAAGTATCCCAAGAATTTTCCCGTGATTGCGTCTTTTGCAATTCCTCCGTACCCCCAGACTTTGGTTTGCCCAAAGCCTGTCGGGTTTCCATTGGCGTCTTTTGTTGGCAGTATTTGCTCGTAGAATTCGGTCATGTCTACTGTGTACTTTTGAATTACTTGTTTGCTACTCCAATCATAAGTGTATTGTGGAACGTATACTGGCGGAATTACAAGTTGATCTACAAATTTTGGTATCGTTGATGGATCTATCTGTGTTACTGGTTCTACGGCGTTGGCTGGTTGAAGCATTGCGAATGAGCTTAGAACAAGCATTCCGATTAGTAAAGTCGCAGTGAAAAGAGTTTTTCCTTTGGTTGTTAAGTTTGTATTCAAAATATATACTTCCTTTCTATAGCCTAAAAAAAACTACTATTAACTACCAACCACTAACTTGTAAATAAAACTGTGTTGGCGTTTCATCGCAGTCACAAATTTGATCGATTTTAGCTGTTTTCTATAAAACTTTCCTCTATTTTAAGAAATCTAATCTCTTAACACTCAAATATTATTAAACAGTTTTGTCTCAATGACTTAACTCAATCTAATTCTGAAAACTCTACTTACCGCGTCCCAAATAGTGATGTTACCGGTCGAGTCATCAAAGCATTTGGAGAGTCTATTCGAGTATCCCACAATTCAAATGTGCTTAAAATCGCCAAACGTTTTAAAATCACGGCTGAGGCCCCCAATAGTTTATTAAGAAAATGTGGTTACGATTAGACTAACATGATCGGAATGAATGTTTAGATCAAGACCTCGAGCACCAGAAATTATGATTCAAATTATTTGCATTCGATTCAACAAGAATCCTTGTGTGAGAATATTATTCAACTAAAGCTACAGGATTAGTCTTAAGGCAGTTTTAACATTAATTATTAAAGCGAGTTGAAAAGCTTAACTGCGCACTGTGGTTTAGCTGTTAAAAGGAATGAATTATGCAATATGAAAATGTCATATTTCCAGATTCAATAGGTTTTCAATGTGAGAACTGTGGTATTTGTTGCAAAAACCAGCCGCCAGACATCAACTTTAAAGAACAACAAATCATAGAAGCTAAAGGATACATGAATTTTTTAGAAGAACCTAACAATCCAAATAACAGGAACATTCGCAGAAACAAAGATGGAAGCTGCTTTTTTTTGAGCAACACAAACAAATGCAAGATTCAAGCTGCCAAACCATTAACATGCATTTTAGATCCATTCATCATAACCAACTTTGATCATAAAACAAATAGGATTTTTCTCGACTTAAATCCGCTTGCAACCAAAAACTGCAAAGGCGTTTTTGCCCGAGACATTATTGCAGTAAAAGAAATAACAAAAGCAGCTCAAACCATCATTAAAGAGTATTCAGAAATAATTGCAGAAAAAACAGGTCTCTCAGTTACTGACAAGAAAGTTGCCTTCTTAACCAAGAAATTAGTGAAGAGAATTCAATCGTCCTGAATAGGCAGAGGCAATAAAGTTCTTTAGCGAAAGAAGACTACTTTAGCTTAGATATGAATAAACCGAATCGAGGGCTTATCTGTATGAAAAAAGAGTATAGAAATCTAATTTTACCTATTCCAAGATCAGGCAATTATATGCGTTTTGATGAACTAGTTGAAATGTTGACCAAACATGGTGTTCAAGATAAAACCATAGAACAGATTCACAGCGAGATTACCGCAAATAAGATGATTACGTAACATGCGTTAAATCTCCATAACAAAAACCAACATGTTAAACCTGTTGGCTTAGATTGTTATCGGTCAAGATGCCATAAACGTGCTCAAAAAAATAAAGTACTTAACCTGCTCTTGGTTTAAAGTTCACCTAATAACGTTCGTGCGCTTCTTTATGTTGACTAACGCTTATTGACCACAAAGTGCCTCGGCTTCGCTCCCGCTTTTGCATGTCTTCTCCCCTTTTCATGAATTTGGGTAATAATCGCAAGTTTTTTTACCTTAAGATGGCTATAATAGTTTGAAGGTGGCTGTGATGGTTTTAGTTGAATGTCCCTTCTGCAATGAAGTCCTTGAAGTTGAACCGCCTGATAAACTTCATACTGCATTTTCGTTTGTCAATCCAATACCCCGTAGTTATCACGGCGATATTTTGAAAACTAAACATAAGTGCCCTAATCCAAACTGCGAAAAGCCAGTAATAGTCAAATGGTTTGCCCCGCTTGAATACTTCAGTAGATTATGATAATTCCAAGTTTACTACGAATGATCGAATAATGAAAAAGCGCTCAACGCTTTCCCTCTTGCTTCGTGGGTCAACTATTCTCATTTCTCAAGCTATAAAAGAAAGTCCTTTCATCTTTAATTAAGGTGAAAGCTAACTTGGTTTTAGCCAGATTGTCCATTTGGGATTTTAAAAAGGGAAAACGTGAAGAGGGCTTTGCTGAATTAGACCGTATACTAAACTCAACAACTCGACACACCAAAGGCTTCCGCGGTTATATCTCGCTGATTTCAAAAGATGACCCAGACACTTCAACAATCTTGACATTGTGGCAAGATGAAGAATCGCTTGAAGCCTCAGAAAAAGGAGTTTACTCATTAGCTATAGCTGAAGTCCAAGACTTCCTTGAAAGCACCCCACAAGTAAAGAGCTTCAAAGTATTCTCAACTGAACTCTTTACTCGGCCAGAATTCGAAGAAGGTTTTTAATGAAAATCAAGTAATTTTCGTTTCGCTCTCGCTTCGCGGGAAACTCACCCTTTTGGACCCATTAATCCCCTTTCGCTATCAAAGGAAGATAGAAGCATTCCAAAAAATAAAACATAATTCTAGAATATTAATAGAGTTAGAAAATTAATTATTGAGTAAAAATCAAAAATTTTATTAATTAATAGCAATCAATTTTTTTGATTCATAACTCTATTATTTGTGTCTTAAGTTCTCTTCGCTAATGCGAATACGTTGGAAAACACTAATTATAATTTCCTCAATTATTTTAGTGCTAACTACGTCATTCTATTTTATTTGCGAAACTGCGCTGCTGCAAAGGCTTTCAATAGATGAAAAACGAATTGCTGAACAAGACCTTACCAGACTTAAAATGGCTTTGTCTTATGAAACACAAAATTTAGCCTCCAAAGCTGCCGATTGGTCTAACTGGGATGACCTATATCACTATGTAGAAAATAATAATACTGCATTCATAGAGACAAACCTTGTTCCTCAAGCATTCGCAGACCTAAAAGTTAATCTTATGGTTTTCACTAACGGCTCAAGTTCTGTTGTTTTTGGTAAAGCTTACTATCTCGATAACATGACTGAAATGCCCATAGATCAAGCAGCTTTGAAATCATATTATTTTGCAGGCAACCAATCTAAACCCTGAAAGTGAGCCAATTCAAGGATTTATAAAAAGCAACGATAATACGATGCTTGTGGTTGCCCGTCCTATTCTCAAAAGTACCTATGAAGGCCCAGTTAGAGGTATACTTATTTTTGGAATCTTATTCGATGAAACTGAAATTGAAAACTTGTCAAATGTGGTTGGCTTGCCCATTAAGTGGTATCTAACTGATGACACTAATATGGCGCCAGATTTTCTTAAAGCTAACTCTACATTAGCAACCCAAATGAGTACTTTTTATACATCGGTCACTGAAACTGAAATATCAGGCTATATACCCATTCGAGATATCAATTCAAACATTATTGCTTTGGCAAGTATCGTGGATTTGAGGGAGGGATATGTCGAAACCAAGACAGAGATTTTCTTTTTAAGCATAATGATTTCAACTATGGGTCTAACATTTTTGATAATATTTTATTTTTCTTTAGATAAGTTCGTCTTGTCAAGGCTTAGCTAATTTAAATCGGAGTGTTGCGAGAATTTGTGAAAATGGAAGTGTAACAGAGCGTACCCAAACAAAAGGAAACGACGAAGTTACAGACCTCTCCAGAAGAATCAATGATATGTTAGACCAAATCAGCGTCTCCCAAGCTAAATTAAGAGATTATGCCCTCACTCTTGAGAAAAAAATTGAGACGAAAAAGAGGGAGCTTGAGGAAGCCAATGAGAGAGTTATCAAGAGCGAGCGAATGGCGGCAGTCGGTGAACTTGCAGGGATGGTGGCTCATGATTTACGCAATCCTCTCACAGGAATAAAGAATGCAGCTTATCTTCTCAAAAAGAAACAAGGCGCTCAATTAGATGATAAGGGCAAGGAAACCCTCGCAATAATGGATAAAGCAATTGAGCATGCAAGTAAAATAATTGCAGATTTGCTGGATTATAGCCGAGAATTACACTTAGATTATGAGGAGTGCTCGCCTAAGTCTTTAGTTAGTTACAGCCTTCTTTCCCTCACAATTCCAAATGAAATCAAAGTCCTGGAAGGTGTTGAAGACTCACCCACGATATGGGTAGATATTAACAAAATGCAAAGAGTGTTTACTAATTTGATAAAGAATTCTATAGATGCAATGCCAAATGGCGGCTCACTTGAGATAAACAGTAAACATAATGGGCTAACTATTGAATTTTTAATTGCCGATACGGGAATTGGCATGACTAAAGCTGTAGTTCAAAAAATTTTTACCCCGCTTTTCACGACAAAAGCTCAAGGCATGGGATTTGGGTTATCAATTTGTAAACGAATTGTAGAAGCACATAATGGCAAAATTGAAGTCGAAAGTGCCTTAAATAAAGGAACAAAATTTGCTATCATATTGCCCCTTAAACCAGATCCTAAATAGTCACTTAATTCACTATATAGTAGTAAATCAATTCAACTTTTTTTAAAAAAATTTGTGCGCGCCCCAAAATTGTTAGATATGCGTAATGGAGTCGGAGTGAATCGAGCTTTTTCTTCTAAAAGAGAATTTGATAAGATATGGTGTCATAAATGATGTGATTATCGCAGCCACTCCTATAATTGGTAATATAAAATCGCTTAAAACTCCTGCATCCTGACCAACCTTAACAACAATAAACGCAAATTCACCGATTTGAGCCATACCTAACCCGACTCTCAATGAAGTTTGTTTGTCATAACCAAAGAGGCGTGTACCAAACCCGCAGCTCACAAGTTTTGTTCCCACGAGAGCCAAAGTTATGATTAGAGCTGGTAACCAGTAAACGGCTATTTTGGTTATGTCCATGAGAGCACCCATAGAAACAAAGAAGATAGCGCCGAAAACGTGTTGTAGTGGGTCTATAGCTTTGTTGATTTCTTCTCGTGAACGTGCCCTGGCAGCTACGACACCGATTAAGAATGCGCCTATTGCAACGGAGAAGCCGATTTGGTTAGCTAATATAGCAAAGCCAAAACAAAAAGCTAGCATTACAATGTATAGTAGTTCATGGTTGTGTACATTGTTTAAGTCACGGTTAGTTTCGCGGTCAATTCTATCGATTACTTTTGGTAATAGAAAGTAGCCGATTGTCAGTGTTCCGCCTATGAACACGACCAGTTTGACGAGTAATAGCGAGATAGACATAAATGAGAGTTCGTTGGCAACTGCAACGTTTTGAAGCATTGCCAAGATAATTACAACCACTATATCTTCTACCACAAGTATACCGAGCATTATTGTAGCGGATATTTCGCGGATTTTTCCCATGTCGCCCAGTACTTTCGCAATTATTGTTGTACTGCTGCTTGCCAACGCAACTCCCAAGAATATGGTGTCATAGAACGACCAGTGGAGCAGGTAAAAGCCTATACCCCAACTGATAAGAAGCATTAGGGAGATTTCAATGGCTGAAACACCTATAATGACCCGCCCTATAGATTGCATTTTCCTGAGTGGAAATTCAAATCCTATTGTAAAAAGAAGAAGTATTACGCCTATTCGGCAAAGATATTAAGAATATCTATATGGGTTATTAGACTAAACGGCGGCGTATAAGGTCCAATTATTATTCCTGCAATGAGGTATCCAACTACTATTGGTTGCTTTAGCCTATAGAATATGATCGTTACTATGGCTGCTACGGTCATCATAATTGCTAGATCAGTTATTACAGAAATTTCTAAGCTCATTTGTCAGACAAATAAAACTCAACTTTAACTAATAAATAAGTTCTTTAGCAGCAAGCACTTTTACTTATATAGTCAAAAAGCTTCTAACCATTCCCATGAAATTAATGTCAAAGCTCATAGAAATAAGTAAGAGCCTGAAAAATTGCTGAGCCCTAAGCGGCCACAACCAGCTAAAAAAGTACCCAATTTATTGCTTAGTAATTTTTATCAACGTTCTAAACTTCGGCCAAACCTCTTTGCGTTTTTTATTATTGACTTTAGTTTACGGTGAATTGCAAGTTCCAAATCAACTCGTGATACGGAACCCTGTAACGTCAACCCTTTTTGTGTTTATTGAGATTATAGATTAATTAGCTTTATATATTAAGAGTTGAGTAATCAGATTATAGCAGGCAACCTAAAATGGCAAAACCGGCTCACGGAAAAAAACGAAACAAACTCGTGGTAGCGCTATTGTCGCCTATCCTTATTGTCGTCTTCATGGTTGGTTGGGTTCTCTACTTCATTGGTCAATCAGAACGGCCAAAGGCGAAGCAGCCACAAAAGCCGATTGACAAAATTCCCTCTCCGAAAGAGGAAATTGAGTTGATAGTAATTCCTAATGAAGAAGAGCAAATAATGGCAAAATAACTGGATAAGCCCCTATTTGTTGTCCCAAAGGCTAAACCTTCAAGCGCCCTCTCAACCGCAAGCCTGGTTTTCTACTTTTACTCAAGAAGAAATCCAAGAATGACTTAATGAAATAGAGTTATAGTATTTGAAAAAAAGAAGAGGGTGGAAGTTAGTCTAGCTTCCATCTTTTGGCTACCTTCACTATGAGGAAAACAACGAAAGCTACTATAATGAAGGTAATCAGAGCCACTAAGAAGTCGCCGATGCCAAACACTTGACTCAAAACTGTAGCTGAATAGGTAGCTAAGTTAGACATGCCTGGAATTACTAAGCCAATGAGCGGCATAACGAAGTCTTTTACAAGCGCCTGCACGAGAATTCCTAAATATATGCCTAAAACGAAAGCAACAGCCAATCCTAGAATGCGGTATTTCCCCAAGAAGTCTTTAAATTCATTCCATAAACCTTTAGGTGGTTGAGGAGGAGGAGCTTTCTCTACAGCTTCCCGAATTTTCTTCAACTCTTCTAACATTTGGTCTTCTTTGGACATGACATCCACAAGTGTTAATATAGTAGCTATAGCTTTAAAAAATTTTAGATTAGTTTAAATCTCCTTGCCGTTACTTTTTCCGCAACAGTGATGTCCAGTCTTGCGTCTTGCGGGCTGAATTCTTTGTTAAGCGCTTTTGTGTTCTCTTTCTCTTTCGAAGAGTGGTTCTTTCTCCTCTAGAAAAAAGAATATTTACAGATATGCGATTTGTGGTAAGATAACAACAAATAGAGTGCTAAACGCTATAACTAAACGATAGGGAAACAGGATTTAGAACGAGTGAAAAGTCTAAGAAATCGCTAATTCCAAAGGCGGTCTAATTTTGCCGGCAAATACCCCCACTTTCTACAGTTCGCTGTGCAGTAATTGACCTAGATAGTCCAGATTAATTGGCAACTTTGGGCGATAAGTCTTTAAATGTCGATGGCACGCTAAGAGCCCAATCGCATGGTGCAAAGGTATACTATGTCTAAGACTGCTGGAATATCAAAGGGTGCATTTGTTGTCGGGTTGATCGTGGCAATTTTAGTTACCGCCATACTTTGTGTTGGAATTGCCTACCCATTACTCGATAAGGAACTAAAAGGCGATACTAGTAAACCTGCATCGCCCGGAGCTTTTGGGGCATCTATGAATGCGGCTGGAATAGGAAATCAAATTCAAGTATCAGGCACAATCCATGCGATTCAGAATGGCACAATAGTCTTTTTTGATGGCCATGATCTATTTTCTAGCGACATAACGATAAGTGGTCCTATCATTAATGGTCAATTCAGCGTTTTGCTTGTGGGTGGAAAATCGTATAATGTTGTGACCGATAATGCATGGTATTACCTACTATACGTTCCATTAGATGCAAAGAATTTTACCGTTAACTTTTAACTTAATAACTCGACCAGTTGCTTGGGAAAATAGCTTTCAATATTTAACCGAAAATTATACATTGATGTTCAAGCTTCATGTTGATAGATTTATTTGACCAAAGAAGAAAACGGCAAGCTTGAAGTTGTGCCGCATGTTGATCTAAACAAATATTTGGGTAAATGGTATGAAATTGCACATTTACCTTTCAGATTTGAAGATGGCTGCTCTAACATTACAGCAACCTACGCTTTGAATAAAGATGGAAGCATATCCGTGCTTAATGAATGCATAAAAAATGGTAAGGTCAAACAGGCTAAGGGCAAGGCTAAAATTGTTGACAAAAACTCTGGAGCTAAACTCAAAGTAACTTTTTTCTGGCCATTTTACGGCGACTACTGGATAATAAAGTTAGATGACAACTATAGTTATGCCGTTGTAGGTACACCAAGCCGCAAATACCTTTGGATATTAAGTAGAACCACACAAATAGACGATAAGCTAAATTCCCAATTAACAGAATTTGTAAAGTCAAAAGGCTTCAACGTTGAAAACCTAATCAAAACCAGCCATAGCTAAATTACGAGGAAACTGTTAACGAACAAATGGTTTATATGAAAAAACCAGCCCGTCTACACAACATCTTAGTTTAGTCAAGAAAGTTTGACTGAGCTGTCGCTGCTGTTGCTTAAATTTAGTCAAGGTTTCTTGACGAAAACTGTCTTAAGGCGCCTCCGTCAACGGTTTTTATTGATGAAAAATGAAAGCTCTCACTACCCTAATTTTGGTGTACACAATAGTTTGCGTTTCGATCATTGTCTCACCTGCATGCGCTCCTGAGGAGCCTTCGGTAGGTGTCAAAAAAGGCGATTGGGTGGAATACAATGTTAGCATTACTGGACCAACTTCTAATCCATCGCACAATATTACTCGGTTTAGACTCGAAATTTTAAACGTTGAGGGCACTGCATTCCAAGCTAATATTACTGCGTGGTACGTTAATGGGTCGGTGCCCAGCGCCGTCTGGAAGTTTAACCTCTCTGAAGGCAATGTTGAAGGCTGGGTGATAATTCCCTCAAACCTTGGGGCTGGAAACACCTTTTTTGACGCTGAAAAACCTGGAAATGTAACCATTGAAGGACAAGAGCAAAAAAATGTGGCAGGGGCAAACCGCATCATAACGCATGCAAGCGACTCAAAAAGACAAGTTAAAGAATGGGATATGGCTACTGGCGTTTACACATATTCCGTAGAACACCCCAAAAACCTCACTATTATTTCAACAGCTGCTGCCACAAACATGTGGAACCCACAGATTCTGGGACTAAATCCGCCAGTATTTTATGAGTTAGTTGCAGTGATTATAGTGTTTTCCTCCTTGATTTTGTTTTCAGCAATATTTGCTGCAAAAAGAATAACGATTAAAAAACCCACTATGCCTCATCTTTCGCAAGGAAAAACAGCAGCCCTTGTCATCTTTGTGGTTGTTTTGGCCGAAATTGGATTTATAACTCTCTTCCCCTATAATGTGGTTGGTTTGAGTTTTGCCCAAATTAATCTTATTATGCAAACAATTTGGACAGCTTTGGTTTTAATGAGCCTTTGGTTTAGGGCAAAAGGCAATTATTTTGTGCATGAGCTTACAATGCTTGTCGTGATTTGCGTTTGGATAATTGGTTTTTCCGCGGTGATGTTCATGGATCCCTTCAGCGGCAATACACAGGTTTTAGCCAGTACACCTCTCCGTTTGGTTATGAATGGCTTGCATGCGGTTTTTTCCGTTCCAGCTTTAGCCTTCGGGGTATGGCTTGTCGTGCTTTGGCGTCCAGGGTCAATGTTATTTGCGGCTAAGAGCAGAAGGATAGCGCAGTTAATACCGGTTTTTTGGATTCCGTCATATGTGGTTGGTGTTTTGGATTTCCTGTTGCTTCATACCACTTTTTTAGGTTAACTCGCGATATTGGAACACTGCTTTCTTTTGCATCGCAGCATCGTCGGTGTTTTCCTGATGATGCGCGCGGTCCTTTGGAAAAAATAGACTCGAAAAGGTGAGCCAGATCTCCCTTTTCCTTTACTTATAATAGCGATTTTAGGTTGTTAGACTTGGAGTAACAAAATTTTTCTTGTCGAATTCCTGTCTTTGCCGTCTCTTTAACGCATTATCTTTGAAATTAAGGGTTTTGGCATCTGAGAAATCGAATTACGGGTTATCACTTTGACAGGGCAATTGAACTATGAACTTGGTTCCTTTGCCCTCTTGGCTCTCAAAAGTGATTTCGCCATTTAATGCCTCAACCAAACGCTTAACAACCGCTAAGCCCAACCCCTGACCCTTGGCTTTGGTGGTAACCATAGGCTGGAAAAGCTTAGGCTTAATTTCCTCAGGAATCCCAACACCGGTGTCCTCAACCGAAAAAACCACTTCTTTACCCTTCTTATAAGCGCGGATATCTAATTTTCCACCAGCAGGCATCGATTGGACCGCATTATGCACCAGATTTGATAAGATGCGTTTTAACATTGAATAATCAGATGTAAATTTAGGTAAGCCTTCATCTAAATCGATGACGACCTGAAGATTATCTGCAATTGGCACAATAAGCATAACGTCAGCAACAACCTTTTCAAAACTAACTTTTTCTTTAACAGGTTCCATGACCCGGGCATAGTCCTGCAAGTCCTCAACAATCTTTGCAATATACATCAAGTTATCTTCAATGCTCTTCACACTTTCCTGCAGGCTTTTCTTTACGCCGCCTTCAGCCAAAGTCGATACATCGGAGTCCACTAAATATAAGTCGCTTGCAATCGCCTGCAAAGGATTGCGAATATCATGTCCAACCATACGTGCGGTTTCTCCAATACCGGCTAAACGCTCGGCATCTTTGAGCTGTTTAGTTCGTTCCTCAATGGTTTTCTCAAGGTTTTTGCTGTAAAGCTCTAGCTTGCGCTCGTTGTTCTTAAGGTCGGTAATGTCAGTGATAATGGCGCCTAACCCGTAGATTTCTCCTTGAAGGTCATGCAGAGCGAATTTATTAGTTGTTAAAATGCGATTTTTTCCATTTATCGGCAGCTCTTCAATGTACCACAGAGGCTTTCCTTCACTTAAAACTTTTTTATCCCAAAAAGCAATCTTGTCAGCAACCTCTTTAGAGTAGATGTCGTAAAGAGTTGTTCCCAACGCTTTGTCCTTGGGCATATTATAGCTGCTTGCCAACGCATCATTTAGCAGTATTAGTTTTCCTTCAAGGTCTCTGGCTAAAATTCTTGAATCGGAATTGTTAATGACGTTTGCCAGCAATTCATGGCTTTTATAAAGTTCTTCCTCATATTTCTTGCGTTTAGTAATATCCCTGCTTACAGCCGTTATTCCATTTTCCGAGGGAAAAATCGTGGTTTCCCAGTAACTCTTAACATAAATACCCTTCCACTCGAAAACTCTAACCGTCTTCTCCTTTATGGCTTTGTTAATCTCTTCATAAACTAATGTTCCAACGACATTTGGGGTGATTTCCCAGATACTGTTACCAATCATTTGTGAAGGTTCGAAACCAAAAATGTCCGCATAAGGCTTGTTGACGTATGTTATGCGAAAACTGTTGTCTACTGCAACTATTGTATCTTTAATTCTATTAAGAACATCCAGCAGTTCTTTTGAGTTATTATTCGCCGTAAATAAACCTCAATAACTTATTTTATGTAAATTTACTTCTTAAACTAATCTGTAATTAGAGAACTGCTCAGGAAAATTTTATTTATTAAAAGTTTTAATGTCTGAATGAAGAGCCAAATAGATGCCATTGGTGGAAGATTAATTAGTCATTTCGACCATTATGTACCATGAAGGGATTCTTTTTGGTGACACCTCAAGAGGAAATAAAACGAAAGTTTCCCGGGGTCGTTGATATAGCATATGAGCAGTATAAGCGCAATTTGCCACTTTACATAACCACAAAAGAACTAATGAGCCCTGATGTTATTATTACAAGTCCAGAGGCTTCGCTTGATGATGCAGCTCGAATAATGGGCGAGAAGCATATTGGAAGCCTAATTGTAGTCAAGTACAAAACGCCCGTTGGGATTGTTACTGAGCGAGATTTGCTGAGCAAAGTTTTAGCGCTTGGGCTGTTTCTTAAGGATCAAAAAGTCGAGGAAGTAATGTCCTATCCATTAGCGGGTGTTTCTAGTACAGCCAAAATAAAAGATGTTGCAAAACTAATGATTAGTCGGAAAGGTAGGCTTGCAGTTTTTGACGCTGGAACGCTTGTAGGCATTATAACAGCTTCGGACCTAATCAAGAGTTTACCCGATGTCCCTGAAACCGAAGTCAAAGTTGACGACTTTATGACTAGAAACCTCGTTACCGCAGATGAAAAAATGCCCGTTATCAACATAGCTAAAACCATGGGTGAACGCCGCATCGGAAGTGTAATAATTACTCGCGAAGAGACACCGTTTGGGATTTTCACAGAAAGAGACTTGCTCACAAACTTCCTAGCTAGAGGCAAGGCATTGTTTACCGAGGTAGGACCAGAGTGTTCACAGCCTCTAACGGTTATTCCCGCTGGTACAAGTGTTCATAGAGCGGCTGCTACGATGGCGTTAAAACATATTAGACGACTACCTGTGGTCGGTGACGAAACGCTGGTAGGCATCATTACTGCACGCGACCTCGTCGAAGCTTACGCAAAATAATTTCTCTTTTTCTTTTTTTTATTTAAGAAAGTAAAATTAAAATTAGAGGCTTCAAGGCAAGAATCTGCTATAATTGCAGGTCTGCCATTTCTACAGTTCTTCGAAGCAGCCGCGATCGAGTTTCACGATGAACCCTTTTATCAGTTATCGGCAAACCCAAATCTCTTGCTGTCAAGGATAGTATTTTTTGTATCATTGTTTGAGCAGCTTCTGCAATTTCTTTAACAGGGAATTCTTCTTTATCGCAGATGCCCATGCAACAATTTGAAAATGGAAAATTTAAGGCTAACTCGATCCGATTTTCTGAATAGCTATAATCCACAATTGTGAATGGTTCCAACCTGCAGATTGCAGGCCTCACATCATAAATCACACATTTCTTGTTTAAAAGAAAAAAGCAACTATCATCTTTTTTTCTACGTATCCAAGCAACTCCTGTGTTATCAGGGCGCTCAAAAAAATTCTTGAAGCCTCTTGCCTCAATCTTTCTTTGTTCTGCTTTGTCTATATCTGGAGGCTGCATTCGACAGCAAACTCCACATTTTCCACATCGAAAGCCTACAGAATCAGGAAAGACAACATTCTCAAAGATCAAGGTAATCCCTTACGTGTTAAAAATGGTTTATTTAGGTTATGCGTCAAAAGCACAATTTAGCTAGCTTCAACAAACCCGATGAAAAAAAGGAAGTTGAATGTCAAAAAATGCTTTTTGAATTGTTCACTACTTGTTGTTTTGTTACAGTCACATATGCTTAAAGGATTGTTGTTCATTCGAATTTGTGGTGACTTTTTTGAAGTTTTTAGTGATAGGTAAAAGTATTGATTTCAACAGTTTGCAAAATCCCGCCGATTTGGGCATGTATCTAGAGAACATCGTTTTGCCAAGTTTTGAAATGTTAAAGGAATGGGAACTGAAGCAGAAGGTTCCGGTTGGATTGTATGCAGCTCAAAGAACTGGAGCATTAATGATTGAGGCTTCAACCGCAGAAGAACTCAGCAAAACACTTCAAAGCCTACCGTTTTGGGGACAAAATACCTGGGAAATAATCCTACTTCAAACAATACAGTCAGGCATCGAAGATGTAAAACGTCAAATTGCCAACGTTAAGCGAGTAACCCAAATGGTTGAGAGCACCAACAATTCCCCCATGCCAACCGAAAAATCTGAGACTCCTATACTACCACAGTTCTAAGAGATTTGATACAACAAAGTAACGTTTAAAATGTACAGCATTCATACGGAAACTACAATGCGCCCAGAGTTTTTAAAACCTTAGAAAGCGTACTTGGGCAGCCTGGATTCCTTAAGCCAAAATTGTGGATCATCTACCCAAATCACTTGGACATCCACCACGTTGCTTGGGTTGGTCAATGCTTTTCGAAGCTTTGTTGGCAACTCAGGTTTCGCCAAAAGTTCCATTCGGGACTCCTCTAGCTGCTCCGCGATACGTTCAGTTTTCTTGTTGGCGTAGCCATGATATTTAACGCTTTTCCCCTCTGTGATGGCTTTGTCGAACGCCTCTTTGGTGCACTGGATTAGTTTGGTGCCGTCTCGAATGAACCAGCAGTGAGCAGTTGGAGAAGTCTGAGGCATATTAATCAGCCAATAGGTTTAGCCGATTCTTAATTAACATTGCCGTGGCCAAAGGATAGATGCGCCTCAGAAATTACCTAAAAAAGTCATCTTCAGGAAAAACTTCAGACTGACGTGTTTATCATCACAGGCATTAACCCTAATAGCAGAAGCTGAATATATCCTGCGCTTTAGAGGCATGCTGTTTCCTTGTTTTTCTTTAGCAAAAAGCCGGATTTTTTGCATATTGGCTGGTGGCATTGGACTACAACATAACCTAATATTTTTTGATTCATTTGACACTTTAAGTAGGTAGAGTAATTGAAACTTCAAGGATTAGAAAAATCAACTAAGCGTATGAAACGATTAAACAAGCCATCCACGTCAAAAGCTGCAATGGCAAAAACACTTGGTGCAGTAATCATCTGTTTGATCGTCTTTGGTGTTTTAGCAGGCGTATACTTTTTTAGTGTAAACCTGCCCGTGAAGACTCAGACGAAAGTAAATGTTACATCTACACCGACATCGTCACCCAGCCCACTAATTGCTTCTCCTTCAAAGACGCTATCTCCAACATCGACACCCTCGATTGCTCCATCATCGCCACCTTCGTCAATATCAGGCTCATCAACGCAGACACCGACGCAATCGCCTACACAACAACCTACACAATCACCAACCGCATCCCCAATTCCACCCACGCCAACTCCCACACCATTAGTAATACCCAAATACTCTCTAACTGAAGCCATCACGGCAGGCTATATTGAAGCAAACATTACTGGAAGATTCAGCTTAAGTGCCATGTCAGGAGTCTCTGCAGGTGACAGCATCATCATCAACATTTTGCGCAAAGTTAACTACACAATTGAAATAGATAAAATCCCAACAGGCACCCTGTTAACCACTTCAGGAACCACTCAAGCCATGGCTGTTCTGGATTTAAGAGGCAAAAATATGCTCTTCAGCTCTTACACACTCGTTAACAGTATAATACTGGATAAGTCAACTTGGCAGGATTATATTTTCAGCGCTTACTGTGTTAATTTTCACGGCGACATTCCCTCATCATCAACATTGTTCCAAATAAATGGAATGGCTGACCCAAACATTTTGAAAATCTACAATAGCCTTAATAAATACCCAACCAACAACTCGGAAGTTGCAGCCCTGCAAACAGCCATATACGTTGTAACAGATAACATTTCACTTAGTGAACTCCAAAGCAGATTCTCTTCAGGTGTGCCAGAAGTTCAAAATGCTAAAGTTATACTGGACAAAGCTGGTATTGACACCTCAAAAGCCAGCCTTTTCACATAATTTCAGATAGAATTGCTTAGTCCTGAAGCTTAATTTGACAACAAATCGTAGCTGTCTCTAAAATTTTAGGAGAGCAAAAATAATACGCTAAAGATTACGATTATTAACGTGGTATAGCTGTAGCCAGCTGAGTATAAGAAATAATAAATTGAAATAAAAATTAAAAAGGGTAAAGAAAGGCAGACGTAGACTAAATTTTACGAAGTCTGTGTCTTGCTCTGCTTTGCTTTTTTTGCTTTTCTTTTTTCGTCTCTCTCTTTCTTAGTTAACGGTTTTTCTTTTTTCGGCATTATTATTCTCCGAGATAGAACTTATGGTAGATTAGTACCTAAATAACTTTCGATACGACAAAACGCTGGGTACACCTGTGGAAGGGATACTCAAGGTATTTATTGAAAATTTTAGAAGTTGCACTTTTTTCCTAAGTGTATTCTCTAAAAGTATGGCCGCATTTTGTGCACCGCATAAACTGGGTTGATGCTTCATCGCCGCCCCGAGTCTGCACTTGCCACACGTAAACTTCGTTGTTATCGCATTTTTCACATTTCATTCGGATTGTTTGCATTGTTTTTATTTTTTGTTCTTCCTCGCTAATAACGGTCATAAAAGGTTGAGCTGTGGGTTGAATAACTTTAACTACTTTAGCCTGCGCCCTGTTGTTTTCTGGATGCTTGACGTAGCCGCATTTTGTGCATGACAACACTATGGCGTCCTGGTTTTTTTTAGGTTCAAGACGACAACCACATTCTGGACAAAACTCCATAAATTAGAAAGCTCCCTCTCAATTATTTTATTCAATCAAATAGTTCCCAATCAATATAAGGATTATTTGTTAAGCATCAACAAATTCTGGCACAATAATTTAAAATAGCCATATATCCTAAAGCAAAGCATTGATCAAAATTGCCAAAACAAGACATACCCCAAAGCGAATGGCAAACTGTTAACCATGCACTTGCATACCTGGCAAGAGCTGACAGACTTCCTCACAGAACAGAAGGTGAGCGAACTCTGCTAGACCAAATTCCAGCCCACACCAAGCGGGTTTTGGATTTAGGAACAGGTGACGGTCGGCTATTAGCGCTAGTTAAACTTGACAAGCCCGATGTTGAAGGGGTCGCGCTGGATTTTTCGGAGCCAATGATTCAACAAGCAAAGAAACGGTTCAGCGGCGATAAGCAAGTCACTATAATAAGACATGATTTCAGCAAGCCATTGCCCTCCGAACTACTAGGTCGCTTTGATGCAGTGGTCTCCAGTTTAGCCATTCATCATTTGACTCATCCGAGGAAAAAACAGCTTTATGCAGAAATATTCAGTATGCTGAATCCAAAAGGGGTTTTCTGCAATTTAGAACATGTTTCTTCAGCAACGGAGAATTTGCACTTGAGGTTCTTGGCGTTAACAGGTTTAACTCCTGAAACTGAAGATCCATCAAACAAGCTTTTGGATGTTGAAACACAGCTTAGATGGCTAAGGCAGATTGGCTTTGTTGATGTAGATTGCTACTGGAAATGGCTAGAGGTAGCGCTTCTGGTCGGCCTCAAGCCCTAAATGTTGGGGCTGTTTTCCGCTAAGTTGTTTGAATAGAAAACGATAATAACACCTACAATAAACAATTAAATTAGAGGTTTCTAGCAAATGACAAGTAGTAGTGAACAAATTGACTTTACACACTGGCTCATACGTTTGATCGCTTATGTAATAGACAGCATAATCATCGCTATACCCGTTTGGATAATATGGTTCCTTGTACTCGCAGCAACAATTTTCACTTCACCATTCTTCATTATCTACGGCGCCTGGCTAATTTTCCCATTCCTATTCGGCATTATACAAATGCTATACTTCATTATCCTCGACGTTTCATGGGGAGCAACGATAGGCAAACGTGTCTTAGGCTTAAAAGTTCAAATGTTAAACGGCGCCAAAGTACCGTTCGACAAAGCATTCATCCGCAACATCAGCAAAATCTACCCGCTTTTTGTATTGTTAGATTGGCTAGTGGGAATTGTAACTGCAGGAGACAAACGCCAAAAATACACAGACCGCATCGCAGGAACAATAGTCATTCAATCGGGAAGAGCACCAATCGGCAGTACGCCTCCCCCAACCTACGAACCGCCGCCCCCTCCGCCACCGCCACCAACATAAATAATCTCTTTCTTTTTTCTTTTTTAGGTGCCCCTGATTTTCTCCAACCAGACATTTAGCTGTTTCTCATTCAAGCCAACACCAGATCTTCCGTCAAGCCTCTTGTTGATCTTGCCGTTTTCAAAGAATATGATTGTTGGCACAGCCTCAATATCGTAATCATCCCACAAAGGGTTATCATAATCATCCAGAAGAACATGAATAACATGGGTTTGTTGGGAACCCTTGATTTTTGCGTCGAAAACAGGAACAAATCGTGTGCAATAAGTGCACCATGAAGCGTAAAACAGTACCAGAACCTTCTCGGTTTTTGCAAGAATGTTATTTAAGTCTTCTTTATCGTCAACTTCAATCATTGGTAGCTCAATTTAAACGGTTTTACGATGTTCATAAACATACTGTTTTTCCAAGCATAGAGGACACGAACAGGTCACGCCTAAATACCTTGGCCGCCACACAAATACACGAATTACAATGACAAAACCTTATAGACGCGGCTATCCTGTTGCAATCCTTGTAGGCATTGAACAAGACCATGCGGCTCTTTGGCAGATTTTTAGCCAAGTTGCCAAACACCAACAAAACGTCCCAATAAACGGACTGCGAACCGATCAAAAAGCAGCATATCTCTTCTATGAAACAATAGTGAACGCCCTGCGACCAACCTTCAAAGAAGGCGTAAAAAGCATAATAATCGCTTCACCATCAAAAACCAACTACGCCCAAGAATTCCTAAACCATGTCAAGGCGCACCATTCATGGCTCTTTCAAGGAGCAAACAAAGCAACCTTCAATCTGATAGTTGGTTCAGCGAGTTCTCCAACGCAAGTTGCTGTTTTAACAAAGACCGACGCTTTCAAACAATTAATCAGCCAAACTACTGCTGAAGAGACAGAAAATCTGCTTGAAATTTTCGAAAAGACGGCTTAGCCAAACGGACAATTTGGTGCGTTTTTCGTTGGAAGAAGCAGAAAACCTCATTCTTTACCAACAACCAGAAGGAAAACCTCAACCTGAATATCTGTTACTTACAACCAATTATCTTAAAGGCATTCGCCAAAAAAATAGGTTACACCGTTTAATTCAGATTGGGCAAAACAAGGGCATAAAAACACGGGTGATAGACTCTGAATCTGCACCTGGCAAAAGACTCACACAATTCGGCGGAATCGTTTGCTTGGCAAAAATTGGTTGATTTGAATTAGCAAGAAATATTTTGCAGTATAACCTCTAGTATTATCGGTAATTTCTTGTTAAAGCAATTCGAGGTACGAGTGCATCTTGCCACGGTGGCTTTAATATCGTTCTTGCTGGCGTTCGTGGTAGCCAGAACATATGCAACTCTATTTCCAAGTCAAGTATTACTTACAGGTAGCATTCATATTCATCATTTCTGGTTTGTCATTGTTTTTCTTGCAGTCGGTGGTTGGATTGGCATAAACTACAATGACAAAGGAATCAGTGTAGCTGCTGCTATCTTGTACGGTGTCGGAGGTGGATTAATCGTTGACGAGGTTGGGTTGCTTTTGACTTTTGGCAACTATTGGAGCGAGTTAACTTGGGCTGTCCTGATTATCTGCTTGCTTTCGCATCAGTGATCATCCTTATTTTCCGCAACTACCAAAAAATACGTGAGGAACTCGGCGAATTCACAACCAGCAAATTGGCGATAGTAGCTGCAATTTTCTTGGCGGTGCTCTCAGCTGCCTTTATTGCCGAAACCAGCATTCTTTGGGTTCGACTCGCAGCGATTACTTTAACGGTAGTTGCTGTAATAGTGGTTTTAGTGTTCGTTTTCGCCAAAAAGAAGAAGCCCCAGAGCTAAAGCAGCTTTGCCTGCCTTAACTGTTCAACGGTTATCTTGCCCATGTGCAAAGCCGTAGCCACCAAAACGCCTGAAACCCCCAAGTCGGCGAGCTCAACCAAATCCTCTATGCCCCTGACTCCACCGCCGACATAAATATCCATACCTTCCTGTCCAAGCACTTTACGAAGGAAATCAACGTTAACTCCCTCGCCGCTGCCCACCCGAGATAAATCCAAAACAATTACGCCTGAAACACCTGCAGCTTTAAAGTCACGCAGAAGACACATTGGGTCCACACATCCCGAAAAGCCCAATCTAACGATAACCTTCTCGCCCTTCAAATCCAAACTGACAACAACGCGGTCTCCTCCCAAAGTTTTAACCGCCTCAGCCACGAAGCTTTTGTTTTGCAGTGTTTCGGTTCCGATAATAACCCGTGAAACGCCATTATCCAGCAGTGTTTGTGCCCTTTCAACGCTAGTAATTCCCGCATCAACCATCATCGCTAACCCAGTTTCATCCGCAATTTGTTTGAGTAGCTTAAAGCTTGTTGAGCAATCGATTATGGCATCTAAATCAGCGATGTATAGTTCCGTGAAACCTAGGTTTTTGAACGCTTTTGCAACTGCTAAGGGTTCAGCGGCGTCGGTTAGGATGCTTTGGAGCGGTTTATACTCGCTTCTTTTGCCCTTTACTGCATGGACGACTTTTCCGTTTAGAATATCAATTACTGGGATAACCTTCAAGTTCTCAACCAAATGTGAATTGATTCTTAACAAATAGAAAAACCTAGCCGTCTGCACAGCAAAAGTTTTAAAGGCATTAGCTTGTTGGCATGAATAAGAGATGCCACATTGAAGCTACTCATAAGTCCCATGAACGAAAAAGAAGCCTCACAAGCCATTGCTGGAGGCGCGGACATAATCGATGTCAAGAACCCGCAGGAAGGGCCTTTGGGCGCCAATTTTCCGTGGGTCATCAAGCGGATAAGAGAGATAACGCCAAAAAGCATCCAGGTCAGCTGCACTATCGGAGAGGTTCCTGACCTTCCAGGCTCTATGTCTTTAGCTGCGCTTGGCGCCGCAACCTTGGGAGTAGATTACATCAAAGTGGGGCTTTATGGTT
Source organism: Candidatus Bathyarchaeota archaeon (assembly GCA_963840395.1). Classification (GTDB taxonomy): domain Archaea; phylum Thermoproteota; class Bathyarchaeia; order Bathyarchaeales; family Bathycorpusculaceae; genus JADGNF01. The sequence continues at coordinate 12,447 of CAWIYU010000007.1, read as the reverse complement.
TCCAAACAGAGCAGGAAGCAATCGTTTTGCTCGACAGCGTCAACAGGGCAGCCAAAGAATACAACCCAAAAATAAAAGTTGTAGCCGCAGGCTACGCAGATGCACAGCGAGTCGGCGCTTTGGATCCATTGCAGATTCCTGAAGTAGCATTTAAGGCTCATGTAGATGTTGCTATGCTTGACACAGCCGTTAAAGATGGAAAAACATTATTCTCATTCCTAAATTCTGAGCAAATCAAAAAATTTGTGGATTACTCCCATTACCTTCACTTAGAAGTGGCTTTGGCTGGCTCTTTGCGCAAAGATGATTTGACCACAATAGCCAATTTAGGCGCTGATATTGCTGGTTTACGCGGAGCCGCCTGCACAAAAGGCGACCGAACCAACGGAGAACTCAAACAAGAACTCGTCCGCGAACTAGTGGAAATCGTCCGAGGCATTCAACCCCAAGCCACCATGAAGAGGGCTTAATTTTGCAGAAGAAAGGTCTAAGCAAAAAAGAGGTCATCAACGAACTAAAAAGAATCCACAACTTTGACCACCAATACAGCGACGGTAAAATCCTCTGCTCAATGTGCACACAGCCCCATCACATAGCAAAAAAAGCCTACGAAATGTTTCTCGAATCAAACCTTGGTGACCCAGGGATTTTTCCAGGCACCGCACAACTTGAAAAAGAGGTCATCAGCGATTTGGCGACTCTTCTGCATGACAAAAACTGCAGAGGCTTTGTTGTTTCAGGTGGAACGGAGGCAAATTTGATGGCGCTTTTAGCGCCAAGAAATATGACCAAAAAAATAAAGCCAGAAGTCATCCTGCCAAACTCAGCACATTTCTCCTTTACAAAAATCTGCAACCTCCTAAAGCTCAAGCCAATTTATGCACCTTTAGACGCCAAATTCGCCGTTGACGCTGTGGCAGTTGAAAGGTTGGTCAACGAGAACACTATTGCCATAGTCGGAACTGCAGGGACGGCTGAACTGGGAGTTGTTGACCCAATCCCGCAGCTAGCAACGGTTGCCATGGAGCATGGCGTGCATTTACATGTTGATGCAGCTTTCGGAGGCTTGGTAATTCCATTCCTAGATGGCGTCAAGCCCAATTTTGACTTTAACGTGAAAGCAGTACAATCTATGACTGTGGACCCGCACAAGATGGGCATGTCAGCGATTCCCGCAGGCGGAATCATATTCCGCTGCGAAGAAGCCTTTGAAGCGATTAAAACTCAGACACCTTACTTGAGCGACAGTTACCAATACACCTTTGTTGGAACAAGAAGCGGCGCCTCAGCAGCCTCCGCCTGGGCAGTCCTACGTTATCTTGGTGTAGAGGGCTTCAGAAAAATCGTCGCCAAATGCATGAAAAACACCTGTTTTTTGGCTGATGGGCTCAAGGATGCTGGTTTTCAGCTTGTTGTTGAGCCATCTTTGAATATTGTTGCTTTCCGCGGAGCAGAGGGCACTAAGGGTTTGGCTGAAAAACTGTGGAGACGCGGCTGGTTTGTATCTTACATTCCACGCTACGATTGCATCAGAGTTGTTTTGATGCCTCATGTAACAAAAGCGCATGTAACAAGGCTTCTTAAAGAGTTGAATGTCGAAAAGCTTTAAAATCGCTTCTTCATGACTCTGAAAGGTGTTTACTTGAAAATTATCATTTATGAACATGTTTCAGGCGGTGGGTATTCAGGGCAACAGTTGCAGCCGAGCGTTTTAGCTGAAGGCTTTGGCATGTTACGCACTATAGCCTCTGATTTTAAAGCGGCTGGTCACGAAGTAACGGTTTTGCTTGACGCCCGAATCTCCCAGCTAAATCCGCCTTTGAATATTGATTGCTCGGTACCCATTTTTTCAACCCAAGAACCTATATGTGCTCTACAAAACATGGCCCGAATTAATGATGCCGTCTACATTGTCGCGCCTGAAACAGGGAAAGTCCTTCAGTCGCTTGTACAAGTTGTTGAGAAAACGGGCAAAATTTCGCTAAACAGCGAATCTGACGCCATCCAAAAAGTCTCAGACAAAACCGTTCTCTACAACATATTGCAAAATAAGGCAATGTCAATCCCCCAAACACTCACGTTTAACACCGATGAAGATTTAGCTGAAATCAAAGGAGCCGTCAAAAGCCAGTTGGGCTACCCTGTAATTTTCAAACCTATGGACGGCGTAAGCTGTAGCGGTTTGAGCATTGTTAACGAAGATTCACAAGTTGAAAAAGCGGTTGACAAAATAAAACACGAGTCCTCCAGCAAAAGTTTCGTTGTTCAAGAATTTATCCAAGGTGATGCTGTAAGCGTCAGTTTACTTGTGGCAGGTGGTAAAGCTTCTTCAGTTAGCCTAAACAGACAAAAGATCAATGTCGCCTCACCTGATGGGGTTTCGAGTTATGAGGGCGGCGTTGTTCCTATAAATCATCGGCTAAAGCAAAAAGCCTTCAAGGCTGCGGAAAAAGCTGTTAAGGCCTTTTCTGGGTTGAAAGGGTATGTGGGGGTTGACTTAGTTTTGTCGGATCAAAAACCGTTTGTGGTAGATGTTAATTCGCGGTTAACAACATCGTATATTGGCTTAAGCAAAACAGCAGGCTTCAATGTTGCTCAGGCCTTGGTTGATGCTGTTATGAAGGGTCAGTTTTCAGCTAAACTTGGAAACAATGGCTTTGCTTGTTTTTCAAAGGTTGAAACTTCCCAACCTAGCGTTAATGCTTTCCAGAAAGCCTCAAAAACTGCTGGGGTAATTTCACCGCCGTTTCCATTGGATGCCGAGCCTAAAGCCTGTTCGCTTGTAGCTGGATACGGAGACTCATTGGAAACTGCCCAATTGGTGTTCGAAGAAGCTAAAAAGCGTCTGTTAGACATTGTTAGTGGAGGAAAATAGTTTGGTAGAAGTTTTAGGCTTAGACATCGGAGGCGCAAACACAAAGGCCGCCATAATAAACGTAAAAAATGGCAAGTTGGAAGGCGTCAAAGTTGCTGTGGAATACTTCCCCGTCTGGAAGCAACCACAAGAACTCACCGCTGCGCTTTTGAGGCTTAAGAAACAGTTAGGCGTCCATGAGGTCAATGGTTTGGGCGTTACCATGACTGCCGAATTATCCGACGTCTACTCGACCAAGCGTGAAGGCGTGCAGCAGATTTTAGGTTGTGTTAAACAAGCTTTTCTCGACGAACCCATTTACGTCTTGAACACTGACGCAGAAATGGTTAAATATTCACTGGCAAAAAAATCACCTGCTTTCGGTTGCCGCGGCAAACTGGGCTGCAACAGGCTGGCTTGTCTCACAATGCATCAAAAACTGCGTAGTAATTGATGTGGGGAGTACAAGCGCCAGCATAATTCCCATAGTAAACGGAAAAGTGGCGGCTAAGGGTAAAACAGATTTGGATAAGCTAATGTGCGGAGAACTTGTTTACACTGGAAGCTTACGAACCAATGTTGCCACTATCGTGCACTCAATACCCATCAAAGGCGGCGTTGCATCCGTTTCCTCCGAACTCTTCGCCCTATCCGGCGATGTCCACTTAATCCTCGGCAACATTACCGAGCAGCAATATACATCTGAAACGGCTGATGGCCGAGGAAAAACCCTAGCTGAAGCCTTAGCACGGCTGGCAAGAGTGGTGTGTGCAGACAATGAAATGTTAACCAAGCAAGAAATCATCAACATGGCACAGTACATCTATGACCAACAAATTTTGCAGGTCGCAGAAGGCTTAAACAAAGTCTACAATTACGCAAAACAGCTCGTGAAGGACAAAGTTTCAATGGTAGTTACGGGGCTTGGAAAAGATTTCATAGCAAAAAAAGCTACCCAAAAAATAGGCACTAATGAAATAGTTGATTTAGCCACCCTAATTCCAAAGGACACGACAGTAGCTACCCCCGCGTTCGGGGTGGCCCTGATGACTGCCAGCAAGCTTGAAGGAGAAAACATACAATGGATGCCACAATAGTCAAGGTTGGCGGCAGCTTGGCGTTGCAGCCTGACAAGCTCAAAGATTTATGCACAAAAATCAGTGAAGCGTCAAAAAAGCACAATGTAATTGTGGTTCCTGGAGGCGGTGAATTCGCTGACATTGTAAGAACATATGACAAGCGCTTTAACTTGCCACAGCTGATATCTCATCGCATGGCACTTTTAGCAATGGACCAATATGGCCTTCTACTATCGACTTTAATACAGCGATCCGTTGCCGTAAACAAATTTGAAGAGATAAAAGAAGCCCTGGCGCTTCATCGATTGCCTGTTTTTTTGCCCTCTATCTTTCTTTTTAGCGACGACTCGTTGGAGAATTCATGGGACGTAACTTCAGACTCCATAGCGGTTTACATTGCACAAAAGTTAGGAATCCAAAAAACTGTTCTGGTAACAGATGTTGATGGGGTTTTTATCCGCAATCCAAAAAAGTTTACGGACGCTAAATTGTTACCCAAGTTATCTCCTCAGGATCTTTTAACTATGCCTGAACGAACAAGTGTTGATAGCTTTCTGCCTAAACTGCTCTTAAACCAGCAGATTGAATGTTTTGTAGTTAACGGACTTTACCCCGAGCGTCTTATCTCGATTTTAGATGGAAAAGAAACTGTATGCACAAAAATTAGCTATCTCGTTTAATTGCCTCTTCTTGCTCGAAAACGTTTGGGCCTTGCAGAAGGATTGGCAGTTAGCCCAAATGAACGTTTCTTGTACACATTTAGATCGAAAAGGTAAAGAAAAAATAGAAAAAGAAAAATTGGAAAATTTGCGTTTAAATCTTTTTCTTATCTAAAACTTCTCTGAACGTTTTACCGCAGCAATCGTAAAGTGCGATAGTCAGTTGTGTTCTTTTTCCTTTTTTGTCTGGTTTGCCGGCCATTTTCCAAGTTTTCTTCGCAGTTTTAACTTCTTTTCCACAAGTTGGGCATTTCGCCATACATATCACTGTGAATGAATGTATCATGGTGATCAACATAAAACACTTTCTATCGCTCGTCCGTTTAAAGGCTAAAAAGGGACTTTCTTAAGGCAAATTTAACGAAAAACCCGATATTTTCAATGTTAAATAAGCCCTAAGAAGCCCAAAATGCGGCGGGCTGAAAACAGAGCTTTCGCGCTTCATTTTCTTTTTACGCTTAAATTCTACTCTAAACAAAGAAACTAGTCATGATGCGCAATGGAACGTGCTCTTGAATTCCAAGACGGCTTAGCATGGCGGAAATGGTTAGAAAAACATGTTGCTGACGGCGTTGGGATTTGGCTGGTTATTTACAGAACGGGATCAGTCAAAAAAGGCTTGCTTTTGGAAGAAGCCTTAGATGAAGCTTTAAGTTTTGGGTGGATTGATGGCAAACTGAAAAGTGTTAATAATGAAAAGTTTATTCTTCGATTTACCACTCGTAAAGCAAACAGCGTATGGTCCAAGCGGAACAGGGACAGGGCTGAGCGGTTGATTGCAGCTGGAAAGATGACGGACGCAGGCTTAGCCAAAATAGAGCAAGCCAAGAATTCAGGCAGCTGGAATAACGCTTACACTAACTTGATCGAGGAACAGATGCCACAGGACTTAGAAGAGGCGCTAAAAATCAATCAGCAGGCATGGATTTACTTCTCTAAATTCGCTAACACTTATAGAAACATGTACATAGGATGGGTTAATCAAGCCAAAACCAATGAAACCCGGCAGAAGAGGATAAAGAGGGTTGTTGAGCAATCACTAGCAAACAAGAAAACGCTAATCTAACGATCATTGGATTGGATTTAGCAGGTGTCCAAACTAGGCCAACTGGATTTTGTAAACTTTATGATTTAAGGGTTGAAACATGCCTGCTATTCACCGATGAAGAAATTCTCATTAAAACAGTTGAAAGCAAACCAGCCATTGTTGCTATTGACGCACCATTGAGTTTGCCTCCTGGAAGAAAATCTCTTGAAGAGCGAACAGGCAATCACTTGAGAACGTGCGATAAAGAACTACTAAAAAGGCACATACGTTTCTTTCCTATAACGCTAGGTCCGATGAGAAAGCTGACGACAAGGGGTATCCACCTAAAGCAAATTTTCGAGGCAAAAGGCTTGGCTACAATTGAGGTTTATCCTGGAGGAGCCCAGGATGTGCTCGGGATCCCGAGAAAACAAAAAGGCCTCGATAGACTCCTAAGTGGATTGGAAAAATTGGGCATTCAAGGATTGAACACGAAGATGAGTGACCATGAACTTGACGCGGTTACATGCGCCCATGTTGGGAAGGTGTTTTTAAAAGGACAAGCTGCTGTCTACGGGAACCCTGACTCAGGAATAGTTATGCCTCAAAACAAAGAAAAATAGCGCTGCCATGGTTCAATTAATAAATACAGGCATCTCTGTCTTCATTTGCTCTTTTTTTGATTGAATCTTGTGTCTAAAAAGATAGAAGGGGACTTAAGAAAAGTAATTTGAGACTTCCTTTTGGACGCTTGAGGAATAAACGTTTCCGCGTAGGTATCTTTTCATAATCTCCGATTTATTTCAAAAATCAGCGAAAAGTTGCTTCCGATTAGCGATGAGGTGCCATGTTCTACATATAAAACGTCGAAGGGGGCATCATCCAAATACAATTCGGCGGTAATTGAGAAAGTTAGGTCTTTTTATGTTTCCCACCGACCACTTTCCTTCTTTTCAAATGACTATAGCTGCTAACCGGTCAGCAACCTTGTTCAGGCAGTGATCTTTATTTTTCATTTAATTTAATTATAAAATCTTTATTTTCGCAAGTATCCGTGACATAAACAATAATTTCTCCGAAAAAGACCAGAAGTCGCCAAGGTAGATCTTCCTCGCACTTGATCTTTGATACATTTTAATCTATATCCAACATATCGACAGTAATGCTTAGTCATACGGAAAACGGTTTCGTAAATTTGATGTTGGAAAATTTTAGTTAGTTTAAATAAATCATTATATTAATAAAATTTTATTTTTTTACATGTTTATTATAAATTAATAAATAATTTTATGCTATTTATTAATGGATTTGTGTCGTCAGAAGCCGCTTTCCACTTGCTCTTAAATACTGAGCTGGCGGACATAATAGTTGCGAAGTTTTGAAAACTTCGAATACTAGGAGAAAGAAGAAGAATGTCGAAATCTATAAATAAAATTTTAGCAATCCACTATGGCAATTCTTATGATTATTTCGCTTGCATCGATTTTTGCACCGGCAGCCAAAGCTACAACAGTAGGAGAAGTAGGCAACACACCATCAACTACACCAGGCTTTCCAGTCCTAACGACCTCTCCGCCAGCAGGAGTTACACCAGGATCCTCATTCGAAACCGGCGCTTACCTTAGCATGCGGCCTAACCCAATAGGTATTGGCCAAAGCTTGCTCGTAAACGTTTGGTTATCGCCAGGTACATACCACGCTTTTCCAATGATAGGCTTGACAGTAGACATTATAAAGCCAGATGGAACCACAATGACCGTTGGTCCATTCAACACCTATGTTGGAGACTCAACTGCATGGTTTGAAATGATTCCTGATCAGGTTGGAACTTGGCAGCTCAAGTTCAGCTTTGCAGGAACCTACATTGCAGCGGGACAATACTGGGACGCGCCAGGGTCTGAAACCGGCGGATTCGCCGCTTCAGGCAAATACTACAACTTAGGCGCATCGATATACTACACACCGGAAGAGACTGGATGGCAGAATCTGACAGTGCAAGAGAGCATGATTTCATCATGGCCTTACAGACCGTTGACAACTGACTATTGGACAAGACCAATTAACCCAATGTGGAGAGACTGGGGACAATCAATAGGCGATTACCCATTCAACACCCTATACTATTATTCTAACGGACGCATACTCTATCCCGAGCAAAAATACAGATTTACACCTTATGTGACAGCGCCAAACAGTGCACACATTCTGTGGAAACGAACTCTTGATACTACCGGTCCAGCAGGCATGGTTGGTGGATATACCTGGGACTACTCACTTGCACCTAATGCAGGTACTCCGTCTATTATCTATGCGGGACGATGTTATCAGAGCATTACTAAAGCTTTTGATAACGGTTCTAGTGGAACTGTTTTCCAATGCTATGATCTAAAAACAGGTCAAGTGTATTGGGAACGTGCGCTTCTTGGAGCAACACCTAACATCATTGAATACTTCCCACCAGGCGCACCCACCGTTGGAGGAGGAGCAGCAACAATTGCCAGAGAGACCGACGCTGACCAAGGATGGGGAATAAGCCTCATAGCGATTAGCGGCTCACAACTCTACAAGTATAATCCAGCTACTGGAGCGCAGACTGCTAACATTTCGATTTCGCCAATTTCAGGAGGAACTTACTACATGCCAGGCTTCGCTTTAACCATACAAGATCTCGGCTCAAGCAAACCCGCTGCCCAGCGATACCGATTAATCAACTGGACAACCTTTGGCACAAGCACTAACTTTACCTCAAGAATCGCAAGCAACATCTCTTGGACTAGAAGCGCCTTAACCGGCGGCATGGGTGGTGCCGCTGACTACGAAGCTAACCTAGCCGCATCCGTCGCATGGAATACGCCACCTGGTCCACAATGGGGCGTTGGCACTGAAATTATCGTCACCGACCTATTGACTGGACAAGATGTATGGCATTACCAAACAAACGATACTTTAGACGAGAACATTCAAGGCACATCATCATCAATCTGGTACAATGGAAAACTAGCATTCAACGCACATAACCGACATTGGACATGTTTTAATGGACGTACAGGACAAAAAGTTTGGACAAGTGAATCTACTGAGTATCCGTGGGGTGCATGGTGGCCATACAGCGTAGCAACATATCCATTCAACGAAACAGACGCTGCAATCATTACAGGTACTTATGAGGGAGTCTATGCTATTAACTGGGCTGACGGTAAGATTCTTTGGCACTATAGCACGGAGAGTTTTGCTGTTCCATTTGAGGGACCATACAATGCAGAGCCATTCTTCACCGCTGTCACCTTAGCTGACGGTAAAGTCTACGCATTTAACGGTGAACACACCCCAAGCTTCCCAAGAGACCGCGCATGGAGCACATTCTGCATCAACGCTACTACTGGTGAAGAGATTTGGAAGATACACAACCCAATGACTCCAGGTGCAGTTGCAGACGGCTGCTTGACAGCATCCAACGGATATACCGGTGAAATGTTTGTTTTCGGCAAAGGTAAAACAGCAACTACCTTAACAGCACCAGACACAATAATTGCAAAAGGCAATGGTGTGGTCATTAAAGGCACTGTTATGGACCAATCGCCGGCGCAACCCAATACGCCTTGTGTTTCTAAGGGTTCAATGGGCTTGCAGATGGAAATAATCCACTTGCAGATGCCGCAAACAGGAATTTGGGGCAACGAATCCATTACTGGTGTTCCAGTGATTCTTACCGCAATAGCAGATGACGGGACAGTGACAGACATAGGCTCAACAACCACAAACGGCTACTACGGTACGTTCACGATGCCTTGGACACCACCTAACGAAGGAACATACACAATCATGGCTTCATTTGCAGGCGACGACTCATACGGCAGCTCAACAGCAGCAACAGGAATTTCAGTTGGTCCAGCGGCAACAGTAGCACCAACAACAAGCCCAGCTGCGGCAATCACAGCAAGCGAAGTTGCTAGCCAATTGATGACTCCCCTTGCAATCGCAGTAGTTGCAATAATAATTGCAATAGCCATAGCTACAGTACTGATCATAAGAAGAAGATAAACCAAAACAATTGAGGAGTAAAATCCTCTACCCTTTTTTAGTTTTTTTAATGCATTGGAACGGAAACAGAAAGTGGGCTGAGAAGGCTTGAGGGATTCAAATCAAATTTCCGATTTGCATTTAATTCTCCTTAAGTGTTGCCCTCAAGCCTCAGCAAACAAAGTCTTCTAAATCAAGCCTGTAATTCCAGAAAACTTATCGACTCCAATGGACAGATTTAGATTTTGAAGGCAGAACCATTAGTTTAATAGCAGAAAGAAACAGCAATCCAGCATTTTACGAATTTCAATAAACTCTATGAAATGCTCTGTGTCTAACCTAAACTGAAACAAAACATATTCAGTTGATATCTGAAAAAACTGCGAAGAACATTTGAAAGGCAAAGAAAAAAATTAGCTGTAATGGCAAAGCCCCGATTGCTAAAAATCATTATTCATACACTTCGCCACTGGAAAGGGTCAACTGAATGCCATAAAACAAAAGGTATCCTTCACGTAATGCAAATCTTGGGCCATAAGAACATCAAAAACACGTTGCTGTACACCAACTTTTTACGACGGAAAAAGACGGTTCATTCATCTGCAGAATGGCTAAGGAACCAATAGAAATACAAGGATTAATTGAGGTGGGCTTCGAGTTCGTTTGCGATCTTGACGGCACCTAATTCTTCAGGAATAGAAAATAAAGCAACATTTGAAGTGTCGCTAACTGATTCCAAATTAATGGAGTGGTGCCGAGGGCTAGCTTGACATCGTCGTTTAAACCGTCGTTACAACATTATCCAAAAAACAGGGTGGGTCGGGCGGGATTTGAACCCATAGGGTTCAAACCACAAGAAGCAAAAGGCAAAATTATGTTGAATCGCCCGTAAATAACCTTCAACAAACTATTTTGCAACAAGGATGAGACGACCGGACTTACCCCTAAAAGGTACGCGACCTCGCTTACACTTCAAGAATTCAGTGCTTTTCCTAAACTGGGCTAAAGCCTTTTACTGAACGGCTTACAAACGCGAACCGATATCGCAAAAATCAAGGGAGAACTTCGATTAAAGAAAACCATATTTAATTAATGGTACAATCGGGTTCTTGGTGTGAAAAGCTTAAGAAAGGGCGATTTTGCTTAAGTTGGCATGTTCCAAGATTTGAGGGGCTTTGCCCAATTTATTTCTGTTGAACGAGGACTGATGCTCTTCATGATTTCAGTGGGAACAACCTTCCTTATGGGCGAAGCGCTCGTTTGGCCTGCAGCGCTTTTTCTGGGTGTTATTGTTTTTTGCATTTGGAGTGCGGTTGATGCCATAAATAACATTTGCGATGTGGACTTGGATGTTTTGTCTGATCCAGCGAGGGCTAAGTTCACTAAGAAGTTAGGCAAATTTGGCTTCTTCGTCGTAGTTGGGTTTATGGCGTTGTCTCTAGTGTTGGGTGCTGTAACATTGATGCCGTTTGTTCTACTATTTGTGGGTCTAGGTATCTTTTTTGGAGTGATCTATTCTGTTCCACCTTTCAGACTGCGAAAAACCACCTACAAACCAATCATTAATTTTTCAGTGGGTGCGGTTCCAGTTATGATTATTGCAGCGTTCTTTAATGTGTTTTCAATCAACATAATAATGTTGATTTTGCTTATCGGCGTAACAACAGCAGTGAACAGTTTGTGGGAGGATTTGGCTGATTTTGCCTCGGACTTCCACAGTGGCTCCAGAACTATACCGATAATTTTGGGTTTTAGGCGTGGCTTATTCTTAACCGTCGTATTGGGCTACGTCATGATTCCGTTGATGGTTTTAGTGGGCTTACTATTCCAGCTGTCACTTATTTACTATGTTACATTGGCGACGCTTGCAAGCTTTATCACTCTGCGTTTAATCCATAAAAGGCAAACACTATTCAAAGAAGACAAAGCAGATACAAGAAAACTCTTCAAATTGGGCGAAGTGTTAGCCAAGGATTTTGTGATAGTAGCTACTGTATTTACTTTAAGCCTAATGCTGAGCAGCTTGTTGAAAATCAACCCAATATTTTAGAAAAATGTCGCGCTAAAGCAAGTATTCCAATGGCAGAGCGTGCTCCACAATGGGAGTTGAACCCTCGCCACAGTGGAGACGTCACCCGCAAAACTCCCTTTCTTTATAATTATCCAACACGATACTGTTAGCCTAAACTCCCTCGGTCAACCATTCGACTCAAAAATTCCTTAAATAATTGAATCAACAAAAACATTCATATGACCCAAATCTTTGCGAAATGCCCAAAGTGCGCAGCTGAAACAAAAGCGAAAAGGAGTACACGATGGCGAATGTGCGCAGAAGGAGAATGCGAATCCTGCGGTGTCCATTTCACCACAGCAGCTTTCTGGCAAACTAAATAACCCACACTTAGCGAACTATCGCATTTTTCTTAAAAGTACTATAAGCAAAAGAGTTACCCTTAGTAAACCCTCGGTATGTTTTACCATAGTGGTGGACCGAGCGGGATTTGAACCCAGGATTCTCGAGGACCAAGAAAAGATTGAGACTTACCATGCTCCTTCTGTTCCTATAATTTCAAAATACCCGATTCCTGAGAAGTGGGGTTCATACTCAAAGGTCATCTGCAATGAGTTGTGAGTGCCATTATTGCTCAGAGTGTAGCGGTCAGGGTCTTGCAGGTAGTATTTCTTGACCAGCGAGATATCTCCCCAAAGCAAATCGGTTGGAATTGTGATATTATAAGAGATAGTTTT
>CAWIYU010000006.1:0-188509 GCA_963840395.1 Candidatus Bathyarchaeota archaeon | reverse complement strand
ATGTTAATCGTCGGGTCTTTGATGCGGAGATTTCGCTAATAGGTCCTTTTGTAATGGTTGTCTGCTTGGCCAACTACTTGAATTGGGGGCTAAGCCTTTTGTTCTCATCTGGCAGCGGTGTCTTGTCGGTTTCTGCAGCTTTGGGCGTCATCTTGATCTCCGTTACTTTGGTTTCGTTTGGTGTTGCGTTTGCGTTTCTCGTGAAACCATTTAGGGTCAGGAATATTTTTTGGGTGCCGTTCGTTTTTGCATATTGGTTCTTGCAGATGTTCATAGCGACTAAGGCGCTCTCGCAGCTTGTTTTCCGTCGGCGTAGGGTGTGGGAGAAAACAGTTAAAAGTGGAATTACAATGAGTTCTTCTAGCCTCTTCGGTTTTTATTTAACTATTTATGAGTGCAAACTAATTCGTTTTTCGTTAGCTATGCCTTGTCGAAGTGAGAAGCTGGACTATTCGTTAAAGCCTTCAATAAACAAAGGAGTTATTGGAGGATTGTCACTACTATGGATGCCAAGTCTAACTGAATATTCTTATTGCCGAAATAAATATTATTAGTCTGTTGCTGTGTTTATACAGTCACAACAAGTTATATGTTTGTAAAGGGAAGTTAGACTAAATAGTTTCTAAGCTTATGAAAAGGAAAACGTGATGATGAATGTTGAAAAAACCGGATTCGAAGTTAATTCATTATATTACTCACCTCTTCTTTGGTTTCACTTAGTTTGCTTGCATCACCTGCCTCTGCGCTACTCTCACAAAACTCAACTGCCTTCTTTTCTACAAGTGACACAAATTCTGTAAAGTCCCTTGTCGCCGATGTAAATAATGATGGTCTCAACGAAATAGTTTCTGCGGGATATTTTAGTGATGGGGTTAATTGGAATGGCCAATTGGTCGTCTTGAATAGTGCCACAATGGCTAGCATAGCTGGAACGGCATGGCGTTTGGGTTCAGTTACTAACGTTGCAGGCGTCGCTATTGGTGATATTAATGGTGATGGAAAAATGGAAATTGTCACCGTAGGATCATATTATGATGGAGTAAATTGGATAGGTCAACTCATAACTTGGAATGGTACAACTCTCGCTTCCTTAGGGCTTGCAAACTGGCGTTTAGGAAATAGCACAACGCTAAGTTCAGTGGCTGTTGCAAATGTAAGTGGCGGTGTAGGGCTGGATATTATTACAGGTGCCACAGTTTTTGACGGAGTTAATAATATTGGTCAAGTGGTAGTTTGGAATGGAACAACCTTAGCCGCCGAACGACAAGTTCTTTGGCGTTTAGGTGTTAACACCTTTGTAAATTCTGTCGCGGTTGGAAACGTTAGTCTTGGTAACAGCTTAGATATCATTACCGGTGGACAGGTTTTTGATGGCGTAAATAACATTGCACAGATGATTCTTTGGAATGGCACAAATCTTGCATTTGAGCGGCTAATAAACTGGCGATTAGGTACTGACAACTACGTCAACTCAATGGTTATCGCGAATGTTAGTCTCGGTAGAGGTCTAGAAATTGTCACTGGGGGCGAATACTTCGATGGCTCTGCATATACTGGTCAGGTAATTGTCTGGAACGCAACAACTTTAGCGGCGGAAAGAATGGTGAACTGGAGAACAGGGTTGACTACAACTGTCAGTTCTGTTGCTGTAGGCAACTTTTCAGGCGGCGCTACATTAGATATTGTTACAGGTGGAATGAGCAATGACACCGTTAGGAAGTATGGCCAAGTAATTGATTGGAATAGTGCCACATTAGTGCAGGCTTCCGTTGCCTCTTGGTTTACATCTGCAGATACATCAGCAAATTCTGTTGCAATCGGAAACATTCCTGGCTTCGGCAATCGCATAGTGGAAAGCGGACAATACTGGGATGGTACTCGTTCAGTCGCTCAAGTAATTGTTTGGGGCTGAGCCTCTCACCTAAGGTATCGACATTTCTATTTTTTCTTTTTTGTAGAAAGATTTTGTTAGTCTTGCTAAGGGGTCGAGTTTCGAGGACATTCCAAAAATTTGCCTGAGATCTTTTCTTAACCTTTGCTAAAGTCTCTTTTGAATCGGTTTTTTGTCAACTCATCGTTTAATGAGGTTTATTATGTCTCTTGCCCAAAGAAAAAGATCTGAGCTTATTCCTTTAGTAGATTTTCTTGTTGAATCGACATAAGGATCTGAGATGAATTCGTCCAAGGGTGAGAAATATTTTTCAATGTTGAATTCATTTTCAAGGAGGGGACGCATTTGTTTTATGGATTGGGCTAACCTTTTTGGGTCATTTATAGAACAGTTGAAATTATTTCGGCTAAGCTTTCAGCATTCCCTGCTTCATACTGGAATCCTCCGCCGTTGTTAATTACGGTTGAAGAGTATTCATCTTTAGCGGGGCTAACTATGGGTAGACTTGCCCAAATGTAATCTACAACTCTTGTGCGTACACTAAGTTCATCTTCGATTGAGGTCGAAGGGATGTTAATAGCCAAATCTGCGCTAAGATAATAATCTGCTCGTTGTTTGAAAGGAACAAGTCCCGAAAAAACAAGTTTTTCTTTTAATTCCTTAGAGGTGCCCATTTTTCGGATCGTATTGTCAAATTTGGGGTCGCGAGGGTTTCCTCCCATTATTACAGCTTTGAAGTTGCTTCTTTCCTTCGCCAATTAGAATTTCTAAAGCTTTGAAAAGGGTTTGATAATCATACCAGGGAAGAAAAGCTCCGGCAACAAGAGTACGGCTTCGCCTGGATTTTTTCTTGAATTACATTTTGTTTCATTGTCGGCGGGTTTTGGGGAGGTGTCATTGGTATGACGTGAATTAGAGGGTCGCTTGAGTTCATTTTTCTTAAGGCTTAGCCTTTTTGAGGCAGCCATCAATCCGATTAAGTAGTATCTTTCCCTTTGTCCTGCAGTCAAGAAGAAGTCGCCAAGCCAGAATGATTTGAGTTTCATTTGGAGAAGCGTTATCGGAATGTATCCCTTTGCGGCGTAGTCTTCTAATAAGCCTGCCCCAACGTAGTCCATTATCGTCGGAATTTTTCTTTTGACTCGACTCAAGAACGGGGTTGATGACCATGGAAGATAAAGAAGATCAGGGTTTTCTTGTTCTATTCGAAGAGCTATGCTGCGGGGACTATGTCGAACGCATTTTATGGAAATATTGTCTTCTTGGATTTCAAATTCGTTTTTGAGTTTTAAATGATAGCTTTCATAAAGACTTAAAATCACTATGTTGTTCTTTTCGGCAATCTTCTGGAATAAATGCCAAGCTCTATAACCTGGACCGTCCGTAATGTTGTCATGGTATGGGAAAGGAGAAGTCGAGATAGCAAGAATTTTTTTCATTAGCTTATCCCTCCATTTTCTTGTTTGAAAAATGTTTTCTTAATTGCTCAAAGATATTCGATGTCGAAACCATAAGCCACAAGAAGACAGTAACATTAATTGCACTTAAGATTAGCAGTCCGTAATCGTTGAAAACGATATTGAATAATGGGGAGAAAAGTCCAGCTGCATCTCTCCAAGGACCATTAATCAAGGAGTATCCCAGCGTTAAAGAATAGGTTATGAGCAGCATCGAGTATGAACAAGTGATTCTCTTGGATTTATCGTATACCAGCGGAAGGAATGATAAACCAAAAAACAGGTATCGCTCATGTATCCTTGTAGGCAATACATAAAAAGCTAACATCAACAAGCCAAACTACTAGAATCACATCCTTAGGGGTTGAGGCTTTCCAAATTCTTGTCGCCAAAATGACATATATTAGACTAAATAGGATCATTCCAAGTTGGAAATAGCTGAAAATTAAGAACTGATTTGGCAATGTGTCTTTGACTCCGCCAATGATTCCTGCAACTGGGTCTTGACCATTGAAAGTTGTTATTAGAGGCCATATGTTAAAAGCCCAAATAGATGTCCCGCCACCACCTTCTGGAGATACTGGGTCTAGGCCTCCTCCTGGTGTCCAGAGGCGTAAGCCTGATGTGCCTACTGCAAAATCAGTTGAAAGACCATTTTGTATGAACGGATACCAGATAAAAAAGGTAACAGCAGCGAATAGTAAAAGTCCATAAAATAGTCGAGACCATGATCTTTGTTTGAGGCTAAGAACAAATAGCGCGGGTAGGATGATTAGAGAAGTCTGCTTTGTGCATACCGCAAGTGCCATGAATATCCACCCAAGTTCCATTCGTTTTGAGGCAACTAGCCAAACGGCCAATATCATGAATAATGCGACGATAGAGTCGTATTGACCCCATATAGAAGAATCAACAAAGTTTAGCAAAGATAGAATGAGAGCAGGAATTGCTATGGACATGTAACCTCGATTCCTTAGAGCTACAAAAACTACTGCGCCCAGAAGCATGTCGCCTATTATTCCGGGTAGTTTAATGACTATAGAAACTAGGTTTGCCTGCACGGGAAGGCTTGAAAGCAAAGCAAAGATGTATGCCATAACTGGAGGATAAGGAAAAACAGGTCTCAACCCCATGAATGGGGACAAAGTATCCGAATAGGTATAAATCGCAAATATTCCTTTACTTTGAAAAATGTTTATCCATGCCTTTGCCGCATAAGTGTCAAAAGAGTGACCAGGAGTCAATCCTCCAAGGAGTAAGCGTAATGCAGCGAAGAATATGAACAAAAGAATAACGATCCAGTAGCGGCTAACGAACAGCTTGATTCTCTTAAAGAAATTAACAACTTTTATTTGCGAAGGTGGCAATCCGGTTGAAAAACCACTGAATAGATAAGTCGGTTGAGGAAAATAATTGGGATACTTTTTCAACTATAGTAAAAATCATTAAGACCAGAACGAAGATTGTTCCGCAAAGAAAAGCTGAATTGACAGAGGCTGTTTGTTGCGTGAACTTCAGAGAATTGTGTGAAACTAATTTACTGTCTTCAAAAATAGTAAGTGCATGTCCATTAAAGTCTGCCCAGGACTCAAGATAGAGGCTTGAGTACTCGATATTGGTTTTAGCGGGAACAGGTATGCTTATGATCCTTGAGCACTTGTCGTTCCAAGAACTCGCTTGAAATCGAAACATTTAAACTGACGCTTTCTGAAAGCTTATGCCATTTTATCGCGATATCGTAATGTGAACCCTGTGTCAAGTTAAAATTTGTACCAAGAAAAGTCCCAGCAGAGTTCCAGCCACCAGAATCGGTGCCGTTGGGGCGAAAGTTGTAAAACCATCCCACTGATGGCTTGCTCCAAACAAGAAATTCACCAAAATTCCAGTTGATTGAGAAAGCTATAGGATGAGTAGAGTTGCTTGCGTAAAGGTATGTTGCTGAAAAATTCCACTCGAAGTCTGCTGTTGATGCGTATACTATTGCGCGCGGTTGGGTTTCGGGTAAGGCTTCAATTAGAAGATTATCTTTTGAAATCGTTAAGTAACCTTGGCCATTAGATGTAACTGAGCAAGGTAGAAATCCGTTCACTTCAGTGGGTGAACTGATGTTCCTTTGGTTTTGAGCATTTGAATAAGCTGTGATCGACATCGCGGTTGACAATATTATTAAGATTAAGAAAATTGGAAGCGGCAAATTTCGAAGAGATACTCGCAATTTTTCCAAACGCATACGGTTCACTTCTCAAACCTCTCAGAATATTACCTTTTTGTTTGAGCAAAGGCAAATAATGTTCATTGACGTAGACGGATCAAATTCTCTTATTTCAAAATCTTCAAGACAATATTCCTCGTTTAGATCAAGAGTTTTAGATAATTTGCGCCCTATTTTTATTCTGAAGGAAGGTGATAGCCTTGAAAGAATTTGGCTTTGTCCGAATCGAATTAGAAATTCACGAGCTTTTTTTTTCGAAGTCTGCCTGAGGTTATATTGACCAAAAGTTTCCACTTTTTCGAAGAAGTTGAGTAAAGACTCTCTCGAATTCCTTCACATAAAACTCTTTGAAATGAAAAGGCATTGGCGCTCCATTTGGATTGAAGGTTTGCTTGTTAGGTGTGCCTATTAGAAGAATTCCTGAACTTTTGAGAACTCGAAGGATCTCCAAGAGATAATCTGTGTATTTTGGTACATGCTCTATTACTTGGGAAGAAACAACTACGTCAAATGACTCATCTCCGAAGGGCAATTTCACTCCGTCGCCGATGAGATAACTTAGCCGTGGTTTCCAGTATTTATGGCTGGCATAAGAAATTGCTTCAAATGATCTATCTAATCCAACTGTCTCGGAAGGTTCGGCATTCGTAAGAAAAGAAGTGCCGTAACCCGCGCCGCATCCATCGTCCAGAATGGCTTTTGACTTAACATATTTTGATGCAAAATCGTAGAAGATGAGATGGCCGCAGTATTTTTCTTCATTTGACCCTTCGTCTGGGATGACACGTTCGCCGGTCGGTTTGAGGGAGGTCAAACGATTAAAGTCTCCAGTTAATAGCATATATTATTAAGCCGTAGCCAAAGCCGAGACTGTAAGAGAAATCTGTTAGTATTCCAATGAAACCAATCACCAGTGATTCCTTTGCAGGATTCTTTATTCGATTGCGGTATGATCTCAGTTCCCTAATAACCTTATTTATGTAATACAGATATCGGTAGCCCAACAATGCAGCAACAACAAATACGAACCACCAAGATAATATAACGATAAGAGAACAGACTACAATTAGTGCACAAACGAAAAATGGCTGGGATGCCCTATGCAAAGAGCGTGACCTGCTATATTCAGACTTCTTCGCGCCTCTAAACAGGAAGAATCTGAACTGGGAAAATACTCCCCCCGTAACTTTTCCAAACAAGAACTCTTTCTGAAGATTGCCCCAAAAAGTTTCAGCTGCACCCGTAAATCTCTGGACAACAGGTAAATCATAACACTTCAAAATTGTATAACCCATGCTTCGCAATTTGTATGAGACAACCAAATCCTCCCCGGCAATCCTGTAGCCGACCGGAAAACCACCTACTTTGAGCAAATATTCCTTTCTGTATAGGTCACATTTGCCCTCTGAAAATGTTACTTCTTCACATGAGATTTTAGGACGGGAATGAAATTGTTTGCGAAGAATCCCAAAAGCTCTTTTGACGAAGGTTTCATCTTCGGCGTCTGACAAACCGTAATATCCAGTGACCACGGCTACGCGTTTATCTTCCATAAGGGGAAGTGCTTTCGCCACCCAATCATCACCAACAAATTCGCAGTCTTGGTGAAGTATCAAAATGTAGTCACCACTGGCTCTTTGAATGCCATCATTAAGTGTTCTAGAAAGACCCAAGTTTTGTTCATGCTTAACTAGGAAAAAGCTTCCAGAAAAATTGGTTTGCTTCAGAAAACTTTCAGTTAGTGAACTGGTTGAGTCTTTGCTGCCGTCGTCAACAATAATTAATTCGAGCGGGCAAAATTTTTGTCTTACAATCGAGGAAATTGTTTTGAGGATGGTCTTTTCCCCGTTGTAAGCTGGGACAATTATTGAAATCAAAGGAAAGCGTGACTCACCCAAAAACTAACACATATTCCTAGTATTAGAATACAGCTCTAGCAAGCCCTTCAGCTGTTTGACAACTATTAGTGGAATTTTTGAAGGCTGATAAATTCGTGTACTTCCATTCTCTCTACTAATATGGGTTATGGGTACTTCGAGGATTTTGAAGCCTCTCAAAGAAGCTCTAATTGTGAGTTCAGCCCAAAAGCTGTATTCTAGCGAGTTTACGTCGTCCAAGATTGAGTCGATTAGACTTTTGCGGATAAGTCTGAAACCGCAATCCGCGTCATGTAACTTTAAACCAAACAGGTTATTGGCGATCCCGTGAAAACCTTTTGACAGTATAGTTCTGTGGATACCTTCGCTTCTGTGAAGTTTACGACCAATGATCATATCGTAGTCTTCACGGTTTTCCCACAACTGCCAGAAATTCGAAGGTAAATATTGTCCGTCTGAGTCAGAGAAGAATACCCATGGTGCATTGCATTTCTTGAGGGCGTCTCCAACACCTTTAGTGTAACCTTTTCTAACTGCAGTAGAGAATAGCGAAATGGGCATTTCGTTTTTTAATGAGAGCAATATTTCTTTTGTGCCGTCTGAGCTGCCGTCTTCTGCAATCGACTAGTCTGCTGGGTAACTTTGTTATTATTTCGTCACTAAAATTTGAAACAACCTTTCGAATGGAGTCTGCTTCGTTATACGCAGGTAATACTACATCGAGAATGGGTTCAACTGGCAATGGATTAAATTTGAATCTATGCTGTGGGATTTGAGTGCTGAAACATTCGACAGATGTGCTTGTTTCAATTAGTTCTTCCATAATTGAGCGCCAGTTCATTGCAGTTTGTTTAAGTTCATTGTTTTAGAGTCACAGGTTTTATGCTTTATGAATTTGCAAAGAGTCTAGGAAATTGTATATTTAACCGATTGTTGTTGCCTATAGACAACAACAAATGGAACTCTTGTAGTACTTACAATGTATGCGTCAATATTTATTTGTTCTTAGGTTATTTGGTAAACTGCAATTCTTCCAAAAGAGGCGAGATTTTTTAGATCGGTGTAATTGCCAATTTCGTTAGAATAATAGACTGCGTAGATGTTAATTGAATTAAACGTTGCGTTCTGAAGAACAAGATCTAAAGTTAATAGTGCTGGTGCGATTCGAATTTGAATGTCTGATCTTAATCTGATGTATGCTGTTCCTTGCATTTTTTCAGGAACAATTAGAATTGAGTTGGCTGGGACTGTTTCGTTCGCCCATTTTAGTGCTTTTTCTACATCGGGGATGTCTTTGATTGGAATTGATGATTCGACTAATCCAGCTGGGGAATAGGTGAATGTGTAAGAATTTCCTATTTGAATTGTGGAGGTCGCGTAACCAACTGAAATTATTGCCAAAATTATCAGCGACGCAGTTGCGATTCGCAATCTTTTGAGGTCATCGAATACTTTAATTTTGTTCATAAAGTTGCCAAAATATATTGTTAGTGGAATTGGCAAGAGGAGCATCCACCACCAGTATTGCGCGAGTGCGTATTGTGGGTAAATGAGTATGCTAATCGATGCTGCTATAAGCCATATCAGAATTGGTGTGAAGGTTCTGTCTTTAAAATAGCCTTTTGCCGCGAAGGGAACGAGCGGTACCATCGTCAAAAGAGCTAAACTTCCTACTGACAAAAGCACAGTTAAGTAGTTTCCATTTAAGAAGCGAGGATCGTTTAGGAAATAGTTTGTGAATATGAACGTGTTTGTTCCAGTTGGCAAATTGAGGGACATAAAATGTTGACTCAAGCTTGGACTTATAAATTGTGAATAGATTTGCCAGCCAAAAATGACTGCGGCAGGAATAAATGCTACGAGCAGCCTAAAGGGGGGTCCTTCTTTTTTGGCTATGGTTGCAAGCACTTGCCAAATCACAATTATGAGTAGAAGTACTGCGATAAGTTGGTGTGATAAAACTATTAAGATTGAAAGACCAAAAATAGAAAAGGGCTTAGTTCTTGCGCTGTTCATCAAATTGCACTTTGTTTGGGCGAGAAGAATAAAGAAGAATACGAATGCGAGTTCTTCTCGAAGTTGATCCCATCCTGTTCTCAAAACTGCTGGCTGGAGGAGAAAAATCAATGAGACGAAAAAGCTCATTTTTCCTTTCCATCCTAACCCTTTTTTTAGCATGAAATAAAAAGAAATAATGAACAATCCATAAAAAACTGGACCCATTATTTTCAGCAGTAAGTTTAGGTCGATTCTCGTTAATGCGTTAACACATCCAAGAAGATAGATGGCTAACGGTGAATATGCCCATCCAAAAAGCTTCATGGGTGTGTTGTCGGGTAATGCAAGTATCGAAGGAATGTAACCTTGGGCGGTGTCAAATCCCACGGGGTATGCTCCGCTGAGTAATTCTGGTAAAGCTCTGATTCCGAACGCGAAAAAGAATATGATGACGTATTTATTGGTGTTCGATGTGATTGCCGCAAAAATTTTCTGTTGGAGGTTCTGCATAAGCGCTCTATTCTTTATTGGTTGACCATATTATATGTAATAAGCGTTCTTAATTTGAGTTATAAATAATATAAGGAATCACAGCCTCGTCTCGCCTGTATTCACAACTGCGAACATTGTTTTTATAGCTTGAAAAAAGAGGCCACTACTTTCAGCAGCAGATATAACGAAGAGGAGTCACTGTGTTTTCAGAAATTGTTGCGTCAATGTTGAGACTCTTTGGATTCTATTGTTTAAGTCATTCTTTTCGGCGTTTCCGTTTTGTTGCTGGAGCTTTCTTTTGTTTGTTTGAGGTTGTTTTTTGGGTTGCTTTCAATATAGGGTGAAACAGTGGTCATTTGTTTGGATTGCAGACGCTTTCAAAGGATCAAAAAAGAAATCGCATTTGTTCTAAATCTTTGATCTTTTTCAATGAACGTCGTTTTTTCACAACTCTAAATAGCACCTTATTGTATCTCTAAACAAAGAGATTTCAAACCAGACTCAAGACGGGGAGAACTATTTGTTGAAAAGGGCACTTATCACAGGAATTACAGGGCAAGATGGCTCTTACTTGGCTGAGTTTTTGCTTTCAAAAGGCTACGAAGTTCACGGCCTAATTAGAAGAGCAAGCACCTTCAACACAGACAGAATAGACCACATATATGTTGACCCCCACGAAGCCAACGCCAAATTGTTTCTGCACTACGGAGACCTATCCGACTCTGAACAAATCTCAAACATTCTATACAACATTAGACCCGACGAAGCATACCATCTAGGCGCTCAAAGCCACGTCAAAGTCAGCTTCAGCATGCCAGAATACACTGGAAACGTAACAGGCCTAGGAACAGTCAGACTGCTCGAATCAATAAGACGTAGCGGAAACGGCACAAAATACTATCAAGCATCAAGCAGCGAAATGTTCGGAAGAGCACCTTCACCCCAAAACGAAGAAACATCTTTCAGCCCAACAAGCCCCTACGCAATAGCGAAAGTCTACGCCTACTGGGTAACAAAAAACTACCGCCTAGGATATGGCATGTTCGCCTGCAACGGCATCCTCTTCAACCACGAATCACCCCGCAGAGGCGAAATTTTCGTAACCAGAAAAATCACCATGGCCATAGCAAACATACTTGCCAAGAAACAACAGTACCTGTACCTGGGCAATCTTGGAGCCAAAACGCGACTGGGGATTCGCACCCGAATACGTGGAAGTCATGTGGCAAATTCTCCAACAAGACAAACCCGACGACTACGTAGTCGGCACAGGTGAACAACACACTGTAAAAGAATTCGCTGAACAAGCCTTCTCGTATGCAGGATTAAACTGGGAAGACTACGTTAAAACCGACGAAAAATACTTCAGACCAACAGAAACAGAAGACCTCGCAGCAGACTCAACCAAAATCCGAAAAGCTTTGGGCTGGAAACCAAAAATCCGCTTCAAAGATCTCGTCAAAATCATGGTTGACGCAGACATGCGCAAAATAGGCCTAAAACCCATAGGCGAAGGAGACGAAATCCTCCAGAAGGCTTTCCCAAACAAATGGTGGAAAATAGACTAATGACCTCTTGGAAAAACAAAAAGATTCTGATAACGGGCGGAGCAGGATTCTTAGGCTCCCACATAGTCGAAAACCTAGTTCAGAAACGAGCATGTCCAAAAAAGCCAAATAACAATTCCAAGAAGCAAAAACACCGACTTAAGAAAATGGGAAGAAGCCCAAAAAGCCGTCAAAGACGCCGACATAATTATTCATCTCGCAGCGCGAGTGGGCGGAATAGGATTCAACCAGAAATACCCTGGAACGCTATTCTACGATAACATCATGATGGGCACACAACTCATGGAAGCAGCCAGGCAAGCAAAAACCGAAAAATTCGTCCAAGTCGGCACAGTATGCGCTTACCCCAAATTCACGCCAACGCCATTCAAAGAAGACGACCTGTGGAACGGGTACCCTGAAGAAACAAATGCTCCCTACGGCATCGCAAAAAAAGCACTTCTCGTCATGGCACAGGCGTACAGGCAACAATACGGCATGAACATCATCTACCTGCTGCCAGTAAACCTCTACGGTCCAGGAGACAACTTCGACCTAGAATCAAGCCATGTCATACCAGCATTCATAAGAAAATTCACAGAAGCCGTGGAGAAAGACGAAAAGCAAGTAACCATCTGGGGAACAGGCAAAGCCAGCCGAGAATTCCTCTACGTGGAAGACGCAGCAGAAGGCATTATCGCAGCAACAGAAAAATATGACAAACCCGCACCAGTTAACCTTGGCACAGGAAAAGAAGTCACAATCAAACAACTCGTGGATACAGTAGCAGAACTCACAGGATTTGACGGAGAAATAATCTGGGACACCACAAGACCAGATGGGCAACCCAGAAGATGCCTCGACGTGACAAGGGCAAAAAACGAATTTGGCTTCGAAGCAAAAACAGACCTGCTTACCGGACTAAAAAAGACCATTGACTGGTACAAAAAACAGCCAAAACAAAACTAATCCAGCAAAATCGAGTAACAAATCAAACATATTTTTTCCATTCGGAATCTCGAACAGTCTCTTGAATAAAAGGATGCAAAACAGGAGGCATTACTTTGAAGAACGCGTACTCTGAGTGTTCACAGTTTAGCACAACCTTGCTATTTTTGCAATTGCAGATGTAGGCTATAGTTATGTCATGGCGCTCAGGAAAAACCCGGGAATATACATTGACGAGCTTATAGTCACTGATTTCCAGACCCGTTTCTTCTCTAATTTTTCGGCTCAACGCATCTTCAAGGGATTCGCCCTTGCGGATTCTCCCCCCAGGAAACCACCACTCACCCTTGACAGGCTTATTGGATCTTTTCAGAAATAGCAAAGCTCCATCTACTACTATTATAGCCTCAACTGACACGATTGGCAAAAGGCTCACTATTTGGTTAAAAAGAACAGAAGAAATGAAGTCGACAGCTTCACCGTTCGAAATCATAACCACCTACCACAATTTCTCAGGGGCGCTCATATTTTTTTCGGGCTAACACAAACTTGACTGTAACCCTACCATAAAGGCTTTTCTTAGAGCGTCCTTACTTTTACACCAAGACGAAGCCATTTTAAACGGGAACTCGCAAAGACAAAATGTTCAAGACCTCATTTTGAAGATAACTGAAAGTCAATGAATAATGAAAAACACTCCAAAACTTATTAACGATGAAATCGTAAAGTTTCCGTCGGCGAACGCATGAACATTCTCCTCAAAGACGCAACCGATTAAAGGTGCGTTTTAAGCTCTCAGGTTGTGAGACTCATGGCCATTAATGAGAAAGGTCGAGCGAGTTCCGACGTAAGTATAGTGGTTGTTTCAGGAAAACACCGAGTGCTAACCACCAAGTCAATAAAAGCTTGCCCTGAACCTTACGAATTAAACATTAATCGCACAACAGGACTAGGTTTAGCGAGACACGAGGGCATTTTGAAGACGCGCGCTGAACTAATTTTTATGTTTGATGATGATCTCATATTAAACCCCGAAATCTGGCCTTTTCTTTTTTCTTTGAAGGAAGGGGAATTCATGATGGCTAATGTGGGCGAACATTTGAGCGCTCGCGTATTTGCTATTCATCGAAAAGACTACTTTGCCATTGGGGGTTTTGATACTCGAATCAAATATATTTTTGAGGACGGTGACTTTTATCTGCGTGCCTTGAAAACCGGGCTAACTTTTAGAGCTGTCCCCAAAAGCTTCTACGAACATGTTTACCATACCCCCCGAATGCATAACCGGTATTTAGCTGTTCGACTGAGTTGGGAGTACAGTAAAATGTACGTTAAGTATGGTCGTGACGTTTGCAGTTACCCATTAGAGTTTTTTAGGCGTCCGTTTAATTGGAGAATTATCCCGTTCCATTTTTTAACAAAAACTGTAGGGATCCCTTATTATCTTCTTAGGCGCGATTTAGTTGTTAGTAAAGAAGGATGGCTAAGGGTGTAAGAAAGGAGTGAAGATTTAAGTGATCCTTTGCTGTTCAATTCAATTGGTTCGAGGTTAGATTTTTGGTCCTTCTTCTCGGAGGTTCAGCCGTGAGCATGAAGTACCTCGCCGCAGGCTACCTTGTAATCATATGCGCGAGTTTACTTGTTGGTTTGCCGAACTTTTTGCCTAATCAAAATCCGAAAGAAAGTCCAACTAAAGGTCAAACATTTCCTATTCAACTTATCGCAAATTCCAACACTGCACAAATACTTACTGTTCAACTGAACACCAAACAAACAAATATCCCAATGGCGGTTGCTCCCGAAGATGTTGCCAGTCTGACAGACAATTTCACGACTTACTGGATGAATTTGGCTAAAACCGCTTGGAACTATTTTCAGCCCGGTAACGGCGTTTACTATGCCACTGGGCTTCACTACGCCGATTTAGATTATCCTTACTTTACTGATTGGGATTTGGGAGCCTACATCCAGGCAATCATTGACGCAGACAAGCTTGGTTTAACTAGTCCAGTGGGTTGGGACACCAATTCAAGGCTTAACAAAGTTTTGACTTTTCTGGAGAATCGCCCCCTCATGCCTGAGAGACAACCTTACGCTTGGTATTCAGCCGTGACGGGTTTGAACATCGAGCCTAGACGGTCAAGATGCAATGGACGCGGCAAATTTGCTCGTAGCTCTCAAGAAAGTGGAATTATACAAGCCAACCCTGAAAGCGCGAATCGACAGCATAGTGTACAACCGAACTAACTACGAGCCGTTTGCAAAAATAGTTGCTAGCGTCGTTGTCAATGACGTTTACTACTACTATCTTGCCAGCGGCTTTGCCGCCTTCTGGCCAAACAATTTCGCGTGGTCAAGCAATTTCGTAACCAATTTCTCCTCCCAAGCAAACACCATTCTTAGCAACATCGTTAACGCACCTCCAGTTCAAACCTATGGCGTCACGCTCCCAACAAGCGGACTAACCTGTGAACCCCTGCTTCTTTCCATTTTCAACCTCCAGAGCCAAGACACAAAACTGCTGAATCTGGCAAAGCAGGTTTACCTGGCTCACGAAGCCAAGTCTAACGCCACTGGCAAATACGTCGCCTTTAGCGAAGGCAGCACCGGAGGGATCCCTCTAGGACCATCAGAAGCTTGTTGGATTTACGAATATGTGCTTCAAACTGATGGACGCACATGGGTTTTGCTGAGCGTTGGCTTAACAGACGTGGAAATTTCGCCAATTACTTACCTGAAAGTGGCAACAAGTTTCTATGCAATTTATAATACAAGGTACGCTCAGAACATGACCAACTATCTATTATCACAGCTCCATCCACCCTCAGAAGGGTTTGAAGACGGGGTTGACCAAGATGGACGAATCATTACAGCTACCACAGACAAAACCAACAGCATGATAATAAGTGCTGCAAGATACGCCATCAACAATAATGCAGTTCCTAATCCTACACCCAATCCCACTCCCTCTCCAAGTCCTCCAAGTTCTCCACTTACTTCCCCCTCGGTTTCACCCACATCATTCAGACAGCCCTTCCCCCTCGCCATCTACCACTCCCAGTCCCTCACCCACCTCTTCCCTTCCCCCATTCCTTCCCAAACTCTCAATCCCTCCAACACCAATCCTGCTCCCTCATCAACAACCTCACCCGGCAGCTCGCCCGTGCCAAGTTCTACCTCAAGCTCAACCACCGAACCATCAGCGTCCCCAAAATCTTCGACAACTAATCCTCCACCCGAATCAAATCCCACCCTTTCTTCAGACCCATCCACTTTACCTACAACAACACCCAGCACAACTCCTTCAAACAGCTCCAACAAATCCTCGCCTACTAATCCGGAAATTATCGCAGTTACCGCAATCGTCGTCGGCTCTTTTTTATGTTTTCTGCTTTTCACTCGTTCGAGGAAGGTAGGTCACCAGAAGCCGCAAAGAAAATAGTTCACTGCAAATTAAAACAGTACGAAGTTTATGATACGCCTCTAAATTTTGGGTAGGTTGCGCGATGCTTCCTGTTAGGTTCTTGGTTGAAACCGAACGTGCGTCTAGTATTTCCCAAAGCGGTGTTTTGGTACCTGGGCTTTTTAGATTTGAGCTAACGTGTACTTTATGGGGACTAAGCGGTTGTTACGGTTATGTTATCTATTATGAAACCTGAGGCACCATTTTGTATAAAAGGCAAATCTATTAACACTAGATTAAATGGCTGCCCGCCGAAACTAAATGACAGCGTGCCTTCTGGATATGCGTCAAAGGGTGTTTCTACTCCGGTCACAGTCACTGGCGTTCCCACCTGAGTAGACGACTGAATTCATGTAAGCTGTCAGCCTTATCGGGCTGCCTGGATCACCTGCAGCAGGATGGCTCGGCTCAACAGTTTTAAAAACCAAAGTTATGCTCGCTATGTTTCGGCTGAAATTTATGTATAGACTGTTTCTGTTTGTGTTGCTGGGCCAGAGGAAGAGACCTGAAAACTTGGACGAATTTATCACGCCACCAATAGAAGCCAATGTGTTCAAGTTTTGGGTTGAAAACGCATTTGGGTTAACAGGGTAGTCTTGAGGTGAGCTGAAACGTGCAGTGACTCCGCTTGATGTTTGATCAAATGGCGTGCCTCTTCCAGGCGGAAGAGTTGGCGTGCCTGTGTCAAAATCAAATGTGGTAGTTACGGGCTGATTGGGTGTCGGAGTTGGAACGGGAGTAGGCGCGGGAGTTTGGGTTGGGGTGATTGTCGTGATGCGGAGAAGTTGTCACCGAAGGGGTCGAGGTTGGGTAAATTGTGTTTGAAGGTGTCTGTGTTGGGAGACTTGTGGTGGAAGGATTTGGCGTCTGAGAGCTGCTTGATGTAGCGCTTGGCTGAGGAGTCGAAGTGGAAGTGGCAGTTGGGATCGGTGAACCAGTGTTTGATGGGGTCGGGCTGGTGGAAGGGGAAGGTGTAGCCGCCGGGAGCGTTAGCGGAAAAATACCACGCCGCTCCAGCAAGAGCAACAATTGCTATTGCAACAAGTAGAAGTATTAGCCAAGTTAAGAGTTTTCCTTTCATGATATTTTCCTTCTTCTGTTTGGATTAGTTTTATGTTGCGCCGTTGCTGAGTTATCCTGTGGTGTTTTTTCCCGTTAAGAAAAAGGGAATTTTAGGATTTCTACTTTAGGCTTATAGCGAAATGAAAAGAGGGTAGTGGGAGACTACCTCACCAACGTCACGGTGTTTGAGGGTGCTGATTCTGCAGACAAAGTTGGATACCCGACATCGACTGTGCTGCCTACAGTATTAGTGGCGACGACTCTGTAGTAGTATGTGTTGCCGGCCGAAGTTGTTGTGTCAGTATATGTCGTGGCGTTTGCTGCCAAGACGAAGGTGGTGAAATTCGAGGTGAACGTGCTGTTTGACGCTCTTTGCACGGTTACGCTGGTTTGGTTGAGAGAGTTGTTAGTCCAAGTCAGCCGAGCACCAGTGCCATTAATAAATTGTCGTGAAAGCCCAGTAGGCGCTTCAGGTGGCATCACAAAGCACATTGGTCGCATCATGTCGTTTTCTTCGTGACCTAAGAGGTGGCAGTGATCGACGTATTCCCAACCAAAGTTTGTCATATGATTGGTTACTGTGATTGGGTTGCCCAGCGGGTTAATGTTTGTGAAACCGATTGTCGAGCCTTGTAGGCGTGTCGGGTCGAGCAAACGCACGCTGTTTGGAAGCTTGAATGTGTGGTTGTTGGGAGCGATTGGTCTTAGAGCTAAGATAATGTCTTCGAGCGGGTTCATTAGCACGGTGTCTTTCCAGCCAATTTCATTAGGGTCTGCAGGCTTGATGGCTCCGTCCCAGCCAACGCGGTTTATGATCTGCACGTTGAACAAGTGGAAATGCATAGCGTGTGTGTCTACTCCGTTGTGCGTGAACTTCCAGATTTGCGTTCCATCGCCCAATGATCCAATTGGTGTCGCGGCGCTTGAGTTTAGCATGATTTCGTTGGGTGGGTCGACGTATGCCTGAATTATGGTTGTCTGAATTGTGCCGTTAGTGTTAGGTATCTCATAAGAAAGTATTGCGTTCATTCGTCCATAGTCGTTGGTGAAAAGTTCGTGGAGACCTTTTGGCAACAGGGGCATGGTTATTGGGGTGGTTTGGCCGACTGGGGTGAAGGTGTGAGTGGTATCTTGGATCGCTGCGTAAGCTGTTGCGTCGCTGGGGAAGTTTCCGTTGTAAGCTGCGTTGTAGGGTGCTTGTGGAACTATGATGGTTTCTTCGGAGATGCGGAATGCGTTAGCTAAGGCGGTTTGGAGTGCTGTCAGGGTTGCTGGGTTGTAGTCGTTAGGTGGCGCAGTTGTGGGAGTGCCTGTTACTCGAATTTGCATTATGGTTCGGGTGTTAGGACCGTAGCCTGCGATTGTGCTTGGCGCACCGCCAGACGCTGTTTGGTCTCCGTTGCCGGTGAAGTAGTCTATTCGCGGGTCAAATGCAGGCACTGGAGCGGGTGCATCGTTGTAGAGTATAAGAGTTTTGCCGGCGAATTTGGTGAAGTCGACAAGTACGTCAGCTCGTTCAGCTGGCCCTAAGAAGCAAGCTTTCTCTAGGACGTTCAATACCGTTATGCTTCTGCGGTTGTAATCGAAGCCCACTGGTCTGTTGGAGAGTAATGCTGGTGCTGGGAGGAAACCGCCTTCTGTGCCGATTTGGATCATTGCTGGCCCACGAAGGGCGGGGTCTGGGAAACCTCCTGCTCTGCTGTCTGGTGTCGGATAGTCCGCTGGCCAAGTGCCTGCATTTGCAGGAAGCATACCAACTTCAGTCAGACCTGTGTAAAGTATCGCTGTTGCTGTTGCAGTTACGCCACCTATCCCTGTTGGTGCGGAAATGGTAACTGTTGGAACTGTAGTGTAACCACTGCCCACACTTGTAAGGGTAATGTCAGTTACAACTCCGCCTGTCACCGTTGCTGTCGCAAGGGCACCTGTTCCTCCGCCGCCTGAGATTGTTACTAGCGGAGTGGAAGCGTATCCACCGCCTCCACTTGTAATGTTTATGGCGCTAATTATGCTTGTAACTTGGTATAGTTGCAGGTTAATGAAACGGTCGTTGCAGGCGTTTAGGATTCGGAATCGGGTGAGTTGCGGTGGGACCGTAATGAATGGGTAAAGAGTTCCGTTGACCATTGGTGTGTCCATGAAAGATTCTGGTAATCCTGATGGATTAGGGGTTCCCGGGATAACTGGTGGTTCCCATGGCGCCGCTGACGGATTGTAGTAGGGATTGGGTGCTGTTCCAATTTGTACTGTCCACGGAGGCCAGAACCATGGGCCATAGTCCCATCTGCCGCAGGGATTTGCCCCGCTGAGATCGTAGGGGTTCTGGTTTGGCATGTAGACGTGTGGGAACCAAAGGTCGCCTGTGTGTGGAGTTGGTGGCGTTGTTCCCCAGTTCCAGGTTGGATCTTGAAGCGGTATTGTAGCTGCATCTACGAAGGTTTTGTCTTGGATTATCAATGGAATTCCGAGGTTGGGGAGAACTCTAGCGAGACTGGGGTTAGCACCTGATATGTTTGTTCCGCTGATTAAGTCTGTTTCAACTTGATCGGTGAGCAAGTAGCCTGCAGCTTCTCCAGCGTAGACATTGAGGCGAGTTATTCCGTACGCGTGATCGTGATAGAACATAAGCCGGGCGCTTTGTTGGTTGCTATAGAAGAAAGTTAATGTACCTTGGGGTTCAACTCCGCCATCCATGTCGGGAACATTGTAAACAGATACACCTTTTGGGTATGGAGTGTTTTCCCCTGCTGGCGTAGTCCATTGATGGGGCGTTCCGTCGCTGATCCAAATGGTGTTTCCGCCGTGAAGATGTAGGGTGGCACGGTTATGAGTGTAGTTGCCTCCGTTGGGTCCAGCTCCAGCACCCATATAGGTTGTATCTACTGGGATGAAGAGGTTTCCACCAGCGCCTGTAGGAAGGTTGTTGATGAACTTGATCCGCACTGGACGATTTCTCTGCGCGACAATGATTGGACCAAGGTAGTGAATTGGCTTTACTGGGTTACCGGCACTGTTGACTTGCACATAGCCTCGCAACGTCGTAGGCGGAAGGTCTGAATGCATCTTCTCAGTATATTGCCTTAACGATATTATGTAGTAGTCACTTCCAGGATATGTTGTGGTGTCAGGTACCGCAGTGGTAAGCATTTGGCCGAGATTGTTTGCGGTATCAAGGAGAGGAACGGAATCTACGAATTTGCGAATTCCACCCGTTGCTGTTTGCGTAGGTATTCCACCTGCAACAGTCATTGTTGCCGTGATTACTGCGCCTTTGGCTCTTGGGCTGGGGTCTCTGAGAGTAACAATTGGAGCAGAAGTGTACCCTGTGCCTGGATTCGTTAATACTAAACCTAGCACAACACCGTTTGAAACTCTTGCCGTTGCCGTAGCACCAGTTCCACCTCCACCTGAAATGACAACAGCTGGAGTAGTATAACCGCCACCGCCATTCGTAACAGAAAAGCCTGAGAGGACAGTGGTCGAACCGGGGATGGTTATTGAGCTTGTCGGAAGTGGGCTATTGGCATAGTTGGGTGTGGTGCCAAAATAATCCGGTGTACCGCCTGGGGTAGGAACAACTGTTGGTGCAATAACTGTCGCTTTAGGTCGGGCTTTTGCAGCAGCTATCCTGTCCGCTTGAGTTACCTTACCCTTGTAATTCAGCTTTGTTTGTTTAGGATCCACAAGCGCGTTAGGAGCCGCCTTGGTAACTGCCAGAGCCAAACCAACGACAGCGGCGGAACCTGCGGCTATCTTCACGAATGTACGCCGCGACATAGAGTTGTTTCGTGTCAGAACCCTTCTTTCTTTTGGTTTCGGGGTCAATTCCCGAATTGGGGCACCTACCGCTGAAGTGCCTGACTTTAAGAATTCTCTTCTGGAAATGTCCTTAACAGCCTTATCAGAATCTTGACGACTAGACATAAAACTATCCTCTAAGCAACTGTTTTGGAGAGGCGGTTATTTTAAAATATGTGACTGCATGCAGACGCCAACAAGTTCCTAGAGCGGATCTTCACCAGAGATTACTGCTGAACTAAGAAACAAAACCAGCCTGCAACCGTCTGTTGCTCTGCTATTTCAAATTGTAACTCCGATGTTGGTCCACACTACGCTTTGTGGATGAGTAAATAACCTACAGGGTTTAACCTGTTTCAGTCATTATAGCAGCAACAACGGCGCCTTTGGCTCTTGGACTTGGGTCTCTTAAAGTAACAGTTGGAGCAGTGGTGTACCCAGTGCCTGGATTCGTTAATACTAAACCTAGTACAACACCGTTTGAAACTCTTGCCGTTGCGGAAGCACCAGTTCCACCTCCACCTGAAATGACAACAGCTGGAGTAGTGTAACCGCCACCGCCATTCGTAACAGAAAAGCCAGTAAGCACAGGTGCGCGCGCAAAGTTAGAGGTTATCGGACTGCCCAAGCCAGTGACAAGGTCATAGCCTAAAGCGGCAGAATATGCACCGTTTGACCCAACTGTTACGTCCCTAAAGTACGTAGGATAACTCAATTTCGCATCTTGGTACAGGTTGTTGTTAGATACTGAAAGTCCAAGTGAATGAATAGCTGCCCATTGAGGTGCCCCTGCGCTTGTGCCTCCAAGTTGGAACCAGCCAGTTTGTCCTTGGTAGGCAGTCGTTGTGAAAACCGAGAACCCTGTTGCAGGGTTGGCGTTGTACGAGATGTCAGGGACCGCACGCTTCCCATTTGTGCCGGTCAGGTTGTAAGCAATTTGGAATTGCGGTTCAATTTCATAGGCACTTATGCCCCCGCCGCTGCCACTCCATGCTGTCTCCGAAGCCACAGTTCCATCGGGGTTAAGACTAAGCGTTGTACCACCTACAGCCACTACATTTGCGGACGACGACGGCCATATTACGCCAGCTCCATTGTCGCCAGAAGAAGCAAAGAAAACAACACCATGGTTGCTAGTGAAATACGAGTTGTAGGCCGTTTGTCCAAAAAATTCACTTCCGCCCCAGCTCATTGACACAGCGACGACGTCAGGTCTACTAGTTGCATAGTTTATAGCTGAGAGGAGACTGCTTCTTAAGCTTGAGGTAGCCTCAACCAGCAGTATGTTAGCATTCGGTGCTATTGCATGTGCCCACTGAACATCCAACGATATTTCCAGCGCCCAGCCGGCGTTCGTTTGAATGTTTTGGGACATTTTATGTTTTTCAAAGTTTGTGGTTGGCAAACCGAATTGCTCGCTAAAAGTGACAAAGTCATCTTGGGCAGTTGGGCAGTCATAGGCGTCGATTATGGCTATTGTTCCGTTCCGCCTGTGTCGGGAAGATTGTATGCGAGTCGAATCTGTGCGGGGTTTAATCCTGTTGGACTTGGGGTTGCTAGGGGAAAACTTGAAGAGGATTTGTTTGAGGCGGAATACACGTGGAACCACGTCTTGGCTGACCAATTACTTGCCATTGGCGTCGATGCCGCAAAGATCGACTCGGGATTGGGAACAACGAGAACAATAGCAACAAGAAAAACGCCCATGATAACAACAGTTCTTTTTGTCCAAAGCGACAATAGATTCAACTCTCAACGATTCTTTGACTCTTCAATAAATTCTCCTGCTATTTTAAAGGCATTCTGTTTAAACAAGGCCCTTTTGGCCTAGCGTGAAAGGAGCAGACTCGTAACATTCAAAGATATTATTATCGGACTCGAACACCCGCAACCGTGGCTGCTGTGCGCCAGTAATTTCTCTATCTTCCTTTAGCAATAAATAGGCTTGTGGCTGTGCCCAGGCACCAACATCAAATTGCCTGAATGTTCATCTACGTCCATTGGAAGTTTTGACGTGCGTTGCACTTTTCAAATTCTCCCTAAACAAACCCGTTCTTGATAAAGCCCTGACCCAGCAAAACTCGAACTCCCAAAAAAGACCAAAAATAAAAGCGGGCCCGGTGGGATTTGAACCCACGATCTCCGGCTCCGAAGGCCGACACCTTAATCCGTGCTAGGCTACGAGCCCGCAGACGAACAGCAGGTACACAAACGCAGCTTAGACATTAAAAGATTTATGAAAACACTTTTAAGGATTAACCGGTGGCGACGTCTCCCGCAAAATCACTTTTTTTCTTCCAATCCATGCTCACGCTAAGTCGAATAATACCTTTGAGACTTTCTTCTTGAACTTATCATAAGGCATAATGGAAATTTCGTTATTGAAGTAGTGAACATTGTTTGATAGTCATCTTTGAATTTATCACAGTAATCGACTTCGTTAAGAACCGAATTCTTCAAATTCCTAAACCCAGACCTCAGTCTTACGCAAGAACTCTGGACATCAATTATCAGGACTTTTTACCCTTGTTATCGACCAAGTTAGATACGCCAAAGGCACACTCAACGCCGCTGCAACTCCAAGCAACGCCAAAGTCGCCCAAGTAATTTCCCAATAACCTAAAGCCCAATCTTGACTAAACTGCAAACCGTATTGGTAAAGCGTCCCGTTAACAAGCGAGTCAACTCGCAAGATAAAATACAAAGATACCGCGCCTAAACCAGCAGGTGCCAAACGGAACAAAATACAGCCCCACCTCGAAAAACTGTCTCTTTCCTGAGTGAACTCGTGATAGACTAACAGGCTACCTCCTACCAATATGACAGCAAGCTCGAAAGAGTACAAAACGCTTCTGTAACTGTACCAGTACTCCTCAGCCCACGCAGAGCTAAACTGCAAACCGTACTTGTAAAGATCAACATTGACGATGCTGTCTACACGCCAGTATAACTGCAAAGCGGCAACTTCCAAAACAATAACCAAGACCAGCAAAACAAGAACGCTTTTAGAATTGAACATAGCCATTAAAGCCTACTCGAAATCCCCATCAGCCCTGCATGTTATAGAAGATACCCCTACTGCAATGCTAACTTAACAATCCTAAAAAGTATCGTCTTTTACTGATATAGGTTTTCCCTTTTTTGTGTTCCATATATACACCTATGTTATCTACTTGGAGACTCGAATTGGAGTTTTCTAAGCGGAGCAAATCATTGGTTTATCAGGATAGCGCTGGAATTCGTAGTGGCACCCGCTGCAATAGGGCTTTTCGTTATTTTGCTTTCTGCGTAGGGGTAGGTCCGCGCGCGCAACGAGAGCTAAACCAAAACTTTTTTCTTAAGTGAAACAGATTTCAGATCAAGGGGAAAAAGGTTTTCTTTTAGGGTTTGCTGGTGCATCACTGCACTTCAATTACTTTCAATATAGTGTATTATTCCTAGAACTTCTTCTAAACGCCTTATTTCAAAATCGGGTTTGCATTGTTCGTCTGCAGCTACAATGTTTTTGTTTTCACCCTTCCTTATTCTTATTGTATGGACGCCCAGTTTTTTGGCTACAGCAAATGCTTTGGTTGGATTGTCATCCACATATATACTATATGGAGGCTTAGTTTTCAGTTTTTCCAGAGTTGCTAGGAATACTTCCTTGTTTTTTCCTCCATATTCGACAGCATACGTAATTACATCAAAAAAGCTCGCTATGTCTAATGCTTTAACTTTGATTTCTTGTACCTTTTTGACGCCGTCTGTGATAAGACCAAGGCGATGTCTTTGTCTTAACTTAAAAAGGATGTTCTTAGTACCTTTAGAGACAGTAATAATGGGCGAATGATTTCGGTAAACATTAACCATTTCTAGAACCGTCTCTTCATTCTTCATGTTGAATTCTTCTAAAGCTAGATTGAAAACCTCTCCTCTTCCCTTTTTTGAAAAAATGCTCAAGAACAGGCGAAACAGTTGGTCTTTATCCATCTTGAATTTCTCAGCCATATATTCCGAGACTGCCCTGAAACCACTTCTTACATACTTCCTCTCGTCATAAAGGGTATTATCCAGGTCGAAGATTACTACCTCAACTCGCATTTGGAACCTCTTTACTCTTGACGTATGTCTCCTCAAAGTATCGAGATAGAATCAGTCCATCCTCAAAGTCTACTTGGGAAGGAATTCTCATATTGCATATGTCCCTTAGAGCTAGGTAAGGAATGTTCGCACCTGCCATAACACTCAAGATTCCTGTACCGGAGAATCTAGGATTAATTTCAACAATTTTCGCCTCTTCACAATTTTTGATGACCTGAAAATTGAATGGACCAATAAACTTGAGATGTTTGGCTACTTCTTTCCCCAACTCAATCAAGTCCTCGTTTCGTACGGTAATTCCTTGAAAACTTATTCCCCCTAAAATCTTGACCCTGAGCCTAGGAACAACACAAATGACTTTCCCGTTCCTATCTGCTAGACAATCAACGGTGTATTCCGCGCCTGTGAGATATGTTTGGATTACTGGAGCAGGAATTCGGGTTAGAAGAATCCGAGCTTCTTCAATGCTTTCAATTTTAGCTATTTGCCTCGACCCCCAACCTTTCCTTGGTTTTATTACAGCTGGTAATCCAGTAAACTGTAGTGCTTTTTCAATTCCTTTGTCTGGCAAGGCTGACTTTGCCATAGGTAAATGACAACTAAGATGTTCATAAGTTAACCATTTGTCCCTGCAAATCTTGATGGTTCTCGATGGGCAAATAATGACTTTGACCCCAGAGTTGGTAACTTCATCGATTGAAGTGGATAATTTCTCCAATTCAGGATCAGTGCAGGGAAAAATTACGTTCACGTTTTCGGTATGGCATATCTCAACTATCTTTGGAACATAATTTGGGTTTTCAGCATTAGGTACAACATAGGTTTTATCAAGAAAACATTGCTTACTTTTCAGGAAAAAAGAAGGAGAATATAAATCCGTATCAACTCCTATAAGATGGAGACTGCGGGATCCCATTCTGAGTGCTCTGATAACACCCATTCCTATCGCACCTCCGCAGCCAGTTACTAGCACCGTGACCATAGCCGCATTTTGCACCTGATTACTAGAATCTTGAAGAAGCAGAATAAATATACTCTTCCAGAAATCTGTATCCGCTGTAGAACCAATAGAAAATGTAATGAATCTGTCCGTACCAATTTTAATATAGACTTATTTGGAATATTTGCAGTATCATGACAGTATTTGGAAATAGATTTTCACAACTTCACTATCACCATACTAATTTTGTTTTGTTATTACAGAATCGATACCTTTGCTCGAAGCTGAAGACAGTTGTTTGATGTGTTGGATAGCCGGTCAGAATGATGCGCAAAATTGTGCTAAACAATAAGGAGGGGTCATTTCCATATTGTTCTGGTACACCTTATGAACCAGCTTTTCATGCTCCGCTGGAGGTTATTGCTAATTTGATCATCAATCGATTCGTGCTGAGTAACACGCATTTCAACATCTTTACGCACTTTGATATTATACTCTGGCGGTTCGTGGTTGAGAATCGAATTTCGCGCGATCGATTGGAAGGTGGCGGAGACAATCGAGCCTTCATTTCTTCCGTAAGATGCTCAACAAGAAATATATTGTGTAGCTGACTATTCAATGATTTGAGCTTTTGCGCTTGAAGGGGTTGGGCATAGATGTCATTGTATGCGCAAAAAACCGCGAAAAACCATTGGCAAATGTGCTTAGACAGATTACGAATGAAATACCCGTCGAAAACCTCATAATTATTTACGGGACTTCATCCGATCGGACCCGAGAAATCGCACTACAATACACTGAAAAAGTCTATTGGGATGAAGACGAAGGATTAGGGGCGGCACGCAATCTGGGCATAAGGAAATCCTCTTCAGAAATTGTCGCCATGATAGACACAGACGTAATTCTTCCTAAGAGTTGGTATCAGAAACTTATCAGACATTTCAACGACAACAAAGTAGCGGCAGCCACGGGAACATGCATTTTTGGCTATGGATGCACGCCACTACAAAAATGGTGGGAATACTTTGGTAGACTCGGGCAGGCAACATGGGGATGCCACAATGTAATGTTCAGAAGAAACACGGTTCTCAGCATAGGCAACTTCGACAAACGAATAAAAAGCGCTGGAGAAGACTATGATGTCTACAAACGTATTCTTGAGGCAGGCTTCAGATGGATATGGGACAAAGAGGTTGTTGTACATCATCCCATGAACCCACTTGAGCATCTGAAACACAACATATGGTGGGCCAAAGGAGTGACTTCGCTAAATGGAGAAAAACCATTTTCGCTGCGTCAGCTTATATTCAGAATAGTCTTCATGATCAGAAGCAACATGGAACACGTTACCATTCATCCAATCCTCTCTGGGTATCTTCCACTCATCGATATGATCTGGCTGATGACTGACTTCAAAACCCGATGTTCAAGACAGAGGAAATCAGTCTTAAAAGAAGCAACAAGAGATCAGCCAGCACTGTCTCAATCAACGACTTGAAAGGATATGTGGCGTCTTGGTTGTCGAAAGCGCAAGTGAGCGTAACCTGCAATGAGAGTTTCGGCGATAATCCCGACATATTATCGCAGCCCACGAGTTAGCTGAATGCTTAGACAGCATTTTGGAGCAGACAGTCAAACCCAAGGAAGTCATAATCGTTGACGATACACCTGTTGATGCAGTCAGACAATTGGTTGAAGTTCATTTGGTCAAGGCAAGAATTGAAGGTGTAGACCTCATATACATCAAGAATCCTAAAGAACGCTCTACTAGCATCGCCAGGAACATCGGAGCCAAGATCGCTAAGGGTGACGTTATTCTGTTCGTAGATAGTGATATCGTCCTTTATCCTGGCTACATTAAAGGATTACTGAAAACCTATAAGGAACACCCTGAAGCCGTTGGAATCACAGGTTGGATCAGAAATCTCCCAACTCAAACGTATGTGCAAAACAAACGCGATTATTTCTTTGAATCTTTTAAGAGATTATTTCTCCTTTTCCATAATTCTAAAGACAGTTGCAGTTTTTTTGAATACCCGATTGCACTGACTAGAACCATAGGTTGCCAGCGGTTTGTCGGAGCAAACATGTCCTTCAGGCGAAGCCTGTTCAATGAATTCCTGTTTGATGAAAACCTGAAGGGATACGCCTACTGGGAAGACGCCCTCTTTTCAGGCTCAGTTAACAAGAAATACCGTGGCAAGACTATTAATGACCCCTAACTCAATCTGCACTCATAGTTTTAGCCAAGAGGGGAGACCGAAAGGGTCGATAATGAGATCTATCAAACGTCGAAACCGAAAATACGTCTTGGCCAAGCTGTTTGGTGCAAGAGGCTTGCTGATGTTTGGCTGGCAAAACTCTGGGCTTCTAATCATAAAACTGATCGGGAAAATCAAAAGAGCAAACTTCACAACGGATGAAACCCTCTAATAAACCGGCGCACGCTGTAATGCGTCAAACCACAGTCCGAAGAAATCACTATTATTTTCAAAGGCTCACATAGACTAGTGAACCTTGAAGCGCAAAGCAAAAAGTGTCCAAATTTGGAACGGAGGCACCTAGAATGTTGTTGCTCAAAATAGAAGTGCTTACGAAAACACTTTTAAACCAACATAATATTAACTTTGGTGTCTTTCAACCGTGGGCTGGTAGCTCAGCTTGGCTGGAGCGTTCGACTGATAATCGAAAGGTCGCCGGTTCAAATCCGGCTCGGCCCACCAAACTAACCACACATATTGATTTCAAATTCACAAAAGATATCTCCATTCTCGACGCACGCTATTCTGACGATAAAGATGGCGAATCAGACCTACAAAAGCCTGATGCTGATAGTTGTTGTTGCATTAATCGTCGGCTTAATCAGCGGGCTCGTAAGTGGTTTCATCTATGCCAAACCCCGACCACAAGTTCTGGAAGGTCCTCAGGGAGAACAAGGCATACAGGGAGCAACTGGTGCCACAGGCGCAACTGGCGCACAAGGACCACAAGGCGAACAAGGCATACAGGGTATCCAAGGTGAAATTGGTCCACAAGGACCAAAAGGCGAAAGAGGCGACACTGGAGCCCAAGGACCTGCTGGACCTACTGGATTGACAGGACCGACTGGCCCAACTGGAGCCACGGGACAAACTGGTGCAACTGGAGCTACTGGCCCAATAGGAGCAACAGGTGCCACAGGCGCAACTGGAGCAACAGGGCCACGCGGGGGCAACTGGGGCTACGGGAGCAACAGGAGCGACCGGTCCTAAAGGCGAAACGGGCGCAACAGGCGCTACTGGTGCTACAGGAGCAACTGGCGCACAAGGACCACAAGGCGAACAAGGCATACAGGGTATCCAAGGTAATACCGGCGAACTACCAAACGGATTCTTTCCTCAACCAGCATACGATAGTGGTTGGATATCCTGGAACTTTAGCGGTGGAGGCACTACACTTAATCACAACTTAGGAACAACTAATGTCTTTGTTTATCTGAGAGTTAGAACTGTGTGGGGAGTAGAAGTGTCTGGCAATAATGGAATGTGGTCTTCATTAACTGAAAACACCATATATGGTCAAGTGGTTACTGATCAATCGTATCAATTCCGAATTCTGATGTGGAGAATAGCCCCGCCATAAGCCCTTCTCTTTTCTGTTCTTTGAATCTTATCAGATTTTTTGCGTGTTAGCCCAGAATTTGTTATCGTTATCCGTAGTCTAAGGAAGGAAACTAAAGCCCAATCCTAACCCTAAAACTACTCCTCCTTATTCTTTGAGCAAAACATAAAATTGTCTAGTTGTAGAGTCTTCGGATGTTGTGAGATAGCAAGAAACTTCATTGTGTAAAATGTGGTATCTTCTGCCAAAAGATTAGGGCGCAAGATGCAAAAAGCAAGGAATATTCCAGGCTACTTTAAAGGAATCACCTTTGTCACAAATGAGGATTGGCGGCATGGAGTTTTGGAGTAGGTTCAGGCATCTACACTAGCTTCGACATAAAAGCTATGATTAGAGACTTCAATCCCAAACGAAATTAACTTGACTGCCGCAATCGGGTTCGGTTATCCAGCAAAGACGATAAGGAGCAGAAAAAGCAGAAAGCCACTCACGGAATTGGCGTACCTCGAAAAATTCGGGTGCTCAATCAAACTGTAAATCGCGGAATCAAAGGAACTTGTGCAGCAACTTTTTTAGTTTCAATAGACTCCATTAGCTTTGCAGTTTTGGGGTGTATTCTGTTGGCTAAAAAGAAACTTTTTAAGGAATCTGAAACTGCCGAGGAAGAAACCACTATTATCACTCCTGAAGTATGCATCGACCACGACGACTCCGATTACTACATCGATATTGAGCTGCCAGGTGTTGCCAAGGAACACGTGGATCTCTCAATTGGCACCCAAAGTCTATGCGTAGAAGCTGTCCGTGACGACTTAGTCTATTTGGGTTGCTTTAGCCTTGCCCACCCTGTTGACGAGACCAAAGCCAAAGCAAAATTCGACAATGGATTGCTAAAAGTCCAAATTCCGCTAAAAGCGCCCATCAAAGGAAAAAGAATCAAGATAGAATAAACTTTCAATAGTCTATCCTTTTTCTTTCGATGTGGCGGCTCTATTTTTCCTTAATTTCGCCCTTAGACGCTAGTTGGTCGTAGTATTTTCTGCATTGGTCCATGGAGATGCCGTGTCTATGGCAGAAAACAGTGAGAACTTTTTCCTTCGGCTCTTTTGATTCTTCCAGTTGCTCTTTGAGTTCTTTGAGGTAGTGTTTTTCTCCTTTAACCATTTTGTCAGGCATTTTGTACATCTCTATTATTGCTCAGACGCGTGGTTAAGGTATTGACAATCGGTCAAAAATACCTTCCTAAGAAAAAAACTCTGGACAACGCGTGCTTTTTTTCTGTGTCACGCTTTATGAGGTTTCAGTTTGTGATCTTTTTCTGCTTGAGAGTCGGTACTCGGCGAATGCAAACCCAAAAGTGCCTACGCCCAAAGATACCCAAACCAAGGCTAAGGTAAAGTCGAACATTACAGGGTCACCTTTATTTTTTCACAAAGAGAAAGATACGATGCTTTTAAGGGTTTTTATCATAGCCCATAAATTTCATCAAACAAACACGTTATAGCTGGTTTCGCCGCGCTTACGTTTTTATGCGTTTTGCGACAGGCAAGCCAACTACTGCAAGCATTCCGTTGTCAACTAACGGGTTTTGAGGTTTACCCACATTGTTTCCGCAAGACAGAATGGATTCGGGTAAGCGAAACCTCTATATTCGTAGATGGAAATTCCTTCTCGAAAGCAGCGACCGGTGGGCCCGTAGCTCAGTCAGGCTAGAGCGGCGGACTCTTAATCCGTAGGCCGCGGGTTCAAC
This sequence comes from Candidatus Bathyarchaeota archaeon, assembly GCA_963840395.1. Classification (GTDB taxonomy): domain Archaea; phylum Thermoproteota; class Bathyarchaeia; order Bathyarchaeales; family Bathycorpusculaceae; genus JADGNF01. The sequence goes on along the minus strand of CAWIYU010000006.1, from coordinate 157,391 downwards.
TCCCGTCGGGCCCGCCTTAAATTTCTCTTTTGCAGAAAAGAAATTGCATGAAGAGAAAAATAGTATTCTATTAATTCACGAACTTCCTTAGCTAAGACTTCTAAGCCGCCCAGCCTTGAAAGATGTTAATTAACGTTCCTAATCTGAACACTCACTGGGTATCAATTGCGTTTGCGAGAGTTTCGCATTCTTGCTCTGAGTTCCAGAATTTCGGTTTTTAGCTGTTGTATTCGGGTCCTTTTGTTCTCGATTACCTCAGTTATTCTATGATTCAATACTTCTTTGGCTCTAACAAGTTGATCCTTTTCATTTAGCAGAGCAGCTTTTTCTTCAAAGAGTCTCTTAAGGTCAACGGTTATGGGATTTTGTGAGTTTGCAGTTGACGCCTCTTCTATTATACCGATAGGCTCAGCAAGTTTCTGTCTAGCCCGTAGTCTTGCATATTCTTCATCGATGATAAACTGATGGATGTTCTCGTTCTTGTTGCCCAATGAACTCACTGAAAGTTATGTCGTGTATTAAGATATAATAGCATATTGTATTTGAAATAATTATTCATATTAAAGAATTTTTAAGAAAGCCAAAAGGGAACTATCAGTAGCGGTATTCCTGTCAGGTGCATTTTGAATTACCAATCCAACTGATGCCTACCTTGTTTCCTCCAGTCTCTCTAAATCCAGAACATCTTTTGCTCGCAGATGTCATTTACACTGGAGTGTAACAAAATTTCAAAAAGATAACTTATTGCTCTTTTTCACATGTGTTTGGGCTTTGACGTTTCCCTGTTTTTACAGGATGTGGTTTTACTTCTCCTTGCTCCCCCAGCAAAAAGCAAACGCGCGAATCGCATTTGATTTTTTTCTTAGGAGGTGATCCGGCCGCAGGTTCCCCTACGGCCACCTTGTTACGACTTTTCCCCCCTCACGAAACTTAGATTCGACGCCGCCAAGATGACGACGCCTCACCCAAAAGTCGCTCGGGTGGAACGACGGGCGGTGTGTGCAAGGAGCAGGGACGTATTCACCGCGCGCTGATGACACGCGATTACTAGGGATTCCATGTTCACGAGGGCGGGTTACAGCCCTCGATCCCAACTACGGCAGGCTTTCGAGATTGCCTCCCCCTTTCGAGGTCGGAACCCATTGTACCTGCCATTGCAGCTCGCGTGTGGCCCGGGAGATTCGGGGCATACTGACCTGCCGTGGCCCGCTCCTTCCTCCACTTTATCAGTGGCGGTCTCCTCAGTGTGCCCAGCACAAGACTGGTTGCAACAGAGAACGCGGGTCTCGATCGTTGCCTGACTTAACAGGACACCTCACGGCACGAACTGGCGACGGCCATGCACCTCCTCTCAGCTCGTCTGGCAAGACCTTTAATCTGGCCTTCACACTGCTGTCGCTCCCGGTGAGATTTCCGGCGTTGACTCCAATTAAACCGCAAGCTTCACCCCTTGTGGTGCTCCCCCGCCAATTCCTTTAAGTTTCAACCTTGCGATCGTACTCCCCAGGCGGCAGACTTAACAGCTTCCCTGCGGCACTAGAACGGCACGTGGCCGTCCAAACACCTAGTCTGCATCGTTTACAGCTGGGACTACCCGGGTATCTAATCCGGTTCGCTCCCCCAGCTTTCATCCCTCACCGTCGGGCGCGTTCTAGCAGGCAGCCTTCGCCACTGGTGGTCTTCTCGGGATTATAGGATTTCACCCCTACCCCGGGAATACCGTCTGCCTCTCTCGTCCCCTAGCCGAGCAGTATCCCCCGCAAGCCAACGATTAAATCGGTGGGTTTAACAGGGGACTTGTTCAGCCAGCTACGGATGCTTTAGGCCCAATAAACGTCCACACCACTCGGAGAGCTGGTATTACCGCGGCGGCTGACACCAGACTTGCCCTCTCCTTATTCCCCCAGCTTTCTAGACTGGGTAAAAGCCAACCTCAGCGGTCGGCACTCGGGATGACCCTGTCACACTTTCGTGTATTGCAAAGTTTTCGCGACTGCTGCGCCCCGTAGGACCTGGGCCCTTGTCTCAGTGCCCATCTCCGGGCTCCCGCTCTCACGGCCCGCACCGGTTATAGGCTTGGTGGGCCATTACCTCACCAACAACCTGATCGGTCGCGGCCCCATCCTTGGGCGCCACCTGAAAGCATGATCCAAATGGCTTTTAGGCGAAGACTCATTCCAGAGTTCTTCACCTATCGAGAATTAGCCCCAGTTTCCCGGGGGTGTTCTCGTCCCAAGGGCAGGTTAGCCACGTGTTACTGAGCTGTACGCCGCTCCTCCCACATAGCTGGGAAGCGCGCGACTAGCATGTCTTAGTCCCATCCCGATAGCAGTGGGGTCCGGCAGGATCAACCGGAGTTACGCACAACTGCGCACTCCGATGAAAATGTCGGGTACTACTATTGTTTATTTATGGTACGTTTCGCTTTTTGCCTCTTACTGGATTTGGAGGGAGATCTATTCCACAAACGTCAAAGCCCAATTCGGACCTAACTGAGCAATTAGTCAGGTCTACATGTGTGTCCCCGCAATTGGAGGCCAACACCCGCATCCCTGTAAGGCGTAATCGCCGTTTTAGTTGGGGTTGAGCCGCCGCCATGATAATATTGCGGGGCAGCTGAATAGCTGACTTTAATCAGAAGCAGCCTCAGCCCATATAAACATTGCGTCTAACGTAGAAATAAACATTGCTTCCAGCCTATCGAGCTCTAACAGACTAAAAACTGAACCTTCCGGGAAATTTTTAGTTCAGAATTCATCAAAATTGCACTGAGAAACCACAAAACTAACTGCTTCAGCAACGAAATACTTCGGGGCACGGCCCTAATAGAAAGTTATTAACAACAACACAAACACGGGAGAAATTATGCCATAATTTAGGAAAAAGGTTTAGGTGTTGCCAGCTTTCCCAGTTTCTCGTGGCCGAAGACCACAATACAGCGGGGAACGGAACACGGTTTAACTTCTGAGTTCGGAAAGGGATCAGGTGGAACCCGCGCCCAATGGCCGGCAAACAATTTAACCAACCATAACAAACACATTGATTAACCTTTCGTCGCTAATCGGCAAATAAGAAGACGTTGAACAATCTCGAAATCAGAGCGAACGGAGCCAGTAAATATCCGAAACAGGCATTGTCCATCTCGTAAACGGGCAATGGTGAAAATAAAAAACTATTCTGTAGGAACAGTTGCTATTCTTGTGACTCCGCTTTCCGTTTATTCTTTCCAAACCTAAGTTTTGCCGTCAAGATTTTCTCGGTAGCGAATAGTCGAGAGGCAATATACATTATTACTACAGTGAAAATGGCAACATAAATTATGCCGAAAGCCACGGTGGTGTAATCGCCGAGGATGATTGCTTTTGAGGCGATGATGGGGTGGCTATACGGAATCGCATAGAAAACAGCCTTGATGACTGTGGGCAGCGTGTTTACATCTACGTAGATGAGGGCAAGTGAGGGAATGAAAATTAGAGGGTAGATATAGCCTACAAGTGCTTGTGCTCCTCGGACATCTTCGCTGAATGCCGACATGATAACCGCAAGTGCCAACGCTGAAAGGAGAGTGACGAAAAGGGAAATTCCCAGCAATCCATAACCTAAGGCCGATGGAACTAGCCCAAGTTTGACAAGATCAATTTGTGTGCCTGATTGAACAGCGTTAGTAATGCTCCCCAACATAAAGTTATAGCCGAACAGGATAGCTACCGCAGCTGCGCCTGCGACGATAATTGTGCTGCTGAGTTTACCCATTAGTATTGCAAACCGATCTACGGGCATAGTGAGGAGGGTTTCCAAGGTTTTTTCCTCTTTCTCCATAGCAACGCTCGTGGCAGCAATTTGCATTGCATAGGTGAGCAGAATCATAACGGTGATTGGCAACGCAATGGTTTGGCTCAACATAAGCGCGCTGAGTTGGGCGGGGTCTACGCCCTGTTGGATTTCGTTCTTTATTATGGTTGATGTTGAAGCTCTAATTACATTGGGGGCAATTGCGCGATTAAAGCTGTCTACATAGCTCCCCATGACGCTGGATCCTATGCCGCCAAAAATACTGCCGCCCTGATACACACTGTACGAGTTAACGGATGCCGTAACGTTTGGGTTAACGCTCAGGTGTATTGTCATGTTGTCGCTGAAGCCCGGAGGAATCTCCAAAAAAGTCGTAAAGTTAAGCTGCGTAAGTAATCCTTCGTCCACTATCTGCTTTGGCGAAGTGTCGTTGATGACGGTAACGTTTAAGCCTAAGTCAAGGTAGCTGATGAAAGTCTGACTCCAGTTGCCTCCGTCGTTGTTCACAACCAACACTTGCACGTTCAGAGCTTGCTGCTTGGCAGTCTCTTGAGCGTACCCGAGAACCAAGCCTAAAACTGGAAACATTATAAGGGGCAAAACAATCATGCCAATTATGATTTTTGGGTCGCGAATGAGCTCCTTCAGCTCTTTTAGTAGAATGTTGCTAAAACCCTTAAGCATAACCTACCACCTTCGCGAAAACTTCCTCCAAGTTAGCGCCCCCATGCTGAGCCTTTAGATCAACAGGCTTGCCTTCCAGCACTATTTTACCCTTATTAATTAAGGCGACTCGGTCGCATAGATACTCCACTTCAAGCATATTATGGCTGCTAAGAAGAACAGTAACGCCGTTTTCCTTGACGTACCGTTTGATTATCTGGCGGATATGATAGGCATGCAACACGTCTAAGCCGCTTGCAGGTTCATCCAGAATAGCAAGTTTGGGTTTAGTCATCAATGCGCGAGCTAGCAAGAGTCGACGTTTCATGCCTTTGCTGTACGTCTTAGCCTTATCTTTCAAACGGTCACCTAAGCCACTGATTTCCGCCGCTTCAGCGAGGGCTTCTTTCGTGTCTGAGCCACTGAATTTAGCCATAAACTGCAGGTACTCGTACCCGCTGAGGTTACGGTAGGCGCCTGCCTCTTCAGGTAAATAACTGAGAATTTTCCGGATTACGTCTGGCTGGCGAACCACGTCTGCGCCGAAGACTGTGGCTGACCCGCTGGTTGGCAGAATGAGGGTGCTGATTATTCGTAGCATGGTGGTTTTTCCTGCCCCGTTTGGACCGATTAACCCGTAGACTTCGCCTTCTTTGATGTTGAAGGTGACGTTGCTCAAGGCTTGGATGTTTCCGAATTTCTTGGTTACGCCGTCAACTTTTACTGCTATGCTCAAACGTTTGACCTCTGCGTAGGCTCTGTTTTCCGCTGAAGCGGTATAAAGGTCTTTGCCGAAGCTGCGAAGGGAACATTGCGGGAGATGTGTGAATTTTGAGTTCATAAGACTTAAAATAGACTTAGCTTACTCTACGATTACGGGCGGGTTCAGAGGGAAATGCATCGGGTGGTTCGCCATCGCGGGCATATTCCGCAAAACTTTGAACCCAAAACCCACCTTAAACAAGCTACCTCTAATTTCGAGACAACGTTGTTTTGATTTTAGGAATTCTCTAGTTTTTGTGCGGAGTCGGGTACACCCTCAAAAACCCTCTATGGAATTAATAAGGTAGATTCTCGGGTTTTAAACGACTATTCCAAGCGGTTCCTAATGATAAAAAGCACAAAGGAAAGATAGAAAAACAAACGCATTCACTTCAACCCACTAATATTGGCAAGATGCGAAGAAAAATTTCCTGACTGTTACATGTCAATCTTTTTTATGACGGATTCTTAGGGATCGTTCCATAAACCTGAAGGGCAGTTCCAGGGTCTTTGAAACTATACCTGAACCCCCGAACATGGCTCGCATATTGTCGACATCCGCCTGATTTATCGCGCCCACAAATGGAGCTAAACCCAGATATAAGACCATGAAGACGACGAACCCCAGCAGAAGACTGGCCACCGTGGTCATCCAAACAGATAAGCCTAGGACACCTATGTTTGCTTGAGTCAACGACGCCGTTAAATACGACGCTACTGCAGCAATGCCTGAGGATGCAAAGATTTTCGCAGCAGCCCGAAAGTCAGCCTTGACTCTATAACGTCTCCAGACCCAAAAAAGTCCCCAGACAGTTCCTGGCAGACTGGAAAGCAAAATGCCCAAGATGCCGATTACCGCACCCACAGGTGGACTCAGGTTCCCCGAAAACACAATTAGGATTATCACCAGCGGCACGCTTGCTGCGAGGGAAAGAAGGCTTTGAAGCATCAACTGACTTGTGTCGCCTATCCCCGTCATTAACGAGCCTAAGCTCAAGCTGCCAAAGACGACATAAAGATTGATTGCGACCACTAGGGATAAAAACAGTGGAGCATACGGAAACTTTCCAAGCCATAATGTGTTAATCATTGGACCCGAAAGCGCCATAACAATCATTGTTGCAGGAACAACCAAAACTGAAGTATACTTCACTGAAGAAGCGAAAACAGTTTTCAACAGGTTAGGTTCAGTTTTGGCGTTTACTTTGGCGAATGCGGGAAACAGCGCCGTCGAGATAGGGATGGTGAAGAACGTTAATAGCACCGTGAAGTAGGATGCCGCATAGTAGTCACCCATCAGAGAAGCCCCTGCAATAGGTGCCATCAAAAACGTAAACAGCAACGGCGAAACCCCGATCACAGTGTTCGCAATTGTAAGCGGTACCCCGTACGAAAGCATTGGCTTCAGAATTTTGTATATTTCACGTCGACCCGTCTTCGCCTTGCCCAGCGGTCTAAACAATGCGAAGTAAACGATAGTTATTCCAATTGTAGCTCCAACGAGCAAAGACACAGCCGCGCCTATAATGGCTCCCAATACCCCAAACCCTAAGATGACCAGAAGAGGACCTATCGCTGTTTTCGTGGCTGCTTGAAGTATTGTTGTTAGGCTGTTGAGTTTCATTCTTTCGAAGCCTACGAAGATGTTAGTAGCGGCAGCCAGCACAGCGCCTGCGAAAATGGACAACGACATCACGGCTATTGGCAATGAAGCCTCTGGCATCCTAAGAAAACTCGCGAGCAAACCGGCAACGCTAAAACACAAGACAGACAAAACCGCTCCACTGATAACTTCAAACACGGTTCCCGAGACGATTACATCGTGGATTTCTGCGTCTTTTCCAGCTGCCCTTAAACTTGCGATTTGTTTGGTCATTGCCGAGTTCACACCCCAGTCACGGAAAAAATTAATCATAGACGAAGGAATCAAAGCTACTCCATACAAACCCAATTGATCGCGGGACAAAAGCCAACCTAAAACAAGGGTTCCCAGAGCCATAATCACTGTTGAAGCCACAACGCCGATGAGCAGTTGGAAGCTTCCAGTTGCAGAGGACTTGCCCATGTTCATTGCTTTGTCCATGACTAGCTCACTTACGCTCATAGGTTATTTAACCTATTTTGAATTCGGCTATTCCCCATTGACCCAGTATTTTCTCTGTTAAAGTTCTTTTAGAAACTACCTTCAAATCTTAAGCCTCCAAAAACTTGTTCAAAAGATCTCAAACACGTAAAAAACCACCAAAATACGTCAAATTCTTTCAATACCTTGCAAAAAATTATGCCCAAAACAAGGCGCATTCACAAAACCGAACCCAAATCAACCAATTCCAACCCAACCAACCCCCCTAAAATTGCAACTTTATTGCAAATCCAAAAACCCAAAGTTCCCCAAACCCCACAAACCACGGAATACATGTTAAAGCCAATTTAGGAACAAACACACGCATCATCCGCCTATTTTTCAGTGCTTACGCATTCTTTTGAGACTCGGCAGGGTAACTTAACTTCTAAGCACAAATTGTACCAAAGAATCAGCGCTGCTCTCGGAGGTAGCAACTAGCTAAAACATCTCGAATGCATTACGGAAGGTTTGGAACGTTTAAATTCTACTCTTCCCAAAATAGAGTTGGAGCTATTATTATGCTAAGTCCAATTTCTGTGAAAGATGTCTATTCAACAACGTTCTATACTGTTAACGAAAATGACTCGTTATCCAGATGCTTAGAACTCTTTAAGAAAGATGCCCCGCCATCCTTGGCGGTTCTCAACGAAAAAGACCGATACGCAGGAGTCATATCAAGAAGATGGATTGTCCGAGCCAGGCTTGACCCAGCAACAACCAAAGTTAAATCTCTCATGCGCCCTGCCCCGAAAATCGAGCTAGAAACATCCCTAAGCAAAGCCGCCAAAATGATGATTCAAAGCGGCGTAAGGCAACTGCCAGTTTTTGAAAAGGAGAAACTCCTGGGGTTTGTGACAGATGAAAACATCATTCACGGAGCCGTGAAACAAGAATGGGGCAACACACCAATCGAGCAGATCATGACCAAAGCCCCGTTCACCCTCGACGCAAATAGGTCTGTGGGCGCAGTCCTCAGCCTCTTCAGAGAACATGACATAAGCCATGTGCCCGTGATGGAGAATGGAAAAGTTGTCGGCATCGTAAGCACCCAAAATATCATTGAAAACGTTTTCCAACCAAACGAGCGGCAAACTGTTGGCGACATTAAAGGCGAAAAAATACAGGTTCTAAGCATCCCGGCAAAAGGCGTCATGGCTAGTCCAGTAGTCACTGTTGCTCCGGAGACTACTCTTAAAGAGGCTGAAAACAAAATGCATAGCTTCAACGTTCATTGTCTAGTTGTTCTGGCAAAAGAGCGGCTTGTAGGCATCGTAACGAAACTAGACTTTTTGGAACCGATTTCGCTTATGGAAGACCTTGACCGCCGATTGACGATTCAGTTCGCTTCTAAGGGAACAGTAATTGACGAGAGTGCACAAGGTTTCATGATGGGAGAATTTGACAGCTTCTCACGCAAATACAGAGACCTTCTAGAGTCCGGTACATTGTTTGTATACATGAAACTCCATGGAGCCAACCATAAGGGACAACCGCTCATCCATTGCCGACTGCAACTCCGAACGGTAAAAGGCGTCAAAGGTTTCTTCTTCGCTTCGGCAGAAGGCTTCGGGGTAGAACCTACTTTCCGGGTAGCTCTGGATAGGTTAGATAAGCGAATTCTGAGAAGCAAAGAACTCTCCTTCGACCCTACATATGCCAGAGAGTACTTGAGAAAATACGGGTTCCCAACGGAACTCTAATTTTTCTTTTCATTTTTTGTTTTGCGCGTTAATTGTTTGATTTATCTTTTCTTTGGAGATATTTTCTGCCAAACAAGCCAAGCTTAACTAGATAAATCATTAGAGAAACTTCCGGTGAAGGATAGTTCGGTTTTCATCGAGCTCTAACCAAGTAGGATACCTCAACGCCGTGAGGTGCTGTTTCCTTGGTTTTCCCAGCCGCCAATTCTGCGTAGTCGATAAAAACTTTAAAGTCTTTGCTAAAAGCCTCAACGTACTTTTGTACATCCCCGCATTCATAACAGAAAGGACCGGAAAATGTGACAATAACTACTTGAGGCGACACATTGATGACTTTTACCACTGCCTGAGGACTATTAAGTCTGTTGAAAAGAAGAACTGTTTTTTGAAGAGCGGCTTCCAAGTCATTACTAGAATTCATCATGATTCATGCCTCAAACGTCTATTCTGCTACCGTCAAACCCAAGCTTGGAAATGCCCAGTTCATCCTTCACTTCACTTAGCTGCGCCATCGTGAACACGGGTCCGTCTCGGCATACTCGGTACTTGCCTATCATACAGCTACCACATAAGCCAATGCCGCATCTCATCAGCCGTTCCAGACTGGCTTCCATTGCTACCCTGCGTTTTTCAGCGATATCGAAAATTGCTCGCATCATTCGCTCGGGACCACAAGTGTAAATCATGTTGAATTTCTGCGTATCGATAAGTTTCTCCAAAGGTTCTGTTGCGAGACATTGAAGCCCATAGCTTCCGTCCTCCGTGGTCGAGACCGCGGTTTCGTCCGTGCAAACAGCATCTAACTCATCTAGATACATAAGCTCGTTCTTTGTTTTAGCGCCTATGACGAAGCTTAAGCGGTCCGCTTTGGCTGCAAGCCGCTTGGCTAGGAAAAGCAGAGGCGCCGTACCCGTGCCTCCGCCGACTAATAGGACTCTGCCTCTGGTCTCCGTGAAGTTGTTCCCGAACGGACCCCGGATACCCAATAGGTCGCCTGTCTTTAGGTTATGTAGATGCCGCGTGGCGTCGCCGACGGCTTTAACGCTGAACTCGACCTGTCCTTTTCTCGCATTTAGAATGCTTAACGGTATTTCGTCAATTCCTGGAATCCAGAGCATGAGGAACTGTCCTGGATTTGCTTTTGCGCACAAGTCATCTTGCAATGTGAAGGTCTTCACGGTCGGAGTTTCGTCTTTAACATTTGTAATGGGCGTTGTTCTTATGGTGTTAATCTTGGTGAGATAAGCCGACAATTTCTTTCACGCTCCCATATGCTTTCCTCTTCAGGTAACTGATTACTCCTTTGTTTATGGTTTCGAAAACGGTTGGCTTCTCCAAAGCGATGGCTGTGCCGACTTGCACGGCTGAGGCCCCAGCAAGGAAAAACTCTATGGCGTCTCGCCAGTCTGTTACGCCTCCACAACCAATAATGGGCGTTTGCGGGAGGGCTTCGAAGATGTCGTAGACACATCGTAATGCGATGGGCTTGATTGCGGGTCCAGACAAACCGCCTCTGATGTTACTAAGGACGGGTTCTTGGGTTTCCACGTCGATTGCTATAGCGCGGACGGTGTTAATTACCGTCAAGCCATCCGCTCCTGCTTTGACCGCCGTCTTGGCTAACTCCACTATATCTGTGACATTCGGGGACAGCTTGACTATGACGGGTTGGCGCACCGCTGTTTTTACAGCACATACAACGTCTGTGAGTAATCTGGGGTTTTGCCCAATCTCGGAGCCCGTGTATTGGACATGTGGACAGGAAACGTTAAGTTCCAACGCGTCCGCCCCCGCTTCAGCTGCTTTCTGAGCTACCAGCGCGTATTCCTCGGCGGTGTAGCCGAAGACGCTCACGATCAGGGGAACCTTCAGGATGGATTTTGCGTAGGTTAGTTCTTCGGCGTAGTCGTTTATACCGGGGTTTGGCAAGCCAACTGCGTTAATTAGTCCGCTCTTTGCCTGAACAACCGTTGGGTTGGGGTAGCCTACTCGTGGAGACACTCCGATGGATTTTGTCACGACCGCTCCCGCGCCGTTTTTCGCCACTGCCTGCAGCGAATCGCCGCTATACCCTAGGATGCCAGAGGCTAAAGCTGTAGGACTATGCAGTTTTAAGCCTACTATTGTAACATTCAATAAATTGTTGCTCACGGTGACACGCACCTGAACATTCTAAATAGTGGTACGCATTTACAGAGATAAAGGTTCTTTTTCTGCTCCGGCGCGTCGAGTTTTAGAAATACTCCGAGAAAGGAGCCTCTAGAAAAGAATTGGGTTGATTTTCAGCAGGCTACTCACCATTAGGCTAAACGTGAACACTATTGCAATTATCACGAAGTCCTTAGCCAAAACCTCTCCAAGCTTATGTAGTCTCTTCGCATCAGTTTTGTCGTCAGTAAATAGCGTAACTCGTTTCTGTACGATACGCAACGAAAGAAACGTGACTAAGCCCAGTAGTGAAGCGTAGTAAACCCATCCTAGCTGGAAAAGCATCCCGACGAAAACCATCAGTGGGATCATGACATAACCCATTACAATCGTTAGGAAGAGGCCTTTGCGAAAACCGAAAATTATTGGCACCGTTCGGGAACCGCTTTTGAAATCTGATGCGTAATCCGCTAGATCCTCCCACAAACTGTTGACAGCAGTTGTAACACCAATGAGCAGCACAAGAACGAGCACGTTGATTGAAAAAGCGTTATAGAAAGCAGCAACTATCAGAACCGGAACCGCGCCCACAGTAAAATTAACTATAGGTTTGTAGGCGGTTTTTCTCAGCCTGAAAGGCGGAACGCTGTATAAAACACCAAACATTATACCGACAGCCACAAATAAAACCACGAAGGGAATCATGGTTACAGCACCCAAAGCCAAAGACAAACCAGCAAAGATCGCCACTACAAAAACCCCAAGTTTCCCAAGCTTTTTTGTGAACTCGGCACGCAACGGATCGGAAAGAACATCTAAATCAACATCACACACATTGTTGGTCGCATCAACGGCACTCCAAATGCAGAACACAGTCAAACCAAGGTACAGCGCTGGATACCAAGCCAACGAGTTAGCCATGAGGAAAACGCGCACCAACAGAAATCATGAAAAGCATTAAGCCTCTTTCGACGCTGATAAACTGGGCGAACCCTTTAACGCCTTGATACATACGCTCGAAAACACGAGTATGTTACTTAAGGCTTTGTCAGGATTCGGAACCCGCAAACCAAATGAACCAAAACAGAAGAAACGAAAACGAAAACACAGGTTTATGCCCTCGCTAGTTTCCAGATTACGTTGCCGATTTCTTCGTCACGCGTCAACCCATAGTACTTCTGCGCAATTTTCGCCGCAACCGGAATTGCGGCATTGTTGACAGCCTTCAGAATTGCTAGGATTAGTTATCCTGTTACCCAAGAAAGTACCACGCCAAATCCGCACGTTGTATTCCCAACATCGAGTCAAGAAACTCCCACCGCATCTTCGTAAGCGAATCGTATTCGGCACCACGCTTGTTCATCAGCAAGCAGTCTTCAAGAGGCACAAAGAACAGCGGCACATAAAACGCATTGAAATCCTTCAAGTCATCCATCAGACTCAGCGTATCCAAAACGTCCGCTTCGGTCTCATCGGGCAAACCCAACAATCAAAGTTGCCAACGGATACCAATCATTGTCGTTGAGGATACCGAAAGCTTGCGTAACAATCTCCTGCCATTGTTCAGGCTTGTAAGGCAACATCTTCCCAGACATATACTTGCGCATCAAACGTACACTGCCTGTTTCGATGCCTGTTTCCCCAGTAACAATTGGCTTGCCATTGTAGTTGTACCAACTATGCTCCAAAAGAACCTCTGCAACCTTTTTAATCATGTTGGGTTTGCACACAACAGGCGCAAGTGACATGTGACTTGGCTGAATCGCCTTCACATTAGGAACCGACGCCACGCTCTTAACTAGCTTAACCACGGTTTCTTCGTTCGGAACGAAAGTTTTGTCCTTAGCTCCGTATAGGAACAAGTCTTCAGTAACCAACGTTATGTGAGTACCTTTCTCACCGCGTTCTCTGGCTGTTAATTCAACTTCTTTGATGACTTCTTCAAGCGGAGTATCCAGTCTTCTTCAGCACAGTTGGTGTACAGAACTGGCAGTTTCTTCCGCAGCCCTTTGCTGATCTCCACGGCTCCATGAATCGCAGCATGCTTAATCGTAGGAAACTCTTCGTCCATCTTTGCTGGAGAACGAACTCTCTGCGGCAAAGCCTCGCCAGCCACAGCCTTCTTGAAAACCTGCACTATTCCTTCTTGTCCAGGACCCATAACGAGGCAGTCAACGCCGTAATCTCGGGTGAGTCGTTTTCGCTCCAGTTGCCAACTGCCGAAGCCGCCAACAATGACTTTGGGCTTGTATTGGCTTATGGCATGGATGATTTACGAGGGCTTTGAACTCCACGGCGTTCATAGGTTCTCCGCCGCCCACAATAGACGAATAAGTTTTGCTGACGTATCCCATGCCAGTTGGATCCATGCTGCTTATTCCCACTGCCTTGGTGTTTGGTCCCATGAACTTATCCAAATCCGCGGGATGCACAATAGCTACGTCTTGTCCGGAAAAACCGTTTTTTAGAAGGATAGCTTCAACTTTTCTTAGGCCGTAAGGGGCAACTTTCGCTCTACCTTCAGCTGTGCGTTCTACAGGTGGATAAAGATATTTTCTTATTAGCCACTTAGGAACAGGTCCACTTGCAAATCCGCCCACGAACGCAACGAATTGGCTATTGCCGAATTCACTCATTTCTGTAGCTGACGCGGTTAACACTATTTTTGTGCCCGATGTATTATTAGCCATCTAATGTACACTTCTGTAAGTGAGCTATCTTGGTTAGTCGTCTCGGCTTATTAATAATTATGGTTGAACATATGACCCGACCGGCCTCCAGTGAAACAAATAAAAAGGAAAAGACGGCTTATTCTATGAATATTGCTGGTTGATTAGGCATTGCGATCGCTGCACGCTGCTTGGGATCGTAACGTTCCTGGTTCTTCTTCACTGAAAACGAAAACTTCTGCATTAAACCTGCTTTTTAAGAAGCTTAGCCCACCCTGTATGATTTCCTTCTCGTTGAGGAAGCCAATCTTCAGCAAATTCGTTTTTCTCTCCGCTGAAAGCTTCGTAAGAGCCTTCATCACCCTAGGCACCAAGCTTGCGATTTCCTTCATGTGTGGCTTCAATGTTGAATCAGCTGCGAGTTCCTTCATAACTTCGTTCATCTTGGCTTCTCCAGCCAATGCTTTCACGAGAACCTTCTGGTATACATTGCCATTTCCATGAGGAAGCGGTGTAGAAGTAAAGGCGTTTAGGTGAAATTTTGGTGGCGCGTAGGATGTTTAAAGTGTCCTCGATAATGTTGTTAATGAGGTTCTCCTGTTCCTCAGCTGCTGCATCCATTTTGGCTTCGTCTATCTTTGGCCATGGAGCAACGCTGATGAATCCTGTTTCTCCTGTCTGGCTCCAGAGTTCCTCGCACAGGTAAGGAGCGAAAGGCGCCAGAAGCTTAAGCCAAACCTTCACCGCCTCGGTCAATGTTGAGGAGTTTGCTCTTTCCTTCCTCTGTATGTAGTACCGAATGTCATTCCATGTGTCAAACAACGCAGCTTGCAACGCCGTTCGGGTTTTGAGTTCCTCAAGCCCTGATGTAACTTCTGCAATGCGCCTCTGAAGCCTGCTCTGCAACCAACGTTCCAGGGATGTAACTTCAGGATCCTTGGGTCCTGCAAGAATTCCGCCTGCGAACCCCATTAAGCCTTCAAATTTTCCCTGAATGTCCGAGACGTTGTCTGCGCGCCAATCTGGGTCATCCATACCTTCAGCGCCAAGTAGAAGCGCGCATCTTGTGGCATCGGCGCCATATTTGTCAACTGCCCCCTTCATAGTAATGAAGTTGCCTTTGGACTTGTGCATCTGTTTGCCTTCTATCATTAGCATGCCGTTGACGCCAATCGCTCGGGGCCAATGCTCAGGTGGAAATAGTGCGGCGTGGTGGAAGATGCAGAATGTTAAGTGGTTTGGGACAAGTTCTTTGGCGCTGTTGCGCAGATCCAAGGGATACCAGTACAGGAATTCTTCTCGCATTGCCTTCATGAGGTCCAAACGGATACCCGTGCTCTTGCTCAGTGCAGCGGGGTCTCCTTTTCCGAGGAAAATGTAGTCGAAGACTTCTCGGGTTAGCGATTCGGGCTTGATGTTGTTTTGGCGTATATGTTTGTTGACGGTGTAGAACGCCATGTAGACGGTGCTATCGCTTAGGGTTTCTATTATCCAGCCTTTTCCCCAAGGCATTGGTGTTCCAAAACCTGTTGTGCGTGCACAAGCCCATTCCTTGAGCCAGTCGATGACTGTGAAGAACCACGGTTTGGCGACTTCAGGGTAAATTTTCATGCTGGAAACAACTTGCTTCGCTTGGGCCTTCCACTTGGCGTCGCTATAGTTGAGGAACCATTGGTCACTAAGAACCTTAACAACGCATTGCGTCATGCAGCGACATGTAACTGGTGTGGGCAAGTCGTACATGCTGTCTGCTGCCCCGATCTGCTTGAAGTCGCGAATAAGTATGTCTTTGACTTCTCGGACTGTTTTGCCTGCGTAGGACCCGCAGTTCTCCTTGAGGATCCCGCCATGGAATTCTTTCTTATACAAGGATCTTCGTGGCTTCTTCTGCTTTAGGGTCATGCTGGTCTTTGATGCCCATCTCAGCTACGATTTCCACTGCAGGGAACTCGCCGTACCCTTCGACCTTAATGAGTGGAAATCGGCTTAATCGCTTTCACCATCTCGGGGTCCACGTTGAATCCATTAAGAACCTCAGGGTTCTGCTGCAAGTCTCTCAGAGCCAGCCAGTCAAATGGGGCATGCGCAGGTACACTGTAAACCACACCTGTCGCGGTTTTTGAGTCCACGAACCAGCCTGGTAGAATCGGGTGCCACCTGCCGGTGACGGGGTTTTCGAAGCTCTTGCCGATTAGTTCTTTGCCTTTGAATGTGCGTTTTACTTCTACCTTGCGTTCCTGCTCTTTGAGTTTCTCGGCAGCCTCGGCGCTGACTATCCAGTTCTCACCGTTCACCAAGGCTTCAACGTAATCAGAGTCAGGGTTAATCCACATGTTTGTGACGCCGTAAATTGTTTCTGGGCGAAAAGTCGCCGCGGGTAGAATTGTCTTTGCATCCAAACGGTACTTGATCAAAGTGTACTCTTCGGGTGTGACACCTTCGCCAACCTGCCTGTCATGATCCCCTGTAGGGCTTCTGTCTTTCGGGCACCACACAACCGGATGTGTCCCCTTCGTTACGTAGCCTTTCTCCCGCAGATTCGCGTACTGCCATTCAATGAACTTCTGGTATGTTGGCCAAACAGTGGTGAACTCGCGCCGCCAGTCTACAGAAAACCCGATTCGTTGCGCTATTTGACGCCCCTCGTTTGTGTAATACTGCGCCATGTACAAAGGGTCCACGAATTTCTGAAGCTCATCTTCAGGAACACCGTCGACTTCACGCAACACACGAATGTATGCCTCGTCGCCCTTCGCTACACGTTGGCTCGCACCCAAAAGAGGCTGCCCAGTCCAGTGCCAACCCCAAGGCCACAGAACATTGTAACCTTGCATTCTCTTGAACCGGGCATAAACGTCGACGCGAGTGGCAGTAAAGGCGTGACCGACATGAAGAGGCCCGTTCATGTAGGGATAGGGAAAAGTCACAAAAGCCTTCGCCCTCTTTGGGTCAGGGTCAGCCTCGAACAAATGGGCTATTTCCCAAGCGGTACGCCATTTCTCCTCCATTTCCTTGAGCGAGTTCATGGAAAGTTTGAATCAATCAAACTGCTATTAAGAGTTGTGCTTCCTGCACGAAGACGAATTTCTATGCAAAGTTCGGGGAGGTGGATTTAACACCTTATTGGTTGGTTAGCAAGTGTTAACTAAAGAGAGAAATAGTAAGAACGTTAACAGAATAATAAAGGTGTGAAAATGGCATCGGAAAAGAAAATGATGCAGCACGTAATCAATTTCATCCAAGAACGTGGAAAGAAGGCTGTTGAGACATCAAGACAATTCGCTTTGCAGGATGATTTGGGCTACGAGCCTCTGAACGGTGCCATGAAGTATTTCATGGATGAGTTCTGGTTTGACTTTCTTCATCCAGCTCTTGTCTCCATTGCATGTGAAGCGGTTGGAGGAAAAGTAGAAAAAACGGTTAACATCGGAGCTTCCCTAGTTTTGTTAGCAGGCGCAGCTGACATACATGACGATATAATAGACGAATCAGTTATCAAAGAGCCTTATCCTACTGTTTTCGGAAAATTTGGGCGAGACATAGCTATTCTTGTTGGAGATGCTCTACTCCTGAAAGGGTTGTACGTTCTGCATGAAGAATGTGAACATTTTTCAAAATGCCAAAAGCAAGAAGTTTTAGAGTCTGTGAAAAAAGCTTTTCTTGAGATTTGCAGGAGTGAGGCAAAGGAAGCAAGTTGGAGAGGAAAAATGGACATTTCTGGAAAAGATTATTTAGATATTATAAGACAAAAAGCTGCAGCAGCGGAAGCTTCAACTCGAATCGGCGCAATTCTCGGTGGGGGAACTGAGGATGAGATTGAACTTTTGAGTCATTACGGTCGAACTTACGGCGTTCTGATGACACTTAGAAACGAGTTTATAGATATGTTTGAAGCAGATGAACTCAAGAATAGACTCGAAAAAGAATGTCTGCCGCTTCCCATTTTGCTTACACTGGGAGATAGCTCTACCAAACAGACAATTCTCCAATTGCTTAAGGCAGAACTGACTGATAGCAGTCTTGAAAAAATACTTGACCTATCTATAGACTTCAAAGAAACCCGCGCGCTGTTGAGCGATATGAAGAAATGGGTTAAAGAGGAGCTTTCGCGTATAACCACCTTAAAATACTGCAAGCAAGACCTAGAATTCTTGCTTTGGGCATCGCTAGAAGATCTATAATAGATCTAGGAAAATCAGAAGAAATAAGGATAAGAATGTACTAGTACCAGTACCTTCTGATTGGTCGCAATGGTTTTGGTCTATTCATTTTGTTCCTTCTCCTTCTTGCTTGTGTAGATCTGTTGTACACATCTGCTTAAAAGACTTGCGGTAATGTATCTCTGTTCTACAGAAATGCTTATATATTAACCCCTAAAATTAGGGTTTGCAAATCTGTTTTCTAAATACTAAATGCTTATCTCTCAAAACATGCTAAAGAAGATAAAGAGCCCAAAGCAATGCAAAAAAAAGGGGCATTTGGCATTTCGATAAGCAAAACCAAGAGCACAGTAGTTAGCGTATTGCTTGTTGCGAACGCGTTTGTTTGGTACGCCACGATTCTCACGGTTTTGGAGAGCAATTTTCTACCTGGTGGAGAGGAATCATGGCTTGATCCAAATAGCCAAACTATAGTTTGGTGTGTTCATTTTGCTGGGCTCATACTAGCAGCACTTGCTGGGGCTTCGCTCTCCAGAAAATTCAACAGAACGAAATTCTTGGTGTTTTGGATGATATTGAATGTTGCTGCATCTGCAACTCTTTTTGTGTTGGACAATGCAAGTTTGGCTACTGCTGCGTTTCTAGCACTCTTTTATGGAGTATCCTTCGGAATAGGGATGCCTGCATGTATGAGCAACTATTCAGATTCAATACCTACTGAAAAGCGGGGGCGAGTGAGTGGAATGGTTATGCTTGTAAGTGGAATTGCTTTCTTTGCTTTGGGTGTCCTGCCTCTAGGTCTATTTGAGATTGGAGTTGCTCTTTCAGTTTGGCGATTTGTGGGTCTTATTCTTCTTTTGATTGTGCAGTCATCAATAATAGTTGATC
The DNA here is from genome assembly GCA_963840395.1 of Candidatus Bathyarchaeota archaeon. GTDB lineage: Archaea > Thermoproteota > Bathyarchaeia > Bathyarchaeales > Bathycorpusculaceae > JADGNF01. The sequence goes on along the minus strand of CAWIYU010000006.1, from coordinate 138,484 downwards.
GCAAAAAAGGCGCCGATTCGTTTCTACAGATATTAACTAAGCGGTCTTTCATTGCATATTATATCCCATGGGTTATGTTCTCCTTCGTGAACTTCTTGGTTCCTTTGCAGCCTTCCCTTGTTGGCGAAACGGCAGAAATAACTTTGTTAATTCAGACGATTTTCCTGGCGATTTTTGCGGTCATGGGAGGTTTCTTCTTAGATTCTGTCGGTCGCAAAAAAATTGCTATTATTGGTTTCATAATGCTAGGTCTTTCAGCAGCAGTGCGCGGAATAGACTCTACAAGCCTGAGCAGTCTGTATTTTAGTGCAATTTTTGAAGGCACAGCTTGGGGTTTGCTTCTGGTTCTTTTTCTCTTAACTCTGTGGGGTGATTTAAGTTATGCTCTATCCAGTGACAAATACTATGCCTTAGGTGTAATGCCTTTCTTTATATCAATGCTAATTGGACTTACGCTGGGTAAGCAGATAGCAAATGACATTCCCTCAGCGAATCTCTTTTCATTGGCCGCATTGTTTCTCTTTGTGGCTGTGTTGCCTTTATTCTACGCTCCTGAGACTTTGCCTGAGAAGGTCATGAAAGACCGAGACCTCAAAAGCTACGTTGAAAAAGCCAAAAAGAAAATGCAAAGAGAATCTGAGAAGACTCAGGGAACAGAAGACACACCGAAACCCGAAAACGACAAGAAGGAGACGGATACCCCGCCTACAGAAAATGACGGGGAATATGAAAAAGCGCAGGAACTGGCGGAAAAATACTATTAAGCAAGCCCGTAGCTTAGGCTTAGAACATGTTCTTCCATGTGATCCTCACCACCGAATGCAACCTGCAATGCCGCTACTGCTTCGGCGAAACCATGGATGACTTCGACGAAGATTTCGGCGACTTCGAACTGGATTATTCCCTGCCAAGGAAAGCAGATTACGACGTAGGGTACTTAGATCGGTTCTGCAGCAAGGATCCCGACTGTGTTGTCACGTTTTACGGTGGTGAACCACTCCTCAATGCTGATTTTATAAGGAAGACAATGGATCAGGTCAAAGCCAAACATTTCATGATTCAGACCAATGGTCAACTGCTGGACCGATTGGAACCAGAGTTCGTTAACCGCTTTCACACCATTCTCGTCTCCATCGATGGTGAAGAGGCGTTAACTGATCATTATCGGGGAAAAGGCACCTTCCGCAAAGTCATAGATAACCTGAAGCTGATCACCTCAAACGGCTTCAAAGGTGAACTCATCGCCCGAGTCACAGTCATGGAGCAAACCGACATCTACAAGCAAATTAGGTGGCTCCATGACAACCCTGAATTCTCTTTTTCTAGCGTGCATTGGCAGTTGAACGCGGGTTTCTGGGGAAACGACTACGCCAGACGCGACTTCAAAAGTTGGAGCGAAAAAAACTATATTCCAGGCGTTGACAAGCTTGCACGTTTCTGGGTTGACCAAATGGCTGAAAAAGGCGTTGTTTTGCGGCTTTATCCTCTTCTTGGAATAGCAAATTCGCTTCTTATGGATAAGGAACCTAGTTTGATGCGTTGTGGAGGCGGCTGGGCAAACTACGCGATACAAACTGATGGCTACATTATTCCTTGCCCAACCATGTGGGGTATGAAGAAATACTACTTGGGAAACATAGCCGATTCGGATCCGTTAAATCTTCCAGAGGTTTTCGTAAATGACAAACCTTGCACTGAATGCGACATTCAAGGTCTCTGTGGCGGACGCTGCCTTTATGCAAATATCACCAAGCGATGGAGCACCGAAGCCTATGCTACTGTATGCAACACAGTGCGGAACCTGATAAAATCGGTGGAGTCTCAACTACCAAGGATTAGTCAACTCATTAAAGAGGGAACAATTAGCCTACAGGACTTCGAGTACCTCAAGTACAACGGCTGCGAAATAATCCCCTGAGTTTTCGAATAATCCACCATTTGATTTCTTTTTCCTGAACTGTTTGTGTCCTTCAATTTCAGCATGCACAAATCCCAAAAATAGCATTAGAGTTAATTGTTAAATGTTATCCAAGAAAGTTTTATCTTCACAACCAGGGTTTCTCTTGTCTGAAGGTGAAGTTGTTGTCAGTAACGTTGCGGGATGCTCAGCACTTAAGTTGGAAGACGTTTAAGAAGGTTGAATCAATTGACGAAAAGTTTTCAACAAGGTTCGGTTCTGGGACCAATTTGGTTAAGAAAGCAGAGGAAATCCGAATGAAACTAAGGGAGCCGCAAAGCTCAGATTCACCCCAGAATCGAGATGAACTTTCAAAGTTGTTTTCGGAGTTGCTTTTTTCGCTCTTTGTTATCTCGGAACGTCAGGGTGTAAGTTTAGAGGATTCATTTCTGGAGTCTGTAAACAACCTTATTCTGGAGCTGGTAAGTTAGGTCGTTTTCTTTTCAGTGTAAACCCCGCTGTTACAGATAGAGGAAGCCATCTACAGTTTCTTATAGACTACGTCGCGTTCCTTGGCTTGTTGGACCATCTTTAGGCCGACGCTTTGCCCGGCTTCCGCTCGATAGATGTTTGTGTGTTCAATCTGCATTGATTCAACAGTCATTTCGAAGTCAGTTGAGGGGCCCTTAACCAGTATAAGTTCTCCAACAGATAACGCCGCCTCAAGATCGATGATGCCCACACTAATTTTTGAGAAGAAATGCGAAACCTTGCCAATCTCCAAAACCCTTTCTTCATCCATGGCAGTTATCCCTATTGGACATTTGCGATATATTCAAATAAAAAACTTGCCTAAGAAAAGTAGCACAACAACTCTGGGCAAATAGAAAAATTCTTCCCAAAAAGAAGCGAAAAAGAGATGGAGGCTAATAGTTTTCCATCTGGTAGAGGTCAGCGCGCAAATCGATGTTTATCGATTTCTCTGGTGGGTTGTCCGATTCAAGGTCGTAAAGTTTGTGCAACACTTTACCCAGCCTGCCTTTAACTGGAACCATTTTTGTCCGGGATAATGTCGGTTTAATTGTCGCTGTCTCAGAGGTAACCGTGCTAAGAGACGCCGCGGATTTAACATGCGCCCCACAAATGCCTAAAATAGTGTTATTGATGAGACCCGCGTCAGCGTCTTCGAGCGAAAGGGGCAACTTAGCTACTGCTTCGTCGTGGATGTGCTTAGTCAACGCCTTTTCTCCTCCAAACTTCCGCGCTGATTAAGTCTCTTATCGCAACACGGATCGCCTCTGCTCTGTTGGGATAGAAACATTCATCAACGAGTTGGTCCAAAGCTTTTATGTACGTTTCAGGAAGATACAGTGTGATTAGTTTCATTCGGATTTTCCCTCGGTGATTAGTGACTGCTTCTTCTAACCTATACTCCTATATATCATGAATCAAATATTCTTCAAACATGTTCGTCACATACCTTATAAGCTTTGCAAAAGGTATGTTGCAGCTTTATGTCTAAACAAGGACTACGTAACCTGCAGGTTTTTATCCAATGCCTAGTGTTTCTTAGACCAAATTAGATGAATGCTATGAAGGTTTTCGTGAAAACCTACGGATGCAGCGCAAACACCGCTGACAGCGAAGTCTTGGCAGGCTGCTTAGCAGCGGCAGGATTTCCTTTAGCCAGCTCAGAAGCAAATGCAGACGTCATTATCTACAACAGCTGTGCTGTGAAGGGACCGACAGAAAACCGCATAATAGACGACTTAAAGCACATCCCCAAAACTAAGAAGGTCATCGTTGCAGGCTGCTTGCCGTTGATTAGTTTGGAAAGGCTTTCGCGGGAAACGCGGTTTGACGCTCTTGCTGGTCCAGCTTTGGGAAAAGATATTGTGAATGTTGTGCAGCGTGTTTTGAAAGGGGAAACTGTGACTCAATTCAAGGGTGCATTGACGGCGATGCCTCTGTTGGATTTGCCACGGATACAGTCGAATCCAGTAATCAGCGTGGTGCCGGTTAACTTTGGATGCTTGGGTTCTTGCGCTTTCTGCTGTGTAATACATGCAAGGGGCCATCTGCGCAGCTATAGCATAACTGAAGTTGTAGAAAGGGTGAAAGCGGATGTCGCTACCGGCGCAAAAGAGTTTTGGCTCACATCGCAGGACGTTGCATGCTATGGCAGAGACATAGGCACAAACCTTGCAGAGTTGCTCAAAAAGGTTGTTGGTGTTGAAGGAGATTTTCGGATTCGCGTGGGCATGATGACACCCAACGTGGTCGCACCTTTCCAACCCGATTTGATTTCGGCCTTTAAGAGCGAGAAGGTTTTCAAGTTTGTTCATTTGCCCGTGCAAAGCGGCGATGACGGTGTTTTGCGACTTATGCGGCGATTCTATACTGTCCGGGAGTTCAAGGAGATTTTAGGAGCTTTCAGCAAAGTTTTTCCAGAAATCACAGTCAGCACAGATGTTATCGTTGGGTTTCCAGGAGAGACAAAGGAGGCTTTTGAGAACACACTGAAGCTGATTAGCGAAGTTCAGCCTGACGTGGTAAATGTGTCCAAGTTTTTTGCCCGCCCAAAAACGGCTGCGTGGGAAATGCGGACCGAAGCAGTGGATAAAGCGGAAACCAAGCGGAGAAGCGTGAAGACGTCGGAGCTTGTGAGGCAGGTTTCTTTTGAGCGAAGCCAACGTTGGGTTGGCTGGGAGGGCGAAATTCTAATTGACGAAAAAGGCAAAGTAGCTGGATCTTGGATTGGAAGAAACTTCGCGTATAAGCCTGTTGCCGTGAAGAGCGACGCGGATCTTCTGGGCAAAAGGCTGCATGTGAAGATCGTGAAGGCGTTTTCTACGCACCTTGTGGGAACGGCTGAATAGTTCGTTTAGAAAACCCAAGTTTTTTGATAATGCATGGGGCGATTTTCTCGCACCCACGCCTTTCCGATTACCCATTCCAAGCTGATTTTTTTGCTATGTCCTCGCTTTGGGGTGAATCAGATATCATAGGTGTTACTCTCCGAAAAAACGTCGCCTACTGAAAAACGAGAAAGTTTTTAATGGTTACTTTGCGTAAATATCATTGTTGAGTTCTTGTCGGTGGTTGTTTGCCATGAAGTTTGAGACTATTGTGAAGGAGGTAATTCCCCGCACAGCTGATACCTGCAGCTTCAGGTTTCCTCGGCCAGACGGTTTCGATTTCAAGCCTGGACAATACATGTTGGTCACGATAAAAGTGGGCGACAACGAACTCATGCACCCGTTCAGCTTAAGTAGCAGCCCTACGGATCGAGGCTTTATAGAGTTCACCAAGAAGCTAACCGCCAGCGAATACTCCGCGCGGCTCCGAACCATGAACCCCGGCGAGTGGGCACGCATAGACGGGCCTTACGGCAAGTTCACTTGCGAATGCGAATACGAGAAAATCCTGTTGCTCGCGGGCGGCATCGGCATTACACCGTTTTACAGTATCATCAAATTCTGCACAGACAACCAGTTGTCCACGAGCATAGTACTCTTTTATGGGGCGCGAAACGAAAATGATATCGCCTTCAAAAGAGAGTTGGAGGAAACGCAACTTAGAAACCCGCACTTCAAATTACTCTATATTCTAAACGAGCCTAGCGTAAATTGGACGGGCAAAACTGGTTTCGTAACGCCCGATCTCATAAGGCAGGAGGTCCCGGACTTCAAAGACCGCGTCTTCTACGCCTGCGGACCCCCAGCGATGGTAACTGCCATGCAGAAAGTCGTTTCTGCGCTGGGTTTGGTTGTGGAGCAGTTAAAGCTAGAATCTTTGGTGGGACACACTTAAAGGAGAAAAGCTCGTTTTAGGGGTAGAATCTGCGCGTGGTCCTTGGGAACGGAATGGCATCGATGATGTTTTCGAGGTCAAGCATCCAGACCAGCAGCCGCTCTAGGCCCATACCGAACCCGACGTGAGGAACAGTACCGTACCGGCGCAAATCAAGGTACCATTCGTAGTCTTCAGGTTTTAAACCCTGGTCCTTCATGCGCTTGATGAGCATGTCCTTGTCTTCTTCCCTTTGTCCACCAGTCGATATTTCTCCTATGCGCGGCACCATCATGTCAACGGATAACGCCACTTCAGGGCGGTCGCGGTACGTCTTGCAGTAGAACGCCTTAATCGCCGTAGGGTAGTCATAAACGAAGAACGGTTTGCCGAAATCTTCCGCAAGGACCTTCTCATCCTCGTAGCCTAAGTCGTCACCCCAGTTCAACGCCGGATTTTTCGCCTTTAGCCTGTCAATAGCTTCCGCATAAGTTATCCTCGGAAACGGAGCCTTTACCACGGCAAGTTTGTTAATGTCTGCGCCCAGTTCTGCGAAATCTTTCTGGCAGTTTTCGTATACCTTTTTACACACGTGCTCCATGAGACCTTCCTCGAACTCCATTAAGTCTTCCATGGACGCGAATGGCCACTCGCCTTCAATGTGCCAGTATTCAGTCAAATGACGAATCGTGCGGCTTTTTTCAGCTCGAAACGACGGCGCAATGCAATAAACCTGTTCCAAGCTGTAAATGAGGATTTCAAGATACAACTGACTGCTTTGCGTCAGGTACAGGTCTTGATCGAAATACTTCAGCCCAAACAGCGTTGAGCCACCTTCTACGGCTGCGGAGATGAACATTGGCGGCGAAACCTCCGTGTAACCCGTCTTCTTGAAGTACTCACGCGTATACTCGAGGACTTGACTCCGGATTTTCATGACGAGGTTCATTTTGCGACTGCGAAGCCAAAGGTGTCGCATGTCCCGGATGAACTCTTCGCTCTTGTCTTTGGATATTGGAAAAACATCTGCCAGACCGATTATGGATACGGCCTCCGCGACGATTTCATACCCGCCTGGAGCACGCTTATCCGATTTTGGGACTCCGTCAAGAACCAATGAAGACTCAATAGTCAGCTTCTGTGCTTCGGTCCATGCCGAAGCAGAGGCTTTCTTTACTGTACATTGGATAACGCCCGTTGAGTCTCTGACTAAAAGGAAGATTAGTTCTTTTCCTTCTCGTTTGCGGTAAACCCACCCACGCACAGAAACTGCTTTGTCGCCGCAGCCTCCGTCTAAGATCTCACGGATTTTCACGAGAGCCATTTCCCATCAACCATTCTTTCGTGATTCTGCTTTCAAACGTAAGTGGCTCTCTATTTTAAGTTTTAGACTTCTTTGACTTCTGGCTCAGAAATCTTAAACGCCGCGATCAAGCCAAATGGCACGGCGGCTGCGGCGAGTAATGCGAATGGCAACCAAGGCGCCACATAAGAGTAAAGGAAACCGATTAGGAGGTACGCCAAAGCTTGCACCAAGTACAAGAAGAACTGAAGGAAACCCACCGCTTTTCCTCGGTGTTCACGCGGAACCAAGTCCCCTAAGAGTGCTTGGGAACTGTTCACCCGCAGCATGTTTCCGAGTCCAAATAGAAAAAACGAGACTAAGAGCAAATAGAAGTTTGATACCGCAAAAAGCACCATAGCAGGCACATACAGAACGTATCCTAAGACCAGATACCGCTTTCTTCCCCCAATGTCCATGCGCAGCCCAGCTAGAACCGCCGGCACCGCGATGCTCAAATACATGAAAGCAACCGCGATGGCATATTCGGTTCCCGAAATCTTCATTACTTCGGTGGCGTAAACGACAAAGAAAACCTGACACCCCGCCACCAAACCGTTAATTCCTATGGTTGTTAGGAAGAGGTAGAACGCTGACTTGTGTACCTTGCTCCAGACCTGCCAGCTTTCCCGCACCACCTTTGGATACTCGCGGAAAGCCAGCAGAAGGCTAGGTCGGCTCTTCTCACCATTTGACGGCAAAGTCTCCTTCAACTTTACTCGCAACCCAGCTGCAACCAGGTAAGCAACCAACACAAATGCAAATGCGATACGCATGCCAAAGTCAGAATGGGGCGAAATGTATTCTCCGTTCACCAACACTAAGACGGCAGCGATAAGTGGGGCGGGAAGAGAAATGAGCGACATGAGAACCGACTGAAAATTAAGTCCAGTGCCCCGTTTCTTGGGGTCAAGCGAATCCAACATCATAGCCATCAACGCAGGCTGGTAGATCAAGCAAAGGTTCTGGATTACCATTCCTAATACGATGAATTGCCAGGAAGGGGCAAAAATGAAGAACAGATAACCCAGGGCTAACCCGAAGGACATTGTGGCTATTAGCCAACGGCGTCCGTTCTTATCGGCAAGGTACCCGCCTGGAATCTGCACAAACGCAATGGCCAAGGAGCCCGCGAAGAACATAACTGACAGCAGGAACGGCGACGCACCCAAACTCAGATAGTACTTGGAGGAGAATGTGTCGGGAATTGGTTGAGTAGAGTACATTAAAACCCAAGTTACAATTAGAACTAGAAAATTACCCGAGAGCACCGCATTTTCGCCGCGTAAACGGTCAGAAAACCTCATCTTGCCCCAAATTGCTATGAACCATTATTTAAGGTGCCGCAAAAAAACGGGCAAATCTATATGATGAATCGCGACAAATCAGGCGGGGACAAAAACTGAAAAAGAAAAGGGAGAAAAGTTTAGCTTAGCTCAATTTTGGCTATTAGGCTGAAGTCGTCGAGGCTGTTGAGTTGGACTCTGCTGTTACTGAAAGTGTAAAGCGTGGTTTTGTCTGTGATTGGGTCGGTGATGAAAAGAGAGCGCGTAATGAAGTGGTTTCCTTCAATCCATGGATAGTCACTTCTCATGGCGAGTGATGGGTTGTCAATCAGAGCTGCGGCTTGTTCCATTTGGGTCACATTGCCTCTTACTACAAAACCATTTTCAACGCTCACATCGATGACGTAAACGCCCTGCCATACGAACCGACCGTATTGACTGGAGGTGGATCCTGAACCGATGAAAGGCGGCGTAACTGGAATTATGCTTATGGAGCCGTCAGTCTTCGCTGTGGGTGTCGGCAGTTTTTGAAAATTGTCAGTTATGCTAACATTCTCGTTTATCAAGTATAGGTCGACTGGAATTACGAGCAGATTCTTGGATTTATCAAAGAGGAATGCCTTAGGGTCGTAGAGTGCTGCGCTGCCTGTGCCTCGGTCGCCAATGATTATCTTTGCAATTTCCACAGGCGCATTCACGTTGCGCACGTCGAAAAGCGATAACTTGAGGCCTTGATACCAAGCGAAGTCCGTTCCTTCGTCTGCGATGGCATCTTTGCCCAAGCCGATGAGGTGCGTTTCATCATACGGGTGAAGATAGTCACTGTATCCAGGCATCACGAGTTCGCCCAGAAGCTTCAAGTTTGTGGGTTGACTCAGGTCCACAACGAAGAGTGGGTCCGTTTTCTGGAATGTTACCATATACAGCCTATTGCCTACGAATCTTGCTGAGTGGAAGTTTTCACCCGTGCCCAAATTCTCAAGCTTACCAACGACGTTGAGGGTCATGTCGAGAGCGTAGACGTTGTTTTGTTGCTTTCCCGTCCAAGAGTTAGTTGAATTGTATTCGAAGAAAGTGGTGACGATTCGGAAGTAACCGTTGTTTTCGTCCATCGCGTACTGGTTAAGCACGTTGCCCGACACGTTTCCTTGAGCCGCGAAAGTTAATGATTCGCCTGATACATGGATACGGTAGATGTAGGTTCCTTGCCAAGTGGGATGAACAATGGTGGGCATATAAGGTGAAATCGTTGTGCTTTGTGACGGCTCCGTCTTGTCCAAGCTTGAAGGCAGCGGGGTTCCCGTTAGCACTGGTTGAGTTATCGTTTCATATTTAGTTTCAGGGTAAGTCACGTAAATATTGCCAGGGGATACGTAGATGGTTCCTGCCCCGCCCATCATTAGGGTCATGTTGGTTGGCGACTGAACATCGTCCAATACGTTCAAACTTACGATTGTTGTGTAGCTGTAGTATGAGCCAGAAGTCTCGGCGTAGTATATCTTTGTTGGCTCAACGTTTGAAATGGCGCCCCGCTCGAAAACAGAGGGCAAGATCACGGTTTGGTTCACAACGTAAGCGTTTTCAGTTATAATGTCATAAAGGTGGTCACCTATCAGCCTTGAGTTGACGTAGTTGCCACTCATAGTAAAGTTCCTCGCCAATGTCGGACTTGTTTTATCGACCACGTTATACACGTAAACGAAGGTAGTTCCGGCGTTCCAGTAGGGCAACACTAATCCCGTAGCGTATTCACTTGAAAACTTGTTGTCCACAAAATAAGGTGTATACTGGTTTCCAATTATCGCCAGCTTTTTCCCGTCCTCACTTAAGTAAATCCCGGAGAGGTAAGTGTTGTTGAGGAATATTTTAGAAAGGACCTTTGCATTTTGGGGATTCGCATCTAAGATGTAAACCACTTGACTATTGTTGCCAATAACATAGAGGTAGCTACCGTCAGTCTTAACTGAGTCAGCCTCGTCAACGCCTGCAACTTGGATGTTGGTGGTTGACCAGTCTCTTGTGTCTGTCACTTCTGAGGTTGGAGCTGAGGAAGGAACAGGAGCAGGAAGACTTGGCGCAAGAGCAACCTGCCCTCCTGACCCTTCAGGGCGCAACGAAAAGTAATTGTTCCCGCTGTTAGTGTTGCTTTCGCTCAGAAAGTTTCTGAGGTCGTCGTAAGACGAAAAAGTTTTCATTGGCGATCCAGTTGAAGGTGAAGCGTTGGGCGATGGCTGAGGCGTAATACTAGGTGAAACGCCGTAGCTGTAAATCATCGCAACAAGCAAAACGGCCAGGACGACACCAACTAACCCGTAACTTTTAGTTTTCTTCATGACTTCTTTTTGTACCATAACCTTTTCACCTTTTCAGTTGATTGACTAGTGTACACGAGTTTATTTTATGCTAAGCCTGAGTACAGCATGTTCCAGATGTTAGTACGGACGCAATGACCACATGCGGTAGGCTTCGTACCAGAACACTAGGCACACCGCCGCGCCGAAGATTATGATGAATAGGTTTTCTCTTGCGAGCCAGTTCAGACCCTGCATCAAAATCGTAAGGAATGCTACGTAGAAAGTTGTCGAGAATACTGCGTAGAAGAAGTACCTTGGAAAAAGCAGTTTACCCAATTTCACATAATGCCGTAGCACTCCGATTTTTACCTCGTTTACCAAAAAATAATGGCCGCCCAACTCCTGCTTCTCCACTAAACCCAGCTCACGAAGCTGCTCAAGATGGTGGTTTGCAACGCTGGGGCTGCTAAAGTGGAGGGCGCGTTGAACCTCTCGCACGCTCTGGGGGGTGCCGCTTTTCAGAAGATACCAGTAAACCTTCCATGCTTTGCCACGCAAAGCGTATTCGAGTTCAGTGGCGTTTTCTTGTTGACCGTTCAATACGTACGACTCCACGACCATGTTATTCTCGGACGGAAAGATATAAGTCCAATTGTTAGTACGAACCGTTCAAAAAATAAACGCGGATTATCATCGCGAGCCGTAATTCTCAAGTTTCACAGATGGTTTTGTGATCAAAATAGATGGTGAAGTAGTGTTTGAGGGCGTGTTCAGGTCTGCTTATTTGTCGGCGATACCTGAACCTCCAAAAATCTCAATTAAGTTTCCCTCACTGCTTATCCCTTCTGGATCGGAAAACTACCACGCAATAAGGATGTTCTATCCGGGGTGTCACCCTCCAAGCGATCAGCCGGAAAAGAACTTGAAACTCTCTCAGCATTTTGAGGGAATAAACAAACCAACCTAATGGCTGTAACTCCAATTGAATTGAGTTTTTCAATCTATGCGGAACTCAATTTGAGTATCTGCTAATGCAAGGGAGGATGGTAGATTCGAGAACACTTTTTTTGAAAATACTATCCTGCGGAAAAATTCTTAAGCTAAGTCAGAACAAATAGGGATTGCTGAAACTATGGGAGTCGTTTGCATGAAAAAAACTATAGCGATAATTGTTTGCTTGCTGATACTGTGCAGTATAATGCTCGTAAAACCCGTCGCGCGGGTAAAGGCAGGTAACGCAGCATACTCAATTACTGAGTATTTAGCAGTGAACACCTGCTGGGTTGATGGAAAATGGACTTGGGACAATGAATGGACCGATACCGTGCAAACTGCTATGAGTGGCAGTGGCACCGGAAGTTTCGGATACCTTCTACAAGATTACACCAATTACGGGCTGCAGTGGATTGTTGAATTCTACGGTGACAACACCAATGATACTAGTGACTACTGGCAAATCTGTCTCGATGACAGCAATGTCGGTGGCGCTGCCCCTCAGACCACTCAATACATGATACAAATTACTGGACACACCAATCTAACGGTGTATCAAGGAACTGGCTCAGGCTGGGCTGTTGTTACCCCTGCCGCAGGCGAAATAACGTGGGCTAACACGATAGCCTCCTCTCCATGGAACGCCACGCCTCACTGGATTCTAGAAGTCGTTGATTCTTCCAAGAGCGCTGGCATCGTTCAGATGCCTAATCCACCGCCGGGTGGGATGAGAGTTGCAGCATACGACGCGACCACTCAGAAACTTGCCGCATGGGCACCAAGCAGTAGCGCGAACGTTCCAAACGGGTGGGGATTAATCGGAGACTATTCAGGGGGTACAATACCAGAGAACATAGGCTTACCAGTTGTTTTGCTTGCATCTTCCGTTGCTGTGCTGGCTGCATACATCTCGCGGAAACGACCAAAAACCACAAATCCAAGTCCGTAATAATAGAGTGCGCACGACGATAATGAGTGTCGTACTCTATCCCCGTTTTTTAGCGTTTGCCATATCGTCCAATTCTTAGAAAAGTCAATTTCCACGTTCTACGGAAACAGCGGAAACGGTATTAGAGGAGTTTGGAAAGAGCTGCCAAGTCTTCCTCAAACCGTTTGCGCATTTTCGTGAACCGCATTGCCGCTGAAGGGTGAACCGTCTCAACAAACAAGACACCTCCACGCCGCGGGGTTTGCGAGGCTACCCTACCCATTAACACGACTATCTTAGGCTTGATCAAATCTATCTGCTCGACCAAGTATGGGGCGCAGGCTGCAACTTCGTCGGGTAAAGGCACACGGTTCTGAGGCGTAACATGTTTAACGACGTTGGTTACAAAGACTTCCTCTCGGTTAATGCCATTAGCAGCTAACATCTTGTTTAGGAATTTCCCTGCCCGCCCAACAAATGGTCTGCCCACTTTGTCTTCCTCCGAGCCAGGATTCTGCCCAACCAGCATAACATTGGCGTTTTCTGGTCCTTCGCCGGGCACAGCATTCTTCGCGTTTTGCCATAATCTGCATTTTCTGCAAAGCAATACTTGTTCATTCAAATCCACCTGAGCCAAATTTTAGTCACCCTGTGATTGGGTATTGACAGCCACAAGCATTTAAAAAAATCGTCCTTCTACTAATCATTGCCAGCCCATTGCGAATTTAGGCAAACATAAGTAGGAGGAGAAAACATCGCCGTAGTAACAAGTCCCCGAATGTCTAGTTTCATGTTTAGGGTAGCTTTGGCTTTTGAACCCTTGGGCCAACGGTAATCTCCTACTTCTTGGCGCGAACCCTCCAGGACTGGAAGCAGCAGGGAATAGTCACCGACTATGAAACTCATAACAAACGACTTGGCAAGTTCCACTACAAGGTCCGTGTCGATATTGACGTTAGCCAGAAACAGGTTCACCACTTTTTCGCTCTGCCAGAAATGATGAAACGCAGCGAAGAAGAGAAAAAATAGCAACCCACACGTTCAACTATACCCTTCATCCATTTTTATCCTTTTCCGAAACAATATCAAATCTAGAAACATTTTAAACCATCAAAAGTTAAGTTTGCAAGGTGAAATTCTTTGAAGTTTCCAAACATTCAAAAAGTCAAACGAGAAGTCCCAATAGAGAAATGGGCCAGAATGCCTCCACTGCAATGCAAGTATTTTGACCATCTGGAAAAGCTGAAAACCCTCGAAGTGAACTACCACCTCAAAAGTCAACAAGGCAGTATGCCTATAGTAAACTCTGAATCAGACGAAAAACTCTCGCGTGTAATTGGCGAAGATCCAATGTTCTTTCACACAGACCGAGAAGTCTATCCATTGACAACGCGTGAGAACCACGAGAAGCAACTCCGCAAACTTTCAGCAGTAGGAATCTTTGATGGCTTGTCACGGCGGATTCGCTTTAGATGAAGGTACTAGGAGAAGCTGGTATAACCCAGATGCGATTCTAAAAGACACGGGCTTAAGTCAGGGTAAGGTTTTCGTGGATGTCGGCTGCGCTGAAGGATTCTTCACACTTCTCGCAGCGAAAACAGTGGGCAAAACCGGCGTTGTGTACGCAGTAGATTCCGATGCAGAAAGCATACAACGGCTAGAGCAGAAAGCTGATGAACAGCACATAGAGAACATCAAGGTTAAGGTTGGAGCCGCCGAAGAAACAGTTTTCTGCGAAGGTTGCGCTGACGTTGTCTTCTACAGCATGGTTCTCCACGACTTCAAGGATCCAGTTAAGGTTATCCGGAACGCCAAGAAGATGCTCAATCCAGGGGGCAAACTCGTGGATCTTGACTGGAAAAAGCAGCGGACACCGTTTGGTCCACCATTCAAGATTCGATTCAGCGAGCAAGAAGCCGTGAGGCTTATGAAAATGTCAGGATTCACTGTGACCAAATTGCAGGATGCAGGACCATACCACTACATAGTCACTGCCAAACTCAAGGAGCTTTGTTAGAGGCTTCGTTCTACTGCGGCATAGAGTTCCAGCAGATCCCGTTTGAACCGCTCAGGTTGATTCACATAAGCGGAGTGACCTGCGCCCTCGTATGTAACCAGTTTTGCGTTGGGTAATTTCTCAGACAAAAGTCGCATATCTTCGCCTGAGATGATATTGTCTTCAGTGCCCCAGACTATTCGGATTGGAAACTTGAATTTGCCGTACGATTGAACTAATCCCTCTTCGAGTGCTCCGCCAGGTCCTACGAGCAGAAGCCCTTTTACTGGAAACTGGGAGGCGTACATTAGTGCTATTCGCCCGCCTATGCTTGCTCCGACGAGAACAGACGCCTTCTCGCCGAAGGCATCTTTGAATGCGTTCCTTGCGTATGCTACGTTCTTTTCTGGATTGCGGGTTTTCGGCTGGCATTCACTTCTCATGCCGTAAGGCATGTCCAACGCTAAAAAGGGCACACGCTTCTCAATCAGAAGTGCGGTGACTCCTATTCGCTGCCAAATCTCGATCGTATAAGAAAGGCCATGTAGAAAAACGATAGGCACGCCTGCAGCAAAGTGAATTATGCTGCGGCATTTGTAGCCTGCCGCGCTTAAGGTTCTTTCGGCCAAAACGTTTCTACCTCTTAGGAAATGGAAAAACTGGCTTATAACGTTATTTTCACCGCCCACAACATCTTTGTTGAGCCGTCTTAGAAAGAGTTAATAGATTTCTTTGCCATTGGGATAATGGTGTTTTTCCTGGCAGTTCAAGTTGGCGATAAAGCCCCTGATTTTACTTTGCCTTCCCAAATGGGAGACAACGTAACCCTCTCAGAATATCTTGGAAAAAGGAACGTTGTCCTCTACTTCTATCCAAAAGACGAAACTACAGGCTGCACAAAAGAAGCCTGCGCCTTCAGAGACAGCTACGACGTCTTTACAGGATTGGGTGCAGAGGTTCTAGGTATTAGCGGACAAAGCGTCGAATCCCACAAGAGTTTCGCGTCTCATCACGGTTTGCCGTTCCTTCTATTAAGCGACGCTGACAACAAGGTAAGACAAATCTATGGGGTCCCTGCAACCATGGGCTTTATCCCAGGCAGAGTTACGTTTATCATTGACAAGAAGGGCATAGTAAGGCATATTTTCAACTCGCAGTATCAGCCTGCAAAGCACGTAGAAGAGGCAAAACAGGTCCTGGAGAAGCTTATCGAAGAAGAAAGACCAGCTCAGGGCCATGCAGCTTCACCAATTCTTTAAGGTGACAATGAATGAGAGACAAGCTAGAACTTCATAATAATCTCACTTTGAAAACTGAGGTTTTCAAGTCAACCGAAGCTATGAAGGTTAAGATGTACACTTGTGGACCCTCCACGTACCAACGGGCTCATATAGGTAACTACCGCACGTTTGTCTTCGAGGATATCCTACAAAGGTACCTCGAGTACTCGGGCTATAAGGTAACTCGCCTGATGACCCTCACAAATATTGAGGACAAAGCAATTGCCTCGGCTGAAGCGGCCAATCTCACCGTTGAGGAGTTGACGAACCGCAACGAAAGCGTCCTATTCAGAGATTTCGAGAAACTGCGTATCAAGCGTCCCGACTACTCAATTAGGGCCTCAACCATCGTGGATCAAGCCGTGAATCTCATAAAAGTCCTAATGGAGAAGGACATCGCCTACAAGTATAACCACCTAGGCGCTGAAAACGTGTACTTTGACCCTCTAAAGTTTTCTGGCTTTGGCAAACTTGCACACGTAGACTTAAAGAGGTGGCCAAAAAGAAGGCGCCGCTTCCACTTGGACACATACCCCGGTATGCCCTGGAACAGAGGCGACTTTGTGCTATGGCATGGCTGCAGAGACAGCGACAAGGTTTGCTGGGAAACAGACCTTGGCAGAGGTCGACCAGCGTGGAACATCCAGGACGCCGCCATTGTAACCAAGCACCTGGGTTTTTGTATCGACGTAGCATGCGGTGGAATTGACAACTTGGTGCGACACCATGACTACACTTTAGCCGTTGCGGAGTTCGTTTCAGGCAAACCTTTTGCGCGCTGCTGGCTACACGGAGGACATCTCTATGTCGACGGCAAAAAGATGTCCAAGAGCAGCGGCAACGTGCTCTATCTCGAGGATTTGGCGGATAAAGGATGTACAGAAGAGCAAATTCGTTTCTTTCTAATTTACGGGGATTATAGGAAAAGGCGAAACTTCACGTGGCAGAATCTGGCGAAAACGAGCCGCAAACTCAACGATTTCAGAAATGCGACAGAAAAACTGCGAAAAGCGAAAAGTCAAGAGTCCTCTTTGAAGGCCAAAACCCTTGCGCATCGCGTCCCAGCCACATTCAGCAAGTTCATGAACAAGGACTTAGATTTGAAGGGAGCCTTTGATGCAATTCACGAATTGGTCGGGAAGTTACAAGAGCTCGCGTTTGATGGAGAATTGGGCATTCAAGAAGCTGATGCCGTCGTCGCTGACCTGCGAGAGGTTGACCGTGTTTTTCAAGTAATATTCTAAACCTTTAAGGAGCCTGCTTAGGCAAGCACGCCTACGAGTTTAAGGCGATCCAGGTTTTCGGGTCCATGGGGCGCCAAGTCCAACTCTGCAGTCAAGTCCTTTCCAGCTTGGTGCGCACCCAAATGGTCTCCGTCTATCCAAAAGCCGCTGTCAGTCACTTCGTACACTTTGCCTTTGTAGGCGATATAAGCCGGGTTGCCATTCCTTCCGTCGAATTTTGCGAGTTCTTCAAGTGTGAACTTTCTTTCTTCAGACAAAGACCTCACCTTTACTGTATCTTAGGATGAACAAGCTTTTGTTTAAAGATTTAGGCTTAGACGATCCACTTATGGAACTCGTACCTCGTTTGGGTCATAGTTACACCCTGCCAGGTTCCTTCAAAATAATCTTGTAAGGTATGCCAGTTCCAGATGTCTTGTAATCTGTTATGACCGTGTAATCAGGGTTTTAGAACCACTGGATAAGACAAAGTTGTGTTCCGGCGATCAAATTTGAAGCGGGTGCAAGTATTCGCATTCTCCGTGAAAAGGTTACTAGTCGGAAAAGAGATATACCCGGAAAGGCTAACCTTCTCTGAGGAAACTACGGATGCCTTATTGTGCAAAATGCGGATTCGAACTCACGGAAGAAGCGAAGTTTTGTCCCAGATGTGGAACGCTCGTCGCACCGGAACAAGTAGCAACAGCCACCCGCGTAAATGTTGCACCAACAGCATCGGGTTTAAAGCTGGCGTTCTGGGGTGAACGCTTCGTCGCATGGCTCATAGATGTAATAATCATTGGATTGATAGTGGGTTTCCTTAACTTGTTTTCCTGGTTTGCCATCGGTTCTTTCGCGGGGTGGCCCAGCTGGGTGCCTTTTTTCAACTTCAATGCCGGAGGTGTCATATACTTCTTGTACTGGCTTTTCATGGATGGCGCTTATGGACAGTCTCTGGGTAAGATGGTAATGCGCCTTAGAATTGTGCGATTAAATGGTGGGAAGATGAACATGGGTCAGTCTGCTTTGGAGAGTGTCGGAAAAGCGTTCCTGCTGCCCATTGATGCTATTTTGGGGTGGATTCTATACCCTGGGTCCAGACAGAGGCTGTTCAATCGTTTATCTGATACTGTTGTTATCCGCGATAGTCACGCTTGATGCCAAGTGGTAACGTTTTGTCCATGGTTTTCTCCATAGTTGCTGGTCTCCTAACAAGCAAACAACTATCTGAATACCCTACTCGCTAGGTGAAGTCGCGGTAGCCAAATCTGCGAAGGTCAAGGGGTCAATTGATTGTGAATCTGCTGGTTTTTGAGGACAATTTTTAATTAGTGGATGGAGCAGAAATCAAAAGAGTGTGTTAGAATGGTGACTATATTTGAAGGCACGGCCATTATTTCAGCTTGTTCTGCCATTTTCGTCTCTATATTCGCTGTTATTCAGCTTCGGCACATGGAAAAGCACCGTAACGTTGACATATCGATGAAGCTGTTCGAGTGGGCTGAAGCTGATAGGCTCCGAAAAGCCTTCAAATGGATGGATCATAATTTCAAGTATACAAGTTTCGCGGAGTTCAAGGTATGGGAAGAAAAAGATGTCGAAGCCAGCGAGTATCCTGTTGAAGTTACTGCATTCTTTGAGCAGGTGGGTTTTTTGGTGGAGAGAAAATTCGTAGACCTCGACGTTGTTGCCGATCGACTGGGTCATTTTGTAATTCTGAACTGGCAAAAACTGGAACCCTGGATAGTGGCAATGAGGGAAGAAAAACATGACTCAACGTACGGTGAACATTTCCAGCAGCTCTACTACCAAACAGTGAGTTATATGAAGAAACGCTGTACTTCTGGCGAAGACAACTTCTGTTCTGAACTGGCAGCACATCCGAGCAGAAGAAACGGTATTTGAAACTAGGATTCGGCTTCATGTCCATTTTTGACAACAAGAGAAGATAGCATATTTCCAGCAGTTGCACACTTTAAGCAATAGAATATATATCATCTCAGAGCAATCATTTTAGAATATCGGAGAGTATTTCCACGCCAAAAAAAGTTCTAGTGACTTCAGCATGGCCGTACATCAACGTGATGCCCCACCTTGGCAATCTAGTCGGGTCAGTGCTGTCCGCAGACGTTGTCGCTCGGTACTATCGGTTGAGAGGCGAAGATGTCCTATTGGTCAGCGGTTCAGACACGCATGGCACACCAATAGAAGTCGAAGCCATGAAAGAAAAAATAACCCCAAAAGAATTAACTGACCGCAACCACGCCCGAGTCGCGGCCCTCTTCCAGAAATGGGAGGCTTCTTTTGACAACTACACGAGTACGGAGAGCCCTGTACATAGAGAATTTGTCCAACAACATCTAATGAAGATTTACCGCAAAGGCTACATATTCGAAAAAGAAACAGAAATGACCTATTGCGAATACGATCAGCGTTTCTTGCCCGACCGATTTGTAGAAGGGCATTGTCCTTATTGCAACTACGAGCACGCTCGTGGAGACCAGTGTGACCGATGCGGCAGACTCTTGGAACCAACAACTCTCCTGGAACCTTTTTGTATCATCTGCCACAACACACCTATTATTAGGAAAACAAAGCATTGGTACATAGACCTGTCAAAGTTTTCGGTACCACTCTGCAGGTTCCTGGAAGAGAATCACCAGATTTCGAGCAACGCCAAAAACTTCAGTCTTAATTGGATTAATGAGGGGTTGAAACCGCGAGCTATCACGCGTGACGTTGAGTGGGGCATACCTGCGCCATTTCCCGGTGCGGAGGGCAAAACCATCTACGTTTGGGTCGATGCTGTCCTTGGCTATGTTTCTGCTACTATAGAGCAGTGCCAGCGTATTGGCGAGCCAGAGAAATGGCGGGAATTTTGGTTCAACAAAAACGCTCGGACATTATACTTCGTCGGAAAAGACAATATACCGTTCCATACGATAATTCTTCCTGCGTTGCTTCTGGCCTCCGGCGAAGATTACAACCTTCCGTGGAACGTCTCAGCAACAGAATTTTTGCAGTTCAAAGGCGAGAAAGCAAGCAAAAGCCGAAAAATCGGTATCTGGATTGATGAAGCACTAGAGATGTTTCCTGTAGATTACTGGCGCTTTTTCCTTATAGCCACCCGACCTGAAGCTAAAGACACGAACTTCAGCTGGGGCTTCTTCCTTGAAAAAGTCAATGCTGACCTTAACGACACCTACGGCAACTTCATTCACCGCACCCTAACATTCGTGAACTCAAAGTTTAACGCGGAAATCCCTGCGGCAACAAAACTCGATGCCGAAGACGAAATCGTTCTCAATAGCATACGCGAGAGAGTCGAGTCGATAGCTGAAGAACTCGAAGCCGCAAAACTGCAATCAGCCGCAAATACGCTCATTAGCCTAAGCCGAATGGGCAACCAGTACCTTAACGAGAAAGAGCCGTGGAAACTCCTCAAAACTAACCCTGCGAAAGCTGAAGCAATATTTTACGTTGCCTCCCAATTCGTTAAGGCACTTGCCGTAACATCAGCACCTTTTATGCCCATCACGGCGGAGAAGATCTGGCAAACGCTTGGGCTTCCAGGAAGCATCCAAAAAACTCGTTGGAACGAGGCCACAACGCCGCTGGAAGCAGGACATAGAATTGGCAAATCCGAGCCTCTCTTCAAGAAAATCGACGTCGACGAAGCCAAGCTAGATGAGATGCTCGAGAACATCCGTGAAGAAAAAGCAAAAAAAGGGTCTAAACCGTGCCCAAAATGATTGTAAAAGCTGACCTGCACGTTCACAGCATGTACAGTCCAGATTCGCAGATTACGCCCAGAGATTTGGTTTACTACGCGAAGAGACGCGGGCTTAACGCGGTAGCCATCACCGATCATAATCGAGTTGAAGGGGCTTTGAAAATAGCCAAAGAAACCACCGACTTCTTCATTATCCCCGGTACTGAGGTTTCCAGTGCCCAGGGTCACATCGTTGGTCTCAATGTCCGCGAAGTCATCCCAAAAGGGTTAAGCGAAAGCGAAACAGTGGATAGAATCCATGCCGCGGGAGGTTTGGCAATCGCCTGCCACCCTTTCGCCCTTTTCAAGGGAAGCCTCCAAAAGAACATCTCAGCTAAGTTCGACGCCGTAGAAACCATTAACGCGAGGGCGTTTCCCTTTAGCCGAAGTTGCAGAAAAGCGGAAGAGGCAGCTAAGAGGCTTGGTCTTTCACGCGTAGCTGGAACCGACGCGCACTACGCACCCCAAGTCGGGTACGGTTACACCCTTATCGACGCGGAACTCGACGCTGAAGATATTGTTGCAGCTATCGCGGCTGGCCGCTGTCAACCCTTCGGGCAGCCTGTACCACTCTTCCTTAACCTCCAGCAACAACTTCAGCGGCTGCGAAGAATGGCAAGGAAACTCACAGGTTCGTAACACCTTTAGGGCGGCTTTGTAGCCACATTGATATTAACGGTTGTTGTTGTGCTTCCACAATCACAAACGCTAAAGAATGCTCAGAAGAAGGTTATAACAGATATAACAGCGAAGTCATTCAGAATTGTACGGAGTCTATCCAAAAATGGAGTACAGACAAGCCCCAATCGTCATTCTGATTTCAATATTGATATTTTCTGGCTCTCTAATGTCAGTGTTTGCCCAGTCTACCGTACCATGCGATGCATGCGGAATGGGCGTTGACTCCCTTGGACAAGTCCGGTTCAATATTGTTGATGGGGACGGTCATCAACATGTTGCATGCTGCCCAATTTGTGCCTTTAAGTTGATAAAAACTTACGGCCAGCTTAACATAACCTCTTTCTGTGACTGGAATGGACCAAGCTACCCAATAACCATAGCAGCCAAACAAAATGGCAGCGTTCTAACTGTCAGTCCACAGTCCGCGCTGGTTATCCTCGGCGGTGGATGCCCAAAGAACAGAATTGTCTACGACGCTGCAGCCGCAAATGCCTTGCTTGCACCACCTAACAACGGAACCTCAAAATGGCTATCGCCATTAACCAACGCCACTCTACTTCCAAACGCTACAAGGTTGGGAATTGCCCAAGCAGTGTTACAGTACGCTGGCGGATCGATTTCTTCATGCGAGCAATGCGGAATGACCGTGGATGTGACAGGGCAAACCCGATTCAAGATTTTCGACGCAACAGGCACTCTGCACATTGCTTGTTGTCCAATCTGCGCGCTTAGGCTGCAGAGAACCTACAAAGATCTTAACATCACCGCGTTCTGTGATTACTACGGACCAAGCTATCAAATATCGATAACCACTCGAAATAACGGCACCGATGTTACTGTCACTCCTCCCGACGCAATGATAATTGTAGCAGGCAGCTGCACGAAGAATAGAATAGTATACAATTCCACGGCTGCCGATGCCTTGCTTGGACCGCCAAACAACGGAACATCAAAATGGCTCTCTTCTTTAACCAACGACACTGTAGCAGCAAACTCGACCAGAATGGACATAGCTCAAGCAGCGCTTGTAAATGGGGCGGGTTTGCCTTCGCCTACCCCAAGTCCTTCACCGGCAATGAGTCCAAGTCCCTCGCCGTCTCCATCGCCAACAAATTCACCAATAATCAATCCTACACCAGTTGCATCTGCTCTACCGTCAACCACCCCTGAACTCACATACACTCCGACACCCTCTGAGATCCCAACAGCCACCTCTGGACCAACATCAGCACCCACCACTTCAGCTGAACAATCAAGCAATCCTTCACCAATAGCAACGACACCGACAACTACCACCGCGGCCCCTCAGCAATGTGAAGCCTGTGGGATGGATGTTACAGTCGAATCCCAAGCGCGCTACAGAGTAACTGATGGACACAGTTATGTCCACTACGTCGAATGCTTCATGTGCGCGCTGCAACTCCTAAACGACTATGAAACCACACATATAGCAACATACTGTGACTGGTACGGACCGAACTACTCAGTAACCATCGACTCCACGAACTACGGCCAGACGGTCACCGTCAACCCCACCACAGCCATTTTCCTGCGCGGAGGAAGCTGCGTCACCGCCCGAGTAGCCAACAACCAAACAGCTGCTGACAACCTCCTTGCCAATGGCTTCTCACAATATACTTCACCCGAACAGCAATTTGCAATGCCTGCAAGTACAGAAGTGAAAACAGTAGTTTCAGCAATCCAAACATGGTACGCTCAGCCAAAAGCGACTGACGACCCAACCTCGCTTGTGCTTGTCTTGGTTTCGGTTGTTGGAGCCGTAGTCGTCGTTGGGTCAATCTTCGCCTACAAAAAATTAAGTCGCGCCTAAACAAAGTAAAGCTCGTCAACCGTATACCATTTTTTTCAATTTCTTATTGGTTCTGGAAATTGTCGAAGCAAAAGCTCGAAATTTTATGAAAAGCTCTTCTAACCGCCAGTTTTCATGCTCCTAGTTTCGTAAGAAAAGAATATGCCTAAGATGGGCTCTAAAAAAACGAAAATATATAGAAAAGAAGGAAACTCGTCTATTTCTTGACGAGTTGCTTACGCATTTCTTCGTACGTGTTCTTTATGTCTTCCACTGAAGCATCGTCTTCCAGGGTGGAAACATCACCGATTGGTGCTCCGACTAGAACCGCTTTAAGAATGCGTCGCATGATTTTGCCGCTTCGCGTTTTCGGCAGCTTGTTCACGATGACAACGGCATCTGGAGTGGCGATGGGGCCAATCGTGGTACGGATGTGCTTTACGAGTTCCGCTCGCAACTCTTCACTTGGCTGGAAACCACTTCGCAACACGACGAAAGCTACTGGAACCTCACCTTTCACGACGTCTTCTTTGCCCATAACTGCGGCTTCAGAGACGGCTGGGTGAGAAACCAATGCGGATTCCAATTCGACCGTGCCGATGCGGTGACCAGCTACCTTGAGGACTTCGTCTGCTCTGCCCAATAGCCAGAAGTAGCCTTCCGGATCTCGGACTGCGTAGTCGCCAGTGTAATATATGTTGGGCCATCTGCCGAAGTAAGTTTGCCTGAATCGGTCAGGGTCTTTCCAAAGGGTCTGCAACATGCCCGGCCAGGGCGACTTCACGACGAG
Organism: Candidatus Bathyarchaeota archaeon; assembly: GCA_963840395.1. GTDB lineage: Archaea > Thermoproteota > Bathyarchaeia > Bathyarchaeales > Bathycorpusculaceae > JADGNF01. The sequence goes on along the minus strand of CAWIYU010000006.1, from coordinate 114,400 downwards.
GAACCCCTTTTGTCCGGCTTTTACTGGTTGACCTTTTTCGTCATAGATGTCGGCGTTGACTGATGGAAGCGGGAGTGTCGCCGAACCTGGTTTTAACGGCGTAAGTTCTATACCCGACAGTGGAGATATCATGAATCCGCCTGTTTCCGTCTGCCACCAAGTGTCGATGATTGCTAGTTTGTCTTTGCCTATAACGTGATAGTACCATTTCCACGCTTCAGGGTTGATCGGTTCGCCCACTGTACCCAATATACGTAAGCTGCTGAGGTCGCGTTTGTTTGGCCACTGTTCGCCGAATTTCATGAACATGCGGACGGCAGTTGGAGTACCGTAAAGTATGGTGATACCATGTCGCTCAATCATTTCCCACCAACGATCTTGGGCTGGATAGTCAGGTGTGCCCTCGAAAAGAAACGTGGTTATTCCCAGACTGAGGGGTGCGTAAACATTGTAAGTGTGTCCTGTAATCCAGCCGATATCCGCGACGCACCAATAGATGTCTTCGTCTGTCGGGTTGAACGCCCATTTGAGAGTCCAGTAAGCCCAAACCAAGTATCCAGCCGTGCCATGCTGGACACCTTTGGGTTTGCCTGTTGTTCCGGAAGTGTATAAAATGAATAGAGGGTCAGCAGCTTCCATGTGTTCTGGTTCAACGAACGCGTTTGCGCCTGCTTTAGCTAACACATCATCGTACCAAACGTCTCTGCCTTCTTGCATTTGGACAGGTTGACCAGTCCGTTTGACAACGATAACTTTTTCGACTGTTGAAGCGATTTTGAGCGCTCTGTCCGCGTTTTCCTTAATTGCTACCGGTTTTCCTCTTCTGAAAGAACCGTCAGCGGTTATTAGGATTTTTGCCCCCGAGTCATTCACACGGTCGGCCAACGCTTCTGCGCTAAAGCCTGAGAAGACCACTGCATGGATTCCTCCTATGCGCGCAGTTGCTAACAGCGCAATCGGGAGTTCAGGGATGACTGGCAGGTACACTGCAACTCGATCGCCTTTCTTAAGCCCAAAGTCCTTGAAGACTTTTGCCAACTTGTTAACTTCCCTGAAGAGTTGATAATAAGTGTAGGTTTTGACCTCTCCCATTTCGCCTTCCCAAATGTAGGCAAGCTTGTTCTTCTTGGCGGTTTTAACGTGTCTATCCAAGGCGTTATAGGATATGTTGAGTTCTGCACCAGAGAACCATTTGTAGAAAGGTGGATTTGAGTCATCGAGAACCTTCGTGGCGGGTTTAAACCAATCTATGGCCTTCGCTTTCTCAGCCCAGAATTCCTGAGGGTTCGTGAGGGATTTCTCCCATTCCTGTTTCCGTTTTTCTCCAGACGAAATTTTCTCGGAGCTCGGGTAATATTTTTCGTTGAAGGGTAAGCTTGATTCAGACATTCCTTTTCCATCCGAATTTTGACTGGACAACCTTCCGACTCAAAGGATATAAGCTTTTCAGTTTTAAAGAAAAGAAAGATTGGGAGTAAATATTTGAATCTATGAAGCTATTGCGATAGACTCTTCTGAGAGTAGCGTGAATGTCGTTTCTCAGGCGAGACAACTGGAGTACTAATTCGCAACTGTGTCTAGTATAGTCGGGTTGAGCCCAGAGTGGCGATGTTGTGCAGGGCAGTCCATGCTATCCATATTGTGTTCGCTCTGTGTTCGACCCGTTTACTAACCCTGAATTTAGCTTTCTAGGAAGGTTTCTAGTATTATTCTCTTTTTTTAATTCTGAGAGTGATAGTTCCTGCAAGTCTTACCCAACCTTCCCTTACTGAACACAGACTTCGCAATTAGAGAATCTTCCCAGAAGCAAACAACCTCTTGTTACTGAGACCAAAAACTCTTAAACGAAACCAGCAGAATTGTCCATTGTGGTCCAAAGTTGAACAAGTCTATAGTCTCGGGAACTGCAGGTCTTGTAGCGTCGCTTTTTGTTTTTATGTGCATCATTGTTGCCATTGCTTCTTGGAACCAATTCAGCTGGGTCAATAACGCACTCAGCGATTTAGGTGTACAAAACGGCTTTACCGCAATTGTATTCAATATCGGACTCATTATGGGCGGGTTTCTATTCTTGATCTTTGCCATAGATCTATTCAGGTTCGTCGGCGATCACTTCATTAGCAAGGTAGGCGCTGCCCTGTTTGCGTTAGCCTGCGTAATGCTAATATCAATTGGCTTATTCAACGAGAACTTCAGCCCAACACACTACATCGTTTCGATTGGATTGTTTACGATAATGCCGATATCCATGCTGTTTCTCGTCGCAGCGTTCTGGGTTCAAGGAAAGCACATACTCAGCGTTTTCACATTGACGTTGGCTCTTCTTGCTGCGGCTGTCTGGTTGCTGGAGTTTACCGTTCATTATGTTTCAGGCGTGGCAATTCCAGAATTCGTTTCGGGCTTAGCCGGGGCAGCCTGGGTTATTGGGGCAAGTTACCTAATGCTCAAGGAAAGTCCGAAGGCATCCTCGTAGATGGACAATTCCCTGTTCCGGTATGGTTTCGACTATTTTGGTGCTAAATCCTTGTAGATTTGGGCGCAGCAAAACGATGAATATGCCAATCCAAACCCGTGGTTTTCGGCGTATCGGATCGCTATTTCACTTGGAAAAGCGATGCCATCCACGCCAGCTTTCAAAGCTAACACGTCGGTCTCTGCCCGGTGTTTGCCCTTGGGACGCATGCAACCCAGTACGAGCGGAGTATTTGGGAACATCGTGCGTGCTGCTGCGACGGTGCGTGCGATGTCTTGAGGCTTGGGAGGTGTGATCTTAGCCATGACTGTGTTGGGTATGGGCATAAAGCTGATTACAACTATTGCTGACGGCTGGTAAGGTTTAGTCATTTTGAACGCCGATAATTCACCCTTCAATTTGCCCTGATGCAAACCTGCGATAACGTGGGGGACAAAATCTATTCCAGAAGCTTTTAAGGCTTTAAGTGAATTGTCGTAATCTTTGACTGTAATATTGAGGTTGTATATTTCGTGTATCGTCTCGTCGCAGCCGATAACGTCCATTAACGCAGCATTAACCCCTGCAGCTTTGAGATCCGACGCAGTTTTGGCGTCAACGATCCCTGTGTGAACAAAAATGGACAGGCCCAAGTCACGTTTAATTTTGGATATAGGGTCTGAGTACTCCTGTAGCGGCACAGAACCATTTGGCAAACATCCGCCACTTATCAGAACTCCTTTTGCGCCCATCCGCTTCAATTTAGTGCAGAGTGCGATGAGCTTTTCGGGTGAATTTGCAGGATGCATGGTTTCCAAAACTTCTCCGCCGCAGTGCTTACAGTTTAGTGAACAGCTGTTTCCTGTCACGGACACTGTTGGGAAGTCTCTGCTGGAACTACAGAACGTCGTCGTTTTGTAGTATGTGAAGCTTGGGGCGTAGAAGCAAATTTTTCTATGTGGCGAACTGAGGGTTTCAGAGTCTAGCAGGTTCTCCAGTTCCTTCGGGGACGCCTTCCAGACTGCTTCTGCAGATAGCTTGGCCATGATTATCGGAGATGAAATCCCTTGGGTTTGTTTAACTGTTTTGGTCGGTTCGCTACAGCGGATATTTATCCAACCTTGCCTTGTTTGAGGGTAGGAACTTCTTCGGGTTGACTTTGGATGAGCAATATGACAATTAGAAAGCTTAGAAGAGTGAGCGATGGCGGCAAGGATACAGGTTACTATCTTTTGCCGCCGCAGAATTGGCTGGATACAGTGGAGAAAAAGGAAGGCAGAAAAGTTCTATTTTTCAATCTCAAGACTCAAACCTATGCCCTCGTCTTGACCCCGATGTTTGAGGAACCCAAAGCTGAAAGTCCGCGCAACAGCGCTCCAGAATTGGTGGATCTAATGCTCAAAGAAGGCACCTTAATCAGTAGACTGCGTGAAGTTCGTAGGGGAAATCACGTTTACCGCATTGTGAATGTTCCTAGAGTGTGGGTGCGAGCAAGAGAGAAAGGAGTTAACCGCAGAGTTATCGCCTTAAGTTTGACGATAAGACCCGAAAGCATAGTTGTTGAACCGGTGTTTTCGGGCAAGCCAACGCCCCACTGACGGACCTTAAGCGAAGATTCTCAGGTTTTTCACCAGACGCGATGAGGTTTTTCTTCCCTTTCCCCTGAAAAGGTGGGTAATGCCTGTAAGGCGTTTGCAGATGCTTGCGGGGTTGTTTGTAGTTTCTTTAAGCGTTTGGTAACTGCAAAGGTTTTGGAAATTGCTGAGCCTCTGGACGTTAGGAAATAGAAGGCTCTTTTGTCTCGACTTACTTTGATTGTTACAATGTTGTGTTTCGCTAGGAATTCGAGCCGTTCCTGAAGCAGGACGCAGTTTAAGTTGCATTCGAATGCCAAGTCGTCGATCGGCAACGCTTCCTTGGCCAGAGTGCAGATGATGTCTTCGTAGATTTCGAGTTTCGATTGTGGCATTGGTTTGTTCTCTGTTTATGATGGTGCGTTTTTTAATAAAGCATTTACGAATCCAGAATCCACATCCCATCTATCCCTTACCCACGTTATGCAACCAGATTGCCATACATTCCCTCGATTGATTACAAATGCAGGTATAGAACTACGTATCTTTTGAAAACAGAAACATTTTCTGTGGTTCTCGCGCGGAAAAGGAATAGAAGGCTAGGGGTTTGTGTTTGTGTATCTTATAAGGGAAAAGATGTCGTACTTGTCCCCAAGAACCTTGCGTCCGCCGCAGTAATCCAGTTCAATAAGGAAACCTAAGCCTACAAGTTTGCCTCCAAGTCCCTCGACAAGATCAATGTTTGCTTTGACTGTTCCGCCCGTTGCGAGAAGGTCGTCGATGAGCAGCACCTTTTCGCCTTTCTTAACGCCATCTTCCTGGACTTCAACTGTGTCTTTTTCGTATTCCTTCTGGTAGGTTATTTCCATGCATTTGCCGGGGAGCTTGCCTTTCTTCCGTATAGGCACAAAACCAACGCCCAAAGCATAAGCCAAAGCCGCTCCGATGATGAAACCGCGTGCTTCGTTAGATGCAACGACGTCAATATCTTGATCCTTATAGTGCTCAGATAACTTTGTAATTGCTTCTTTGAAGGCTTTCTTGTCTTTCAGCAAAGGAAGAATATCCCAGAAAACCACGCCCTTAAATTCTGGAAATCTTCTGATTTTTGTTTTCAAATCCATTAAACATCTCTCCACTATACGCAAGCATTTTTCATGGCTTCTTTGCAGTTGCATCTGCGTTCTTTTGGTAACGCCGCCACCGTGTCAACGAGTATTCGCTTGACTTTTTCCACGTTCGTACGCATAGTTGTAACGATATCCTCGGTAGTGACCGCGTGGTCTTTCCAGCAGTCGTAGTCTGTAATCATGGCGGTGGTCGCATAGCAGAGTTCGGCTTCGCGTGCCAAGACGCATTCGGGAACAAGCGTCATACCCACCACGTCCGCACCCCACAACTGAAACAGACGAGATTCGGCTCTAGTTGAGAACCTTGGGCCCTCAATGCAAACATACGTCCCAGTTGAATGTATTTCAATTCTTGCTTTCTTCGCAGTGGCGATAAGGGTTTTTCTTGTTTCGGGGCACATTGGGTCCGCGACGGATATGTGGCAGACTTTGTCTTTTATGTAGAATGACTGCTCACGCTTCGTGGTGCGATCTATGAACTGGTCCACGAAAGCCAATTCGCCAGGTTTGAACTCCTCTTTCAAAGAGCCGACGGTCGAAACGGCGAGAACCCGTTGAACGCCCAGTTTCTTGAAGGCGTACATGTTTGCGCGGTTGTTCACGCTGGTAGGCCGAATGGTGTGTTGGCGACCATGCCTGGCCAGAAACGCGACCCGCCTGCCGGCCAACTCTCCGATTGTGAACAAGTCAGAAGGCGCGCCATAGGGCGTATTTACTTCCACTTCTCGGATGCCCTTCAGCAGTTTGGGGTCGTAAAGGCCTGTTCCTCCGATGATTCCGATTTCGGCTTGCATGAAAACTCTACTGCATGGTTTCACCTTATAAGAATACCGACGAACCGCTGTTTGCATGACACAAATCTTTTGAAGAACCTGAACTCATTGGGGAAAAAGAGATAGTTGTTCATTAGCGTGGGCCATGTTCCAAGCGTAATTCGGAGAAACCGAATAGCTCGAAACGTAATTGTTAGGTTGCTTGCAACTAAGCGAACGAGTAAATTGCCGTTAATGGAACCCGGGAATATCCTTTCGTTAGCCTGCGGCTGTGGAACTGGCGGAATATGTGGAATTTCCATCAGTTGTCCTTTTGAAAACTGACGAAGTATCAGATTTCATACCCTCGACTTCTTCTGTTATTGCAGGTTTCTTCTTCATACCGAAAACTCTTCCGCAACTGATACATTTATGATCAATAGGCTGCAGTCTGGATCCGCAGAAAGGACAAATTAGCTTCTTCGCCAAGTGGAGTCCCTGCTTTTCCTTTGATATTCTTCCATCACTGAGAAAGAGCATCCTTTCAGTGTGCGCAGCCACTTGACCATCATGCGTGACGATTATTATAGTCGTTCCATGTTTCAAGTTTAGGTTCGCCAGCAGCTTAACGATTTCCTGCTTGTTTTTGTTATCCAAATTCCCAGTCGGCTCATCTGCTAGAATTATTGAAGGATCATTTGCAAGTGCCCTTGCTATTGCTACTCTTTGTTGTTCTCCAGCGCTCAGGCGTTGTGGTCTATGCTCTTCTCTTCCTGATAAACCCACCATAGCCAGAAGCTCACGCGCCTTGCTGCTTCTTTTACTCTTGGGTGTGCCATTGTTTTCCATGGGCAACTCCACGTTTTCTCGAGCATTTAAGTAAGGCAACAGGTTAAAAGTCTGAAAGACGAAGCCAATCTTGTTCCTTCGAATCTTGAACAGCTTTGACTCAGACATTTTGGCGACATCCACATTGTCCAACAGGACTTTGCCGCTGGTTGCTTTGTCTAGGCAGCCTAGCACGTTTAGCAATGTAGTTTTTCCCGAGCCTGAAGGACCCATTATAGCTAGGAATTCGCCTTTTTTCACTTGGAGATTCAGGTTATTGAGCGCTTGCACGTTGCGTTTGCCAAGCTGGTAGACTTTTGACATGTTCTCTATTTTCAAAACTGTCTCACTCATATCGCATTGCCTCCGCGGGTCTTGTTCTTGATGCACGCCAAGCTGGGTATAGGCTGCCCAAGGCGCCGAGTAGGATGGCTGCTCCGAGCGTAATCAGCATAAGTTCAGGACTGACCACAACAGACGCATTTGAAGCGACTGCGCTACCCCTGAAAACGTTATTACCGCCAAAAAGGTTCACTGAGGGCAGCAAGACCGATGATAGGAACGGTGCTGCAACACTTCCGATTATTATGCCCACTACGCCTGCAAGCAAGCTAAGCAGAACACCTTCAAGCAGAAATTGACTCATCACGTTCCAATTGCTGAATCCGATTGCTTTGAGTGTGCCAATTTCTTTGGTTCGTTCACGTACTGTGTACAGCATTACGAAGAGGATTATGATACTGGTAGCGGCGACAGCGATTACTATTTCTTGGAAGGCTTGGGATTGTGTCGCGCTCAGAGTTGCCTGAGCCTGTTCCAGCTGGGTAGCGTAGTTCGATTGAACTTGCCTAAGTGTGTCTAAGCGTTCTTGAGCCGTGACAACATCAAGCTCGGAATGCAAGGCGTTTATTTCGTTAGCTACTGAAGTGACAGCGTCGCTTGTGTCAGCAAATATTGCCAAGCTGGTTATGTATCCAGTGTTGTTAGTTAAAGTCTGAGCGTCAGAGAGATTCATGTATAAAGTGGTTCTATCAGAAACTCCTGAGGAACCATAGATACCCACCACCAAGAAACTACTATCTAAAATGGCAACTGTATCACCGACACTGACATTGAAATACGCTGAATTATTTTCACTTAAAAGCACAACACCAGTGTCGCCTTCCTGCAAGGTTCTTCCATTAGTTATATTCGTGGGTAGAATAGGATATTCGTTCATAATCGAAGTCAAAGGTATGCCTTTGATTACGTAGTCTGCAACGAGACGATTGAAGGTGCTTCCAGAAGGAGTAGTTACCGTGATGTTGTGCCCTTCAGATACTTGCAGAACCGGAGCCACTGCGGCAACCCCAGCAATGTTAGCTATGTCTGAGTAGTAGGTTTCATTCATAGGTTCGCTTGCACCGCCTCCAAATGCTCCACCACCAAATTCTCCAGGTATAGGCATTCCTCCGCCAAATTGACCGGGCGTAAAGCTACCTGGTAGACCAGCAGGCGGCGAACCTTCCGGTCTGAATGGAGATGTGGTGTTGTCTCTGCTGAAGCCAAACCCTGATGGCGCAGATTGAGTTAAGCTACAATCTATCTGTGTCAATGATTCGTTGATTGATGTACTTGTTTGAGCTATTGTGTTGCTCAGGTTATTGGTCAAGATTTGGGTGTTGGATTGATTCACTGCAATGCCTGCAGGAATAGCCATCATTATGGCCATGGAAAAGCCTAAAGCAATGACGACTAATAATGTTCTTATCTTTCGCCGTGAAATATTTCTAAATCCTCTATTCAGGATTCCCAATTTAGTTACTTCCTTGGATGTACTTCATTTGATTTCCAGATCCTATTGGTTTTGAATCTTAATCCGTTATTGCGCTCATATTTCCGAAATTTTTCATGTACCTTTCATCGCTGATTTTGACATTTGATTGTTTTTGGCTCGAGAAGGTTCAAAGCAGCTGAAGGAAAGAGAGACGTGAAATCCTCTCTAGCTGCTCTGAATCTTCATGAGTCTTTTCGGGGGAGTGGGTGTACATTTTCGCTCTCAAGCTTGGAAGGGTACCAGTTCCCCGTATAAAACAGTTGTTCAGGATTACACCTAAATCTTTTCCAAATCTGCGAGCACAATCGTAGCGTGTGCCCCCCAGCCCAATATGGGAAATAGTTTATTACCAAAATCGGTCTAAGTTGATAAAAGAATCTCGCTCGGAGCCGAAACATGTCTTCCAATGCGCGTCCACTCAAATACCTCCTAGGATGGCTTATCGCAGGCACCCGTGGCGGCATAACGCGTTCAGAAATAATCAAATCCATACGTGAGACTCCGCAGAATGCAAACCAGTTGGCTAATGCCCTGAAAGTTGACTATAAAACCGTAAGATACCATCTTGAAGTTCTGGAGAAAAACCATATTGTAACCTCCGTGGGAGACAAGTATGGAGCCACATACTTTCTAACGCAAACCATGGAAGACAACTATGTAATGTTTGAAGAGATTCTGAAGAAAATCTGGAAAAAGTAGAAAAGGGAGTTAAACGAAGGGGAAACCGATGAGCAAGAACCTGAAAATCCTAATCCTTCTAACCATTTTGTTAGCAGCGGCGTCGTTAGCCGTTTTGGCAATTTCGTACCTCAATAGTAGGTCAAATCCACAGACCTTTCCTTTCGGTCCACGTTCATATCTCCCGAACCCAGCTGATCTAGACTTTTACTATGTTGCCAGAACTGTTTTTTCAACCATTAACATAGTGCTGCTGGTCGTTCTCATTATCAACTACGTCAGCATTTTCCTCAAAACAAGGTCAGAATTCACTATTGGACTAATACTGTTCGCTGTGTTCTTCCTGATCAAAGACATTACTTGGAGCCCCTTCGTCGTCCGATTTGCAGGCTTCGATGTTTTTGGGTTGGGTCCATTCGCGTTTCTACCAGACTTGTTCGAGCTTATCGCACTTTCGGTGTTGTTGTACCTCAGCGTAGAATACTGACAAAACAAGGCACGAACACTTAATAAAACGCTTAGCCTAGTGAAAACTAGGGAGGTTTCTTATGCAAATTCCTAATCAAGGCGAAAGGAAACCTAACAGACTTATTCATGAAAAAAGCCCATATCTTCTGCAGCACGCGTATAACCCAGTGGACTGGTATGCGTGGAAGCAAGAAGCTTTTGACAAGGCAAAAGCCGAGGATAAACCCATCTTCGTTAGCATAGGCTATTCCACGTGCCACTGGTGTCATGTTATGGAAAACGAATGCTTCGAAGACGAAGAAGTAGCCAAACTTCTCAATCTATCATTTATCTGCATAAAAGTTGACCGAGAAGAGAGACCTGACCTCGACGCCGCCTATATGGCGGTTTGCCAAGCGATGGGACGGAGCTGCGGTTGGCCTCTGAACGTTTTGATGACACCTCGGATGAATCCGTTTTTCGCAACAAGCTACATACCTAAGCAGAGTGAACATGGATTAGTTGGGATGTTGGAACTCATCCCTCAAGTAATGGACATTTGGAAACTGCGCAGACCCGAGCTGGAGATAGTGGGTGCAGATATTAAGAGCCGCCTAGAAGCCATAGAGAAACGCATCCCCGAGGACGAATTGGGAATGGAAGCTTTGCAGGATGCTTATGAGATGTTGTCGAAGGATTTTGACCCTGAAAACGGCGGATTCGGCAAAGCCCCCAAGTTTCCTAGACCCCACAGCCTGATCTTCCTGCTCCGCTACTGGAATCGAAGTGGCAACAAGAACGCCTTAGACATTGTCGAAAAGACGTTGTCGCAGATGCGACGCGGAGGAATATATGACCAGTTGGGATTTGGCTTCCACCGCTATAGCACTGACTCCCATTGGCTGATTCCCCACTTCGAAAAAATGCTTTACGACCAAGCCTTACTCGCGTTGGCCTACACGGAGGCTTTTCAGGCGACTGGCGGGCGTTGGTACGGGCTTGCAGCGAAAGAAATTTTAGAGTATGTCACTCGGGATTTGGCGTCACCGATCGGAGGATTCTATTCGGCTCAAGATGCGGACAGTGAAGGCGAAGAAGGGAGATATTACGTCTGGACGATGGATCAAGTTCTTGAGGCTTTGACGCCTGCAGACGCAGATTTGGCGGTACACATCTACGGGGTGAAGCCAGAAGGCAACTTTCTGGGTGACTCAGGGAAAGGAAGTGGCAAAAACGTACTCCACTTCGACGAAGCCCTCGAGGAACTTGCGCCGTATAAGGGTCTAACACTTGAAGAAATTATCGCCCGAGTTCATAATATAAGAGAATCGCTTTTTGAGGCTAGAAAGAAGCGGGTACCTCCAGCAACAGACGACAAGATCTTAACCGACTGGAACGGATTAATGATTGCTGCTTTGGCAAAAGCGGGATATGTGCTTGAAGAAACCAAATACCTTGAAGCGGCATCGAAAACCGCTAATTTCCTGTTGGACCGGATGCGCAAAAATGGTGTGCTCTATCACCGCTTTGTGATGGGAGAAAGGGCGGTGGAGGGCTTCTTAGATGATTATGCTTTCTTGGTGTTCGGGCTAATCGAGCTCTACGAGGCAACTTTCGAGGAAAAATATCTGCAAGCTGCTTCCGATTTGAATAAGGCGATGATTGAGAGGTATTGGGACGGGAAAGACGGAGGATTCTTCTTTACAGCCGCAACACCCGAGTCTTCTTTGCCAAGAATGAAACAAGTTTACGACGGCGCCGTCCCTTCGGGCAACTCGGTGGCGCTGCACAATCTGCTTAGGCTCAGCCGCTTGAGCATGGACCTGACGAAGGAGAAGTTGGCAAAGGAAATATCTATGGTGTTCTCGAATGAGGTGCAGGGTTCACCTGAAGCGTACACGTGGCTTCTTGCAGGAGTTGATTTCGCAATAGGACCGTCTCGCAGCGTCCTTTTGGTGGGCGACTTGAAAGAAAGAGACACTGAGGAAATGCTAGAAGCTTTGAAGAGACAATACACACCCAACATGGTTGTTTTGGTCAAGGCACCGGGTAAAGCAGGGCTTAGCTATGAGAAAATCGAAGGCAAAGCGACGGCATATATTTGCCGCGACCAAATGTGTTTGCCACCAACGAACCAAATCTATAAAATGCTGGAACAATTGGAAATCAACAAGCATACTGTTGAATGACCACTAAAAAAAATGGTCAGGATAAGACCGGTGGACAATAGCTTTTTAGACGATTTTGCCAAGCCCTCACCCTGGAACCAAGGAATTGTATGGAGAAAAAGAGAAGGGTGAGTGGACAACGGAGTTATACGCTAAATAGAGTGTCTATTGGCTGTTGCTTAGACAAAACTTATACGCATTAAGACAAATTAAATACCAGTTCTGGATGTGTATCCATTGAAGAAAATAGAATTCGCCCAAGGTGGGCTTGGGGAGATGGAACAGATCCTCAAAGACGCAGAAGTTGGAAGACTCGCCCTAATCGACGGCTCAACACCATACATAGTCCCGTTGAACTTCGCCTACTTGCCAGGCAAAATTGGGTTTCACTGCGACTGGACAGGCAAAAAACTTGACCTTATAGCCAAAAACCCACGCTGCGCCTTCGAGGTGGACGAATACATGGGAGAAGTCAGCTATCATTACGACACCCTCTGCCACTTGGACTATGACAGCGTCCTCGCCACTGGCACCGCAAGGATAGAGAAAAACGAAGAAGATATCTGGAAGTTTTTCAAAACATTACACGCCAAGTACAAAGAAATCTACCGAAAGCCCATTGAAGATGGCGGCAAAATCTTTGACCGCAAACGCGTCAGCGAAGCCTGCTGCATCGTAATCGACATAGAAGAGTTAACGGGTCGCAGGGAACGCACCGTGAAGGGCAAATGTAACAAGACAATGTGGCAACATAGACTCTAGAAGGTACCAAGAAAGAGAAAAAGAAAGAAAAGATGTTGTCAGAAACGAAACGTTTTAGCTCTTCGATTTCTGGTTTGCACCCATATTGATACCAGACGGCAGATCTGGGAAGGTTGCGCTGACTTTCTGCTCTGCTACAACAGCTGCTTCATCTAGGATTTTAGCCGCGTCCTCGTTGACGTTACTAAAGTTCAATGACGATCCGCAAGTAGTTCCAGCGTCGAACATTAAACCACTGAGCATGTTGCCGATTTCTCCCAATTCGTTTTCTGCTTCTGGTAAGACCCCGCACATTCCTACGCTTACACTGCGCAAGACCCCAATGGCCGGTCCCAGCGTAGACACGATGTCGCCAAATTCACTGACAGTCTTTATTCTCAAGGACACTTGGTCAAGTGCTAGTCGGGCGTTCATGGTGAGTTTCGCCATTTTGCGGACTTCGGCCAGTTCGTTGGCGTAGATGTTGGCGTGTGAGGTGTCGTGTTTTGCGTATGCATCGACTAATTTCGAAAAGAGAGCTTTGTCTTTCTGAGTAAATCTTTCGTTGGCTTGGTCAAGTCGGTTTATTTGCATATCGAGTTTCTTCACTGCGAAGTCTAGTCTTGGTTTCAATGGTTGCTGCTGTTTTACGGATCCGCGTACGGTTTCCGCGAATGAACTACCTTCTTTCTTGCTTTCCCATTTCTTAGTAAAGCGTTCAGACATGTTAACATCCTCGTAAATTCAGAATCAGCTTCGAACGTACTTATGCATTGTTAACATACCCGAGACATGCGGGTATATATGTCAAGAAAAACTTCGCGATCAGGCTGAAAACTAATAGTCAAACGTCAAACGATCGGCACGGATGAATATACAAAAGGATGCAGAAACAGAATTAGAGGATAACGTGACTCAAGCGATTCGGCCAATTATGAATGCAATCAGCGCCAGCAGCATGGCAAATTTCCATGTTCTTCTGGCTGCATTCGGATTCTTAAACAGCAGAGGCATCGAATAGATGAAGACTGCGTCTGCCGCCAAAATAGCGACCAAGTAGACAACTCCGAAAAGGGCTAAAGGATAGTAGGCGACCAGACTTAAGGCGATTGCAGATACAATGAGACCCAAAGCGATAATGTTGGCCTTTTTGACGCCGATAATTTTGGGCAAGCTCACCCTGTCCACATCTCCTTTTATGTCTTCGACATCCTTCACGACTTCCCGCGCCGTTATTGCCAAAAACGATGCAGCCGCCATAAACGCCACCGGGCTCAGGTTGTTGACAATTAATCCACCGAAAATAAACGCCAGAACAGTCTGAAACCCGACAAATAAGTTCCCCACGATCTTCGTCTTCTTTACTCTTACGTCATATGCTATTTGAACTGCAAGTCCCGCCAGCACAATCAACAACGCCTGAATTCCACTGTACAAGCTTAGAAATACACTTAGAGCAACCGCAACTGCAAACAAAACCGAAGAAAAAATCAAAGCCGCTTGTGAGCTAATATGACCCGAGGGAATCGGTCGTTCAGGGTGGTTCACACGATCTATGTCGCGGTCAAAGAAGTCATTTAGTGCATTGCTTGCGCTCGTAAAAAGATAACCAATGACTACCCCCAGTACAACCGGTATAGAATAAGACCCGATATTGGCGCCTGAACCAACGAAACTCGCAGCGAAAATCGCGACTGCCCCCAGCAGGGATGTAAAGGGCCTACCCAGGGTGAACAAAGCAGAAGCTTTGCCGGTCATAATCAACCCAGTCTAGAACTCGTATATTTCAGGACCCGCAGGTCCGGCAAGTATGGCGCGCTTGATGTTGTGTTTGCGTCCACTTGAACCCGTCGCCGCGCTCTGCTTTTCGGGGGCGATTTGGCGGTGAATCATGAACAACTCATTTTCCCGCTGAGACCGGATTGTGTCTCTTTCGCCTTCTCTGTAACTTTTCAGATACTGAGTCCCGCTGTTCAGGAGCTTGCTTCTCAGCGCGATTGCGATCAACTGAACTATCTGCTCGTCACTCCAAGTTGTGCCCGCTGAGCCTTGCTGGACGTAAATCAGGCTGCAGAAATCGGATTTGGAGGAGGGCAGCATCATTCCTGTTGGAAACTGGAACTTCGTGTGCCGCACAGTAACGTCCAACAAGGGCACAGATGCAAACCTAGAGGCATTCCTCATTGCCCACTCGAGAGAGTAGTTAATTAAAAAGTAGGCAGTGAAGCCTGAGTTCTTTTCCGTGATTGTTTCAAGCTTCTTGAGGTCCTCTGAGAAGTTTCCTTTGTACCCCTTGGGTTCCAACGAATCGTTCAAGTTGCCTAAAAACACGAGTTTCACGTTATGTTTTTTGGCGTATTCTGCGTATATGGGAAACAATTTCTTAAGACCATCGAAAATATGTGAATAGTTATCACGGTGAGTGTGTTTCTCCTCGATAACGTTCACGTAACAGGAAGACATGCCCAGAATTTGAAGCATATGAATAAACCTTAGACAGAAAACTCCGCCGTCGAAGTAAGCGTTGCCTCCTTCTAAACGCGTTGATGTTCTCATGCCGTCGGTCATCTCGTAAATCACCAAATCCTTCAAGCCCTCCTTAATGTTCTCAATTTCAAGGGATCGGCGCGCTGCTGCGAACGCTCTGACAACTTTTTCTTCGGAAGGAAGTTCAATGTTCATGTTGCTCCCTGATTCCTGAACATTTAGACTGCGAACCTGAAAAGCTTTTCCCATCTTGGGTCTTCCTATTTACCTATGCTGAAACTGAATATTACGTAAAACCAGAACGCAGGTTAAAATAATACGTCCAGAATTGAATGAAGTCAAACCGACGCAAAGACTTAAGGAAGTCGCAAGAGATAATATATTCGGGGAAGTTTTTTGTTCAAAGCCAAACGAGTATACGAACTACCAAAGGGAGAAGACGGGTTTCGAATTTTGGTTGACAGGCTCTGGCCAAGAGGCATGTCAAAGGATAAAGCGCAACTCGACCTATGGCTAAAGGAAATCGCGCCCAGTGATGAGTTGCGGCAATGGTTTAGCCATGAATCAGAGAAGTGGCAAGAATTCCAGAAAAGATACCGATCAGAACTCTTAGCGAAGAAGTGTCTGGTCGACCAACTCAGACAACTTGAGAAAGAAAAAGGCACCGTCACATTGATTTACTCAGCTAGAGACGCAGAACACAACAACGCAATGGCTTTGAAAACGATAGTAGAGAACAAGGGTAATTAGTGCAATGTTGTGAGAGCCTGTTTCTGGATAGGTTAAAAAAGGTTATTATGCAATGAACCGACTAGAGGAGCCGTGGGTGAAAAGTTTGAGCGACAACTACGCGCCCCTCTTGGGAGACAACTATGCTCCAGACAGGATACGAGTAATAATCCCAGTGGGTGGCAAAGCGACTCGACTTCTGCCACTAACAGCCGAAACCAGTAAAGCCTGTCTTCGCTTGCTGAACAGACCTCTGGTAGAATTTTCCCTTTTGTCGCTGGCAAAACAGGGGATACGACATTTTATTTTCGGAGTTAAAGGTTACACCAACTATCGCGATCTCTACGATTACTTCGAGTCAGGTTACGGCTTCAGCGCTAGGTACAACATTAAACCTCGAATTCACATAAAATACCAGCCTAACGTCGAGGACTTGGGAAGCGCTGATTCTGTAAGAATAAACATGGACTACTACGAGGTTACAACTCCTGTCTTTGCAGTGCAGGGTGACAACATATTCGACATAAACGTCAAAGACCTCATTCGTTTCCACCGCGACAAAGGCGCCGTCATGACCATTGTACTCCGCGAAGTAGGCAACGTTGAAGGCTTTGGCATAGCGGACATAGACAAAAACTGCCGCATCAAATGCTTTGTCGAAAAACCCCTGCCCAAAGACGCCCCAAGCAACCTCGCAAACACAGGTTTGTACGTGCTTTCACCCGAGGTGAAGAAAGTCTTCAAAGAAAAAGGCGTCAAAGAAATAGTCGAAAAGAAGCAAACGCCTAGACTTTGGCTACGACTTCATTCCCTACATGACGCACACTGATTGTCCCGTGTACGGCTACACCTTGAAAGGCAGCTGGTTCGATGTGGGTACCCCAAAGAGTTACTTGGAAGCTATGAAGAAGCTGTTGCACGGCGGCTTCAGCATGCTGACAGATTTCGGAGGAAGAATCAACGAGAAACAGCAAATTTGGGTTCAAGGGGACAGCAACGACGCCGCGTTAAGACGTCAAGAAATCGTCCGCAAAATTAAGCATGGCAAAATAGAAATCGAAGGCGCCGTCCTCATCGGAAGGCACTGCGAAATCGATGATGGCGTCAGAATAGTGAATTCATGCATCGACAACTTCACCCGAATCGGCAAAGGAACGGTGATTGAAAACTCAGCGGTAATGGATCGCGCCACGATTGGTGAAAGCGCTCAAATTCGAGACAGCATAGTTGGCAGGCACACCACGGTGAGGTCGAACCCGCGGAAACAAACATGTATCTGCGACGTATCAGTGGTTGCCGACGACGTCATATTAGAAGAAGGCAGCACCTTGGAGTCTGCAAAGATTTACCCTCACCAACGAGTACGGGGAGACTTCAAAAACCAAACTTTAATTTCGAGTTAAACACTACGCCTTGAACCACTTGAAAATTAGATACTTTACTTTTCCTTCTCCTAAACCTGGCACAGCGATGATGAATCGTTTCCGAACCGTCGTTGCCAACCGCCCCGCTTTCACGATTTCCGTCGCCGAAATATTCGATCCTGAAGTTTTAACGGAAACCATGTATGGTGCGTGTTCGACGCCTGGACCGTACTTGTAAACTGCGAAGTCACAGCCGAACTTGATGCCGGGCGTAACAATTAAACCGCTTTCCCGCAGATCCTGGTAGACAACGTATTTCTCGTCGAATTCTTCGTACAGTTGTTTGGCTTTTTCCTTGAGTTTCGCCAAGCCCACATTGCGTTTCATTGCGCCTTCAAAAATAGCAATTTGCCCCTTCTCTGCAAGGTAGACGCCTTCCATCAAATCAAGAATTAGTGGCACATTAAACTCAGGAATTTTGGGTTTCGCGATGCCTAGAGGCTTCCCGTAGTAGCCGTTCTTGTAAAGTTGCGAGCCTTCCGTTGAATCCCAAACCACCAGGAAATTCTCAAGCAGTTCTACCTTGATTTTCGATGGATTCTCAGGCAATAGGTTCGCCCTCGCTGTTACATGACGAAGGAAAGCAGTCTCGCGGCGTCTGCGGCGTCCTCGGCTTTGTCGGCAGAATTCTCTAACAGTTGCAGAACATCGCGCATTAAGAATAGGGCTGGCAAGTCGAGTTTGCTGCTGAGCACCTTAATGGTTAGCATGCGAAATTGGTCGTCAACAATTCTTTCGGCGATTTCCACGTCTTTGGCTTTCTCCAAGGTCTTTGTTGAGCCGTAGCTGAGAACCATCATGGTTTCCCTGAGCTTAAGCACCGTATCCAAAACTGCATCTGCGAGTTTCTGTAGGTCCTTGCGGACATCGGCTGGAACGTTCCAGTTGTGCTCCATAATCTCAACAAGGTAAAACGCGATGCCTTCGGAGAAATCAGCAATTTCACTTGTCAAGTTCGTGAACCTGAGGAAGTCCTCTCTGCTGGTAAGAATTGCGCCTATTTCGGCAAGCTCCTGGCTTACCATTTGTCTGGCTTTGATAACTTCTTCTTCGCCTTTCCTAATTTCGCTTAAAAGTTGTCTTGCGGATTCTTTGTTGCCTCTAGCGAAGTGTTTCAGCCATTTGGGGGGTTTTCCGGGTGACCTCGAGCACCTTACGTAAGTTGTCTTGGCAGGCAGTTAAAGCCCGACGTTTAACGCGCTCTTCTGTCTCGGCTGGAAGTACCATTTTATGTTTTCCGTCCATGTCCATCGCTGAACGTTCTAAATTGTAGTGCGTGGGTGTGTTAAAAAAGATACCCTTCAGCTTTCGACTAAACTACCCAAGTCTTCGAAGCTTATTTTCTCTTGGAAGTACCTATGCAGGAGTTCGGGTAGCGCCCTAATTTTGGTTCTAACTTGCCGCCATGAATCGCGGTCACGCACTGTCACAGTATCTTGGCTTAGGCTTTCGTAATCAATTGTTACGCCCAATTGGATACCGGCTTCGTCTGCCCTGGCATAGCGTCTGCCTATTGAGCCTGCTTCGTCAAACTCCACTGAGAAGCCCTCTTGGATCAGCTGCTTTTGAATTTCCTGAGCCTTCTCTGCCAACCCGTCTTTGCTCATCAGTGGGTAAATGCCAATCTGGGCAGGTACTATGCTCTTTGGAAAACGCATGACTACACGGTCGTCCTTAAGGCTATAAGCGTACTCCAAAGCCGTGTAGAATAGTCGGTCAGACCCAAAACTGGGTTCTACTACGTGCGGAACGAAACGTCTTCCACGCACGACTACCTTTTGGGTGACGATTTGCACATGCTCAGGTAGAATCTTGAAATCTTCTGCTATGTAATAGCCATCTTTCTTGAAGGCAGCTGAGACCACGTCTGAGTCAGCCTTCGAAAGCAGCTCTCCGACTTTGCCTGCGTCCTTCTTAAAGATGGGTCCCAACTTCGCCATGTTAGCTTTAACTACGAATTGCTCGGTTTCAATGGGCTTTTCGTATTCTTTGAAGACACGCATGTCGACACCGCTGGCTTTCATGTGGCAAGTTAAGTCGAAATCGGTGCGGTACGCATGACCTGAAACTTCTGTCCAGCCATGCTTGTCAAGAAGTACTTCTTGGTCGAAACTCTGGCTGGAGTAGTGGGCTTTTTCCCAAGGCAACTTTTCGATGAACCGCTGTTTATCCTCGGGAACGCCTATCTCAAATAGCATCCGTTTGGCCATTGCCATGAAGAAGGCTTGCCACTCCGAGCGCACAATCTTTTTGTCCAGTGCCTCGCGAACCGTTACTCTAATTGTTTGGTCCGAGTTTTTCTGTCTCTCTTCGCCTAAGAGAATGGGCAGGACCTCGGTTTCGACATCCTTCAGGAGGCTGCAACAGGGCTCATCAGGATCGAAGAAAAACTCCAAATCGCAAATCGTGAATTCACGCAGCCTAATCAACCCTTGTCTGGGAGAAATTTCGTTGCGAAGAGCGTGCCCTATTTGGATGACGCCGAATGGCAGCTTCTCCCGTGCCGCTGAATAGAGGCGATTGAACTCTACGAATATGCCTTGCGCTGCTTCAGGTCTACCGTAACCCGTTGCGACCGCGTAGGGTCCGATGGTAGTCACAAACATAGTAAGGAACTGTTGTGGCGGTTTGAATCGTCCCCCGCAATCTGGACATGCTATTCCGTTTTTCTCTATGGCAGCTTGAACATCCTCAAGCGTCATTTTTTCCGCTTCTATAGAATTGATTTTCGCATATTCTTCCAGTAAATGGTCGGCGCGGAAGCGTTTACTGCATTTGATGCATTCCACCATGGGTTCTTTGAAGTGGTCAACGTGCCCTGAAGCCTCAAAGACCTTTCCAGGGGTGATGACCGAAGATTCCATCTCGAGGATACCGGTTTGTTTGACGAACAACTCGCGGAGCTTGTTTTCTATGTTCTGCTTCAGACGCGTACCCAGCGGTCCGTAGGTTACGAACCCGCCTGCTCCACCGTAAATCTCGTAGCTATTCCAGTAGAAGCCCCTTCTGCGGGCTAACTCATTGATGGCTGTGAACTTGTCAGTTTTCGTTGTTTCGGTCAATTTGTGTCCGATCCTTTCACAGGTTAATCGCCGATGATAAATTAAAGGTTGCTAGTAGCTGGACATAGTTGCTTCTTAGGAAAAGAGAAAAAACAAAAAGAGGGGAATGTTTGGAGCTGATTTATCTGTGTCGTCTACTCAATGCTGCAAGTGCTACTGCGATTACAACGATGACTATGATGACTGCGGCGATTATGTAATTCAGGTCATTTGATGAAGCAGAGGAGGGGGTTGAGGTTGCTGTTGCAGGAGTTGTAGCTGAGGGCGAAGGCAAATTGCTCGGCGAAGCAGATGGACTCGGACTTGGCGCTACGCCGATAGCGTAGATGTTTCTATCGTATGAAGTCACGTAGAGCAATCCGTTGGCAACGGCGGGAGAGGAGTAAAGGAGACCATTAGTCCTGAAAGTCCAAAGCAAGGTGCCTGTTTCTGCGTTCAGGGCGTACGTCTTGTTGTCATTAGAGTTTACGTACACGACGTTGCCTGCTATTGCTGGAGCGGTGAAGATGCCGCCTCCCGTGGTGTAGTTCCATATGAGGGAGCCGTCTGTGGCGCTGTAGGCGTAGACGTTGTTGTCGTATGAGCCTCCCGTATAGACTATTCCGTTGGCGACTGCGGGAGAAGCTTGCACGCAAAGATCGTATCCTGTGGTGACGCTCCACTTCTCTGCGCCTGTTGATGCGTCCAAAGCGTAGGTTTTGTTGTCATGTGCGCCTACGTACAGTACACCGTTGGCGAGTGCTGGTGTGGATTCGACGGCTGCACCTGTTGTGAAGTTCCAGATTTGCTTTGATGTCGAGGCGTCTAAGGCGTATACTTTGTGGTCGTACGAGCCAAAATAGACGATTCCGTCGTCGACTGCTGGAGAAGAAATTACGTTGTCTCCAGTTACGTAGCTCCAGATAAGGTTGCCGTTTGCGGCGTTTAGCGCGTAAAGCTTGAAGTCGCTAGAACAGATGTAAACCACGCCGTTTACGACGCTCGGGCAACCATGCACTTCGCCACCCGTGGTGTAGTTCCAGACTAGTCTTCCGTCAGTGGCGTTTAAGGCGTAGATTTGGCGGTCGTTAGAGCCGAAATAGAGCACGCCATTTGCTACGGCCGGAGACGAATAAATCAAACCACCGGTCGTGAAATTCCAGAGAAACGCGCCTGTGATGGCGTTCCAGGCGTACATTCGGTGACCTTGCAGCGTGCCAGCGTATACAATGCCGTCAGCCACGGCGGGAGAACTCCAGATGCCCCCCGCCGCCGTGAAGTTCCATGCCTTTTGATTCGTGTTTGGGCCTGCTGAGGTGGTGTAGCCTGTGTGGGTTAAGTCATGGTGAAACATCGGCCAATCCGTATTCGATTGCGACGCTTGGGTGACAGAGTCGATTGTCTGTGCATTTGCGGTTGCTTGAAATGGGCCGTTAAGGTTTGGCGCGACCAAAAAACCGATTGTTATGCAAAGAATCGCAAAAAGTTTCATTGAAAATAGTCTCTTCATTTTTACAAACTCCAAAAAACCAATTCTAAACGATACAAAAACCAAAACGTGGCTTATAGCTTTTTCTAAATCTCAATTCAGAAGTTCGTCAGAAAAGGATGCAGATTTGCGAAGTTTCCGGTGCGAACTCTGACGAATTAGAGTAGCAGCGTAGCCTTTTATAAGACTGCGACAAATAGAAATGCCATATACGGTGGTTTAAGAGTTGCCGAATACCAAAATTGCATTAGTTGGCGTGGGCAACTGTGCCTCAGCCTTAATTCAGGGACTGCAATACTACGGCAAACCTGAAACGAAACAGGTTTCATCTGGGCTGCGAAATCCCAGCTTAGGAGGTTTAACTCCGAACGATATCCAGGTGGTTGCCGCGTTTGATGTAGACGAGCGGAAAGTAGGCAAAGACCTCGCCGAAGCCATATTTGCTGAGCCGAACAACACGCCGAAAGTTGCGCATATACCCAAAATGGGCGTAATTGTGCACAAGGGTACCCTTCTAGATGGGATAGGCGAATCAACCCGCAATGTCGTGAAGATCAGCAAAGCATCCGAGGCGGATGTAGCTAAGGTGCTTAAACAGTCGGGTGCTGAAACGGTGGTTAACTTGCTTCCTAGCGGAGCCGCAGAAGCATCACGTTTCTACGCCGAGCATGCTCTAACGGCTAAATGCGCTTTCGTAAACGCCACACCAAACTTTATAGCCTCCGATCCAAGTTGGGCCAAACGCTTCTCAGACGCCAACTTACCGCTCATTGGCGACGACCTCGTGGACCAAGTCGGGTCCACAGCCCTACATAGAACCCTCCTGCAACTGCTCTCCATGAACGGCGTGAAAATCGTCGAAACCTACCAGTTAGACGTTGGGGGAGGAACCGAATCCATGGATACTATGGACCGTACGCGGGACGCAAAACGAGCCATAAAAACCGAGTCGGTTACTTCGACACTGCCGTACAAAGCTGAAGTCGTTGCTGGCTCAACGGACTACGTTGATTTTCTGCAGAATAAACGAGACAGCTACTTCTGGATAAGCGGTACCTACTTCTGCAATGCACCCATGAAAATCGACCTCAAATTTAGCACCGTAGACGCCCCAAACGCGGGTAGCGTACTCTTCGACGTAGTACGTGCAACCAAGCTGGCGCTGAACAAGAAACAAAAGGGTTCAATTGAAGCCATCTGCGCCTACGGGTTTAAACACCCGCCTAAGATGCTGTCTCTAGAAGCTGCTGAAGAAACATTCAAGAGATTCATAGTCGAGAACTCTTAAGCGTTTTTGGCGCTTATTTTTTCGAGTTCCCTTAAGGTTTTCTGTTTTACCCCGTTTCGCTCTATCTGGTCTTTCATTTTGGATACCGTATTCACTGGGGTTGGATCTATGCCACGAAGCATCGCCAAGTAGACACTTGTGAAGTCGCCAATCAGAATTGTGGAAAGTATTTTGGCAAGGTTGCTTTTGCCCTGGGCCCACACTTCGAACATTTTGGGCAGGTTCGGTTGCATGAGGTTTTTTGTGGTTTCGATTCTGCTCCGAATCTCCAAAGGCTCCGATTTATCCCTCAGGAAAACCACGGCATAGGATTTGGCGAGTTTTTCCGGCTTTTCCCAGCCCATGGTCTCGTTGTGGTTTAGTTCGCTGAAGGTTTCCCATTTTGCTGGCACTTTCGCGTTTTCGTTAAACTGCTGCTTGAAACGCAAAGCCACTCCACGATAAATGCCAAAGCCATAAACTACGGGGGCAACCCCTTGGAGGTTTCTTGCGAGAGTCTTCGCGAAGTTTTCGTTTGAAGACTTTTCTGGTGCGTTGTTAGTACTCACTTTTTCCAGTAGCCGAGTTGCTTCTGAAAAGTCTTCGGTGGAGCTAGGTGCACATTTAGTTTTCTCCAAAATTGTTAATAAAGGTAAAAGCATGTGTGGAAAAGCGGCGCGTGGAGGCATTCCGGCTCGGACCTGCACATAAGGCACCTTCAGTTTCTTTGCGTAGTTTATCAACTCTCCCCCCGAACTCACACAGAAAACCATGCACTCGCGTTTTATGGCGTCTAAGAAGCTGCTTAGAGTTTCTTCAGTATCTCCGGAATAGCTTGCCAAAATGACTAGACTCTTTTTGTTGGCGTAGTTGGGAAGACAATATTCTCTGCTTATTTCGATGGGAACCTTAGCCGTGGCTCGAGAGTAGTCTTTCAAAATTTCTCCGCCTATTGCTGATCCGCCCATTCCAGCTATTATGACGTTTTGCGGGTTTTGATATTCAAGTCTGATTTTTTGAGTGTTCTTCGCCGACTCCACATAATGGTTAGCGACGTCGACGCAGAATCCGATCATATTACTCTTGTCGATTTTACACATTCCATTCAAGTCGTCAAGAATCGAAGTTGGCACGTTTCTCCCCCGTACATTTAATGTCTGCATGTTTATATTTGATTTTTCACTCTATAGCTTCAACACTAGCTTCAACAACGAGCTAAACGGCAGTTCTCCAGTCAGGCATGTGGCAAGAATGGCAAAGAAACAGTTGGCTATTGCGATACCCGCGTCAGTAATTGCGGACACACCGCACCTGCGCGAGAAAACTTCGAAAATCGGGTTCATCGGCCGCGCCGCCGCAATATTTCGAGTCAACGAAATCATAGTTTACGCCGACAACCCAAAAACAAACCAGAACTTGGACATAGACCTAATAGCCACATTGTTAAGCTACATGGAAACGCCCCAATACCTTCGTAAGCATCTCTTTGGGCTCAGACCGGAATTGCAGTACGCAGGTATTCTGCCGCCTCTGCGCACACCTCACCATCCACTGCTTGGAAGAATTCGAGACTTAAGACTGGGCGAGTACCGGGAAGGCGTTGCTGTATCCAAGGCAAAAGAAGGCATGTTTGTGGACATCGGTGTCGAAAAATCCGCTATATTGTGGCACGCCCAATCTGCCTTAGGAAAGCGATTAACTGTCAAGGTCACGGGAATAGCTGACCAAGTTGAGGCCCAGATAGCTGATCGAAATGAAATCTCGGAATACTGGGGGTACGCAGTTTCAGTAGAACGTCGTTCCGTGATCAAACTCCTTGAAAAAGGAGATTATGATTTGGCAATTGCTACCTCCAAGTTCGCTACTCGATTTCAAGACGCGGTGGGAAACCTTGAGCAAAGATGGCTAAAAGCGAACCGTATGCTCGTTCTATTTGGAGCGCCTACAAGGGGATTGCATGAAATTGTCAAAGATGTTGGAGCAAATCTGAACGATTTAGTGGATTTCGTTTTGAACATGGTGCCTGGGCAGGGTACAGAAACGGTGCGTACTGAAGAGGCCCTTTTGGCGACTCTTGCTGTGATGAATGTTCAGTTTGAGACGTTAAAGTAGGTCGGAGACTTTTATGTAGGATTCATCGATAAGCAAAGTTTAAGGGCTCGTTGCTGTTTTCCTTGGGAAAATCGCTCAAATTGTATTGAAGAATGCCCTTGCTGAATGGATAAGTTTAAACCTAAGCATGCAGGTATTGGCTTGTGCAAAATTACGTTTTGCACCGAATAAAACAGGAAGTGAAAAAGAGTATGTATCCGAAAGAGATGCACAAGGCAACCTGTGCTGACTGCGGAAAGGAATGTGAAGTTCCATTCAAGCCAGACGGTACCAGGCCAGTATACTGCCGAGAGTGCTACGCAAAACGAAGACCACCACGCCGATATTAAGCCCTTAAGCTAATATCTTTACTTCGTTCATAAGTATCCTTTTTTCAATTTTATTTTTTTATTCTTTTTCAAGTAAACTTTGCTTAGTTTTACGGATTTTTCACGTAAAGGATTAAAAGGCGGTTTTGAGAGGGTTAGTTTATGAATTTCGACATCCTGATGCCGTCAATCCTGTTCTTCGTAACGCTCGCAGCGGTTTTCATAGGCAAACGAGCAGAAACAAAGTTGAAGGAAACGGTTGAGGAGCGAGAATTCAAAAACCGAGACACCGCGTTACTCGTTGGAGTCATAGCCGTAGCGGTCTCAGTTATCGTATTTATTCCAAGTCTGGCACTTCTGGCTTTGTTCCTGTTCAGTTATTCATCCTTGCTATTTACCGTAACGTACGTCTTCTCAGGCTTCAGAGCTCATCGTGTGACTCTTTACTGCGTCGGCTTTTTGGTCGTCAGCTTGTTAGCGATAGCGGCAGGGCTTTGGGGTGTCATACCTGCTGACCTAACTCTCTTTGGAATCTTGGCTTTTGCCATTTTTGGGATACTCACATTCATTGGGTTATTGCACGCTCGAACGCAGCCTGCTGAAAAGCAGAAATGGTACCTAGCGGCGTTGCCGCCGGCGTTGTTTGTGTTGCTTTTTGGATTCTTCAGCTCGACTTTCTTGTGGTTCCCATACTTGTTGGATGTTTATGGCATAATCTTTGCTATGTTAATTGTGATTTACCTAAACAGTTTGTTCACGTGGAAAACGGTTTTCATTTTCGCGGGCGCCCTCACCCTCATGGACATCATTCTGGTTTGGGTTACGCATACGATGGTGCAAGCTGCGGAGCATATTTCTGGGCTGGGTCTGCCAGTTCTGGTTGCATTCCCAACTATCCCGTTAATTTCGACTGCCGCGGGCATTCAGATTATGCGGCTGGGGCTAGGCGACTTCTTCTTCTCAGGAATACTAGCGTCGCAGACTATGAAAAAATACGGATGGAAAACTGCGGTTTTGTCGCTTGCCATTATTTGCGTGTCTTTCGGCTTGTTTGAACTTGTATTGCTGAACAAAGAGTTAGCTGATGCGCTTCCGGTGCCTGCTTTGCCTGCTACATTGCCGATTCTCTTAGGCTGGTTGCCTGTGATTTTGGTGAAAATATTTCTTGAGCGGAAAAAGAAGCACCCCCCAGAAACAACGCCGCCCCTTTTTCAACAGCAAATCCCTGCTTTTCAGTAGTTCCGAATAGATCTTGCTTTATTCTTCCTAGAGCTATCTGTGTAAACAGGATCTAAAATGTTACAATAGGGATAAAATTGAAAAGGGAGAGTATTGGCGTCTATCCGAATAGGGCGCCTAATCCTTCGAGAGCTGCTTCTTCTTTGGCTTTTTCTTCTTCAGCTTTCTTCTTCTTGTCTTCTGGTGCGGCTGCGACTGGTTTCTGTTCTGCTGCGCCCGCGGCTGGTGCTGGTGCTGCTGTCATCATGGCTGGTGCTGCTTTAATTGCTTCGTCGATGTTGACTTCGCTGAGTGACGCAACGAGCGCTTTGATTTGAACTGGGTCTACTGTGACGCCTGAAGCGATGAGGACTGCAGTGACTGTTTCCTCGTTAATTTGTTTTCCTGCCTTGTGAAGGAGCATTGCTGCGTATATATTTTCCATATCATTTCACCTCGCTATTCGGATATTTTAACCTTTACAGTTTGCACCTAATCCACTTTCCGCCATCGGCGGTCATTGGTCGTGCTTAACTTTGAAATGGGAAGCTATTGCCGTTAGGAAAAAGACCCAATCACTTAAGAACCTTTCGTCGCGGGGATTGCACGTTGCCTTATTAATCGGTTGGTGTTCGTTGTGGCGCTTATAATTTCGGCTTAAACCGGATTCGGGCATGAAGTGGCGAAAACAAGCAGGATTTTTTCCTTTGGCTGCAGCTCAAGTGCGGTTTTTTCAGAAAAGGCTATAGGTCATTGTGTTAAAGGTTACCTGAAACTGGAGTTGTTAGACACGGTGAAACCCTGGCATGCGTTGACGCCTGAAGAGGCAATAGGGGAGCTTAAGACCAGCGAGAAAGGGTTGAGCTCACAAGAAGCCCAAAGCCGCTTAGCGACTTATGGACCGAACGAGCTCAAGAAGGAAAAAGGCAAATCGCCCTTCTTGCTGTTCTTTGAACAATTCAAAGACGTTCTCATGATTATCCTTCTCATTGCCACTGGACTTTCAATTGCTGTGGGTGAAACCGTTGACGCCGTAATAATCCTCGCAATTGTTATCGCTAGTGCAGCCTTGGGTTTCACGCAGGAATACCGCAGTGAGAAGGCCGTGGAAGCACTCAAACGCATGACTGCACCGACTGCCATGGTGCTTCGGGATGGCAAAGAATCCAAAGTTTCTGCTTCACAACTTGTTCCAGGAGATATTATTCTGCTTTACACAGGCGACAAAGTTCCCGCTGATTCCAGGATTTTGGAGTCGTTCAATTTTAAGGTTGATGAAGCCGCTTTAACTGGCGAGTCGGCTCCTGTTGACAAACATGCTCACGTGCTTTCGGAGGAAACTCAACTTAATGACAAACACAACATGGTCTTCACTGGAACCATCGTGGTCTATGGCAGAGCTAGAGCTCTTGTGACCACCACAGGAATGCAGACTGAATTCGGTAAAATCGCGCAAATGGTTCAGACTACGACTCAGGAGAAGACGCCGCTGGAGAAGAGGATGGGTGACGTCGGAAAATGGATAGGCATCTTTGCAGTTGTCATCTGCGTCGGTGTTGGCACAGTTGGAATAGTTGTTGAAGGTCGCCCTATCATAGACATGCTCCTTTGGGCAGTTAGTCTTGCTGTAGCTGCGGTGCCTGAAGCATTGCCGGCCATCGTTACAGGTGCGTTGGCCATTGGTATGTACCGCATGGCAAAAGTAAATACCATTGTGAAGCGTTTGCCAGCTGTTGAAACCTTGGGTAGCACCAGTGTTATTTGCAGCGACAAGACAGGCACCATGACCAAGGGTGAAATGACTGTGCAACGCGTTTACGTGAATGGTACCTCGCTTAAGGTTACAGGAGTCGGGTATACGCCTGAAGGCGAATTCCAACTTCAAGATCAAAAAGTTACGCCCAGCGAAGAGTTGAAGCAATTGCTCAAGGTTGCGACACTTTGCAACGATTCGGCGCTGGAACGGGACACCCAGACGGAGAAGTGGGTAATCAAGGGTGACCCAACCGAGGGTTCACTCATCGTGGCTGCTGCTAAAGCAGATATTTGGAAACAAGATTTGGAGCAAAAGGAGCCTCGCATCGCCGAAATCCCCTTCAGCTCCGAACGGAAGCGGATGACCACTATTCACTTGGCAGGCAACAAGAAACTGGCTTACATGAAAGGAGCACCAGAGATCCTGTTGCAGAGTTGCACGGCTATTCTCAAAAATGGCAAAACCTCGTTGTTGACAGAAGAAAATCGTGCGTTGCTGATCAAGGCTACTGAGGAGATGGCGAGTCAGGCCTTGAGGAATTTGGGTTTCGCTTACAAAGAATTGCCTGAGAGCGAGACCGAATTCGCCAAAAGTATCGAGCAAGGCTTCATTTTTGTGGGCATAATCGGCATGATTGACCCACCCCGTAAAGAAGTGAAAGATGCGATAGCTCTCTGCAAGAGCGCTGGCATCCGTGTGGTCATGATCACGGGCGACCATAAACTAACTGCGACGGCTGTCGCCAAGGAGCTTGGATTACTAGGTGAGAGTGACGGCGGCAAAGTTCTCACAGGTGCAGAGCTCGAAGCAATGACTGATGAACAACTTTTGTCACGGGTTGAAGACGTGGTTATCTACGCGCGGGTTTCACCTGAGCACAAGATGCGCATCGTCAAAGCTTGGAAAGCAAAAAATCAAATCGTAGCTATGACCGGGGATGGAGTAAACGATGCTCCAGCATTAAAGATGAGCGATATCGGCGTTGCGATGGGAATAACAGGAACGGAAGTCACCAAGGAAGCGGCAGACATGGTCTTGGCAGACGACAACTTTGCCAGTATCGTCAAGGCAGTAAAGGAAGGCAGAGAAATCTACGGGAACATCAAGAAGTACCTAACGTATTTGCTGCAATGTAACATAATGGAAATCCTTGTTATGTTAATTGCAGTTGTTTCGATCCCGACCTTGGCGGCGGTGCTTTCGCCAGGATCAAACGCCACTGAATTGGGCTTGACGTCCATAAGCAATGCAGCTATTGCGTTGACTGCTGTGCAGCTGTTGTGGATGAACCTTGTAACGGACGGATTGCCTGCTATCGCTTTGGGGGTTGATCCTGGAGACCCAGATTTGATGCAGCAAAAGCCTCGCAACCCTAGAGAAAGCATCTTCACGCGAGATGTCAAAGTATACTTGACAGTCATGCCGTTGTTGATGGGGTCGCTGCTGTTAGCCGCTTTCTTCATGCATAAGCCTTGGCTGGGCGAGTTCCAGCTTTTGGAGGCCCGAACTCAATTATTAACGGCGATGATTGTAATGGAGTTGGTGGTTGCGTTGTCTGCTCGTTCGCTCAAGTACCCTGTGTTTAAGGTGGGCGTTTTCAAGAACAAGTTCCTTTGGTACGCGCTGTTGTCATCATTTGCCTTGCAGCTGTTTATTTTGTATACGCCGGGCATCCAAGCAGTCTTCGATGTGCATTCACCGGAACTCATTGATTGGGCAATTGCTGCTCTGTTTGCCGCCATAGTCTTCAGTGTACTTGAGATCGGAAAATACGTTGCGTGCAAAAGAAGAGGGAACATGTAGGATAACCAATAAGGTTATATGCAAAAGCGCAAACAAACGTCTGAAACATTGAAAACTACAGTGATGTGGAAAGAATGAGCAACACACTCACAAAATTGGCAAATCCTGCGCCTCTCGGATTACTCGGCTTTGGCTTGACAACGGTCCTGCTCAACTTGCATAACGCTGGTCTTTTCCCTTTGGACACGATGATTCTGGCGATGGGCTTGGCGTATGGCGGATTGGCTCAGGTGATTGTGGGGATTATGGAGTTTAAGAAAGGCAACACTTTTGGGACAGTTGCTTTTTCGTCTTATGGACTTTTCTGGTGGTCACTGGTGTTTCTGTTAGTATTACCCAATCTATCATTTCTGAGTGGATTCAGTGGTCCAACACACGAAGCGTTCGCTGCGTACTTCTTCATGTGGGGTTTATTCACTTTCTCCATGTTCTTTGGGACACTAAAAAAGAACCGCGCTCTCCAATTCGTGTTTGCAAGCTTGACGGCGCTGTTCTTCCTGCTTGTGACTAGAGAACTGACAGCAAACTCTGTTCTGTTTGGCGGTGTAACTGTGAATACCATAGCGGGCGTTGAAGGTGTTGTCTGCGGCCTTAGTGCAATTTACTTGGCAATAGCGGAAGTTCTCAATGAGGAACATGGAAAAACTATGCTGCCAATCTGCCCAACAAATTGAGAAACCAAATTTTCTTTTGTCTAATTCAGCTGACTTGAACAAGATACTCCTGCAGCGTCATCTGTTGTTGCATGCAAGTAACCACAAGCGGTTATTAGTTTCTGTGCACTAGCTATTCGGTGTGTCCCGAAGCAATCAAAAGTGAAGGTTGACGGGTCATGCAGCTAACAAACCGCGGAGATTTTCCTCTCCCTCCCCTCTCACCCCATTAAGGTCTTTTTTCCTCTCCGCGGTCAGTTAGTTTGCGAGACCCGCCAATCTATCGTTTTAAGCAAGGAAAGACTTCGCTACTCGATCGCCCAGTTGGGAAAAGCATTAAATTGGGTTGGTCTATGTTTTTTAACCATGAAGAAGAAGGCTTTCATTTCTGGGCCCATCCAAGGCATGGAAACTGAGCAAGGATATAGGGAAGCAATTACTGGGATCTGCGTTCGATTAGGCTACGATGTTATTGACCCGTGGCTTAGAGAGAAAGTTATCTACAATCGGGAAGAGCAGTGCTGGTGGGATAATGTTCCAGTATCCGGTTTCGTTCAAAGAGACCTAGATGACGCTGACCGATGCGATGTCATGATTGTCTATCTGCCCCAGCTTTCCGCGGGGGCTTGCATGGAGCTGTTCTACGCCAAGCGGAAAGGCAAGAAGGTCATCGTGATCTCCAAAATACCTCGCCTCAGTCCCTGGATAACAGTGCATTCAGATCTTGTTGTGAAAAACTATGAAGAACTCGAGGGCGCTCTTAAGCAGTTATTTAGGTAAACACGGATTTTGGGAATCTTTATCTATTAACACCTCAAAAATACAATGGATTGTGACTATTTTGGCCGAAAAACATAGGATTATTAAGAAAAATTTTGAGACAGAATTGCGCGTTGACGGAAATCCGTTACCTCTTAACCATATGATGCAGGAGACTTTGGGCAACATCCTGACGGGCTTCGCGAAAACTCTCAAAGGTGCAGATGAAAATATGGAAAAGATAGAAGTCAAAATCAAACGGCTCCACCAAAATGTTGACGTAGACGCGCACACTTACCAGTAAATTGGATGAAAGCGTGAAAGGCGTATACGCACTAATCATACGTCGGGATAGAGACCTCGAAGCGAATGTAATAGCATTAGGCGAAATAGGTTTCATAAGAGGCGCCTACATTTATTTACTCTCGGCGCAAACCCATTTGGAGCATCGGGTAAAGCGACACCTTAGAAAAGAAAAAACCTCTTTTGGCATATAGATTACTTGCCAACAGCTACATCTCCAAAACCGAAAAGGTCCTCTGGTTTGATGCTTCCAAGTCCGCGGAATGCCCCCTTTCAAAGGAAATCTTCACACGTGGAGAAGCAATTAGGGGCTTTGGCTGCTCTGATTGCCACTGCATAAGTCACCTTTTTGGCATAAAGGACTACACTTTTCTTCTTGATAGAATGAAACCGCTCATTCTAGATGAGTGAAGTTGCCTCTTTCGGCAGGCTAAAAATTAATTGGAACTATCTGTGGTTTCTTAATCCTTAAGTGCTTTTTTGAAATCCGCAAGCGCTTTTGTGTTCACTATGTCTTTGGCTTTTGCCCACCCTCTACGGGCTTGAGCCACACCGAGTTCCAAGTAATGCAGTTGCACGGTGCTGTGGCTGTCGCTACTTATTCCTAGTTTCGCTCCGGCTTGAACGGCTTTTCGTATGTGTTCATCTTTTAAGTCTAGGCGGTCAGGGTAAGAGTCTATATCTAGAATTGTTCCTGTTTGTTTGGATGCGTCGACGAGTTTGTCTATGTCGAGCTGAATTGGATCGCGCTTCTGTATTTCGCGTGTTGTGGGGTGTAGCAGTACGTCGATGTTTGGGTTCTCCATGACTTTGATGATTCTTTTGGCCATTTCTTCCTTGGGTAGGTCTAAGTATGAGTGTATGGAGGCACAGGCAACATCCAGAGTTTTTAGCGCTGCGTCAGAAATATCCACTGAACCATCTTTGAGGATGTTTATCTCTGCGCCTTGTAGAACTGTTATTTCTTCCATCTGCTTGTTAACCTGATCGATTTCTTTTCGTTGCTTCTGCAGGTCGTTTTCGTCTAAGCCACCGGTCATAGCCAGCGTCTTGGTATGGTCAGAAATAACAATGTATTCTAACCCAATCTTCTTCGCTTGCTCTGCCATTTCGTTTATCGAGTTAGCTCCATCAGTCCACTTGGTGTGCACTTGCAGGTCGCCCTTCAGGTCTTTGTAGCCGATTAAGGAAGGAAGTTGGTTTTTCTGTGCAGTTTTGATTTCTCCAGAGTTTTCTCTCAGTTCCGGCGGGATCCATTCCAGCCCCAGTTTCTCGTAGACTCCTTCCTCGGTTTCCCCTGCAATCTGCTTCTCGTTTTCGAACAAGCCGTACTCGCTGAGTTTCCAATCTTTCTTTTGGGCTATTTTCCTGAGGGCTACGTTGTGGTCTTTGTTTCCCGTGAAGTACTGCAGGGCGGCGCCGAAGCTTTTCTGGGGAAGAATCCTGATGTCCGCGTTCATGCCCGTTTTCAGTTTTACAGCGGATTTCGTCGTGCCCTTCTCGATGACCTGCAGGACTTCGGGCATGGAAACGAAGAAATCTGTTACTGCAGGCGGGTTGTCTGAAACCACAAGGAAGTCCGCGTCGCCTATTGTTTCCCTCATGCGTCTTACGGAACCTGCTACCATAGCCATTTTCACGTCGGGAAGAGCTTTTAGTTTGCTCTCTATGCCTCGAATCATGGGAAGTGCAAATCCAAGGATGAATCTGCCGCGACCCTTTTTGGCGAATTCAATTGCGCGAATGATTTTTTCTTCGGTTTTTTGTTTGAAGTGGGGTAGCTGGGAGATTTCGTGGGCATTGGCGGCTTTTTCAAGTTCATCAATGTTTTTGATGCCCAATTTCTGGTAAAAAACTTTGATGGTTTTTGGTCCCAGGCCTTCTATGCCCCGGAGGCTGTCGAGGTCCACTGGTACTTTTCTGAGCAATTCGTCGTAGTAAGCGAGTCTGCCTGTTTTGATTAGTTCCTCGATTTTTTCTGCGATGCTTTCGCCTACACCGGGTAT
Source organism: Candidatus Bathyarchaeota archaeon (assembly GCA_963840395.1). GTDB lineage: Archaea > Thermoproteota > Bathyarchaeia > Bathyarchaeales > Bathycorpusculaceae > JADGNF01. The sequence goes on along the minus strand of CAWIYU010000006.1, from coordinate 80,459 downwards.
CCGTGTTAAGGCTTTGATTCCGCCTTGTCGGTAGATATTTTCCACGTCTTCTTCCATAGCCTCGACCGAGAGTGCAGCCTTCTCGTAGGCACGCGGTTTAAACTGGACATCGTCCATGTCAAGAAGTATTGAGATGTTCCTGAGGATATTTGCCACTTGGAAGTTCTTCATGTTTATCGCCTTTTTGTTGTGTATGAGGGGAATTTCTTAGCCCCAAATTATGGGTGAATTTTCAAAAGTTGATGGGGGTAATTTTGGATTTGATTAGAATCTATTTCTACTTAAAACTGGCGCGCAATTTATAATTGCCTATCAAATTTTGAAACCAGAGTTATTCACGCAGAATTGTATATTTGTTCTACTAATTGTGAAAAACTGCTACAAGTGCCAACTGTATTTATAGCCGGATGGAAATGGGTGAAACAGGTTGGCAAAGTGAAAATGGAAACCGAACAAATTGACTTTCAATTTGCTGAAAAAGCGTCAGAGAAGAGAAATTTTAAGATGAAAGAATTTGAGCGACCGCAACGGCTGTGCAAGTTCTGTGGGCGTTTGACCAAGCACAGCGCCAACAAGAGAGTCTGTTTAGTCTGTGGAATGGTCAACGAAAGTCAATAAGCAACTGCGCTTCCTAGATGCCTCTGAACGCGTCACCTTCTCAGCTTGCTCTTTGAATGGCCAATATTCTTATTGAATACTAGCAATGACACTGTAATCACGAATTCTGAATTTAGCAATCTCAAATCACACACGCTAATTCATAAGGGTGTAATCAAGCGACCTTCGAAGGTAAGACGTTGATGCTTAGCATCTTTGCAGAAGAGTTGACGAGGAAATTCAACACTTTCACAGCGGTAGATAACCTTAGCCATGAAATAGGTGAAGGAGAAGTACTTAGCCTTCTAGGACCAAATGGCGCTGACAAAACAACTACTCTCAGAATGTCAGCATGCCTTATCGCGCCAACCAAGGGCTTTGACATTCGAATTGACCCAATCAAAGTCCGTCATTCCGTGGGCATACTCACCGAGAACCCCAGTCTCTATGAACGATTATCTGCTTCTGAAAATATGGAGTTTTTTGCAGAAACCTTCGGCGTCACGGATGCAACTGTAAGACGCGACAGAATTCGAGAAGCTGTTGAATGAGGTCTTATGTGCCTACACGCTCATAAACATAATTCAGCATATTAATAATCTCCAAGGCAGACCTGCCACATATACAACTATTGAAATAACCCTCAAAATCAGTTTAAGCTATCGCTGTTCTTTCTGTAATTGCAGTCTTGCTCCAATTTCTTTGGAGATCTTTTCAAGTCCCTTAGCCAACTCTGCACTGCTGACCTCGTCTAATGGGTAAAACCTGCCGTTTTTATCCATGAACACAAGCTCCAACTTCTCAGCCAAATGTTTCACCTCGACAAAAACCTATTATTCCATGTGTTGTATCTTGCATAAACTGTTTTCGCTTTTGTTTCCAATGGTTTATATGCGACTTTTCTATATCTTTAATTGGAAGTGTTTCTACGCCAATTTTTTTGATAGTTTCTAGGCATTCTCCTGAGAACTGCCCCTTGAATAATGAAAAAATGAAGAAATTGACACTTGAATTACCTGAAAAAATGAGCGGATTAGAGAAGAAGCACGGAGTCAAGAGGATAGGTGTTTGGACTGTAATCCCGGAGCATTTGGTGGTTTGGGTGTATGAAGCAAAAAGTTCAGACGCCCTGCAAAAATTCTCTATGGAACCCGACATTGCGAAATGGATGGCTTGGAATACAAGTGAAATTAAACTAGCTGTGAGTCTTGAAGAGAGCATGCAGCTGCTAAAATGAGAAATGCGGTGATGAGACATGGTTGAATTAAAAGTTTCCTTACAAGCAAAGTGGGCGCAATACGTGAAATATTTGGCCGACGGTCACCAAACTGACTTAAACAATGTAATCGACGAACTGTTCCAGTGGGCTTTTTCTAATCCTGAAGGCAAGAAACAGTTTGAATCTTGGCTGGATGATGCTTATCCTGCAAGAGGAGATGCAGAGGACAAAGAAAGCGATGTAAACGAAGAAATCTCTGAGAACGAAGAAGAGGCGGAAGAGGAATCTGAAGAAGAAGGCCACGAGCACAGAGACTAAATACAAGGAGATGGTCAACAAATAATATTGTGCGTTTTCTGCCTAGTTGTTCGAATCTATAGATTCTGAAAGAGAATATTAATCGCTTAAATTGTAGGTATGTTGCATTACGAAAAAGAAAAAGCGTATGATTGTTTTTCTGCGCTTCAATATTTTTCCCGTGAAAGCCCCGATGGTTAACATTGAAAAACCTTTACCCACCAAATCCCTAATAATCAACGAAATCAAGGTTAAAGGATGGGTTCTTTGAGGCACAAAACGCTCCTTGGACTTACGATTCTGGTCATATTATTCATTAGCAGTGCGATTGCGTTAAATCTGGTCATAAATCAGCCTGAGCCTCAAACCGCATTCCGATATCAGGTCGAGGTTGCCTTCCCAAGTCTTTCCTTTGATTATCCTGTGGGAATTTACGATTCGGGAGACGGATCAAACAGGTTTTTCGTGGTAGGACAAATGGGTTTCATCTACGTTTTTGAAAACCGCAGAAACACAACTGAAGCTAACGTTTTTCTTGACATCAGTGATCGGGTGCATTTGGGTGCTTTTCTAGGTTTGGCATTCCACCCTAACTTTGCGGAGAACGGACTTTTTTATGTCCACTACCTGGCTGATAATCCTCTGCGAACCATCATTGCTCAGTGGTCTATTTTGCCAAACAAACCCAACGAAGCGGAAAAAAACAGCCAGAAAATCTTGTTGGAGATTCCACAGCTTTATGAAAGTCATGCCGGTGGGCAATTGGCTTTTGGACCAGATGGGTATCTTTACATTTCTTTGGGTGATGGAAGTCCCAAAGGAGATCCAAGTGGAAATTCCCAGAATTGTTCCACTTTGCTGGGCAAGATCCTGCGTATTGATGTGGACAATCCTTCTCAAGGGAGAAATTATGGAATCCCTGCTGACAACCCCTTCGTAGGAAACACGATTGTCTGTAAGGAGGAGATTTATGCTTCTGGTTTTCGTAATCCTTGGCGTTTCAGCTTCGACTCACTCGCTGGTAAGCTTTGGGTGGGTGATGTTGGGCAGGATCGGATGGAGGAAATCGATATCGTGGAGAAAGGCAAGAACTACGGATGGAACATAATGGAGGGCACATTACCTTATGCCGTCGGCAACGAAACGGGGCTGGAATTGCCGGTTTGGGAGTATGGACGCGATCAAGGCAATGCAACAATCGGAGGCTTTGTATACCGAGGGTCAAAACTAGCGGGATTAGTTGGGTCCTATATCTATGGAGATTATGTGTCTGGTCGAATCTGGGCTCTTAGCAGCTATGATACGGGCAACACTGTGAGCAAGGAACTTTTGAAAACCGATCTCAAGATAACATCCTTTGGCAGAGATGATAAAAATGAACTTTACATTTGCGCCGAAGATGGCAAAATATACGAAATAGCAGAATCTCCAATAAACTCAGCCAACAACTCCTGGGCTATCACAAGTGGATAATTGGCGCTAAATATTGAAAACTGACAAATAACCCGCTTTGGGCATGAGTAGTTTTTATTCGTCAAGAAATCCTTGAGACATAAGCGTTTCAATCTGGTGTTTCGAGGTTTAGCTCTTTCTTAAGTGCCTTGTATCTATTTCTAATCGTGACTTCAGTGACGCCAGCTGCTTCTGCAATATCTTTTTGTGTTTTTCTATCGTTGTGCTGAAGGCAAGCTAAGTAGAGGGCTGCTGCAGCTAAGCCCATCGGGTCTTTCCCGGCCGCAACTCGTTTTCTTCTAGCCGCTCTAAGTATCTCTATAGCTGCACCCTGAATTTTACCTGATATTCCGTTTTTTTCTGCAATTTTTGAAACGTATGTCAATGGATCGGCAACTGGCATTTGAACATTAAGCTCATGCAGCAACAATCTGTAGCATCGTGCAACATCTTTCTTGTTAACAAGACTTGCTTTGGCGATTTCGCGAAGGGTGCGGGGTGTTCCGTTTCCGCGGCAAGCTGCATAAAGGGCAGCTGCGGTAATTGCGTTGATAGATCTTCCTCGGACTAAGCCGTTGTCTAAGGCTTTGCGGTAAATGACAGCGGCTCTTTCCTTTGTATGTGTTGAGATGTTCACTTTGCCAGACAAACGTTCAAGTTCACTCATGGCTTGAGATAGGTTACGGTCGATGGATGAGTGTACCCGACTGCGAATTTGCCATTTTCTAAGGCGCCACATTAGCAGCCTGGTTGCCAGAGGCAGTTTTCTTCCGTATGAATCTCTGTCAACTTGACCGATGGTGGTGGATAATCCTTTGTCATGAACTGAATAGGATGTTGGGAGACCGACGCGGCTTCTGGAAGCTTTCTCTTCTAGCGTAAAAGCTCGCCACTCGGGTCCCTTATCTAGCGTTTGTCCATAAAGAACTAAACCGCAAGCCCCGCAAACGGTTTCGCCCGTGTCATAATCGTGAACGAGATTTTTACTAGTGCATTCGGGGCATGTATCGCCTAAATGTTGATGCTGTTTAGGGGCTTCTTGCGTTGTGCTCATTCTTTCAACTCCATTCACTTGCCCAGAACTGTCACTAAATCATCAAATCCCGTTTAGGATCTTAGAAAAGTGTTCACTCGATCCGCGCAATTAAGCATATGAAAGCAACCATCATATAAATTTTTGCTGCTAGATAACGTTGATTTTGTCTATTGAAAGTGGAATCAGGGCGCAATGATTTTTCCGCATCTGCGAGCTCTCCCAAAGTCTTCAAACGTAGGAACGCAAGAAGAAAGCAACGAACCCTTTTGTATGCCGAGTCCTCGAAATAGAATAAGACATTGCCTCTGAGGTTGATTGACAATTTCAATAAATACAACATTGCAGTAATAGATTATGGATGATTCATTTGCCGTCTTTCATTTGGAACAAACCTGTTTTGACTCTTTACCGTGACCGAAGACCACAGCCTGAGAGAGAACCATTGGCTGTTATCCAAGCAAAAAAACTATCCGTGACCACTTCGGAAAAGAAAACCGTGGAAGGAAACGTGGAAGATTTCTTTGCTTTGATGGGCAACCTCGATTACATCACTTTTAAAGGAGGCGAAATCGACCGCTACGTTATGTGTTGGTTTGATGATAAAGTGGACGATTTCCTCCAAGCAGCAAGACGCTTATCAGGCGTTTCATTTCCACCTGGGATGTCATTTAAAGTCGATGAAAGAGGTAAGCGAACCTACAACACCAGTCTCAAGGCTGAATATGGAAAATTGGAATAAGAAGTAGAGGGAAACCCCTACATTTGGAAGGTGATCGTTGTGGTAACCAACATTGGAGATGATTTCCAAAAAGCGACAAAATATACCCGTGACACGAGGGTCGTCGGTAACCTGAGCTGGGCGGATAAGCCAGAAATTTACAAGAGCTATCCTTCCTGCAAGACCATTCAGTTGCCATGGCAAATACAAGAGCCTACTTTTAGTCTTACCGAAGTTCTTAAGAGACGAAAAAGCGTACGCGACTTTTCCACCATTTCCCTGAGCAAGGCTGATTTGGCTTTTCTTCTTTGGGCATCCACTGGTATACAAAGAACGGAACACGGTTACGAGTTTCGCACAGCCCCTTCAGCTGGCGCATTGTATCCGATCGAGACTTACATTGCTGCTAACAACGTGGGAGATCTAGAGAAAGGCATTTACCACTATAACATAAGGAATCACTCCTTGGAGGAATTGAAGATGGGAAATTTTGGCGATTCCTTAGCTCACGCAGCCTTAGACCAACCGATTTGCGCAAAAGCAGCTGTTGTTTTCGTTTGGACGGCTTTTTTTAGGAGATCAAAGTGGAAATACTCCCAGAGAGCCTACAGATACATTTATTTGGATGCGGGACACGTGGCACAGAACTTAGCGTTGGCTGCAACAAGCATCAACTGCGGATCATGCCAAGTTGGAGCCTTCTTTGACGACGAAATCAACTCAATAATGGATATAGATGGAACGGAAGAAAGTGCAATCTGTCTCAGCGTAGTCGGCTACCCCAAGTAACTTCATACTGAACCAGCCCTAATATGGAAAAACGGTCAAAACCCGGAAGCTTCTTAAGGAATCTTTAGCAGAGAACGCATAATCGTTTCCAACCTTCTGTTGGGTAGAAACCGTATAACTTTTGCTTTTTCATTTAGCAGCAACAGCCAGAGTATGGCTAAATTTGCCCCTTTCAACATACAAAAAATGGGGCTTGGTTGTTTACTTTATCGCAACTTTTCGTTTTTGCTTGGGCGCCCTTTTGGGAAGCGTTATTTCTAATACGCCCTCGGTAAGGTTTGCGTTGGCCTCGTCAACCTTTATCTCTTCAGGCAAATCTATTCTCCTGAAAAATGTTTTGCAGGCGCGTTCCTTACATACGAACAATTGACTCTTCACGTCATATTTCCATCCCGCAACGCCCGTTATCGCGACTGAGTCATCTTGAACCTCGATTTCAAGATCTTCTTTTTTGAAGCCAGGCATTTCAGCTTTCAGAAGGAAGTCTTTTCCACGATCTTCCAGATCGACCACTGGAATCCTGGTTTCAGGCACAAAAGAAAACCTCTCAGCCCAATTTGCTGGCAAAAGTAGGTCTTCAAAATCGCTTCTGAATCTCGCGAATGTGTCATCAAGGGCCTGCAAAAGATCCGAAGGAGCAACTGGCGCCACGGCATGCGCTTTCTTTGAGGCTTTGCTAATTGCGGCTGTTTTCTTCTTTGTGACTGCTATTTCAGATTTTTTGGAAGGTTTTTCTCCTTCCGCCGGTTTTTTCTTTTCAGTCATAAAAACTCGCCTGTGGTATTATTGTTTTTCAGAAATTTATTGTTTGCTTGTTAAAGTTTAGAGATGGATTATCGCACTGAGTTATCCGAAGATGCTAAATATTAGTTGACCTAGAAAATGGCTTATAACTATCACGGGAAGAGCAATTCCCAAGTGAATCGCGATTTCTCTTAGTATGCTGGTTTTGCGTTGAACTCCTATGAGGTAACTTAGGAAGACCAGTATTCCCAGCCCTATTGCCGAGCATAAGGCAGCAGCGTAGTCTATTGGAAAGAATACAAAGAACAGAACAAAGGTTAGCGTGATGCCGAAGCGGGTGATGAAGTTGCTTATGGTGAACATTCGAGTGTTTTCTTTTTGGGTGGCCGTTGATTCTCTATAGATGTGGATTCCCAGCGAATCTGCAATGTTATCTGCGACTGCTATTACCAGCAGAGAGCCTATCACGCTGGCTTGAGGATTGCCTGAAGTCAGGAGACCAAAGATTATCCCTAAGCTTGTTACGGTTGATGATGTGGCTCCAAAACTGAATTTACTGGGGTCTTTGGGCATTTTCATCGAATTGACTCTCTTTAGTCTTATTTTGGTTAGTTCCCAGTAGTTGCACGAAAAAAGCGGTATTAAACTTTCGCTAAATAGCTAGCCAAAAACGCATAACCTTTGGCTTGCAGTATGTTCCGCCAAGAAGTCATGTCGTGGATTTAATTAAAAATATGCTATTAAATGCAGTTGGATTAATAGAAAAATAGGAACCAGCAGGAATTTGAGTTTGCGAGTTTTGTGCCTAAAAAGCAACATGCCCGCGTAGGCGCCAAATGGTCCAAAGAATGCAATCAACAAAAGCCTTGACTCCGGAATCCTCCAGCCGCCTCTCCTGCTCTCCAACTTTTCTGCTCCAAAGAAAGCCAGAGCAAAACAATTTACTATGATTAGTAAAAGTTGTAGAAAAGTAATTTGAATCATTTGGGGTCACATGAATTTAAGGGATTTTGGAGAATTACAGAGTCGTTGCATTACCTAAAGAGTATTCGGTAATTCTTGGTTTAAGAAATAAAAACACTTGTCATTTCGAAAGACCAATAACGAATATGCGTCTTAAGAAGACAATCTTGTTTGGAGCTTAAATCGAGAACTAACAAAACTTATTTGTTCTCCTGATGTTATTGAGATATAGGAGTCAATCAGATGTTTTGTCCCTCTTGTGGAAAACAAAACCAGGAAGACGTTACGTTTTGTACATACTGTGGAAAAGCTTTGCCTCAGAAAAGTTCACCACCGCCCGCAAATCAATCTGCTGTTGGAGTAATTCCAGGTCCCAAAAAGGCTTCTGCCAAAAAAGTTAGAATGTCGGACACTGCGATGAAGGCCATTATTACTGGCATCTTAATAGTTGGACTCGTTCTCGTTGTGCTCTGGATCTATTACCCTGGCGTGTTTCCCTGGAATTGGTAAACCTTTGCGGGAACAGTCACAAACATGACCACAGCAGCATAATTTGTGCAGAATGCTGTTGTATTTCCTGGGCTATCACTTCAGTCTGCTCCATGAATTGGTCAAAATACTAACTTCTCTTCATTCTAGATATGCAATACGCTCGCCTCCCAAGGTGGGCAAGGCGATCTATATTCAACATTGCTTCAGCTGAATTCAAAAAGCCCTAAGTGAAGAGTCCGGATAATTTGCCTGAGCTGGAAAAGTTTCTACCTAAGAGTCCTTCCTTAGAAGGCAACTAGAAAGTCTCTTAAGGACTAAGAGTGATAGAAGGAAAAAGGAGGTGCTGTGATGTCAGTACATTATGGCTGCGGTAACTGTAGTGCAAAAGTCCAAGCTACTGATGCTTTCTGTCGTAAATGTGGGAGGAATTTAATTGAAGTTGGTAGAGCAATGAAGTTGGAATTGGTTGAGACTATTAGCTTGTCAGATAATGTGGGACTGTCAAAAACAATTTCAACTTCATTAGCAAATGTTTCTGGAGATATTTCTGTGGCGTCTGGCCTTGTAAATGCTATTCCAATGGAAAAAAGGAACGAAATAGGGTTTGATGAAGAAGTACTGGTTGCTATTGAAGAAATAGGAGCGATGTTAGCGAGACAGCAGCAACTTTGGACTAACGTGGCTGGCAGCCCAATAAATGTGCCAATAACGGTCTCAAAAGAAGGGAACAATATTGTCGTTACTACCTGTATAGATGAAGGTTTCAAAAGGTTCTATCAAGAAGTCGATAAAATGGATTTGGAAGACCAAACAAAAAGAATGGCGAGATTGGTAGCTGAAGAATTAAAGCAAGAAATTGAGAAAGAAAAGCCAGATGTGGGCAAGGTAAGAAGAATGTATTATGAGGTGAAAAGTCTGGTTCCTTTTTCATTGGCTGTTATTCAACTAGGTTCTATGATTGGAAAGTATTTGGTTGGAAGCAGTTAGCCACTTTCCCTAGCTTTTGGAACAACTTGACCTTTTCTTTTCCAGCTAATTCTATCTTTAAGTCTGCAATAGATTGGCTTGCCACCAATAAACAAGGCACCAATCAAACATCCAGTACCTATGCCACGGTAAATGGCAATTGATATCAATGTGCCATAAGCCAAGGGCTCATTCAAGATATTTGAAAGTAAGAATCCTAAAACTGACCCTGACGAACCAATATCAAACAACACGTGAAGCCAGGTTTTCCTATAAACGTATGTTTTGCCTTGTACAATGAATGTCTCTTAGGGTACTTTCGAAGGTTTTCTTGATGTCTCCAAGGTAAATAGTTTGTTTTTGAATTCCTTTTTGAACCAATCCAGCTGCTATAAAACCAGCACCTATGATCTCGCCTACGGGGGAAGGATCTGGAAACATGATGCAGGCTACTCCAATTTTTATAAGCTTTGATTTGTTGCCTTCACGCCAAAGCTTCTTTGTGGCATCAACTTCCCGTGAGGTGCCTTTTATTCCACGGTATAGGTCTTTGTAGCTTTCAGTTAGTTCTGTTAAAGTTTTGGTAGCTTGTATTGCTTCTTCTCTCTTCACTAAGATTCCTGCTTTCCTTGCAGATACTGTTTTTGCAGGACAAAAGCTTTAGACAGTAAAAGAAGCATTTTTCTCAGCTTTTCTCTATTTTGCAGGGAATGTTTTGTTATTAAAAGTGAAATTTGCCTTCGCTTTCTTAGATACTTTCTCACAAAGTAGTTAATTTTGCAATAGAACCCTGAGCATTGATACAACCCCACCTATTCCCCTACTAAATAGTTTCCAATTTCAAGGTGATAAAATTTGACAAGCCAAATAGTGCAGGACTTCGCCGTTCTGGAAGATAGTAAAATCATCCAAGATGACGATAAATTCCTGGTTGTTAAGGCAGTGATAGCCTCCCGAAATAGTTCACAAATAGGTCCATGATTCTAGCAGGGAATCGGTTACATTGACCTGTGTTTCTTTGGATGCCAGACAAATGCAACGTTTGGTGTAGCTATCAGATACGCAAGAAAGGCGATTTAGATATTACTTCACTGCAATTGATAGAAACCATTCTGGGAAAACACAGCTAAACATGAGAGAAGAAGACGGGTACGTAATTGTTTTCTGAGTAGTTATCCTTCGTTTCGTTAAAGTGTTTACCGCAAGAATCACAAACATACGCTTCTAAAACAAAGAAATGGTTCTGAAGTGACCTAACTGGTTTCTCAATTTCTTTTCCGCAATCAGGACACTTAACCAAAAGAAGCCCTTTTCAACAAAAGTACCGAACCAAATAACAAATAAAGACTTTTGTGACTGCCACTAAACTACAACAAGTTCATTGCGGGTCGCGCACCATTTCGCAACCCCCTGCAAAAATCAGTAGTAATGGGTGTGGAATTAGAATTTAATCCCGAACCCCAAGCCTTAGCACTTGCGCAACAACTCTCTTAAGCAAATCTGCCAAGTAGGCTCGATGTTGTCGCCTGACATATCCTGACATTTTCGGGGCTGCCGCGTCAGTTGGTGTAGAGTGGGGGTTTGCTGAGAACAAGCTTTTTTCGGATAAGCAGCGTTCATCTTTGTTCAAATCCTAAGCTACTTGCCTTGAATAAATTGTTACAGTGCGTGTTAAGATTTGTTCTCAACTATCCTCTTTGTCTTTTTCGGCGAATAAGGCAAACACAAAAAAGCGCGAGACCCCAACCATCCACAACAAAACCTACCGGATTAGAAAACACAAAGGCATGCTTCAAGAGAAAATAGATGCTAAGATGATCTATTACGAGAAACTAAAAGACGGGATTAAGGTAGAACATGACTTCTAAGTTGTGATCCACTTGTTCAAGGGCGCCTTGCTCAATGGGCTTATGCTGCCTTCGTCAAGAACCAAACTTGGCTTCTTCTTGTATGTAACTTCAGTGATGTCGTCTTTGACTTTAGTCTTCTCTAGCTCGTCAAAGATTAGTTCAACTTCCTGGCCCGTCATCACTGGGAAACCATAGGTTTTGTTCGAATACCCCAACGGTCCCTCAACGCGGGTCCTTTCCTTAACGAAGTGCATATGATTCTCTAGCCTGCTTTCCACCAGCTTGTTTGAAAACTCAACAATGTCCCGGAATCTCTCCTGAAGGTGATCTTTGAAGCTGGAATCTATCTCAATTCCCAAGCTGTTTCTTCCTGTCGCCATGGCCGCTGCTGTTGTTGTTCCTGTCCCCAGAAACGGATCAAGCACCGTGTCTTCTCTGAGGGAAAACATGTTAATTACTCGATAAGGAAGCTCGAATGGGTAGGCGCCGCTCCGTTCCCTGATGCTCTTGTCGATGTTGTTTTGTTTTGTGCCTTTCAAGTCTTCCCACACGTCCGAAAACCACACATTTCTCTCTTCCCAGAAAAACGCGCTCCGCATCCGCCTGAGCTTATCTTCTGGGGTTTTGAATTCTCGTTTGCAGCCCTTTCTGAAGACCAAAATGAACTCATGTTCCAATGTAACATAGGCGCCAGCTGGGAGCATGCCTGAACCCATAAACTTGTTGGGCGCATTGGTCTGTTTTCTCCATAGGATTTCCGGAAGTGCATTAAACCCCAAACTCATGCAGTGCTGCAGAATTCTGGAATGATTTGCATAAAGCCTGAATTCAGCACCAATTTTCCTTGTCGCATCGCCTACGTTGATGCATGCAAATCCACCCTTCTTCAAGACACGAAAAACTTCTGCCCAAACCTTGTCAAGTTCCTGGTGCATTAGCTCAAAAGCCGTGTTTCCATCGTTCTTCTCCAGGGCGTTCTTGATGCTGCGGTTTTGACCTGAAAAAATGTTATCCCACATTTCAATCATTGGGTAGGGCGGAGAGGTAACCATCAGATCTACTGACTCATTTTGTATCTCTTGCAGATCAATTGCGTTCTTGAAGTATATTCGATGAGATGTTTTCAAAGATCTGTGCCTTGCCCGCTTAAGGCTAACTACTGACTCTTTGTTTTATTAAATCATTGGGTTTACATGTGCCGGACGTTGGTTGTTGTGTGGATGTTACCACATATTGTTATAAGCGTTTTTTGGCCTATGGGGTTTTGGGTCCTATGGAGCGCTGATGCTTGGCGGGTTAGGCGTTAACGAAAACGCGGAAAAAACAATCTCTCCTGGATAATTCCGTCAGGAGTCTTTTCTTCTCCGCGCCTGGTTAACCGACCCTAATCCGCCACCCATAATTCTCAAAAAAAGGCACTGGAATTATTTACGTGCGCTTTGGAGGTAAGATTCGTCGTGATGTTTGCACTTTAGAATTCTCACGGCATTGGTTTTTGGCAGATTTCGTATATGACTTTCACAAATTTTCCGTGCTTTTGTGTTTCTTGTATTTCTTTAACAAGATTCGGGTCCGAGTTGAGGCTCAAACTGCATTCTTCGTATCGCTTTAGTATTAGGTTTAGCGCTTGACTTTTGTCTTTGAGACCGTACTTTGCCTTAACAACGTTAACTATTCTGCTTTCTCTCTCGCTCAGATCAATCATTGATTTTACCAAGCTATCAATCTCCAGATTATTCCGTCTAATTGGGTATAACGCGGCATTATCTAAAGTTGGTTTGGTCGCGATCCAGCACTTTTTCCATGGGCAGCTTGAAATTTGAAATAGGGCAAAGTCAAAATAGAGCTTCCCCGAAAAGAGAACCTGAAGAAAACATGGAGGCTACTCATTGACTGCGGCAAATATCTTTCTGGGCACTTCTGGATGGAGCTATAAAGAATGGGAAGGCTCCTTCTACATGAAAGGAGAAAAACGTAAACTCCGTGCTTACGGAAACGTTTTCAAAACTGCAGAAATCGACTCTACCTTCTACCGCAACCCAACAAAAGGAACGGTCATGGGATGGCTCAAGTACTCCCCCCAAAACTTCCTCTTCACAGCCAAACTTCCCAAACTAATAACGCATGACAAGCAGCTCGGCCTAAGGGGCGAGGTGAAAGCTGATTTGGAGGCGTTTCTTGACCTGATGCGACCTCTTCAGCTCGGCGGAAAACTTGCTTGCCTGCTGATCCAGCTTCCCCCAAAATACAGTTATAACCCTGAAAACCTCGAAGCCTTCTTTAAAATGCTTGACCCAACATTCAGGTATGCTGTTGAATTTCGCAACCTCTCATGGATAAGGAACGAAACCTGGGACCTGCTCAGAGCACATGATGTTGCATATACAAACGTTGATGAGCCGCTCTTGCCGCCTGAAGTTCACTTGACCACTGACTTTTCGTATTTTCGATGGCATGGTAAAGGAGAGAAAATCTGGTTCGACTACAAATACAGCAACCAGGAAATTGACGATTGGGTTCCCAAAGTCCAAGAAGTAGCGGGGAAAGTCAAAAAGATAGTTGGCTACTTCAACAACCACTACCACGGCTACGCACCCGAAAACTGCCAATACCTCATCGACAAGTTGGGACTGCTATCAGAAAAGGAAAAACAAGCCCAAAAAGCGCTGCCTAAACAATCATCACTCATGGATTACAACAAATAACCAGTGAACCTGGAATACTTCACTTTAACTTATGTCCCCCTCCACTGCGTTAGAAAGTCGTTTCTCAGATAGCTTAAAAGCAGTTTCTAGCCCACTCTTGAGTTCCAAATCAAAGTGAGATGAGTTAAATTGGGCAAAACTGTTGAGTCTTATAGGATGGCCTTAGAATCGGAGATTAGCCGGTGGAACGGCTTCGCAAGAGCGCTTCGCAGTGAAGAACGCGAAGCTTTCGAGATCTTGATGGACGCTTGTCGCAATTATGCCTCGGCAGCTGGGAACGCCACTCGACCCATCCTTTTCGAACCCATGACTATGTCAATTATGCTCTACCAACAGATGAGCCTGCAGAAGCTGCAGAAGGAACTGAATGCTCTCAAACAGCAGCCAAATCAACAGCGCTGATACGAATAAAGGCTGGATACTCGACGCCTATCCAAGCGACCAAGGCGAAATCGCCGTCTGGATCATAACCGAAAACGGAAAACGAATCTGTTTAACCGACAAGTTCCAACCAAAAATCTACGCCTCCTCAAAAAATGAACAAATCGAACCATTAATCAGCAGGCTCTACAAAAACCAAGACATCGCAAAATGGCGCTTCGCCTTCAAGTATGCTCAACCAACAGATGCCGAGAAGTCCAAAGTTTTGGAGCTTTCCCTCAAAGACTGCAGAAAAATTGGCTCCTTAACAAACAGTATTCTGCGGATCGGCGACTACATCAAGTTCCAGATCAGCAACTGTGACCTGAGGGGAGACCGAGCCTACTTTTTTGATCACGACATTTTCCCTCTTGCCCTCGTAGAGGTCAAAAACGAACAATCCAAACTCCAGTACAACTTACTGGACTCGGTAACCAGCACGGATTATGCTATTCCGCCGTTTCGGAAAATGGAGCTGGAAGTGGAAATTGCCAAAGCAGGCAAAATCCCGAAGTTCGAAGACCCCATAGCCGCAATGACTGTAATCCAAGACAAAAATGAAGTTCGGATAGACTCTGGCGATGAAGTCGAAAAAATTATGCAACTCGCGAAGACAGTCAAGGAGCTTGACCCCGATTTTCTCGTGACCTCGGGCGGAGACTCTTACCTTTTTCCTTACCTCACCAAACGAGCAACCGAAAACAACGTTTCGGACCTTTTTACTTTGAGCAGAGATAGAACCCCGTTCGTTTCCAAAACACCTGCTGGTAAAACTTTCTTTTCTTATGGGCGCACTTTCTACAGGGCAGGACCCGTTAGACTTTACGGTCGAATACACATCGACCAAAGCAACACTTTCGTTTTGTCGGAAGCGGGCTTTGACGGGTTAATCGAGATAGCTCGAACCTGTCGCGTTCCCCTCCATACCGCAGCCCGCAACTCCATAGGCTCAAGCATGTCTTCTCTACAGTTCTACCAAGCCATAAAAGACGACATACTAATCCCGAGAAACAAAAGCATCCCGGAAGCCTTCAAAACTGCATACGAACTTCTCATCGGTGACCGAGGCGGCTTTGTCTTCGAACCCAAAGTTGGCGCCCACGACCACGTCGGCGAAGTGGACTTTAGCAGCATGTACCCCAGCCTCATGGCAAACAACAACATATCAGCAGAAACCATCCTATGCAAGTGCTGCCCAGACTCTCACATACGCATTCCGGACTTGAACTATAATATATGCACCAAGCGAAAAGGCATCGTAGCAAAAACCCTCAGGTTCGTAGTTGACAAGCGTCAGTACTACAAGAAAATGAAAAACGAAACCACCGATCCCCACCTCAAAGAAGTCTACGACAACCGGCAGATAGCACTCAAATGGATCCTAGTCACCTGCTTTGGGTACCTAGGCTACAAGAACGCGAAATTTGGCACCATCGACGGCCACATAGGCGTATGCGCTTTTGGAAGAGACACCCTCCTAAATGCATCTCACACAGCGGAAAAGCACGGATTTGAAGTTATTCACGGAATTGTGGATTCTCTCTGGCTAAAGAAACAAGCCGCTTCGATCGAAGACTATCAGAGTCTCTGCGAAAAAATAACTGCCCAATCAGGAGTGCCCATAAGTTTTGAGGGACGCTACAAATGGATCGTCTTCTTACCCTCCAAAATGCATCCCAGGGTGGGCGTGCTCAACCGATACTATGGAGTTATGGAAAACGGGAAAATCAAAGTCCGTGGCATAGAACTAAGGCGCCGAGACACACCCAAATTCGTATTCAACGCCCAAACGGAAATTATAAACACGCTCGCAACAGCAAATAACGCCGCCGAACTATACCAGAAAATCCCAGACGCATTAGATGTGGTAAGGAAACACCGAAAGAAGCTCTTAGAGGGAGAAGTGCCGATCTGGGATCTCATCATCTCAAAACACATGTCAAAAGCTCCTGAACGGTACCGCCAACACGTTAGCCAGGTAATTGCAGCGGAACAGCTAATCAAAGAGGGGGCGGAAATCCACGCAGGAAACAGCGTAAAGTTCCTTTTCACACACTCAGAACATAAACGACACGAAAGACGAGTTAAAGCAGCACAACTCATCGACAAAGGCGTAACCCCAGACACCAAACGGTATCTGAACTTACTTTATTCTTCAGCTGCAAACATACTTAGCTTCGCAGGGTACACAAACAAATCCATCTATGACGCAGTTAGCGGAGAAAAACAGCGGGACCTAACAAGCTACTCAACTTGGAGAAATTAGTCTTGGCAAAGCTCCAGTTCTACGTCGTCAAGAAGCAAAACAAAAACCTCAGCTGAGTTCGCAACTACAAATTGGTTCGCGTGACCTTCCCAAAGAACTTACACAACCTCCTCAGAGGAAAAATAGAAGCTATTAAGGCAATACGGTTAATTTAGAAGAAATCAGGTGAATGGGGACGTTTTAATCCTTAATAGTTGTGAACGGTTTGCGGTCTTTTTTGCATATTTCCCTAACCAGGCTTCTTCCCATCAAGCAGACTGTGCTAAGTCCAAATGTTCCTCCCGCCCATTGTCCAACCATATAGAAATTTTGCAGCCCAGGCAACGTCTTACTCACGCCGTTCTTGTTGATATCTTTAGCAAGTTTTTTTGACGGCGGCCAAGGCTGAGCAAATCCGCGATACCCGCCAGTCCAATGCTCAACAGAAACCGGTGTAACAACATCTACCGCCTCAATATGCTCAGAAAAGCCTGGAAAACGCTTATCCAATCTCTTGGCAACCAAAGCGGCTACTTCTTGCTTATTCGTTCGATATTTCTCTCTATCGGCAGACATCTCTTTCCAATAGTCATAGCTTGAATCAAAGTTAACTTTAACAACAGTTTTGCCCGTTGACGCCAATGTTGGATCAAAATTTAGTATTTCAATATCCAACCGGTCTTTTTCCTTTCCCTCAACGGTTATTGGTTGATCTAAAAATAGCACCATTGCATGCGGTTCATTCGCTAAGCTTCTGTTAACTCCGTACCAAATTTCAAGCCCAAACGCTTGAGTCTTAGAATAACTACCATAATACGACTGAATAAACTGGTTAATATATTTTCCATTGAGCATTTCAAATATCGTAGAGTGACCATCAGCTGCAGAAATTACCAAATCAGCAAAATGCTCCGAACCATCTTCAAGCTGCACACCCTTTGCAACGTCGTTCTCAACGATAATTTTCTTAACCCTTGAATTGTAGCGTACTTCTCCACCCAATTCAAGATAGTGCCTCTCAATATTGCCTGAAAGCACAGATGACCCCCCAATAGGCCAACCTGCATCACCAATACTTAACATGGAAAGAAAAATCATAGGCACCAACGTGGGTACTCCTTCTATGTCATATTGAATTGTAGGAAAAACCCTCTTTAGAAAGGGACTGGAAAACTTTTGAGCAAAATCGTTTAGATTAACTTTACCATATTTCATCAAAGCGCCCATCAAAGGCAGCATTCTGAGTTTACCTACTATGCCACCAAACATCGCGCCAAATACGTCTTGACCGCCTAATTTACGAATTGCATTAGTGAACTCTTCAACTACTTTTGAATCAGCAGGAGAAAGGTCCTTCATATGTTTTTCAAGTTTATCTATGTCTGAATAAACGGTGAAAACTCTTCCATCTGCATCTTCAACTTGAACAAACTCCTCAAAAGCAAAAGCCCTTGTTCCTTTTAATGCTCCCAGTTCTTGCCATAGTTTATTGTATAGTGTTCCCGTGGGTTTGGTGGAGATGCCAAAAACATTATGAACTGCATAATCAAAACTGTAGCCATTGCGTTTCCATGAGACGCAGACTCCTCCTGGTTTATTTTGCATTTCAAAGATTTTGGTTTTGTATCCGTTCATTTGGCTGTAACAGCCAGTTGATAAACCAGCTAAGCCTGCACCGATAATTATTATGGATTTTGATGACATCGAGTTGCACCTAGAAACATTATTTTTAATTACAGAACAGCAATTAAACCTTAACGCATTCAAGACAGCATAGACCAGACAACGGACACGCAAGCAGCCCACATCCTGTTAGCGCTGCAAAACGTATTCCTGCCTGAAAAAGACAAGGAATGATGTTACGCTTTGAGGCCATCAAGCCTCTTGTTAAGCTCATCGAATAGGAGACCCTTTTTCTCTTTGCTCAAGTGAAAGACGACTTTGGAAACCATTTCATTGGAGATGGTAAAGATGTAGTTCAGTTTTATAACGCTGTCTTTTATGGCGCCCTCACTCTTTGAAAGCGGTATCCCACTCATCTTGAGGTTGCTAGTTACTCCCGCTATCACAACGTTTCCCAACTCTTCAAACAGGACCACTGCCGGTCTGGTCTTCACTTCAGCAGTGTCTGTAAATTGTACGCTTGCAACGATGACGTCTCCGGCTTTAGGCATGTTCCCAAGCCTCATCTTCTGTGTTGTCCCATAGCTCCTTCATTTTTGATTGTTGAATCTTGTGGAGGAATTCGTCGTACTGCCTTCTGGTTTTGGATTCTTTTGCCATTTTTATCAGGTTGGAGATGGTCTCGTTGTAGGTTTCTCTGGGGTATCTTCTGATGCTTTTCAGCTCTTTGACTATGGATTTCTTGAGCTGTATGGTGGTGGCTTCCTCTTCACTCATTATACATCGCCTATAATTACCATATAACACATTATAATAAACTTTCCACTTAGAGCCAAAGTAACGTAGAAGGTTAGCTGGTCCGGATAATTCAATCAGCCAAAATTGGTAGGACCTGGTACGGGTAAGTTTTTGTTGTGTCAAGAAATCTTTACAAGAACCTTTACAAAGCAAAATGCCCCATGTTGGTGTGAAGTGGGTGCTATGAGAAAGACACTGGCACTAACTGTCATCTGTGGCGTTGTTAGCATCAACCTTAGCCGTAACATCTTTTGTAAACCTTGGAAACGCCTATCCTAACCTTACGGACCAATCGGCTGAAGCCGCAACTGGTACACCCTTCTTTTCTGAATCTTTCGACGGATCTGCGGTTGATTCTTCAAAATGGTTGGTGCGAGGAAAACACCGAAATGAACGATTACCCAGCCCTCGGAGGCTCCGTTTCCTTCCTCTGGCGGCAGCATCTATCTTACAAGCGATGGTTCAAGCTTCCCTTCGATAGAAACAACCGCAAATCCATTTCCAACTACAGACGACTTCGCCGTTGAGTTCACAATTACCTACACAATGGTCAATGGGCGAGGGAATGGTTTTTGGATAAGCAACGGCGAACCGTTCAGAAATTCCGGAGCACTCCCTGGCGAAGGATTATTCAGTAATTGCGTTCTTGCAGTCTGGGCGGACAGTCACCCAAATCATGCTTACGGACACGTTAACGTCTATCTCTTGGGAAAACTTATCAGAACTTACACTTTTTCATCTTCCACCCAGTCAGACACGTGGCACCCATATGACGTATTTACGAGCGAAGATGCATACAATTTTGGGCTAACTTACAATAATGGTTTTTACACTGCTGTCATGAACAGTACCGTATTATCTTCAGAGTCTTCAGCTCAACGCCCCGATACACTTGGATTTGGGCATCCTGAATGTGGTTGGGTTCCGTTGAAGGGTGCTCAACCATATGCCACCCCTTGGACCCGCTTCAAAATTGACAGCATCAACGTGTACGACACTTCAGCCCCCGGTGACAGCAGTCCGACACCTCCTGAAATACCGACAGATAATTCTACTTGGTTGGTTACGCGTATTTTCCTTTCCACAAACACGGAGTCTTCTCAACTTGGATTATGCGTTGACCTAAACGGCACCTTAACTAACCAGACTGAAGCGCCTCTGTCAGGCGCAGACATACTTTTGTTTTACCGGATCCCAGGAGTCCAGACATGGAACATTTTGACCTCAGCTACAACAGACGCGGCAGGAGCTTTTTCGGCGACGTGGCTTCCAACTGCAACAGGCAACTTCATCATCAAAGCGGAATACACTGGCAACGCTAGCTATTTACCTTCCTCAGATACAAGAAACATAAGCGTAGTTCATGGTGCAGCTCAGAGCCTGCTATATGCAGAATCAAATTCAACCTTATCTTCAATTTATCTAAACTCGACTTCCAACGAGATTTCCTTTACAGTCAGTGGTCCCTCGGGAACAACAGGATACGTAAAGTTACTTGTATCCAAAACGCTCCTGACAAAAGCAACTGAAACAGAAGTCTATTTGGATGGGCATCTGACTGACTGCAATATTACCTCAAATGACGATGCACAGTCTATCTACTTCGACTACGTACACTCAACGCACTCCGTGAAGATGAAGTTGCCCACTGCAGCGTATGTTCCAGAGTTCCCAATCTGGATAGCCCTGCTATTGGTTGCAGCAGTCACTTTGCTTGCGGTATTGTTGGTTAGAAGAGAGAAACGTCCAAGCGCTTAAATGGGAATTGAAGTTAAAGCGTCTGGTCAAGATGCTGTTTTGTCAGTTTTTGTTTTGTCAAGAAATCTTTACAAAAAACATCTTAAGCAAAGTTAAACCCATAGTTACATGATGCCTATGAACAAGAAAACCTCTCTAGTGGCATTGCTCATTTTAGCTATTATTGTCTCTTCAGCAACTTTTTTCCAGGTCGAATTGGCGAAGGCCGATGGATCATCCTATTTCTCGGACCACTTCGACGGCGGATTGGTCGATCCTTTGAAGTGGGCAATGCAAGAGAACAGCCAGATGTCAGGGTACCCCGCTTACGGTGGCAGCATAAGTTTGGCGGACAGCAACATTATGCTCTCAAGTAACGGTTCATCCTTCCCTTACATCCGGACTATTTCAAATCCTTTTCCAACCAGGGGTGATTTTGCCGTCCAACTTAACGTAACTTATACGTGCATTGGCGACTGGGGAGCTGGCATAATGTTCGGTGAGGGAATCCCCTACATAGATCAGACACCAAACAGCATATTTGGCGGAGATAGCGGATGGAAAAACAGGGTATTCACGCTGTGGGCAGCCGACCAAGGACCCGAACAAGGCATGATTTATGTCGAAATGTTCAACACACTTGTTTGGAAAACCTACGTCCAAGGCTTCAAACCCAGTTCAGCGCCGCATCTCCTCAAATTAGCCTACACCCAAGGAGTCTACACCGTGGATGTAGACGGAAAAGAAGTAGCGTCAGTGCCATCCCAAAAAAGACCTGACACGATAGTTTTGGGATCTCCGCCGCTATACTATTTGCCACAATCACCTAGGTCTATTGAGCAATATGGATATTGGGGCTGGAGCAGTTTCAACCTCGACTACATTTCAGTAACACAAACGATGCCCGCAAAGATTTCGGTTTCTGCATATACAGAAACGCTACAAACAGGTTACCGAGTCAACATCAACGGCAACCTCACCACGCCTGAAGGCAAACCACTTTCCGACGAAAATGTCGTCATCTCATATTCCATACCTGGCACTTCAACTTGGAACCCAATCTCTGCTGCAACGACAGACCAGAACGGCTTTTTCGAAGTAGCTTGGATTTCCCCCGCCACAGGAAAATTCAGTGTAAAAGCTGATTGGGCAGGAAACGAGGCTTACTCTGCTGCATCTGACATCAGGAACATCAGCATTCTGCAGGACATTGGACAGAACTTGTTCACAGCAGAATCCAACTCTTCTTTATCCTCTTTGTCCTTCAACGCAACCTCCAGAGAAATCGCCTTCTCTGTAAGCGGACCCTCTGGATCGGGTGGTTACGTACGGTTCATGATTTCCAAAACACTTCTAAAGAACCAGACCGATTTCAAAATTTACTTAGACGCTCAACAGATTAACTTCACTGCTTCTTCTATGGGTGATTTGTTCGTGCTCTATTTCGAGTATCACCATAGTAGCCACGAAGTAACTATCATTCAATACCACTCGCAAGACACAGGTTCCATATCTACACCAACACCTCCCAGTCCCACACCTTCTCCAGCTCCAACAATGGAACCAACCCCAGAACCCACCGAATCAGTTAATGCAGCTCCAGTCATAGATTTCAACGATCCAAACCTTCTCCCGCTACAAATAGTTGTAGCTGTTCTGATAGCAGTAATCGCTGTGGCAGCCCTGGTTTATTTCAGGGGAAGGAGACGGTGATGGCTGCGAACAAAAAAAACATACATGGCAGCAATAATCATCTTTACGTTACTTATTTCAGCCTCAGCTATGATTTTTTCTGTTGGTAAGAACTTTTTCTTACCTCGCTTTTTTGCAATATACGTCACAGAGATGGATGGAATTAAGCTTTTTAGGAAGAGAAAATAAGATGTTGACGAAGACAACGCATACGTTTAGAAAAGGAAATAAACCCCAAGGCACAATTCTATCGAAGTCAGCATCACCACACCGTCATAGTATAGCAAAATGCGGTTGTAGTCTAGCCTGGTTTAGGACTTCAGCCTGCCACGTTGATGACCCGGGTTCAAATCCCGGCAACCGCACCATTTTCCCAATTATTCTGCTGTAAAATGAAATCATTTTTTGAAGTGTTTTCACTATCGAAAAAAAGCAATGCAATTTATTGAGCTGATTTGAAGAGCTTTTGCTGAGAAAAAAAACCAAGCTTGATAATCCAGAAGGTGTTTAGACTTCGTGGATTGCACATTTGAGCTTCTTTATGGTTTCTTCTGCGTTTCCAGGCTCAACTTTGAACGTGTAGAGTTGGTTTGGCATTCGAAGCTTTAGCTTCACGGATCCTTTGAGTCTTTTGACGGCGCAGAATTTTGCGCTTGCGCTTAACTCGATGAATTTTTCCGCGTTGGTAATTTCAGCAGGCATTTCTTTTCCACCAGATTAGACACCTGCATGGATGCCCCGCGAGTTTTTATCTGTTTTGGTACATTAAAAACAAGTCTTCTATCTGGTTGCGGGAAAATTCAGCTGGAACTATTGCGCGCTATAGTTCCAATAGCGAGAGAGTAAAAAGTCAAGAATCCCGTGAGATCAAAGTTTTTGACTATGAGATGAACTTGGTTCAATCCCACAAAAAAATATAGGTAAAGAGCAAATGCAACCTAGCCAATGATCATGAAAAGAAAGGATCGTCGGGCGCAAAGGTACGTGGTTGCGAAGGACAGTTTGCTCACCTAAATGTATGTGTTGGCTTACTTCTTCTTGGGTTTGACGGTAACTTTTGCTTTCATGTCAAGGATATATTCGTCGCCGTTTTTTGCGACGCCGAAGTTCCATTCTTGAACTTCAAAATCCATGTCCTTGAAATGGGTAACCCAGGTTTTCTTGAATTCGGTCCATTTTTCCCCTATCTTCTGCATTTGGTCCATTACGTCAACGTGTTCTTCTGGCATAACTTGTTACACCTCCATAAAATTCATACAAACTTTGTAGTTGTATCCCCACGATTTATTTTTAAGGCTATGTGACTGTGCAATGACAGCAACCAAAGTTGAGTCTGAACTCCGCATTGTTTTCGTTAAACGCTTTTATTGGGTTTACAGTTAAGGGTATAGTTGCAGAGGGATCTGATGTCGGTCGTCGATTTTGCTCTTAACTTGGCCAAAGCGATCATAGTTCTATTCATTATCGTAGATCCCCTTGGGAGCATCCCTATTTTCATTGGTCTAACTGAGGGGATGGCTGAGAGTCAGAAACGGAAAGTCTTTAACACGGCTTGTCTAGTGGGGTTCATCTTGCTTCTGGTTTTTGCGTTTACTGGTCAAGAAATCTTCTACATATTCGGCGTCTCTATATTCAGCTTCGAAATCGCGGGTGGTCTTTTGCTCCTAATCATTTCCATCAGAATCCTAGTTTCGGGGGCGGAATCGCGTGAGAAAGAGGTGTCTCCGGAAACCATGGGGGCAGTTCCTATAGCCATTCCACTGCTAGTCGGTCCAGGAGCTATAACCACGACTATTCTGAATCTTCAAGCGTACGACGTTTATGTTGCGGCTCTCTCCGTTTTGGCTGTAATGGTTATATCGTGGGTTATTCTGAGGTCGATACACAAAATCTACAAGTTCCTCGGAAGAACAGGTTCTTTGGTGATAGCGAGGGTGATGGCCTTGATAATCGCGGCGATAGCCGTGCAGTATATCCTTGTTGGTGTTACTCACTTCTTGGATATTGCGATCTAGAAGAGCGATGCATTGTCTCGACACCGTTTTTATTTATGGGTCCGTCTTGAATTCGCTTAAAGAACTAAAAGAAAAGAAGTTTGGCGCCAAAAGGCTCCAGACGGATTCTGATTTATGCTTTGGGTTTGGCTTTCTCAACCGCTTTGTTGAGGCTTTCCATCTCGGCGTTTGCCTTGCGGATAAACTCAGCGACGGTATCCTTGGTGACGACTCCGGCAGCCACAGAAAGCGCAGCGGCCTTCTGGTGGGCAGTCTGCAAAAGTGGCTTGATGGTGTCTACCGACGGATATGCAATACCCATGGCCAACGCAAAAGCTTCTGCGTGGTTTTGCTGAAGCCGCTTAAAGGTACCTTCAATGTCGATGTGCAACTGGTCCTCCATAACCAGCAAGCCTTCGTCGTAGACAGCACGCATTGAAAGCCCAGATTCAACTGCCTTGATGCCCAACTTTGACAAGACCCCAGCGAGGCGCTCATTGATCACTTCGCCCTTGCGGACTACCAAAGTGTCTTTGGCGACCCAGACGGAGCCAGATTCAATTCGCGTAGGCAAGCCCACACTGTTGAGTTGGCTGATGATCGGTCCTGGAGGTTGCGCTGTGTTTCCCTGCGGAACAACGACATCCATCGCGGCAATGTCGCCGGATTTTGCGGTTGTTTTCACTTTGCCCTTCTCTAGGAGGAGTGCAAGTTTGAAAGGGTTTAGATTCGTGAATAACAGAACGTTTGAACCTTCAAGATATGGCTCAAGTTTCTTGAGGTTTTCATTGTTTAGGTTTTCGATGGCTATTCGGGCCAGCGTGTTCTTCATGACCCGCATGTAAACTTGGCCTTGCAGACTTTTTTTGAGTTCTTGAAGTTGAGGGGCTCGAACCTTTCTTAGGCTGGCAACACCGATAGACTTGTACTCTACCAGCACCTTCTGGATCTGCTCAACTTCGCTGGATTTTTCTTCTAACACTAATTGAGATGGCATCTAAATTTCACTCTCAGGTTAAGGTTTAATCTTCACAGGAGTTCCCATGGAAGTTTTGATGAAGACCATTTCTATGTTTTTGAGTCCACGCTTCAGTTTTCCTTCCAACACTCGGAGAACAGCCTGAATGTTTTCGACTAGTTCCTCATCCGATTGATTCTGCGTACCAATTGTAGTCTGAATTATGGGTTGGCTACGCATGCGCACCACGATGGTTTTGCGGTGCTTCTCAATCAAAGCAGCCAAATCAGCGTTTGGCGGAATCGGAATAGGCATTTTGCCTCTTGGACCCAAAACTGGACCTAAAGTGCGACCTACGATCTGCATCATAGGGGCTTCAGAAATGAAGACGTCGTAGTCGCTGGCGATTTTGCGCAGATCCTTCTTCTTGCCAGCTAAAGCGTCAAGGTCAGCACGTTCAATAACGTAATCAGCGCCTGCGCGTCTAGCCTTTAGAGCTGTCTCGCCGGAAGCGATGACGCAGATTTTGTTGGGTTTTGCTGTGGCATGTGGAAGCTCTACGATTTCCTGGATTTTGCCCTCAGGGGCTTTCATGTCAATTTCTTTGATGTCCAGAATCAAATCTACCGTCTGGTTGAATTTCTTTTGCCCAGATTTCTCTTTTGCCTCTTTCACAGCATCTAACAGGTTTTTCTTGTCTAAGGGCATTTGGAAGCCTCGTGTCAAAGTGGATTAGTTTGGGATTATAAATATATTCGCTTATCAATTAGTCCTTGAGAATGGCGTCGAATTTGCCTTCGTCAACTTCCTTTTGAACTTCGCGTGGATCTTTGCCTTCTACGGTCACACCTACGCTGACGCAGGTTCCCATGATTTCTTTAGCTGCGCCTTTCAGAGTCCTGGCCAACAGTTCAGGTCTCTTAATCTTGGCTATGCGGACAACCTGTTCCATATTGATGTCGCCAACTTTTGCGGAGTTGGGTGTCCCTGAACCTTTCTCAATTTTTAGTTCTGAAACCAAAAGCGCGGAGCTTGTGGGAACACCGACGGTGACTTCGAAGGTTTTGTCTTCGGTATTCACGGAGATTTTTACTGGAACTTTCATTCCGGCGTATTCTTTGGTGAGCTCGTTTATCCTGGTGACTACAGCCATGATGTTTATGCCCAGAGGACCTAGTGCAGGACCCAATGGTGGTCCAGCGGTGGCTTGTCCGCCAGCTACGATCAATTCAACAGTTTTGTTTTCTACCATTATTGTTCACTTCTCTTTCCTTTTTCAACTAACTTAACGTAATCTGAGTGAACTGTGATGGGCAAGGTGAATGTTGCTTCCAACAGCTCCAGAGTTACTTCTGCTTTGGATTTATCTATGCGTGTGATTTTTGCGCGCATGCCTTTGAAGGGGCCACCAGTGATTTCCACTACATCATCTTCGAGTAAGTCTTCGATGACTGGTTTGCGCACGATGTAGCGTTCAATCTCATTGAAGCTGACTAAACCAGGAATTCGGCTTCGAACGTGTCTTACACCCGCAATTGCCTCTTCTATGAGGTGGGGACCGTCTGCTTCGATGAACACGTATCCTTTTAACGTGTCTGGGACTAGGATTGATTTTATGGGGATTTTCTCCATCTCGATTTTGGCCGCCAGGAGCCTAGCTACGTTTCGTTCTTGACCCGTTGTGGTTTTTACAGCGAAAATTTTGTTTTGAAACTGGTCCTCTTTCTTTTCCATCTGGGTTTTGCCTCTACGCTGCTGATGAAGCGCCAGGTATTGCTGTAGCTATGAGTTTTATGACGAAGCCAATTAAGCCGACTGCTCCCATGCCTAGCACTGTGATTTTCATTGATAGCCAGAGTTCTTCTCTGTCTGGTTTCGAAGCTAGTTTTAAGGTTCTAGCTGCCTGAGATAGCCAATTGCGTATTCCCATATTAACCGCACACTCAAGATTTCACTTTGCCATAATAAATGTTACTGTGACGTTTAAGTTTTCCAAAGCAGACCTTTTTGGCTTTCCACAACCGGAATTGCGTTTACATTTTTTTGGTTGGGAGCCCTGTTTCTTTTAGTGCGGACATGAGTTTGGGCTTATCTTCGCTCCTGATGCCCTTCCAGTCCAAGATTACGTATTCTACCTGTTCTTGGGTGCGTTTGATGCATTGCTGTAGGATTTCGCTGGTCGCATGAGAAATGGCGTACTTAGGAATCATATGTCCAAAGGCCACTTCGCCTTCCAAAGCCATCCTCGTAAACTTGCTGTTGTAATGTGTTCCGCCTATGCCTAAAACGGCTGGAAGTCTAAAGTTGCCAAAGTCAGCTATAGCTTCTATTGCTGCTCTAGCAACTGCCGCTCCAGCTATTTGGTCGTTCCATTGTTTTTCGCTGCTACCAAGCTCAACGAACATCGTTGGAACCTGCAATGATGGTCCATGATGGGTGCACTCGTAAGTAACCTCGTAATCGAGATGCATTTCCTGTTTCATGCTGTTTAGAGTTTGGAGGGCTGTCTGCATAGCGTTTGCTGGCGAAATAGAAACTGTATGCGGTAGTCCGCCTAGTTCCGCTGCCGAAAGGTTTCCTGGGGTGTGCACGGAGAGAGTGGGGGTTCCACTTTGGCTGCTGTGCCGAGATAGAAAGACTATGAGTTCTGCTGTTGGGAAGCTTTCGGGCAGGTTTTGGGCGTTGACTGCCTCTTCGTTTAGAGTGATGAAGGTGACTTGTTTTCCTTTGATTTCCGCTTTGTAAACGGGGTTTTCCTGGAAATTTGTGCCAGTCTTCGTGAAGGGGTATTGTTGGAGGACGTGTCCGGCTATGTTAATGCCTGCGATGTCGTGTGTTGAGTGAACGAGCAGAATCATAAGTTGCACTTCTAAATGGAGTGGCTTTGTTTGGAGAAAAAGGTTTCCCGTAAAGCTTAATTGCCGAGCTCCGTTCAACCTTGCTTGCAGAGGCTAAAGCATGCACCTGATGAACTTTAAAGGGTTATCCAACCGAGAACTAAGCGACTTGGTCGACCAAGGGATAGAAAACAAGCAGAACCCCGACAAATACAGGAAAGCATTGGAGCAGAAGTCTCTGGCTTTGATTTTCCAAAAAACGAGCACTCGAACCCGAGTTTCCTTTGAGGTTGCCATGACGCAACTTGGAGGACACGCTTTATTCATCGATTGGAGAACTACGAACTTCTCGATGGCAGACCTCGGCGATGAGGTACAGTATCTTTCGCGCAACGTGGACGGCATCATGGCTAGGCTTTCTGCACAACTCGGACTTGCAGAAAATGATGAAGGCTTCTCGGGTTCCAGTCGTCAACGGCTGCGACGACATGTACCATCCAAGCCAATGTATAGCAGATCTAATTACGATTAAAGAGAAGCATGGAACGCTGAAGGGCGCAAAACTAGTTTACATTAGGCATACACAACAACGTTTGCAACTCATTGATTGAGGGATGCACCAAAACAGGAGTGAAACTCACGACGGTTACGCCGATTTTCAACGAAGCTTCACGCGACGAAACTCTGCTTGCCGAGGCGAAGAAAACTGGTTTATGGACGAGCACTCTTGATGCAAAGATGGCTGTTGCGGATGCGGATTTTGTTTACACGGATACTTGGATTGATATGGAGTTCTTTACGGATTCAAAGTTCGCGGTGGAAAAGGAGAAGCGGCTTAAGCAGATGATGCCATACCAAATAAACGCTGAACTTCTCAAGGGCAGCAACGCTTACATTATGCATGATATGCCCATGCACAGAGGATACGAGATAGGGGTAGAAGCCATTGAGAATCCGAAGTCGGTGATTTATGAGCAAGCAGCAAATAGATTGTATTCGGCAAAAGCCATACTCCTAAAAATCATGAAGTGAAAGGGCGGAAAAAGGAAACTCAGTTGAGTTCGTCAAAAAAACAAGAAATAACTATCGCAATATCATGTTGACGAATTTCTGCGGGTCAAACACTTCTAAATCTTTGTACGACTGCCCCACCCCGATGAAGAGAATCGGCTTCTTGGTCACGTATGTCACGCTCAACGATGCGCCGCCCTTCACGTCCGCATCCACCTTAGTCAGAATGGTCGCGTCTATGCCTACGCACTTATGGAATTCCTCTGCCTGTTGAACCGCGTCGTTCCCAGCCAGCGAATCCACCGTCAAAATGGTAAGGTCTGGCTTCACGACGCGTTTTACCTTGGACAACTCGTTCATGAGGTTTTGGTTTGTCTGCATTCTGCCCGCTGTGTCGATTAGAACTATGTTCGTACCGTGTGCTTTTGCGTGGCTAATTGCATCATAAGCGACTGCAGCTGGGTCGGCCCCATATTGGTGCTTGATCATCTTCAGGTTCAGCCGCTTCGCGTGTTCCTCTAGCTGTTCAATACTGCCTGCTCGGTAGGTGTCGCTGCCCGCTAGAACAACGCTAAGCTTCTTATCTTTGAAAAACTGAGCCACCTTGGCTATTGTGGTAGTTTTACCTGTGCCGTTAATGCCCACAAAGAGCAGAATCAGAGGTTCTTTTTTGGCGCGTTTCTCCTCGGCTTTGGCCAAGAGGTCAATTTTTTCGCCCGTTAACATGACTTCCAAAAGTACTTGTCGCAGGTTTTCTTCGATGATTTTTTTGCGGTCTTCGAGCCGTTTAACTTGGACGCCCGATAAGCGTTTTTCTAGTTCTTCGCAGACTTTGTCGGAAACGCTGAATGCCACGTCGTTTTCCGCTAAAGTCATTTTGAAATCTTCAAGAATGGGGTGAAGGTTTTCGGGTTTG
Source organism: Candidatus Bathyarchaeota archaeon (assembly GCA_963840395.1). Classification (GTDB taxonomy): domain Archaea; phylum Thermoproteota; class Bathyarchaeia; order Bathyarchaeales; family Bathycorpusculaceae; genus JADGNF01. The sequence continues at coordinate 50,400 of CAWIYU010000006.1, read as the reverse complement.
AGCTCAGCCGTGGTTACTTTTGTGACTAAACCTTTGAACCCGGTTTTGAGCTTCTCGAACATGACGTTACTGCGGTCCTTCTTTTATCCCCGACAGCAAGCTCTCCAATTTGCCTCGGTCTTGGTTGATTCGTTCGGATATTTGACCAAGCTGCTGTTGAGCGGAAATTTGAGTTTGCTGTAGCTCTTCCATACGTTGTGTGACTATGACTTTGGCTTCAGGGACGGTTTTTTCAACGCTGACGCCTGCTCCTAAGCCTATGATGACTTTGTTTTTGTGTGCTAGTTTAACGTTGATGTAGCCGCTGCCGCCGATGGGAACAAGCATCTCTGAGTTCTCTTTTTCCTGTTCTAAGCTTTCCAATGTCATTTTAGCGTAGGACAGGTCGGTTAAGGCGGCGTTTAACATGCCTAGGCGCTGCTGCAGGTTCTCGGCTGTTTGTTCGAAGTACCGCAACTGCATACTCAGTTTGCGGGCTTCGTCTTCATTTCTGCCTGCAGTTGCCAAGTTTTATGCCTCAGTGACAATTTTCTTCAAGATTGGGTTCTTGATATCTTCGACTGAGACTTCCTCGACTTTGAGGACTTTCATGTGGCAGCGTTTCACTCGGTGTCTGCTGCCGATTTCTGCGTAGACGCGTTCTTCTGCATGCTCTGGCTTGTCGTCTAGCATCTCTCGCACGAAGTCAGTGGTTAAGTTTGGCTTGTAAATCTTACCTGTTACTCTGAAAATCTTCATTTTATTCGTCTTCCTGCACAACATCCAGTGCATTCCCAATTATAAACATCTCGGGTCCAGTGGTCAAAGACCCAGCAACAGCTGCGTATGAATTCGCAATTAGTCCGGTGCCAACGTAGGGTATGCCGCAGTTCACAGTGCCCACGTCAACTGGGACCTTCAACGCTTCCTCAAGAACTTTTTTCTCCTCGTCCTTCAAGAGAGGGTGAGCTAAGACGCCTTTGTTTGTGGCAACGGCCAACGAGCCCACATAAGTTAATCCGGCGATTCTGCCTGGAACCGTCTCCACACCTAGAGCGTCTGAAACCTGCTTTCTGACTGATTCGGCCATGCGAGCATCTACCAAAGCGCCTTTGTCGTTTGCTAAGACCAGGTTGCCGAAAGCGGTTTTTCGACTCTCCATGACCGTGACGTTTCCGTTGAAAACGGCTTTGATTGTGTCGATTTCTTCTTGGCGGACAAAAGAGGAGAGTATAATACCATTAGAGTTTGCACATGCTAAAGCTCCCCCAAGAAGGCTTCCGCCTATGGTTGTGTGGATTAGTGGGACTTTAAGCCACTCCGCGGTTTTCTCCGCTTTGTCCCGTGGAACCATCTTTGGAATTAGAGCGAACTTGTCTGTGGCTAGCGAATAGACGCCTATGCTTGCGCTGCCAATAATGCTAGTTAAGTAAACTGCCATTTGAGATGTTCTCCTTCAGCCAGCGCCTTCACAGCAACCGTCAAGGATTCTCTTTTCTTGTTTTTCGTTGAATAAGAACCCCGATGTTCATTTGTCGCGAAGTGGGCTGATGGAAAAATGTGCTGGAGCCTCCAATTTAAAGCTCTCGGAGGATGAGGGGCTCTTCAGAAGCAAAAAACATCGGAATCTGCTATAAGCCTTTCCCCTGGAATAAGAAGGCTTTGCACTTCAAAACTATCGCTAGAAAATTTTCTGTAAGATTGAAGAAATATTTCTCCACAAGAAACGAGAAGTGCAGTTAGTTTTTTGGTCTTGAAAAACGATGTTGAAGGGGAGGGTGATTTGTTTAGGTGCCTTCGGCTAAGTGGACGGTGACGTTGCCCTCTTTGTCTTTTGTTGCGCGTACGCGGACCTTGCGTGGTGGCTTTTCTATTCCTCTGCCCCAGATGTATTCGTTGACCTCGTTGGTTATGCGTAGGGTTGGGGGAAGTTCATCTTCTTCTTTGGCGCGGGTTGGGATTTTCATGTGTTTCATAACGTAGGCTCGGATCATGCGCATGGATCGGGGTGAACGTCTGCGTGGTGGCATGATGAGTGCTTTGCCGAGTGGTATAGTGTAGGTTTTTTCTTCGACTACTTCTTCCTCTTCTTTTTTCTTCTTGGGCTTAGCTGCGACTTCTGTTTCGACTGGTGTCTCTTCTTGTTTTGCGGCTTCTTCTGTTTCTACCTCTTTCTCTACGGTTTCCATGAGGGTTGGTTCAGAATCAACTGGCTTTTCTTGTTCTGCTTCCGCTGCGGGTGCTTGTAGCAGTTCTTCTTTCTTTGCTTCATCTATCATGTGGTTGTCTCTCCTATGCCTTTATTTTGCGTGTTCGCCAGTTTCTTCGGCGTTTAGGGTTTGTTCTAACTTTGCCGTCGGTTCTTGCAATTACCCATGTGGGAACTGACTGTTTTTCTTTGCCGGCTTTGGATAGTCTGAGTTTTTTGGCTGCTGGTTTTACTCGCGCCATACATTTTCAAATCCTTGTTATTTTTGTTTCCCGCTTCCGAGATTGAAGCTGGATTAATATTTGTTTTAGTTGCGCATCCGTTAATGGAATGGGGAGTTTGCCCGTTTGCGCTAGCTGGATGATTTGCAGTTCCAACTGATCGGTGAATTCTCGCTTGACCATTTTTAGGTTTGTGAGCCTCTGCCGCGCTTCAGGTGACAAGATTTGTTTTAGCAGTGCTTCTTTTTGGGCATCTGCTTCTTTTTCAGCTTGGTCTTGCCTTTGCTCGTTGGAACCTCGTTGTTGGTACGCGGAGAGCTTTTTGCGGCGGATGGCGTCAAGCTCTTCATCGGACATAACTATTCGCCTTGGTATTTCTTAAGTTCAGGAATAACTTTGACCATTTCTTTTTGGAGGTCTTGGCTTATTTCCTGCATCATCTTTCTGCCTTTAGGCGCCATTACTCTGCCTTTTGGGCGAGTGGTTTGTATCAGTCCTGCGGTTTCGAGTTGCTGTAGGATTTTGCGGATGTTGCTTCCGCCTGATTTGGAGGCGTGGTTGGGTCTGACGCTGAAGCCTTTTCTTCCTCCGTAGTCGGCTTTGAGCTTTTCTAGTCCGATGGGTCCGTGAATGTAGACTTTGCGGAGGACGGATGCGGCTCTGGTGTACCACCAGTCGTGGTCTTGGGGTGCTTTTTCGGTGTGGCTACCGGTTTTGGCGAATGCTGCCCAGTCCGGAGGCTGGATTTGTTCGACGTTTTCTTTCAAGTATTTAGCTAAGTGCTTGATGAATTGGGATGCTGGAACGTCATATGGAGTTGTCAAGATTACCTATCTCTTTTGGTATTCCTGCAGTAAGACTGCTTAGCCTAATATAAATATTCTCTGGGGTGCTGATTGTCTTTTTTGTTTGCTTTTTGTGGTTGTTTGTCTTTTGGTTTTGCATTTGTTTGTTCATTTTTTGTGGTTTTTTGTGGAGATTTTCTTCTTGAAGGAAGTGATTTCATCAAGATTAACATTTTTCAGATTTAGAAAAACTTATAATCCCATAGCTCCAAAACGTAGCTGGGGAGAATATGAATAAATTTCTTATTGTTGTTCCTCTCATAGCCATAATCGCGTTTGTTGGCGTTTACGTTGTTCTTTCTCAAAGCCCGTCGTCCCCTGGAGGGCCTTCAAACACTTCGCCACAAAACTCTGTGACAAACATCAGATACAAAACGGTCAATTTCATCGATACCCAAGGGATCGGCACTAAAGCCTTCAGCATGCTGATCCCATCAGACTGGCAATCCAGCGGAGAAATAAAATGGGTACAGGATAACCCAGCGATGCCAGCGTTTGGAAGCTTCAAAGCCTGGAACCCCAACGGAGCCGAAGAATACAACTACTACGCAAACCAAGCTTACGTCTGGTCAAACAACCCGATGCTGTTACAGAGTTTTCCAGTGGGAACCCGCTACTTGGGTGCAGAAGTCCACACTCCTCTGGGTCCAATAGAAGCTCTGAAGGAAATCGCACTCCCAATGTTCAGAAACGACACCCAAAACCTACAAGTTGTCAGTCAGCAACAACTGCCTGAGTTGGCCAACGTCATAGAAACAGGAACTGACCCCGCAACCGGCGCAATCACCTCAGCGGACGGGGGAAAAATACGAATCGAATACAGCTTAAACGGTGTACAAATGGAGGAAGAAATGTACTGCGTGATACAATCACAAGATATCCCCGTGCCAACCTACTTGGGAACCTACCGAAACATCAACTGGTACATGACCTACCTAGAATCCTTCCGAGCTGCAAAAGGTCAACTCGATTCAGAAACCAAAATGTTTCAAACAATTTCCCACTCTGCCAAGACCGATCCGAACTGGCTAAACAAGTACAACCAAGTCGTAAACTACTTGATACAGAGACAGATCCAGCAAATCCAAAGTTTGGGGCAGCTGAGCAGTATCATAAGCCAGACGAGCAACGAAATTAGCGATGCAAACTATCAAGCGTGGGAACAAAATCAGCAAATAATCGATAGAGTCGCAACGGACTTCTCCAACTATAACAAGGGAGTCGAGACTTACAATAATCCAATTGACGGCAGCACGGTGGATCTTCCATCAGGATATAACTACGCCTGGGGAAACAGCCTGGGTGAATATGTTCTTACCGATTCGGCAAACTACAACCCTAATCTCGAATCGAACCTGAACTGGCAACAACTAAATCCATAAAATAAAATTAGACAAGTCGAGCTGAGCACATAAGCTGTTGCGTCTATCGGGCGTATTAGTTCTCCTTGCTTTGAAGAGTTTGTCGCTTGAATGCTAATTTGGCTACCGTTAAAGTTTTTGCAGATTAGGTTAAGTGAGCCTTCTGTGAATTTGAGCACATTTTGTCCTTCGTTCGTTATGTGAAACACCTTTCTGGGACGCTCTGAGCCCATATTCCATCCGCTTTCGACGTATCCCTTGCTTTCAAGCACTCCAAGGAGTGGGTATATTGTGCTGGCTCCAAAGTTTGCTCCGAAGGTCTTGCGTATTTTTGTCATTATTTGGTAACCGTGCATTGGTTCTTTATCGAGGAATTGCAGGATGATCATGTCCAGCAGACCTTTTGTTAACTTGGTTTGGATCTCTTTTTGGTAATTGTCAGTCATTTTGATTTCTTTTCTCCTTGGTGTCGTTATGTCGTACAGACATACAATATGTCTATTTTAGACATATTTCTCTGTCTTCTAATAGATCACAATCGCTGAATATAAGTCTTAAGACATAACATAAGCATACCAAGAACCAACCCAAACCGAAACATCTCCAACAAAACAACATATCAAACAACGAAATACAACGGTGACGCAACATCAAAACCGCGGTCTCAAAGACAAAAACGGAACTGTTCAGCACATGAACAGTAATTACTGGAAATACAAAATCCAAGAAGAAAAAGGACGAACCAACTTCAGTGAATCTCAACAAAACCAAAGATCGCTATAATCCTTATCAGAGGAAAGGTCCGCTCTCCCTAGCCTCTTCAACAATGGGAAGAACCTGCCTCAGTTCCTTAAAATATCTAACAGCCGAAACCCCACGCGGAGTGGCTGAAAAAACGATTTTGGGGCTTCGTGGTTTTCCCAGAGCCTTCTTCTCAATCAAGCCTTGCTTAATGAGAAACCCCAAAGATTCTTTCAACACAACGCAGTTGAGATTAGCCTTGTACATTATGTGTGAAAGCTTAAGCGGCCCCTTCTGCGCCAATATTTGGAGAATGTCCACGTACATTTCCAATTTTGATCGTTTCATATCGAAGCCTCATCATACTTACCAAGAGAGGCAGAAAAGCCTTTTGAGTCAAATACTAAGCCAAACAACATTGGTTTTCGCTGCTCGGTTCCATATTTGCCGGTTTTTTTGCTTCGTTCGTAGCTATTTCTGGTTCTATTCGTAGACTCTGGCACGTTTCTAATTTCAACTAACATGTCTATTTTGGATTCGCCAAAGACCAAATCCAAGCGTGGCGTATAGCCTAGTAAGTGACGTTTCTGAGCCCTGATTTTGAGCTGCCGCAAACAGTGCATTCTTTCCCAAGACTAACGTAGCAGTCCATTTCGTTCTCTTGGGCTCGGCTCAAGACGCTAAACCTGCTCTCGAAAGCAGTAACCAAATCCTCTATCAAGACTCCTTGAAGGTCTGCCGAGAGGGATCTGATTTCTCCATTAAGGGCGGATGCCATTTTCGCTTTGATTTCTTTCTTGTTCCTCGATGATAATTTTTGTGTCACAGTTTCTCCTCAATAAACCTAAAACGAGAAAAATACTTAACTAATTTGCGAAGGGCAAATCTGAATTCAGAATCAATGTTCGCAAACAGTCAAATCGTCATAATTTCGAACCATTTGAATCATGCTCGAGGCGCTTTTCTACTAGTTTTGAGCGTCGGGGAGGCTTTTGTTGGGGGAATAAAACTTAAATGGATTGTTAGTTTGAGACTTTGAAGAGAGGATATTGTAAAATTTGGAGCTGAGGGCTAATTACGGGTAACTTGTTGGTTAGAGAAGATCAGGGTTCGCGAGCAAAACAAGTTGCCACGCTGAATGCGATGATCGCCAGCCTTTCTGAGAAAGCGGGATTACGCAGGGTACCCAAATTATGTATTTCAAAAAATGAGCGGTTTGCAAGCGTAAACGTGTTTTCCCTCTGCATTGTCGTGGGAGAAAATCTTTTGGAGCTTTGGTCCCAGGGCAAATTTGACGACAGCGATGTTGAAGCTTCAATTGCTCATGAGGTTGGACATTTAATGGATCTTAGACATGGGTCTCGTTCATCGAGTTTTCGGAATCTGATCCTTGAGAGTCTATGGTTGAGCTGCGGTTTGATTCCTTTGATGGTTTGCATATTGTTTCCGTCAACGTTGATTCTTTGGCTATCTATCGGGTTTGCTAGTTGCATGGGGGGTTTCTGTTCCTTTACTAATTCGCAGACTCGAGAGGAAAACTGAGTTTGAAGCTGACCGAAATGCAGCATTGTATTTGGTTGACCCTGCTCATCTTGCAAGTGTTTTGAGTAAGATCAATGGCTCTTTGCATTCCTGGCAAGTGCTTTGCGCTTTCGGCAAGATTGAGGGGTATCGTAGGGGTTTTGACTCATCCATCTTTTGATGAGAGAATTGATCGATTGAATGGCTTATCGCGGTTTGGATTAACTCTTATGAGGCTCTGGGAAACCCGTACCTTCTAGTTCAGGAATAACTGCTTTGAGGCTCTTTCAGCCTTTTTGCAGTTGTCAATAATTGTAGTATATTGCATTAGCTAACTCACAATTAATAATTGATAAACAAACCGTGTTAGCCAACTTAGACAAGAGCTTTGTAGACTGTATTGACCAGCAAGTTAAAACGGGAAAACATCAAGACAGAAGCCAACTAATTGAAAGCGCGATAAAGCAACAAATCTACTTGACAATACTTCAGAGCGTGCTAATGTTTCAGAGATTATAATTGGAGTAGTTCGGCGAACATTGTCAAATGACCCTTCAAATCGTTTACAATTAGAAAGTTGTTCTTCACGTGTTCCTTGCCGTTGTTTCCCATTTGTCTTGCTTCTTCTTTGTGGTTTAGAAGGTAGAGAGTTTTTTCTGCGGCCTCAGTGACACTATTCACAAGAAAACCATTCGTTCCGTTAATTATTTGAAGAGGAATTCCTCCCACGTTCCTACCGACCACAGGAATACCCTTCCAAAGAGCCTCGGTCACGCTTAATCCAAATCCTTCCCGAGTAGACATCTGAAGCATCACTTGCGAAGCTCTTTGAAAAGCGTTCACCTCAAGATCTCTAACACCTTTTAAATCCGTCAAAAGATGAATATCAGTATCATCTCCTGCATGTCTAGCCGTTTTCTCAAAATATGTCCAACCTTCAGGATCATCATTCGCCATACCTGCAATTAAAAGCAGTTGAACCTGTGGAATCTCTTTCTTCACGAGTTTGTAAACGTCGATAACTCCTAAAGGGTCTTTCCAGGGGTCGAATCGCCCAACCTGGGCAATTATGGGTTTTTCGGGATTAACGCCATGTTTTGTCAAGACATCAGAAATTGCGGATGGTGAGATTTCCTTGTTTTTGTCACTTAACGGGTCAATTGACGGTGGTCTTATGAATACTTTCGGACCCTCGATGCCAGGAATAACATATTTTTCAGAAGTAAAAATGGCCGCATCATAGCGACTAATGTAATGCTCCAGAAAATTCCAAACGGCAGTATTGGGAGTAGAAAGGTCAATATGACAGCGCCATATCCATTGATCATTCTTTGCCGGGAGAAATTGAATCATAGCGGCCGGTTGATTATCGTGAACAACCACAAAATCTGACCTTAAGATTGTCGTTTCACTATTCAGCCTATTATACTCTAAATATGTTCTCATGTCTTCTTCTGAAAGATCTAGGCTCATTCCCTGAAGGGCATTGTGTATTTTCTTAGTCACATTAAAAAAATCGAGAGACCCCTTGATTACTTCCCAGCGAACATCCAAACCTACATCTTTCATTAGTGGCACAAGGTTCTGAAGCATCTCAGCAACTCCTCCTCCAAATGATGTAGAATTAACGTGAGTGACAGATTTACCCTTCAATTTCTCGGCCAAAGCTCGGACCGAATTGACTTCCTCCCCGCCCACGATCCCAGCATAATCATCAAGGTGAATTTTTCGAAGACACTCCACGTGCGACATAAAATAACCTCAGACTTTCTGCGCCCTGACAAAACGCAACAATGCTAATATCACTCTTCGCGAATAATAATGTTTGTCAAGTTTTTGGACCTTTACCTTACGTTAGTCCTTTCTTAGTAGAACAAATCGCCTTGTCAGTATTATCAGGATCCCCAAACATCAATTAAGCAATAAAAGCCTCCTGAGTGCGTGGGTGGTTGACGGACTGACTGTTTTCGGGACTGGCAGTCAGACATTATTAATGGGGGTGTGCGTGGGAGAAAGTAAACGTATACTGGAAAACTATGAAGAGAAAAAGATTAAATTTTAATCCAACCAACCCAAACTGACTACTGGTTGATTCTGAGAAATGAGGCTTGGTTAGGGGCAGTATACAGGATTCAGGACATAGTGGTGTGCTTTTCAGCAACAGAGGATGTAGGCTATTTCAGAATCAATATCAATATAGGTAGGGGTATAGTAGGAAACGAGTCTTTGCATAAATCCCCAATAAACTCGGAATTCACAGTTCAAATGCACGCGCCAAGCTGAAAACGGAGATTTTCTACTTTTTTCCTGAAAACGCATCATGCCAAATAGCGTGGACGTTCGAAAATGTGACCGCCCCGCGCGCTTCTACGATTCTCTGAGGCGATAAGCGTAGTTGCAGGTTGGACAGTATTCGTATGGTCCGTAGTTGTCTCGGCTTAATGCTAGGGGTTGTCTGCAGGTTGGGCAATAGGATACTAAGGTCAGCGGTCGCCGCAGATTTGAGTTGTTTCTGTTTTTTCTTAGCGCGAGAACAACGACGGTGGGTACGATCACGGCGATCGCGATAACCACGATGACTATGGCGGTGATTGAGTTTAAGAAGAAACTGGACGAGGTTGTTTCCAGCGGTGTGCTTGTCGGGTATTCGCTGGGCAATTCAGTGGACGTCGAAGGCTGGGGACTTACGTTACTCCACCAAGCGTCAACTGAATTTGGGTCGAACGCGATTGGGATGCTGGGTAAGCCTCCCTGCATCACAGTGGTCGTCTGTCCCGCACCAACAGACACTATGCCCTGTCTATTGACGTCATAAACGGATACTGTACCGCTGAAAGTTCGGACAGTAGTAGCCGTATCACTCACAGCAACCTCAAATTCCGTGCCATCCGGAGTAACTGTTGCGTGAGGAGTCTGAATAACCGGATGCTTGCCGGTCTGGGATGTGCCTGACGAGGTACTTGTCCCGGAAATGAAAGCATTTCCCGTCGGAATCCCGAACACTGCGTCCACAGGGTCTGGGTCTGTTATTACCACTTTTGTATACTTATTGACATAAACTTCTTGCCCCCCCACGTTTAGTATTACACCTACTTTTCCTGTTTTTAGGACATCTCCAATGTGAAGCTGGTATCCTTGACTAGGATTAGACACTTTGTTGTCTGCGGTCGTTACGGTCGTGTCACGATCGCCCGGGAACATAGCCGATATTGTGGTACCTGCTGGTACCTCGCTTGGAGCTGTAGGAACGATTGGAGTTGGGTTCGACGAGCTGCTGACCTTTATGCTGTTTATGATGTACAACACATCGGATTTGCTCGTGTCATCATCAATCCAATAGGCCTGAGCGCTGATGAAGTAGTCTCCACTAACGAATGCAACCACCAAATAAACCCGCCCTAGCTGGCTAAGAGGTTCAGTTGCTCTTGCCCAGCCTGCCACTGTTCCTGCGTAACGGTCGATTCCGCTTTTGTCGAGAACAACGTGATAGCTTGTCCCGCTAAACCATTTGTTGAGGATTTGTTCGGCATAGCTTTTAAGAAGACCACTACCACTGATAAGACCGGTGGGGGCTTTTTCGTAATTAATTTGGACCATAGAATCAACACTACCATATTCATTTAGGTAGCGGCCGCAACCCACTACGCCAGATCCAGTTGGGTCTAAAAAGCCAGGCGTGTTGGGGTAAGTTACTGGAGGGGACACTTTCCAATTGGGGGTGCTGGGTAGATCAAAGGTGGGTGGGGCAAGTGTTGTTTCGGCTTTTGTCAGAGGAATCGCTGTTAGGAATAAGGCGGTCAAGAGAATTATAACTAGTGTATTTTGTTTTTTCACGCGCGTGCGCGCTTCTTTGTCTTCCTTTCTCTTATAAGCGATGACGCAGGATAGAAATAAAACTTTTGCGTTTGCACGTCAAAGCAGACCCAAGACGAGATGCCCCAACGAAGAATACGAGCACGTAGAGGTGAAATGTAAGAGGAAGATTAGCGCAATAATGACAGGGGTAAAACAGATGACAGACAGAGTGACTGAGTGACACACGTGGATATGCGTAGGTGTGGGTTTGGGTTTGGCGACTGAGTCTAAATCCAACCAACCAAATACGACGACGACCACGACCAACGTAATGAGGGGAAGCAGTGTTGTGGCGAGCAAAGTGCTCAATAATATAGCGCGCGCTCAAACTCCACTCTGCTGTTTCCCTTAATTGCGACAGTCGCAGTCATTGTAGTCGTTGCCGTCGCAGCCGTTGTTGTCTGGGTCACCCGAAGAAAGCCAAAAACCCAAGTTTCTTATCCGCCCCCGCCACCTCCCTCAAACTACTAGAAACGACTGCAAATGTGATTTGTGACTCTGGGCAGACGTGCCGCGCTAACCCTTTCAGTTTGCTAGTGTAGTCATATGCCTTTGACTCGTTTCAGGCCTTCTTCTGATGGAGAGAATCCCGGATGCAGCTGAATCGACGTTGCATATTCTTGTGCTGCTTCTGCTCTCAGATTCTGAGATTCATGGCACAATCCCAAGACAAAAAACGCTGCCCCCAACGCCTTCTTGTATGATGGGGAAGAATAGAGCAGTTTCTTATATTCCGGGTCCTTCTCAAAATCAACAATAATTGAGCTAGCAACTGAGATTGCTCGCTGCAAATTCCCTCTTTTGAAGTTCGCATAGGCAAAGCGCAGATTTGCTTTAAGTATGCCGCCTCGCAATGCAGTTGACGGGTCTGTAACAGAAGAATCAAGAGATAGACCAAGCTCTGAGAGATCATCGATAAGCGGTTCCCCACTGGTTTTGGGGCGTTCCTGCTCGGTGCCTTTTGTTCGTTTCCAAAAAGGCATTCTCTCTAGCTCCGGCAGGAGCTTTCTCGGCTTCTGCTATAAACTTTTTGTAAGTGGGGTTCAATTGAACTAGCGCGCTCTCGTTAAGGTTGTGTCCGATTTGGATATGCGACTGTTGCTGAAATAATTGATTTATTCAGAGTTAATATTCATTAAAGGGAGGTAAGGGTAATAGAAACAAAAACAACTATTTGGATCGATATTTCCGATTCTCAAAGGCCGAATTATTGAAGCGCGCTAGAACTTACCTACTCCAACAAAAAGCAGAAGCAAAACTTAGCAAGTATGTTATAACAGTCTTCTCCAAGTACTGCTTTATGTAAGCCAAGAAAACCCTTGTGTTCTCGTAGCCCGCGGATTAGTATCCAATCCCTCGCCTACTTTTCTTAATAATGCCTAGAATGTTGAGATTAAACAAATATCTACACTCCCCAGTTAACATAATTTTAATTTAGCCAGCAAACCTACGGGTTTTCAAAATTTAGTTTAACCCTCACGATTAAGAATAAGCGCGCACGCATACTAAATACCTCTGAGTTAAAAAAAGGAGGGGAGGCTGTTTTTGGTTTGTCTTAAGAGCGTTTCTTTCTTTTTAGCAGAATTGTTTGAATAGAAACAACTGCCAAGATAGCTGTTAACGCAGCAAGGAACGTTGTAGATGGTGGAATTTCGGGTATGAATAGGGTTAGGGTTTGAATGACGCCTGAGATTCTTCCTGACGGCCTCGCCGCTAGCTGGAAGTTTACGTTGGCTGTTACTTGGTTGACTGCCACTGTTATTCCAGTTTGGACTTGCGTTGTGTAGCCCGTTGCAGTTACGGTTACGTTGTAGACTCCCGAAGGAAGACCAGTTAATATGATGTAATCCCCTGAGCTGTTGGTAGTCGTTGAGCTTGAGCCGAGTCCAATTATGCTTAGGGCAGTTACGGTGGCTGATGCTATTGGCGTGCCTGTTGAGTTAGTGACTTTTCCGGTTATAGTTCCGGAGGGTTGGATGGTTAGTTGCAGGTTTATGTTTGCGGTTGTTTGGCCTTGGGTAACGCTTACGCCTGAAGTTAGGTTAAAGGCGGTTGAGTAGGAAACGATGATGCTATAGATTCCTGTTCCCAATCCGCTTGTTATTTGGTAGTATCCTGTTGAGTTACTGGTTGCTGTGCCGAAGAAATCTCCCGTTGCTGAGGAGGCTATTATACTTGTTTCTGCTATGGGTTGCCCGTTTGTTGCTGAAGTTATTCTGCCGGTGATTATGCCTGATTGGTCAACGGAAATGTTCACAGTGGTTTGTTGCCCTGCAGTTGCTACAATTCCTGAGACTGTTTTAGGTAGGTGGTTAAGGGGGAAAAGCACTGAGACGTTGTAGGTGCCAGTGGGTAGGTCTGTGTTTAGTGTGTATTGTCCGGTGCTGTTGGTTACGGCGATCCCTCCGAAGACGCCGTTGGCTGAGACTGCTTGGACGAGAATGCTTTGGAGTGGCACTGAGGTTACTGAGTCGCTGATCGTTCCTGTGATGATTGCTGATTTGAATAGGGCGATGTTTACGTTTGGTGTTGTGGTACCTGCTGCTACTGTGACCATGCTTAATGTTTGAGTTGTGTATCCTGGGGCGTAGGATGCGGTTACGTTGTAGGTGCCTGTTGGGAGGTTTGTGTCTGAGTATGTAGTTGCCGCTGCTGTCCGTGATTGTGGTGTCGCCGCTTGATCCGGATCCTGTTGAGTTGGCGGCAGACACAATTATATTTGCTATTGGATTGCCTGTTGAAGCGTCAGTTATTTTTCCGGTTATGATTCCTGAGACTGTGAGTAGTATGTTGACGTTGGTTGTTTCTGCACCTGCTGTTACTGGAATATTGTTGACTTGGGCGTCTACGTAGCCTTGGGCGGTTGCTGTTACTGCATAGGTGCCTGTGTCTAGGTAGCTGGTAATGTTGTAGCTTCCTTGAGCGTTGGATGTTGCGGAACCGAAGCCGTTGCCTGAGGCTGAGACATAGGCGTTTGGAACTGGGTAAGTTGTTTGTGCTTGGACGATTTGTGGGGAAGTGGGATTTAAGCTCAACACTGTGGCTGTGAATAATCCTATTAGAAGTGTGGCTATTAGGAAATTGGCGTTTAGTTTTCTTTTGTTTGTTTTGAGGGAGTGGTTTTTGGCAAAAATTAGACTTAACTTATTTGCATTTTGTTTCATATAAATCACCAGAAGCTGCTGTGATTTCTACAGCATTCTCGCAGATAAAGCCGTTGCGGTTCAGCTGTCAAATGGATAATCTTGTTTAAACGGCAAAAAATTCCAAAAAATTGAACAAAAGCAAAAAGCGCGCTGCCTTGTCCCGATATTATGTGTTGAAGTATGTTGGTGAGACTGCTTTGTCTTTTCTTCCAATGTTCTCCGCTGCTTCCCTGTTCAGAACCAGACACAGTATGCTATAGAGAGCGTAAGTTGCTGTGTTACTCAATCCTCTGACCTTGTTCATGGCCATGCTGTACTGCGTTTTCAGAAAGCTGTATACTGCCTCAACCGAAGGCCTTTTCTATGATTTGAATAGGTCACAACACCGTAGACGTCTTGCATTTTGTCTGCGTATTCCTGAATTTCTTCTCTTGTCAGCTTAAGCTGCACCAATTTGTCGTATGCTTTTTCCACAATTTCATGGCAAGAAAGAAAAGCATAAAGGCAACATTCTATCCAGAATATATCAAGGGAGGAATATCTCTATGAAAGTGCTCAAGAAAACTAGAGAACTTGTATTGGTTTTCACTTTTCTTTTCGCAGCAAGTTTGTTCTTAAACATAGGTACCGCTGAAGCATTCAAAACCAATATACATACTGAGATAGATAACAAAGCCTTTGACTCCTTGGGCTTTTCTTCAGCATATAGGAGCTACATAAATCAGGCAAATGTTTATCAGGATCTCTCCCCAGGAACTCCCCAATATCATGGGGATAGAAGATCAGGAGAAACTCATCAGACAGCCTTCAACCGACTAAGAGATTACATTTCGAGCGAAAAAATAAAAATATCATCCCTTCGCTCCAAAGGGGACCTTGTAAATGCAGCTGTCGAAACTGGAAAAGCATTACATGCAGTTCAGGATTTTTATTCGCACTCAAATTTTGTAGAGATGAACGAGCAAGACCGTACAAACACTAAGTTGGCTCTGATGGACCCTACAAAAGGGATGCCGTCAACCGTGAAAATGTGTGGTTTCTGGATCAGTTTCCCGTTTAAACCTCTACCTTGCACTGATAGCGGTAGCTTGCTTAGTCCAAAAGACCCACTCTTGTACAGTCACACCAACCACAACAAGGATGCATCGGGCAGTCCCTCTGGCAGACCCAACGATTATGGTTTGGCAAATGGATATGCCACTCAGCATACAATAGAGTTCCTCTCTCAGACTTGGATGACTGGCTGACCTATGCTTCTGGCGTTCTCAACGTCATTTGGGCGTGTGCGCGCGCCTACAAATCCCTTCTAAAGTCATGGCATAATAGTATGCCTTTCACGGCGTCAAGTTGTTAGCTCACGCACGTTGACGCAACATAAATTTCACTCTGTAATAACGCGCACTGTCGTCTTTCCCCTCTTCCCAACCAAGGTCTTTGCGGTCAAACTCCTGCTCAAAGATTTTTCTATCGTACTTGCTACTAACCTCCTGAACGAACCTTTTTGGGTACGTTAAAACAAGTGGGTCAGGCAACCCGGTGCATATGAAGCGGAAGATTTCCCGAATGGTCGGGCTTTCCACCCCTGTCATCTCGTCTTTGAAACGAAATTCCCAGCCTAAAATGGTTTGCTCGTTGGTAGCGTCTACTGGTATCATCGCCTTCTCAAACGCTTTGAAAGATTCAACTGTCCACTTCAGCCTTTTTTCCAACGCATCAAGATTGCGTTTGTATTCCTCGTCAACCATACGAGCGAATTCTTCCTCTTTATGCATTCGCAAACGTTTCATGCACTGTTCCCTATTCAGATTCAGCTCTTGTTCAATCACTAGAAAAAGCGCTTCCTCATTTTCTGACATGTCTGACTGCATATCCTTCAATCTGGCAGTTACTGTATCACGAGCATCTGCGAGCGCTTTCTTACGTTCTTCATCCGTGACCATTTAAGGCACCTCCAATTTTCGGATTGGAGCAAAAGGCAATGGGTTCTATTGCGCCCTACGCAGCTAATATCATCGTGAGTAGTTAATTAGTTTTTTATTAGCTGTCTTGGACCACAGAGGCTCGAAAGGCTTTCTTTCACCTCCAAGTTTTTATAATTAGAACCCTCAGTTCGCATTTCGTAAAGAGTGGCAGCGTGTTCCCTTGATTCAATGTAAATTTGCGGAACAAATAAGGGATAAGCTCTTCCATTACTCGCTCGCGTAAGGGTTCGCTTTTGATTGCGCGCGCTTTAGCCATAAAACTTATTCAAGAGGAATTTGTATTATGATCATTCCGAGTTGAGCTTTCTTATGGATAGAATTTTAATTGTTTCAAATAGGTTACCGATTCAAATATCTAGAAAGCATGCTATCCTTCAAATTCAACCTAGCACAGGAGGATTGGCAACTGGTGTTAATTCTATTCATAAATCAGGTAACAGCCTTTGGATTGGTTGGCCTGGAATCTACCTTCAGCAAAAGCAGGTGGATGAGAGAAAACAAATTGTTGATGTATTAAGCAATGAAAAGTATCATCCAGTTTTTCTTACGCCGTATGAAATTAAAGGCTATTATGAAGGCTTCTCCAATAATACTATATGGCCATTATTTCATTATTTTAACCTCTATGCATCATACGACCGCAAACATTGGGAGACTTACCAAAAAGTCAACCAAAAATTCTGTGACGAAGTAGTTAAAACCTCTAAGCCTAATGATACCATTTGGATTCATGATTATCAACTGATGCTGCTTCCACAAATGATACGGGATCATTTACCTGATGCTAAGATAGGATATTTCCATCATATCCCTTTTCCATCGCATGAAATTTTTAGGCTTCTTCCTTGGCGAGAAGAAATACTTGAAGGCTTACTTGGCGCAAACTTGATTGGTTTCCACACTTACGATTATGTTTTTCACTTTCTTTCATGTGTCCGTCGCATTTTGGGAAACGAAAATTACCTTGGAGAAATACAAATAGGCTCAAGGCAAACAAGAGTTGACATCTTTCCAATGGGTATAGATTATCAACGATTTGCAGATGCAGGCAACAACCCACTTGTTCAAAAAGAGATGGTAAACACTTTACGAAAGATTGGAAAGCGAAAAATAATTCTTTCTTTTGACCGCCTCGACTATACTAAAGGAATTCCACTTCGACTCGAAGCCTTCGACGCTCTGCTTGAAAGAAAACCAGAATACCGCGGAAAAGTCTCTTTCATATTGGTCGCAGTTCCTTCACGGATTAATGTAAGTCAATACCAAACATTGAAGAAACAAATTGATGAATTAGTAGGTCGAATAAATGGAAAATATGGCACTACAGATTGGGCGCCAGTTAGTTATTTCTCAAGATTTCTTCCTTTTAAAACATTAGTAGCCTTATATGGAATTGCCGATGTTGGTTTAGTGACACCATTACGTGATGGCATGAACCTTATGGCCAAGGAGTTCATAGCAACTAAAGTCAATGGTTTAGGAGCACTAGTTCTTTCGGAAATGACAGGTGCGGCGCAAGAGCTTGGAGAGGCAATTATCGTTAACCCCAACGATCAAGAAGACATAATTGAAGCGTTAGAGACAGCGTTTGCTATGCCTGCAGACGAACAAATAAAACGAAATCGTATTATGCAGAAACGATTGTCACGTTATAATGTTAAACGGTGGGCAGACGATTTTCTCAACCGCTTGAATGACGCTTATGTCAAACAACAAGAAAGTTATCAGCAAATCATGACTTCAGCTGATCGAAGGGAACTTGTCGAAAGCTACAGTAATAGCAAAAGAAGGCTAATTCTCCTTGATTATGACGGCACATTAGTGCCTTTCGCTACTAGACCACAAAAAGCAGTACCTACAGACGCTGTTATCAAAATGCTAAGGAAGCTTAGTAGGTCGTCTTTTAATGAAGTTGTACTTATCAGCGGCAGGGACAAAGAAACGTTTGATGAGTGGTTCAGATCTCTAAAAGTTGGATTGGTTGCAGAGCATGGTGCATGGATTAAAGAACGTTCAGGAGACTGGAAAGCTCTTGAACAACTTACGGACGCATGGAAAAAAGAAATTCTCCCGATTCTTGAGGTGTACGCTGACCGAACACCGGGCAGTTTCGTGGAAGAGAAAGATTTCTCCTTAGCTTGGCATTACCGTGCAACCGAACCTACCCTGGGCTCTTTACGCGCTAAAGAACTCAAAGATAATATTCTATCTTCAATTTCAAACCTTAACCTTGAAGTAATGGATGGAAACAAAGTCATCGAAATCAAAAGCTCTATAGTTAATAAAGGACGAGCAGCACAGAATTGGCTTTTAAAACAACAATATACTTTCATTCTGGCAGTTGGAGACGACAAAACCGACGAAGACCTCTTTGCAGCACTTCCCAAAGAAGCTTACTCAATCAAAGTGGGAGTGACTCCAAGCAAAGCACGATACAGTCTTTTCTCACAAAAAGAAGTTTTACCATTATTATGGAATTGCATTGGAAACGAGAAAACCCGCCGTAAACAAATAAGCACTAAAGCGCCACTTTTAGCTAAACCTGATGGAACAGCACTTGCCGCTAACGCAGTAGCCTCCGGGATGGAATCTGGTGGCGCGCAACCCGAGAACAAATGAGAGAAAAAGTTATGCTTTCGTATTCCTCGAAGCCATCAGGAGAATATACATACCTTCTTGGATGATAGTTTTTCATAATTGTTTAGGGCTCGGGCAATACATACCAACAGCCAATTGTAGCCTTTTCTCAATTTTAAGGTTGTTTTCAGCCACAACAGCTAAACCCTAATTCACAAGGCTTTTAAATCGTAACTGGAATTGACTGAAATGCCTGGGGCTCAGCAAAAAGCGCAGATTGAGATAGAGAGCGTCTACGTGGGGGTTTGACCCTTCCATCTCTTATGAAAGAATTGACCGTTTGAATGGTTTGTCGCGGTTTGGATTAGCTCTTTATTAAGCTCTGGGAAACCCGTACCTTCTTAGTTCAATTAGAATTGCTTGAAGACAAGAACTTGACCGTGCCAATCGAAGCAGCAATGGAAGTCCACGTGAAATCCTGATACGCACCGCCAGCAATAGTCGCAGATGCAGGAGACGGAGCCGAGATGGAAGTCACAGTGCCAGTACTACTCCCGTCTAACGTCAACGCGCCAGGAGCAACAGCGGTCGCTGAAGCTGCACCAGTGTTAGTTACCCTCATAGTAACTGTAATCGTGCCGCCCACATCGACGTTGCCTGTAAGTGGAGCAGTAAACGAACCTTCCAAATGTGCAGCAGTAACAGTGGTTACGGTAAATGAACCCGTGCCAGGATCGTACCCAGTTGCCGAAGCAGTTACTGATGCAAGAGCAGGTGCTCGCAGCAGATGATGGAGCCGTAACAGTCCAGGTGAAATCAGCAACTGAGGTGCCTACGGTCTGAGCAACAGTAACCGGAGATGTGATAGTGTATGCGGCTGGAACAGAAAGCGTAGCTGAAACCGACTCTGAACCCGTATTCAAACGAATCTTCGCCGTAACAGTGAAGACCTCATCCGTTGCAACTGTGCCTCCGGTTGAGCCAGAAGGAGAAGTTATGCCAACGCTGCTAACAACTACAGCTGGCGTCGGAGGTGGCGTATTTGGGGGAATTGCTGCTTGATCTGCGTCTACTATGCCGTAGCCGTAGAGGTTGTCTTTTCCCGTTGCGCCCAAATCGTCTGCTGTCGCCGTTAGGACTCTTGTGACTTCCGCTGCGGTCCATGCGCCATCGCCGTTGGTGTAGCCGAGGTTTGTCCATCCGGTTTCGGCGCTTTTCAGAACCAGCGCTGCTGTTCCGGCTACGTGTGGGGTTGCCATGGATGTGCCGCTCATGGTGAACGACGTCGCGGTTCATGCCGTCGTTGGGGGTGACGTCGATGTAGTCTGAGAGAATGTTTACGCCTGGCGCCATGATGTCCAGTTCGGGTCCGGTGCAGGAGAAGTATGCTCGAACGTTGTTTTGGTCGGTGGCTCCGACGGCGATTACGTTTGCGTATCTTGCTGGGTAGATTATGTTAGAGCCTATTCGGGCGGCGCCGTTGTTTCCGGCTGCTGCCACTACGACTATGCCGCTGTTGAAGGCGGCGTCGCATGCTTGTTGCAGAGCTGTCGAGCCTACGGTGGATCCGAGGCTCATGGATATGACGTCCATGTCATTGGCAATTGCCCATTGTATGGCGGCGATTATGTCGCTTGTGTATCCGCTTCCTGCTGCGTTGAGAACTTTAAGTGAGTATAATTCGGCTTCTGGTGCTACGCCTACTACGGCTTTGTCGTTGTTTGCTGCTGCGATTATGCCGGCGCAGTGTGTTCCGTGACCATTATCATCAAAAGGATCTGAGTCGTCGTTCACGAAGTCATATCCCGTTACATAATTGGGAGATAGGTCTTCGTGGTTGTAGTTTATTCCCGTGTCTATGATTGCGATTTTTATTCCGTCGCCTTGGTTGCTTGGGTTTGCTGTCCAGACTGTGTCCGCGCCGATTTTTTTCACGCCCCAGGATGCGTCTAATTCTGCGTCGACGGCGGTCACCAATGGATCTTCTTCTATGTCTGCCAATTATGTTGATTCAGAGCCAGCCTTTTCTTTTGAACATAAATACGGATATTGCCATTAATGAAACCGCGATCAAGATGAAGAATGCGTATCCGTATGCCCAGTAGATTTCTGGCATTTCCCGGAAATTCATTCCGTACCAACCAACGAGTACTGTAAGTGGTACGCCTATCGTGGAGATTATGGTTAGAAGCTTCATTACTTCGTTTGTTTTGTTGCTGACCGCAGAGGTATAGATGTTTAGGGAACCCATATTCATTTCAAGTAGGCTGGCTATTCGTTCGAGAGTTCTGGATGTATGATCATGGATGTCACCAAAAAATGGGGCTGTTACAGAAGTGATAATTCGGTTATCCATTTTTGCGAGGCTGTTTACAACGTGGCTTTGATTTCGCAGTAATCGATCTGCGAGGAGAAGGCTTCTTCTGTTTGTGTAAATTAGTCCGAGTATGTTTTTAGATGGTTGTTCTTTCAGGACGTCGCAGCCTATGTTTCCTTCGATTTCTTCCACGTGTTTTACGGCTTCTTCATAGTCATCTACAACCGAGTCCATTATTGTGTAAAGGAGGTAAGAGTATGACCTCTGATTTGATTCAGGCATCTATTTGTGCCATTTCCTTGGACAGGGCACTTAGTTTGGGCATTGGGTCTTTGTGAACTGTCAGAAGGTAGTTTTTCCCCAAAAAAATTCCGAGTTGGTCACCTTCAATCAGTCGTCCTTCTTCTCTCAAGAGGTTTCTGCAGATAATGAAGATGTATTCTTTGAAATCCTCAATTTTTGGTCGTTGCCTGATGTGGAAGCAGTCTTCTAAAGTGAGAGCGTGTAGCTTGAAGATCTGTCCGAGGGGTTTCAAGTCTTCAAGAGACTCGTATTCACACACGTCTACCCAGAGAATGCTTCCCTCAGATTGTGTCAATTGGATTTCGTAGGGGGACGTGAACTCCTTTGTTTCGGTTGTGTTTTGCAGATACTGTGTTGAGAGTATTTTCATGATCGTCACTTTCTGCTGTTTACGCAGTTTTTGGGGTTGTTGCCAAGGTCTCATCAGTTTTGAATATAAGTTTTGCTAACGAGGGAACCCACTGCGTCTGCTTTGATCAACTTCACGATAACGTTCTATCTGACCATCAGGTACGGGTACTCTTTTCTGTTTTGATCTTGTTTTAGCCAAAAAGGTGCCGCCGCAAGCTGTTTTATCCACTTGCTACCCGACCTGAAAAAGCGGAGTCCTCGAGTTCTCGGACCAGAAAGGGGTCTCCCACCCTTTAGGGCTTCCCTCCTTTTTTCCGCCAAGGTTCGCTTTTTTCCCCTCGGCGCACTGTCCCATTTAGGAAATGTTGTGGTTTCCATTGTCGGGGCAAAGGTTATGTTGTATTAAACTCAATTACAGATTTTGTAGTTTTATATACTCTTCAGATATGTTGCTTATGTATTAAGATACAAATTTATGTTAAAATGTTACAGCACATAGCCTCCAACAAATGTTTAAGACTTATCCAAAAGATAGTAAAGTGCAGAATATTAGAAAAGGAGAAAACGAATTTTGAAAATGGAAATATCAACCAAAACCAAAACTGCTTTTTTTGCACTATTGCTAGTAGCTGCGCTTGCTTTAGGTTCCTTCGCTTCGGTCGTTGAAGTCAAAGCTCTACTCCCAGATCCATCCGTTGCATCATCAATACCCAAATTCGTAAATCAGCTAACCGGCGCACCGCCAGTCTACGTACCAAAAATAATCAGAGACCCCAATGGAAGAGGAATAGCCTACGAATACACCGTTACAATGGATGAATCCATACAGCAAGTATTGCCTCCAGGTTATCCCAAAACTCCAGTATGGGGCTATGGAGGAAACGCCAAAGACGCCATCACAGGAAAATACTTGGGTTATGTTCTAAACTCTCCAGGGCCATCATTCGAAGCTATAAACGGAATACCCACAGTGGTAAAATGGGTCAACAACATCAACACACCCTACATGTTCACAATAGACCCCACGATACACTGGGCTGACCCGACCAACCCAACACCGGGAACAATGAGAATGTGGGACACTTTCCCCGCAACGGCGCCAGGCATCTTCTCAAACAGCATAACAGGCGCAACACTAAACGCACAAACCCCAGTCCCACTTGTGACACACCTTCACGGCGGAGAAGTCTCATCACTATACGATGGAGGCCCAACTGCATGGTTCACAAATAGCGGAATTCAAGGCTCAACTTACAGTACCTTATACCCCACAGCCTCTAACGCAGCAGTCTACTACTATCCCAACGATCAACCAGCAACCACTTTATGGTACCACGACCACGCTCTAGGTCTTACCAGAATGAACGTAATGTCTGGGCTCGCAGGCTTTTACCTTCTACGTGATGCAAAGGACTTGCTAGGATTAATGCTTCCAAGTGGAGCATACGAAGTGCCGCTGGCAATACAAGACAGGACATTCAAATCCGATGGTTCATTCCTCTTCCCCGATGATCAAGCTACCAACCCCGATGTGCATCCATACTGGTCTCCTGAATTCTTCGGCAACACAATAATGGTTAACGGCTTAGTTTGGCCAAACATGGACGTTCAAAAAACTAGCTACCGCCTACGTCTCTTAGACGGGTCCAACGCTCGCTTCTACACTCTCAGTTTTGTAGCAAATCCTGACTCTGCCACTCCAACCGTTGTGCCATTTACTCAAATCGGAACCGACGGCGGTTACATGAAATCTGCAGTAAAACTCACCGAGCTAACCATGGCTCCGGGAGAAAGAGCCGACGTAATAGTTGACTTCTCTGGGTTACCAACAGGCACCAAAATCCTGATGAAGAACACCGCAAACGCACCCTTCCCCGACGGAAGTCCTGAAGCAAACGCAGATCCACAAACAACAGGTCAAATCATGCAATTCACCGTGACAAGCAAATCAGTGCCCTTTGTTCAGCAACTCAAGAACGCTGCAACTAAACTAGTACTAAAACCCAGCGTAACCCTCAATTGTAACCTCAAAGGAACAACATGGCCAACACTACCCACGCCAACCAAAACAAGGATACTCACCCTCTACGAGGACATGGGACCTGGAGGTCCACTTGCAGTGCTGGTGAACGGTCAAATGTGGGATGCACCAGTTTCAGAAACTCCGAAAGAAGGATCCACCGAGGAATGGGTCATTGTCAACTTGACAGGCGACACGCACCCGATACACACCCATCTAACCCAGTTCCAGCTTGTTAGCCGACAGCCCATCGATGCAGCCGCGTATGAAGCAGCTTGGACCGGACTCAATGGAATGCCCCCATATATGTTCACGCCGCACAGAGGTGCCAATTGGACCTTATCTTACTCTTGGGCCAGCTACAGGACCAGCATCCAACGAATTTGCTTGGAAAGACACTATACAGATGAATCCGGGAGAAGTAACCACTATTCGCCTTCGATTCTCACCCATTGACGGAACCGCTAAATACCCATTTGATCCGACTGTCGGTCCTGGATACGTTTGGCACTGCCACATCATTGACCACGAAGACAACGAAATGATGCGACCATACATCGTCATCAAGTAAGCAAAACTTTCCCCAAAATCTTTTTTTTATTTTTCTCGCCTTCAGAGCAAGACTTTCAAAAACCATTTATTAAGCTAATTAGGTTCTTAACATCGGACTATAGCGCGCCAGTGTGTTGCTAAATTAGCTTTTTTGTGTTTAGTTTTCTGTTCATCTTGCGAGTAAGGTTATGGACCGGGCTTTTTCCACCCTGTTCAACCGAAATGCGCGTGCGGGTGAATGATGTCTTTTCGGTTCAAAAATCATGTATTGATTGTTGGAGACCCAGTTTGGGTATGTTTTGGAGATTACTTCTTGAGTGGTTTCTTTGTGGTAGAGAACGGCGCGAAGGCGTTCAAGAGAACTAACCTGAAATACTTTAAGGTCAAGAGCGCTTCTCGCATCGGCGTTCCGCTGATCGCTCGCTTTCGCGATGACAGGAGTGAGAGGAGCACACCTTTGAACAATCGCCAAAAAAGTCTTTTTGGCTTTGGGTCCGCGATAAGCGCGCAACTCATTAACCATAATGATAGGGCAGAGAAACCCTAACAATCACAACAAAAAGAAAGGGGAAGAGGTTGCGCGGGTGACATCTCCAATCCTAATCGAATGGTCGTAATTGGTCAGGTTTTCTTGGGTTGTGTTCGTTGTTGTTTTTTCTAAAGTTTTAAATACTTTTTTCGTGGAGAGAAAAACGCGGAGAAGGGAGAATACGTGCGGAAGGCACTGTTAAAGCTATTATTTGGATTACTAGCCGTCGTTGCAGCAGTTTCGTTTTTGGTTCCAGCGGTAAACAGTCAAGTCTCTGGGGATTCTTGGCCTATGTTTGGTCGTGATCTTTCGCACAGTTGGTATTCTTCGTCTGTGGCGCCGCGTGATAACCGGACTATGTGGATTAGCAAGACTGAGGGGCAGGTGCGCTCTTCGGTGGCTGTCGTGGACAATGTGATTTATACTGGTTCGTTTGGCGGTCAAGTGTACGCAATTAATGCGCTGACTGGCAGATATTTCTTGGACTTTCAACACGGGTGATAATGTTTGGTCTACTCCGGCTGTGGCAAACGGTATGGTTCTATGTGGGTTCTAACGATTTTAGTGTATATGCCTTGGAGGCAGCGACTGGAAACAAGGTTTGGAGTTTCCCTACGGGTGGAGCGAGTGTGGTCTTCCCCTGCCGTTGTTGGTGACGTGGTTTATGTTGGCTCCACTGATAACAATGTCTACGCGTTGAATGCGGCTTCGGGTGCTCGGATTTGGAATTATTCGACCGGAGGTCAAATTCGGTCGTCTCCAGTAGTGGTTGGCGGAGTGGTTTACGTTGGTTCGCAGGACGGCTTTTTCTATGCTTTGGATGCTTCCTCGGGAGCTGTGCTTTGGAGTTCTCCTACTCACGAAGGTGATACGTACACAAATTCCTCGCCCTGTTTTGCCGGTGGAGTGGTGTATGTTGGTTCAACTGACGGTCACGTTTACGCCTTTGATGCTGCGTCGGGTTCGGTCGTTTGGACTTTTCCGACTAGCAGCAAAGTATCGTCATCTCCTGCTGTACTTAATGGGTTGCTTTATGTTGGGTCAGAAGATGGAACTTTCTATTGTCTGAATGCAGCTGATGGAGGTTTGGTTTGGAGTGCATCTATGGGGTCTCCAGTGTATTCGCCGCCTGCTCTTGCGGATGGCATGGTCTTTTTTGGCTGTTGGAACGGTGTGATCTACGCGTTGGATGCTCAGACAAGTGATGTGGTTTGGATGTATGATGCTGGTGGTTCGGTTTTTGCTGCTCCTGCTATAGTTAATGGCGTTGTTTTTGTTGGCGCATACGACTACAATGTTTATGCTTTTGGCGAGTATAGACCCAGCCAGACTTCGCCTGTTTCGTCGCCAAGTAGCACGCCTATTGCCACTTGCGTCTCCGTCCGGAGCAGACAATCTTACAACTTGTGTTTGGGTGCCAGAGCCTGCTCCTGGCTTTGTTGCTCCTTTGGCAGCGGCGGTTGGCACGGCTGTTGCGTCCGTGGTTGTTGTTGCTGCAGTGTCCCCTGTGGGTGTTTCCACTGATAGGTTAGTAAGTGAGACTCAGAAGCTGCTGCCTTCGTCGGTGAAAAGTTGGCTTTCCAGTTTTGTTGCGTCGAAGCGGAAATTGAAAGTGGAGGAAAAAACTGGTTCCGTGTTTAAACCCACGAGGTATGAGTTGATAGTTTATGCCATTGCAGTGTCGTTGTTGGCTTTGTCTTTTGCATACGTCAAGGTGGAAACTCTGGCAGACATCATGGTAGTTCTTCCCACAATTCTTGCCACTAGCATTCTTGTAGGGTTTTCCAAAACTTTTATTTCTGTAGTCTATTCGAGGCGTAAAGGGGTTTGGACTGAGTATAAACTTTGGTATTTTGGGTTGGTCATGTTTGTTGTGACCACTCTGGTTTTGAGAACGCCTTTCTCAAAGCCAGCCCGCAGTGTATCGTATTCGCCCAAGTTTACCCAGAAGCTGGGAGCTAACCTTTCAATAGCATCCATTCTCATGTCGTTGGCTTTTGGAGGCCTTTTCCTTGTCTTGCTGATGAGCGGATTTGTCTTGGTCGGCAGCACCGGATTAGCGATGTGTGTCATTGATGCCTTGTTTGACACTTTCCCCATAGAGCCCATGAATGGGAAAAGAGTTTTCAATTTCAGCAAGAAACTCTGGCTAATTCTCTTCTTTGCGACTTTGGTTATCTATTTGGCGTGGTTGCTGTTGATGTAGCTACGCGCTTTGTGTTCGTCTGGTTTTTGCCGTTTAGGACTTGTCAGCTATTTTTTGCCGCTTTTCAAAATTCCGACCGTAGATCTGAACCTTGAGCGGCGTTGTCTTACGCAGTCTGTTTGCGAATTGTCAGAATTTGCTTTTGGCGTTCTGCGCAACTTTGCTTCTTCTTCTAAAAACAATTACTGCAATGGCGACTGCTGCAATGATTATTGCTGCGAGTATTAGTATCCCGCTTCCGTTTGGCTGACCATCTGGCGGAGGTGTTGAGGTGGTTAATGGTGATGGCGAAGTTTGAGAAGGCGTAGGCGATGGAATTGGTTGCGCTTGGGCGATGTAAGCTGTAAAAACTGGGTCGTGTTCGACTCTGTAGCCGCTGTATTCTGGGTAGGCGATTGTGTACCAGAAGTTTGCTTTGCTCATGTTCGTCAGCGTGTCCATGGCTTTGGCGAACAAGGCAGGGTACATGTGGATTACGACGAGGGGGAGCAGCTTCATCAAGCCGATGTGTAGTGCGAATAGGCCGCCGTTGCCTGCGAATCCTGCTGCGCTGATGGTTCGCGTCACTGAATCGTAGGTGTTGAATGTGGTTTCGGTTGTGTCGGATGTGTAGTTGTAAAGTTTGTAGGTTTGTTTTGTGCCAAAGTCTGTGGAGCTGATTTTTTCTCCGTCGTCTGTGTAGGTGTCTATTGATTCGCTGCTTACTTGTGCTTCTGTTTGGGCGACGTTTGTTCCCGTTGGCGTTGCACTGTAGGTTGAGTGGTCAGCTACTATTGATGTTTGGAAGTTGACGATGCTCATTTTAAGTCCGTTGTTTTGGATGTAGTCATAGATGGTTTCATCGCCGAGTCTTCTGCCTGCCATTCCGTATGTTCCGGTGCTGTTGTAGTGTGTCCAGAGAATGGGCAGTATGCCGACGATGAGGTCGCGCATCCGTCCTATGACGTGGTTTTCTTGCAGTGTTGCTGTTCCTGTGGCTGGGTCGATGTTGAGTTGGTAGGTGAAGGTTAGTTCATCATATACTGTTAAGGCTAGAGGCCAGCTGTTGTCGAAGCGTGGGTTGTTTGGGTCTATCCAGGTTCTCCACCATAATGCGGTTAGGTTGGTGTATTTCATGCCCCAGGTCCACTGCAATCCGTTGGCTGAGCTTTCCAGCGGAATTGTCTGTGTTTTGCTGTTTAGAATGGGGAGGGTTGCGTTTAGTGCGCTGAGGTCGAAGCCTAGGCTGAAAGATGCGTATAAGACATCATTTTGGTCGGGTGAATCCGCGTAGAGTGAGGTTGTTGTTTCGTTGAATGCTAAGAGCATGAGGAATGTTGAGGCTAATATGACCTCTCGGGTGCTATTGGCTTTGTAACACATGAGGAAGGACTGCATTGGGACGGTTAGGTACGTTTTTTCGTCGGTTGTTATGTTCTCTAAGCCTGCATAGAACAGTTTTAGTCCGCTGCTGTTTATGTAGGTCGTGTATAGGTTCGCGTGCCACTGAGAGAAGTTAGCGGGGGTTGTAACTCCATTAGCGGCGGCGTAGGCGCGGACATAGTCAAAGTAGTCCACGGTTTTGTAGAAACTTGGCTCTAAGAAATCTGTTTTTTCCAGGGTGTCCGCTGAAACAGTTGGTGCTAAAATGCCGATTAAAGCTATACAAGTAAGAAGTAAGCCTAAGAGAGGTTTGCTTTTCATAGGAATATCCCTTTAATCTTAGCTTGATTCAATTATTACGCGATTTGCGTATTAAAGAATTATGAATTGCGATCAAACAGCGAATGTGCAGGAATAATCGCTGAACTTCAAAGCTTTGGTACTTCGTTACCGTTTTCATTTGGAGACTTGATTTTTGCAGAGTAATAAGTAAATATTTCTGCTTCAGTAAGAGTATCTAATGAAGAAGTCGTATGTTGTTATTCTTTCAGCGACTATTGTAATAGTGATAATTGTGGCGTTAGTTGGGCAGATGCAGAATGAAGGGAGTTCTTTGTTGCCTTCGAGGGAAAGCCGAATTCCAATTGAAGCAGTGAAGGTTTTGCCTCAAAACGATTCGAATCCGCCGATATCGCTTTCGTCGGAGTATTATGATCCTGTTCCCCTTCAAGGGAAGGTTAACACTGCGGGAGTTGAGGATTCTGCTTTTGTAATTGCCAATGGTTCTGTTCTCTACTTCTTTTTTACTCCTGATGTTGGGGTTCCGGTGGAGCAGCAGGTGTTGGATTCTTCGGTTGGGATTTATGTTTCCAGAAAAGAAAATGGTGTCTGGACAGAACCTGAAAGGGTGTTGTTGCAGGACAAAGGAAAGTTGGCTATGGATGGCTGCGAGTTTGTCCAGGATAATGTGATGTATTTTTGCTCCGCTCGGGAAGGCTACACCGGACTGCACTGGTTCAAAGCTGAGTATGTTAATGGGAAGTGGCAGAACTGGCAAAACGCCGACGACTACTTCAAAAAAGCAGAGTTTGAAACTGGGGAACTCCAGATCAGCAGCGAAGGCGGCGAGTTGTATTTTCACTCAAGCAGGGAAAGTGGGGTTGGGGGTTTGGATATTTGGGTTTCAAGTTGGGTCAACGGTGAGTGGTTTGCTCCGGAGAATGTCGGTACCGTAAATTCGGCTGGTGATGAGGGATGGCCTGCTTTGAGTCCAAATGGGAATGAGCTGTGGTTTTCCAGGGATTACGCTGTGTGGCGGTCGAAAAGAGTAGAGGGCGAGTGGCAAACTCCAGAGAAAATGTTTTCGCCTCTCTGCGGTGAACCCTCCGTTGACCAAGCAGGAAACGTGTATTTCACACATCACTTCTTTAGGAACGACACCATGATTGAAGCAGATATTTACGTGGCTTATCCGAAATAAGTTAACATCAATTAAGACTGTATAGAAAAGAGTGACATGTGCCGAAAATGGGAGCACACAATAAACAAGAGCTTTCTGCATTAGGGTTTAGTCCCAACAGAAATAAGCGTAAAATTTAACTCTCCGGTTTTAGCCAAGTGCGACAGGGTAACTTGCAGTTTGTACTTTGGGGTTTAATGGGTAGGTTGGATCATGGTTTTTTCTTTTTATGCCTTTCAATTTGTCAAAGTGAGGGTCAGTTTAGATAGGGAAAGTTGAGGGGCGCGTTGCAGGTTTCTTTGCCAAGCTCTTGTTTTAGAAATCTAAGAACTTAAACGCGAAAATATAATTATAGTTCATGGAATTCCGCTTCCTCTTTCTTCGAAAAAGGCTTCAACTTGCGGTTTGACCCAAACATTGAGCAGGGAATTTTGTTTCTTTCAATGATGAGTGTTTTGATGACTTCGTCGTGGCTGCGGGCTTTTGTTTCTTTTTTGATAGCATTTAGCATCTGTAAGGTTTTTTCGTCTACTTGAACTGTTGTCGGCATAATGGTCGCCAACTACAATAACCATAACTATAGATATAAGATTTCTCTCTGTACTAATTAGGCGCTATACTTGGGTAATACATTTATTTGTACTAATTTGTCGTGGTTTAATATTTCTGCTGCATGTCGATTTTGACGCGGCAGTAGGTAGAGCGAGAATCTTGTGGCAGTTTGCACAACTTTCAATCTGCAAAACGTTTGCTTTTCTACCACGTCTTAAGCTTTAAGCCTTTGATTCTGCTAAAGTGCGCTTTATTGCGTGTAACTAGCGTCAAGTCGTTTTCGAGGGCTATTGCGGCTATCAGGGCGTCTCTGTAGTCGATTGGCTCGCCTGCAGCCCCAAGTTTGGCAGATATTTCGGCGGCTCTTTTTGAAGAAGAAAAGTCCAAAGGAAGTACGTTTAGCCTATCAAGCAGCCGTATGGTTTCTTTGAGATTCTCGCTTTGCATTTTGGATTTGTATGCACCAAAGAAAATTTCAAACGCGTTGATGGCTGTGGTGGCGGCGTCTTTTGTTTCTTCATCTATTGCTAAGACTTGGCTGTATGCATCTGTTTTGCCTCGAAGAATGGCTATGAGAAAATCAGTGTCAAGGCAGTTTATTGGATATTCTCTCCTGAGTCAATCGCCAACCCTTAGATAGTTCATTATGAATAGCTGCTTCTTCTTCGTCTGACATCTTCCAAGCGCCAAAACAGTCTGCTATCTTGTTTGATTTTTTTGTGATGCGTAGAATTGTTTCTGTGAAGCTTTCCTTGTTTTTCTTTTCTCTCAGCAATGCCTCGTATGCTTTTTCTGTTATTGAGATGGTTTTAGTTGCCATATTACATGTATGTGTACACATACACAGATAAGTATTTCCTTGACGGTGAAGACTACAAGACAAAAACAAGTGAACGTGTGATCATATAGGGTCGGCGAAGAGTTAGAGGTTGTTGAGAAGTTTTTTGTTTTGAGGGTTATTTTTGGTTTTAAGTGACAGGTTTTGTTTTGGTTGCTATTTTCTTGGCTTCTTTGAGTGCTTCTAAGTAGACTTCTTCTTTTAGCCTAAAGCCTTGGTTTAGCAATTGATTTAGGACTTCGAGAAACTCCTCTTGGTCGATTTTCTCTTTTTGCAGAGCTTTTAGCAGAATGAAAAGGGTACCTCTTGGAGTCAAGTCCAGAAGCCTTGCAGCTGCCCGCGCAGAGACCTCATCAATCAAAACTTCTTTTAATCCGAGTCTTTTTGCCAGAGATAAAGCGGCGATTTCTCCCGGGTCTAGTTCTATTGAAACTGCCACGGTGTCTGTAGTTAAGACTTTAAGCCAGCCTTCGCAAATTGCTTTTTCAACTATGTAAGCATCTTTTTTTCCAAGCATCTTCCCTTTATCGACAACTTCATTTTTGACTTCTTGGGGGATGAAAACTTCTATGAAAAGTGATTTCAGAAGGTCAAGTTTGTTCACTTTGGCTAGGTAGATGAGGGGGGTGGAGTTGGAGACAACTGGACTCATCTACATTCCTTTCATGTCTTTTCTGAACTCTTCGATGGTGTAGGGAACATGGATTTCTCTTTTTTTGGCTTCTTCAATCATTTCCCATAGTGACATGTCGCATGTTGTTGCGGCCTGCCAAAGGGTGACTTTGCCCTGTTCATAATTTTTGAGGTTTTTTTCAATCAGCCACTCTTTTGCAGCCTGCGTTAGGAATCTTCGAATGATTGTGGATCTGTCCATGCCTTCTTTTTTGGCTACTTCATCTATGACTTGCGCTAAGTCTTTCTCGATTCGGGTGGTTACTGTGACGGGCATCTGGAAATCTCCTGTGTATTAAATTGATTCATTTTAATATATAAAAGTTGTTGAGGCTTTCCGAACAAAAACCATATCAGGCTCTATTTTTGTTGGCGGTATCATTTTTGATTGTATAGTCTGGTTTATGGTGCTCGTCGATGTTTCCTTTCTTTGCAGCAGAATGTTCTAGTGCACGAATAAGGCGTTTAATTTGTTCCTAGAATAGAGTTTAATTGCAAAATTTGCGATTAACCCCTAAACAAGGAGGCGCGGTCTTGCTACTACGGGTAATCTTTAACATGCAGTACCCTAAATGTTTTTTTGCCGTTTCGTATAATTTGCTCTCAGAGGTAATGAGTCGGGCGTAGATTTTGTTGGTTGGAGAATTCAAATTGTGGAAAGGGCTCAGAAAGTAGCTTCTCTTGTTTGGTGTTTTTGAAAGGGGTAGCTGTGTTTAAGGATTAAAACGCAGGTTGTTGCAGAAGTTGAAAACCGCAATAAAGTGAAAGAAAGGAACAGTTTAAAAATTCTTCCTCGCCAACGCTGAGTCCTCGAACTGCGCTGCAGTGGATTAACAATACCCCAAATTGGTCACGGATCAAAACCAAAAAATGTGCACTCTAAGACCGCCTTCAAGTTTATGAAAAGCGCGTTGGCTTGTCCTTAAATTCAAAATAGCGCATCAAAAACGCCGAAAATATCTAATTAGTAGCCCCTTGCTTCGTATCCACTCATCTTTTTAACCCAAATAGTGAAAGAAATGCATCACCAAGGTCCTCAAAAATAATTCAGGGACAAAGCGGCGCGCGCATTCGCAGGCGTTATGGCTCTTTTCTTTTTATTTCTTTGAGTTTGTCAAAGTGTGGGTCAGTTGATATTATGCAGTCCGCTCTTGCTGTAATGGCTGTTGCTGCGTGAATCGCGTCTCTTGGTTGCAGGTTGCTTTCTTCGATGCGTGCGTAAAGTCTTGAAGGTCTAAATTAAACACACGTCTTTCAGTTCTTTCAAGTCTTCATCGCTGGTGTAGAGTTTGGCTTTCCAATGACGGGCAGTGGCGTAAACAAGAGCATCTGAAAAGTGTAAATTGTTTTCGAGACTATAGTCTGCCGCCTCAAGCGAAATTGACTGGTCGACGGGCACAATAGTAGTTTGGCTGAGTGCTGCAACTGCTAAAAGCGCTTCTTCCTCTCCTTTTAGCTGCTTTATCTTTTTGTAGACTTCATAAAGCACGACTACAGAAGTGATTATGTCTTTGGGCTGAGTTGACTCAATTACTTGTTTGTACTGCGTCGCCTTTGGTCCTTTGGAAAATCGTTCTATCCAGCCAAAGCTATCTATGCTTATCAATTTATTCAGACTCGTCGCGGAGTTCTTTTGTGTCGAGCCCTGGGATAAAGCCTTCTGTCTCTTTGAGAGGTCGCACTGGGATGTACTGGATGATTCCGTGTTTTGTTATGGCGACCATTTTATCTCCAGGTTTAATGCCGGCGCGTTTTCGGAGCTTCTGCGGGATCACTATCTGATATTTTTTTGAAACCGTAACCGTCTCCATCTTCAATCAGCAACACGTAATACGAATATCGCATCGATGATAAAAGCATTATCATGTTACTATATTCGCTGAAACGCAATTATTCGTAAGTAGCGCCCCATTAAATCTGCTTTGCCGCGCGTTTTGGGGTTTCGTGTATACTCTCTTCTGCTGTTCGGTACCGTATTATGTCTTGCCTGAGGTGTTTGGTGAGGCGAAAAAGCTTCTCTACAGGAAAGTTAAGAAGTATTTTAAGAGTTCTGCTCGATATCGACTGGAGAGGAACAGACGAAAGCAGGTCTTGGGCTTAGCTGAGAAGGGGCTGACTCCGCGGGAGATAGCCGAGAAACTAGGTGAGTGAGCGGACAGTAAAGCGGGATGTCGCCAAGGTTCGACCCTACCAAGAACGCAAGTTTAGGCACCAGTTGAGGCTTCTGCACAAAGAGTGGGAAGAGCGGTTTGAGGCTGAATTAGCAGGCAAAAACCCAGTCCAGCAGCTCAACATACTTAGCAAAAAAATAGCTTAATGCAATAAACTGCAAAAGATGCGCGAATACTACCACCACCAAATCTACATATATAGACCTATGCAAGGTTACCTGCGTTTTCCCCGAAGTTAGGATTTGGTCTTAAAAACGCAATTAGCTACAGAATGCCAATAGCGATTAATTTGAGATGCGTGAAAAACAATAAACGATCCCTTCTCGGCGGCACGACTCTGAGTTTAAGCAGGTAAAAGCAACTAACAGATTCAAATTAGAATTTATGCTTAAAACAAATTAAAGCAAAAGGAAGGCAATCTGATTAAGAATCGTGTGTTACATAAAGATCGGCTAAAATTACTGAAAAAGTGTGGAAAAGAAAAAAGTGGTTCTTGACGAAGGATATCGCCAAGTTATTTACGAAGTTCCTTTGAACGTTGCGATGCATCCTACGTATCTATAATTACCGCTTGTCGATGTTCCGCTATTTGCAGCGCCTGTTGTGGATACCACCTTTTCAAGATATGCGAGAGACATTGAACCGTAGACGGTGCCGTCAATCAATGTAAAACCGTTCGTAGGTGAATTTTGAGCACTATTGTCTGTAATTGTAATGCCACCTATCCATAGTTCTGAAGCTTGAGTGGTCGTGCTAGTTGTTCCAGTGCTGCTAGGGGTTGAATCAGTGCCTGTGCTCGTTGCAATGCGGTCGTAATAAGGTGAAGCAGTGGCAATTCCGCTGTATTCGCATATATCAGCTACTGCGTTAGTGTTTGACGAGCCTGAAATAGTGATTGTTACGGTTGTAGACCCAGTGCTAACGATGCCCATCCATATCTCAACATTTGCGGCAAAATCATTACCCGTATAGCTCCCAGGCGCATTATAAGAGTAATCTTCAGAGTTTATCTTGTGCCAAGTTGCTTCTGCTCCTGAGCCTCCTGAAATGCTTGAAACGGTTCTAACATTGTCACCATCAGTACGATAGGTTCCGATTACGGCAATTAGGACATTACCAGTTGTTGGCGTACTAAACATTGTAACAGTGATAGTGCTTGATGATGATGTTCCGCGTGCTGGACCTTGAACACGCGTTATCCCTTGAGCTGTAACTGTCACGTCATGCTCTACGTAGTTTGTTGCACCATCGTCGTCAGTTACTGTCAATCTTACTGTGTAGGTGCCAGCAGCAGCATACGTGTGGGACGGACTCACGCCTGTGCCAGTTCCAGTATCGCCGAAAGTCCAAGCATACGAAACAATCGAGCCATCGGAATCTGTGGAAGTTGACCCATCAAACGACACCTGCAAATATGTCGAGGACGAAGTAAACGCCGCAATAGGAACAGCATTAGCAACAACGGTTACGTCATGCTCTATGTAGTTTGGTGCCCCATCATTGTCAGTAACAGTCAGTCTTACCGTGTAGGTGCCTGAAGCGGCATATGTGTGCGATGGACTCACGCCAGTACCAGTGCCAGTATCGCCAAAGATCCAAGCATACGAAACAATCGAGCCATCGGAATCAAACGAGCCTGAACCATCAAACGACACATCCAGATGATTAGCCGACGAGGTGAACACAGCAGTAGGAGCAACGTTAGCAGCTGTAACGGTTACGTCATGCTCTATGTAGTTTGGTGCCCCATCATTGTCAGTAACAGTCAGTCTTACCGTGTAGGTGCCTGAAGCGGCATATGTGTGCGATGGACTCACGCCAGTACCAGTGCCAGTATCGCCAAAGATCCAAGCATACGAAACAATCGAGCCATCGGAATCAAACGAGCCTGAACCATCAAACGACACATCCAGATAGTCCGCCGATGCGGTAAATGCCGCAGTTGGGGGAACGTTTGCAGCGACTGTTACATCGTGTGAAATAGAATCTGGTTCAGCATGATCGTCGGTAACGGTTAAGGTGACCGTGTAAGTGTCTGCACTTGCATATGTGTGGCTTGGGCTTGTTTCAGTGCTTGTTCCTCCGTCGCCAAAATTCCAAGACCAACTTACGACAGAACCGTCTCCATCAGTTGAAGCATCTGTAAACTGGACTTCAAGATCATCAGCCACATGGGTGAAATCTGCGGTTGGAGCTACATTGAGTGGCGAAACTGTGACATCTTGAGTGTCAGTATCTGGTGCGCCGTCGTCGTCGGTAACGGTTAAGGTGACCGTGTAAGTGTCTGCGCTTGCATATGTGTGGCTTGGGCTTGTTTCAGTGCTTGTTCCTCCGTCGCCAAAATTCCAAGATCGACTGGCAATTGTGCCGTCGGAGTCGGAAGATGCATCTGTGAACTGTACTTCAAGACCGTTTGACGAGTAAGTAAATCCGGCAACTGGATTGACATTAGTCAACGAAACAGTGAGCGAGCGTTGATAGTTGTCTGTTTTTCCGTCATTGTCGGTTACAGTCAACACAATATTGTAAGTGCCTGCTACCGCATAAGTGTGAGATGGACTTTGGATTGTGCTTGTTGCACCGTCACCGAAAGCCCATGCCCAACTCACAATATTTCCGTCAGAATCAGTTGAAGTGTCTGTAAAAATCACGCTAAGACCAGTGGCTGATGGAGTGAAGCTGGCAACCGGCAAGCCTGTCACTGTTGAGCCTCCTGGGTTCTGAACGTGTTCCATGAATGTTCCTTCGGTCGTAGTGACTTTGATTCGTAATTTTGCGCTTGTGCTCATACGGTCCGGTAACGACAAAGTCCCCAGTCTTTCCTTCGCCAAGGACGTTTCCGCCGACGGTTGAGAATTCTCCTGGCACATCGTTCACGTATATTTCGCGTACTTCCACTGATCCTTGTCCCACGTTTTGAACATACACCAGCAGATGGCCGTCTTATCTACTGCAGGAGCTTGGTATTTGATTGCTTTTCCAGCTTGTGGTTGTGGCGCCTCCCATGTAGCCCATAACGAAGCGTAGGCTACAAGTGAAGCTACCACTGCGATTGCAATCATTAGCAGAGTTGCAATTACTGGTGAAATTGCTTTAACACTACGTTTGAATTTGGTTATTTTACGAACATTTGTTTTTCTGTACATTTTCCTTTTTCCTCTTTTAGTCCTCAGAATGTACTCTTGGAATATTTTCTCGCTATACCCTTTTTACCATCAAAGAAGTATTTAAGAATAGATAGAATATTGTTCTATCGGAAACACCATAAGTTGCCCCCGAAAAATCAGCAAACATCGGGTCTCTAGCAAAAGGCAACTGTGAGACTCCAACCTGGAGCATCAGAAACTTCAGCTCTTTGAAGTACTATTCTCTCAAAAGACCAGATCAAACAAAATCCAAATCAATTCTTGGAAAGAAAAGACAGCCTTGGACAAGAATAAACTGACAGCTACCTTATCGCTTCCTGCTTGGTGCCGTAGAGCTCATCCATTCGGATCTCAGTTGAATGAATTCAGCAATTTTTTCATCCATAGATTCTATCTTTTCTCTTTGCTCCTTCAATTTGGCTTCTATATAGACTGATCAGGTTTTTTGGATCAAATGGTTTCACAATGTACCCGTCTATCCCTTTATTCGCAGCTTCGATCGAATTATCGAGTGTTGCCTTGCCAGTTATGATTATCTTTATTGTCGGGGGCTCCGTTTTTCTAAGCATTGACAGAAGATCAGTTCCAAGCATATCCGGCAAATGAATATCTATGAGCGCAAGATTGAAAAGCTCCTCTTCACTTGCAGCAATAGCATCCCAAGCATTTGCGCAGGATTTTACTGAATATCCTTCGGCTGTTAAAACCTCCGAGAGCATTTCTCGAAACTTCTGCGTCATCGTCAACCACAAGCACGCTAACCATGTTTATCACCTTGTCCTGAAGTTCACTTAGAGATTTCTATTCTTATCCCTTATGACCCCGAAATACAGAGCCACGATTCATAAACAATTTTATCCACTGCACAGAAGAGACTCCATGAAGATTGGTAGGATCAATGCCCGAAAGCATCCTAGGTGAACCTGTAGCCGTAATACTTGCTAACAATCCAATCAACATATTACATGTTGATGATGATGAGGCCTTCTCAGCTCTGACCAAAGAATGCTTAGAATTACAGCAAGATATTTGCGTAGAATCAGTTCACTCAGTCAAAGAAGCTCTTGAACTTCTAAAGGAACACAAGTTTGAGGTAATAGTCTCAGACTATGACATGCCAGACGAAAACGGTTTACAGCTCTTAAAGGAGATAAAAGCAAGAGGAATTGCAACTCCCTTCATCTTGTTCACCGGGAAAGGGCGAGAAGAAATTGCCGTAAAAGCATTAGAGTTGGGCGCTTTTAGGTACTTGAACAAAAGCGGAGATCCAGCAGTTGCATACCTCGAACTGTCATCATGTATTAGACAGGCAAGCAACTACGCGAAAACGCAAAACATGCTTAAAGAAAGCGAGAAAAGATTCAGAGCAGTCTTTGACTCTTCAATAGACGCCATTTTGGTTGTTAACGACCTTGGAGACATAGTATACAGTAACAAGGCTGCCAAAAGCCTAAATTTTACCAAAAAAAGAATAACACGGCTACTAAACAAGTATTTTGAAAGACAATTTACCGCAGTCTATGAACATAATATGACCAATGGATTCAACCAATTGCCAAGTGACAACTTGATAATGCCCGGAAAGAACACTGAACTCATTCTTGAAAAGACCACAGGCGAAAAAGTCCCAGTTGAACTGTCATTTTCCGCTTTCACAGAAAACGGTCAATGGTTTGGGGTAAGCATCATCCGCGACACCTCTGATCGCGAGAAACAAAAAAGGAAACTCGAACAAAGTCGCCAAACCCTAAAAGCACTTTTTGCCTACAATCCAGAAGCAATAGCTTTTGTTGACAAGGATTTCCAAATCACCCAAGTTAATCACAGTTTCATTGAGCTCTTCGGATTCAGCTATGAAAACATAAAAGGCAAGAAAATCGCAGACATCATAGTTCCCGAAAGCCTTCGTAGACAATCAGAACGGTTCCATGAACTTGTAACGAAAATCCCATTAAGCATAAGCACAAAAAGAAAAAAACTTGACGGCTCCATAATTGATGTTGTTGCGTCCGGAGGGCCTCTCGTAGTAGACAGCCAGGTAATAGGAGCGTTCTTGGTATACAAAGACATTACTGCCACCATGATCGTGCAAAATGAATTAGAAAAATCTCTGACAGCAGCGAAGCTTCTGAATGAAAAGATCAAGGTCTTGGGCAGTTTTACAAGACATGACATCAGAAACAAGCTGGGACTAATTCAAGGAAACGTGTACCTAGCAAGAAAAAAATGCCAAATCAACAGCGACTTAGAAAAGTTTCTGCACAACATTGATGATGCCATAAAGAACGCCACTGACATCTTAGATTTTGCCAAAACCTACGAAATGTTGGGGATCGAAGAAGTCTCACCCAAAGACGTGGGCAAAATGGTTCAGAACGCGATAGCTCTCTTTTCCGATCTCAAAGCCATAAAAATTGTGAATCAATGCATTGGTTTAGAGGTCTATGCAGACTCTATGTTAACCCAGGTCTTCTACAATCTCATAGATAACACTCTGAAATACGGAGAAAAAACAACCACCATCAAAATATGGGCCGAGAAGTTTGATGACCAATCACTGAAATTGTATTACAAAGATGACGGCGTAGGCGTAGACAAAAATTCTAAGGAACATATATTCCAAAAAGGCTTTGGAAAAGGCACCGGATATGGATTGTATTTGATACGGAAAATATGTGAGCTGTACGGATGGACAATATGTGAAACAGGAGAATCGGGTCAAGGAGCCATATTTGAATTTACTATTCCCCTTGAGAAAGTAAAAACATTCTGACCAAGAATAGAGTCAAAAGCACCTACCTTCAATCTGTACCTTAAATCCGTAAAGGAATTAAATCAGAGAAACTCATAGTAACCACACTGAGAAACGGATGTGAAATATGTGCTAAGTAGCGTCCTAGTAATCGACGATGACGAAAAAATGAGGGAGCTACTTACCACAATTTTAGAAGGCGAAGGATATTATGTTGAATCTGCGGCAAATGGCAAACAAGCAATAGAGGCTTGCAAGAAAGTGCATTTTGACGTTGCCCTTATCGACATCGAGCTTCCAGATGTGAAAGGAACGGTGCTGCTTCGGACCTTGAAGGAGATTAAACCCAAAATGGTGAGGATAATTGTTACAGGGCACCCTTCCATCGAAAATGCAGTGAAAGCAATAAATGAAAAAGCCGATGGATACATTCTGAAACCGTTTAACCCGAGTGAGCTGTTAGAAACCATAAAAAGGGTCTTCGCCGAAAAAGAAAATGAATACTTAAACGCATTAAAAGAAGTTGAAGAGGGTAGAAAAAACACACCTCAATTTAAGTACAAGTCCCCAGAGAAATGGGGGAATTGATAGCCTCGGTTTGCATCACTCTTGGGCAGAGCCAATATTCTCCATTCAATGACAGGTTTGCCTTCAAAATCGCTTTCCAAAGGTGCCACATCTCACCGTTTAATGTACCAAACCTGGCACTGGTTTGCTTCTGCTTACTGCCTTTGCTGGGAGTAATAGTTTTTATCAATCTTTACGTAAATTAAGCTGCCACTGCCGCGGGACATCTCACGAACTCTGCGTAACGAGTTATTCAAAACGGACAACAACTGTTCCTTGTCATTAACATTTTGGCAGGTTCCTTTTCCAAACTCCGTTATTAGAATATTTTCCGCCAGAATTTCTGTTCCGCAGATTTCGGCATTCCTTACTAATGTTGATACCAAGATATCTATCATTTCGCGTTTACATTCTACCTTCGTCCAAAGGAGTCGTCCCGTCGGCCAGTGCCGTCGAAGACTTGCCCAAGTCTTTCAGGTTTTGGGATCCAATTAGCAGCTTAACTCGTTGTTTCCACTTCTTTAGCCAGAGACTCGTCCAAACGGTTAGATATGATGCAAGTTCAGCTGGCTCTTCTCGAAGCAGCCGCTCCATTTCGCCTTCAAGACAAGTGCTTCGTGGCGTTCCATCGGTTTGGTTTGGGCTGAACTTGAAGCAGTTTATGAAGTCTTGGCAGGCAATTTGCAGAAGTTTGCGGTCGCCGCCTAATATGTCTGTGGCTGGTTCTGCTTCTCTTATTTTCTGTGAGAGCAATGTTTCTAAGGAGTTCATTTGGTTTCCAATCCATTTTGAAGCTGTTGCGGCTGTTAGCCGTGAGCTC
The DNA here is from genome assembly GCA_963840395.1 of Candidatus Bathyarchaeota archaeon. Lineage (GTDB taxonomy): Archaea > Thermoproteota > Bathyarchaeia > Bathyarchaeales > Bathycorpusculaceae > JADGNF01. Next base: position 9,346 of record CAWIYU010000006.1, on the reverse strand, counting down.
GTTGACTGTCATTTCGCGTGGCGATATAACTGGATTAGGCTGTTTTCAACAGTATTCCGATTTCAGAGAATATTATGACGTCCGACATAAGAAAAGAACCGTAGCATGTCACTCATGATGAAGTGACCAACATTCTTTCTAAGAGAAAAAAATGGCTTTTTCTGCTGTCTTATCAGCCGTCTGAATCCAGAGTCCAATAGATTATTATTCTCAGCACTCCAAATAGAGCAGCAGTGTAGAGGTCGAGTTCATGGATCTTTCAAACGTGCGTATAAGAGAACATTTTGGACTTCTAACTAACGACACCAATACCAGCAAATTCAGCTTCCTCATAAGCCCCCCCAAAAACAGGGAGAGCGTAGCAAAAGAAGATTACGTCATTGTCGACCACCCCGTCTTAGGGGAAACATGCCCAGTCCTAGGGCAAATAACCGAAATTACCAGCTACCAAGAAGTCGCAGGCTCAACAATAGGTGAAAGAATCGGGAAAATGCTTGCCACCACCGAAATCATCGGCTACGTTGACCTAAACAAGGAGAATAAACCGATACGCAAGCTTCTAATCCCTCCCAATCCGGGAAGCCGCGTATACGTACCTACAAAAAGGTTTCTGGAAGAAACATTCAACCGAAACCTGAAAGGAGAAGCATTCGCTAAACCATTATTCTTTGGAACAATGGCATCTTCAATAGAAGGGCAACAAAACCAAATAAAATTCTATATAGATGCGCAAGAACTCCTGACCAAACACAGTTTGATAGCAGCAATGACCGGAGCAGGAAAGACCCAAGCCGCGAAGATCCTAATCCAAGAAATAGCAGACAAAACTGACGCGCCAATAGTGATACTAGACCACGCCGGTGAATATACCACCCTTAACCCCTCAAAAGCCCATGTTGTCACACTTGCTGCTAAACCAGAAAAAGCAGCAAAGAAAACCTCAACGAAACAAGCCCAAGCCAAAAGCCTCAACGATAAAAATGAGGGAGAAATCCTAGCCAAAGAAGTCAAACAAGGACAAATTACTATCTTGAATGGTCAAGGCCTAACCATTGAAGAAAGACGAGTTTTCTACTCAAACTCTCTAAAGACACTTTGGAAAAACAGAACCGACGAAAACATCAAACCATTCTTCCTTCTGGTGGAAGAAGCCGAAAACCTCAAAGGCGAAACCCTAGACCAATTGGTTACCGAAGGCAGAAAAAATGGAATAGCCATTTGCTTAGCTTCTATTCACCCTGTTGAATTGGGCGGAAGAGTCCTTTCCCAAATATACAACCAAATAGTCGGAAAGACAACTAACAAAGATGACCTAGAAATCCTTGAAAACATGAGCGGAGTTAATAGTAGCGTTCTCTCGCATCTGGGTGTTGGGGAATGGATAATTAACGGGGTAAACCGATCAGGACCTATGAAGGTTCAGGCAAAGGAAGAGCCCCTCAACGCGCGCTAGGTAGAGATGGACACGCGGGCGTTCTAGTAGAGCCCTTAGTCGCATACAGTGCCAATCTATAATGGGATACCTAAACACACTTCGTTTTTTATTCTTCTTATCAAATAACTATTCCGGACATATTCCCGTTTGCGATTTCTTTTGGTTTCCGAGATAAATCAGCTAAGACACTATTTTCTATTTAGAAATATAGCTCTTATTCCTTCAGCGCTCATCCTTTGACAAGGAGAAGACGTCATGAATAATCCAATGATCACTCACGAAGACTCTGATTTGGCAGAAAGATGCAGAAAAGCTCTAGAGCAGAGGTTTGGCGGAAGTATTCCAACGCCAAAATGCATGAACAAGACCATCCCGCAAAAAACAAAAGGGATCTTGGGGCGAGAATATGTTTAATGACGAATTTCTCAACTCGATACGGCAGGCTCTTGAATCAAACGGTTCTGATCCAAAACTCTTGGAGGCCCTCAACAAGATTACGAAGGGTGAGAGACTTGATAGCGAACAATTCCAACAGGTCTACGAAGCCATAAGAAAAGAAGGCCCCCCAAAAATGAAGTACCAAGACCCAGACAACTGGAATTCATCTACTAGACTTATACCGTAAGCCACCAAAACCCTAAAACAACAGAAGCCTGAAATCGTGTACGAAAGACCTTTGTAGACTCTGAAGGAATTGAGTCCTGGTAGCTCAAATATCAGAAATCGCCTCATAAGCGTGGGCGTGGAGTGCAAATGCAGCAGAACAAATCCGAACGCCCCATATCTGCAAAATCACGGGATTCGTAGTTAACATAGGAACGGGTAAAGTGCGCGCTGGATTTTGACTCGAACCTATTAGCTCCTCAAACGAATTAAACAGTTTCTATGTGACCAAGGTTAACGCGCGTGAAGACTATATCTGGCTTATGATTCTATGTTCATTTTGTTCTAGAATAGCTTTTTATATCTATGATTAAGAAGGAGAAGAAAAATGAGGGATCAAAAGAATCCCCTTTGGGTTCGTCTCTTGTCCACTTTAGGAAAGTGGTGTATATTCTACTACAACCCAGACTAATGTGCACCGGGCAACGCGACCGCTTGACATTAATCGGACCCCGCTTTCTAGGTCAATTACTTCTTGTCTTGTCCAAGGTTGATTTGTGTTCGGATTGTTAGTATATACTGTTGCTGAAGAGGATAACCAGGAGTTACCTGGGTTAATTGTATCTCCAGTATAGTCTGTGCTGTGTGTTCTTATCAATGTCTGAGCAGATGGAGTTCCACTACCTGATGATCTACTGCACCTTATGTAGATGCTTACGCTTTCGATCTTTTGCACTGCTGAACTAGGATCTGCGGTCTGATAGGAATCGCGGACATATGATGTCGATATACTGGAAACGTAGGCGGTGCCATCATTGCCTGAGTTATCTGAGACTGCTTGCCAATTGTGAGATGCGCCTGTAAGCCCAAGGAGCTCAGAGCTTCCAGATCCATGTTCTGAGGGATAGAGCGTTTCAGTTAGTTTCAGGTTGAACTTGGCATTAACTGTTGTTGGCGTGCTTGGCATAGTGAGGGTTGTTGGGCTCGTGTAACCTGTTAGTCCTCCTCCGCTCCATCCCACGAAGCCAGATCCAGAAGCCGGATTCGCTGTCAAGGTCACCACTGTGCCTGGAGCATAAGATCCGCCTGCAGGATTCAAGCTTACCGTACCGGTCCCAGTTCCGCTAGTTGTTATCGACAGCGTTAGCTTCAGATCGAACTGCGCGTTAACAGTCGTTGGCGTGCTTGGCATAGTAATTGTTGTTGGGCTCGTGGAACCTGACAACCCTCCTCCACTCCATCCTACGAAGTAAGAATTTGAATTAGGATTTGCTGTTAAAGTCACCACTGTGCCTGGAAGATAGGATCCACCTGATGGATTCAAGGTTACTGTGCCGGTTCCTGTTCCGCTAGTTGTTAACGCTAATGTCACTGGCGGAATTTCTCGTAGGTCAATGGCAAATAATGGGAAGGATTGGGCATAAGTACTCGGAGCTTTGCCATAAATTGTTAAACTCATCATGCTTGGAACCATGTCTTCGGTTTGACAAGCCCCCAACGGTATTGGGTTCACCGTCGCTGCTTGCAAAGTACAAGGTAATCTTAGATCCGGTGCCAAAAGTTACCTCCCTTCCAACGTACGTATTGATATTGACATCATCTGTGCTACTTGCGATATAGCACGTTACTGGAGCTTTCCCCCCTGGATTTTGACCCGGAAAGGGATTGAAAAAGAACATAGAGTTTTCGTCAATCGTAATTGATCCTACGCCAACATATTTCAAGTCAATTTTCCAAACTAAATATTTTTCAGGTGAGTCCGGATAGATCCAACCAGGTGTCCAACTGCCAACTATATGACCGCTGGATACTTGAGCCCATCTGACAGAATGGTAGTCTGGGATAAAATCACCTATCACGTCCGAGATGTCCCCGCCGCCGCCTCCATTTTCTGCGTTTCCTGGGGTAGCGCTGTTTCCATTTGTTGTTAGAATCCGGAACATTTCATCACCGTTTGGAGCGTAGTTGACTTTGACGCTCGTGCCCTCCGTTTCCCACGAAACATCTATCGGAGGAATAGACTCACCATCTAGCTTTATCAAAAGCGAGGCTCCAGGATCCACCCAAACTTTTGAGCCTTCGATGGCTTCGAAATCCGCGTAAATATGCTGAGCCGGCGTAGTTATCCATAATCTGGAAATACCAGTACCAGTGCCACCCACATTTGTGACCTGCAAATCATTACCTACCCATTGCATTTCAACGGGAGAATTCATTTTGTCCGATAGCAGAGTATTCATCTGTTTTGTTGCTTGGTCATGCCAAAGGTAGACGCTTGAGAAGAAGAATATGATTATCACTACGAACATGACTGAGCCTATGACTTCGGCTGTTCCTTTGCGATTATGGATGAATTTTCTGAACATGTTTTTCACCTTGCAGTCAACATCCTTTATGGGGAATAGGTGCCTTCGAAGGCTGAACCCCTCTCAGTAACCATTTTCAATGCGTAACTGTTTCCGTTAGCGAACAGTTGTACCAAGGTTATTGTAATAATTTCCGTGTTGCCCTGCGGCAATAGGAAGAGGATTTGGCGTGAAGTTGTCAAGCAGATCCGTTAACGTATACGAGGTTATTTTCAAATCAACTTTGCCAATGTTGTACTACCCAAAGCTGCAACTGGTTGCACATTCTTGAACCATACATCTTCAACGGTCAAAGACTCCAGCACTGCACTTCCGCTTCCAGCTTGAAAACTCTGCGCGTACGCCCCAATGAAGGCAAAGAGTATGGTCATGCCTGCCATAACGATCAATATCATCAGCACCGTGGCTATTACCGGTGAAACCGCTCTTTTGCTTTTGAAGAGTCTTTTCATGTCTGTCACATCCAACTCGGAGGTATACCAATTAGGAATATCACAAAGCCTACCACAATTAGTATGATTGAGTGTTTTAAGCCTCCAGCTACTCTGCGCTCGCCAATTTTGCCAGCCATTAAGCCGCCGGTTAACGCGGAGACCATCATGTTTTTGTAGAAGAAATCTTTGAGTTGACCCACGCCCCCAATTGAGACATTGGTCATGATTTGTTGGGAACCTTCCATGGGCGCAAAGAAAGAGGTCACCAACAGAATCGCAGTAACGATGAAGACTACGAAGGCAGCATAGACCACGATAGTGTAGGGTTTCATTTGGGCACTGGTATCGCGATCGAGTTCTTTCATTTCTTCCATGAAGCCCGAAGTCGCTGTAAAAACCTTCTTGATTGTCCCTCCTGATCGGCTAGCTTCCAAAACCAGCACACAGAAGCGGTTAACTATGGGCGATTGGATTCGGTTCTTGAAGTTGGTTAAAGCATCCTCGAAAGAGGTGCCCCAAGCCATTTGAACAACCATCTGCTTCACCTCTTTAGCGAGGGGACCACTTACCATCTTGTTGTCAACCACTTTTTCCAGGGCTCTGATCAGAGTCATGCCGGTTTCTTGTGATTCGGCCACTCCGCGAACCAGCAATGGCAATTGGTCTTCGATTGAGGAGATCCATCTTTGATGCTGTAAGTCAAGAAACGCTGAAGGAACTAGCACCACCAAAATGGCTATGAAAAGAATTTCGTTCTGAAGAGTCGCTTAACGTACTTGGCGAAACCAAGGCTATCAGAAGCACCGCTACGACAACGGAGACGATTGAAACTGCGGCAGTGATTTGCTTGAGTTTCTTTGAAATTCTTTGCGTATGTTTTACCTCGGAGGAGTCAAAGAGTCAACCAGCAACAGCATTATGCCCACACCAGCGGGCGTTACGATGAAAGTTAAGAGCGACAAAACCATTTGGGGATCCATTCCACCCATCATTGAGGCGGCACCACCAAGAAAAGACATCACCGAAAGCATAACTACGAGCACCAATGGTAACGCAATCATGAAGCTAACATATACTTCAGCCATACCTGCTAGGCTGTCCAGAAAGCTCTTCATCGAAGAAACACGCATTTTCGTGTACTTTTCAGATTCATCCCGCAGATAAGACGACAAGTCTCCGCCCATGTGCGAAGTTGTGACGATACCATCCAGCATTGCGCCAAATTTTCTGGAAGCTGACCTTACGGAAGCTCTCTTGAGGGCATCATTTAGGTCTAAACCCATCAGTTCAGTATCGCCTATTGCACGGCGTATTTCTTCCCCAACGCCAAATTCGTCACCAACATTGGCTAAAGACCTAAAAATGCGTTCAGGAGGCATACCAGAACTTGCCAACACAGCCATAAAGTTCGCGGTCAGAGGCAAGTTGGCCTCAATTTTCCTAATTTTAGAAGAAATAATCAATGGCGGATAAGCATAGGTCACACCAAAAGTAACGATGGCAGCTAACATACCGCCAATTACTGAAAACACGAATGCAGCTACAAACTGGAAACCTACGGAAAGCAAAAGAAAAGAAATCACAAAACCCAAAACAGCTGCTAACAAGGTTGCAAACGCCATCATGCCCAAGTAAGCTTTGAAGGTTATTTTCACAGAAGCTTTAGCCAAGTTATCTTGGAGACTCTTGAATTCAGTCAAAAAATACTGTGGGACGAAGTCTGATACACGCAAAAACAGGGACAGCAGGCGCCTATGCGTTTCCTAATACCTCCTTGAGTATAGCAGCAGGTTTCTCAGTGTAGGATCGTATTATGTTTGAGACTTCCTTGTAGTTTCGAATGTTCTTCTTAGCCATCCATTTAATGACTTCGGTTCTGTTCTTTAGTTCCTCTTCTGCCTGCTCTTGGCTTATTCCGTTTTTCTCTGCAATCTTCTCAAGGATATAACTTCTACCAGTATAATCGAATGTCTCGTTAGTGGCATTCCACTTGTAGACTTCGTTGGTTAAGATCTCGCCTGAGCGAGGGTCCAAGCCTACTATTTCCGAAGCTGCAACCGTTTTGCGTACGGGTTTGCCTCTTATTTCAACCCTCTTTTGAACCAGGATTATGTCGATTCCTGCAATCAGGGTTCTTGGAATATTCATTGGAGGAGACTCCAAACGGTAAACAGCAGATTCAACTGACTCTGCGTGAACTGTGGACATTCCAAGGTGACCCGTACTCACGGCCTGGAACAGAGTGTAAGCTTCAGCGCCCCTGATTTCGCCCACGATGATGTAATCGGGTCTTTGTCTAAGAGACGCCTTCAGCAAATCAAACAAAGTGACATCCGCAGATTCTGAGGCAATGCCAAAGTGGGATCGGGTGGTTGCTGGAATCCAGTTCTCGTGTGGAAGATTCAACTCTGGGGTATCTTCAATTGAAACTACCTTTAAGTCGGGTTTTATGAACATGCTCAAGCAGTTTAGCAAGGTGGTTTTCCCAGCGGCAATACCTCCTGCGACGAGTATGGAAACCCGATTCTCAACGGCGTACCAGAAGAAAGCAGACATCTCCGGAGACAGCGTACCAAAAGTCACCAGGTCTGTTACTGTGAAAGGGTCAAGCTTGAATTTGCGTATTGTGAAGGTGGAGCCTTTGCGGGTGACTTCGCTGCCGAAGGTAAGGTTTAATCTGCTGCCATCGGGCAAACTTGCATCTAGAAGGGGTTGAGCGATCGAAACGTGACTCCCACACATGTACGCAAGACGCAGCGCATACGAGTCCAGTTCTTGGGCTGTTTCGAATTTTATGTTTGTAGGAATAGACTCGGATTTTCTGTGCCAAACGAAAAGTGGAATGTTGACGCCGTCGCATGAGAGATCCTCAATTAGGGGGTCATGCATTAGCGCATCGATTTTGCCAAAGCCCAGGTTGTCTCGAGCGACGAAATATAGGAGTTTGTCTTGGGTGGCGGGGTCGAGTTTGAACTTGTATTTGTCAAAGATCTCTTTGCTTTTCTCGACCAGATACTTGTGGGCGGATTCTTTGGATTGCAGATCCGCAGGTTTCATGGTTAGGATCTGGTTAAGGATTTCTTTTAGACGCGCAAGGTTTGCCTCATCCTCGCCAGTGAGTGTAGGCTCCTTCAACATGTAAGTGATGTTTCCCCTATCCTCGTCTTTGACAATGTTGGCGTATGCGTGAGGTTCAATTAGGGGATAAGTCTCCAAGATTTTGAAGTTACTAGCTAATTGAGGGGTTGTGGGCTCCTCGACAAAAGTCAGAATCGGGGTTGCTGCAGGTTTTTTCAGCTTTAGGGAAAACTGCTTCTTCTTTGGCAAACTGGTTGCCACTTGTGGAGCTGCCGCTGTTTTTTTTCTGGAGAACAGCTTTCGGATTTGTTCCTTGTGTGATGTCAACTGAAGCCCATCCAAGCGTTATTCAATGTGATTTTGATTTATAAACTTAAAAAAAGAGAAAAAGGGTTTGCCGCAATTCACGTTCTTATGGCGTAGCGGGAAGTGTCTTGTCGATTTGGCTGAAAGTTCCGTCTTCGAGTTACACTTTGAATTGTATAGTGTGTTACGCCTGTCAGCGAATGACCAGTATGTTGATGCAGATAGTTTCGCAGTGTATCGCCCTACTGGTAATAGTCGACTGCAGCTGCTGTAGTCTGACAGCTGCGCCATTTACGAATACGCATAGTTGTGCTCCGAGAATTGACATCTGCAATCGCCAACGTTTTGAACATACAAATCAGGTTGACCGTACTAGTAGTCGACGCTTTGTATTTGTATTGCTTTACCGGTCTTGTCAGTTGTGAAGCCCATGTATCCCATGACCCAGGCGTACGTCACTAGCGAAGCAACGACTGCTATGGCGATCATCAGTAGAGTTGCGATTACTGGCGAGATGGCTTTGGTGTTTCGACGGAAGTTTCTTTTTATTTTTCTAAAGTTCATTTCATTTTTCTCCTTTAGAGGATTGTGTTCTTAGTTAGCGTTCAGTTGCTTAAATATATACATGAAACAATCTTCTACCTAAAACCGACATATGTCAAAACCAGAAGGTATTCTATTCCAAAATCGTCCAATACATGCAAATTTAGATTTCAGAAACATTCGATTGCAGATGGATATTTCACACTACAAAGTTCAATCCAAAACATTCCAATGTCTTTTAGCATGGTTTGAAAAACCCAGGAAAGCTCAAAGGTTAGAAAGTCAGAGTCATAATTCGTAGCCAAAGATTATTTAAAGAAAAAAAAGGGGGGTTAGAATTCAAATCTATGGGAACGTAAACTGTTTAGTGACTTGACTGAAGGTCCCGTCTACCGTTGTCACTTTGAATGTTACTGATTGCACACCACTGAGCGTATGTGGATTTGTAACTGCGATGGCCTTTGTATCGTGTTGAACAAGAGGAATCGGTGTGGCACCAGGTGCGGGAGTCATCGAGGCTGCGACGCTGTTTACGTAAACTGCGTTGACAGTTGCTATTTGAACATCTGAGGCACCAACAT
>CAWIYU010000005.1:0-6461 GCA_963840395.1 Candidatus Bathyarchaeota archaeon | reverse complement strand
TTCCCGTGGACTTAACACTGCACAAGGTCCCAGCTTCCTTGCTCACCGAATTCGCGGAGAAAATCGTGAAGCCCTACTTCAACGGGAACCTGAACGCTGCCATCCAAGACCTACTCCGAAAGGCATTGTCTGAGCAGGATTTTGTATTATCCCATATTACGCACCTGCGAAATTCGTTGGAGGCTGAGCAAGTTGGGCAAGACCGTTGAGTCGTACCGGATGGCGCTGGAATCCGAAATTAACCGGTGGAACAGTTACGCCAGAGCCCTTCGCAGCGAAGAGCGTGAAAGTTTTGAGGTTCTTATGGACGCTTGCCGAAGCTACGCCTCCGCAGGCAGCAACGCCACAAACCCAATCCTCTTCGAACCCATGGCAATCTCCATCATGCTCCATCAACAGATACAGCTGCAACGCTTAGAGAAGAGGCTCAATGACGCCCTCAAACAACCCGCAAACCAGCCGTGACTGGATAAGCGGATGGATCCTCGACGCCTACCCAGCCGACCAAGGACAAGTCGCCGTCTGGATCATCAGCGAAACAGGCGAAAGAATACGCCTAATCGACAGCTTCCAGCCAAACATCTACGTCTCAGCCCAAACCGAAGACCTTGAACGCTTAATAGGAAAAATCTTCAGAAACCCAGACATAGCCAAATGGCAATTCGCAGACAAATACGCTAGCCCCACCGACCAGCAGAAAAGCAAAGTCCTAGAAATCACGCTCAAAGACTACCGAAAAACCAGTGGCCTAACCAGAGAAATCCTCAGACTAGGCGATTACTTAAGGTATGAAATCCACAACTGCGATTTACATGCGGACCGAGCGTACTTTTTTAGCAAAGACCTCTTTCCCCTGGCACACGTCCAAGTGAGAAATGGCAAGACACACCTAACTTACCAGCTGCAAGACTCAGTCGACAACATCGATTACGCTGTTCCTGACCTGGACATAATGAAGCTCGACATCGAAATCGCAAAAACCGCGAAGATAGCAAAATTCGACGACCCGATAAGCCAAATTAAGCTGACGCAAAACGAAAAACAAATTACCATAGACTCCGGCGACGAAGCCGACAAACTCTTAAGCCTCACAAGAAACGTGCAGGAATTAGACCCAGACTTCATCGTCACCCAGCGGCGGCGACAGCACCGTTTTCCCATACCTCATTCAACGAGCCACAGAAAACAACATTCAGCAAGACCTGATTCTTAGCCGTGACCCCGTTCCCTTCGCCACCAAAGTGCCATCGGGAAAAACCTTCTTCTCATACGGGCACACCTTCTACCGAGCTGCAACACAGCGCCTCTACGGACGCATCCACGTAGACGAGGCTAACACGTTTGTGGTATCTGAAGCCGGATTTGACGGGATGATTGAAATCGCCCGAACCTGCCGCGTGCCCTTGCATACTGCAGCCCGAAACTCGATAGGCTCAAGCATGTCTTCACTCCAGTTTTACCAAGCCATCCAAGACGACGTCCTTATTCCAAGAAACAAAAGCATACCCGAAGCCTTCAAATCAGCATACGAGCTCCTCGTAGCCGACCGCGGAGGATTTGTCTTCGAACCACGCGTAGGCGCTCACGACCATGTAGGTGAAGTGGATTTTAGCAGCATGTACCCCAGCCTCATGTCTAACAACAACATATCAGCAGAAACAGTCCTCTGCAAATGCTGCCCCGACTCACCTATCCGCATCCCAGAATTGAACTACCACATTTGCACTAAACGAAGGGGCATAGTCCCCAAAACCCTGCGACTCATCATAGATAAGCGACTCTACTACAAGAAAATGAAAAACGAAGACCCAGACCCGCACATGCGCGAAGTCTACGACCGACGCCAGACAGCGCTCAAGTGGATCCTGGTTACATGTTTTGGATACCTGGGTTATAAGAACGCGAAATTCGGAACCGTCGACGGACACATTGGCGTGTGCGCTTTTGGAAGAGAAGCCCTCCTAAACGCAGCCCACACAGCTGAGGAAAACGGGTTTGAAGTCCTTCACGGCATAGTCGACTCTCTTTGGCTCAAGAAACCAGAACGCCACAGTGGAAGAATATGAAGCGCTGTGTCAGACAATAACGCAGCAGATCGGGGTGCCCATCAACTTTGAAGGCAGATACAAATGGATCGTTTTTTTGCCCAGCAAAATGCACCCGCGGGTAGGCGTGCTGAACCGCTATTACGGGGCTATGGAAAACGGAAAAATCAAAGTCAGAGGCACAGAGACTACGACGCCGAGACACGCCCCGCTTCGTGTTTGACGCCCAAACAGAAATGATAAACACCCTCGCAACAGCAAACAACACGCTTGAGCTGAGAGGAAAAATCCCCGACGCCCTAGACATCGTAAAGAAATACCGGCAAAAACTGCTCGACGGCGACGTGCCAATCTGGGACCTTATCGTCACCAAGCACATGTCAAGAAAGCCTGAACGGTACCATCAGCACGTGAGCCAGGTCATCGCAGCGGAGCAGCTCATCAAAGAAGGAGCAGAGGTCCACGCCGGAAACAGCATAAAATTCCTCTTCACCCACTCCGAAGACAAGCGCCATGAACGCCGAGTCAAAGCAGCCCAACTCATCGAGAAGGGCATTAACCCAGACACCAAAAAATATCTGATGCTCCTCTACTCTTCAGCAGCAAACCTGCTTAGTTTCGAAGGCTACACAACCAAACAATATATCGACGCAGTTAATGGTCAAAAGCAAAGCAGCCTCACCGGATACGAAATAACTTCTGATAAGGCGGGTTGAAGCGATGAAGATTCAGCGAACAAAGTCAAAGAAACGTTATGGAAGCAAAACGAGTTTACCAATACAAACGAGGCTTTCTGTATTTACCCACTGAACTGTTAAAGAAAGCAAGCGATCACTACGAAACACAACTCCACGCGATCATCATTTTGGAAGACGGATTCATCACAATCATATACACAAACCGCTCAGACATCCAAGAAAAGAGTCGCCCCCGCAACTAAGACTCAAAACTGTAATCTACGGTTCGGGCTCACAAAATGTTATGGGAAAAACGTTTCTTCACTACGAAAAGCACCCGCAAAAACACAGCAAAAACCAGAAATTCCCCGAATACAACTCCATCAAAACCCAAATTCTGTTAAAATAGGGTCACCGCAAAATTTTTCCCCCAGACATTTCGGCTAGAAGAAACATTTTGCCTCGGACAAAACACGAAAATTCTCCTCCATCAATGTAATAAGCAGGTTTCGGCGCCTTGTTTTCTCCTTCCCAGAGCGGAGGGGAACTGGAAAACTTTGGCGCCCAACAAAAGAAAGCGCATAATCCTTGAGCTGTTCACTGGCAGAGGATCCGCTCTTAACCGCGCCATAACCCAAACGTTGGGAGCCAACTCGCCTCAAACCACACGGCAAATTAGCAAGAACGTAACCAACACTCGACGCTTCAGGGGCACCAGCTGCTCGACGGTCAATAAGAGAGTACGTAACCTCGAAAAAAACGGAATCCTGAAAAGAACCCAAATCAACGAACGCGTAGGAGGAGTAACCAACTACTACGAACTAACCCAAAAAGCCAACCTTGAAATGTTCCTGGACGCCAACAGCGACCTGTTTGAAAAAATAGGCGAGGAAGCAGCACAGATAGTTCTCGCAGACCTAATCGACGCCAAAAAAACCGACATAGAAAAGGAAGAGGAGTAATTTTTGTTTCACCTTTGTCCCCGTTTACTGTCAAATCTTATATTTGTAAATAAACCAATAACAATAAAATGGCAAGCTCAATGAGTATCAAGCTTAAAGCAAGGCTTCTTGTTTCCCTGCTATTACTCACTCTCTTCTTAGCCAGCGGATCCTGCACAACCGTGAACGCGGAAACAACAGATGTTTACTTTGGTGTCGACATCGCTTACCCAGGAAACTGGCAGTCCTTGATTGACAAAGTTAGTTCCTACACAAACATGATCATATTCGGGTCAGATAGTCAAAATCAACACGATCAAATGTGCCAATACGCTTACAGCAAAGGTATGTCTTTCTTGGCTTTTTCAATGGCTGTCCCCACAAGAACATGGTTGGAAAACGCCAAAAGCAAATGGGGCGACCATCTTCTTGGCATCTACTACCAAGATGAACCTTGCGGACCACAACTAGATAACACAGAAGGGATAGGTCGCTGGGTTGGGGGATATTTCCAGAAACTATATCCAGCCAACTATGCCGAAGCAGCCGATATAGTTGTCGAAACCAAGAAGTACCTAATGGACTACGTGCATTCAGAACTCTCTCAAGCACCATATTATCCCCTCTTCACATCTGACTATGCACTCTACTGGTTTGGCTACAAAGTTGGATACGATGTGCTTCTCACACAATTCAGCTATGACTACAACAGACAAATAGACGTGGCGCTTTGCAGGGGAGCCGCTACCGTTCAAAACAATGAGTGGGGAGCAATTATTGTCTGGAAATATGACCATCCACCATACATAGAATCTGCGGAAGAAATGTACAACGATTTAGTCTTAGCCTACAATAACGGGGCAAAGTACATCACAGTGTTTGACGCAAACGAAGGATACTCCCAAAGTGTTCTGACAGAGGGGCATTATCAAGCACTAAAGCAATTTTGGAAATACATGCACGATAACCCGCGCACTGCGGCTCCAGCTAAAAGCAGGGTTGCTTTTGTTCTTCCAAAAGGATACGGATACGGCTTTCGAGGGACATGGGAAAAGGTTTGGGGAATATGGCCCACCGACAGCTTCGCACTCCAAATGAGTAGTCATGTTGACAGATTGCTAGAAGTATATGGGGACAGACTTGACGTAATTTACGATGACGGCTTAACATCAACAAATACGGCGGCGTATAGCAAGCTAATCTATTGGAATGCATATGATCCTTTGGTGCCAATAGTTACTGTTTCACAACCAGAAAACAAAACTTACACTTCGAGCAATGTATCCATTGCGTTCACGACAGATAAGCCAGCGTCTTGGGCTGGCTATAGCTTGGATGACCTAACAAACGTGACTATAGGTGAAAGCGCCGAAATTTCGGTTTTGTCCAACGGTCAACACAATCTAACCGTTTACGTGATGGATGAATTCGAAAACGTCGGAGCTTCCAAGACAGTCTATTTCACTATTAGTCAACCGGAGCCGTCGCCTTCTGCGGTTTCCCCTTCGATAAGCTCTGCAGTATCACAGCAGCCGACAGAATCTAGCTCAACATCAGAAGACAATCAACCTGGGTACAGTTTGCCAGCGATTGCCTTGTTTGGTTCAATAGTGGTGGCGACTGTGGCAGGAGTTTTGTTTTACTTGAAGAGAATTAAGAATAGAAGGTAACTGCTCACAGCTTCTCTGAACAATGAATATCTTCAATTCTCACGCGAGCGTCAAGAGAGAAGGGCTCAAAATTCTTATTTATCCAGCAGAGTTACAGCCCGTGCTATGACTTCACCCTTTTTTGTTTTTGCCCGCTTCTTTTAGGTAAGGATATTTATCCTCCAAATGGCCCCAAAATCCAATCACAAAAGACCAATAAGTTTCGTACAAATCAGCCTTATCTTCATCAGTAAGCTTTGAATCCATTATTTCAAACATTACCTTCTCATTTCGACATAGCAACCGGTCCAACTTATTATCAAAACGCTCCAACTCACTTACCAAAATAATCCCTTCACGAAATCCTACCTCAACCGAATTATTGAGCCTTTTTCGCGATATAAGCTGATTCACAACAAAAAAAGCAAAAACCTCCAAGGACTCAACCCTCGCATCTTAGAGTATTTACATTTCCAGACCCTGTTCTTTCAGACCCCTCTCAAAGAACCCAGTTCTTTGTGAATGCTCCCAAAGTACCCGGTTCTTTGAGGGCGGCAGAATCCCTTTATTTCTCTGACGCAACAAAGTTTTGGGTGAAACAATTGGTGAATCTCATCAAGAGTTGGGATATCCTCGAGCAATACGCCGGGGGAAAAATGGGCTTCTATCAACTTATAAAAAACGATTGCGTGATTGAAGTTCGCGTGCAAACTGGGCGAATCGGCTTTATTCGGGAATTTAAGGAAAACGACCCGCTGTACTGCAAAATCGTAGATTTCTGCCGAAAGCGCCAGTACATTGAAGTAAGCGAGCACCTGCGAGATGAAGAATTCTTCAAGTAAATCGAGAGGAAAATCAATGAAACTCTGCCCTTTAGCAGCTGCTAATCCCAAGCAGGAGAACAGCGATTGCTTGGGCGAAGCCTGCGCCTGCTACGTACAAATGCAAAAACCCAGAGTACTGCAGAACGGCCGAAGCAAAACCCTTGATGAAGAACACTTCTTGTGCTACTTCGGCTGCGGATTAGTAGCTCACATCCCTTGGAAAGTCGCCAACCGCGAAAGCAACTCTAAACCTTCAACCTGAGTCGGAGAACCAAACAAACCGCATTGGAGCATGGGAGGGAAAGGTTATGGTTGGATTTGCGGC
>CAWIYU010000004.1:0-14481 GCA_963840395.1 Candidatus Bathyarchaeota archaeon | reverse complement strand
TTTGCACTTCTGGTTCATTTCGCTGCTCTTCGCTTTCTTCATGGCTTTCCTAATCTTCTACAAATTTGCAGGAAACTTTGTAGTTAAACACTTCAGCACTGCAGAAACCGCAGCATCCAGCAAAAAGACTGCGTTGGCGCTATTGGCGTTTGGAGTTATTTGTGTCGTTGGCTATTTTGTTTCTCTGTTACTGGTGCCCGATGCAAGTTGGCTAACAATAAACCTGTTCCTAGAATTTCAGCCCTCAAAAATAATCATCTTCGTGGCATGCTTTGGACTTGGCGTTTACGGATTCTCAAAGAATTGGTTCGGCGATGGCAAACAAATCGGTCGGCTAAGTCTATGGGCTCCAGCCACAATCCTGCTATCCGCCGCTTTCCTCGTCGTTGGTCAGGATGTATTTCAAAATCCATTGACTACACCGGTTCTTTCGCCTGCATACTTACTACTCTTCGCCGCATTACGCTCGTTCCTGCTGCTCTCAATTATTGTAACGGTTTGCTCGCTTGGCGTTCGATACTTCAACCGTCCCTCCCGTGCCATCAACAGCATAGCTGACAACTCCTATTACATCTACCTTCTACACATCTTCTTCATCTCAATTTTCCAGGACATTCTGATGATTTGGCCGGGACCAATGGAAATCAAAATCGCAATGGTGTTCGGAATTTCGCTACTGATCAGCTACAGCATAAGTCGATGGATATTCAAGAAAACCAGCCGCTGGAAAGGACTCATAGTCCTTGCCGTCATCTCCTTTGTGCTGCCTGTGGCAGCCACCCTTCTTTAACGCTAAAATTTGTGAGGATTACGGCGGGAAGGGATTCAAACCCCAATTCTTTGCAATATTTTTCTGCCATGTCAAATCTGTCTGCAAACTGTACAGATGTAATCACTATCTCCATTGTGGCAGAGATAGTTTTGCCTTGTTTTTTCGTTTTTTTAACCCTTTTTTTATCCAAATGTCCAAAATTTCAAATAAATTTATTTAAGTAAATGCGCGCATGTATTCGCCCTATAAATTGACAACGTTTATATGCCAATAAGCAAGGTAAATCTTTCCAAGGATGAGATATTTATGGGTAAGTCCCTTACACGGAAGATACTTGAAAAACATTTGGTAGTTGGCGAATACGTCCCGGGCAAAGAGATAGGAATAAAGATTGACCAAACCCTAACTCAAGACGCAACAGGAACAATGGCCTATCTTCAATTCGAGGCAATGGGCCTAAAACAGGTGAAAACAGATCTTTCTGTCAGCTACGTTGACCACAATACAATCCAAGTGGGTTTCGAGAACGCTGATGACCACAAGTACCTTCAAAGTGTAGCTGCCAAGTACGGCATCATCTACTCAAAGGCAGGAAACGGAATATGCCATCAAGTTCATCTGGAAAGGTTTGGCAAACCTGGCAAGACGCTTCTCGGCTCTGACAGTCACACAACCACCGGAGGTGGCATCGGCATGATAGCCATCGGAGCTGGGGGACTCGATGTTGCTGTAGCTATGGGCGGAGGCGAATTCTACATAACCTGCCCAAAAGTCTACAAGATAAACCTAGAAGGTGCCCTCAAACCGTGGGTCACCGCTAAAGACGTAGTCCTAAAAATGCTGGAGATATTCACAGTTAAAGGTAATGTCGGCGTCATCATGGAGTATGCTGGATCCGGCGTAAAGTCACTTACCGTTCCAGAGAGAGCCACAATCACCAACATGGGAGCGGAGATGGGTGTCACAACCTCCATATTCCCCTCAGATGAGGAGACTCAAAAGTTTCTTAAAGCCCAAGGCAGAGAGGCAGATTGGGTTGAGCTGAAAGCTGACGACGATGCCGAATACGACAAAGTCGTTGACTTAGACCTTGGCGCACTTGAGCCTCTTGCAGCTGCCCCTCACAGCCCAGGCAACATAGTCAAAGTCAGCGATTTGAAAGACTTAAAAGTTGACCAGGTTATGCTGGGCTCATGCACCAACTCATCTTACAAAGAAATAGCCACCGCCGCCAAAGTCATGAAGGGTAAAAAGGTTCATCCTGACGTATCATTTGGGGTTGCGCCAGGCTCAAGACAGGTACTTCAGATGGCGACAAAAGACGGTTACATCGGTGATCTGCTAGATAGCGGTCGCTAGACTGCTTGAAGCAACGTGTGGTTTCTGCATCGGAAACAGCCAAAGCCCCAAATCAGCAGGCGTTTCTCTTAGAACAAGCAACAGGAATTTTGAGGGAAGAAGCGGCACCGTGGACGCGCAGGTTTACCTTGTGAGCCCCGAAGTTGCGGCAGTTTCAGCAATCGCTGGTAAGATGACTGACCCCCGAACGGCGGGGATAGAGTACCCCCAGGTGGATATGCCAGACCATTTCCTTGTGGACGATTCCATGTTCATTTTCCCTAAGGATGCTGACAAAAACGTTGAGATTGTGAGGGGACCCAACATCGGCGCACCGCCAGTTAACGATAAAATGCCTGAAGAAATCAAAGGCGTTGTCGGCATAAAAGTGGGTGATAAAATCACAACCGACCACATAATGCCGGCTGGAGCCAGACTAAAATACCGCTCCAATGTGCCCGAATATTCCAAGTATGTATTCGAACCGCTTGACAAAGACTTCCCAAAGAGAGCATTGGATGCCAAAACGAAAGGATTAGCTACGGTTATAGTCGCAGGCGAATCCTACGGACAGGGAAGCTCCAGAGAGCACGCTGCGCTGTGCCCGATGTATCTGGGTGTTAAGGCAATCATAGCAAAATCTGTTGAGCGAATCCACGCAGCCAATCTAGTTAACTTCGGCATTATTTCGCTGTCTTTCAAGAACATGGCTGACTACGACAAAATCGAGCAGGGCGATGAGATTGAAATCCCCGACCTTAAAAAGAAACTTCAGAACAACGAACCCGTAATTTTGGTGAACAAGACCAAGAACCTCAAAATAGAACTAACCTACAGCCTCTCGCAAAGACAAAAAGACATTCTCTTTGAAGGAGGGCTACTCCCGTACACAGTTAAGGGAAACTAGTGGAGGAATCTGATTGAACAAAATCAAAGTCAAGAGCACAATTGTAGAAATAGACGGAGACGAAATGACCCGAGTAATGTGGAAGATGGTTAAAGAAAAACTTCTTTTGCCCTATATAGACATGAATGTGGCATACTACGACCTTCAACTCAAAAAAAGAGACGAGACTGACGACAAAATAACCTTTGAGGCTGCAGAAGCCATCAAGAAATATGGTGTCGGCGTGAAATGCGCCACTATCACCCCAAACAAGGACCGGGTAAAAGAGTACAACTTGAAACAGGAATGGGCAAGCCCAAACGGTACCATCAGGGCAGCGCTGGACGGCACAGTCTTCAGAGCACCCATCCTGGTCAAGAACATTCCACCTACCGTCAGTTCCTGGAAGAAACCCATCCACATCGGAAGACATGCATACGGTGATGTCTACAAGAACTGCGAGTACAGAGTCCCAGAACCCGGAAAAGCCGAGATAGTCTTTACCAACAGCACAGGTAAGGAGCTTTGGCGGGGAACCATCCAAGACTTCAAAGGTCCCGGCATCATCCAAGGGATACACAACACCGACAAATCAATAACCAGCTTCGCTAAAGCCTGCTTCACCTATGCCTACGACATGAAACTCCACTTGTGGTTTGGCGCCAAAGACACGATTTCCAAAACCTACGATGCTCAGTTCCGCAAGATATTTGAAGAGGAATATCAGAAAAACTGGAAGGCAAAATTCGAGGAGTCAGGGCTCAATTACTTCTTCACCTTAATTGACGACGCAGTTGCCAGGATAATGAAGACTGAGGGCGGTATGCTTTGGGCATGCAAGAACTACGATGGCGACGTCATGAGCGACATGTTAGGCTCAGCTTATGGCAGTCTAGCGATGATGACCTCTGTCTTAGTCAGCCCACAAGGATACTACGAGTTTGAAGCTTCACACGGCACCGTCCAGAAACACTATTACAAGTACCTGAAGGGTGAAAAAACCTCAAGCAACTCCATGGCTCTAATATTTGCGTGGACTGGCTGCCTCAAAAAGAGGGGTGAGTTGGATCAGACACCGGAAGTTGTGGAATTCGCTAAGAAGCTTGAAGAGGCAGCTCTTGAAACGGTAGAGGGTGGCATCATGACCGGCGACTTGATGGCTGTTGCTACACCAGACCCGAAGAACAAGAATGTATCGACCGAGGAATTCGTTGCTGAAGTGGCAGAAAAACTCAAGAAAAGTTTGATTAGAGGATAAAAAATGGCGCATAAAGCGATTAGAGAAGCAGACGGCAAACGAATGCTCGCTCGTCTATTCGAAGACTACTCCGACGGAAAATACGAAATATCAGATAAAATTGTCACCGTTGGACCAAACACTGACATGACGAAGCTGCCGACGCAATATAAATGGCTAACCACCGAAAAATTAGTTGTCAAACCCGACCAACTAATAAAACGCAGAGGAAAGAACAAACTTATCCTTGTCGGCGCAAATTTCGACCAGGCTAAAGAGTGGATAAAAGAGAAATCCAGTGGACCAGTAATTATTCATGGCAAGTTCGATGCCGACGGAAAACCCGCGGATAATGGAACAATTGGTCAACTAACACACTTTATCATCGAACCAATGATACCCCACAAAGATTCTGACGAAAACTACCTAGCAATAATGTCAACCAAAGACGGCGACACCATCCTGTTCTACCATGAAGGCGGAGTAAATGTCGGAGATGTAGACGCCAAAGCGACACGCTTAGAAGTTCCCATCGGCACATTCCCAACGTCAGCGGAAATTGAAAAGAAACTTCTGGGAAAAGTCACCGCTAACCACAGGAAACGCCTAGCAGGTTTCATCGAAGCTTTGTTCAAATTTTACGCTGACCTGAACTTTACCTACCTAGAAATAAACCCGATTGCAGTCACAAAAGATTTGGTTATCCCACTGGACCTTGCAGCCAAGCTGGACAGCACTGCAGAGTTCGAAAGCGGCGAGAAGTGGGGCAAAATAGAATTTCCTGCGCCTTTCGGTCGAGCCCTAACTAAGGAAGAAGCTTACATTGAGGAGTTAGATTCACAAACAGGAGCTTCTCTTAAACTCACCATCCTCAACCCTGAAGGAAGAGTCTGGACAATGGTGGCAGGCGGCGGAGCATCAGTCATCTACGCAGACACCATAACCGATCTTGGCTACATGCATGAACTAGCAAATTACGGCGAATACTCCGGAGACCCAAGCGAGGAGTTCACATATCTTTACGCCAAAACAATACTAGACGTGATGACTCGAAAAGCCCATCCGAAAGGCAAGTTCCTGCTTATCGGCGGCGGCATAGCGAACTTCACTGATGTAGCCAACACCTTCAAAGGCATAATCAAAGCTCTCAAAGAGTTCCAAGATAAGCTTCAGGAGAACAAAGTCAAGATATATGTTCGCAGAGGCGGACCAAACTACAAGGAAGGCTTATGTCAGATGCGGGCTCTTGGCGAGAAGCTTGGTGTGCCGATTGAAGTTTATGGACCAGAAACTCACATGACAACGATAGTTTCAATGGCTTTGAAGGGAGGAAAATAAGGTGGCGAAGACCCAGTCAACCAGGACGACTTCCCCAAATGAACTATTCAATTGCAATACCCAGTCCTTCATTTACAATAACCAAGTTAACGCTACGCAGAGGATGCTTGACTTCGACTATGCGTCGGGTCGCAAGACACCGTCAGTTGCGGCAATAATCAACCCTACAGGCGCCGACAGCTTCTCAAAGTTCTTCTTTGGAAAAAGCGAGATTCTGATACCCATATACAAGACCATTGAGAAAGCGGCGAGGATGCATCCCAACGTTGATGTTATGATAAACTTTGCGTCCTTTAGGTCAGCTGCACCCTCCAGTGAGGAAGCACTAGCAATACCTCAGATACGGACAATCGTGATAATCGCGGAGGGAGTGCCTGAGAGGCGGATGAAATTGGTCACAGCCAAAGCTAAAGCCCTTGGAAAAATTATCATTGGACCCGCGACGGTGGGAGGAATAAAAGCTGGTTGCTTCAAAATCGGCAACGCTGGTGGCACAATCGAAAATATCATAGACTCAAAACTTCACAGGCCAGGCTCCGTTGGGTTCATCTCTAAATCCGGTGGTTTGAGCAATGAGGCATACAACATCATCGCTCGAAATACGGATGGCTTGTACGAGGGCATAGCTATCGGCGGAGACACATACCCCGGCTCTACACTGCTTGACCACCTTTTAAGGTTTGAGAAAATTCCTGAAGTTAAGATGCTTGTGTGCTTGGGTGAAGTAGGTGGAAGCGCCGAATACGAGATTGCTGAGGCGCTTAAGAACAAGCAGATAACCAAGCCTCTTGTGATTTGGGTCACTGGCACATGCTCCAAGGCATTCAAAACAGAGGTTCAGTTTGGGCACGCAGGTGCAAAAGCTGGCTGCGAAGTGGAAACCGCTGACGCAAAGAATGCTGCTCTTAGAGCTGCTGGCGCATTAGTTCCCAACTCATATGACGACTACGACCAAAAAATAAGAGAGACATACGACGGCTTGGTCAAGAAAGGCATCATCAAACCAAAGCCAGAACCCCCGGTGCCCAAAATCCCGATGGATTTTGCCAAGGCGCTCAAAGAAGGACTCATCCGAAAACCCTCTAACTTCATCTGCACAATATCTGACGATCGAGGAGAAGAACTTCTCTATGGCAAGATGCCTATTTCAGAAGTCTTCAAACAAGACATAGGCATCGGCGGAGTACTGAGCATTCTGTGGTTCAAGCGCCAGTTTCCTAAATATGCTTCAAAGTTCATCGAGATGGCTATTATGGTGACTGCCGACCACGGACCTGCCGTGTCAGGAGCCCATAACGCTATAGTTGCGGCAAGGGCAGGAAAGGACCTAATTTCCTCAGTTGCAAGCGGTATGTTGACTATCGGTCCAAGGTTCGGAGGAGCTATAGATGGTGCAGCCCAGATGTTCTCTGACGCGTATGACAGGAAATTGACCCCCGCCCAGTTCGTGGAAGAGATGAAGCAAAGGGGCGAGAACATTCAGGGCATTGGGCACTTGATAAAAAGTGTAAATAACCCTGACAAACGGGTGACCATAATGAAGGAGTACGCTAAAAAACACTTCAAAGCAACTCCGCTCCTAGACTACGCCCTCGAAGTGGAGAAGCTCACTACAGCCAAAAAAGACAACCTCATCCTGAACGTGGACGGCTGCATCGGAATCTGCTTTGTTGACATGCTCCGAAACGAAATGCCAAAAACTGAAGCTGATGAATACATAAAGATGGGCGCCTTAAACGGTTTGTTTGTGGTGGGCAGGACTATTGGTATGACAGCTCATTTCCTAGATCAGAAGCGTCTCAAGCAGGGCTTATACAGACATCCATGGGACGACATTGCCTACATGACAGAATAGACTTCAGTCGAAAGCGGTTAGTATTTTTATGCTAACTGCTTAATTTCTCTTCCTTTGGCAAGAGAATTTAGTTTTTCAACCGACAGTTTCGAGATTTGAGTAATCGCTTTGCTGATTCCAGTGCTATTTTTGTAGGTCACTTGTCTAAATGCATATTACAGTTTACAGTGTTGGTTGTACATCAAGCATCTGAGCCACTCTAAATGGTCATTTCCAGAAAGCCATTCAACATAAG
The DNA here is from genome assembly GCA_963840395.1 of Candidatus Bathyarchaeota archaeon. Taxonomy (GTDB): domain Archaea; phylum Thermoproteota; class Bathyarchaeia; order Bathyarchaeales; family Bathycorpusculaceae; genus JADGNF01. Next base: position 6,820 of record CAWIYU010000004.1, on the reverse strand, counting down.
GCTTATCAGAGCTGTTCAAAGGCTCGTAACGGACGAAATGGCGACCATTAGACGTCCTAAACAAAATAGCCTTAAAATCACCAAAGTCACTAATGCCCTCAGCGATCTTCTGCATTTTGCTAAATCCGCTCATCAAACAATACTTTGTCAGAATCCAGATATAAAATTAACCCAAAGTACGCTTGATGCAGATTATACTTGAAAAAGTGGCGTCGGGGAAGGGATTCGATAGGATGTCGTAGCGGCGGTCTATCCATTCTGCCATTTCGCTTTTCTTGTGAATTTCAACCAACCAAGCTACCACTTTAAAACATATAAGATTACGCTTATAAGATAAGTTAAAATGATTTAACTTACATAATTTTGCTGGGAATACTCAACATGAATGCTCCTAATTGCTAGAACAACAACAGTTAAAAATGGGTTGTTGTTGTTCTTTCGACTATACCTTCTTTGGGAGAAGAAGAAGATTGCTGCACAGATACTTCTTCTTCTACCCGTTAATTGATGGCTCGCACAGAATCAGCTCTTAGTCGAAAGGAGAACAAATCCTTTGCTGCACAGAGAATTCTTCCTTCTTTCTACATTTTGTTCCCGAGTTCCCGACTTAACCGACTTTTTAGGGTGTCAGCCTATCGGTAACACTCGCTGTTAAACTGGATAGAAGAAACCGCAAGCAAGATTTTGGTGAGTTGTTGTTCTTTCATCGAAGAAAGATTGCCAGGCGACGTTATTCTCTTCTACAATTAAAAATAGCACTTCTACACGATTATTGAAAGAAGAAAAAACCGCTAATTTAGGGGAGAATCGATTTTTTTCTTCTTCTCTGAAAGAGGAAGACAATTCAAATGCAACGTGAGTTGTCGTCCTTTTCTTTTAGTTAAGTGAGACTTCAACATTTGTTTTAAAGAAGAACGTGCTTTTCCGCAGGAATTCAGCCGATTTTCTTTTACTAGCAGGAACAAGAGAAAAATGTATTTAGACATTAAGACTTTTTGTCTGGTCAATTTCCTGATGCCTTATCTATTCTACGTTAGCCTTTGCAGTTTCCCATTGATCTTAGTTCCAAAATTACGTCTGGAACTAACTAGCTTCAAGAGCTAAATTTCCACTTTTGTTAGTAAAATAAAAAAAGGGGGTTTGTTTTCAAAGTTTTGTTGTTTACTATGGTGGCGTTAGGGTGTCGACTACGTGCCAATGTACGGTTCCTGTTTCATCGAGCGCATAATCTCTAGCTCCGCCTACAGCGATCCATTCTGGAATGTTGACCAGAACTCCTGCATATTGCTTAGCTCCCTCACGTGTCCATGTGTAGTTGGCCTAGCAAAATCGATACATCCGACTTCGGAGAGATTGCTAAATAGAAGATAGGTTAAGGATTGCGTGAGGTTCAAGTGGCAAAAAGATTAAGGTTAGAGGGCAAGAGGGTCCGCAAGAAACTATGAGTTTGACCCAGAAAAGCTCAAGCGAATAGCGCCAAGAAACATAGTTGCCCTCTGTTCCCAAGTTCCCAACTGGAGCAACTTCTGGTGAACTCTCCAAACCACAAAGCCTAAAAATATCGAAGAAATCCATCGAAAACCTAAAGAACTAACGTTAAAAAACGCTAAAAGACACTGAATAATCCGCGGATACACCACGAAAAGTTGTACAACTTGGGAACTCGGGAACAAAACTTTCCATTAAAGCATGCCAAACAGCTTACCCGGTTGACCATAGAGACCCCTTTGATTTGTGGGTTAAAGTGCGTCCTAATTGGGTGTGGCGGCTTTTGATGAATCTTCGGGTTGTCTTTGTGGCACCTGCGGTTTGAGGCTTTCTGAAAAGTTCATAAAAAGCGACAAATATGGAGCGTAGGAGGGAATGACTGACGCCGGAAGACAGCATATTTGGGAACAAAGCCAAGACAGACATAAGTCGTCCCCCAAGGTAGAAGCCGGCTCCAGGTCCCCATGCCCCAAATGTCGCACACATAAATTCCGGAGAGACGACCAAATGCTATCCCAAAACAGTCTACGAAATCCAAATATGGAATTGCCGAGACTATGGGCACCGCTTCTCTGATCCAATAGACTTTGCTAAAGCTTTAAAGTTGCGTTGACTTTAGAAGAAGCATGCAAGCTCTTGGAGGGCGGTTTTGAATTTATCTGCGACTACGACAAAGGAAAAATCTTCAGAAAGCCGAAATAACCGGTAGCCGGGGATTCGTCTAAAAGTATGTTGTTGGCGCCGGGGAAGGGATTCGAACCCCTGCGAGCACGAAGCCCACCAGCTGTCTTGCCTTTCGGTCTTAGCCCTCTTTTCTACAATTCTCGAGGCTGGCGCGATAACCACTCCGCCACCCCGGCTCCAGCCTAAACATTTGCGGCGGTTGCTAAAAGAGTTTTCACTGGAGACAAGATGATTCAGTTCAGTTTTTTGACAGCGCATAGCAAAAACGCCACAATGGCTCTTCGATTTCAAAATCTGCAAAACAGACCCAGAATAGTAACAAGAGCAAGGCTAACGACAGATATTGGAGAAGATGATGATGATAATGATGATGAGACAGCATTTTGCACAACAGTGTTATCTTTCAGAAGTAAACAGAAATCATACCTATGAATTTAACCTGTGATTCTTAAATCCCAAAAAAACTCAAAAAATCAAAGCAATTAAACTTCAAACAAAATTCAATATTTAGGAGCAGAAATCTTTGTTCATTTCAAACGATAAGTAACAAACTAAAATTCTCTTACAAATCAAGCAACCAAGAGTAACTAAATTTCTTTTTCAAAGGTTGCGCTTACTTTTGCGTTTTTAAAGGCAATGTTTATAACCCCTTTTACTATTTGGTAGAGGCGCGAAGCTGAAGTACTATGGGACATCGTAAAACTCATGCTCCAAAACATGGTTCACTAGCCTACTTGCCAAGGCATCGTGCGAAGAAACCAACAGCACGAATAAGATACTGGCCAGAAATCAAATCTGACTCTCCTAAACTCTTAGGTTTTTCAGCAGCCTACAAAGCGGGCATGACTTACGTATTCACAATCGAGGACCGTAAACGTTCTCCTCATTTCGGTAAAGAAGTTGCGCGGGCAGCAACCATACTAGAAACGCCACCTATACTAATCTGTGGCATTAGAACTTACACTAAAACACCCTACGGGCTCCATAACATATCAGAAGCCTGGATGAAAGACCCACCAGCCCTACTAGACCGAACTCTAGTTCTACCAGACAACTTTAACACAGAAGCAATGCTTGAGAAACTCTCTCAAAACCTCGAACAAACAAACATAGTTCGAGTCATCGCCGCCACTCAGCCATCACAAACCAGTCTCTCAAAGAAGAAACCAGAAACAAGCGAAATTCAAATCGGCGGTGGAACAATTGCACAGCAATTCGAATACGCCAAACAGCTTTTGGGCAAAACAGTAACCCCTGAAGAAGTGTTCAAAGACGGACAATACGTAGACGTCGGCGGCATAACAGTGGGCAAAGGTTTCCAAGGTCCAGTTAAACGTTGGGGAGTAACATGTTTGCAGCATAAAGGTAGAAAAACAAAACGTGGCATCGCCACTTTAGGTCCTTGGAATCCGCACCACCTAATGTACTCCATTCCGCGAGCAGGACAGATGGGTTATCACCAACGCATCGAATTCAACAAACGAATATTAAAAATTGGTAAAAACGGCAAAGAAGTGACCGTTAAAGGAGGCTTCGTACGATACGGCGAAGTAACCGGACCATACATCCTAATATCAGGCAGCATACCCGGAACAGAAAAACGCCAAATCCGCCTAAGAGTTCCAGCCCGTCCACCAACAGAACTTCCCGAAGCAGCACCACAAGTAACTTATGTCTCACTAGAGTCCCCACAAGGAAAATAAGGTGAATTAGTCCATGGCACAAAAAACAGCAGAAATCTTTGACTTGCAAGGCAAATCAACAGGTAAAGTTGCACTTCCAAGCGTTTTCTCAACACCCCTAAGACCCGACGTCATAAAACGCGCCGTCTTAGCTATACAATCCAACCGAAGACAGCCTCAAGGCAGAGATCTAATGGCTGGAAAGAAAACCACTGCAGAATCTCGCGGAACAGGTAGCGCAACCGCAAGAGTCCCGCGAATTAAAAGCGGTAGCGGAAGAGCGGCTTTTGCTCCAAGCACCGTTAAAGGAAGACAACCTCACCCTCCAAAAGCAGAAAAACACATAGTCAGAAGCATCCCAAAGAAAGAAGCAAAATTAGCGCTTACATCAGCTATTGCCGCAACTGCCCAGAAAGAAACTGTGACTTCCCGTGGACACAAAACCGAAAAAGTCCCCCATTTTCCGTTGGTGGTAGAAGATGCCTTTGAAGGCTTAACCAAGGCAAAAGACGTTGAAGCCACATTTGTAAGCCTTGGCATTGACGAAGACTTAACCCGTGTAAAAGATAGCCGCAACATTCGGGCAGGCAAAGGCAAGCGCAGAGGCAGAAAAATGAAGCAAGCTGTTGGACCACTTATCGTAGTTGTTGAAGGCAAAAGCTTAGCTAATGCAGCTTCTAACCTACCAGGAGTTGAAGTAACGACGGTAGCTAACCTTAACACTGAAATGCTTGCGCCAGGAACTCATCCAGGACGATTAACCGTTTGGACTAATGGCGCAATCGAAAAATTAACCGCTCTATACGGAGAAAAAATCTAATGGACATTAATAACATAATCACTTTTCCATTGATGACAGAATCCGCCAGCGTAATGGTTGAAAAAGACAACAAACTGATCTTCATAGTCAACCTTAAAGCAGGCAAAGCCGACGTTAAACGCGCTGTCGAGACCCTCTACGAAGTAAAAGTTAGCAAAGTAAACCTACTTGTTACTCCTCAAGGCGAAAAGAAAGCGTTCGTGAAGCTAAAACCAGAATTCAGGGCTTCAGACGTAGCAATTAAACTTGGAATACTCTAAACATACAGAAGGCATGACTTATGGGAAAACGAATTCGTGTTCAAAGACGTGGTCGCGGTGGAAGAAACTTCCGCGCCAATACTCACAAACGTGTTGCTCCAGCAAAGTATCCACCTATAGCGCCAAAACTGTCCTTTGATGCTTCAATAATGGGCACAATAACAGAGCTTGTACATGATCCAGGCCGCGGTGCACCACTATCACTAGTAAAATTCGAGAACGGATTGTCAATTTACACAGTTGTTCCTGAGGGCGTTTTTACTGGGCAACAAATCTGCTACGGCGGAAAAGCTCCAGCTGAAATAGGCAACATTATTCCACTAGGAAAAGTTCCTGAAGGAACCATTGTTTGCGATCTTGAGCTCCGTCCAGGTGATGGAGGAAAGATGGCAAAGTCTTCAGGTGCATACGCAACTGTTGTCGGTCATACACCTCAAGGCACCATGATTAGATTGCCTTCGGGACGAACACGCTACGTTGACGATTACTGCTTATCAACTGTTGGGGTAATCTCTGCTTCGGGAAGAATTGAAAAGCCGTTCCTGAAAGCAGGCGAGAAATTCCACTTAATGAAAGCTAAAGGCCATACTTACCCACGAACTAGTGGTCGCAAAATGGTTCCTGCAGTTCACCCGTACGGAAGCAGCAAACGCAGCTCTCGCAGATGCACAACAACATCGCACGGTGCACCACCAGGACAAAAAGTCGGTCTCATCGCTGCACGTGGTCCAGGACAGAAGAAGAAACGGGCAATAAGGTAAGGAAACTATAATAGAGGAAAAAATCAAGTTTAGGAAAGATGAAAGATGCCGAAAGAATTTAACTATCGTGGGCACAGTCTTGCCAATTTAACAGGCATGTCTATGGATGAATTCATCAATCTGCTTCCTTCGCGCCAAAGAAGAAGCCTACAACGTGGACTAACCCCGGAACAACGCATACTGCTTGAGAAACTGCGTGAAGCCAAAGAGGTGCAGAGACAAGGCAAAGATGTTACCATAAAAACCCATGTCCGAGACCTAATCATCTTGCCGGAGATGGTCGGCGCCAAAATTGGCGTACACAACGGCAAAGATTTCGTGGCTTTGGACATCAAGCCAGAGATGATTGGACACTATCTTGGAGAGTTCGCCATAACCAACAAGCCCGTTAGGCATGGAACTCCAGGTATCGGCGCATCACGTTCTTCGATGTATGTGCCTCTAAAATAAACCGACCTTTTCTTTTATTTTCCTTTATTCTAATTTGTCTCGTTGATGCTTTCGTATACAACCCGTTCTCCCTAAAAGCTATACTTCGTTACGTAAAGCATCCAAGCGCTAAATCAGGATCAATTGAGTAAAGTGTTAATACAGCTTCCAGTAATTTTCTATTGAGGCTTTCTAGGATGCTAAGTTTTCAGTCCTGCGTATCTCGCTTTTGCAGCTTGCATTCTGGCAGTCAAAAGGATGTTTTGCTTGCTTTTCCGGGGAAATTCAAAGCCCCTGACCCACAGGTTCCACTTGCCCTTTTGCACATTGCTGCATCTCTAAAGCAGGATGGCTTTAATGTTCGTATTCTTGACATGCGTTTAGAAGATTATCGTCAAGTTGAAGTCGGTAATCCAGTTTTCGTCGGCATAAGCTGTATGAGTGGCTTACAAATCAAGTACGCCTTAGAGTTTGCCAAGTATGTTAGGGCGCGGAATCCTTCTTGCCCAATAGTTTGGGGCGGCGTTCACCCAACTCTTCTTCCAGACCAAACCGCAAGCAACGATTTTGTCGACATAGTTGTCAGAGGCGAAGGCGAATTAATCGTTAAAGACCTCGCAGTCGCTCTCGCCCTAAACCGGCCGCTCGACGAAGTTGCAGGCATAACATACAGTATTATCGGTTTAATTAGAAAAA
>CAWIYU010000003.1:0-4920 GCA_963840395.1 Candidatus Bathyarchaeota archaeon | reverse complement strand
CTGCGACGCATGCAACGGTGAACCCAAATGCATCGAAGCCTGCCCCGAATCCGCGTTAACTTTCTCAGGAAGATCAAACGACAAAATCGTCACAGGCGACATAGGCTGCTACACTCTTGGGTTGTCTGCCTCCAGTGAACGCAGTTCAAACTTGCCTATGCATGGGCGCAGGAATCTCCCAAGCAGCCGGCATGGTTCACGCAGGAGTCAAAGACAAGGTCTTCGCGGTCATAGGCGACTCAACCTTCTTCCACGCAGGCATGCCTGGATTGCTTAACATAGCCTACAACAAAGCAAACGTCTGCGTAATTATCCTGGATAACCGTACTGTTGCCATGACGGGGCATCAGCCCACGCCTGGGTCAGGAAAAACCGCCATGGGCGACGACTCCAAAATCGTAAAGATAGAAGCCATCGCCAAAAGCCTCGGCATCGACAAAGTAGACGTTGTTGACCCATACGACGTCAAAGAAACCACGCAAGTTCTTCGAGAAATGCTGGATTATCAAGGTCCCAGCGTCATAATCTCTGAGCGACCCTGTCCCCTCAAAATTGAAAAAGGACCCCTGAGGAAAGTTCAGGAAGAGTGCAACGGCTGCGGCGTATGCGTGAAAGCCTTCGGTTGCCCAGCCATTTCTCTGAACCGAGGAGCGCGCCGAAATTGACCCAACGCTCTGCTATCGGATGCGGAGTCTGCGAGACAAGTATGTCCATTCAAAGCAATAAGGAGCACAGACCAGAAATGAAGCTGGACCTTATCTTCACAGGCGTAGGCGGTCAAGGCGTCGTTGTTTTAAGCGACATATTCTGCGAAGCCGCCCTGCTCGACGGCTTTGACGTGGCGAAAGCGGAAATTCACGGGATGGCTCAACGAGGCGGTTCCATAAGTGCACATGTCCGAATCGGCGACAAAGTCCTGTCTCCGCTGATTGAGCGAGGAAAAAGCGACGTAATCGTTGGGTTTCGAAATGCTTGAAACCGCACGAGCCTTGCCGATGCTGAAGCCAGAAGGAACCGTGGTGGTGAACACAAAGTACATTCCGCCAACAGTTCCAGCTTCAAGGCTCAACGAAACCGTTGAAAGCTGAAGACTTGCTCAAGTTGATTCAAGATAAAGCGCACTGAAGTCTTACGAAGTTGACGGAGTTGGCATCGCCAAGAAACTGGGAAACCTGCTGGTCGTTAACACCATTCTCCTAGGAGCGGTTTCGCGCTCTCCAGAGATTCCCGTGAAAGAAGAATCTTTCAAGCAGGCCATTGCAAGCAGGCTCAAAGAGAAATACGTCAAATTAAACCTGCAAGCTTTCCAGCTAGGCCGCGAAAGCGTTAGATTGAGTTAATTTTATAAACTGATCTCCATCACATTGTAAAGGAAAATAGAGGAAAATGAAAATGAACAAAAGAATACTTGCCGCAATTGTCATTGTAATAATAGTAGTAGCAGCATTTGTTGCAATTTGGCAGCTAAACGTATTTGCGCCAGCTCCGTCTGCGGAAGCTCGCAACATCAAAATAGGAGTAGTTGCAGGCATGCAAACTGTAGAGGGACAAGACATTGACCGCGCAGCTCAACTGGCGATTGACGAAATCAACGCTCAAGGAGGAGTATTGGTTGAGGAATGGAACACAAAAGTGAAAATTGACTTAGTTCTGGTCGACACCGTTGATGATGCAGCTGGCAGCACAGCTGGTCCAGTGACTCGCGCAGTAACAGACGACAAAGTGGACCTTCTCATCGGCGGAGCCACAACTGGAGGAACCCTGAACGGTCAAATTCCAGCCATTAACAATCGCGTTCCGTTCATAATCACTGGTGCATCATTGAACCTTGTAACTAGAAGAGGCAATCTGCCCGCAGGTAACCCATTGAAGATTAATGACACTGAAGGAATGAGTTACATGTTCCACTACTGCACCACAATTTCCGACTACAGCAAAACTGTTGCCCACTTCTTAGCAGAAAGCGTAAAACCCATACTCGATTCAACCTACAGCTTTGATTCCGCCAGAAATCTTAGGCTTGCAGTACTTTACCGTGACGACGGTTACGGAAGAGGCGTCAGAGACGTTACCTCAAGCATAATAGCAGCTGACGGTTTACCGATCGATGTCGTTGCAAATGTATCATATGCGACAACTGCCACCACTTTCCAGTCACAACTCATCTCAGTCAAAGAAAGCAAACCCGATGCAGTCTACATCGCAGGATTCACTGCAGACACAGCTGAAGTGATCAGAGAAGGAATAAACGACGTAGGACTAAAATCCCTCTACATCGCAGTCGAAATATGCGAAGACCCACAGTTCTACACGCTTCTGGGAGAAACTGGTTCCAACCAAATCTTAGAATCAAAAATCGCCACCCAATGGCAAGGATCAACATGGTACCTGCCGCAAGTCGGAACTTACGTCGAGAACTATAAGCAGAAGTGGGATGGCAAAATTCCTGGAATGTTAGGCGCTGACACATACGACGCAGTTTACATCGCCAAAAACGCCATTGAGAGCGCTGGAACATTAAACAAAACAAATGTTAGAGATGCACTGGAAGCCACAGATATGCCGCAAAGCCTGCTAATAATGGAGAACGAAAGAATAACACTTCAGCACAGGCACCAACTACCATGAGATTTTGCCGAAGACTTTCATTGAACAACTCATCTGGAACTCGGCAACTGGAGCAACTGAAGCCCTTAGTGGTTTACCCTGATTCTATGCCTGGCATAAGCTCCTTCAAACAGAGCAATTTCGTTCTGCCCACAGACTATGCACCTGGAAGTCCATAAGCTTCTAGGCAAAATCTTTCTTTTCTTTTTTGTTTAATCTCGCATGTTTTAAATAGTCAAAATGAGAAAATACGTGAAGCTGATTGAGATGATTACTCCCGCTGGACTTGCTGAGACTCTGCTTTGGGGTGTTGCGAACGGTTGCATCTACATTCTTTTAGCGACTGGGCTGAACCTGATTTTCGGCGTCATGAAACTAGTCAATTTCGCTCATGGTCAACTGTTAATGGTCGGAGCTTTCGTAGCCTACGAAGCTACCACGATAGCTGGTTTAAACCCGTACTTGTCCATTTTCGTGGCGATGGGTTCAGTGGCTTTGATTGGAATTGTCCTTGAGAAATTCGCTTTTCGCAGGGTGCGCGGAACCGAGAAACTGAACGAAATCTTCATCAGCCTCGGGTTAATCTACGTGTTTCAAAACGTTGCCACTCTTTTTTGGGAAAAAAACTACAACATACGAATTCCAAGTCCTCTTGGCGGTCTCAGCCTCTCGCTCGGCGAAGTATCGATAGGTTACGACCGAATACTCGCCATGGTCATCGTCAGTGTAATACTTATCGGATTAGTTTTGCTAACTAAGAAAACCAAGTTTGGCTTAGCCATGAGGGCAACGAGCCAAAAAAGCGACGCTTCAATGCTAATGGGGATAAACATCAACAGAGTTTACATTTACACTTTCGCGGTTGGTGCAGCGTTGGCTGGTGCCGCAGGTGCACTTTACGGAATACTTTTCCCGTTTAATCCAGCTATAGGTGCGCTTCCAACAATCAAAGGCTTCGCAATCATCATAATAGGTGGGTTAGGTAGCATACCTGGTGCAGTAATAGGCGGCTTACTTTACGGCATTGCTGAGAACATGGCAGTTTATCTGCTGGGTGGAATATGGCAAGATGCCATCGCTTTCGCCTTGCTAATAATAGTGCTCGTAATTAGACCGACAGGGATTTTCGGCCAAAAAGGTGAATAAATGGAGTTCAAAGCAAAATTGCCAAAGTTTCTTCTGTCGAGAAAGCTTTACTATGCTCTAGCCGCCGTAGCTTTCGTAGCTATTCTTCCGCTTTTCGTCAGAAGCGACTACATCGTTGGTCACGTCATCACGGTAATGATTATTTTTGCGATTTATGCCTCAAGCTGGAATCTTTTAGCGTACTCAGGACAGGGGTCTTTGGGTCATGCAGCTTTCTTAGGCATAGGCGGCTTCGCATCAGCCTTGTTAGCTACTAGATTAGGCTTGCCTCCAATCATAGGACTCTTCTTAGGCGGCTTATTATCAGCAGGAATTGGTCTCCTGATCGGTCTTGCCTGTGTTAGGTTGAAGGCATGGTTTTTGGCAATGGTTACTTTCGGTTTTTCAGTAATTGTAGTTACCATCATAAGTCAGTTTGACACCGTTTTCGGCGGCATGATTGGATTTCCAACGATCTACAATTGTTCCACAAGTCATTCCATTTTATTACGCCACGTTAGCCATAGCAACAGTTTCAATAGGGGCTATTTTCTTGGTGATGAAGTCCAAGTTAGGCTTGGCTTTCAAAGCTATTCGTGAAAATGAGCTTGAAGCCAAAATGATTGGCATCAACACGGGAAAATACAGGTTATTGGCATTCGTAATCAGTACTTTCTTCGCAGGTTTGGCAGGTGGACTTTACGTTCAATCCATACTTTTCGTTCAAGTCTCAATCTTTGAACCTTACTTCTCTTTTCTTCCGCTTATCATGGCAGTAATTGGAGGATTGGGCACAATAGAAGGACCAATCATAGGGTCAATTATCATAGTTTCCATTGATTCGTTCTTACCCCTCACAGACAAGTATTTGCAGCCCTTAAGTCCGCTTTTTCCTGGTGTGAGCAACGTTGGACCGCCACTGCGGCTGGTAGGCTTGGGGCTTTTCCTTATTGTGGTGGTTATTTTCCTTCCAAAAGGAATAACCTCTCTTCTCCATAAAGCATATGATTATTTCCGCGAAGATACCAGTAAGGCGAAGAAAATTGAAGGGCAAGGATAATTTCGGGGAACTGTTAGGAATACAACTAGTGGAAGCCAAAGACGGTTACGCAAAATTGACCATGAAAGTCACCAAGGAACACACAAACGCGCTTGGCTTCACTCATGGCGGAGTCATCTTTTCTTTTG
>CAWIYU010000002.1:0-101847 GCA_963840395.1 Candidatus Bathyarchaeota archaeon | reverse complement strand
ATTAGAGCCTACTCAAACTGCTAGCCCAACTCCAATTGGAGAACCAATAATGGTGGCATATGCTCCCCAAATTGAAGTTGGCACAGTTGTAGCGGTTGCCGTAGTTGCTGTAGGTATCCTGGTTTATTTCAAGAGGAGAAAGGGATAGGCTGTGAGCAAGAAAACATTCATGGCAGCAATAACAGTCACAGCAATACTCATTTCTCTAGTTGGGATGCAGTTGGTTAAGGTAACAGAAGCTAATCCTATCGGTGCCTACCAACCTGATAATCCTCATACAATAATAAACGTAGAGTCACCTGCAAATCTAACCAAATACGACAAATACACAAAAGACATTACCGTAGTTGTGAGTCTAAATTTGTCTCTTTGGTATCCAAGTTATCTTCTAACCTGGAACCCCAATTATACCTGCTCGCTATCATCAGTTGAATTGCGTATGGACAACGGAAAATACAGATTCAATCTGTTGGAGAGTAACTCAGACATCAATACTCCCCTAAATCCTCAAATAACCTCACAAACGCAGATCATGCAAATATCAACAACCCTTAAGGACATATCAGAAGGAAACCATAGCCTTCAGGTAAAGACCACAACTAACGGCATACATGGGTATTACGGTTCAATTGTCTCTACCCCGATTTATGACCAATCAGGAATCACATACTTCGTTATAGGTATCCCAACCATTACACAGCCAACTCCTACTCCTATTGCCACACCTACCCCTATGGATCCAAAAATAGTGATAATTTCAGCCTTATGCCAAGCAGGCAAGGCTTCATTTAATTTCACAGCAAAGCAACTCTACAGTTGGATAGGCTATAGCTTAGACAGAAGAGACACAGTAACAATCACTGGCAACGTAACGACAATTGGATGGGCTGGGAATTACAATCACTATTACTGCATCTTTGACTTAACTGCAGGGAAACATAATGTGACTTTCTATGCAAAAGATGACTCAGGAAACTTGGAACAATCTAATCCTTTGTCTTTCACAATTAACGAACAAACACCAACACCCACTCCCGCAACAACGATGGAACCAACAATAGAACCTATACAAACTGCTACCTCAACTCCAACTGGAGATTCATCTTTCACTCTGGATACTTCTTCAGCTGCAATTGGCATAACGACTGTCATTGCCCTAGTTGCTGTTGGTGCACTATTTTACTTCAAGAGGAGAAAGGGGTAGCTATGAGTAAGAAAGCATTCATGGAAACAATAGTCTTTTCAGTGTTTCTTGTTTCGCTCCTAGCTGGAGGTCAGACCCATGTTGCGGAGGCTAATCCTTACGACCCTTCCACTGGAAAAGGGAGTAAAGCGCTGTATAACATTTACACCGTGAGCTTGCCAGAGAACATAACCTACCACACAAACAACGTAACCTTCAACATCAGGATAAGAACAAATTCCGGCTTCGGCTTGACTGGCACTTATAGGTACTTCTACATTTTGGATGGCCCAGCCAACTTAAGGGTGAATGAGGCAAGAGTGGAACTTTTTGATCCGGTTAAAGTGACAAGAACAGTAATCCCGGAAACCTCAACTTTCTATTCGTATACGGACACAACTTACGAGTTTAGTGTGGCGCTGACTGGATTAGCTGATGGTTCTCACAACTTGATTTGGGGAGAGGCGCCTCATTATGGGGGGGATAGCTACACATACATTGGCAAGTTGACACGCAACCTCTACTTTTATGTATACTACACGCCATCCATTTCACTGTCCTCGATCAAGAACAAAAACTTCACCTCTTCAGATGTACCGTTAACTTTATGCATCGATAAGCCTCACGTTGGGCTGTGTTACAGTTTAGATGGGCAATCTAACGTCACCATATCCGGGAACACGACACTTACCGGGCTGCAGAACGGCGAACACACGGTGGAAGTTTATGCTGGTTTTCGTGTCTACAACGATTCCAGAGCCTACTTTGAAGGAATCGGATACGTAGGTGGCTATCAGACTGACTGGATTTCTACACGAACTTTCTTCAATGTAAATGCTCCAGCTCCCTCAGCTGTACCCAGCCTTTCCCCATCTCCAACTCAGCAGCCAACAACGCATCCAACTCTAGAACCTGCTCAAACAGCTACACCAACAAACGGTGATAATCAAACTTTAGATTTAGCGCCCATAATAGCTCTAAGCGGAATAGCGGTGGTTGCTGTTGCAGTGGGTGCACTGGTTTACTTTAAGAGGAGAAGGACTGCCCATGAGTAAGAAAACATTCATAGCAGCGATAATCATAGTAATCATTGTTTTGGCAGCAGTTGCCATGCAAGTGATTTTGGCTAAGGCTAACCCATACTATGGACCTGTTCCATCAATAAAAATAGTCGTGTCATCTCCAACAAATGGAACAATATACGCTACAAACAACGTAAACTTCAGATTAAGCATAGAAACATACCCTTGGGGTAGAGATTCCAATCCAATTAGCCTTAATGTTGAGTGCAGACTAGATGGCAAAGTCTTGAATTCCTACCGTAACCCAGGCAATTATTCATATTCAGGTAATTATTCAGTTTTCTTAACGTCACTCTCTGAAGGAACGCATTACGTTTATGTGAAGGCGTTTGGCACATACAGCAATCCCCAAGGCATGGCAGGCATCATAACAGCTGACATTCCAACAAGCAGTTCCTCAGGCAACATATACTTCACCATTAAAACTAACACGGCAACACCTACACCCATACCTTCACCTACACCTTCCTCAAGCCCTGAACCAACACCAACCCTCACACCCTCTCCAACTCCTTCAACATCTCCATCAGCATCCCCTTCCCCAACATTAGAACCAACAATAGAGCCTGTTCAGACTGCTAGTCCAACTCCCATTGGAGATTCATCTTTCAGTCTAGATACTTCTTCAGCTGCAATTGGCATAGCGGTGGTGATTGCTGTTGCTGTAGGTGTGCTGGTTTACTTTAAGAGGAGTAAGGGAAAGTGAGAAAATATCTTCATGGTTTGGTCGTTTGTGTGTGTCTGATGTTGCTGTCTTTGATTTTGGTGCTTCCAACCAAAGCAGCCCCAACATGGAGTATTCAGACAGTTGATTCAGCGGGATACTTCGGCGCATACACTTCTTTGGTTTTAGATTCTTCCGGCAACCCACACATCAGCTACGTTACGAATCGGGCTTTGAAGTATGCTGTTTTGGCTGAATCAGCCTGGAGCATTCAAACGGTGGATCAAACTGGAAACGTCGGTTATTTGACTTACACTTCTTTGGCTTTAGATTCTTCCAACAACCCACACATAAGCTACCGTGACGCTACGAATGGAGATTTGAAGTATGCTTCAGGAAACCCATCATATACATTCACTCCAACACCTACTCCAACCCCAGAGCCTACCCCGACATCGACTGTGACTGCGCCTCCAACATCCACTCCAACTCGAAGCCCGTCACCCTCACCCACCGTGATACCTTCCCCCACACTTGAGCCTACACAAACTCCCACCCCAACACCAGATGATAATCAGCCAGGAGATTTTACATTACCAATAATTCTAGCAGCTGTGGTTGTGGTTGCTGTTGCTGTAGGTGCACTGGTCTACTTTAAGAAACGTAAGAGAAGCTAAGAAAGCAAAGTTTTCTCTGACTTGGAGCTTTTGGTTAACATAATCCTTAGAGTTCTTAGAGGCTACCTGTTTTCGCCGTCGGAAATCCATGCAATAAGTGTTTTAAGGGTTCACAATTAACCCATATAAAACAACTCTGCAAGCTTAAGGGAGACCTATTTAATGCTGTCCAGCGTGGAAACGTTCGCTAGCGGCGTTATCTTTTTGATTAGGCGCGAGTCTTCTGTTATTAGTTTCAGTTCTTTTGCTTTGGCAAAATAAACGTATGAAGCGTCGTAGAAAGTAATTCTTAGTTTTATTGCTGTTTCCAATATTTCCTCTTCGCTGCCTGCTATTTCTATTACGTCCATTATTGTGAGTGTGCGCTTGATTGTCTTTGCTAACAATTTTGCTTCTTGCTCAGAAATCTTTGCTTGCAACGCATGCTCTTTCCATATGATGTTCCCGAGTTCATATCTTGCCAGCCCTAAAGTATAGTTTCCAGTTAAAGCCTCGATATTGTTTTCTTTAATGGCTCTAAAGATGGCTGAAGAATCAAAAAGACAATTCATCGACTGTCCCTATCTTCCCTGATGCCCTTAACAATTTCCTCTATGCTGATTTTCTCAAGTATCGGCTTTAACCGGTCTATCTCCTCTTTTAGCTCTTGCATATCTCTTTTTTTCACTTCATCTTCAAGAGCTTTGCGCAAAATTTTGGATGGTTTAATTTTGAACTTCTTCATTTTTTCTTTGAGTTGCTTGGGGATTTTTGTGGAAACGGTTACGCATTGCTGCACCAAATTATTCTCACCGCATGTTACTACTTGAAAGTAAGATAAAACTGTTTCCTTTAGGTGGAAAGGAAATAAGCAGTATAAAGTCTGGGATGGGATTTGAATATGCATCAGCTGTCGATATCGCCATTTCGGTTTCCCGCAGCAACCTTTCCTACCCGATGCCCATCTTGCAACCTGCAAGCCCGTATTTGACGAGATCCTACTTTGCTGGTATCTTGGCAACGTAGCAGCCAACGCACGCAGCACGAAGCGGCAGTTTTGACTTTCTGGTTTTGCCAGTTTTTCTTTACACAAGAAATCTTGACAAGAACCCATTTATGAGGAAACCATTAGTTAAACTTGAGGATTCCAAGTGACTAAGCAAGCATTAGCTATCTTTTTCCTCGCGTCCCTAATTGCAGCCTTCGCACTTCCGATGTACTACGCCCAGGCTCAGGGAACCATAGCCGGAGCCAACTATATCTTGCCCGATGGAACCACCTCAGGAAATGGCGCTAAGAGCATAGTTCGAAACGGCAATCTTTACTCCTTCACACAGAACGTTGTGGGTCAACTCATCGTGCAAATAGATAACATAGTCATTGACGGCGCAGGCTTTACCCTTCTAGGAAACAATGGCAGAGGAGTTGACCTATCAGACAGAAACAACGTGACTGTCCAAAACCTCATCGTTAATCTGGAAGGCGGTTACAGCATCCACCTTAACAAAGCCTCAAATTGCAGAATAACGGGGAACTTCTTAACGTATAGTTCTGCGTCTGCCACCGGACTTATGGGACCAACCGCCATAAACTTGTTCACCGCGAACGGCAACGTTATCGAGAACAACATAGTAACCGATGCAGTACCCGGCATCCAACTCGAATACTCCCAAAATAACACAATCATAGGTAACACAATCAGGAACAGCCGACTAGGAATAACCATAGAAAATAGTCCAGGCAACATATTTCGCGACAACCAAATGGTTAACTGCACCGCAGGTTTCTCGTTGCGCACCTACAGCGCCTACAGTTACGGCAACGACGTGGACACCTCAAACACAATCGACGGGAACCCAATAATCTATTGGCAAAACGTCAAAGACGCGACAGTACCAGAAAATGCAGCGTATGTGGCTCTAATCAACTGCTCCAACATCTTGGCTGAAAACATCAAGACTCCTGGTTTCGTGTTAAGTTCCTGCAGCAACTGCACCCTCTCCAGATACACATTAACTGGAGGAGAAAGCATCACGCTTGAAAACTGCTCCAAAATAACAATTGTTGAATGCAACCTCGCCGTATGGGGGGGCGGAATGAGCCTTGACAGCTCCTCAAACAACGTCATCACCAAATGCTTCTTCGCAAACGGCAGTATCAGAATGGCCAACTCAAACAACAACCTGTTCACTGCAAACAACTTCACTGGAAACAGCTATGCGATTGCACCCTTCCAAGACACACCCTCAACGGGCAACATCATCGCCGGCAACAACTTCACCCAAAACAAGTTCGCCCTGGTACTGCAAGGCGGCAACGTGGTTTCCGGAAACCATTTTGAGGGAAACGATCACACCATCACTTTCATGGGAGGCTCAAGCGAAGTTGCGGGAAATACCTTCCTAAATGATAATGTCCCTGTTACTCTAAACACGCAGGGAAACAAACTCAGGAACAACACTTTCATAAACGACATGAGCCCCCTGCAAATATCCGGTGCCAACTTTGACAATGACGTTGACGCGTCGAACACCATGAATGGGAAACCCATCTACTACTGGGTCAACCGCCATGACCAGGCAGTGCCAAGTGACGCTGGTTTAGTGGTGCTGTTTAACTGCACGGGCATTATCATTCAAAACTGCTCCTTAGCCAATCAGGACTGCGGAGTTATTCTTGCCTTCTCCCAAAACTGCAAAATCACAAACAACCTTATCGCTGGAAACGTCAAAGGCATATTCTTCTATGCAGCCTCAGACAACCAAATAATTGGCAACAACATAACGGGCAACCAATACGCTGTTTACATCAACGGGGCGGTCCTAATCTTCACTGCAGGTATCTCGTATACGCCATCCTCGAGTAACATGTTTAGTCTCAACGATTTTGTAGGTAACAATCAAGACCTCTATGACGTTGCGGCACGCACGTCGATAATTTGGGAGTCGCCCCCGACACCTTCCGTTAACTTCTGGGACAGCGCAGGCTTCGGCAACTTTTGGAGCAGCTACAACGGCACAGACTCTAACAGCGATGGAATCGGCGACACAACATATCAGCTTTCGGTTAATAATACTGACCACAACCCGTTAATGCTAATGCATCCTGTCGTACTGCCCTCACCCTCGCCTTCCCCCAGCCCTTCACCTTCAACTTCTCCCACATTGGAACCGTCACAGGAGCCTACTCAGACACCAAATCAAACACCCGGCGACAATCAAAATACAGATTTTACATCGGCAATGGTTCTGGTCGCTGTCATACTGCTAGCAGCAGTCGTTGTAGGAGTGATATTCTATTTTAGGAGGAGAAAAGGGTAGCTGTGAACAAGAAAACATTCATGGCAGCAATAATCATTTCAGCACTTCTAATTTCACCAGTTGAGATGCAGCTTGTTGATGTAACAAAGGCTAATCCTCACGCTCTTAGGTATCCAACATTCACTCTTTGTTCTCCTTCCCAAGGAGGTATTTATGAGATTAACAAAATACCACTAAATCTTCAAATTAACTTATACACTCATCTTATTATTGGCGGTTACATAGAAACAATTAACCCTCTATACTATCAAATAGATGAGCAAACGCCTGTTCCACTAACAGTAACATATATTCCTCCATATCCACAGCCAGATTACCCTTCAATGGTTTATGCTGTAGTTAATTGCAGTTTGCCTCCTCTAGTAAATGGGCTACATAACCTAACAATTTGGGGGAAAGCGCATCAAGACCCAGAAGCTGAAGAAACTTCGTATGGTGGGTCTTACAGTGAAAACATTAGCACAAGCATTACCTTTAGAATAGAGGCTGCTTTGCCAACTATTTCTAATGTATCTATAGAAAACAAGACATTCTTTTCAAACCAAATTCCTCTGAGTTTTGAGGTTAATGAAACCACTTCATGGACAGGATTTAGCTTGGATAATCAAGCAAACGTAACAACAAATGGAAATGTTACCTTAACTGACTTAACAGAAGGCAACCACAGCATCATTGTTTATGCAAATGACACAATAGGAAACATGGGAAAATCAGACACAATCATATTTGCTATTAGTCTTCCCAAACCAACTCCAAGCCTCCCTTTTCCGCCATCTCCTTCTCCAACCGAGCAACCAACAGCAGAACCAACTGAGACGCCTAACCCAACAAACGGTGACAATCAAACAATGGATTTAACGCCAATACTACTTCTAAGCGGAGTTGCAGTGATTGCTGCAGCAGTGGGTGCACTATTTTACCTCAAGAGGAGAAAGCCTTGAGAAAGAAAACATTCATGGCGACAATAACCAGCTCAATGCTCCTAGTTTTAGTTGCTTTTGGAATGCAGGCAGCTTTGACTCATGCAAACCCTGTACCTCATCCAAAAGGCTACAATTTAGTAACCATCCAGTCTCCCCAACAGGGAAGCCTAAACAATAATTATGTTTCATTAAATTTCACAGCAAAAATCACTGGATACGAGTTAGCGCAAGGACACGCTGCCTATTGCTACACTTTGGATGGAAGTGGATCAGTTCTAAATGGGGCAGTTTGGGATGACTTACTAAAGGTGCAGCAGAGACTTGTAAACTCAACCTTAATTTCTGACGATGTTGGCCCAAATGGGCTTGTTTATCCGCCATACACCGAATCCAGTATTGAATGCTGGGCTACTTTGCCTAAACTTTCGCAAGGAGAACACAAGATCACAATTTACTTTGGATATAGCGGAATGAGTCAGTATGCTGGGTATGACCCTTTGGGAACGGTATCTTTCTTGGTGTCTGGTCCAGTGTCAGTTGTTTCAATAGAGAATAAGACGTTTGATTCCGCTGATTTACCTTTGACTTTCGTGGTTAGAGAACCCCTGTTTGGAAATTCTTTTGCTTACAGTTTAGATGGGCAAAGAAACGTATCCATCTCTGGAAACACTACGCTGAAGGGGGTATCCGCAGGGAAACATTCAATTATCGTCTATGCAATGTGCCAGATTTACGATGCCACATCTCCATTAACAAGCCCTCCAAGCCTTGAATGGCTATCTTCCCCAAAAACCGATTTTATCGTAGATGCACCTTTACCCACTCCAACTCAAACACCTTCCCCATCTCCAACACAACAGCCAACAGCGGAGCCAAGCCTTACACCAATTCCAACAATAGAAGATAATCAAAAATTGGATTTAACGCCAATACTTGTTCTAAGCGGAATTGTAGTGGCTGCTGTTGCTGTGGGTGCAGTGGTTTACTTTAGGAAGCGTAAGAGAAGCTAAGAAAGCAAAGTTGCCAGCTTGCCGTCTTTTTTTGAAATAATCATTATAGTTCTCAGAGACTGCCTGTTTTTGTCATCGGAAATCCATGCAATAAGTGTTTTAAGGATTCGCAATGAACTCCTATTTCAAAAATGGGAGAGTTATGAATGTCTGCGACACCAAGTTTGGGAAGGAACGCCCGTCTCTTCAAATCCGGGCAACCAATTGGCTACGGCAAAAACATCTCCGTGAAAGCAAGCGCGGAGATAATCAAGGACTACAGCATGGATGCATTGACCCCTGCAGTCTCTGGAGCTGGAAAACAAACGTTCACCTGGAGCATGGAGCGCCTCTTCACTGACGACACCTACATTGCGCTTTTGACGGCTGGAACAAAGTTTGACCTTGTCTTTGCCCCAACTGGAAGCCCCTATGAGGCTACGCAATACGAGACCTGGACCAACTGCACCATTCTCAGCTGTGAGCGAACGGCCTCAGAAGACAAAGCTATCATAGAGAAACTCAGCGGCGAAGCCGAAGGCGTCACCCCAGCAACCTAGACGTGAAAGAAATGGCAAATACCGAGAAACAGCCGCCAGTCAACTTTGCAGAGAAAACTAAGTTTGAGCTGGACGCCGAAAAACAAGAGGCCCAAGAACAGAAGGCGAAGGCAGTGGCTGCTAAGCTCTTCAACCCAACGGAGCTCATGAAATCGGCTTCAACAATAACGGAAGCCAACGCTCCGGGACTGGGGTTAATCAGGTATGGCGAACTCACCCTGGATGACTCCTTCACCATCAGCAAATGCAAGTCTGATGAAGACAAGTCCAGCATGGCAGCATACCTAATGCTCAAAAAGGCTTACCCGGAAATGCCAACCTTCACTCCGGAGAACATTCGCAAGTGGGCTCAGTCGATGCCGATGGCTGAAGGCGCAGCGTTGCTGCTGTTTCTGCGTGATACTCCGGCTTTTTTACGAGCGCAATCCCTGCGTGGCTATGCGCCAACGAAGACGCAAAAGCAGTAGCCAAAGTCCTGCGGACGTTTCAGCAGTACAGGCTCGAGGACCTCAAAAACCTGACCCTATTCGAGTTTAGGTTTTTGGTCTCGGCTTGAAGGCATAGGTGAGCTCTATGAGTGAAAACAAAATCCAAATCGACATCGTTGCTGAAGATCTAGCGAGTCCTGTTGTAGCTGGAGCAGCCGAAAAAATGGCTACAGCCCTGCGAGGAGTCGAGTCGGCTCAGACTGGTTTTGCTCAGGCAGTCGACAACTCTGTGGGTCCGCTGAACGCTCAAGCCGCTGCCCAAACAGAAATCGTCGAGAAAACCAAGCAGGCAACCATCAACTACAAGGACCTAACCGTAGGAATTGCAGGAGTCGCCACCGCTTCCTTCGCGCTCTATAACGCATGGGATAACATTGGGGACATGGCTGTCTCAGTAGATCGTGCAAACCTAGCCGTGAAATCTTCTGCCAACTCCGTTGACGATGCCCAGCGCAGACTAACGGACACTCTGGGAAGATACGGTGCTGGAAGCAAAGAAGCCGCTGCGGCTCAAGCGGATCTGACCTTGGCCCAGGAGCGGAATAATGTTGCTGTTGAGCGAGCGGACATGCCTAGCTGGCAACTACAACGAGACGATTGTTCGTGGAGCCATCAGCGTTTTACCTTCCATAATAACAATGACAGCGAGCTTGGCAACAGTCCAGAATTCACTCAACCTTTCCACCGGTGCTGGCGCAGTTGCCCAAACCGCTTACTCCTGGGCAAAGATGCTTGCCGTAGCTCCCACAGCTACTTTAACGGCTGCCGTCTGGGGACTGAACGCTGCACTGCTCGCTAACCCCATCATGCTTGTGGTTGTCGCGATTGCGGCGCTGGTGGCTGCGCTAGTTGCTGCCTACACCTTCTGCAAACCGTTTAAAGATGCAGTTGACGGCCTTGGAAAACCCATTATGGATGCTTTGAAGCCTGCAATAGACGTCGTTGTTGGAGCTCTTACCTGGTTTTGGAATAATGTCCTGGTGCCGTTGGGCGAATTTCTGTTAAACGTCTTTATCAAGAACATTGAAGCCGTGGCTGGCGCCATCCGGTGGCTCGCCGATGGCATAGGCGCCTTGGCGAACTGGTTTGGGGATGCTTGGGTTGCCATTACTGGAACCGTGAATGACCGGGTTGAAAAGAAGATGGCTGACCAGCTCAAGATCGTAGAGGACAACCTGAAAAAGCAAACTGAGGAAGTCAACAAACGCTATGACGAGCAAGTCAAAACCGTCGAGTCAACCTACAACCAAGAGACGGATGCGGCAATCAAGTCTTGGGAAGAGCGCCTGAACGTCGAAGCCAAAGGCTGGGACAAGGTCCTAAAGCTGGAAAACGACAATGCAAACAAACTCGTGGACGCGGTCCGCGATGCCCTTTCCGACAAAACAGACGCCATAGAAGAAGCAAACCAAGCTCAACTCGACAGTTTAAAGAGCGGCTACGACGAGCAAATAGACGCGACCAACTCTTTCTACGACGAGATGATTAGCACGACCGAGTCGAAGCTCAAGGGCGTGCAATCAGCTAGAGAAGATGACTTGAACGCGCTCGAGCTCACTTATTTGCTGCAGAAGCAAGCCATTGAAGACGGGGTTGCAGCTGGAACAATCGCCTCAGCTGCCGGGCAAGCTCAGATTGAGACACTTGACAAGGCATACAACAACAGACGTCGGGGAATCAGCGAGGACTACCGGGTGCAGGAGCTGCAGGCAGAACTCGCCAACAAAGCCAACGTGGAGAATGCTGAAACCTTGCGAGCGGCTGCGCTGGAGAAACTTGAAGCTGACCACACCGTCAAGGAAGTTGCTTTGCTTGGTGAAAGGAAGGCGAAGTTGGCTGCGGTTGAACGCGAGGCTACGCTAGAGATCCAGAAAATCAATGAAGAACGCAACAAGATCTTAACAGAAATTACCACTGATCGCGACACAATCGAAAACAAGCATACCCAGGATCTGAAGGAAATTTATCAGAACCGAGAAAACGAGCTCACAGAGATCACCCGGAAGGCAGCGGATGAGCGGCTCAAGATAACTGGAAACGCAACCCAACAGATCCTTCCACCCGGCAGCTCACCCCAAACTCAATCGCCTATTCCACAAGCTCCCCAGTTCCGCATGGGCTTTGGCGGCATGCTAATTCCGATTCCCCCGTTGGCTGAAGGCGGCATCGTCACCCAGCCAACTCTTGCGTTAATCGGAGAGTCAGGTCCTGAAGCCATCGTGCCCCTGGGCAACATGAACACTGGAGCACAACAAACCCAAAACAACGTAATCTACGTCAACGTCTCGATCGGCAACGTAACTGCTGAAGTCCCAATGGAAGAGGTCGTGCAAGCCACGTCTGAAGGCGTAGCCAAGGGACTCGCTGGAAAAGGAGTTTTGCTATCATGAGCGCCGCCTTAATTTCTAACCTCGGTGAAATGCCCGATGATTCGACGTCAATTGACAACTATACAACAGGTCGCGCCGTACAATTCAGGCTGTACCTACCTGCAACCATAACGTCAATCAAGTTAAAGCTCAGAAGAACAAACTCAAACGCCCTGGCCACAATTCAAGCAATCATCTTCGGCTCCTCAGATGCCTTCCGAAGCACCGCTGCCAAACCCGACGCCCAAGAAACCTTCATCGCCGGCTCAGTAGTAGCCATCGACGACGTAAACGACGAGGTCTTTGAGGAAGTTGAATTCACCTTTTCAGGCGGCGCTCCACTCGAGGCTGGAGTCTACTTCATTGCCCTCGTCGGATACGACTTCTCAACCGAGTTTGAAGAACGAATCGACATCGCAACAATCGGCAATTGGGACGAATTTCCAACCCCCGCGTTAGGCGTGTTCGCTTGGCAATCCTCGGGCGTTTGGTGGTGCAGGGACGATGACTAAGGAGGCTGACTGAAACGCAACTACTCGTTGGCATCTTCGGCTCCTACACTGGGTCTGCACCCTGGTCGCTTGGAGACGTCGCCCTCACCACAGTCAACCAAATCACTGACGAGAACGGAAGCGAAGGCGAAGACCTCACCATCGACGGAGACACCCCAATCGTTATCACGGGCAGCCTAACCGCTCGGACGCTCACGTTGAATGGCTCCATAAGCAGCTCATCATCCGACAAAGCAACCTTAGATGCTTCATACTGCATTCCGCTGCGGGCGATGAGGGGCACCGTTCAGACTCTTGTTGACCCCCGAATGATTTACACCGGAGAATGGCTTGTACGAAGCGTTACGCTGAACGAGGTTGCTGAAGGCGACAAAGTCGCACGTTTCATGTTCCGCATTGTTCTGAAGCAAAGCACGAGTACCTTGACTTATCCCAGACGCCTGAAGAGGGAGGTCCACCTGACTAATGGGTCTTTGGAGCTTCAACTTCTTCGACGAAAACTACAACCTCACACCTTTCAAAGCGAAGCTGGGCAGCATAATCTACGAGCAAAACAAATTCTTCCAAGCCACCTTCAAAACAAAAAGAACCAACGGCCTCTTCTACTACATGATGAATAACCCCAACATCGTCATCTTCTACAACAACGACTACGTCTGCGACGCCCAAATCGGACCCGTCAAACTCAAAGCCACAATAATTGAGTGCACCGCGTATAACGCCACATACAAGCGGATGGAGAAGTTCCGAATCACCGGGTCTTACGTGAACACACCCGCTGATGATGTCTTAACTGCTATACTGCGCCGCTGCTGGAGTAAACCTCGATTACTGCCCCGAAACCCCAATCTCGGTCAGGTTCGAGGATGCGGACTGCTTCACTGCAGCCAAATTCGTTGCTGACTCTCTCAACACAGGCTTCTACGGATACTACAACCCTGGAGCCGAAACCTACTATTTTGGCGTAGGAGACGACTCAAGCAGTCGCTACCCAAGCCGGCTGCGCATCAAAGAAATAAACATCGACCAAAGCCAACGCCGAGACCACATCCGCATAAGAGGCGTAGACGAGTCAGGGATCCAAATCATCGGAGAATACGGCGAAGAAGGCAGCGGAGGCACAGCGGTTTTCATCGAGAAGAAAGCCTCCACAAAAGAGCAGCTTAACCAACTCGCACAGAAAAAATACGAGGAAATGCACAATGAAACCGACGGGATTCCAGCAGTCATACCAATAGATGACGGATACCAAGTCAGAGCCGGAGACAACGTATACGTTAACAGCTCCGTCTTCGACTATGGCGGCTGGGGCAAAGTCAAGAAAGCAACTGTCACGGCGACGAAGGTTGACGTCGAGCTTGACCGAGCAAAACCCACGCTCGAACAAATCATTTTAGACCTCCAAAAATACCGGTGAACTCGGAGTCTACAGAATCGAACCCGACCAACTCACCCCATGGTCCCTTGTTACCCAAGGCCTCTTTGGGTTGTATCACTTAAACGAGGGCGACGGCACAGTCGCCAAAGACAGCGCACCCAACGAGACCCCTAACGACGGCGAAATAACCGAGTTGAACGTTGGGAGCTTTTGGACAGACGGAGTCATACCGGGCACGAAGGTGCTTAGCTTCACCGCGAACGGTGGGCACGTCAACGTCGGAGCATTGTATGATCCGTCAGGACACGACCACATGAGCTTTGGGGGATGGTTCACTCCAAGAGATGACTCAGGAGAGGATGCCACATACATTTTCTACCGCTCAAGTCAATTCTATCTGCGCTACGATGGCGCAAACCACAGAATCGCAGCTGGGTTAAACGTGGGCGCTCAGCAATACGAGATCTTCTCGCCCGTTGGCAGTTGCTTAGAGGACAGCAGAAACTTTGTTATGGTCGTTTACGACGGCTCAACCCTTAAAATGTACCATGCTCAGCTCAAAGCTCCGACTGTACTCGCGGAAGCCTCGGTTTCTGGAAACGTGGACGCCTGCGCAAGCGACGTCTTGTTCGCCGAGACCGCAGACATCGTCATCTCAGAGTTCATGCTTTGGACGCGGGCTCTTGGCGCTCAGGAGGTGCAAGAGCTCTACTTTTTTCCCCTTATACGACTTGTAAGAAAAGGAGCAGCCGCCACAGCCTGGACACTTGCAATCGATGCTTCTCCTCCTAGCATGGGAACAACTGACCCAGCTCCAGATTCTTATGAGATCCCGGTTGGTGAAGACGTCGAAGTTGAGCGCTGCCGTCTGATGAGTTTGACTATGAGTTCTACGAGTGGGTATTCGATGGCGTCCAGATTGGTAGCACCAACCCCGTAGCCATTGACCCTCAGGAAGTTGGGACTTCGCACAGTTTGGTTGCGGTTTTCCGTTGGCGCCAAAGCAATCAACTGCCGCCTAGCCGATGCGGAGTGATGGGCGTCATAGACGGTGGCTCAACAACTCCCCCAGCAATAACTGAAGCAGCGGCAGCAACTACAACGCCAACCGCATCTAACTCAATGAGTGAGGCAGCTGCAGCGACCACAACCACGACCGCAGGAGAAACAATCACCGAAGCGCCAACGCAGAGAGCAGAAAGCCACTTAATCACCTACGTTGGAGCAGCAACAAACACAGGGAACAACACGACGGCTGGCGACTTCACTTTGCCCGCTGGATGGGCTGCTGGAGACGTAGCGATTTGTTGGTGGTACACTCGCAGCAGCTCCAAAACCTTCACCAAACCCGCTGCCGTCACTCAGCTTCAAAACGCCTCAAGCTCCTACCCAGGCAGACTATTCGTCGGCTACCGCGTGCTCGTTGCTGGAGACTCCACTTTCGCTTGGACTTCCTCTAGCGTAACCAACAGCGACATTATCTGGGGAACCTCAGTTTACGACGGAACCCACTCTTCGCCAATAGATAGCGAGTCAGGAGCACCAACCGAATGGCAGGGATACACGAATCCTCCAGTTCCAGCATTCAGCATCTCATACGATAGGGGTCGAGCAGTCGCCATATTTGGCAAAACAGACGACTACTCATCAATCACTGCCCCAGCCTACTTCACGTTAGGGGGCTCCAACAGCAGTACCGCTGGAAGTGATGCGTCTGCAGGAGCAGCCCACAGCCCTTCATACGCCATCGGCGGTTTCGGATGCCTGCCCTTCATTCTTGGAGGAAGCTCCGCTTACGGATACAGCTACGTTGTATCACTCAGACCAGCATAGTCACAAAGTTGACAGTGAATAAACCATGTACAAGAACCAGGTTAGAAGAACCGATGAGCATTGGAGAGACAACCTGATTGGGTTGACCCTCGACAAGCGACTCGAACGCGCAGCTATGCGTAAGCATGGCTTAGAATCCCAGCTACTACGGCTGGAAATGCAAAAAGGCCTAATCCAGAAACAAATCGCCGGAAGAAGAGTCGAGTTGCTGCCCAACATCTACGAAGGCGCAATGTGCACCGCGACCGATAAGAATCGCAAGATCCTGGACGTTGGCTTCAGCACTCCCGAGGACCTGATTCTTGACAACTTTGGCAAATGGCTCGCAAGCTGGATAACACCAATCGCAACTACGGTCACCGCTTCACTAAAGGATTTGACGAACACTGCTCGGACTCTGAGAGTTTACGGAGTCATTGGCACTGGAGTCGCCATGACTATAGCTTATGGTTCTCTCATGGACTGTGGCACTGTTCTGCAAGTGGGCAGCGGCTCAACCGCAGCGGCACGAGCAAACTACGCCATTCAAACAGCGTTTGGCACAGCTCCGGAAAACACTCAGTTTGGGTGCAGCGTCGGAAGCTACGGAGGAGGCGCCATCTCGTTCTCAGGAGCAGTAACCGCTGGAGGAAGCGGAACAGTCAATGAAACAGGGTTCTTCGCCGTCTTCAACTACGGAAACTCCACACCCTCATACGCCACGTTCATGCTGTTCCACGACATCCTCGGCTCAGGCGTCTCCTTCGTAGCCGGAAACAGCCTAATCGTCAGCTATAGCATCACACTTTAGGATGACTAAAAATGGTTACACTTCAAATAACCATGTTTCGTATTCTGATCATGTAGGACCTACGACTTCGATTTAGCACGCCATTGTGCCTTTTGGAAAATAGCTTTCTGCTCCGCCTCGCACGTTCCAGAACCGCGGCGCCCACCATAGACGCATTTCTTTGGAGAGAATAGTTGAGGTAGATTTTTATGGTCTCGCAACCTTGCACAAGAAAAGGGTGGGGAACCTACTAACCATGAGTACACATGCTGAACCCGTAGTCGATTATACCATCGACTTCAAGTTTGCTGACGGAAAAGTCCGAATTGCACTTCGGGAGGATAAACACGGATTGAAGATACGTGGTATGCGTTCTTATCCTCGAAGGAGGGGTCTTGGGAGGAAAGCGCTTCAGCTGTTGAAGGAAAAGGGTTTTGTTGGCAGACCAGTGAATATTATGCGCAATGCCAGTAGATTTTGGGTTAAGATGCACTCCGAAGGATTGGTGAAGCAACCGCGTTGGCTCCGCGACAAACAAACCGTGAGAGCAAAACGCATCCCTTAAAGGCATGCAGAACATCCTTCTCGGCGTCGCTTCGCTCCTGCCTCGATAACCGCCAAACGAATCGCTCAAGCCCAACGCAACGAGAGGGGCTTCGAATGGAAAAAGAACGTTCGAACTTATGAATTCATAGAGCGCGCTGGTTTGTCCCTTTATTGGTGAAAAGTGGTCATAAGTCTTATTTTCTGATTTGGGGACAGATTTGAGGCGAACAGTAACCCTTCTTCTCCTTGCACCAACCGCCCTTCTCAAACCTGCAAACATGCCTCAAGCGACTAAACGGCAGGGTCACCAGCTCCACATTGGGGTCCTCTATCGCGGCAACTATCTGTTTAGCTGTCTTGGACGGAACGTGATAGACGTATCTGGGTCTTCCGAAACTCTTCGCAGGATCTTTTTCCTTTAGAACAAGGCCTTTCTCTGCTAGTTGCTTAAGATGCTGCTGCAACGTGTTGTGGCTGAATCTTACTTGGCTCTGGAGCGCGGTGAAGCTTTGGGGTTTGCCGTCTCTAAGAGAGGATAGTACGCGTTGATCAAAATAGTCTATTTCAGGCTCTAACAAGAGAAATCAGACTTATAACCATTTTTAACCATTTTCGGGACAAGCCAGCGCGCTGAACTTAATGACACTTTGAAAGTACTCACAGGAACCCAGTCACTTAGCAAAAACCCGAATTCCTCTCTCTAATTTCGCCGAAATCTCTTTAACCCTAGCATAACACACGTTCAGACTACTCTTTTCTTCGTTTGCAGGCAACATACTTCCCAAGCTCCAGGACACTGAACACTAATGCTGCGAAAGCCGCGGCAACAATCCAATCTATCAGTTCAGGAGAATTGACCCCAAACATACCTTGAATGCCCGGTGTATAG
The DNA here is from genome assembly GCA_963840395.1 of Candidatus Bathyarchaeota archaeon. Lineage (GTDB taxonomy): Archaea > Thermoproteota > Bathyarchaeia > Bathyarchaeales > Bathycorpusculaceae > JADGNF01. The sequence continues at coordinate 83,686 of CAWIYU010000002.1, read as the reverse complement.
AGGATTAGCAGCTGAAGCGCAAATGACGAGAGAACAGCCAACCAGAGGAATTTGTTCTTAAACACGCCTACCTTGAACACGGGGTACTTGAACGAACGCGCCGAAATCGCAATTGTCAACTGCATCATAATCATTGCAGTCATCAATTGAGTTCGAGCTTCCAGCAGATTATTCGCACCCAGCCACGGTTGATTATAAAAGTACGCTACTAGAAGCATCGATGTCATCAAAATTGGCATCGCCGTGAGGTACACCTTGATGTCTTTGGAGAATATGCTTTCTTTGGGTTTTCTAGGTTTTCGCTGCATCAAATCTGGGTCGCCAGGATCCACGCCTAAAGCAATAGCGGGCAAACCGTCCGTAACCAGGTTCATCCAAAGAAGTTGTACTGCAGTCAATGCTATTGCAGCGTTGCTCACTGAATCAGGAATTGCGCCGGGGGATATCAGGTTAGCCAGATAGGGAACAGAGACAATAGCTATGAACATCACTAGAATCTCCATAATATTGCATTGTAGCAAGAATGTTAGGTATTTTTTGATGTTGTCGTAGATTTCGCGGCCTTCCTTCACAGCTTTGACTATGGAAGCAAAGTTGTCATCTGCCAAAACCATGTCTGAAGCTTCCTTGGTTACTTCAGTGCCTGAAATTCCCATTGCAATGCCTATATCACTCATTTTTAAGGCTGGAGCATCGTTAACTCCGTCCCCTGTCATGGCAACTACGTGGTCTTTGGCTTTCCAAGCCTTGACTATGCGCATTTTGTGTTCAGGCGAAACGCGAGCGTAAATAACCACGTTTTCAACCACCTTGCCCAGCTGTTCGTCGCTCATTTCTTCAAGTTCTGAGCCAGTGAGAACTTTGCCTTCTTCTTCGCCCTCACCTATCATGTGGAGTTCCTTTGCCACTGCTGTTGCGGTGAGTTTGTGATCTCCGGTAATCATAACCACGCGGATTCCCGCGCTTTTGCAGAGTCCTATGGCGTCTTTCACTTCGGTTCTAGGCGGGTCAATCATGCTCATGATTCCGACGAACACGAAGTCTTCTTCCGTTTTTTCATCAAAGTTGTCTGCGTTCTTTGGTAGCTCTTTGTAGGCAAATCCCAGGTTCCTCAGAGCTTGAGTAGCCATGGTTTCGGTTACCTTGAGGAGGTTCTGGCAACGTTCATCAGTTAGAGGCTCCACTTGTCCATTCAAAAGTATTCGCGTGCATTTTTCCAACACAACTTCGGGTGCTCCTTTCATGTAAGCCATTTTTTTGTTGCCTGCTAGGTGTATTGTGGTCATGCGTTTTCTTTCGGAGCTGAAAGGTATCTCGGCTATGCGTGGCTCTTGTTTCTCTAAGTCCTCTTTCCAGATGTCTGCTTTTGCGGCGGCCACGATAAGTGAAGCTTCAGTTGGGTCACCCTTAATTTTCCACTTTTCAGTTTGCGTTTCTCTCTCCAACGCAGAGTCGTTGCATAACGAAGCCACTTTCAAGAGAGTTTTCAGATTCTCATCTGGAACAATTCTCTTTTCTTCAGACTGGAATTCGCCTTCGGGATCGTAGCCGATTCCCGTAACTTTAAGGGAGATATTATTGACGTACACACTGCGCACGGTCATTTCGCCCTTCGTCATGGTTCCCGTTTTGTCACTGCAGATGACGCTTGTACATCCCAAGGTCTCCACGGCCGGGAGACGTTTGACGATCGTGTTGACTTTTGCCATGCGATACATGCCTATCGCAAGTGTACCTGTGACGATTGCGGGCAGCGCTTCTGGGACAGCTGCGACTGCGAGACTGACTGCCCACAGAATCATGTCAAGAATGGGACGTTGCTCTACCACAATGCCTACTGTTCCAACGGCTATGCATATGACAACTGCAAGTATCCCTATCCATTTGCCTACGCCAGCCATTCTTTTCTCTAGCGGCGTTTTCTCTCGGGTGGTGGTTTGGACCATTTGTGCAATTTTGCCAAATTCTGTCTGCATTCCGGTGGTTGTAGTTACGGCTTTTGCTCTTCCGTAGGCAACGATAGTGCCTGAAAAGACCATGTTACGTTTATCATTGAGCGCCGTTTCTTCTGCGAGAGCGTTTGTGGTTTTGTCCACTGGAACAGATTCCCCGGTTAAGGCTGCTTCGTCGACTTTTAGGTTGTGAGCTTCAAGTAATCTGGCGTCAGCGGGAACCTTGTCGCCGGTGTAAAGCAGAATTATGTCTCCGGGCACGAGTTGGTTGGCTGGGATTTTGTTTTCTTTTCCGTCGCGGATGACTATGGCTGTTGGAGCAGCCATTTTTTTGAGGGCTTCAACTGCTTTTTCGCTGCGATACTCTTGGGTGAAACCGAGGGCAGCACTGGCAGTGACAATGGCTAAAATAATGAGGGCGTCAACGGTTTCTCCTACTGCGAGCGAGAGTCCCGTGGCGATGAGTAGGATTATCATGAGGATGTTTGTGAATTGTTCGACGAAAAGTCTAATTGGCGATTTGCTTTTTTGCTTCTTAAGTTCGTTCGGACCGTAAGTGGATATGCGGTTTTTTGCTTCTTCGGTGGTCAAGCCTTTGTCATCCACTTTGAGCTCTGACATAGCCTCTTCTGGTTTTATTGCATGCCAGGATTTTGTCGCGGTCAACAACTCCGGTTTTAGGTAATATCGTGCAGTAGACGTTATAGGTTTTTCTGATTTTGAAAATGAATTTCTCTATTTTGCAGATAGTCCAACACTTTTATATAAATTCAGCTAACAATGAGATTAGATTAAAATTCCGAATCTTAATCTTCAGGACATTTGACTAAGGGAGAAAGCTATGTGAGAGGTATGAGTTACGTCTGAAATTACTTGGTCAAAAAGATATAACAGATATACAATATATTTTGACTTTCCAGACGGAAAAGTGCGCGTGGCCCTATGGGATGACGATGGAGATTTGAAAATACTCGCTATGCAATCAAACCCACAAAAGAAAGGTCTTGGACGCAAGGCTCTTAATATTCTTAAAGAAGATGGCCTTGTCGGGAGACCAGTCACGATTAGACCAAAAGCAGAAAAGTTTTGGGAAAAAATGTATTCAGAAGGTTTAGCTGCGAAAACAAACAGCAATATATAGAATTCTTCTTTTGTGAATGAGAAATCGAGTTTCTAAGAGTCAAGAGATCATGATGATGTCTGCATATGCCGCCTAAATTTTTGTGGTAATGATTTACCGAACTGTTCAAAAAATTATTTAGCTGTGAATTCTAATTTTCAAGTTTTGTTTTCGAACAATGATTCAAGTTGTTTGATTCCAACCAAAAGAGCGACTGAGCAGACTACGCGCGCTTAACCCAACCCATCATTCTCGGGTCAGGCGTCTCCTTCGTCGCCGGCAACAGCCTGATCGTGAGCTACAGCATCACACTCTAAGGTGACAAAAAATGGCTACACCTTTTACAGTCTCAAACAGCATCGACCAAGGAAATAGACGCATTAAACATAATTGTTGCCTCTGTAATCGATCGCTACAAAGACTCAATACACCATAATCCCTTTGCCATCAAATCTCTTAACTCCTTTTAATCCGGATTCTTGATTTTCCAATTCCTCCTTAGTCAATACGATAATCTTGTTGCCATTCTCTTCAACTGTGCTTTCAAATGGAGTCTCTACAACACTATTTTTTCCACCCTGTGGGTCGTTCTGAACACCAGCAAACTTCTGTCTGGCAATATCAAAGCTCTCCAAGTGCATGGCTCAAACATTCTAGCAGGAGCGCCTATTTCAAAACTGCGAAGCAACGTTGCCCGTTTGCTACACGCTCGGAGGAGGTGGAGGGGCTGGATAGTAAACTTGAGTTTTTGTATAATTTCGTTTGCTCCAAACGACTAGGGCTACAACTACAACGATTACGACTATTACAGCTACTGCAATGAATGGAAGGAATCCTGTGACGTTCGAGAGATCAAATCCAGTGGGCGTTGAGGTTTCGGAGGGAAGGGCGTCCCACCAGCGATCAACAGCAGAAGCGTTGAACTGGATAGGTGGGTTGGGAAAATTTCCTTCTTGAACAGAGGTGGTTTGATTTTCGCTTACCTCCACGGACAATGCGCTGTTGATGTCTGTTACAGACACGGATCCGCTGAACGTGCGAACATGTGTTCCATACTCATCCACAAGAACCCAAAACTCGGTCCCGCTGTCAGTAATGATTGCGTCAGGAGTTTGCACCCGGAGCTTGCTCGTCGTGGGAGGGTGTTCAAGTGTGTCATATATCGATTCTCCTCCATATAATGTTAAACCATAGAAAGCATAAGCCTCCGTCCGGACTTCCACGGAAGACAGATCACTCACCTTCAAAATAGCGCCTTTTGTCAGCGTAATTTCGGCTCCCTCTGAGTTCTTCAGTATAGCAAAATCCTTGAGGGAATTGCCTGTTCTTATCGAGTCTTCGGGTGTAAGCTTCATACCCTCTTCAAAAGGATGCCAACTGGCGAACCCCTTAGACTTCAGTAAAACTTCCACATCTCCCTCTTCTTTAGTTATGGTCCAAAAATTGTATAACGGAACATACGGTGTTGGCGTTGGAGCAAACGAGGTTACCCTCAAGTAATTTTCCAATGAGGTTGTCATCAGATCATCCGGAATCTCAGGCTCGATCAAAGAAGAGCCGAAGTCGCGCACATGTAGCTGTGCGGTTATTATCCAGTCTCCCGTGGGATCATGATCAGGCAAGAAGTCACGTGGGCATATATCCATGGAGAAAGTCCCGACTTTAGTCCCGAGGGCTGAATCAAAAGTTGAGTCATATGTTCTTGCTAGTTGGGTGCTGTTAATGTCTTTATCTTCAATTATGAAGTTAAAAGTGCCGTATTGCGCATAGACTACTGGTAAGCATCTTGCGGTGATATGCACAGTTTCGAACTGAGTTATTTTATCACTGCTGAGTTTAATGCTCGTAATTTGAGGTCTTGCATAAAAGTGGTAATATTTCGCCACGCCTAATGAATGGTCGCCATCGAAAGTAACACTAGCACCCACATAAGCACTATCATTAAAACCGAAGGTAGCAACAACAGAAAGAGCTTTGTTAGTGCCATTTTCCATTATATAGTCTTGGTTCGGCGGAGCAATTGTCAAATGCATTAAATCCTCCATCGCTGGTGTTGATGCTTCAACCGTAATCTTGTTATTCGCTGGAGTAACATAATAGAAAGTTTCGCTGACAAAACCAAAATAACTATCCACGGTCTTGGTGTCATTTACTAATTCTCCTCCCCCTTCCACTGTAACGGTTATGTTATCAGGCGAATTAGGCACATCCGCTGAAGCGGGTTGTACCTGAAACTTGCAAAGAACAAGACTAAAAATGACAATGACTGTTAGATATGATACTATCACGCGAATCGAGGAAAGACTTCTACTCCTTTTCCCACGCATTCTTCTCCCTTCTAACGGTTGTTAACTTGGTGAGGAATAGACGACAAAATTTATTTAAGTCCGAACTTGGCTTAAGGTTTTCGATTGCGCGGCGCGCAAAAGCAAACCCATAGACACAGAACTCCAATACCTAACCACCCTAAAAAACAGCACCGACCAACTAATCAACTCGCCAAACGGGGTCGTAGACTCCTCAAGCAACGCTTTGAAAGTCCTCATAGGAACCTAAGCAAACACTGCAAAATACTCATATTGGTTCTTTTGTTAACTTACGAATGCCAAATATCAAAGCGGCTTCGGTACCCAGCATAAGGGTTAAAAAGGATAAGAAGAGCGCCAAATTGTACAAACTCTCGCTGGATAGATGGCGATGAAACCCCATATAAATAGGAAATTGGTCAACAAAAGAAAAACCCAAGTAGTCCCAAAATAAAGAATAAGAAAGAATACGTAAAACTTTATGGCGCGACAAATAGGTGCTTGTTTGTTCAGTTTTGCTACTTCATCTTGAGCTAGTAGTGCATAGAACGCGAAAATGAGAAACGCAACCAAGACTATTTCCCCAGCCAAAGCTGAAAACCACTGTACACCGACAAACAGGAATGAAGCCAACCCAGCTAACTCCAGAAAAAAAGCGGCACACATCTTATCCATGCTTTCGCCTGCAGTTGGCTTCTTGGTGTTTTGCCTATTTAGGCTTTTTTAGAGAGCTAAAGTTTTTGTGGTTAAATTTGCAGCTAGGCTTGCCCTCAGTTCAGAAGTTTTTTAAGCAAATTTCCAGATACTTGTCAGCGTGAGGAGCCCCAAAACAAAGACTTCAGTTTTTGTGTGTCCCCACTGCAGCGCAATTGTTGAAGAAGACGCTGAATGTTGCCCAAAGTGCGGGAAAACCGTAGCCAGCCAACCGAATAATAGTTGAAAATCGTGAACTAGATTAGATGCTCCGTCCTACATGCCTAAAAGATACTTTTTGATTATTCTTCCCTAAGCCCAAGTCTCAGCACTTGTGCAATAACTCTTTTATCCGAATTCGTTGAGTAGGCTCGATGTTGCCACCTGATGTTTCCCTGTTAATATTTGGTGCTGCCGCCTTGGTCGGGGTGGAGTGGGGTTTTGCTGAGAACAGGTTGTTCTCGGATAAGCCGCTTTGCTTTGATGCTTTGATTTTGAACCACTTCAAAACATACCACGCCTTCATGGCTGTGTTGTTCGGAACCATCAACGCTTTAGCTGCAACAGCGGTTTTTGGGGCGTTCACTGTTCAAGGCGTTTTCCTCTGGATGTGGCTCATGCTCTGGGACACCCTAATCCTGGACGTCACCTGGTGGGTTATCCGGTTCCTGGACTATAAGCTGAGGCCTAACTACGCTTTGAAGCTGTACTACCCCGAAACCAACGCCTGGCACCAACAAGCAGACTGGGACAACTGGCTCGGGCTGCCACTGTTCCTATGCTGCTACTGGTGGTGGACCGCGTTCGTGTTCCTGCTGATGTTCCTGGGCTTAGGCATGATTATTTCATAAAATCCACAGGACTGAGTTCTGTGAGGTTCACGTTACTTGAGGCAAATTCTTCTCATTGTGAAAGAACATCGCCTATTGCTAAAGGTAGATTATTGTACCGCATGAAGGACATTTGATTGGCACCAGAATTTGATTTCTGGAAACCTTGCTCGCAAGCAAATAGTCGCATTTGAGACATGATATGTCATCATCACCGACTCCCTGTATCGGAAGAACATTTACGATAGGCACTATTACAGCGCCTTGCTTGCCAACGATAAAAATGTCATTTGAAGGCATTCTAATCGTAGTTTTTAGAACGTATTCCCCAGACTCTATTACGATTTGTTTCAACTTTGTCATCAACCATTTATCTGGTTCTTGATTGGCTTATTGTGGATTATAAGTTCTCCGCCTTCAGCTTTGTGCACCCTGAGTTAGATGAAAAATTCTGTCTCCTTCCTTTTCCCCCGATGCGGCGTAGTTGTTGCATAAGTTATTTGCTCTAACTTCGAGCGCGCTATTTTTGGACAAAAGCTAAGAACTGAACCCCTTATTTGATTCGATGTTGATCGCTAACAAAAAAGGAAGACTCTGATCTCTTTTTTTCCTCTCATTTTTGTATTTTGAGGTTATTTTTTCAGTGAGGTGCAGATTAGGGAAATTTTATTTACATTCTTAACAAGGTAGAAATTGCTGAACACATCTGTGTTGCTTGCCAAGTCTTTTAAGCATCCAGCATAGATACATGCATCAACATATGCGTCGCAAATGGTCAACTTCAAAACATTGTCTCGCCTAAAAGCTAAGGTGAATAGAAATGCATCTTCTTGAAGGGGTTGAAATAAACAACTTTCTCAACCTGCGGAGTGCCAAACTCGAAAACTTTACAGATTTTAATATAATAGTTGGACCCAACAATTCCGGAAAGACAAGCATCTTGCGGGGAATAACCCTTCTTGAGCGCATAAACATCGAAAGTTCCAACAATTTCCCTTGCAAGACCTGTCAGTCCTTTTTCAACGGCACATCAATTTTGTCTCTCAATGGGGAAATAAACCAGCGGGAAAAATATCTCAACAAACACAAGGTTGAGATTAGCTACAAATTTAATTATGATGAAATAGAAGGAGTCTTACCTTATCTGAAAAAAGAGTTGGAGGAGACTCTGAATGGGCCTCTAGCCAATTTAACTCAAGAACAAATGACGGAACAAGTCAATCAACTTCGAGATTCCAAAGACTCTAAGAGAATACAAGATAGTACATATCTTGAGCAAACGTACAAGCTAAAAACTCATGCAAGAAAAGAATTTGCCGAGCCAAAAATAGTATTGAAGGAAACGCCCGATAGAAGACTACAATCCGAACATTTGTCTTTTTTGCTCAATAAGAGATTTAGTGACGACATTCTTAAGACCATTGTTTTTTGTCCTGACGAAAGATTAGATATTTACAAGGGCAAGAGCGTTCCTGATTTTATTCGCTCAAAGAACCTATCAGCTTCAGAACAAACAGTTATGGTTAGACTTTTGAAGGAACTTGTTGATCTAAAGCTTCACGATATGCGTCAGAACATGGAACTAATTCGACTCGTTGAAAGCGCCAGGTTCGATACTGCTATTTCAGAGCAAGGCTCAGGTGTGAAATCATTAATTTGCCTTTTTGCAGATATTCTTGCAGGAACAAAAAATAAGATACTCTTAATCGATGAACCTGAACTTGGCTTAAATCAATCTGGAAAACAAGCTTTTCTGAAGTTTCTCTTGAGCAATTCTCAAGAAAAACAAGTTTTCATAGCAACACATGATCCTACTTTTGTAAACCCTGTCCTTTGGGGAAATCGAAATGTCTCTGTTTTCCTTTTTTCCGTCATCGACGAGAAGTTTGTCAAAATAAACCTTCGCGAAAGCAAAGCCGATCCTAACACTTTTGCCGGGTATTTACCTCACACCACGAGCATTAAGGAATTTCACATTTATGTTGAAGGTAGTCTTGATGTTTATAACTTACAAATTTTCATTGAAAGATATGTCAAGATGAATTTTGAAAATTGGTACGAAATCATCAACAAGATTGGCATATACCATTTGGCTGGCGGTTTTTGGTGTCACTTGCTTTACACCATCCCAGAAAAACCATACTTTTCAATTGTGATTCTGGATGGAGACAAGAGAAAAGAAGCTGGTGAAGTCATAAAGAAATATGACGCTATTAAACCGAACAAGTTTAGATTTTTCAGTTCAATAGATGATTTGAAGAAGCTCTCATATCGCAAAAAAAGTTACGAGGACATTCCCATTCCAGTTTTGTGTCTAAAGAAATCTGAAATAGAAGAATATCTTGAGCCAAAGCCTGCTTTGAAAGAAAATGGACCTTTTATTGCGCAACAAATGAAAGATGTGCCAGAAGAAATATCTGAGATTCTTTCAGTTGCTTTTAAGCTGGCACAAATTTCATTTTCTACCGTTTCCAAGCAAAGCAATAATCGTGATCTTTGAGAAACACGAAAACCGTCTCAACAAATACATCTCTTTTTCTTTGCTGTTGTGTCAGGTTGAGTTATGTCGTTTCGTGTTGTGTTGAGGGTGTGTGTGCTTAGGGGTTAGTAGTATAGTGAGAATAAAGAGTCAGTAGGAAGCAGAGAGAGAAAGATTAGATTTTAATCTCTAACCCACATTTCACGTTGGGAAAAGAAAATGAGATTAATTCTTAGGCGCACGATCAAGAGAATTATAGATATTTCCAGCCCATCACAGGCGGTTCTACGCCTATTTGCCAAAGAAGGGCGATTAATTCACCCCGATGATGAACTTCCTCTTCGAAGAGGTGAATTAGAACATCTTCAGCAGTAACCTCAACAATCTCGTCCAAATCATTCTTTCGTGTATATTTTTTTTCAGTCCATCAGGCGACAAGGATGTAAGATAGGTTCTCATTCGATGCTCCACTTGTCTCATATATTCATAAATCTCGTCAATTTTGGTGTATTCGTCGTTATGTATTTTCGCGCATAATTCTTCATCCAATAATAGGTCAAGCCAGTAATCAATAACGTTTAGGGTATGGAGAAAGATGTTTCGAAGAGATTGGAAGCTTGCTTCCCTATTTCGGGTCATTTCTCCCCATGGTAATTTGGCAAGGTTTTCAAGGTATCTGTGGCGTACTTCTTCGTTGTATTCGAGGAGTTTTTTGATTTCAACCATAAGATATATCGCCTTTCACCAGTTAGAAGAAAATGCTTCGGATTCTTAATCTTAACGTTTCGCTCTCGCAGTTGTTGCATAAGCGTTATGTGCACTTGCTGCAAAGTACGCCTCGAGCGCAGAAAAGATGAGTCTAACCCTTCCAGTCCCCGGCAGTTTGCTCCAGGTTACCTGGCTAATAATCGGTTTCATGTTTGGCCGAGCGTTTGCCAAGAGCCTCGACCAAACCGTCCAAGCAACAGAGGCCTTCAAGCGGCAAGGCAAGTTCGTGCAGACGTTGATCAAAAACGCCCTCAACTTTCTGCACCACTTCTGGATGGGGCTGCTCCTCATTGTCTACGCGGCTCAGATCGGTGGGCAGCTTCGGCTTGATGCGGACATAGTTGCGTTCTTTGGGCTCGGACTCTTTATCGACGATTTGCCGGATGTTCCGGCTCGCTTCAAAAAATACTTCGCAGCCCTATTCGCAAACAAAGGAGCCCCGCCATGAGCAAGCACCGAGGACTTGTGCTCTCAGCAGTCTTCTGCCTCGCCTGGACAATCCTGCTCTCAGCCGGCACCCTCAACACCCAACAAACCCTCCCAACAAGCGGACTAATCGCCGGAAAAGGACTCGCCGCCTACCAGGACCCCAACGGAACAGAAATAGCCAGCGAAATCGAGTGGGGAACCATAAACCCAGGATCCACTGTCCAAAGAACGGTCTACGTCAAAAACGTCGGAACCATCCCAATCAACCTAAACATAACCACAAACACACTTGTTCCGGCAGACATCTTTTCGATGATTTTATTCTCAACGGATTTGCAGGGTGCCCAGGTCCAGCCCGAAGTTACCGTTCCAGTGGTTCTGACTCTAACTGTTTTACCGATGGCTGACCCAACAAACTTCAGCTTCAACATCATCATAACAGCAACTGAGTAGGGATGGGTAGATTTTGTTGCAACGCAATTATTTAATATGCGTTGACTCTCAGTATAGCCGTGGAAAACATGACCTCTAATGCTGAGCTGAAGGAAATTAAGAGTCTGCTCTTGAGCCTAAACAAGAGAGTGGAGGGACTTAACGAGTTGGTGGAAGAGAGGTTGATTGGCAGCGAAGAACCCACAAAGGAAGATGTTAAAGAGATACGGGCATATGAAGCTGCCAAGAAAAAGGGGAAGCTAGTTTTGGTGCCCTTGTCGGACTTGGCGAAAGGGAAGTAGCTTTGACGAAGCACTTGGTTTATGTTGAGGGTAAGGCTAAAAAGCAGTTTAAGAAAGTTCCCGAGATTGATCAAGAAAGAATACTTGATGTTCTATGCATTTTAGAGAAAGAAGGGTTGTCAGCAAGACTTGACATCAAGAAACTCAAAGGCTTTCAGAGGCACTACCGCGTTAGGATAGGCGATTACCGGTTAAGATTTGAACTTTCTGCAGATCAAACAATTGTGGTCTATTCAATTTCGCCCCGAGAAAAAGCGTACGAGTAAACCTACCAAAAAAATCTTCACATTTTTCTCGCAGACTTTAAAGGAATTCATTACTGCTCCTCTTTCTCTTCACTTTTACCGTTCTCTCTCTACTGCACCGGGGGGTCGTTTGAGCGGGTTTCTTTTTAACGTTTTTTGGCATAGGCTCGATAACGTTTTTTGGCATAGGCTCGAGCCCGAGTGGTTGCCTATGAGAAAGAAAAATTTGTCCCAAGTCGTTGAGAGCGATTTCCCCGTGGACTTAACAGTGAAACAGGTTCCAGTTTCCCTGCTCACCGAATTCGCCGAGAAAATCGTGAAACCATACTTCAACGGAAACCTAAACGCTGCCATCCAAGACCTACTGCAAAAGGCTCTTTCGGAACAAGATTTTGTCCTATCCCACATCACTCACGTGCGGGATTCCTTGGAGGCCGAGCAGGTTGGGTAAGACTGTCGAGTCGTACCGGATGGCTTTGGAGTCGGAGATTGCCAGTTGGAATGGCTTCGCTAGAGCTTTGCGTAAGCCTGAGCGAGAGGCTTTTGAAGAGTTGATGGATATGAGCAGGAGCACCGCGATGGCCGCTGGCAACGCCTGTAACCCGATACTCTTCGAGCCCATGATCATGTCTATCTTGCTAGCTCAGCAGATGAAAATCAGGGAGCTCGAGAGAGAGCTGAAAGCAATCAAACCTGACAAGCCAATTCCTCTGTCGAGCCAAGAGTCCAACAACGCAGAAAAAGCTCAACCTGAAAACACCATCCAAACAGCTCCCAGTGGAGGTGGACAAACACGGTTTCAGTAGTACTTGAAAGAATTGTAAGGGAACCGATTGAGGGTGGAGGCAAGAGGAAGTGGACTAATGAGATTGAATCCCTAGGATTTGTTTTTCCTAGGAAATACAGTGAAGTGCTCCAACCCATTTTCACTCAAGACTTCGACTGGGCCGCCAAAGAAGAAAACGGAACCATAACAATCATCTTTACACCAAGCCCTCCTGCCTCTAAAACTCAAGGAACTTCAGATCAGAAATAGCGAAAATTTATTTTTGGTCAGTGGTTATCTTAGTGTCTTAGATGTCTGGGAGTTTCCAGCCTTCTTTTCTTTTGTTTTGGATTATTTCTTTGATTTCGGGAACAGTCAACGCAAATTCTATGTGTCCGCAGCTCTCGCTCTCGTCTAATTAGCAGAATATTTCTCAATCATGGAGCGCCAAGCAAATAGAAGCTCATCCCTGCTTGTCTGCAAATCCTTCGCTTGCCCCATTTTTTCTTTCATAAACTGGTCAAGAACTATTTCAAGTGGCACGGCAAAAAACTGCGCTGGATGCTCAAGGGTAGCTTTTATGCAACCTTTGCATTGTAGGCTCTTTAGGCTGCGGTAGACCTGATATTTGTGGAGTTTCAGCGTGTTTGTTATGTCTCTTCCTTTCAAGGGACCGGCTTGGGCAAGGAAGAAATAGACTTCAGCTTCGACCTGTGAGAGACCGAGATCGACCAGCGTTTTGAGCACCCATTCTCGACTCATCCACCCACGTCCTTTCAGACTGCGTCAATACGATTTTCCACACGTATGTAGGCATCTGACCAAATTGAACACGCATGCAGCGAAAAAAGAAGAAAGAGAGGAAATGTTGATTTTGTTTTAGCGTATTCTCCATATTCGGACTCGCACGTAATTCCAGTAGACGTCGTTTGCTCCTCGATACATAGTCACGGTGTTGGCTGTGGAGTCTATCCATGCCAAGCCTGACTCGCCCTCAACGCCCACCTTAACCAAGTAAAAATCCTGACCCCCAGCGCCGAAAGAAGCTGTTGTTCCTTCGATTACGTATCCGCCATCAGCCGTTTGGCGAACCTTATTATTGTCTGGACCAGAATCATCCAAGGGTCCTCCAAACGTCTTGCTCCATTGCACGTTGCCGAACGAGTCTGTTTTGACTAGCCACATATCAAGGTTACCAGCGCCGAAAGAGATTGTTTTGCCCGCTATTGCAAATCCGCCATCAGTCGTTAGAATCATATCCTGCAAACCGTCATCGGCTGTTCCCCCGAGGGTCCTGTTCCATTGAATATTGCCGTTGACGTCGGTCTTGATGAGCCATCCGTCCCGTCCCCCAGCGCCGAAGGAAACCGTATAACCTGACATTGCGTATCCGCCGTCTTTCGTCTGAACAAGACCCCACCCCACATCGACGGCTGGTCCCCCATATGCTTTGGTCCACTGTATATTACCAGAGGAATCTGTCTTAATCAGAATCGCATCACTAATTTCAGTGCCAGTGACAGTCGTATTTGCGGCAGCAAATGCATATCCACCGTCGCTCGTTTGAATCGCAGTATACAGCCAGTTTCCGTAGGGTGTTACAATGGTCTTGTTCCACTGCATGTTTCCGTTGACATCGGTCTTGACGAGCCAACCTGCGCCGCCGCCTGCGCTGGTCGTTCCCTTTAGCAAATATCCGCCATCACTCGCCATAACCAAAGTAAAGAAAAGCTCTTGTCCTAGTGTTCCATAAGTCTTGTTCCACTGCATATTGCCCAGCGAATCGGTCTTGACCAACCAGCCATCGCGGCCGCCAGCGCCGAAGGAATTTGTATAGCCTAACATTAGATACCCGCCGTCAACCGACTGCTGAACACTGTAACAGTAATCATTGGCTGCTCCTCCATACGTCTTGTTCCACTGCATATTGCCAAAGGAATCCGTCTTAACCAGCAACATATCATTGCCGCCGGCGCCAGAAGAATTTGTCCAGCCTGCCATTGCGTATCCGCCGTCAGCCGTCAGAATAACATTCTCACTTGCGTCATATCCTGTACTCCCGTACGTTTTGCTCCATCCAGCTATGTAGTTGGTTAAGCCGAGGTTTCTCTGGTGTGCTAAGCCAGTTGCCGTGGTTTTTCCTCTTATGTCAACGATCACGTCTGAGTTGTTCAGGTTATGGCTTAAGATGAGAGACTGTCCGGCTTTGCTTGTTATGTCTATCCATCCGCTGTCGTAGTCCGGCGCGTAAGGTCCCTGTATTCCTTGTGGCCCGGCAGGTCCAGTTGCTCCCATCGCCCCTGTTGCTCCCGTAGCTCCTGTTGCTCCCGTAGCTCCTGTTGCTCCAGGGAGTCCCATTGTTCCTGCGGCTCCCGTTGAGCCGGTTGCGCCCGTGGCGCCAGCGGGTCCAGTTGCTCCGGCAGTTCCCGTAGCGCCAGCTGCTCCCGTGGATCCTGTGTCGCCTTTATCGCCTTTCGACCCTTTAGGCCCTAAAGACAGCTGCATAGAAACGCCTGCTGAAATAGCGCTTGCAACTAAAATGGCAATAATTAGCCCAACAACGAATATTCCTTTTGTCAACCCAATTTTTTCCATGTTATTCATCACCTTTCGTTTTTTGTCAGATTGGAAAGCGTTCTGAAGCAAAGTTCGCTTAAGACCAGTTCCAACCATCCAAAATCACTTAAGCTCCTTTAGCGTATAAGATTGGACTGGTAACCAAAGTTAGTCACTACTTGTTACTTGGAGTTGCCAGATTGAGCGAGGAGACCATAAAGAAAGTCCTTAAGAATTTTGGATTAACAGGAAAAGAGGCAGATGTGTACATTTTCCTCGCAAGGCAGGGCGTCTTGAAAGGCGGAGAAATCGCCAAGCGAATTAAGATGCAGAAAGCATTGGTTTACCGCATTCTGAAGAGTCTTCAAATTAAAGGATTAGTCGAATCAACCCTTGAGTTTCCCGTTCGCTTCACGGCAGTTCCGTTTGAAAACATAATAGATTTAAATATTAAGGTCAAACAAGAACAAGCAAACCAAATAGCAGCACAGAAAAAAGAACTGCTCAACTACTGGCAGAACCTCAAAAAGGCTGGACCAGAGCCACAACTGGAAAAATTCACAGTTATCGAAGGAAACCAAAAAATCTACCACAAGCTTTCCCAGATGATGAGGGAAACACAGAACCAGTTATCAACTGCAATGACGATTCAAGGTCTGGTGCGTGCTGATAAATTTGGCCTTTTCGATGTTGATTCCGTTCATTCTTTGAAATCCAAGACAACGTTTCGTTTTCTCACTGAACTCTCCGGACAAGACATAAGACCAATGAAAAAACTCCTAAAGATGATAGCAACCGCAAAGTTCAATTTTGAAGGAAGAACGCCGGAACTTGGTTTAAACCTATTTCCTCAAATGACAATAAGAGACCAAGAAGAAACTTTGTTCTTCATCACGCCAAGAGCGGATGCTCCTGCCGCAGGTCAGGATGACGTTTGCCTTTGGACTAACTGCAAATCCCTCGTGGACGCATTCTCAGCAGTTTTCGAGGACTTGTGGCGCAACTCAACAGACATATCAGAAAAAATAAAGGAATTCAAAACAGGCAAACCCACGCCAAAAACAATCAATATACCAGATGCTGAAATAGCAAAAAAGAAGTATACCCATATCATGAAGACGGCTAAGGAAGAGATCTTTGCCATAACATCCTCTGAAGGTCTCGTCGAATTCTCAAAAGACCTGCTGCAAACCAACAATTATCCCGAAAAAGGCGTTACAGTGAAAATTATGGCGCCAATAATTGATGAGAACATAGAAGCGGCCAATAGTCTCTCCAGCTATTGCATGGTAAAGCACGTTCCACCAAACTATATTCAAACGATAATAATTGATGGGAAACACCTCTTCCAATCTACCACTTCAAACTCAAGGAACTTACTGATCGATTCACCACTGCAATTCAAGAACACCTTCTATACAACTAATCTCGAATACATCCAAAAAACGAAAACAATGCTGCAAGAAATCTGGAAAAATTCTAGTCCCCCATCACCTAAAAACTTGAAATCGATATTTGGAGCAAGAGTTCGAAGTCAAAGCGCCTATTTTCCAGGAGCAATACTGAGACCGGGTCCTGACGGAACAATGTATCCTCTTCCTCCTTCTGCTGATCCAGCAAAGAAAGGTAATCAACTCGTTATCGAAATTGTTGATGATGATCCTTTGCGAAAAATGACGGAGCAGGACGTTATAAATGAAATCATAAACGCACAGAAAGCTACACCTAAAAATCAACCTGATATATACAACGTCTATTCTAGCCAAGCAATCGCAATAATTCACCCACCAGACTTCTTCAAACTACCACCAATGCTGATTCGCTTACACCATATTGAAAAATACTCTGCGTGGGGAGAAGAAGACGCCATAATAATCAACTTGTGGCTAGAGATACACGGTGGTCTAGCTTATGTGCCAGTCGCCGTCTTTGGCACCAGCCCCATTTATCAAGCTATTTGGAGAAAACAATTTTCAGCTACACCAGCAGGTAGAAATATTCAATTGGCAACCAAAGACGAGCTAAAGATTTGGGTGCACGGCAACACTCTATTTGCTGGTTGGACAGTACCAATTGCGCTTCATCAGGGGTACATCCTTCCATCTGGGTGTATGTTGATTGAAGGATACGGAAATGTAAAGACCGAAGCGTACACGATAGTTCAGCCCTCAGGTGGAGAGTTCAAAGCTAAGCAAAACGGCTTCAATGCTTTTGTTACTTTCATGCTTCCATCCTCAAAATACTCTGGACCAGGCACTGATGGATTCTTAGTGAGAGATTTTATTGGGAAAATCACGCCTCAATTCGCCAAAGGATTCCGTTCAACTCTGGAATCCCAACTGATTGAAAAAAGAAAACTATAATGAAACAGTCACTTGGCATTATGTTCCCTTTTATAAGATGCTAACTCTCTTAGGCAAAAATATCGCTCTGGAGTAGGGCTCGCTTAAATTCATGAGTTTTGTTTTGAAACACTGGGGTTTAATGGATCTTTTGCAAAAAATAGGTTAACAAAGGCTCCTGCAAATGCTAAGGCTCCAACAGTTAAGCCTAACGCTTGAAAACCTATTGTTGGATTGACGAAAAGATTGAGCACTGCTCCTGAAACGGTGATACCGACGGCTGTACCTAGGCCGCTGAACGCCGAGCTAAGGGACATCGCTGTTCCTCTGAACTTGGGGACTTGTTCAAGCATCAAATTGGAGGCTGCGGCTATCGTAATGCCGATAAAGATTGAGGCTGTCCAGCGCAAAGCTATAAAGATACTTAAATCTTGGGTGAAGTAGGAAAGCAACAACAATGAGCCTGCCGAGAAACTAGCTACCACTGTCAGACGCTTTCTTCCAACGCGGTTAACTACATGACCGCCAACTATAGCTCCCACAGTAATGATCGCAGTGCCTGCAAGTGGTCCAATTAATGCTGCAAAACTCGGTGATGCTGAGAAAATTTGTCTAAGAAATGTTACCTCAAAAACCATGCTCCCAAAAACAAAAGCATTGCCAAGAAAGGCGCTTGCCAAGCAAGCGACGACTGATTTGTTGGTGAGGACTTGTTTGAGGCCTTTCATGAAAGGCTCTTTCTTTGCATTTAGCAGTGGCTCAGGTAGGTTGTATGGAAAAACGAGGAACACAAAAATTAAACTAAAAACTGCTGCTGGTAGGATAAACCACAGAAAAACGGAACGCCAACCGCCGATACCTGTCATGAAGCCAATTATGGGAGATCCGACTGCATTCGCAAGTGTTCCAGCCGCTGCGACCCAACCGATTGCTTTAGCCTTTCTGTCTAATGGGTAAGAATTTCCGATAAATGTTTGAGCCGTAACAACTATCATGACTGACCCTATCCCGTTAAGGGGAACAATAAGCTGAGCTATCGGAAAAGTCGGAGCTAAGAAAAGCCCCATGGCGCAGACAACAATAAACAGTATGCCCATCATTACCAGCGATTTATATCGGTATCTGGCGCCAAAACAGGCCAGCAACAGCGCTGTCGCTACTGATGCGATAGCGATAATGGAATTAAGTTGAGCAACTGTTCCAGGGAGAATGCCAAACGTCTCCGCAATGTCCAAAATATTTATTGGAATAACAACATCTATGACGGCTGCAGCGAAAACAGCGATAAGTAGTGCCACGACAAATACTATTTTTGGAGAAGACCCAATAGTTGATGCCATGGATGCCATGCTTTATTCAATGTTGAGTCAAGCTGTATATATCGCTTGCTTCACCGTAAGTTTAAACACGGTTTGGCGCTTATCAACTGGTTTTTCAAATAGAAATGAATGAAGAACTCAAACCTTACTAGGCAAGGAAGAAAAAACGTTTACTATAACCTTCTGATGCTTTACTTCCGCTCATTCTCTTTTTGTGTTTGATTCATATTTCTTAGATGTCTGGGAGTTTCCAGCCTTCTTTTCTTTTGTTTTGGATTATTTCTTTGATTTCGGGAACGGTTAGGGCGAATTCGATGTGTTTGCAGCTGTCGCTTTCGTCTAGTTCGCAGTATATTCCGTCCGGTTTGAAGTGGACGTCGGCTATTCGGTGTAGTTGTCGGTCGGTGATTCTTACGCCGTGTACTCCCATGTTGAAGTGGTCAAAGCGAGGCAACTCTATTTCCGGCGTTTTATATCGGTTAAGAAGGTCGCGTAGTGCTTCTTTGACGATTTCGGCGCGGCTTTTGAATCCGTGTTTGCCGATTAGCTTGTCCATTGATGTGACGAGGTCGTTTGGGAGTTTTATGGTGGTGTAGTCGCCTTCTACTGGTTCTTTCTCTATTTTTCTTGGCAATTCATAGACCCGTTAGTAATGCATTAGTAACGTGCTTGTTTAAAAATTTTTGCTGATTTATTACTAAATTAATTGGTATAGATGACTAATAGATGGTAATAAACCCTTAAATGAACGACCGCTATGCCCATATTATTAATAGGTGAATAAATGGCGAAAGAATACGTCACAATAAAACTGCCCTGCAACATAGTCGCCGAGACCCTTGACCCACTAGTCGGCAATCACGGCTACTCAAGCAGAGCCGACGTCCTCAAAGACGCCCTAAGAAGACTATCAGAAAAATATCAACCTTCGCAAAAATAGGTGGTTGCTCCAGGATGACTTCACTTAATGACCTCAAGCGGCAAGTTCGCCGTTTTTCCAGTTAGCGGCTTGGGTGATTGTGTTGTCATTCCTGGCGAGCAGCTTGACCTTGACTGGATTCTTATGTTTCTAGAAGAAGGCTATCGCTTTGAAGGTTTTCGTCTTGATGGGCAACCGGCGGTTTTTGTTCAGGTCAAGCCCGTGGGAAATGATATCCCCGACAGGAATCTTGGGGCTAACCAAAAAGGGGGCTATGCATTAATGGCTGATGCGCAAGGAAAAGCTGGCTTGCAGCCTCTAAGATTGAATTCACATTTGACACTATAGCAGGTTCCAAGACTCTGAAAGTCGCCCCAAAAAATAGACGCAGCGCGGCAACCCTTCAAGCCCATGCCCTGATGCGCCTCACAAGACCTCCGTAAGGCATGGCACCAGAACCTCACTTTTTGGTGACGTTATCCAACGTTGGAGTTGCAAAAATTGCGGCTTAAGATTTTCAGACCCAAAGCAGCAGGCAATTCTTGAAAGCCAAAACGGAAAGCGAAGAGCTCCAAAAGGGACAGGCAAATCAATAAAAAGCGACAGTGCCTTACTTTTTAATCGCCAAATAAGCGCCAACCAAGGAGCGAAAAATTTGGAACCGGAGCAAGTATTTCAAGTTCCGGAGAGGATTGATAAAACAAAAGGCATGCTAGTTCAGTTTGAAGCTAAAACAGAGCTCGACGGTTACGCTGAAGAAAGCCGGAGAGGTTTCTTGGGAGCTCTCAGAGCACTCGTCAAGAGAGGCGCCGACTTAGAAGACCCCGAGTCAGTCAAAAAAGTCTTAGCAGCTGAAGAAGCGAAAACAAAACACTGGAGCCAAAGCAGAAGACGCAACGTCATTAACGCCTACACGCTGTTCCTGGATTATCAAGGCAAGACCTGGAAAAAACCCAAATGTACAGTTGACAAACCAAATTACCCTTCATACCCACAGAAGCCGAGCTTGACGCATTAATCGCAGGCACCTTCCCTAAACTCTCAGCCTTCCTGCAGCTGCTCAAAGAAACAGCCTTCCGCAGCGGAGAAGCCCACAGCTTAGAATGGATAAACGTCGACCGAGCAAAACTCGTCATAACACTCAACAAACCCGAGAAACACTCCAACGCCAGGATGATAAAAGTCAGCCAACAACTCGTTGACTCGCTTTATAATCTGCCAAAGACGGACACAGCCATCTTCCCAGGCTCCCTAAAAGGACTCAAAGTCACCTTCAACAAAGCTCGCAACCGCTTAGCCCGTAAACTCGACAACCCAAGACTAAACGAGATTCACTGCCATACTTTCCGACACTGGAAAGCAACAATGCTCTATCATGAGACCAAAGACGCCTTTACGTTAGAGACTTTCTGGGACATCAAGTCAATCAAGTCAACAGAGATTTACATCAACATCGAACGCGCGATCTTCCAGACAGGACCAAACGACAAATTCATAGTCAAGGTCTCAGACAACCCCCAGGAAATCGCAGAGCTCATCGCTGACGGATTCGAAGCGCACTGTAGCCAGGGCAACTTAATCTTTCTGAGGAAACGCAAATGATAAAGCAGACAACAGCATTTGGGCTAATGGAACTATCCAAAAGTGGCCGGAGTGAGGTAGCTTGGTAGCCTAGAGGCCTGTGGAGCCTTTTGCCAGGGTTCAAATCCCTGCCCCGGCCCTCCCAACCGCAGTTTACTCCCCCAAAATGTTGATTAAGTCTCTCGGCTCTGATTGCGGCAACAGACAACTGCAACGTTTTTCGTTTTTCAGTCTCTCTAGACTAAATCGATAACGACGATTCGAACGAGAGTTGGCAAGGCCCACAAAACTTGCCTAACTCTGGATGCAAAACTAATAGTGAACGGCACGAGAAACCAACAGAATAGACGAACAACAATTCCTTGTAAAGAATAGGAAATAAACAAATAACTCCCATTGCCATACTTGTAATTGTCTCGGCCAGAAGAGCAAGCACGTATGACGGAACTAACAGAGGAGCAAGTCCTACAAACCTTGTACCTGTGAACGTTGGCTCTTACCAAATCGTGCGACATGGCGAGACACGGGCAAAAATCCCATGCCAGAGAGAGCTTAGCTTAGAGAGGCGCACCGCCCCACAGTGAAGCTACAGTGTTAGGTTACATGGGAGACAATCTAGCCCGTTAGAAAGAGCTGATAAAAGAAGCCCAGTTCTTTCTCCGCAAACTTTCTCCTCGAGTAATGGAAGATAACTATAAGCGAAATTTGGTCGTTATTACCTGTTGTAAAGACCGACAAGTTCTCCTTTCGCAAGGATGTGCCCCTGCATGGCTTTCTCTAGATCCTTCTTCAGTGTGGATTCAGCCTTCAAATCTAGCTTAGTATCTAATGCATAGACCTTGAAAAAGTACTTATGAGTTCCCGATGGCGGACACATACCAATATAACCGCGCTGTCCGGCGCTGTTGACCCCTTGCGTCCCAGGGATGACGTTTTCGTCGATTTTGTCTGTTAGGGAGATGTTCCAGACAACCCAGTGATCAAATGTACCTCGGGGTGCATCGGGGTCGTCAATGACTAAAGCAAGCGTTTTGGTCGCGGCTGGAATACCTTCGATAGTCAAGGGAGGGTTCACTTCTTTGCCATCGCAGCTATATTTAATAGGAATCATTTTGCTGTTTTCGAACGCGGGACTCTTCACCGTTAAGTCTGCCACGTTTTTAACCTCCAAAACCATGATATAGAGTAGGAGCTCCC
This sequence comes from Candidatus Bathyarchaeota archaeon, assembly GCA_963840395.1. Taxonomy (GTDB): domain Archaea; phylum Thermoproteota; class Bathyarchaeia; order Bathyarchaeales; family Bathycorpusculaceae; genus JADGNF01. The sequence continues at coordinate 61,450 of CAWIYU010000002.1, read as the reverse complement.
AAGCAGAAAAAGTTTACTCTGCGCTCCAACCAGACCAAAAAGTAAAGGGATTATTCGAACTAGAACCTACGCGCCGTTTCTGCCGAGAAAGTCTATTAAAGAGGCCCAACAGATTATTTTTCGGAGAAGCGCATATGTGTGGCATTTTCGGGTTTATTCTCAAAAAACCACTATCTATGAACAAAGTCTTCGCAATCCTCAAGAAACTGGAAGCTAGCAAATACCCCGACGAAAACGAGCCCGTCGGCGGGTACGGAGCAGGTGTGGCGATTATGTTGCCTGACGGCGACGTCATAAGCGAAAAAGTGGGCAAAACCTCTGACTCCCCAGTAGCACAACTTGAAGAAATAATGAAAAATAAGACAACAATGAACGCTAAACTCGTCAACTCCTCGGTAATGATTGGTCACGTGCGGTTCCCAAGCCCCGAAAACATGCACACAGTAAAGTACAAAGAAGCAACCCAACCGTACGTCGAACACTTTTATCCACACCTCACTATCGTTTCGGCTCACAATGGTAAAGTGGAGAATTTTATGGAACTAAAATCCAAGCTCAAAACTCATGTATTCGAAAGCGAGAAAATCGGCTTCGTCGACTCAGAGGTGATTCCACACTACTTTGGTATGCTGTTGAACGAAAATGTAACTTCCGACGCAGCAGCCTATGATCTGCTTTCCGCACTAAAAGGTTCCAACGTTGCCGCGTTGCTAGAGATTGATGAAGAAAACGCCATTCTGCATCTTCTTCACAAGGGAAAAGCCAGAGGCCTGACCGTTTGGAATAACGACAAAGGCGAAGTAATATTTTGCTCCAGACCCGAACCCGTTGAAGAAGAACTGAAAGCACTATTGGCAATTAGCAAATTCAAAGAGAAAGCAGTAATCAATTGGAAAGAAGATGCTGGGCTAAAGCTGTCGTTCCCCGCCATACTCCAATAGACCACCCTAACTTTTCCTGCGTGACAGCGGAAGTAAAGAAACTCGATTTGAGGCGATTTTCCAAAAAATGGTGGACGGGGCGGGATTTGAACCCGCGACCTCCACGATGCCAACGTGGCGATCATACCAGGCTGATCTACCCGCCCGAGTTGCTCATCTTTCTGACACTTTAACCCACATATTTAGCCTATAAGCGTTACCTTTCGGTAGTCGAAAACCAAGACAAGAGAAGAACCCAGATAAGCCCATCACAGATGGTGAAGACTAACGGAATACCCTCTATTTGTCGTGCTATTTCCGGTCTTTTATCGACAAATGGGTCGTCTCTTGTTTTTCTGCTGGAGACAAATCCCATGCTCTTTCGAATTCTTCGGGAGACATAATGTCCGAGGTGGACATCTTCTGACGGAACGCATCACGGGCGCAGGGGTCATTAAGGTGAGCACGATAAACTGCCGTGAGCATGTAAACGGCCATGCCTAATGAAATGGGCTTCTTCGCCATATCCTCCAATTCCTCAGCAACTGACACCAAATCTTGATATACAGAATCAGGAAGATTGACCGTTCTCGGCATCCACACACATCTCCAACCTCAATGTTGTCAAACTCAAGTTAAAATCGTTTGCCTAAGAGAAAACAAAGCTCATCCTCATTCCCAAGAAGCAAAGCGCAAAAACACTATTGACTATTTCTCGAAATCAGGATTCGTCGAGACTCTTTTTGAAAAGCGCCTTCTCAACCACTCGAACGTCCAAGTTGTGTTTGCTCGCGGTTTTTCGCAGAGCAACCAAAAGCTTCAGGTAACTTTGGGTCGTGAAAAGGTTTGGTGGTTCGTTTCCTAGAAGTGCTCTCCACACCTTGACATCAAACACACCATACTGTTTTGGGTCGAAGAAAGCTAGAATTGCGCTTGCCAAAATTGGGCTAATGCCATTAAGCATGGTTAGACTATTCATGCGGAATGAGTCTTCGGCTCCGGGTACGTTGAAGACCTGACTCGAGACACGTGCGAGTATATCGTCATCGTTTCTGGCAACGGCTTCGAGGACTTTGCTTTTCTTGTTTTCCTGTTCCCGAAATTTCCATTCAACTACCGCCGACAGGTCCTCGCGTGTCAGAACTTTGGTTTTGCGGAATTTTGAGCTTAATTCCTGTTCCTTCTGAGTCCACCAGCCTTGGTCCCGATCGTATTTTCTGCTCCACTTCAAGAAGTCTTTCTTATCCACTTGGCACCCACTCCAATTGCATAACGTGCAGCTGAGAATATAGAAAAAGGTTGCTGCCCAACGCATCCTGTAACGGCCTCATCTGGGCGACTATTAGGATCAAAACTTATTAATACAAACAAGCTGCAACTCAAATTGAAGTCGATGCCGTGAAGAACCTCGTTTTCTACTTGGTTGATGTGTTTGCCGAAGAAAAATACAGCGGAAACCAACTTGCGATAATAACGGGGGCCAACGAGCTTTCCGACCACCAAATGCAAAGAATAGCAAACGAAACCCATTTTTCCGAGACAGCCTTCGTACTCTCAAACCAACGACACAGTGGGGGATACGATGTCCGGATCTTCACGCCCAAGACCGAAGTGCCTTTTGCGGGTCATCCAACATTGGGAACCGCCTACGTGATAAATCGCTTCATATCAGCAAAGGAAGAAAGAGAGATTGTGCTCAACTTAAGGGCAGGACAAATTCATGTCAACTTTGAGAAGAACCCCGAGATGGGCGATTTTCTTTGGATGAAACAACTCCCACCAGTTTTCGGAAAAACATTTGAAGTAACTACATTCTGTGACCTTCTTGGACTAGAAAAATCTGATTTTGAGAGTAAATACCCTATTCAAGAAGTCTCAACAGGGTTGCCATTCATTATTATTCCTTTGAAAAGACTGGACGCGGTAAAACGGGCAAAAGTGAACCAAAAAGCACAACTTGAGTTGATGAAAGAAACACAAGCGGGAATATTGCTTTTCTGCCCAGAAACCTACAAGAAGGAAAACCACTTGAACGTCCGCGTGTTCGTCGACGCCTTCGGCATACCCGAGGATCCTGCAACGGGTTCAGGTAACGGCTGTCTTGCGGGCTATCTACTAAAGCATCAGTTTTTCGGCTCCACTAAGATTGACATCAGGGTCGAGCAAGGTTTCGAGATTGACAGACCTTCCCTACTGCGCCTCAAAGCTATGGATAAAGAAGGTGAGATACAGGTTCAGGTCGGAGGACATGTCTTATTGATCGCAAAGGGCGAACTATTGTAAGGTAAATTGGGCGTTCTATGACTAATTTGATCTGTAAGAGACCAATATGATGGCTGCTATTATGAATAGAGCCCCGACGACTGAGATTATAGTCCACATCTCACCCAGAAGAAGTACAGAAACTGCCGCTGCCACCAATATTTCTGATAAGAGCAGAATCGTGGATGTCGAAGCTGAGATGCTTTTTAGACCTTCCAGCCAGAGATAGTAAGGTATGATCCAACATACGATTGCTGTGTAGACTATTACAATCCACGTTTGAGCGGATAGCGTTGGAATCTGTCCCGCGGACCCAAAAACAAATGGTAGCATTGGCAGCAGAGTCACCGGCAAGATCCACGTTAGCGATTGAAGTATGTCGTTCTCTTTCATGACTAGGGTCTTGTTATAAATCATAAAGAACGCCCAAACTACCCCGGAAGCAATCAACAATAGGTCACCAATCAACTGCCCCTCGCTCATTACAGAAAAATCCAAGTTTGTGGTCACAAATACAACCCCGGTCAAAGCGGCTAACACTCCAAGTATCTTTCTGCGCTGCAGCGTTTCTCCCAGCAACTTCGGGCTTAGCAGTGCAACCCAAATGGCACTGAGGTTTATGAAGAGTGCCGCTTTTGCTGCGGTAGTAGATATCATCCCAACGTACTGCAACAGGTAAGCAATTCCATTTGATAACCCTAAAAAGAAGATTAGACTCTTCTGTTTTGTCGGAAAAGCAAATCTTTTGGTTAGAAACAGTATCAACATCATCAGAACGGACGCTATTAGAAACCTTAGGAACACAAACAAGTACGCGTCAATATTCACCAAGCCGATCTTTATGGCAGGAAAAGAAGTGCCCCATAGGATGCCAGCTAGAATTGTTAGAAAAACTGCTTTAGTTTTTGACCGGCTCCAGCCTGAAACGGCGATGGAACTTCCCCCTTCGAAGGTTACTGACGCGTTTTTTTTAAGGATTGCGACGACTAAAGAGGCGTGTCAAGTTGCGATATTGTTATTAGGAATGATCTAAAAGCAGATAGTTGAAACTTGAAGTAGCAAGTGTAGCTGATCATGGTGTTTCGAACCGATAATCGGTGAAATAAGTCATGAAAAGAGTTAACGCCATAACTTTCTTGAACTATTTCGTTTCGGGCGCTCTCACACTTCTGATTCCCTTGCTCTTGTTGGCGCGAAATGTAAACCTAGCCGAAATCGGAATAGTGTTATCGGTTCTTCCATTAGTCTTCCTTGTTGCTCGTCTACTGTTTGCCGCCATTGCGGACTACGTTGGATGGTCGCATGTTTTCCTGTTGATTAATTGGCCCACAACTTTCGCTTCTACAGTTATTTACTACTTTGCTTTTTCTTTGCCCATCTTCTTGGTGGGCAAGGTTGTTGAGGGGCTTAGAGAATCTTCTTATTGGGCTGTGAGCCGAACCGCAATCTTTCACCTCTCGCCTAGGCGCGCTGGAGAAGAGTCGACGAAAAATAACGCGATTATATGGTTGGCAACCGCTGCTGGCGCAATGGTGGCCGGATTGTGCATAGCTTCATTGGGATTCACTTCAACCTTAGCCATTTTGATGCTTGTTTCATTAGCCGTTGGATTTCCTGCAGTGCTGCTATGGAGAAGCAGCAAAAGAAGTCCGATGCCTAAAACTGCAAGTCTCTTCGCCTCAATCGATCCCAGAGGGAGGTCCAGGACATTTTGGTTGGTTTCCTTGGCGTTGGCATTCAACAGTTTCGCTGTTTACCCAATTGTTACGCTACTCCTACCGGCTTTTATGGACCGACAGCTAGGTTATAGCTACTTCGCCATAGGTCTCCTGTTTATGTTCTACAATCTCATATCTGCGGCGTCGACCTTCCTTAGTCTAAGAAAGCCCTTGAGTCTCGGACGCGCTGTAGCCTTGACCGCGGTAAGTATTGCGGCTTCATCGTTACTGGCTGGTTCAGGGTTCTACTTCCCAATTTTTGTGGTCGCCCTCGCATTTGTACGGGGCTATGGTATAGGATTCTTTGAACACGCGGTACTGAAAGTGGCAAAAGACAGCAAAAACTTGTCTGTCGACATAGGTCTTCTTCACGCGCCTATGAGGCTCGCGGAGTTCTCCTCTGTTTTGGCCGCGGCGTTTGTTGCTCAAACTGTGGGCTACGCCCCCGTTTTTGTAGCTACTGGTTTTGCCTTCGGGATTTTCTTGTTCATTTCCCTTTACACGCTCCGCCACTGACAGAACTGCATTTGTTGGGTTTGCGAACACTTAATTAGAAAGCAGAATCAAAGTTAATTCTGGGAGTTAGACAATGGAAGAGGCTTCTAGGAATATTCTTGTCCCCATTGACGGGTCGCGGCAGTCAAGAACGTCGGAGGAAATGTCAATTTTCTTAGTCAAGCGTTTCAACTCACAAGTTACTCTTTTACACGTCGTTTCAAATGAGTTGCCAACATTTGCGGGTCAAATGTATTCCCCGAGGGAGGATTTTGTTCCTGTCAACACTGCCACCGTGCAGTATCCTAGAACTATAGGTCTTCCCAGACCCCGCGAGAACGTCTTTCCTGACGAAGTCATCCGGGAGATAACTGAGCATTATGTAGAAATGGGACAAGCGATACTCGACGAAAGCGTTGCTCGCTTCGCGAAAGAAGGCATTGCTGCCAAGGAAAAACTAGTCGAGGGAACTGACGTAGCAGATAGTATCGTGTCAGAGGCTGAAGCTGGAAACTATGATCTAGTCATAATGGGTAACAGTGGCGGCGATGAAAACGAGCTCGACTACCACTTAGGCAGCGTGGCCCATAAGGTATTGTTGCGCAATAAGAACTCGACCCTGATCGTCAGAAACAAGAGGGAAATCAGAAAAATCTTGGTTCCAGTTGACGGTTCAGCCAAAGAAGAAAAAGCAATACAAAAGGCCCGATTGATAGCCAAGGCTACAGGCTCGGCGGCAATTCTGCTTCATGCCCAAGAAGCATCTCTCCTGAAATTAAGACCAAAAATTAAAGAAATGGGCCTTCAAATTCTCGAGCATGCATCAAAAATGATGAACGACACAACGCTTGAAACGAAACTCCTCTCTGGCGACCCAGCGAAAGTAATTATTCAAACAGCGAAGCAAGAGGACGTGGACCTTATCGTTATTAGCAAGGGCGAACTTGGCACCTTGAAGGAGCTATTCCTAGGAAGTGTGAGCGACCACGTCCTGCATCACGCAACGGTCCCTGTGCTTCTGGTAAAATGAAAACTGGTTCGGGTATCAGACTGTCATCAGCATTTTGCGTGAATTATTGAAGGATCAGCGTGAGACATAAATTAAAGGTGACCGACATACACTTGAAGAGTTTGGAGCATTCATCTTTGAAGGTAACTTTGGTTTGGATCCTAAAAGTGAACTTGGCTATTTGGGCTATTAACGTTCTGTTGCTGGGCGTTCTTGCTTTGTCAAGTTCCTCCTTAGCTGGATTGCTTTCAAGTGGCTTTTTCTCGAAACTGACGCTTCTTGAAACGGGCATAGCGCTAATTGTAGCTGGTGCGATAGCTTTTTCTGGCTCGGCGTCAGCAAGCAAAACCAAAGAATACATCCGTAAATCCGATGAACAATGGTCTATCAATAATCTTCGCAAAAGTGAAAAGAGAGCCAACAAATATATCCTACTGGCTCTAGTCATCTTTGCAGAATCGATAGCGGTATCACTTCTTGGAGTTTAATAAATAGACACAAAAAAAGAAAAAGATGGGGTTTTTTACTTTTTCTTTCGCATTACCAATGCTACAGCGGCAATCACGATTACGATCACTACGATGGCTACTGCTACATATATCAGCGTATAGTCAGTCCCTTGTGGCGGTTGCGTTGCAGTCGGAGTTGGATTAGCCTCTACAACGTAGCTTTTGAGGAATGTGTACTGGTTTGTAGTTGTGTCTTGGAGATAGTAATAGTGAGTTCCCGGAGTGGTCGGTGTTTCGGTGAATGTCCAAGCGCCGTTGACGTCTGTTGTCGTTTGCGCAACTTGCGTAAGTGAACTCGGATATGTTGAGTTATCTAGTGTCTCAAATAGCTTCACTGCAGTGTCATTTTTCCCGGTTCCATCTGGGTTTGTCAAGACCCCAAGCAGGTTTACGACGTTCTGCACTTCTCCTCCTGGTACCGTATATCCCGCTAGGGTCAAGTAGTGCCTAGCTTGTTGGAGATCATACGGTCTTGCGGTCACAGCAGCGTTGTAGAATGCTTGTGTAGGCAACATCGGCGTGCATCCAGGAAGCCCAAATCCATCGAGCAAATTATCTATAATGAGCTCTCTCGGAATGGCGAAGTCAAAAGCCGTTCTAATGTATCTTGCAGCTAACGCAGCCTTTGATGGATCAGATTGTCCGAGTGGAGTGTTAACTCCTGTGCCGAATACCGGGTGTCGCATGTTGTATCCGAATTCCTGTCTCCCCACACCGTCTAGGTTGAGGACTTTGCCCCATGAGCTTTCAATGGATGGAATATCTGTCTGCATTTGATAGTTGTAGTCAAGCATGTCTACTTCGCCGTTCTTCAGTGCGGCTAGAGCGGATGTTTTGTCAGCGATAAAGCGGATGTAATAGTCTTTGATTGTAAATAGGCCATCATTTTTCAGAGCGGTTGCATTCCAGTAGTTGTCGTTTCTCACGAGGTGTACACTTTGAGCGGCTACGTCATAGCTGTCCCATTTGTATGGTCCAGTGCCAACAGGTCCTGTATAGGTTTTGCCGTTTATGACTACGGATCCTTGACCCGTATTAAATGGCGATGCTGCCCAATCCGCTGGAGCGATGTTCTCGAAGATATGCTTGGGTATAATGTTGTTCGCGAAGCTAAGCATATACGGTTCAAAGTAGCCGAAAGGCTTTCCATTAGTCAAAACTGGGAGAGTTGCTTCAATTGTGTTTGCGTCGGTAGCAGTTATTGTGCCCACTCGGGTGCCGTCTCCTAAGGTAACGGCTGTGCCATTGGAGTATGTGAAGGTGCATTTGTTGCCGTAGACACCTTGGTAGTAGCCTGCAAATTGAGAGTCTGGAACTCCGCCCATTAGAGCCCACAACGAAAACACTATGTCGTCGGCTGAGAAGGCAACACCATCATGCCAAGTTACGCCTTGTCTGCAGTTAAACGTCCATTTGAAGCCATCTGCGCTGGGGGTCCATGAGCTCAACAGATCAGGCGCTTCAAGGTCGCTCACACCGGACAACGATGGCCACGTAAGTGCCAGGCCGCCGTAGATATTAGCATTTATGATTGTGTCATACCAGCTGTTCGATTCAGGCGGGTTCAATGCCGTAATTTCTCCTGTTGCGCAATATACAATTTGAGTTCCGCCGTCCGTGCGTTTGAGCAATTGCGGATATGGTTGTGCATTAAAGTAGAGCCATCCTTCTCCTCCCGATGGAGGAGTGTACAAGTTTGTTACTTTTGGACTGACAACAGCTGGCGCTTGTTGATACATTATTTGCGAGCAGGGCATATCTTCTTTGTATATTTGTTGCCATAGAGCAAGAACAGTTGCTTTTTCAGTGTTATCTGTCGATGTTATAAATGTGTCAAGTAAAGCATCTGCCGTTGAATTGCTCCAAAGGTAGTAGTTTTGTCCGGTAGGCGCAAAGAATGATGGGTCTCCTCCGTAATAGATTTGGCGAGGTTCAGGAAGCAAGCCCGGTGTCCAGCCCAAAGCCAAAATGTCCCATCCTTGCTCAGGATAGGTTTTGCCTACAAACTCTGGCAGGGGAGTCAATGCGCGGTCGTAGACGCTTTGCCAGTCTAAATACACGACTTTCGCATCAATACCCAATTGCTGCAAGTTCGAAGCAAATACCTGGGACCATTGACGTCTCAATAGGTTCGCGTTGCCCGGCGCCATTATGGTTACGCTGAACAGCGAGCTACTTTCCGATTTGACTGCCATCAGTGGTGCTAACATAGAGGCTACTAGAGCCAATATTAGAAAAGCTGTCAAAACTTTTTTACCAATGTTCATTTATCTTCTCCTCTTAGCTCCCTTTTTGATAATTGTTGATATATTAAATTTGCTATAGTTTCCAAATAGAGTTTTTCCAACCGAAAAGCAAGTTCCATTGTATGCGGGGCAACATTAAAAAAACCTTAAGTACAATCTACATTGATAGAGAATCGATATAGAGGGAGTATGGAGATTGCTCAGGAGGTTGCGAACATTCACTGTGAGGGGAATGCTCAGAAAGTTGCGAATGTTCACTGGGAGCGCAATGTTCAGATACATTCTGAGAAGACTCCTTTACATGATTCCTGTCATTTTAGGAATCTCAATAATAGCCTTCATAACCATGTATGCGGCTGGAGATCCTATCTCCATTATCAGGTCAGGAAAACCAAACATAACGCAAGCAACGATTGATGCGTTACGAGCGTACTATGGGTTGGACAAGCCTATACCCATTCAATATTTGAATTGGCTTGGAAACATCTTGCAGTTGAATTTTGGTAAATCGCTTTATGGTGGACAACCTGTAAACCTCATAATCGGACCGAGGATTTGGCCAACCATAGAACTCCAAGTATTTTCACTTCTGATTGCATTTGGAATTTCTATACCGATTGCAGTCCATTCGGCACGAAAACCCTACACGAAAGAGGATGTCGCGGTAACATCATTCTCTCTCTTTGGGGTTTCTATGCCAACTTTCTGGTTTGGACTTCTGCTCATAATAGTATTTTCATTCACGTTAGGATGGCTTCCATCTGCTGGATCTAAAGGTGTAGCCGGATTCCTGTGGTGGGGAAATTCTGTATTTGACGAAATTGCCCATCTCGTTTTACCAGTGACGGTACTTGTTTACGTTTCACTAGCTCAAAATATACGCTTGATCAGAGCAAACATGCTGGAGATTTTGAGATCTGACTACATATTGGCGGCAAGAGCAAGCGGACTTAGTGAAAGAACAGTGGTATATAGGTACGCGCTCAGAAATGCTATCACACCAGCAGTAACTTTCCTAGGAATTGCTCTAGGAGGGATGATTGCAGGCGCGCCTATGACAGAGTTCGTATTCAGTTGGCCGGGTCTGGGGCGCGAATATGTCCAAGCAACGTCTGGTTTGGATTTCCCCACAATAATGGGAATAACAATGATAATTACAGTAATGACGCTTTTGGCGAACCTCATAATGGACGTTCTTTACGTCTACATCGATCCACGTGTTAGGATTAGGTAGGTTGCAACACATGAATACAGAAAAAAATAAACAAGGCTACGGAAGCAAGCGAAGGTCTGCTAGTCAATGGGCAGTCGCATGGCGAAGATTCAGAAGAAACAAGGCGGGTGTTGCTGGTTTAATCATTGTCCTTGCTGTGGTCTTTGTTGGGATTTTTGGAGACTTTTTTGCTCCATATCCCGCATTTCCAAATCCGAAAGCGCTAACTCCGTTCCTTAACGGCGACGTCCGTACAGCTCCTAACTCGCAATATCTTTTCGGGACCGACGTTTTGGGAACAGATGTCTTTAGCGATGTTTTACATGGAACAAAATACGCACTTTACGTTGGTGTGGTTGTTACCGCAATCACAATGGCCATAGCAATAGTGGTGGGTTCGGTTGCCGGATATTTCGGTGGATGGGTTGATAACGTACTCATGAGAATAACCGAAGTCTTTCTTGTTTTTCCATCGCTTTTGTTCATTCTGATTTTTGTCAGAGTCTTTACCTTAGGAGGAAGCGCGGGCGGAGCTCTCAACTTCCTTGGATTAAGCATTCCATTTGGTTTGACAATAGTTGTTATTGTCCTTGCTATCTTTAACTGGCCTGGGGACGCAAGGATGATACGGGGCGAGTTTTTGAGAGTGCGTGAACTCGAATTTGTCGAGGCGGAAAAGGCCCTCGGGGCTAGTAATACTAGAATTATTTTCAGACATATACTGCCGAATATTCTTTCGTCAATTATAGTTGTGGCGAGCTTGACGATAGCCTATGCTATTCTTATTGAGGCGGGTGTAAGTTTTCTGGGCTTTGGGGACCCCAGCACGATGACTTGGGGTCAGATACTTCAAAATAACTACTCAGACATGAGGATTGTATGGTGGGCAGAGGTTTTTCCAGGTCTTGCGATTCTATTAACCGTTTTCGGTTTTAACCTTCTGGGAGACGGACTGTCGGACGCCCTGAATCCAAGGCTCAGAGATTGATGGAGAAAAACGATATGACCGAAACTCTGCTAAGAATTGAAGGACTGAAAACGCACTTCTTCACCGAAGCTGGAATCGTCAAAGCAGTTGACGGCGTGTCCTTTGACGTTAGAAAAGGAGAGTCGTTGGGGCTCGTTGGAGAATCAGGTTCAGGCAAAACAGTCACTGCACTTTCAGTGCTCCGAATTGTTCCTAAGCCTGGGAAGATTGTGGAGGGAAAAGTCGAGTTCAAAGGCTCAAGCCTATTGGAGAAGAGTGAAAAAGAAATGCAATCGGTTCGAGGGAGAGAGATTGCGATGATATTTCAAGATCCGTCTTCGTCCTTGAACCCTGTTTATACTGTTGAGACTCAGCTTAGAGACGTCTTGTTGGCTCATGACAAGTTGTCGAAAGAAGAGAGTCACAAGAAGATTTTGGAGCTCATGAATTTGGTGGGTATTCCCGAGGCTGAGATTCGGATGCGAGAGTACCCGCATCAATTCAGCGGAGGTATGAAGCAGCGGGTGGCTATTGCTCGCGCTCTGGCTCTTCAGCCTACTCTTTTGTTTGCTGATGAGCCAACGACTGCGTTGGACGTGACGATTCAGGCACAAGTGTTGGACTTGCTTGAGGATCTCAAGAAGAAGATGGGGATGTCTTTGGTTATGATTACTCATGATATGGGAATTATTGCCAAAATGACTACTCGGGTAGTTGTCATGTACGCGGGAAACGTGAGTGAAATTGCCAAGACGGAGGATTTGTATGATCATCCTAGGCATCCTTACACGGCGTCGTTGCTCGCCGCTGTCCCCAGGCTTGACCGTAGAAAAAAATTGAGCATTATTCCAGGGAATATTCCGAACTTGATTGAGCCGCCTTCCGGGTGCAGATTCCATCCGCGGTGTGAGTACGCTACAGTGAAGTGTTCGGAAGCTCCGCCAGTGCTGGAAGAAGCTGAGCCGGAGCATTTCGTGGCATGTTATCATTGGAGAGAAATTACACTTAAGGGAGAGAGCAGCCGAAGTGAGTGATTCAAGTTTCATACAGGTCAAGAACCTCGTCAAGTATTTCCCCATATTTTCTCGTGGTGTTTTGACGAAGAAGCAGGTAGGACAAGTTCACGCTGTGGACAACATCAGTTTTGACATTAACAAGCAGGAAACTTTTGCACTGGTTGGCGAGAGCGGATGTGGAAAAACGACAACCGCGCGAGTCATACTTAACTTGATTGAACCCACTTCTGGAGAGGTTATAGTTGACGGCGAAAATATTTTCGAGAAGTTTGAGTCAGCTGACAAAGAAGAAAAATTGAAGCTCAGAAGAAAAATGCAGATGATCTTTCAGAACCCGTATGGTTCGCTTGATCCAAGAATGACCGTTTGCGACATAATCTCTGAACCGCTCATAATACACAAAACCGTTTCTAAAGAGTGTCGCTGTGAACGCGTATACGAACTTCTAAAACTCGTTGGTTTGGAGGAATATCATGCTGAAAGATATCCTCATGAGTTTAGTGGCGGACAACGTCAGAGAATCTGCATCGCTCGAGCCTTGGCGGTTGAGCCTGAATTCATAGTAGCTGATGAGCCTGTTTCTTCGCTGGACGTTTCAATCAGGGCACAGATTTTGAACTTGTTGGCCGATTTGCAGAGGACCATGGGACTCTCCTTCCTATACATATCTCATGATTTGAGTTCAGTTAGACAAGTAAGCCAGAGAGTGGCCGTGATGTATTTGGGAGAGATAGTAGAGTTGGCGGATACTGACGAGTTGTTCGATAATTCTCTTCATCCCTACACTCAAGCGTTAATTGAAGCTGTACCTATACCAGACCCGACTGTTAAGAACATAAAGGCTCGGTTAAGAGGAGAAGTCCCAAGCCCTATCAATCCCCCCATAGGCTGCCGTTTCAATCCGAGGTGCCCCTTCGCCAAAGCAGGATGCATGGAAAGAAAACCAGAACTTGCGGAAGTCAAGAAAGGTCATTTCGTTTCATGCGACCAAGCGTTGCGGGGTGCAACTTAAAGGGTTGTGGTCTTTTCTTTCCCCTTGGGTGTATAATGATCTCGTGGGTTCATCTATTTGTTCTAACGTCTTCCTAACCTTCAGAAGGTAACTAGGGAGTTTTTCGTGTCCAAGGTACACGGCAAAATTAAATAGCGTGCGAAAAGCAATTGAAACTAAAGGTATCAGCTATGAAGGAAAAAGAGAATATTGACCTTAGAAGTGACACCGTAACCTTGCCCACCGAAGAAATGCTTGAGGCAAGCAGGCACGCGAAACTTGGTGATGACGTCTTTGGAGAGGACTCAACGGTTAATGAACTGCAGGAAATGGCCGCAGAAAAAACTGGAAAAGAAGCAGCGCTTTTGGTTCCAAGTGGGACGCAGGCGAACCTTATTTCTCTAATGAGCAACTGCAGACGAGGAGAACTTGTCATTCTGGAATCCGAGTCCCACATTTATTGGTACGAGGTAGGAGGAATATCGGCGATCGCAGGGCTGATGCCTTGGCCACTAAAGAGCGTCACCGGCGCCCTCGAACCGATAGATATAGAAGCCGCAATCAGACCAAAAAACATCCATTTTCCCGAACCAACATTGATGTGTATTGAAAATACCCATAATCGACACGGCGGAACAATAGTATCACCTAACCAACTAAAAGCCGTAAATGAGGTCGCAAAAAAGCACTCGATGAAGCTTTACATGGACGGCGCGAGAATATTCAACGCAGCCGTCGGCCTCGGAGTTGATGTAAAAGAACTCTCGAAGCATGTTGACAATCTTATGTTTAGCCTCTCCAAAGGATTATGTTGCCCCGTCGGCTCAATCGTTGTTGGAAACCGAGAATTCATAGAAAAGGCAAGGAAAACAAGAAAACTGCTAGGTGGGGGAATGCGTCAAGCAGGTATAATCGCAGCACCGGGAATTATTGCTTTAGAAAAGATGGTTGATAGGCTTAAGGAAGACCACGAAAACGCAAAGTTCATTGCACTAAAACTTTCCAAAGTAGATGGCGTCAAAATCGAAATGGAAAATGTGCAAACCAATATTGTAAGTTTCGAAATTGAGACTCAAATGACTGATGACCTTTTCCTCCAGAAACTCAGGGAAGAAGGCGTTTTGGCTCTGGCTCAGTCAAGACACAAAATCCGTTTAGTAACACATTTTGGCATACGCAGAGAACAAGCAGAAACCGCGGTCGAAGTCGTTGAGGACGCACTATTAACAACAGGTTAGGCCTAACATTCTTCGGGCATTTTGGTTTTTCTGAAGAAATACCAGAATAGCGCAATTGAAACTGTGTACAAGAGGCTCGCTAGGAAGAATGGAAACGCCAATAAACCAATGGCCATCAGATAAGCCCCAATGAATGTACTGAGGGCATTTGGAAGCCGCCACAAAGCGGCGTTTACACCTGAAGCAGCACCTCGCTCATCATCATCTACCAGCCCCATAATCATCGATTGGGACAGTGGACTTGCCATGTTCATAAGAAATGCACGCATGGTGTAAACCGAGCTGGCAACCAAGTAGCTAGAGGACAATGGTGTAGCAAACATGAACACTGTTGACGCTGCCTGCGTAACCACAATAGCTTTAACTAGACCAATCTTTTTCGCAAGAGCAGGAGCCGCTAGAGTAGCTAATCCGATAACGATGCTAGTCACCCCAAGTATGGGTCCGCTAACGGCATCTGAAATGCCATACTGCAGCTGAAGCCAAGCCGTCATGAGGGGAACCACCATACCCGCCCCGAAAGCAATTATTGCGCTGGTTAAAACGTACTTTATTAAGATGCTTCTCGATTTTTTGTGAGGTTGCCCCATTTGCTTTGTCGCCTCACTTCGGGGTTTCTTCATACGCTTAGATTCGGTAATTTTAAGTAGAATGACGGTTGAAGCGAGACTTAGGGCGGCAAGAATCACAAACAGCAAAGCGTGGCTCACCTGGTTGCTAAAACCCAAGATTTCAAAGGCTACTACTCCAGGAATCACAAGACTCCCAATGCCGTAAGCGATGCTTTGAGCAAAACCAAAAAGGGAAAAAGCGCTATTCCTCTGCATTCCTTCGGCTTTCTGGGCTAAGAGCGCTCCACTTGAAGCGGAGAATGCAGCCTCAGAGATACCCTCAAAGACAGCCGCTATCAAAAGAACGCTTGCATCACTCGTTACAGCGAAAACGGCAATGGTTAGGCTAGCTATTATGTTGCCTGCGATAAGCATTCCCTTTCTTCCGTACTTGTCCGCTGCAATTCCCAGTGGAATGCTAGTAGCGAAAGTAGATACGCCCATTATGGTTACCACGAGCCCCATGAACTCGTAGGAAAACCCCTGAACGGTGGTGAGGAAGTAAGATATGTCCGTGAAAAACATGCCATAGGCCACCGCCGGCAGAATCGACTGATAAATAAGGTATTTTGTCTCTTTTGTCAATCCTGCGTAGATGCTAAACGCCCTTTTCTCCCCCGCGCATTTCTCAGCCTTTACGTTTTGTCATGGAGGCTCCCCCCACTAAAAAAGCTACGGCAAATTCCGGTCAAAACCCACCAACAGTTGGTCCTTTCCGTCGAAAGAGCATTTGCTTAGAATTTAGTAAAAAGAAGGCTATAACTTGACTATTTGCGCGTGCGGGACACCTTCGATGTTCAGGACCGCCTGGGGATGGACATAGCCTTTCGATATGGCTTTCCCCACGCAGTTCTTCCCAACCATGTTGACAATCGTGGAATTCGCAACCATATCTATGGCTTCCTCGAGAGTCACGCGTCCGCCGTTGTAGAATTCTTCCTTTACATGGAAGACAATTTTGCCTTCCCGCAAGGTTTTGCCAAGGACTTCGCTGTCGCAAACTGCTAAAATTACGTTCCTGCCAACTTTCTTGAGGTTAACGTACACTTCCACTGACGTTTGCCTCGCTCAAAGCTGTTTAACAGATGACCTTGCGCCGCAGGCGTTGCAGACAATGAAGGATAAGCGTTTCTCCTTCACAATTCTTGTGTCGGGCCGCTTACAAACGGGGCAGATAACGAAGGCTTCCATGTATCGCGCCAGTAGTCTTTCAAACGTGTCTCTGGGGAATTTGCCCTGGAAAATCGCCCGCCCATCGTGGTAAGTGGCAGCCGTAGCCATTTCCCTGGTAAGGAACTTTAGTATGTGCTGAGGATCCCGATCTAGAATGTCAGAAACTTCTTTGAAGTTGGAAATCGTGGTACGCATGCCAACCATCGTAACGAACAATCGGGGCATCTCTAAACGTTCGATCTTCAAAGTAACTTCCGGGATTTCAGCCCGCGCGCGTTTCAACAGTTCGTCGTAATTATAGTTCAAGTGGGTTCCCAGCCAAATGAAGGGCATAACATCCTATTAAATACTTTTCGTCAGAACCAATTTTCCATTGGAGGTTTGGCAACAGCCATGAAACCTAACAAAAGAATCTGGTGCCTTGTCCGTTTTATCTTAGTTTAGCTCTGAAATATGGATAAAGAATCCGTTGGGCTTTTTGGTCCTTCTGGATTCGACAACACCGCAGAACCTCGCGGTATTCTAGGAGGCGTTGTAGCAGACCCGAGCAACTACCACTGCTACTTTGCTGCTACTCTGATCATTACAACTAGAATTATTCCTGTTGGCAATCTAGAAACAGCATGGATACGCCTATTGCCCGTACCGAGTATGCTGCGATTGATGTTTAAATATATGTGACAAACCCAGCGTAACAACAAACCAGGAATTTCTCTCCTTTGGTGTGATAGGGTGTGGTCTCGCGGACCCTGCGCCTACATCCTTTTGCGGTTCAGCTCAAAAAGGTACTCAGGTAAGGGTCACATAGAGTGGGTGCTTCATTTTATCCACTAAAGATAAAAGCATCATCTGAAACCCATATTAATTCGAAAGCTACAGTGATTACATTAAAAGTGGCGCAAAGAGGAAACCATTTGACGGAACAAAAAACAACCGAGATCGCAGCAGTCAACCAACAAATTGAAGCAATCAATAAGCGTATCGCAACCCTGAAAGAAGATCTAGGCAAGACACGCCAAGATATAACCAAACACATCGAAACAAGAGACCAGCTGAACGAGAAAGTCAAAGGTCTCCGACAGAAAATCATAGAGATAAAGAAAGAACGCGACCAACTGAACGTCAATGTGAAAGCGCTAAAGCTTCAGCGTGACGAAGCACGAGCCCAGATGGCTCCATTTATCGAAGAGATAAAGGGACATAGCCAAAGAATAAGGGAATTAAGAGAAAAAGCGTCGGGACAAAGTCGTCAAGGACTTCAAAAAGCGTTTGACGCTTTGGAATTCAAGATTGCAACTACTTCTCTAGATGTGCATGAAGAGAAAAGGCTCATTGACCAAGTCAAAGATATTGAGGTTTTGCTGAGCGTCTACAAAAAAGTCGATCTGCATAACAAGAAGATCAACGAGATAAAGACTGGGCTTAAAACCTATCAGGACAAAGCAGACACATTCCACAATCAACTCACAGAAAACGCAAAGAAGAGCCAGGATCTCCACTCCACTATGCTCGCCAAATTCGAGGAAATGAAGAAAATCAGAGAAGAAGCCACAAATCTTCATTTGCAATTTCTCCTAGATAGAGAGAAAATACGGGGGATGCAAGAAGAAATTGGCAAATGCTTAGATCAGAGGCACAGATTGTTCGGAATGAGACAAGGGCAATTTCAAGAAAGGCAAAAGCAGTATGAAGAAAGACAGAAGCAGTATGAAGCAGCGAAAGTTGAAAGTGAGAAGCAGAAAAAAGCCAAGGAGCTAGAAATAAAGGAAAAGCTGGGTTCTCAAGTGCGGGAGAAGCTTCAGCGCGGAGAGAAGCTAGACTGGAGAGAATTCCAGCTCCTTGCAGGCGACGATTCTGAAACGGAAGATTAAACTCTAAGTCTCCATTATTATGGATCAGAGACTGATGACTGAGAAATCTGAAGGGCTGAGTCAAAGACGAATTCTCATCCTATGCGTGGACAGAGACGCGGATTTGGGCACAAAAGCCGAAATTAAAACTCCTCTTATCGGAAGAGCCACCAACCTGAATGCAGCTGTTTCTCTTGCTTTGAAAGATCCTGAGGAAGCTGATGCGAATGCTATGTTCGAAGCTGTCAGCCTCTTTGATCGGCTTGTTAAGGAGAAGAAGCCTGAAGAGAATTTTGAAGTTGCCACGATTTGCGGTTCGGAACTCGGCGGAGTGGGCGCAGACCGAAAACTCGTATCTGAACTTTTGTCTATTTTAGGGAACTTCAAGGCAGACGAAGTAATTTTAGTCACAGACGGCTACACGGATGAGGCTATCTTGCCCCTCGTAGAATCGCGAGTACCAGTATCTTCAGTTAGGCGAATAGTAGTCAAGCACAGCGAGTCGATAGAGGAAACAGCGCAACTGTTCGGGAAATATCTTGAAGACGCTAGTGCAAAACCCGAAATACTCCCGCATCGCTTTGGGCCTGCCCGGAGCTTTAATGTTTATCTGGATTATCCTTACCTTACTTCAAGTAAGCAATTTCTACTACGCAATAACAATACTTCTCGTTATTAGTACGTTCATGCTCGTGAAAGGATTCGGGGTGGATCGATCAGCTAAAGGCTTCTACAAGTGGGTTAAAGAATATTCACCGCCTCCGTTGCCTGTTCAAATAAGTAACTACTCTACAATAGCGGGGATATTGTGCATTGTCGTCAGTGCCTACTCCGGGTATTCCAACGCACTCAGCAAAATTGTACAACCGCTGCCTGTTGACACTGCAGGTTGGTTGAGCCAGTTGCCTGCAATTTCAGCTTATTTCCTGCAGGGTGCCATATACCTGGTGGTCGTTGGATTATGCACCGTCTTGATAGGACGCGCAATACGCATGTACTTTGCACATGACGTTCGAGTCCTGCGAAACGCTGCTTTGATTGTGTCAGTCGCCTGGTCCAGTGTCATATTTAACGGAGCCGCTCAAGTGCTGCTAAGTCCATCTGAGAACTTGACACAACTGGTGTTCTACATCATAGTGGGTATTCTAATTGGCATCGCTTCGGTACTTGTCATGCTAATCGTTCATAGATCATACAAAAGCTTCTTCGTAAAATCTGAAGAAAAAACGGATGAATTCGGGGAAGAGTAACCCAGCTTTTTCAGAAACGGCTTTCGCCTCAATTGGCAAGATCAGAAGAACTCGAACTTTGGGGTGCCTCCCATTAATAATAGGCAGCTATTTGAGCAAGATTTAATTGAAGCGAGGACAATTTTAGCAAATGGCGTATTATGTCTGGGGCTATTGCGCTAATGATGCGAGGTCAACTTAGTGGTTCTGCAAAGGTTTCTGAGGGTCATCGGAGCATACAAAGCGTATGAAAAGTGGCTTTGGTTCCAAATTAAAGCAGGAGCCAAACCAGAACACATAGCCATCATCTTAGACGGAAATAGACGCTGGGCAAACGAACAGGAAGTCAACCCTTTTCTTGGTCACAAGCAGGGTGCTGAAACGGTAGAGCAGTTGCTGGATTGGCTTCAAATGCTAAACGTCAAATTCGTGACGCTCTACACATTTTCCACGGAAAATTTTAATCGTCCGTCCGAAGAAGTCGAGGAAATAATGCGAATAGCTGAAGAGAAGTTCCTCAAACTGTTAACCGATGAACGCATACACCGCAACAAAGTTCACGTCAAAGTAATTGGACGTGCGAACCTATTGCCTGAAGGCTTAAGGAATCTTATCGCAGATGTTGAGAAGGCAACGGAGAACTATGACAACCAATTCCTGAATTTTGCTTTCGCATACGGAGGGAGAGCGGAGATTGTGGACGCCACCAAAACCATCGCCAAAAAAGTTAAAGATAACGAACTAACAGTTGAAGACATAGATGAGAGCACGTTTGAGAAGTACCTTTACACATCCCACATGCCCAAACAGGATCCGGACATGATTATCCGTACCTCAGGCGAAGAACGGTTGAGTGGTTTTCTTTTGTGGCAGTCAGCCTACAGTGAACTCCTGTTCCTTGATGTTTATTGGCCAGACTTCCGACTCATAGACTTGCTCAGAGCAATAAGGACTTTCCAGAACCGCAAACGACGCTTCGGAAAATAGAAAGGCCGAAGTTAGGCCCGTCTTCTCGTGCTGACGATGCTTATAACGTCTCGATCTTTAAGTACGGCCTCTTCCCCGATTCGAGTTTTGTTGCGAGCATCTACCGCATGCAAGAAGCTTTCGCCGAGTTCGGTGTGGATTATGTAGGCGAACTGGTGTGCTGTTGTGCCCTTCGGGATGAGATACGCGTCAGGTAGGACCTTTCCGTTGTGATTGCTTAGATGCTCCACATCTTCCACAGGATAAACCGTTATCATGTTAAGCAGCTTGAAGTAGGCGGTGTTAACGGCTTCCTGAACGCCCGTGGACCCTTTTCTTAGAAGGATTTTTTCTCGTATTGCTTCCAAGGCTTTGATTTGATTAGGCGACAGCTTGTCGGGCTGGGTTATCTTGAACTCAGCATCTCCAGGTCTGTACTCAATCAACTTCTTTTCCGCTGCTCGTCTGAGTCCGAGTTCTGCTTCGGCACTTGTCGGAATGACAGTGTAGTCCAATTTCGTAAGGCGCTCCACATTCGCCTCAGCAGTAGGCAGGTCAATCTTGTTTGCCACGATGAGCATTGGTTTGCTTATGCGCCGCAGATTATCTACAAAACGCAAGAAATCGTCATCGCTCCATCCAGCAGGTTTGTCTGCGTTCAGTCCCGACCTGCGGATTGCTTCGAAGATTGAGCTGCGTTTTATGCCAAGCCCGCTCAGGCGCTCTTCGAGCGAAACCAAAATGCCTTTTTTCTCTGTTTCAGCTGTTCGCGCGATTTTGACCCAGTCCTTTTTTAGAATGGAAGCTATCCACATGGTGATTTCTTTTTCAAGGAATTTTACGTCTTCAAGGGGGTCGTGTTCTCCGGGTTTGCAGGGTCGACCCTCGCAGTCGGTGCCCCCGGAAGCGTCTACGACGTGAATTAGAGCGTCTGCACGACGTATCTCGTCAAGGAACTGGTTGCCTAAGCCGCGTCCTTCCCAGGCTCCGGGAACCAATCCTGCAACGTCGATAAGTTCCACGGGAACGAGTCTTACGCCGTCTAGACAAAGGCTGTTGTTTGGGTTGTCTTGAACCTTGAATTCTGAGTGAACGCAAGGGGTTCGTACGTACCCTACGCCTCTGTTTGGCTTAATGGTGGTGAAAGGGTAGTTGGCGATTTCTGCCGATGCTAATGTAGCGGCGCTGAAAAAGGTGGATTTGCCCGTGTTAGGCTTCCCTATTACACCCAGCAGCCGCGAGTATGATCCTGGCATGAAAGATATCCTCGAGTGATATGGTAGAATTGTCAAGTTTCAACTATTAACGGTTACTGAAGATCTTTTCCAACATATAGAGGTGCAAATGGAATACAGCTACGAAAAATAACCTTTAGCATGTCTGCAGTCAGAGAGGGATATTGGTTAGGAATCAATGTAGACAAATTCTGCTCAAGCGTTGGATCTCTACCGTCGATTGTTTTCGTGGAAACTTTATTTAACATACTATCCATTAGAATAGACCGGTTTAGGCAAACGGCTTTGGGATTCATGAAGCTAGCTCCATCTAACCGCACCTTGGCAATCTTGTTCATCGTCATACTAGTAGTCTCCTTGCTCAACACATTCCTCATAGTTTACAGCAACTACTCCCTCCAAAAAAGGCAGGACAAAGATATTGGCGACTTGAACCAAGCATTGAATAAAACCTCCACTTTCCTCAGCCAAACTGACCTCGAAATTCAGAACCTACTTAACGGCAAAATCGAGAACGTCAACGCTCGTTTACCTATCGGACAGTATGACTACGTGATTTATCGCTACTGGAACTATAATAGCAACGTGTCAGATTATTTGGCTAAAAGCGGAAGAACCGGCTTGGTCGAGTTCAACCACACTGATGCAGCCTCAGTCTTTAATAACGCCATAGCAAACGGCAACAGTATCTACATTAAATCAGACGAATACAACATTACGTCAAATGTATGTTTGAATGACAAGAAAAATGCAAGACTCGACAGCGACGGCGCGAGGCTAATTATGAACGGAAACAAAATCATCCTAAACGGAACCAACTATGAAACTTCCCAGTGCAACCAAATCTCTGGCCTTGTGGTTCTTAACGGTACCCTGAGAATCCAAAACTCCTTTCGAACCACCGTCACGAACATGATTTTCGAGAAAGCTACAGTAGGGTTGGAACTAGCGAACACAATGGCGTGGACGGAGTGCACAAAAATTGACACAGTCTTCTTCGAGAAATGTGCGCAGGGCTTGGTTTTCAGGACAAACATTAGCAGCCTGGTTTCTCCACAGAACGTAACAGGATCCTATGCCAACACCGAGATTAACAGATGCTATTTCAACCAACTTGACAACTCAATCGCTATTACCGTAGAGAAGCATGCAGAATTCACCGACAGCCTCATGCAGGATGTTCGAATCTGGATGGGAGAAAACGGAAAATACAACCAGACCGGATTGTTGTTGAACGGCTCCATGTATAAAACCCTCATGAATGGTGTCGTCTTCGAGTCCTTCGCCCCCCAGCCACTGAGCGATGCATATTTCTACGCCATAAAAATTGGCGACTTTTCGTTCCACACACCCATCATGGAGTCAGGTGTGAACTTCTTAGGCAACTGGACTGCGCGAATAAGCAACTCCGATCCACCTATTTGGGTATTTGGTGTCGGCGGAATCTTCAAACTTGTGGATGTAGACATTCCCGTCGGCTCATCCAATTACGGCGAAGTCAAAGTTATTCAAATTCATCCGGCTACAATCGCAACTTTCCAGCCAAAGATTACTGTTATTGGCAACTTCGCCGAAAACGAAACGGTTACGGTGAGGTTTCGCTTGGAGTTCGTGGACAACTCTGTCACCAACCCTACTTATGCCGTGCAGAAGTCATTCTACGCAAGTGGTTCTATTTGGCTTACCAACGACGAACTAATGCAGCTTTATCCCTCGTTGAACGTAATTTACGCAATACTGGTCGACGCAAAAGTGTCTTCTGCTCAGTCAAATGCGGTAGTGCGTCTTGACCTCTTCGGCACAACGACGTAGAAAAAGCTCATGATGCTTTCAAATTTCGAATTTCTCGATGATTTTCCGTTCTTTCTCCCCCGTTATCTCTGCAATCACATGGAAATATTGTTTCAGTCCGGAAGTCACGATCCGTGGCTTTAGCAGTTCATCAATCTGGAATACACCAGCAGAATTAGACATCGCAATTTTTATGGTTATCAATGGCTCCTTTTTGGGGTTTTCAATGACTTCAACTTTTTCGATGCTCAGAGCTGAAACAGCGTGGATATCCACTTTTCCGGCATTAAATGGTATTCTTGCTCTGCCAGCTTCCATATCCAGTGCATCCGCGATTCCTACGACACCTGCTTCCACAGTTAAGGGTCTGTCGGTTTGTGCTCCTGTGTACTCGTGGGTAACAATGGCATGTAGAACTTCAGATGTGATTATTGCACGTTCTTCTTCTCCGTAAATTGGCACAAGGAATTTGTCGAGGAATTCCAACGCAACAATGCCACTGTAAAGTTCGTGGCGATTCCTTATGACGACCATTCCCAGGTCGTGGAATATACTTGCTAGAAACACAACAACTTCTGCATCCTCATTTTTCATGCTGTAGTCCTTTACGATACTGGGTTTCACTTGATTCTCGGCTAGTATGCGGAGCAGCCTCAACCCTATATTAGCTACGATTTTAACGTGGGTTGGTCCATGGTCAGTGTATCCAAGACGTTCGATAGCCATCACGTTGCTACATCGCCAATAGGCGTGTAACTTTTTATCTTGTCTAACCTTCTCTACGATTTGCTTGAGTTTCTGGTTGTCCCTGTAAGGCACGTTGAAAGCGTATGACAATGGAAATCCCTTGTTTTGTACTAGGTTAATAATCGGTATTGAAAATTTAAACCTATCAAAGAATTCGTGGGTTCCTAGGGTTTGTATATCGCGTTTTCCACCCAGAAAATGTCGAAAATGTCATGAAAAGCCGCATATTGGGTCAGATTTGGCGGAATTGGCGCAAATTGGCTGCGGAATTATCATATTCTCATGAACATGCTTTTAAGGCAGAATGCTCATTTTTCTTCATTAATATATGCTGAGATGTCGGAATGGGTAAGAAAAAGGTGTTAAGCGAAGGCAACCTAAACGAGATGGTGTACCCATCACAAGGAGAGCTGTTAGGCGTAGTTACAAAGTTATTGGGCTTCGACCGAATCATGGTCAAATGTCAAGATGGAAAAGAGAGACTGGGCAGAATCCGAGGTAAAATGAAGCGCAGAGTCTGGATACGTGAAGGAGATGTCGTGCTTATTTCGCCCTGGGACTTCCAAACCGATACCAGAGGCGACGTCACTTGGCGTTACACCCACGGGCAAGCTGAGATGCTGCGCAAAAAAGGTTACCTAACAGTATAGCAGTTCAGACTTCTTTTTGTTTTGCCTCAGTTTGTTAAACCCCTTTTAATACTCATTCACCCAATATGTTGATGGTCGTCTATGTCTAAGGCACGAGAAAGAATTTCCCGCCAAGAAAAAACGGTCGAAAGAAGAGACCGAATGCTCACCCATAACTTCACCCAAGAAAGAGCCACCATGGAGGAAGTATTTGACCAATCAACGATGATGGTTCTCTATCGTTTCTTGAGCAGTGGTGTCCTAAACGAATTGCACGGCGTAGTCAGCTCCGGGAAAGAGGCAAGGGTTTACTCAGGCAGAACCAAAACAGGTGAAGAACGCGCTGTAAAGATTTATCTAACGTCTTCCGCCGAATTCAAGAAGGGCATGTTGATGTATATTGAAGGCGACTACCGTTTCAAAAACGTTAAACGCGATACACGTTCATTGATTTCTACGTGGGCTCAGAAAGAATTCCGGAACTTGGACTCCGCAGACAAGGCAAAGGTGCGTGTACCAAAACCCATCGCTGTTGAACGGAATGTTGTTGTCATGGAGTTCATCGGCAAAGATGGCGTAAGTGCCCCCAGCCTGAAAGAGGAACCTCCTGAAGACTCGGAGAAAACCTACAAACAGTTATTGATCTACATGAAGAGACTTTATCAGAAGGCAGAACTCGTTCACGGCGACTTGAGCGAGTACAACTTGATGACTTGGAAAGGCAAACTCATCATGTTCGATATGTCCCAGTCCGTGCCTACATCGCATCCGCTTGCACAAACTCTTCTAAACAGGGACATAACCAACGTGAATAGATTCTTTAGTCGCCAAGGAATAAATATTAAAACTAACGAAGAAGTCTACAGGCTGGTTACAGAAAATGTCAAGGCCTAACGCATTTGTACGAATACCCAAAGAAAGAGTGGGCGTCCTCGTAGGTCCAGAAGGAAAAGTGAAACGTGACGTCGAAGAACGCTTGCAGGTAAAACTGGATATTGAGAGCGAAGGAGGCGGCGTAGAAATCACCCTAAACGAGAAAGCAACTGACCCCTCACTCCTTCTGAGGGCTAAGGATGTTGTGACCGCGATCGGCAGAGGATTTGCTCCCGACCAAGCGTTCCGATTAATCCGCAGCGAAGAAAACGCATTTGACTTCATTGACTTGCGCATAATTTTCGGTAGGTCCGACTCCGACATCCGACGAGTCAAAAGCCGCATCATAGGCATGAACGGAAAAACCCGACGCACAATCGAAGAATTGACTGAAGCAGATGTCGTTGTTTACGGACATACGGTAGGCTTCATCGGAACCTTCGAACAGATCGAAACTGCAAGAAGCGCCGTTCAGATGATTATCCAAGGAAGCGAACACCACACGGTCTACAATTTCCTACAGAAGAAACGTCGCGAAATAAAGAAGCAACAACTTGAACTGTGGGAAAAGCCAGACAAAGAAAAGTAATCGCTAAAGTGGCTCTTCAAAAACTCCTTTCCAAACACCCGTTTGCTTTAGGCTTAGATTAGTTGCATCCAGTATTCAAGATTGGGGGCTCGCGCGTGAACATTTGCTAATTTCTCAGCAAAATTCACGCTTCGTACTCAAGATCGAAATCATCCTACGCGTCTTCGGGCCAAAGTCGTCATCGCCCACCGCGAGAACTCAAGGGGTTGTGAAATTAATACTTTAAGGCAAAACATCTCCAATCAGGTATCTTGTAAGTCTGGAGGGTGAGGAAATCAATTCAAGGAACGCACCATAATGTTGCGTTGCCAAAAACCCGTCCCTTTTTCCAAGAATAGCTGAATAAACATTAATAATTATGGCTACAGAGAGAATGTCGCTTATGCTGAAAAAGATTAAAGTAACTCCCTTGGCGGCGGAAAGTTTAGGAGTCCGATCCATGTGCACGCTCGTGGAAACCCCTGACGTCACCGTGCTGTTGGACGCGGGAATCTCGTTGGCACCCTACCGCTTCAGCTGTCTGCCTCATCCCTTTGAATTCCAAACGATAACGCGCCTGCGCAGTCGCATTGCAGAAGCCGCCACCAAAGCCGAAGTCGTAACCATTAGCCACTATCACTTTGACCATCACACTCCAAGCTACGAAGACTGGCTCGTAAACTGGACTGAAGACGGTGAAACTGCCCGCCAAATCTATAAAGACAAAACCGTAATCATGAAGAACCCAAAAGAAAAAATCACTGCCGGACAGCGTCAACGGGCTTGGATGTTCCAGAAAACAGCCGGGAAACACGCAAAGAGGCTGGAAACTGCGGATGGTAAAACGTTCAGCTTCGGCGAAACGACGCTACGTTTTTCGCCCGCCGTGCCCCACGGACCAGACGATTCCATGCTCGGATGGGTAATAATGACAGCCGTAGAGTTTAATGGCGAACGGTTCATGCACGCCCCGGACGTACAAGGACCTATGGTGAAGCAAACCGCGGAAATCATCCTGAAGGAGAAGCCAGATGTTCTAATGGTTGGGGGCCCGCCGTTCTATTTGGGGGGCTTTAAAGTGGACGAAATCCACCTTCAAAAAGGGGTAGCCAACCTCAACCGCATCGTTCAAACCGTTCCTATCACAGTGCTTGAGCATCATGTGTTAAGGGATTCAGAATGGAGAACAAGAACCAAAGAAGTGCTTAGCTCAGCTGAAAAAGTCGGACACCACATAGTTACCGCAGCCGAGTTTACGGGCGAAAAAAACCAGTTTCTGGAATCAAAGCGAAAACAACTTTACGCTGATTTTCCGCCTTCAAAGGATTTTCTTCAGTGGACACGCGTAAACCAATCGATAATAAACCACGTCAAACCGCCGATTTAGAACTCTGAAACCCAAATCGGGGCACAAATGATGTGGATGAAAGCTACTTCTGCTGCAGCTTTTTCCATTCTTCTTTTGTCTTGCTGATTATGGATTCCATGTTTTTTGCGTCTTGCAAATCGGCGATGGCGTTGGTTAGCTCGTACTTTATGAGGTAAGACATTTGTTGGGTTTGAAGCGGTTCTGTTGTTCCAGTCTGGTAAAGTTTCAGCGCCCGCAAACCCATTCTAATCATAGTATTCTGCAGCTCCGTTCTCAGAGTTTCCAGTTCGCTTGCAAGTTCGGTCATGGTTTGGCTGTATTCTTTTGATTTTTGTGGGTCAGTTAAGTTATCGCGTTCGGTCATTTCTTCACACCAATATGAATTTACCCATATTTAGTCTCATGCTAAGATATAGCTTTGCTGTTCTCCATTAGAAATGAGTCTATTGGCGCTTCGATTATCGATTCGCTATTCCTGTTTTTCCGTTTGTACTTTATTAATGGTCTCTTTTCTGTGTAGTAAAATCCGGGGACATTTTATAAAAGCAGCTCACTACAACTCAGAATTGGACAAAACATATAATCGTAAGGAAACACCCAATGAAGCGTTCACCTCGAGGCTGCGTAACCCTGAATGAAAAACGGTAAACCCAGACTAACTCGTAAGACAATTCTTTTGCCCATAATTGGGTTAGCAGCGTTCTTTCTCTACATTCTCCTCTTCAACGTCGACATACCAAAAATAATCGACACCGCACAACACGCAAACCCGCTTGTTTATTCAGCTGCGATCCTCGTCAGCCTTGCCGAGGTTTTTTTCTACGCCGTATCCTGGCGTAGCCTCCTTAACTACCTTCAAGTGAAAATCTCGGTTGTGAGCAGCTTCCTATTCGTTTGGTACGGAACCTTCATGGACATTGTGATCCCAGCTGAATCGATAAGCGGCGAAGTCTGCAGAGTGTACCTTGTCAATAGGGAACAATGCGGCACAGGCGGCAAAGTCGTAGCTTCCGTCGTCACCCAGAGGCTGCTGGGAATGGGTATGAACGTCATCTTCCTCATCGTGGGAATAAGTCTGTTGTTTACAGACGCAAAAGTGGACCCTTTAATATTCGATCTTATTCTGTTCTTCACCATTGCAATCGCCGCGATCATGGCTCTGCTGCTGCTTGTGAGTGCAAAAGAAAACTGGAGCACAAGAGTAATTACCGCTCTGAGCAGAGGCGCGAAGTTTGTCACCCGCGGAAAATGGAAGCAACTGTCCCAGATTGAGGAAGAAGCGCTCAAAAACGCAAAAATCTTCCACGTATCAATGAAAGAACTCATGCGGAAACCCCAAACTCTTCTCGTCCCAACCTCGCTGCTGGCTGCAAACTGGATTTGCAGCTTAAGCATCCCATACTTGGTTTTTCTGTCGTTAGATTTCCAGATTCCCTGGAGCGTCATACTCATAACAGGATCCATCGTAGCAGCCGTAAAATCCATACCCATTGGCGTGCCCTTCGAAGTTGGACTGCCAGAAATCACTATGACGACGCTTTACACTTCGATGCTGGGAGTACAATATGCGCCGATTTGCGCAACTGCCACAATACTCAGCCGAATCATTACGCTATGGCTTAGGTTCGGCATTGGCTTTGCTTCTCAACAATGGGTCGAAATGAAATCGGCTCTCAAACGAAAACTCCCCCTTGTCATTAAAAAAGACTAAATCGGGCAGCGCGCTATTCTTCTCTCAGGCAAAAGCATGGAAATTGATGTTGAAACAGCAACTATCCAAATGCTAGAAACGTTGCATGAAATAGAAAAACAGTGTTTTAACGAGGAAGCCTTCTCTAAACAACAAATCAGCTATCTCCTTAAGGATTACAATGCAGTCAGTTTGGTCGCACGGACAGAAGGCAGAGTAACCGGTTTCATCATCGGCGGAATCGACATGGAACGTCGCTCTGCAGTCGGTCACATAATAACGATAGACGTTGCGCCCACTTACAGATGCAATGGAATAGCGACACGTTTAATGCTTGAGGTTGAGGAAATTTTCAAGCAGAAAGGTATCAGAGAAAGCCATTTGGAAGTACGCGAAGGTAACTCCGCGGCGTTGAGCCTTTATGAGAAATTGGGATACAAGAAGACTTCAAGGCTGGAGAACTATTATGGTTCAGCTCACGGGTTATACCTAAAAAAGCCCCTGCAAAAAAATTTTTGGCCAAATAAATTCGCCACAGGCATTAAAAAACCTATCGGCAACCCAAACGCAAACCCTTAAAAACAAAGGCTCCATACTTAGCATGGGGGCAAAAGGAGATTTGTCTAGACGACAAACCACCGAGCAAACACTTGTGAGGACTATTGTTGTATTAATTCGAAACACCACATGGCGCTGCGGCAAACTTGAAAGATCAATCGTGAAGCACCTTCACAAGCGGCATGAGAACTTCGGGAAATCGGAAATGTCAGTTAAAGATATGATGCATAATTTGAATCTGGCTGGCGAAAAAAGAAACGAATTCCTGGATGCACTTAGACGCTTGGAAAAGAGGAACATAATAAAGATGTTCTAGGCTTCCCAGAAAAAGTCCTCAACAAGCCCTTTTTATTTTGAGAGTTTCTTGGCCGTTCCAATCCACATTTTCACTATTTTGATAGAAACGTTGAGCTTTTCAGCCAAGTCAGTGGCCGACGCCTTAGCTAAGTCGTCCATAGTGTTTATTCCGACTGATTTCAGTTGCTCTGCCCTCTTCTGGCTTATGCTCCGTATTGGACTAAAATCCGACGTTTTCCCTGCCGACGCTGCTAAGGGAGCGGTTTCTATCTTTTGTGTGGGGGCTATGGCCTCAACTTGGGGAGCTTCTGTTTGAAGGGGTTTGACCTGTGTTTCAGCGATAATCGGTGCCTGGACAGCTAGTGTCTCAACCTTTAGAGCCTCAGATGCTTGAATCTGAGTCGTCGGGGCTTCAACGATTGGTCCTCCATTTTGCGGGTTTAGTTCTGCGGGTGCTTGGGGTGTAGGCGGTTCGGGGATTACGGTTTGAGCTACCGCGGCTACCGAAGGTTTAGGTCTGAGGAGATAGCCGGCGCCTACTGAAAGAAGCCCAACAACGGCGGTTGATGTGGCGTACAACAGTCTACCTTCCGAGTCCGGAATCATCACTAAGGTTACAGCCGTTAAAGTGAATAACACAATTGCTAAACCGTAAAGCGCATAATCCATCCGCATGTCTTATCCCAGGTTCTGTATCTGCATATGAATCCTTTAAATAATTTTCCCCTATTGAATAAAGAAAAGAAAAATACGTGTTTAGCGGCATTTGATAAGCTACTTGAGAAGCTCTTCTTCGCTCGGCGGTTTTCTAATTAAACCTGTTTTCATCAATATTTTCGTCGATTCCATTGCGTTTTGGATAATTGCTGAGGCTCGTTCGTAAAGTTCTTGCCTGCTTGGCTTTACTCGGGCAACACCCTGATCAATGGATTTTAATGCGCAGGCAACAGCTTCCCGTGGGAAAACTTCCCACTCTTCCATTCGAGGCAAAATGTCCTTCTCATTCATGCCCCTTTCTTCGGCAAAGCTGGCGAGTTCTTGGGCTGCTGCAATGCACATGTCGTCGGTGATGGTTTTTGCCTTCACATCCAAAACTCCTCGGAATATTCCTGGGAACCCTAGGCTGTTGTTGACTTGGTTTGGAAAATCGTTTCTACCCGTGGCCACGATTCGTGCCCCTGCGGCTTCAGCTTCCCACGGCCAAATTTCAGGGATAGGATTAGCGCAAGCAAAGATGACGGCGTTATCCGCCATGGTTCTTACCCATTCAGGCTTTATCGTTCCTGGACCTGGTTTTGACGCAGCGACCACAGCATCGACGCCTTTGAAGCCATCAGCAATGTTGCCTATTCTGCCTTCGCCGTTAGTTTTCTGCATCAACTCATACTTCCAAGGATCATCATCTTTGGCGATGTCGGATCTTCCTCTGTGAACGATTCCTTTCGAGTCAACAAGTAGTATATTTTCCGGTTTCACTCCCCATTTCATAAGAACATAGGCTGTGCGTATGTTAGCTGCGCCAACGCCCACGAGAGTAATAACAACATCTCGGGGTTTCTTGCCTACAATCTTGAAACTGTTCATTAGGCCAGCCAGAATAACCGTTGCTGTTCCCTGCTGGTCATCATGCCATACAGGGATGTGAAGTTTCTCACGTGTCTTCTCTAGCACCTTGAAACATTTTGGTTTCTCGATATCTTCAAGGTTGATACCGCCGAAAGTGGGTTCAAGGAGTTCACATGTGCGGATAATCTCATCGGGGTCCTTGGTTTTGAGACAGATGGCTATGGCGTCTACGCCGCCAAGGTACTTGAAGAGCATCGCTTTGCCTTCCATTACAGGCAACCCTGCCTCGGGTCCGATGTCACCTAGGCCTAGAACGCGGGTTCCATCTGAAACTATTGCAACGCTGTTCCACCTGTTCGTCAATTCAAACGATTTTTCAGGGTCCGCTTGAATTATCCGGCACGGGGCAGCTACGCCTGGAGTGTACCAAATAGCAAAGTCGTCTGGGCTTCTGATTGCGCATCTGGGCATAACTTGCATTTTGCCTTCGTAGAATCGGTGCATTGCAGGGGCGATCAGTGCAGGTTTCTTCGCTTTTGCCAATAATTCTTCTACAGTGGGTTTCGTTTCAAGTCTCTTGGTAACCATTCTGGCGGTCTCCTATCCGCGTTGACATGTCTCCGCAGAGATTTTAAAGGTTCCTTCGCTGAATCCAGGAGAAATAGTACCTAAACCAAAATGGAATTGGAGCATTAGCAAGCTAAAATTGGATAAGGAAAACTGCAATACAAAATAAGAAGGGCATAAGAAAAACTTATGCGTCTTTGACGGTCTTAATATCTTCGGTCTCTGAATCCGCCGCCGCCACGTCGGTCACGTCCACCGTAACCTCCGCCGCTTCCACCGTAACCTCCGCCGCTTCCACCGCCGCCACGTCGGTCTCCGCCGTAGCCACCGCCACCTCGTCCGCCGCCGAAGCCTCTTCCTCCGCCGCCTCTGAATGGTCTGCGTTCTTGCTCGTAGGTCTTGCTTGATACGTTGTTTTCCGTGTTAACTTCTGCTGTTAGTGGCTCTTTTGCGGGTTCAAGTTTGCCGTATTTGCCTATGTTTAGGCGCATGTTGCCTTTGAAGAGGGTCACGTAGCCGTTTTCAACGCGGATTGTGTCGCCGTCGTTAACTTTCGTTATATTATCGTCCCATAGAGTAAGGTAGACTACGCCTGTTTCGTCTCCGACTAAAGCGTCGCAGACTTTGTGGGCCGATCCATCTCTGCCCATAGGAATCTCGCGTATTTCGCTTTTGGAAACTACTTTTGCTGTCACGTTTACTGCTCTGGATTGTGGGGTCAGTTCGCCAACTTTGGCTTCAACTGGTTGTGGTCGTTTGTTTTCGAAAAAACCTTCAACTGCCAATCTGATTCAACACCTTGTAGTTTATAGACTGACAAGATTAGACTAGCTGGTGTTCTTAAGGTTTTTGGTTAGTTGTCTTTTGACAGAAAACGCCAGGGCAAGCCGTTTTGTCTATTAATGAGTAGCCGTTTAGATGCAATACGTATGAAAAGACGCGCTATAGTTGCTGCCTCTCTCGTGTTGTTCGTTCTTATAATCATAGGAAGCATGCTCCTTGTCTACATGAATCCAACAGTTTCGCCTGAAGCGAAGCAATACGCCTACACCATTGTCAAATCTTATTCGCATGATCCGAACGCCTTCACTGAAGGACTCTTATACGTTGACGGCTTTTTGTACGAGAGCACAGGGTTAGAAGGTAGCTCCACTCTACGGCGAGTCAACTTGACATCTGGCAATGTTCTTGCTGAAGTGGCCTTGCCAAGGCAGTATTTCGGCGAGGGAATAGCTGTCGTTAACGATTTAATCATCCAGTTGACATGGCAATCGCACGTTGGCATAGTCTACGACAAAAAAACCTTGGATTTAGTCACGAATTTCAGTTATTCGTCCGAAGGTTGGGGACTCACTTTCGACGGTAATAGGCTGATTATGAGCAATGGCTCAGACTACCTGCTATTCTTGGATCGAGCAACTTTTCAGCAAGTGGGAGAAGTTCAAGTGCATGATGCGAACCTCTCTGTGCGTAATCTCAACGAGTTGGAGTATGTGAACGGTGACGTTTACGCAAACATTTTCCAGGAGCGGAAAATCGCAATAATCAACCCAGAAACGGGGGAAGTAAAGGGATGGATTGACTTGACCAGCCTGCAAGGCGCATCAGTCAACGACCCAGAAGCCGTTCTAAACGGAATTGCGTATGATGTAGAAGACGATAGACTATTTGTCACAGGAAAATTTTGGCCAAAAATTTACGAGATTAAATTGGTTCCTTCACCCAGCTAGTCATGCGCTGAAAGCGTTTCTTTGTTTGAGCGTTCTCCAGCAAATTATTATGCTTTCCGCGAAATCACTATCAGCCTACTCGAATCCTTTTCATATTTGTCTCCTTCATAGTTCCCGTAGATTCTTTCTGTCCGCAAGCCTGCGTTTCTAAGCAACGCATCTAAATGAGAAACAGAATACAGCCTAACCTGATGTTTTGCAAAGGTTATTTTCCCAGTTCTTTTGTCACGGAAAACCCACATATCCCGCAGTTTATCGCCACCATCCCTTACGCTTCGTTGTTGCAACAAGTAAAAACTGGGGTATTCGCGCCATTTGAACAGCCGCGCAAGGAAAGAACTGCCTAGTAGACAAAAAAGTAATGAAGGCAATGCAAACCTGAACCTTTTGCCGTAGCGTGACACAAGCCAGTCTTGGTTGAAAACATCAAGCACCAATATTCCTTTTTCGTTTATCGCTCTAGAGACTTCTCTTAGACTCTGCAAATCGTCTTCTTCAGTCGGGAAGTACCCAAAACTTGTGTCAAGACTCACCGTAGCCGCAAAGGAATTTGAACGAAAAGGCAAATACTGCATATCCGCCCTCACAAGTTGCGATTTCAGTCCAGTCTCTTCAGCCTTCCGTTTTGCCATTTGTAGGAGACGTAACGAAAAGTCTATTCCAACGATGCCATAGCCTGCTCTGCTGAAGCCAATAACATGTCTGCCACTTCCACAACCCAAATCCAAAACCAAACCTAAAGGCCTTATTTCCCCTTTCACGAAGTTTATCTGCTTTTCCGTTGGGAGGGAGTCAGCCATCTCCGCCCAGTAGCTACTTATTTCATCGAAAACTGTTGCAGTGGGCGATTGACTTTTCAAATATTTGGTTCCCGTGTTCTTCATATATCTTTCGTGCCTTAGGATTTGGCAATATGTTCATAGATTCGACTTGTTTAAATTTAAGCCCATTTATAACATGTTCTCTGAAAGGAACAAGCCCAAATGACCGACTCGCAAGAATGGCGACAACTATTCACTCTTATAAAATTGTCAGAGATGGGGGCATATAAACGAACTGCGAAAATCAGTACAGAGTATCTAGCGGGGAAACTAGGGACCAGTCAGCAGACAGCATCACGTTACCTCATAGAACTTGAAAGAAAGGGTTGGATCAAGAGAAATATTACTCATGACGGATGCCTCATAAAAATCGATGCAGCTGGAACGGCAGAGCTTCAGAAGTTGTTTTTGAGCCTGAGGTCCCTTTTGGAAACAACATATCCGCCCAGCATAACCTTGGAGGGCACGGTTTTTACAGGACTAGGGGAGGGGGCATATTACATCGGAAAGGAGCATTACCGCAAACAGTTCATTGAGAAGCTGCGTTTCGAGCCCTACCCAGGAACCTTAAACCTCAAACTCACCAGCGACTACGACATTAACGCTCGCGCTGAACTCGAAGGGTATCCAGCCATCGAAATTGAAGGCTTCAAGAACGAAGATCGCACATTTGGCGTAGTCAAATGTTACCCAGCTCTAATCGGCAACAAAGTGAAGGGCGCCTTGATTACGGCTCTGAGAAGCCACTACGACGTCTCGGTTTTAGAAATCATTTCGCCAGTTTGTCTTCGAAAACAGCTAAACCTTAAAGATGGAAATAAGGTGAAGGTAGAGATAGTCATTCCGTCGTAGGCTAGAACGGTGTCGTGTAAGAATAACTAATCTGGTACCCCACTTGGGGTTTGCTCCTTCTAGCATAAACATACCCGATTGCTAAACCGGCAACTAAGCCTCCTAGGTGGGCTAGATAATTTGTATTTTCCCCTCCACTAATTATTAGAAGGAAGAAACCGAAAACAAGCGCCCCCACGATTGATTGACCGACGCTGCGGCGAGCGTAGATTGCGCATGCACCGAACATGGCAAAGATGGCTCCGGAAGCACCGACGGAAAGCAAGTTCGGTCCCAAAGCCAAGGAAAGTACATTTCCCGCTAAGCCGCCTAATAGGTAGACGCTCAAATACTTTGGAAGCGAGAACATTTCTTCGCCACGCAAACCGAAAATTAGCAGGAATAACATGTTACCTGAGAGGTGAACGATGCCGCTGTGGATGAACATGGCAGTGAAGAGCTGGTAATAGGCTCCTTCGAAGACGGCGGCGTTGTACTGGGCTAACTGGATGGTGTCGTTCGTGTATTGTGTGATGAGGAAGTCTCCTCCAGCAAACGAAGTGTAAAGGTAGATCACAACGTTCACCGCGATTAGTACAAACGTTATTTTGAAGCGCTGGCTGCTGCTCAATTGTCCCATCATGCGAATTTCTCAGCTATCTTCTGCCTGATCTTGGAGGAACTATCCAACTCGTCGGCCTCAAATTTTCCAACACGCACAACTCTAACCTTAAGCTTGTGCTTCTCTACGTATGCCTTGACTCGTTGTTCCACCTCGGTTTGGTCGTAGCCTAAAGCTACCAGGTCTGGTTTGACGGTTTTTATTACGTCGCCGATGTCAAAGTCTTCTAGACCCAAAACAGCTTCATCCACCACTCTGAGCGATTCCACGAGAGCGCGACGCTGGTTTTCGGGCATGATGGGTTTTCTGCCTTTAGTTTTTTCTACAGTTCTGTCGCGGGCGATGATGACAATCAGGCGCGATTTTTTCCCACCCATTTTTTTGGCTTCTTCCAAAAACTTAACGTGGCCAAGGTGCAACAGGTCGAACACTCCTGAAGCCAAAACGACTTTTCTCTTCCCAGGTTGGGTTGGCATCGGTGCTTGTTATCTGTTTCCTATAATAAAAATTTGGCTATTCTAAAACACCTAAAGGGAGAAATCGATGTCAATAATGTGACAACCCTCACTTATTCTCTGGAGGTGGTTAGCCAGAGAACTTTTTGATTTTCTCTAACTCTCGAATTCTCACGTTCCCATCTATCGATGTGCTCCAGAGCATCTCAAAAACTTCCTTCAGTAACCCCACCATGTCGGGGTGGTTTAACCATATGGCGTTTTCAGGAACTCCGTTCATGCCGTCTCTTGAGAGGCAAATCAAAATTTCCTGTTCGTCTATTATCGTGAAAGGAACTATATTGGAGTGCGGCGTATGACGGAGTTTGCTGAACTCCAGAAATCGTTTCGAAGCGTCAAGGGTTAGCTTGTTGACTTCCGACAATCCCCTAATGGAGACATTATTGACTGTTAATCTCTCGAAAACATCGTCAGATCCCTCGACGACGCACTTCATTAGATCATTGGGCTTCATGGTTGCAGCTATCTCTTTCTTGGCGGACTCATACAGCATAATTCTGAATTTCGATACGTTTTTGTGTCCTTGAATAATGCGAAAAGAATAGTTCGGCTTGTGGATCGTCAAGTCGTTCAAAGCTGCCCACTCTTTGAGCAAGAGCGGCGTCTTCTTTTCTAATTCCAGGATTTTTCTTTCCGCCTCTTGCCCCAACAGGTTCAAGGCTTGCTCAATTTTCAGTGGAATGTACCGGCGCGGTCTTTCTAGTGACATCTCGACAAGCCCGTTACTCAATAAGCCCTTGATAGCGCGGTAAGTTTGAAGCCTGCTGAGTTGAGCCGCGCTTGCTATGTCCGAGGCTGTGGCTGAACCCACTTTAGACAGAAGAAAGTAGATTTTTGCCTCTTTCAACGTTAATCCAAAATCTTGCAGGTAATTAACGATAGCATCTGCTCCTGCAAGGTCTCTTTCGACTGCAAGTGTGTTTCCGTTTGAAATTAATCTCTTGTTTTCGAACAAAGAACAACACATGTTCCCCCATTTTCCATTCAGATTTGTGGAAAATGGATGAATATTGCTGGACCAGCTACCTCTTTAGATATTTATCAAAGTGGGGTTATTTTAAAATGTGTGACTGCACGTCCGCAACCACAAAGCGAGCCACTTCAGGGAGCAGCAACTATTTTTATAGCGCCGATTATTTTTAGAGCGTCCAGAAGCCCCTCGCAGTAAGCAATCGACGTAAGGCTGGTTTCGAAATGTTTCTGCGCTCTGAAGTATTTTGCGTCCGAAAGGTAAGCTTCAACATATCCAAATAGTTCATTCACACAAATTTCGTTTACGGTAATAGTGCCTCGAGTTCGCTGTAGGGTTTTCAAGTTCGTCTCCATAGATGCGATGTACTTGTCGGTCAAGACTTCCGCGCTCATTGTGTCATGCTCCTAATCCTTGCTGGGGCATTCGCAAGCGCAATCAACGCTTCGGCTTCCATAAAATGCAGTACCCCCGGGAAAACCAGTGACATTGGCGCTGCACCAAAATCGAAATCCAAAAGTGAACCTACAAAGTCAGCTTTCAAGGTTGGAGCCCTGCTTCCAGCTCTCGCCAAACCAACAGCCAATGAGACGTCGGTGACTACTCCCAGTTTCTTCCTCTCCTCGGTTCCCTTCAACAAAGTCAAGGCGTCGTGGATTGTCAAAAACCGTTCTTCCTCTGCTCTCAAATCTAGAAGACACAAGGTATGCAGGCCAAGTTGATGGTTCTGTGCGATAACGTCATATGGGGTTTCACTAAAGTTTTCCTTAAAGGGAATAGTGACGGTCTTTCCAAATTTGTAGTTGTGCAAACCTGAAAAGCCAATAATGGCGGAGAGTATGCTGGCGCCATGCACAACACGGGTCGGGATCTTGCGTTTTGAGGCTTCGATGCGAAGGGTCACGTGCGTGGTTGCGATGAAGGGGTCTCCGGGAATCAGAAAAGCCACTTTCCCATTCTGCGCTGCGTCAAGTATAATTTTTCCGTTCTCTTCTTCCAAATTGTGCCTAGATAGGACTTGAATTTGTTTGCCTACAAGTTTCTGAAGGTTTTTCAGTGAGAAATCGGGAAGCAGATTGGTGTAAAGCTCGATGAACACTTGGTCCGCGGTTTTTGTCTCTTCAAGTCCATTTAGACTTATGCCTTTCTCATCGTTTAGTCCCAAACCGACGAAGATAAGCTCGTTCAAGATTGTTGCCCAGAAACAACAGTCATTGTTGAACGACTTAAATCGTTCGTTCAAGCAAAACGCTTGCCTGTAGATTTTAACCATTAACCTGTCTCAGCTTTCAGAGGTACTAATCGGAACGCTTATATTCGATCCAAATATATCTGGACCAATAACAATTGACTCGGCGTTTTGTATAACCGCAGAACCACCGAGAAATCTTCCGGGAGACACAAGCATGGATACCCTTTGCTCTAGATGCCCATTCTTTCAACTAGCCCCGCTTATTCGACGCAAAAACGCCAGAAAACGGTGTAGAATAGAACCCCAAAGACCTCTCCATTTCTACAAATGCAACGATTTCCCAGAAGGCAAAAACCAACGATAATGGAGTATCCTTTTTTCACCTAAGCCAATATTGGTTTTCATCGAAAGAATAGTTGAAAAAACCTCAATGCGGGCCACAGCGTATTTCTACCACAAACTACATTTGCCTATCGCTGAGTGCCAGGCTTGAGAATTCAAGAGAAAAATCTCCGCCAAGGTTTCATAAAAGTTGTTCCCGACTCCCAGGATGATCTTTGGCACCTCTACAACATCATCTACAAGGACGACGAGGTATACGCATACACGAGCCGCGCCATAAAGATGGACAGCGAAGCTTCCCGTCCAAAGACCGGCGAGCGTTTCTCAGCTTTCATGGGAGTCAAGGTAGAGTCTGTCGCTTGGGACAAGTTCCTTGGCAAGCTTCGCGTGCACGGCATAATCATCCATGCGCCAGACATTATTCCGACGGGCGCTCATCACACCATAAGCGTGAGCCTAAACCAGCCAGTTACCATCGTGAAGCCGAACTGGCAGAAACATGCTCTAGATAGACTTGAACGTGCAAGCGAAACCGAAAAGCCCCTTCTCATTATCGCCATAGACGACGAAGGCTACGCAATTGCAGAAACAAAACAATATGGCATAGAAATTAAAGTTGAAGAACGAACCAAACTTCCGGGAAAGCACGAAGCGGAAAAGCGACAAGGAGCCACGAACGAATTTTACAAACACACGATGACCACCCTTAGCCAGCTTTGGAACCAAAGCCGTAACTCCATCGTCATGGTTGGTGTCGGATTCATAAAGGGCGACTTCGCCGCTTACCTGAGAGACAACGCCTCAGAAATGTCAAAAGCTATTGCAGACGTTAAGAGTGTGAATAATGGGGGAGTGGCAGGAATATACGAGGCTCTCCGTTCAGGCGTTTTGCTTAGGGCGGCGCATAAGATGCGAGTGCTGGAAGAAACCGAGGTTATTGAAGAAACCATGAAACGCCTGGGCAAAGGCGAGAATAACATAACTTACGGTCTTGCCGACGTGGAGAAGGCTACACAGGTGGGAGCCGTCGAGAAGCTGATTTTGGCTGATACTTTGCTTCGGGATGCGGAGGAAGAGCAGCGCCTGCAATTAGAGCGGATAATGCGGGAAGTAGAACAGAAAGCAGGCAGCATAACTGTGGTAAGCACAGAGCACGAAGCAGGAAGCAAACTTTTAGCTCTGGGAGGCATTGTTGCGCTGCTCAGGTTTCCGCTCTACCGAGAATGAGGTTTTGTGAAAATTTGTCCAGAAGCAGCGTGATAAGTGCTTATAAAGGCATGATGTTATATACCCCTTCATATATAAATAGACCTTGAAACGGGATTTAACAATGACCAAACGTCAACCGAAAATTTCGATTCAGAACATTGTCGCGTCAGTTTCCTTGAATCAGAAAATTGACCTTCAAAAAATAGTGGAAAAATTTCCGCAAACTGAATACAACCCCAGCGTGTTCCCAGGCTTAGTTTTCAGGCTTAAGAAACCCAAGACTGCCACGTTGATTTTCGGCACGGGCAAGATGGTCTGCACAGGTGCCAAGTCAGAGAAGGAGTCACGAGCAGCTGTCGAGAAGGTTGTTAAAGAGCTCCGAGCCCAAGGAATTCAGATCACTGAGAAACCTGTGGTCATGATCCAAAACATTGTTGCTTCCGCGGAGCTGGGTGGAGAAATCGACTTGGAAAGCCTCGTTTACAAGCTTGGCCGCGTCATGTACGAACCCGAGCAATTTCCAGGCGCTGTCTACCGAATGGATGAACCGAAAGTGGTTTTTCTGATTTTCAGCGCAGGCAAACTAGTTTGCGTAGGCGCCAAAAAAGAAGAACAAGTCTTTGAGGCAGTCGACAAAATCCAGAAGCTACTCGAAGAAAAGGATCTTATTTTCTATCCTGAAGCAGAAGGCGCGGCACTGCCGCCATAAACCTCTCTTTTCAATTTCCTATTGCTGAGTTCCTAGTCTCCTTCGAACTGCTGGGTTTTCGTCAGCTATCCGTTTTAAAGCCAATTCAAAGGTTTCGTCTGAAGTGAGTTCTTTCTTAACGAATACCCCTGTTCTGCCCACAGCATCACGCTTCATGAGCGCGTGAACCCTATCGAGGACAGTTTCAACGGTGACGCCTATCGTTTTGGCTGTTTGTTCTTCGCGTCCAATTACGCTACTTTCGATATGCCCCTTCTCGGTGGGTTGGACAAGCATTAGCCGTTTGTCCACGCCCATGATACGCGCGTCGGCTTTCAGCTGGCTAAGGTTTGCTTCGCCGCTGAACCTGTAAAACTCCCGCTCCACTCTACGCATGCTCATTAGGGGAAAAGAGACCGTGGTTGCCGCATCAATTTCGATGTATGCTTTCATGGCGTACGCAGGCGTGGCTTGGATGACAGTGCGACGAGAATCAATGCCAATTTCGGCTTGTTCCAGCGCGTTTTCGATTTGGAAGCTGCTAGGCGGATCTGGGATAAAGAGGTCGATATCGCTTTCTCTATTCACGTCGCCGCGTGCGATACTGCCATACACTATAGCAAAGATGTGCCGCGCATCAAGTGCCACCATCAACTCAGCTGCTTTCTTTCTGAATACGTGCAGCAGAGTCCACTGTTCGCTACGATAAGTGACTTCGACAGTGTTCTGCCGAGTTTCAGGTTTAATGGCCAACCAAATCCGCTCTCTACATGAATTGACGCTGCAGAGATTATTAATACTGCCCATGCATGCAGCATTGCTACGGATTGAGAATTCTATTTAAACGGGTCAACTATGGAAAATCGTAGGTCAGTCAAGGCGCTGAACGATGGGATTCCCGTTTTCGGCTAGTTTAGTTTATTAATAATTCTTCCTCATGGATTGTGGCAACGTGAACCAAATGACGCCCCGCGCAGTCGCCAAATGCAGTGCCTGCAAACGCAAAGAACCTTTTTTTCATCGAGTTTACAGTGGTGAGAAGCTGTGCAAGAAATGCTTCTCCAAATCCATTGAGAACAAGGTCCGCGCAACCATAGTTAAGTACAAGATGTTAGGTTACAACGACCGCGTTGCCGTAGCTGTTTCGGGTGGCAAGGACAGCATAACTCTTCTTGAGGTTTTGGCGAAGATGGAGCGTGAGTATCCCCGTGCAACCTTGGCGGCGGTAACGGTGGATGAAGGCATTGGAGGGTACCGAGATGAGGCGTTGGAAATCACGGCGAAAACCTGCAAACACCTGCATATCCCTCATCATGTGGTTAGTTTCAAGAAGCTTTATGGCTACACTTTGGACGAAATGGTGGAGCGGATCGGACGAAGTGGGAGCGAGTTGACTCCTTGCGCTTTCTGCGGTGTCTTGAGGCGCAAAGCTATGAACGCGGCTGCCCTTGAAGTCAAAGCGAATAAAATAGCCACTGGGCACACGCTGGATGATGAGGTTCAGACTTCGCTTATGAACATCTTCCATGGTGACGTCCCCAAACTGGCTTCGGAGAAGCCCGTCACGGATCGGGTGCATCCGCGGCTCGTGCAGAAGGTGAAGCCTCTGTGCGAAATTCCCGAACGCGAAAGCGCACTTTACGCCTATGTTAGGGGTTTCGCATTTCAAAGCACACCATGCCCCTACGCCGGTGAAGCATTGCGAAATGACATCCGCGGTCTGCTCAACAGAATGGAGGAACGCCATGCGGGAACCAAATTTACCGTGTTCAAAAGCATAGAAAAAATAAGACCTGCATTAGCTGGTTTGCAAGAGAAAGGCGATTTCAAGGAATGCAAGGAGTGCGGAGACCCTTCAACAGGAGACGTGTGTATGGCATGTCAACTGCTCAAGCAAATACCGTAAAAAGGGACCGTTTAGGTCATTTATCCTTCTTCTATTTGACTTCATAATGAAGAATGGGAGTAGACAAAAGAAGGCTAATAGCAATCAAGAAGAGTTGTCTAAAGTGAGAATCGGTTGCGTAAGTCGTCAAATTGCTTTGCAACAAAAAAGAAAGATGGTTTATGCGGATTGTTCGGCTTTCTTTTGCAGTT
This sequence comes from Candidatus Bathyarchaeota archaeon, assembly GCA_963840395.1. GTDB lineage: Archaea > Thermoproteota > Bathyarchaeia > Bathyarchaeales > Bathycorpusculaceae > JADGNF01. The sequence goes on along the minus strand of CAWIYU010000002.1, from coordinate 18,130 downwards.
TTGCCCAACGTTCGTCCGTGAAACGTTGTAGCTCGTCGATAACGTGTTTGTTTTGGGGAGTGAAGAGGTGCCTATATCTGCCTTGTCCCTTGAGGTATTCTGTGATGGACTTCTTTTTCTGTGGTGCAAGCGCAATCAGTTTGCTGGGCGTAGATATTTCGTATTTGCCTTTTACCACTTCATACACTGGGAACACGCAGCTTTCGACCGCGAGTTTCGTGTACTCAATCGATTTTGACGGTTCGCTCCTCCAGCCACGTGGGCAAGGCGCAAAAACGTGCAGGAAAGCAGGGCCCTCAACTTCTAATCCTCTGCGCACCTTTTGCAGCAGATCTTTCCAGTAGTAAGGAGTAGCGGTCGCAACGTATTCCATGCCGTGGGCAACCATAATGTCCATGATTGGCTTCTTATGTTGTAGCTTTCCAGGTATCACAGAGCCAGCAGGAGTTGTGGTTGTTGCAGCGCCCATTGGAGTTCCACCGCTACGCTGAATTCCAGTGTTCATGTATCCTTCGTTATCATACAGGACAAATAGGAAATCGTGTCCACGCTCAACCGCACCTGAAAGCGCCTGCAAGCCAATGTCGTAGGTTCCACCGTCACCAGCAAAGGCAATGATGTCAATGTGCTCCTGCTTTAATTTCCCCTTCCTCTTAAGAACCTTAAGCGCGGCATCAATACCTGAAGCATTAGCAGCCGCAGTCTCAAAAGCGGTGTGCAACCATGGAACAGCCCACGAAGTGTAAGGATAAATCGAGGAAACCACTTCCATACAGCCAGTCGCTTCCGTCACGATGGTTGGTCCACGTGTTGCCTTCATAACCATGCGCAGAACGTTAGCCGGTGCGCATCCAGCGCACGCACGATGCCCCGGAAGGAAGGCGTCTGGTTTGGAAGCGATGTCTTTTGCGGTAAATTTCCATTCTTGATTTGTCGCCATTTTCTTTTCCTCCACTACTCCCTCAATCCCACGTAGTTGACGAGTTTGTCCACACGCTTATTGTGCGCGAGGATATGTAGGTCACTGTAGACTTTCTTGAAGTCTTTGGGGCTTGTGTCTCTTCCGCCCAAACCGTAAATGTAGTTCACCATCAACGGGCGCGATTTTGAGTCGTACAAAGCGTGGCGAACTTCATGGAAAACTGCTCCGCCGTTCCCGCCAAAGCTCATGCTCTTGTCCATGACGGCGACCGCTTTTACATTCTCCAATGCTTTTTGCACTTCCTCAGCCGGGAAAGGTCTAAACGTTCGAAGCCGCAGCAAACCAGCGTTCACGCCTTCTTCGCGCAGTCCGTCAACTACTGTTTTGGCGGTTCCCGAGGCAGAGCCGACGCAGACGACCGCAACCTCAGCGTCATCCAACCTGTAAGCATCGATCAAACCGTTACCATAGCTTCTGCCACTGAGTATTGCATATTTGTCATGAACCTGCTGAATCACTTTCAGGGCGTTTTTCATGGCTTCTTCTTGTTGCCGCTTAAACTCGAAGTAGTAGTTGGGCAAAGCAACAGGTCCCATGGTCATTGGGTTATCTGGGTCAAGCTTGAAAGGGACAGTTTTGCCTTCATGAGTTAACACGTTGGGTAGAACACGTTCGCCTACGAACTCCTTCACCGCGTTATCGTCCAAGACATCAACGTTTTCCAATGTGTGGCTAACGATGAACCCATCTAAACCCACGATAACGGGCAACTGCACTTCGCCGTGTTCTGCGATGCGAAATGCCTGGAGAATCGTGTCGTAAGCTTCTTGAGCGTTCTCCACATAGAGGTGAATCCACCCTGAATCCCGCTCTGCCATGCTGTCGGATTGATCACCGTTAATGTTCAAAGGTGAAGACAAAGCACGGTTTGCAACAGCCATCACTATCGGCACCCTGCTGCCTGATGCAACAAACAACATTTCGTGCATCAAAGCCAACCCAGCTGAAGCGCTGGCTGTAAAAGTTCTGGCTCCAGTCGCAGAAGCTGCAACACATGCAGCCATAGCACTGTGCTCAGATTCTGTGCAAACATACTCAGTTTGGACTTCGCCGTTTGCGACGTACTCACTATATTTTTCAACGATAATTGTCTGCGGCGTAATCGGGTAAGCCGCCAACACGTCAACGTCTGCTTGTTTTACTGCATGAGCTACAGCTTCGTCGCCATTTAGAGCCATAAGTTCCTGTTTAGCAATGTTCTTCAATTTACTCATCCTCCATTGACTCAGGCAACTTCATGGTGATTGCTTTCGTTGGACATTCGTTAGCGCAAATTCCGCAACCCTTACAGAAGTTGAAGTCAAACTCTACCTTGCCTAGATCTGGCCGCCAGCGTATGGCTCCATCGGGACAATAAAGTACGCACATGAGACACTTCGTGCATTTCTCCAAATCACGAACTGGCATGTAAGTTTTCCAGTCACCTGTCATGAATCCGAGACTGGATTTTGGGCAAACGCCGGCAGGTGCAATTTCCTTCCAGCCCTTCTCTTTGCTGCTCATTCTCCTTTTGCCTCCTTGTAAGCTTCCTTTATAACTTCGATATTCTTCTCAGCAATTTCCGGTCTAAAGCGTCCTTTCACAGTCTTTTCTATACCCTTCATTGTTACTGCACCGGTGGCTTTGGCTACAGCGCCAAGCAGAGCCGTATTCGTTATTGGCGCGCCCAAGATTTTGAGGGCAATTTCTGTTGCGGGAACGGTCCACACTTTGCCCACCGATATTTTTAGAGCTCTCCGTACGGTTGCAGGATCCTCGATGGAGTTAACGATTATCACGTCGTCGTCTTGATTTATTCCTGAAGTCACAGGCACAGTCTTCAATAACGTGTTGTCCAAGACCACGACAACGTCTGGGTCATAAACTGCACAATGCAGTCTTATCGGCTCAGAGCTTATGCGAGTGAAGGCGCTTACTGGAGCGCCCATTCGTTCCGGTCCAAATTCGGGAAAAGACTGGATGTGTTTGCCTTCAGCAATTGCTGCTCTGGCAAGGAGTTCACTTGCTGTCCACGCGCCTTGTCCTCCTCTCCCGTGCCATCTAAATTCTAACACTGTTTTCAATTTTGCCCTCGCTCCCCAATAGTTTCTTCTATTTGGTAAAGTATCAACATATATATTGTTGTAGAAAGCGCAACTTTTGTGCACCAAATGGCAAAGCCGCACTTTCGTTGGGTGTTTATCCCAATGGCTTTTAGTTACAAACAACTTTGGAACATATAAATTTTACACAAACCATTGCGACGTTCCTTCAAGCACACGAAAAGCTTTTACATTGGGAGAAAAGCCTATGGTTTGTAGGGATGCAAGAGGAGAAATGGCTAAAATCGTTCTAACTAGCGATAGAACGCTAATGAGCACCTACCACGGCAACGAATTTCTAGGCTTTGGCACATGTGCCCCTCCCAACTTCGTCCCCGACTGGCTCTACAGCTACCTGTTCTTCCCAAACATCAAAACAAAAAGCGGCTTTCCCGAGAGTGCACCGTATGGCTTGCGCAAAGTTGAGGCACAGCTCCTCAAAGAAGGCTTCGACGTCGTGACCACAAGCCCAAAACACCTTAAGAAGTTCCTGCCCCAAGCGAATGTACTGGGCATTCACGCAATGGATCCCTTCGGGCTGGGCCCAGCATCAACTACCCTCGCCACTCTCTTCAAGAAGGAGCCTTTCTTGGCAAAACATTTCAAGGCATTATTGAAGAATTCTGAAGTATTGGCCGCAAAGAAACGGGGCTTGAAGGTAATTGTAGGAGGTCCGGGAGCGTGGCAATTCGAGTTCAGACCTGAATTCGCAGAGGAAAACGGCATCGATTGCATAGTGGAAGGCGAAGGGGAGAAAGTTCTCGCAGGAATCTTCACCTCTGCACTAAAAAATGAGTCATTGCCCAAACACTACGAAATAGCCGTTTCTGACGCGCCCAAAATGGAGGAGATACCAGACATTATTTCACCGTCAATTAATGGGCTAGTGGAAATTGGCAGGGGCTGTTGCAGAGGCTGCGAGTTTTGCAACGTGACCTCTAGACCTCTACGGTGGTACCCACTTGAGAAGATTACCAGGGAAATCGACGTGAACATTGAGAAAGGCAAAAACAAGGCCTGCTGCCTTCACGGCGAAGACGTAATGCTCTACGGAAGCACCACCGTCATGCCAAACGATGAAAAGTTGCTTAAGCTCCACGAAACCGTAATGTCAAAAATTGACAGCTTATCTTGGAGTCACTGCTCCTTGGCTGCAGTAACGTCGAGGCCGAAACTACTTGCTCAGATAAGCGAGATGGTCCTTGCAAAGCAAGCTTGGTGGGGAGCTGAAATCGGCATAGAAACAGGCTCACCTGAATTAGCAAAGAAAATCATGCCTGCAAAGGCGCTGCCGTTCAAGCCAGAAGAATGGCCAGAGGTTGTTAAGCAGGGCATGGGAATAATGCACGACTATCTGATGGTTCCTGCGGGCACAGTTATCGTGGGACTCCCGCAGGAGCGCGAAGAAGACCTCCTCAAGACAATGGAGATGATCGACGACCTCAAAGATTGCAGGAGCCTGATTGTGCCGTTGTTCTTTGTTCCGTTGGGCCGGCTAAAGAGCGAGGACTGGTTCAAGGAAACTGCATTAACAGAGCTTCATCGGCAACTGTTGATTCAATGTTCTGAGCATGATTTCAAGTGGATGGGTAACCTGATGAACATGACTTTCAAAGGTAAATGGTACAGTCCAGCTGTGAGGGCTGGCTACAAAGTTTTCGCTTACTTAGGGAAACGTAAAGCTAGACAGAAAGAGTTTGACCCTCTTCCGGAAGATGAATAACTAAACTTAAATAGTATTCTTCAAACTGAAAGTGGAGAAGCAGATTGTTGTGCCGCCGTGGCTCAGCCCGGTAGAGCGGCTGGCTGTTAACCAGTCGGTCAAAGGTCCGAATCCTTTCGGCGGCGCCACCTTACGGGCGTATATGTACTGCTGGTTAAGCGGGAGTCTATCGTGAAGCCTCCTGCTTAATCAGTGCCCTTATTTGTTCTCTGAGGATTGTCAGTTGATGGTTTTCGGCTTGTTCTTGGCTTTGTGTTATTGCGCCTTGCGCGAGTGCATCACGTGTTAGAAGTTGTTCTGGGTTCATCCCCCAGGCGCGTATGATTTCCTTGAGTGCGTCAAGTTTGTTTGTTTGGGTCTTAGGTTTGATGGCTAGTCCTGCTGAGCTGTAGATATTTCTGAGTGTGTCTATGCCGATGCTCTGAATGTCGTTGTAGGTGTCAACTGTGTGCCCCATCATGTAATCGACGTAGTCGGGTTGGACGCCTAAGGCTAGCAGTTGGGTTTTAAAGTATTTTCTGAGGCTGTGGACGCGAAGGTCATACATTCGTCCGTTTTGCGGTCGGATAAGTCCTGCTTTGACGTATAATCGATGAACGAGTTTGCGGATGGATTTGGTTACAATGCCTTTTACCTTGTACGTTGTGGTGTCCCTTATGAGCGGGGAGTCGTCAGTTAGGGATTCAGGTGGGATTAACCCGTTTGGTGAGCCGTTGCGTCTCTGCTCGAGGTAGAGTTTAAGGTATGTTGCCGCCTCTGCGCCTATGAAGGTGTCATAGTCATGGTATTTGCCCTTTGTGATTTCTGCTTCGATGTGGACGTGAATGGGTAACCTATTGCTTTCAATGTCTTCTTTGACGTGGCGATAGACCAGCTTTGTGAAGCATTCTTCGCGTAAGCCGGCTAATGCGAAGGTTGAGACTACAAATTTTTCGCGGAGGGTAGCTATTTCGAGAATCTTTGCGAGCTCTTCAGGCTTGGGTGAGCGGTCTTTGTAAGTTATTCTGCGGCTGAGCGGCTCTGAGAGCTCCACTTTTGCTCCGTTGACGCGGTAGAATGTTTTGACTGCTTTAATTAAGTTGTTGACTGCGCCTGGCTTGAGGCCGTCGTCTTGAAGTGCTGCTAAGTAGTCGTTGAGGTATCCGGCGTGATTTTGAAGTCTGCTTGGGTCTGGAATTGCTCCGACTGGTTTTAGATCCTGAATAATTAGGTCGGGACTATAGCCGAGCCACTTGGCGTATTTGTTGACGTTTGCAGTGTAAACTAGGCAGCTTTTGTGGGAACTGAGCAGTGCCTAAGGAAATGACGAGCCATCTTGAATAGGCTTTGGTTGTCGAAGACGTAAGGAATTAACTGAGGACGTTCATTCAGAAAAGACGTCACAATGAAGGCAACGAGTCCTTTTTCTTTGACGGCAAGAACCCTCTCGAGCTTTATGATTACGGGCTGCTTCAGAGTGTAGCCGGATAGGCTTCTTTCGATAATTATTGAGTCAGCTTTGATTCTCATGGGCAGCTGTAGGCTTTGAAGGTCTTCGAGCTTGTACTGCGGAAACGTCTTTAGGACTTTGGCTACTGCTTGGGCGTCTTCGTTGGCGCGTAGCCACGCAGGGATTGCCTTCAGCCATTGGCATTGATTGAGCCCATTTGCGAATGTTGTCCGGAGTGAAAGTTGGCATTTCTGGGTAGGCTTTCTTGAGCATTAGGTAGGCTGCCATGCTCGACTTATCCTCATCAGACTTGCATTTGCTGATAGTGAAGGAGTCATCCAGGGTGAGCTCGCCATACCTGATTTTGCCAATCCCGGTGCTTCTGCCTCAGTTATTGTTGAAGCCGATTTCATGAGCTCTGTTGGGTTGAAGAGCTTAGTAGCTACTGCCTTTGCTTTCTGCTCTTGGGCTTCTACCTTTTCGGCTTCCAGCTCAAACTTGGTTTTCTCTGCAAAGTTAACTGGCTGCTGTTTCTCGGGAGTCATTCAATTCACGTCTAAATTGCTGGTGTGACGCCCACGGCTTCGCCGCTGAGCTTCTCTATGATCGCCTTGTCTTCTCCGGCTGTTCGTTCGCAGCTCAGAATCGTGCAGTTGGTCCAGGTCTCGTACTGTGTAGCTTCGTATGGGCTGCCGGTTGGGGCAAAGACAAGGTCAAACTTGGTTCCAGCAGTCAAAAGCGCAATGTAGGTGTCGTCAGTGAAGAGGCGCTCCATGCTCCAGGTAAAGGTTTGTTTTCCAGCTCCAGAAACTGCAGGCGTTAGAGCGTCCATGCTGTAGTCCTTGATGATTTCCGCGCTTGCCTTCACGGAGATGTTTTTGCCGTAGCCGATTGGCTGCCCGGATTTGAAGAGACGGGCGTTTCTACCCAAACTAGGTGTCGCAGACATTTCATAATACTCCTATTTTGAATCAGCAGTTCATTGCAAACCCTTAAAACACTTATTGCATGGATTTCCGATGGCGAAAACTGAAGTCTCTAGGAACTCTAATGATTATGTCAACCAAAATCTGCAAGCTGGCAACCTTGCTTTCTGGGCTTCTCTTACGTTTAGTTCTTGGTTGAAGTAAAGTTGTACCATTGCTAAGGATATGCTTACGCTAAGAAACTTAAGCAACTTCTAATATACTGAGGCTTATGGGTTATTCAAATGAACGTTTTCTTAAACCAGTTTACCTATCAGGAGCTGTGTTCAGTTGCATCCTAATTGTAAGTGTGATTTTGCTGAGAATTATTTTTCCTGAATGGACTCTTCTTCCCAAGGTTATTTTCCTTAGCATGATTGTGATTGACACAGTTGCGCTTGTTTTGTACCATGTTTTAAGATTAAGGAAGAGAAATAGAAATCTAAAGAAATCTTTGCTTTCTTAGCTTCTAATACGTTTCTTAAAGTAAACTAGTGCACCTACAGCAACAGCAATCACTACAACACCAGTGAGAGCTAGTATTGGCGTTAAATCCAAAGTCTCATTATCTTCAGTTGTTGGTGTAGCTGTCTGAGTAGGTTCTAGGGTTGGTTGTTCTGTTTGAGACGGAGATGGAGAAGGACTGGGAGATTGTGTTGGCTGACCTGTTGGAGAGGGGAAGGGAGATGGGGCAGGAGTCCAAACCCCATAATCTTGAGGCATGTAGACGTAAATTTGTTCATAATTCAAAATGCCGGCAACAGGGAAATTGCTCTCGCAGAAAGCGTAAATCTGGTCATCCACACTTGTCATAGAAGAGACTGTGACATTGCTTGGCGGCGAGGTACCATTGCTCCAAGCTTTGGTCTGGGGGTCATAAACTTGAAGCAGCTGGGTGCTTTGGGAATAACTGCCAACCACATACAGCCTTTTTTGGGCTTTGACACCCTCGGTTGCACACGACGACATCCCAGTAACCGTGTAAGGTACAGGGGCTCCTTGTGTCCAAATGCCTATCTTAGGGTCAAAAATCATCAGGGAAGTCGCTTGACCGTTTGTTCCAACAACATAGAGTTTGTTGTCTATCACAGTTCCGGCGTGATAAGAGTACGAAGGCATAAGTGAAGGCGACTGTGACCAGGAGTCGACGGCTGGGTCGTAAATCCAAGTTACCGCCGGATGGGGCCAAGTCGCATCAGAACCGAAAACGTAGATTTTGTCACCCATAGTGTACATTTCAGCGGAGTTGATTGTCGTAGGAGATGGTGCCTTTTGCTGCATTGACTGGCTCGCTGTGTCGTATGCCTTTAATGTTCCCCCCGAGTAAATGTAAATTCTGTTGTTGCACACTGCTGCTGCGTTTACGAAGACCTGAATCGTTGAGTTATTTGCGATTGCCCATTTATCCGTGTTCGGGTCGTAGTAGGCGATACACCCAAGTCTTGCGGAACTTCCTCCCATTACAGCGTAGTATTTCCCGTTGCAACTCACGAACCGATGATATACCCCAACAACATTCCTCACGTTGTCGTTGTCGAGTTTTAAGTTCCAGCTGTCAGGATTGTAAGCTGACACAGGCATTACGGTAACAGAACCAGCTACTAGCAAAACAAGAAGCACTGAAAAGACCATTGTTGCCATGTATGTTTTCTTGCCCACAGCCCTCACCGTCTCCTCCTGAAGATAACCAGGGCACCGACTGCAACAGCAATTACTGCAATACCAGAAAGAGCGAGTATTGGCGTTAAATCCAAAGTCTGATTATCATCTTTTGTTGGAGTAGCTGTTTGAGCAGGCTCAATGCTTGGCTTCAGAGTTGCAGAAGGGAAAGGGCTTGGAGAGCTTGATGCACTAGGAGAAGGACTAGGGTCAGGTGTTGAAGTATTCACAGTAAAGAATATGGTGTCAGATTTTCCTATGTTTCCAGCAGTATCATTTGCATATATCTGCAGGCTGTGAGCTCCCTCTTCTAGAGCATGAAATGTAACGCAGTAGTTGTCTTTGCCATAAATATGGGTAATAGCAAAGTTGCCAGCTAATGTAGCGTTACTTCTTCCATCCAAGCTGTAGTAAATCATTGAGACTGGTTCAGTTATTGTAAAGTTTAAAGAAACATCAGCTGTACCATATTTGCTGCCATTCGCTGACAGAACAGAGATACTTGGGAAAACTGTGTCAATAAAGAAACTTACATATTTGAGGGTATCTGCTCCCCCAAAGTCAGGGTTCCAAATAGCGGTTGCCCAGATTTTAACAGTGTGCCATCCATCGGAAAACCTTGGCAGGCTGAAAACATAAGTCTTAGACAATTCGCTACTCCCATCATAGTAGCCCCTAAATTGGTCATCAACTAAATATGTTGAGGGTTTTATTCCCTTAGCAGTTGCGTATTGTCCTGCTGAGAAAGCAGCCTTAGAAGGCACATCTAGAGTGAATACTAAAGAAATATTGTTCATGGTGTACATTTTGTTATTTTCTGGTGATGAAATTGTAATTTGTGGTGGTGGAAGGGGAATAAAAGGGTCTGCGTTTCCCAACCCAACCAGCAATGTTGCTATAACTAACAAGGAGAATACCCATGCCATGAATGTTTTCTTGTTCACAGCTATCCCTTTCTTCTCTTGAGGTAAACTAGTGCAACAGCGGCAACTAAGGCAATGACAGCCGTTATACCAATTGCAGCAGAAGAAGTATCCAGAGTGAAAGATGAATCTCCAGTTGGAGTTGAGGTAGCAGTTTGTATGGGTTCTATTGTTGTTTCCATCGTTGTTGCGGGAGTGGGTGTTGGTGTTTGTTCGTTAATTGTGAAAGACAAAGGATTAGATTGTTCCAAGTTTCCTGAGTCAGCTTTTGCATAGAAAGTTACGTTATGTTTGCCTGCAGTTAAGTCAAAGATGCAGCAGTAGTGATTGTAATTCCCAGCCCATCCAATTGTCGTTACGTTGCCAGTGATTGTTACTGTGTCTTTTCTGTCTAAGCTATAGCCTATCCAACTGTAGAGTTGCTTTGCTGTGAAATTAAATGAAGCCTTGCCTGCTTGGCATAAGGCTGAAATTATAACTATTTTTGGATCCATAGGGGTAGGTGTGGCAATAGGAGTTGGAGTTGGCTGTGTAATGGTTGGGATACCTATAACGAAGTATGTGATTCCTGATTGGTCATAAATCGGGGTAGAGACAATTGAACCGTAATACCCATGTACGCCGTTAGTTGTGGTCTTTACCTGAAGGCTATGGTTTCCTTCTGATAGGTCCTTAAGGGTTGTTGATATCTGCATGATCTGCGTTTGTGAGGTTATTTGAGGATTTAGGGGAGTATTGCTGTCTGAGTTACTCTCTAACAGGTTGAATCTGTATTTTCCGTTGTCCATACGCAATTCAACTGATGATAGCGAGCAGGTATAATTGGGGTTCCATGTTAGAAGATAACTTGGATACCAAAGAGAAAAATTTAGACTCACAACTACGGTAATATCTCTTGTGTATTTGTCGTATTTGGTTAGATTTGCAGGTGACTCTACGTTTATTATTGTATGAGGATTATCAGGTTGGTAGGCACCGATAGGATTAGCTTCTGTCACATGAATCGCCTGCAATCCAAGTGCTACTAAAACAAGTATTATCATGAGTGCTGCCATGAATGCTTTCTTTCTCATAGCAATCTCCTCTTCCTAAGGTAAACCAATGCACCCGCAGCAACAGCTACCGCTACAACTGTACCAACTTCAATTTGGGGAGCATATGCCACCATGGTTGGTTCTCCAATTGGAGTTGGGCTAGCAGTTTGAGTAGGCTCTAATGCTGCTTCTATTGTTGGAGTAGGGTTTGGTGAAGGAGAAGAAGTTATGACAGGTGTGGGTATCAAAGTAGGAATGACTGTTGGAATGGGTGTTGGCTGAGTGTTTACAGTGAAGAAGTAGGTTTCAGATTCTCCTGTGTACCCAGCGGTGTCTTTAGCGTAAATCTTTAGGCTGTGAGAACCTTCCTCTAAATTGTTTAGCACAAAGTAGTAGTTGTCTTTGCCATAAATGTGAGCCATAACAACGTTGGTAAATGTAACATTGCTGTTCCCATCTAAGCTGTAGGAAAGAATAGAAACTGGTTCACTTAAAGTAAAGTTTAGGGGAACATCAGTTGTCTCAAACGTTCTGTCTTGCCATGAAGGTATTGAGACATTTGGAGCGTTGGCATCTGTGGTGAAGTTTAGCTGTCCAGAAGATGTCCATGAAGCAGTTCCCCAACCAACCTGAGCAGTTATTTTACCATAATAGACAGTTAATGACTTAACTGTCACTAATCCTGTAACCTCCATAGTGTGTTTCCCATCTTTAAGCCCAGTTAAGTTGACTGAGAAAACTTCACCTGCCTTCAGCGCAGTGTTAAGGGTTCCCTTTATTTCTCCATCCAGCCAGTATTTGAGTTCAGAATATTCTAGAGTACCCCAACCCATGTTGGTTCCATAGAATGATAAATTCACTGAATTTTCATAATAGAGTATAGACTGAGGAGACAATAATGTTATTTTTGGAACAGAATTAATAATAAGTATAGGATTTGCGTTTGCCAAATCAACAGAAATGGCCATGGCTAACGCTGAAACCAGAAGCACCACGAGGATTGCCAATGTGAGTGTCTTCTTCTTCAAGGGCATCATGTAACTATTGGTTTAACTTTGCTTAAGATGTTTTTTGTCAAGATTTCTTGTGTAAAGAAAAACTGGCAAAACCAGAATGCTAAAACTGCTGCTTTGAACTAGCGCGTTTTAGTCTGTTTGGTTCCAATAATACACACTTGTATATTTTTCATCAAGAGGAAAGGCTGGGTCTTCAAAGACTATGTCAAGTCGCAAATCATGTTTAACCAAAGCGCCCTTTAAACGGGAAAATGCTTGCTGCGCTTCTTCAGTTGGAGTCCAAAGACCCCAGACAGTGTCCTGAATATTTCTCAGCCCCCACCCGTAATTCTTGGGCAAAACAAACACTGCTTCAGCTTTGACTCCACCTGGCAAAACATCAGAATTTTGAACTACCTCCTTCCAGAATCGCTCCAAAGCAACGAAATGCTCATTCTGCAGAGTTCCAAATGGTCCCCCCATGTCTTCTGCGTAGTTGAATATGATGACGTATTCAGCTCCGCTTTCATATGACATGCGCATTTGTTCGTACAACTTGCTGCCATCAGCTAAGTACGGAAATTTCGTATACGTCCACGTAATTATCGTGCCCCACTGCTTTCCCTGCAAATTTGCTGCCCCTCTTACGAGGCCTATTTCTTGAGCTACAGTGTTATTCCAGCCTAGTTCAGCCAGAACGAGGTCGTAGCCGCTCTGGAAATCCCACCAATAAAGAGCATAATCGGCAGTGAATATTGGAAACGACCTGTTGGCTAACGACCACTGCCTGCTTAAACCTTCAAGTGTTTTCTGGTTTCTAGTCACGAAATTCTCTGCAGCTGCATCGCAATTCGGTATCGGGTTCTTGCTCAACACTTCCTGGTAAGATTGCACGTTAGATATTCTGTCTGTGCTATTTTCGGATGTGAACAAGTTGCTGATTTTTTCCTTTGTCACTATGGACCCATTGGTATAGTAGACGGCTGAGGTGAGCTTCTCGTCTATTGCTATAGACCCGTTAGGGTAGTAAATTATAGTGGTGTAATTAAAATTAGATTCGAAGGTGTCTATGGAGGTGTTATTTGAAGAGCTTTCGTTTTTGTCGTTATCCGAAAAGAAAGAAGGGTCTGGAAGAGAACCAGCCGTTTTAGAGACCGTTATTGTGCCATTTGGCATAAATGTAATGGCGCCAACCAATAAGCCCCCATTGCCCAATTTTGTAAAGATTCCCTGCGATGGGTCATTGGAGAGATTTACGTAGTCGTCAAGCATTTTTCCGCCCGGCTCATCACCGTAGTAGACGCCAGCAAACATTTTGCCCCATCGTTGCTGTGCAACCTCCAGCCAAGAAGCCTGTTTTGGATTGCTTAAAGTATCGATGTAAGCGGCGAAGTGTAATCCATTAAGAACCGCATAGTCGCCTATCTCGTTAACAGCAGTCCCGTTTAAAATTAGGGCACCAGATTGAAGGACAAACAGGTTAGTGTAGTTTTTGACCTTATCAACTAGCATCATCGCATCTCGAGTTGTGGCACCGCAGAAGGTGACACCTACATAGAACGGTTTTTTTTCCTTGGGTCCATTCGAAGATGTGTAGTTAACGACCGCGAATAATGAAGCGAAGATTAGGAGAGCAACTGCGGATAAGACCAGTATTCGTTTCATTAATCGGTTCCCTTTGAACTTTATCTAATATGTATCGGGATAATTGTCTTTCTGATTTATTCATTGCTGTCGACCTTTCTTGCATTATTGCAGAATTCATAAAAACTTAGAAAACGAAAAATTAGAAACCCAGCAATAATTGACAAGACTGAAGGCAAATCGCCTACTTTTGAGCGCAGCCTGCAATGTTTCCCAAATACCAGCAAAGCAGGACCCTCATCAAAAACATGCCTGTACTTGACAAAATGTTAGACTGAAAATCGAGCTATTCGCCGGGCTTTGCTGCATGGTTATTTAGGTTTTCAATAAGGCCATATACGCCATCCATAATCTGGAGGCCAGTTTAAGAGCAGAAACGGAACAGACGCCAAGAATAGGATAAAAGCGTAAACAAGCAAGGTGAAAAAGATTTCTTTCTTCGTCTCTGGCAAAGATTTCTTGTGAAACATCAACCTCGCAGGGGCTACTGCAATATTGGAAATGAATTTGGGTAGAGGAAGCAGAAAGGGAGTAGCGCTTTGATATTTGGTATATTCTTTGCCATATTCTTTTTGCATCCGTATTTCTTCGGCTAAAGCGACACAGATTATTATGAGCGAACTAACGATCCAGGGTAAACTTGGTCCCGGATTATATCCCCCTTTTGGAAACTTGGCCAGTGTGGCTAACAACATGACTCCGTAACTCCACACGAGGTAACCCAAATACTGGGGATGACGAGAATATTTGTAAATCCAAAAATTGACCAACTTCTTTTGTTCCAATTTTCCTGTTAGCCAAGCAAAGGTGCCAATAACGAAGACCAGAAGCCCTCCTCCAACAGCAAAGTAAGCCAGCCAAGCCCTGACGTCAACACTCAACAAGTAAAATGGGTACACCACAGCCATGTAGGGAACGTACGCAATATCACCCAGTTTAAGGAAACTGACAAAATATGTGTTCCAAAACGGAAGCCAGATGATTCTTGTCAGGCCAATTCCAGTGAGCAGAAACATTGAGAGCGCAAAGTAGCCAAAGGTTGGAAGAAAAAAAGCCAAAGCTCCCAAAGATGATAGTCGGCTCTTCCCAAATGTTAAGCCCAGCACAACCAGCGCAATAATTATTCCCAAACAAATGTAGCCTATGGGTACGGCGTAACTCATCATGGAAACGATCTGGGGGTCAACTGTGGAGGAACCTAAGTCTGGAAAATAACTCATTAGAATTCCGTTTACGATTCTTGGGAGTTCCAGGGTAGCGAAGGCGAAGGCTATGGTGAAGATGACTGCCAGAATGGCCAGGCTAATCTTTGTTCTTTTTCCAGCCAATTTATCATCTATTCCAGAACAACTCTGTTTAGTAATTAGCAGTTGACATTTGCCATTAATAATATTAACTTGAAACCGGTTTTTTGTCGTGAGAGGTCAGCGGTTGGAGGTTTTTCTGGATTCAATAGCAATGTTGCTTAGATACCAGCAAAGCAGGATCTCATCAAAAACAGACTTTAGATTAACGCGTGATTCCAATTGCTATACAAGGGTTTCGCCCTTAACGGTTAAAAGAGTTATTGCATGAAAACAGACTGCGTTATCGCCTACCCTTTCAACAACAATCCTTATTTATAGACATATTTGATTTCAACTGAACATAAGATCGCCAAGCCACTTCTCTTCGCGCTCCACCTTATGTTCAGGTAAATTCCTTTCTCTCAAAAAGCAGAAGCCCCAGGACAGCGGTAAAGACAAAATATAATCCTATTATGGCTAATCCCTCAGGAATAGTCGCATTGTAAGATGTAAAACTAAATTCTCCAGCACCTATCGTGGTGATGTGAGCTGGGTAAGGCACAACTAAAACATTGCCAATAATCGCCGCCCCATAAGATAGGATGAACCAAGGCTCAACTCGAACTAATCCCGCAACAAGGGTCTGAATCAGATTAAAAACGAATAGGAAGAGGATAGCAGTTACGAGTATAGACATGGCGCTGCTCTTGAAGAGAGAACTGAAGAAGAAACTGAACCCAAGCACTGCAACTAGATAGAACCAAGCATAGAGCAATGATTCACCGAACTGAAAAGGAACGCTAAAGCCAAAATAGTACAACCCATTGCCAACCGTGATAGCAGCGAATATCCCGAGTATGATTGTGGAAGCTATGAAAGCGGAGAAAAACTTCCCAACATAAATGGACGAGCGCCTAATCGGGTTTGGGATGCCGAAATAGCCGGTTTTATTTTGGAATTCACTTGAAATTGCGTCGCCTCCAAAGAATATTGCTGAAAGAACAACAACGAAGTTTGTTGCGTTGCCCCACCAACTCGAATAAAACCCTAATGAGGTAGTTGTGAAATTTGCAGGGCGGTAATACCCCACTAAAACGGTTAGAAGCGCACTAATCAGAAGCGTAATTGTCAGCAGTATTAAGAACCGGCGGGATCGGAAGTAGTCCAGAAAAGTATACTTCATTATTATGCCGACTTGTGCGATGCTGCTTGGCACCGTATTGCTTGAGACGTTTTCTGTGTTGGTCATGTTAATCACAACGTGGACTTTATCAAATTCAGATAGGCATCTTCAAGTTCCGAGGCTGCTGGCTTGTAACTGATGACGCCTATGTTTAGTTTTACCAAATCATTCAACAGACGCTCCTGCACATCCAAGCCACCATTGAACCTGACGCTGAAGGTGCGCTCATCCTTTTTTTCTGCCGAAATCACATCCGGAAGAACAGCAATGGACTTGGAAAACAAAGATTCATCGACGGGACGAAGTAGCCCAACTTCCACCATGTTTCCGCCGCCTGAAAACTTGGCTGTTATATTGGCAATTGTGTCATAAACAATTAATTTGCCGTGGTCAATCATGGCGACTTCATCGCAGACGTCGGATACCTCGCTTAAAAGGTGGCTACTCATAAAAATCAGCCGATGCTTACCCTTCAGGGATTTCACGATGTCACGGACTTCACTCATGCCTCTGGGATCGAGACCCGTTGTTGGCTCGTCCAAAAGCAGAATACTTGGATCGCCTAGAAGCGTCGAGGCAACACAGATTCTCTGCTTCATGCCCTTGGAAAACTTGCCTACTCGTTTGTCAATCCATTCGTCCATGCGAACCTTAGCAACCGCCTCCTCAATTCTTTTTCTCCGCTCTTCCGCTGGCACGCCGCGGATTTCCGCAATCATCATTAGTGCTTCTCGGGGTGTCAAAGAGGGGTAAATTTCGGGAGTCTCAATCAGGGTTCCCACAGTCGCCAAAGCTTCTCTTTTATGGGTATGTACGTTTACGCCGTTTATCAGCGCCTCACCGGAGGATGCCCGAATGAGGTCGGTGAATATTTTGAGGGTGGTTGTTTTTCCTGCCCCGTTTGGACCCAAGAACCCAACGCATTTTGAACCCTCAATTCTAAGGTTCAAATTAGAAACAGCAACGAAGGAACCGAATTTCTTGGAGAGGTTCACCGCTTCAATAGAGGGATATGACAAAGACACCACGATACCTACCTCTTCATGCTGTTATGCTTTATATCTTTGTTTTGTCTCGCCCTGGAGAAGTGAAAGTTAGCTGATTTGGGATTGAAACTGGAATTTCCAATCTAATTAATGGCTAAAAAAGGCAAGCTTGCGCGCAAACTTATCGCACGGGTTTTTCGGGCTTCGCCCGATAGGTTACTCAGATACCAACTGAGCAAAATCTCATCAAAGTCTCTCTTGTAATTGACCAGGTGTTTCTCATCCAAAAAGGTAAGATCCTCTTTCCATTGTTCGCTAATCTCCGCTTTAACCTCCTTAGGTGAAAGGTCAATGTGGTTCAATTCGTAAGAAGCAAGGATGAAGAGTAGTCCGAGCCATTGTCGGTAGTATTTGTCTCGTTCGCTAATCTGAGCTAGCATCTTCGCCGAAACGGAGAGCATGCGTTCAAAGTTTCCGTCGGCGTCTCCCATGTCCATGTGGATGGGTCCGCGTCGAGCTCTAACATCCATCGCGAAAATGCCCTGGGCAACCTCAGCTTCATAGGTCTTTTGCAGGACATGGTACATTTGTAGGACCATGCGTGTTTGCTGGAATTTTGGTTTGGAAGGGAACCGGAGAATTAGGTCCAGGAGCCGGACGGGAATGTTGACTATCCATTTGAAGGCTCGGAGCTCCCATTCCGGGTTCAAACTAAGCGTATCTCCAGGTTGTTAGCGTTATGCGTACGGCTGCGATCTCGTAGTCTCCAGCTGGAACTTTTTGGACTTCTCGGTTGCTGACGTAGCTGTCAAAGGTTGTGCTGTTGAGTTGGGGGTCCGCTTCCAATGCGTCTTCCGCGGCTTTGGTCAGCGCAATCACTGCGTCCTCGTTCCCGTCTGAGTCCGAGCTCTTCTTGACTATTACAATGTGAAAGTTGTCCTGGACCTTAATTGATGCAGCCTCTGGAGCTCTAGATCCCCCTGCCCACTCAACAATCCCAAACGGACTCGTTGGGTAACGTGCAGGAGCAGGCTCAGCCCTCAACCAAGTCTTAATGGAAGCTAACCCTGCAGCCGCAGCCAACTTGGCAAGAATAGCAGCCTTAATCGATGCGACGTCTTGAGTCAACGCTGTTCCCTCCAAACACTAACATACATTTGCCTAAGCACCTGTTTCATGGCGTCCTTAGTCCGTTTCACGAAGAGGCGCCCAGTTGTTCCAGGGTGGAAAACGTATTTCG
>CAWIYU010000001.1:0-17016 GCA_963840395.1 Candidatus Bathyarchaeota archaeon | reverse complement strand
GACACTAGCCGAACTCTACATAGTCAAAGACGCTCTCGACAAAGCTCAACCTAAAACCTTTGTTTCAGTTATGCGCGATGCCCAAGAAGTAAAAACTAAACCCAAAACCCCCGGAACAGTAGGTTCCTACAATCAAGACACAGGCAAACTACGAAGGAGGCCTCTAATGGTGACCGCCCCAACTTATGGATCCGCATCAGCCGACACAGGAGTGGGACCGCAACCGAAAAACCAAATCGTTGTTTCAGGCAAACCCGACGTCCAATACCTCAACATTGAAACTGCAACAAACTGTTATCCCGGCAGACTTGTTAAAGAAAGGCACCCACGACAACGACCTTGTAGTCTGCACCGCTGGAGGAGCAGCTATCGGAGTTTTAGGCTACGAGCAAGCAGCAAAGATGTACCGCCCTGCAACCAGAGACACCATCTACGCCCAAAATGACCAGGCACCGGTGCTCTCAGGTAAAGCAGTAGTTCTGCTCTACCTTGCACAATCGCAAACCGTTGTGAAAGGCGACAAACTTGTAGCAGCTGCAGACGGCATGGTTAGCAAAGCCTCACCAGCAGCAATCCCCAACAGCAGCACACCCGTCACATCCACAAGCGCTCAACCAACCGTAACAGGACCTATCTCGACTGAAGGCATAGCGTTAGCTGAAGCTGAAGAATCCGTAACCACAGTTGATGTTGAAGGCTGGATAATGGCCAGGCTGCTAATCTAAGGAGACTTAGAAAATGAAATCTTTAAGTCAAGTTGGAAGAGACGAATACCTAACTGCAGAGCAAGGCTTAACCCTGCTACCTTCAGCCATCAAAGTAGCGCGCAGAGACTTCATAGGCCGAAAACTGTTGCCTATCCGCTTTGTACCAAAAGAAACCCAGACCTTTAGCTACGACACCTTAACCGAAATGGGTGCGGGAAGAACTGACCCCAAGTATCCAGGACGCGAAACCTTAGACGCAGTTAACCTTGGCAGAACCCCAGTTAACATTCCATGCCACCACAAAGAATTCGAGATTCCTAAAGCAGACCTAGACGCCAGCTACATAACTGGAACTCCATTGCCGACAACTTACAGTGACGCCGCAGCCTACCAAGTAGGACTCCTCGAAGACACATGCATAATTGAAGGCTCAGGCACAATCAACGGACTCTATGCAGCCGCAGGAAACAGCGAAGCCACCTCATTATCCTGGGGAACCGCAACAAACATTCCGCTTAGCATAAACGCAACCATCGCATTGCTCGCAGCTGACCACATCTACCGCCCCTACAACCTCCTGCTCAATCCAACACAGGAAGGCTACGCAATGGCGCTGATCGCGAACACTGCAACGCCTTGGATGGATTGGGTGCAAAAACGCATCGGCGGACAAATCTTTGTCAGCGAAGGCATCACAGCAGGCACAGGCCTAATGATGAAGGCAAACCCCGTTGGCATGTTCGAGTACGTAGTCGCAGAAGACTTAGCGATAGAGACAGAAATTGAGTCGGTGCGAAGCGGAAAGGGCTTGTTCGGCAGAGCATACGTACGCGGTCTACCAGTAGTTTATCAGGCAAATGCTTTGTGCAAAATGACCACTATTTGAGAGCTCAGTTTAAGCTGGCTCTCTTTCCCTCATTTTCTTTTTTTGTTCTATTTACAGGTGAAATTTATGGAGAAAAAACAAAAACAAACCAAACAACTTCCTAAACCAGAAGCGTCAGCCATTTACCCTAAGCTTTTGGTTTCTATTCCAGCCACGTTAACTAGCCACATGCAGTTTCGCCCACAAGTGGTAGATGCCATTAAAGCTGCATTAGGCGAAATTCCCTACACCTTTGACCTTCCTGACCCAAACAGTCTCGGGTGGGGTTTCGTGGTGGAGGCCTACAACAAAGTGGCTGACCGCGTGGTCGCTGAAGGCTTCGACTACGTGCTTATTGTGGAAAGCGACGTTGTGATACCCCAGAATGCTTTGTCGCATTTGCTTGCGCAAAACGTTGACGTCGCAGTTGCTGTGGTTCCTTTTCACAGTTACCCAAAGAACCCTGCCCTAAACGAAATGTACAAGGACACAGTGTGCGCAGGCGTCTTTTTGGATCCTGATGATGTGCGTCCTGTCACAAACGGAAAACTCGACGATTACAGAGACAAAGTTGTCACCTTCAAGGATGGGTTGCTTGTGGCAGGCACAGGCTGCATCCTGATTAAACGGTGCGTGTTTGAGCGGGGAATACGCTTCATCAATAATTTTGCGGTTGCCAGTTTCGACGTTTATTTTTGGCGTGACATCCGCAAAGCTGGTTTCTCAGCAGCAATAGACGGCTATGTCGTTTGCGAGCATCTGGGAGTATTAAACCTTGACTGCAAACTGCACATACACACAGGTTAAACAAATCGTGAATACCAGCATCAGCGACAACGACATAACCGCGTTGATTGCTTTGTCGGATGCTGAAATTGCAGATCGCGGCTTAGATGGGCTTTCGGTTTCTGCCTTGCAGGAAATTAGCATGTTGTTGACGGCTGAGAAAATCGTGATGCGTGACCCCAAAACAAGAGCTGCATACTACACGGTTGAAGCCGGCCTAAATGATTCTGTCAAGTTTGCTTCTGCACAGGATTACCGTGCAGCTGCCGAAAGGCGCATCAGCTCAGCTGAAGCTGCCCAAGGTTTACCCATTGCAATTGGAACAGACGATACATACGGTTAAAACACAGTTAACTTTCATTAGTGAATCCTATTGACGCATGAAACCAGACAGACTATTGATGCATTGATTAGTAAAGAAGCATTGTTGTTTGCTAGTATCTGAGAAACGAAAAAAAGAGTGGCTTCCAAGAATCACAGTCTAATTTTTGCTCGCAAGATGTTACTCTAAGAGAAAAAATATGAACTGTAGTAAATCATGTGATACCTATTTTCGCAAAATTTAAATCAAGTAACACTCATACGGTCACCGAAGTGGGAGAAGAAGCCGCAGGGCATAGGGTACAAACTATCCAAGGGCTTTCGGACTCGCTGTAATCAAAGTGGCCAACTAATTGGCTGTTACCGGGAGAACGTTGTTGAGCTCTCAAAAGAACAGACCTGATTGAATCTCAGTCGCGACAAACGGCTCGCCTTCACTTCCAAAAACATAGAAGAGGAGGTGAAAAAAGTGAATAAGACTACAAAAGTTGTAATAACGGTCATTTGCCTTCTCGCGGTCTTAACTGTGGGATTCGTAAACGCTACACCGCGACCCCTGAAGCAGGTAAATATGGTCTATTGGACTTCGCTCGACCCAAAGGAGTTGCCAGTACCAGGCAATCAGGTTTCAGACTTTAAATTGAAGCTCGACGGTAACCCCGACTCCTGGTATTACTTAGACATCAAATTCCTCAAACCCACGCTAGATGAAATGGAAGACGGATGGTTCCTAAAGCGCCCACTTGACCAGGCTTTCTATGATTACTGGTCGAGTGCACCACGTTATGTTACTGCATCTTCACCGCCTGGAACGTGGCAATGGATTATGTGGCGCATTATCAGGCCTACAGGGGGTCAGTTTCCCATGTTCATTCTAGATAGCGATGGCGAAGGTAACTACGACCTGCTCGACGGACTTCAGTACGCGACTTTCATGCTTGACCCCGTTCATCAACCACCAGCGGGTCCACTGCGATTAAATGGCGATTACCCGAAAGGCACATACACATTTACAAGTGACCTTGAAATTCATGATCCCGCCGATTTTGTGGTTGAAATATCTATAGAGTTCAAGTAGCATTCTTAACCCAAAAACCCTTTTTCCCCTTTTTTCTTTTTGTTTGCGTGCGCTGAGTAAGCGTTCGGCTTTCTCGTTTGGTGTGTGATAAACGTGATATACGGTGAAATGAGGAAGAGAGAAGATATATCCGCGAATTTAAGGAACGGAAGATAGAGAATTAATCAGAATTAGTTATTAGAAGTCAGTTTGGATTTAGGGATTAAAATTTAATCAAAAAAGTTGTTAGATAGGCAATTATTTGCCCCCAATTTTGGCAGATTGACCGCTCTATAATATTGTGGGATTTCAAGGTTCTCCATCAAGTTCTCAAAGGGTGTAATTGTATGATTAGTGTTGAAGTTACCGAAACAGGTGTATCTCTTAGCAAAGTTGCCTCTGACATACCCAGACTTGCTAAGTTAACGTTGAAGAAAACTGTTGATTTTTCCAAAAAGCGATCTGAAGAGCACACTCCTTTCCGATCTGGGTTGATGCAGCAAAGCTGGTATGTTACCTCCCAGGGTGACTTGGAATCTGCGATTAGTAACCGTGCGCCGTACTTTCTGTATTTCATTGAAGGAACCAGTCCTCATCAGATCCGCCCACGGTTTGCTTCTGTTTTGCGTTTTCGAAGCGGAAGCGACGTCGTCTTCACCAGGCTAGTGAATCATCCGGGTACTAAGCCCAGTGATTTACTGCAAAGAGTTAAGGAAGAGGCTGAAGCGGAGATTCCGCGTTTCTTTGCGGAAGCGTGGACTGAAGTGACAGAGGGCTATTAAATGGTAAACAGTTTCTATTCTGCGTACGAAGCGGTTTTCACCGCGATCAAAGGCGTTCTTGATTATGTGCCTGGCGTTCCTGAAGTGCCCGGTGTACCTGCGCATGATGGGGAACCTGAAATACCTGCCGTGCCCGCTGTACCCGCTTCGGGAGTAGCTAAAACCGTTTTTGTAGGCGAAAACTTCGCCCTAACCCCAGACACCCCAGTCATTTTGGTTGATCCTTCTTCGAGTTCTGTTGTGCCTCTTGAGATGGGCTCGGCTCTGGAGGTTACTGTGCGGGTGAACTTGCTTGTGCTTGTCCGTGAATCAGCTCCCCAAGACTGGTTTGACGGCATCATCGACGTTATGGGCGATGTAGTTGACGCCATACTCTCAGATCGAACCTTAAGCGGTGCAGTACAAGACATTTACCCCACAAGTTTCAGTCCAGGCACAATTTCGTATCGGGGCAAAACGTTCTATGGTGGGCAAGTATCGCTGGAAGGGGTATTATTTTTTGAGCCGTGAAATATGTACTTCTTTGGCATTATTGATTTTGCTGAAAAGGTAGTGGCTGGGTTAGATGTTGATAATTCCTTTTTAGGCAAATGCTTCGTTAGCTGGATGGGCAATCGCGAGAAACGGAAGATTTTCCTGAGAAACGATTAAAAATGGTACCAAAAACCGCATCTTGGATTAAGATTATTGACCA
The DNA here is from genome assembly GCA_963840395.1 of Candidatus Bathyarchaeota archaeon. Lineage (GTDB taxonomy): Archaea > Thermoproteota > Bathyarchaeia > Bathyarchaeales > Bathycorpusculaceae > JADGNF01. The sequence continues at coordinate 11,804 of CAWIYU010000001.1, read as the reverse complement.
TCTAATATCAGATGATTCATAGAACACGATTCCACAAATCATATAAACAAAACGCAACAGAATAGATTTTTTGCTCATTTCTCAGGAGTTTTGGAGAGAAAGGAGGTGAAATAGATGAGAAAGAAAAAGCTGACAGTTCTTGGCGCACTTGTAACAGTTCTTTTAGTGGGATTTGCCTCGAGCAGCTTTTCAGTTGTTTTGGCGAAGAACGTGAATGTTCCAGAGGGAGAAACAATATTCTACTGGTCAGGTGGAAACACGACGATAAACGTACCTGCGACTTTCCATTGGCCGACCGCCAAAATTGGAATACTTGCAACTGACAATGTTGGGGGAAACGCGGGAACAGGAGACAGCCTTCTCCTGACGCTGATTGTACCAGTCACTGGCTTTCCAGCTCCAGTCACGTTCCCATTCGCTTTAATAACAACCAATCCCATCGCAGCTGTCGTTCAAAGAGCGGTGTTTAGTGGTACCCCAATCTATATCCATAAAACCGATAGTAACGGCGTAATGCGAACGTTGGAGAACATTTTCCCGGTCTCGGAAGAGGAACTCAAGGTAGAGAGGCATGGCAACTCCATAACGGTCGATTTCGACCCTAAGGACACAATTACGCTACAATTCCCGAACACGCCGTATTGGCCCAAGGATTATGTGACAAGCATCCCTAATCCTTCTCCTCCGCCAGCAACCATACCTTATACAGTTAAGCCTGCTTTGTATCCGCTTATTTTGCCAGCTTTCCACTTGGAATTTGAAAAATACGGAGGTTCAACGCACTTTACAGATTCAAAAACCTTCGTGACCACAAACCCGGACATAGTATTATCTGGTTATACTTTATCGTTTGAGGACATGGGCTTCTACGCAGATGCAACCTTCACTTGCCCAACATGGCCAGCCGCGGTCAAAGAACAAACAGCACACGACGCTTTCGTAACGATGCATGGAATCACCACAGTAATTCCGCCACCACCGGCTTGAAACGGCGGACATGTTTCCCGCCTACTTTTCCTTTTTTCTTCCGCGCTCTCTCTCATCGGGAACGTCTCCCGCGATCCACTTTTTTCTCATTGCGTTCTATTAGCCTGCAAAAAACTCAAATGGGCAAAGGTCTAATCAGAAATTGGAGTAGTGAGAAGATGCCATATACTCAGTCGCCTCACCTCACGAACGAGGAAATCAAATCCTTACTCGAAAAGAGTAGTATTGCGAGGTTTTGTAGTCATAACGTGGATGGTACAATTCACGCGGTTCCCGTGTGGTACAGCTACATGGAAGGGAAGATTGTTGTGGCAACTCCCGTTGAAAGCCGCAAAGCCAGAAATGTAAGGCGCAATGGGAACGTCACGCTGTTGATAGATGAATCTGAGACAAGGGGAATATGGCCTAAGGGCGTCGTGGTTTATGGCGTGGCGGAAATGGATGTAGCCGATCTCACGTTGAAAGAATTCACCCTTCTTTGCGAGAAATACATTCCGAAAGACAAAGCGGAAAGCTACGCTAAAGGTCTTCTGAGCCTGACCAGATGGGTGAAGATCATTATCACCCCAAAGCATAGGGCATCATTCGACTACACAAAGGATAAAGAATACAAAACTGCCACTGGGGAGTAGCCCTCCCGCGGTCCACTTCTTTGCCAAGATCCAATACCAATCACCCGTGAGAACAAGTACCTGCAGAAACGATTCTCAGTGTTGAAGGAGAGAAATTTGGTAGGATCAAAGCAGATACATCAATAGTAGAAAGATGCATGTGTATAATAGCGGAACAGCAGCCAATATGACAAAGGTAGCAACCCTTACTTTTTGACTTGCCAAGAGATCTATTGGTCCTTTTGATTTCAGGAATTTGATTGCTGAAGCATAAATCAACAAACTTGGAACTAGAACCATCAGAAAGTAAAGCCACCAAAAGGGTTCACCTCTGCCTGCACTGCGTATTATTCCTAAACCGAAGAAAACAACCATGTATGTTGCATATGCCAAACCAACAGTTACCAAAGCCAGCACGGGCAGAAGGTAAGATTCGATAGTTCTTTTAGGAGAAGAAGAGTGCGCAAGCCCTAAAACTATGCTTGCAAAACCCCAAATCCCGATTATCGGCGCAAAAAGCCAGCCTATGCCATAATAATCAACGTCCCCTGGCTGTGCCTGAAGAGGTATTTTTATGGGTAGAGTAACAACAGCAAGGGCAACAAGAGCAATTCCTAAGTACAGGAACATGCGAGAATTGGGGAACAAATGGCTAGAAACCATGCAATTCACTCCTCACTTCCTTTAGTGCTATTCTTTGTGTGCTATATGGTTGCGCGCTTCATAAAGCCCTTCTTTCTCGTCATGGAAGCTTCAACCACAGGTTTAGCGGGCTCGAATTCATGACGGCGCCTTTTACTGAGCGCGATTCTCACTTCGATTTACTGTAAGAATTAAGGGGTTTTCTATGTGAATCCTGAGTGGAAGCTGCGGCTCTTCAAGGCGATTTTGAATGTGCCTTTTCGGTTGTTGGATCGGCTGCTAAGATTCCCCGTGCCCAAGTATCCGCAAACTAAAATGCTTCAAAGCACCTACCAAACGATTCTATTCGTTTGGAGGAGGCGGAGGGGCTGGATAATAAACTTGAGTTTTGGTCTTTCTTCCTTTGCTCCAGACAACTCCAGCTATGATTACAGCAACTACAATAACTACTACTATTACAATGAGGGGAAGCAGTATTGTGAAGTTCGAGAGATCAAATCCTGTTGGCGTTGAAGTTGGGGAAGGAAGGGCTTCCCACCAGCGATCAACCGTGGAAGAATCGAACAGGGTTGGCACATAGGGGTATCCTCCCTTTGGAACAGAGGTCGTTTGGTTTTCGCCTACCGTTACGAAGTAGGTGTTGTTTATGTCAGTGACATACACAAAGCCGCTGAACGTGCGAACCATTGTTCCAGTGTCATCCACAAGAACCTCGAACTGTGTTCCGACGTCGGTGATTATTGCATCGGGAGTTTCAATACAGAGACGTGGGTTAGCGCCTGAAGTGCTTGATGTAGAGGGCGAGCTTTTAATGTAATAAGACCCGCTGAATCCAGGCGGCGTAAGGTCCTTAAAATATAATACCTTCACGCTTTTGCTGAATGGCTTGGGCGCTGGTTCTGGGGGCAGCACTTTCACGCCGCCACCATGCGCAACATAAAAGTCCGCTAGAGCCACCCAACCCATAGATTCCACCACTGCCAAGGCTACCCTGTCATAGAATTCTTTCTTGGTCTTTATCGAATCCCCTACCCTGAGAATCATTCCAAGGGTTGCTGGAGACCAATCGGTCTCCGATTCCGCCCACAGCACTTCCACGTCGCCTGTCAAACTGTTTATGGTTAAACTCGGATAGGTATCCAGTTGGTCTTGAGGCGTTGGCTGAGTTGGGGTTTCTGCGGGTGTAGTGGATGGTGTGATGGTGGGTTCCAAAAAGAAAGAAAAGAGTATATGAATTATACTGTCTTCGCGCGCGCCGTCTACTTTAGCGCCGCAGGAGCCGTTGAACACAAAGGAGCCTGCAACTTGAAGAGTTCGCGCTGGTTCGTTAGTTCCTAACAAAGTATCAGTATCGAGGAGGTTATTCTCAAGGGAAAGGAATTCGAATTGAAGAAAATCGCTACGAACATCCGACGACATCATTGAAGCAGTAACCGTAATTTCATGCCCACGGTCAGCATAAAAACGATAATGAGCCTGAGACGGCATCAGGGGGGCGGTGCTAACATTCTCTAAGAGGACGTCCCAAAATTCAGCTCCTTCCACAGTGAACGTGATGCCGGCAAATGAGTGACTGTAAGAGCCAGGGGACGCGTAAACTGGTTGAACTTGGAACGTGCAAGATTGGAACTGACAAGGAACAAGACCAAAAACAACCACGCAGGTTAGACATGACACTAGCACGCGAATCGAGAAACGACATTTACACCTTTTCCACTGCGTTCTTCTCCCTTCTTAGAGGTGTTAACTTAACGAGAAACTTGCCACCAAAGCTGTTAATGTCTGAAGTTGGCTTAAGGTTTTCCCCAGGTCTCCATAGCAGCGCTTAAATTAATCGAGAATTCGAATAATAGCGTCGGATTAGCTTGTGAAGGGGAATTTTGACTGAGCAATAATGAGCGTTTGCTTCAATTTGATCAAAGCCCAGCTGCTATTCTTTTGATTCCAAGATAGCGAGGATAGTATCACCTCATCGTTTATTCTGATTTTGTATTCTGAACACCATTAAACAAGAAACTACACTCCCCAGGTAACATATTCTTGATCCCAAAAGTCCAGCGCTTTCCGTGGGCGACTATTACCGATCGCGTTTCTAACTTCGATTAACTGTAAAAATTGAGGAGTTTTCTGAATGAACCTGGAGTGGAAGCTGCGACTCTTCAAGGCGATTTTGAATGTGCCCTTTCGGCTCCTGGACAAGATGGTTAAGTTTCCAGATGCAAAGTATCCACAAACCAGGATTCTTCAGCACACTTACAGAACTATGCGGGGAACTTACCGCTTGGAAGTTGCGAAGGGCGTGTTTGATGTTCCGGACGGAAACTTTGAACGTTTCCTATCAGTCTCTGCTAAGTTGCTTGCGAATGTGGCTGAGCAAGACCGCTATTATCGTGCCTGGCTCGGGTTAAGCTACCTGCTGGCGGAAGCTGAGATGTCGCGGCTGGATCTGCAGCCGGAAGACCTTGTTTTTGAGATTAAGCGCCAATGGATAGATGACCTCTCATTCTTGCCAAAAGAACATTTTATGCTTTACCGACGGGACTTCACTGAAATCGTGTTGTCTAGTAATCTTGTTAACCTCGCTCGAATGGTGCAGAGCTCGCCTCTTCGCCCGAGAAAAGGAGGAAAATGAAAAAAATTGTCAACACCTTCCCTTGGAAGAAACGCGAGACTATTAAAATCTGGAACCCCAATCGGCTATTGTAAAAACATATCCGTGAAAGCCCAAGCAGAAATCATCAAAGACTACAGCATGGACGCGCTGACCCCGGCTGTTTCTGGAGCAGGCAAACAAACTTTCACCTGGAGCGCTGAGCGCCTCTTCACCGACAAAACCTACATAGCACTCTTGCTAGCAGGAACCAAATTTGACTTGGTGTTTGGCCCCGACGGAACACCAACCACAACGAGAAACGAGACATGGGCAAACTGCACGATCCTGAGCTGCGAACGCAAAGGCGGCGAAACAGGCGCGCTTCTCGAGTCAATTTCTGGCGAAGCAGAAAGCGTCACTCCACCTGCTTAGACGTGATCTTAATGTCCGCTGCAAAAGATGAAGCCCAGGATTTCAGCAAGCCGACTAAATGGGAAATGCAAGCCAAAGAGCACGAAGCAAAAGAAGCTGAAGCAAAAGCCTTAGCTTCACACCTTTTCAGCCCGCTGGAGCTTACAAAGCAATCGAAACAAATCCATGAAGCCATTGTTCCGGTTCTTGGAAAACTCAGGTACGGCGAACTCACCCTCGACGACTCATTCACCATCGCGCAATGCAAAACTGACGCCGACAAATCAAGCATGGCAGCATATCTAATGCTGAAAAAAGCTTACCCAGAAATGCCCAGTTTACACTCCGGAGAATATTCAGCAAGTGGGCTAAGTCGATGCCGCTTGCCGAAGGCGCCGTTTTGCTCCAGTTTCTCAAAGGAACCCCTGCTTTTTTACGAGTGCAATCCCTGCGTGGCTCAGCGCAAACGATGAAGCGAAACAAATCGCGCAAGTCTTGAAAGCTTTTTCCCAGTATCGTCTCGAGGACCTCGGAGCCTTAACGCTGTTCCAGTTTAGGTTCCTCGCCTCAGCTGCCGAATGGGTTAAACGGGACAAGTGACAGCGATGAGTTACAACCGAATCGAGCTGAAACTAACAGCCATTGATAATGCAAGCAGCGTTATAGCTGGAGCTTCCGACAAAATTGCAGCGTCGCTCAGAAACGTCGAAGCGGTCCAAAACGATTTTTCTAGGGCAGTCACTAACTCGGTTGCTCCATTAACTGAGGCTGAACAAGCGCAGCTTCAACAAGCCGCTTCTTCGCTTCAACTAAAAGATGCCCAAATGGAGGTTCAGACGAAACAGGATGAGCTCAACCAGGTAATCCGGCAATATGGCGTCGACAGCAAAGAGGCAGCCGCAGCGGTCAGGGATCTGAATGCTGCTCAGGAAGGCTTAGCCTCAGCTCAATCCAGAGTCGTCGAGGAAACGAAGCGAGCTTCCATAAACTATAAGGACCTAACAATAAGCGTCGCTGGAGTCGCCACTGCAGGATTCGCCCTCTACAATGCTTATGACAATATCCGTGACATTATGGTTTCCGTGGACCGCGCTAACCTCGCAGTTAAGAGCTCCCAAAATCAACTTGAAGACACACAGCGCAGATACAACGACGCCGTCGAGAAATACGGGTCTGCGAGCGAAGAAGCTCAGGCTGCCCAAAGCGACCTTACTTTGGCAGTGGAACGAAACGGCGTAGCCTTAGAGCGAGCCAATATGCTCCAGGGCAACTACAACGAAACCATTGTTCGTAGCGCCATAAGCGTTTTGCCTTCAGTTATTACCATGACGGCGAGTCTTGCCAGCAATCAAGAATTCACTGTGCAACTCAACAGGTGTTGCAACTGTCAGCTGAGACTGCGTTTTCATTCGCGCAAAGATGCTTCGCCTGTAGCTCCAACAGCAACTTTGACCGCTGCGGTCGGGGCTCTAAACGCTGTTTTGCTTGCCTAACCCAATTATTCTTGGTAGTGGCTAGCCATTGCTGCTCTAGTGGCTGCGCTTGTCTTGCATACAACTACTGCAAGCCATTTCAAAGACGCCGTCGACGGACTCGGCAAAGCAATCATGGATGCCTTGAAACCTGCAATAGACGTCGTAGTGGGCGCTCTAACGTGGCTTTGGGAAAACATGCTTGTTCCACTTGGAGAATTTCTGCTGAACGTCTTCATTAAGAACATTGAAGCCGTTGCCGGCGCCATCAGGTGGCTCGCCGACGGCATAGGCGCACTTGCGAATTGGTTTGGTGACGCCTGGGCAGCCATCACCGGAACCGTGAATGACCGGGTACAGCGCAAGATGGAAGATCAACTCCGCATCGTCGAAGAGAACCTTGAGAAACAAACCGAAGCCGTCAACAAGAAGTACGACGAGCAGATCAAAACGGTCGAGTCAGCCTACAAGAAGAAACAGACGCCGCAATCAAGTCCTGGGAAGAACGTCTCAACGTCGAAGTCAAAGGCTGGGACAAGATCCTCAACTTGGAGAACGACAACGCCGACAAACTCGTTGAAGCCGTCCAGAGCAGACTCTCCGACGAAACCGACGCCATCGAAGAGGCAAACAACGATCAACTGGACAGTCTAAAAAGCATCCTATGAGGACCAACTTGACGCAATCAACACTTTCTATGATGAGATGATTAGCACCACCGAATCCAAGCTGAAGGGCGTGCAGTCCGCTCGGGAAGATGACCTCAACGCGCTCGAGCTTACCTACCTGATGCAGAAGCAAGCTATCGAGAACGGAGTAGCAGCAGGAACAATCGCCTCAGAAGCAGGGCAAGCTCAACTGGAAGCCCTCGACAAGACCTACAACAACCGACGTCAGGGCATTAGCGAGGATTACCGGGTTCAGGAGCTCCAAGCAGAAATCGCCAACAAAGCCAACATCGAAAAGGCTGAAGCCGAACGCACAGCCGCGCTTGAGAAGAATTGAAACGACCAAACAGCCAAGGAAGTTGCCTTGCTAGGCGAAAGGAAGGCGAAGTTGGCTGCAGTGAACGCGAGGCTACGCTAGAAATTCAGAAAATCAACCAAGAACGCAACAACATCTTAGCAGAAATCACCGCTGACGAGAGACCGCATCGAAAACAAGCACACTGAAGACCTGAAGACAATTTATCAGAACCGCGAAGACGAACTAACCGAGATAACTCAGAAAGGCAGCGGATGAGCGGCTCGAGATAACGGGCGACGCAAACCAAAGGATCCTTTCACCCGGCAACTCAGCTCCGTCGGAGGCGCCTAATCTCCAGGCTCCACAGTTCCGTTTAGGCTTTGGTGGCATGTTGATTCCGGTTCCCCCATTGGCTGAAGGTGGCATCGTCACCGCAGCCAACTCTTGCGTTAATCGGCGAATCAGGCCCTGAAGCCGTCGTGCCCCTGGGCAGCATGAACGCTGGAGCTCAACAGACCCAAAACAATGTTATCTACGTCAACGTCTCGATCGGCAACGTAACCGCTGAAGTCCCAATGGAAGAGGTTGTGCAAGCCACGTCGGAAGGCGTAGCCAAGGGACTGGCAGGAAAAGGAGTTTTGCTATCATGAGTACCGCCTTAATTTCTAACCTCAGCGAAATGCCCGATGATTCCACGTCAATTGACAACTATACAACAGGTCGCGCCATACAATTCAGGCTATACCTACCCGCAACCATAACCTCAATCAAGCTAAAGCTAAGAAGAACAAACTCAAACGCCCTGGCCACGATTCAAGCAATAATCTACGGCTCCTCAAATGCCTTCAGAAGCACCGCTGCCAAACCAGACGCCCAAGAAGCCTTCATCGCGGGCTCAATTGTAGCCATCGACGACGTAGGCGACGAGGTCTACGAGGAAGTTGAATTCACCTTTTCAGGGGGCGCTCCGCTTGAGGCTGGAGTCTATTTCATTGCTCTTGTTGGATATGACTTTTCATCCGAGTTTGAAGAACGAATCGACATCGCGACAATTGGTAATCGGGACGATTTTCCAACCCCTGCGTTAGGCGTGTTTGCTTGGCAATCCTCGGGCGTTTGGTGGTGCATGGATGATGATTAAGGAGGCTGACTGAAAACGCAACTACTCGTCGGCATCTTCGGTTCATACACTGGGTCTGCACCGTGGTCGCTTGGAGACGTAGCCCTCACCGCAGTCAACCAAATAACCGATGAAAACGGCAGCGAAGGCGAAGACCTCACAATAGACGGAGACACTCCAATCGTAATCACGGGCAGCCTTTCCGCTCGGACGCTCACGTTGAATGGCTCAATAAGCAGCTCATCCTCCGACAAAGCAACCTTAGACTCTTCATACTGTATTGCGCTGCGGGCGATGAGGGGCACAGTGCAAACACTCGTTGATCCCAGGATGATTTACACCGGAGAATGGCTAGTGCGGAGCATCACGCTAAATGAGGTTGCTGAAGGCGACAAAGTAGCCCGATTCATCTTCCGCATTGTTCTGAAGCAAAGCACTGAGTACCTTGACTTATCCCAGACACCTGAAGAGGGAGGTCCACCAGACTAATGGGTCTTTGGAGCTTCAACTTCTTCGACGAAAACTACAATCTCACTCCTTTCAAAGCGAAGCTGGGCAGCATAATCTACGAGCAAAACAAATTCTTCCAAGTCACCTTCAAAACAAAAAGAACCAACGGCCTCTTCTACTACATGATGAACAACCCCAACATCGTCATCTTCTACAACAACGACTACGTCTGCGACGCCCAAATCGGACCCGTAAAAATCAAAGCAACAGTAATTGAATGCACCGCGTACAACGCCACATACAAGCGGATGGAGAAGTTCAGAATCACCGGGTCTTACGTGAACACACCCGCTGATGATGTCTTGACTGCCATACTCGCCGCTGCTGGAGTAGAACTTGATTACTGTCCTGAAACCGCGGTCTCAGTGAGGTTCGAGGATGCTGACTGTTTCACCGCAGCCAAATTTGTCGCTGAATCCCTCAACACTGGCTTCTATGGATACTACAATGCTGGAGCCGAAACCTACTATTTCGGGGTAGGAGACGACTCAAGCAGTCGCTACCCAAGCAGGCTAAGAATCAAAGAAATAAACATCGACCAAAGCCAACGCAGAGACCGCATCCGCATAAGAGGCGTAGACGAGTCAGGTATCCAAATCATCGGAGAATACGGCGAAGAAGGCAGCAACGGAACCGCAGTCTTCATCGAAAAGAAAGCCTCCACAAAAGAGCAGCTTGACATACTCGCACAGAAAAAATACGAAGAAATGCACAATGAAACAGACGGGATTCCAGCGGTCATACCAATCGACGATGGATACCAAATCAGAGCTGGAGACAACGTCTACGTTAACAGCTCCGTCTTCGACTATGGCGGCTGGGGCAAAGTCAAGAAAGCAACCGTCACGGCGACGAAAGTTGACGTCGAGCTTGACCGAGCAAAACCCACGCTCGAACAAATCATTTTAGACCTCCAAAAATACGCAGAACTCGGAGTCTACAGAATCGAACCCGACCAACTCACCCCATGGTCCCTTGTCACCCAGGGACTCTTCGGTTTGTATCACCTAAACGAGGGCGACGGCACAGTCGCGAAAGACAGCGCACCAAACAACGAGACTCCAAACGACGGCGAGATCACCGAGCTGGATGTCGGCAGCTTCTGGACAGACTCAGAGTCATACCGGGCACGAAAGTGCTTAGTTTCACTGCGAACGGTGGCACATGCTAACGTGGGCGCTGACTTCGACGCGTCAGGAACAAACCACATGAGCTTCGGAGGATGGTTCACTCCCAGAGACGACTCAGGAGACAACACCGAATACATTTTCTTCCGCTCTAGCTCAGTTCTACCTGCGTTATGACGGTCCCAACCAAAGAATCGCCGCAGGGCTAAACGTAGGCGCTCAACAACACGAAATTTACTCGCCAAGTGGCAGCTGCTTAGAAAACAGCAGAAACTTTGTAATGGTCGTTTACGATGGGAACCCTCAAAATGTATCATGCTCAGCTAAAATCTCCAACGGTAGTTGCTGAAGCCGAGGTTTCTGGGGAACGTGGACGCATCAGCAAACGACGTGTTATTCGCCGAGGACGCAGACGTCGTAATTGCGGAGTTTATGGTTTGGACTCGGGCTTTGGGCGCTCAGGAGGTGCAGGAGCTTTACTTTTTTCCCCTTGCTCGAATTGTGAGAAAAGGCGCTGCCGCAACAACTTGGACGCTAAGTATTGATGCTTCCCCCCCAGCCATGGGAACCACTGACCCAGCTCCAGATTCTTATGAGATCCCGGATGGTGAAGACATTGAAGTCGAGGCTTGCCGTCTGATGATTTTGACTACGAGTTTTACGAGTGGGTCTACGATGGTGTACAAATTGGCAGCACGAACCCAATCACCATTGACCCCGAAGAAGTGGGTACATCACAAAGTTTAGTTGCGGTGTTTCGTTGGCGCCAAAGTAACCAACTTCCACCTAGCAGGTGCGGAGTGATGGGCGTTATCGACGGTGGGTCAACAACGCCTCCAAGCATAGCCGAAGTAGCAGCTGCAACAACAACGCCGACTGCTTCCAACTCAATGATTGAAGCTGCAGGAGCAACCACGACAGCAGCTGGTTGGGGCCACCAGTGAAGCGCCAACGCAGAGAGCTGAGAGTCACTTAATCACTTACGTCGGTGCAGCAACGAGCACTGGAAACGATACAACTTCAGGGAACTTTTCTTTGCCCGCTGGATGGGCTGCAGGTGACGTGGCGATTTGTTGGTGGTACACTCGGAGCAGTTCCAAAACCTTCACGAAACCCACTGCAGTCACCCAGCTTCAAAATGCCTCAAGTTCATACCCGGGCAGACTTATTCGTCGGCTACCGAGTCCTGCAGGCTGGCGACTCAACTTTTGCGTGGACAGCCTCGAGCGTAGCAAACAGCGACGTTATTTGGGGAACCTCAGTTTATCACGGGACTCATGCGTCCACACCAATAGATAGCGAATCAGGAGCGCCGACTGAATGGAACAAGACGCAACTGAAACGAGTAAACAGAACAGTAACAAT